>NZ_PTJS01000001.1:1200000-2400000 GCF_002941025.1 Streptomyces sp. QL37 | reverse complement strand
AGCAGAGTCGACTTGCCGACACCGGACGGGCCGACCGCCAGCACCAGTTCGCCCTCGGGGATCGTGAGGTCGACCCCGGACAGGGTGGGGCGCTCCGCGCCCTCGTACCGCACCGAGACGTTCTCGAACCGGATCATGAGCTCTCCTTGGAGTCCGAGGGGGAAGGGGGCAGCGGGGCCACCGCGGCGGGCAGCAGCCCGATCAGCACGGCGGCGGCCGGCCACAGCGGCAGCACGGGGGCGGTGAGCGGGACGACGCCCGGGCGCAGGGCGTCCGGGGCGGCGGCGCCCGCCCAGATCATCGCCGCCGCGACGGCCGCGCCCGAGGCGGCGACGAGCCAGGCGCGTACGCCCCAGCGGTCCGGCCGGTAACGCGTACGCACCGAGCGGCGCCCGCCGAGCCTGAGCCCGGCCAGCGCCGCCAGCAGCCCGGCCAGCAGCAACGGCAGCCCGTGCACGGCGCCCTGCGCGGCCAGCAGCCCGTACGTCCCCGCGCACACACCCAGCAGCCCGCCGAGCGTCAGCACATGGGTGGTGCGGCGGACGGCGGGCGGGACCTGCGCGGTGCGCCCGTACCCCCGCGCGTCCATCGACGCCGCGACGGCCACCGAACGCTCCAGCGCGCCCTCCAGCACCGGCAGCCCGATCTGGAGCACCGCCCCGATCCCGCCGGTCGGACGGCCGCGCAGCCTGCGGGCCGTACGCAGCCGCGCCACGTCGGCGACCATGTTCGGCGCGAAGGTCATCGCGACGACGACGGCGACGCCCACCTCGTAGAGGGCGCCGGGCAGCGACTTCAGCAGCCGGGCCGGATTGGCCAGCGAGTTCGCGGCGCCGACGCAGATCAGCAGCGTGGCCAGCTTCGCGCCCTCGTAGAGCGCGTGGACCAGTTGCTCCGCCGTGACCCGGCCGCCGATCCTGACCCCCTGCGCCCAGTCGGGCAACGGCACCTCGGGCATCGTGAACAGGGCGTGCGTGCCGGGGACGGAGGAGCCGAGGACCACGGAGAACACCAGCCGTACGGCGACGACGACCAGCCCGAGCTTGATGAACGCCCCGTACGAGCGGGCCCACGGCGCGTCGGTGCGGCGCGCCGCCACCACGTAGCCGGCCACGCCCACCAGCAGCCCGAGCAGCAGCGGATTGGTCGTACGGGACGCGGCGGTCGCCAGCCCGAGCGCCCACAGCCACCAGGCCCCGGCCGGCAGCGCGTTGCCCCGGGTGGCCCCGGGGGCGCGCAGGGCAGGGTGGAGCCGGGCCGGGCCGGTGGAGCGGGTCATCGGCGGCGGCGGGCCTGGAGCACAGCGGCGACACCCAGGACGAGGACCGCGCCGACGCCGGTGAGCACACCCACCGACGGGCCGCCGCCCCCGGAGCCGCCGTCCGTCGCACCGCCGTCGCCGGCGGTGGACGCGGTGGCCGGAACGCTGGTCTCCGGTCCGTCGGAGCCCCCGTCGACCTGTTCACCGCAGCCCGACCGCGGATAGCCGGAGATCGCGCAGAGCATCGCGGCGCTGTCGTACCGCAGGGGCTTCGCCACCGAGGCGAGCGCCTCCGCCGTGCTCGCGTCCGGCGCGACCTGGGCACAGGCGGTGCGCGGCGCGGGCGGCTTCTCGCCGTCCGGCGCGTCCGCCGCCGTGCCCGGATCGATGACCAGCGCGATCCGCTTGAGACCGTCCTTCGCCGGGGTGTCCGCGCAGACGGCCCCGAAATCGGGCGCGCGGCGCGGCTGCGCCGAGTCCTGCGAATCCGCGCTCACCGAGAAGCGGAAACCCTGCACCGCGCCGTCGTCCGGCCGGACCACGGAAGGCCCCTGGGTGGCGTACGTCCAGCTCTTCCCGCCGTCGCTCTCCCAGAACGACCAGTAGCGGTAACCGGCCGCCTGCGCGCTCCCCGCGCCCAGCACGGCCAGGACGGCGCCGACGAGGAGGAGCACCGCCGCCGTCCGCAGCGGGCGGCTCACAGCTGCTGGTTCTTCCGGCGTCCGCTGAGCAGGAAGCCGATGCCGGCGCCGAAGGCGAGACCGATGCCGATGATCCACCAGAGGCCGAGCCCCTCGTCGTCGCTGCTCGTGTCCGCCGGCTTCTCCGGTGCCGTCGCGGTCGGCGAGGGCACGGCGGTGGCGGCGGGCGCGGGGCCCGTCGCGTTGAGCTGCCTCACGAGGTCGACGCCGCCGAAGTCACGCGCGTCGGTGCCGGTCGCGTGGGCGGCGAGCACCAGCTGGGCGGTGGCGGCGGGGCCGCCCTCCTTCGCCCAGCCCTGGGCGTGCTTCTCCAGATACGCGACCGCCCCGGCCGCCTTGTCCTTGTGGCCGGCCGCCGACAGCGCCACGACCGCGTCGGCCGTGTTGCCGAAGTCAGGCTGCGGCGCCGACTCCTCGGCGCCCGGCATGGGGGGAAGTTCCAGATGACCCGACCCGGCGAGCGTCCGCGCCAGGTAGTGGGCGCCGTTCTGCGCGGACTGCTCGGGGGTGAGCTCGGAGCCCTCGGTGCAGACGGGTGCCTTCGCCGCGTTGTAGTTCCCCGAGGCCATGCCCTTGCCCATCGCGCCGAGCACGGCGGCCGCCGTGGCGTCCGCGTTGGCGGTGAGCTCGCCCTTCTTGTCCGGCTGGTAGGCGAACGCCCCGCCGTCCTCGCCCCCGCAGGGCAGCGCGAACGTCTGGAGCGCCGTGTACGGCGTCCTGCCGTCCTTCCTGGTGACCTCGGCGAGCGGGACGGCGGCCCGCGCCAGCGCCCCGGCCACGACGCCGGTGGAGTTGGCGTCGCTCGGGCTGCCCGGGTTGTAGCCCCAGCCGCCGTCCTCGTTCTGCACGGACTTCAGCCAATTGACGCCGTTGTCCACGACCTCACGGTGCACGGCCAGCTCGACCATGGCCTGGACGGCCGCCGCGGTGGCGTTGGTGTCCGCGACGGTCTTCGCGTCACAGGGCTTCGAGGCATCGCGGTACGAGGGGAAGGCCCCGCTGTCGCACTGCTGGCCGACGAGCCAGTCCACCGACTGCGTGGCGGGCGTGACCAGCTCGATCTTCTGGGCGAGGAAGGCGAGCGACTGGCGCCACACCCCGTCGTACGTCGGGTCCTTGGTGCCGTACAGCCCCGCCGGAAGGTCGGGCGTGGACGGGGACGGACTCGGCGCGGCGACCGCCACCGGGGCGGCCGCTCCACAGAGCACGGCGGTGATCGCGAGCGCTGCCGCGCGGCGGCGTACGGACATGGCGGACTGAGCCTCTCGAATGGGGTTTCTCCCCTGCTCGAGCTGGCCGAGCGCTCGGGGAAGGGTCGGCGCCGGATTCGCACCGGCTTCCCCCTGTACGGGCATGATGACGACCCGCCTACTCTACCGGGGCGCTCCCGGACCCCTCCGGGCGGACAGTCGCACTCCCTGTGCGAAGGGCCTTCCCAGCAGGTCAGACCCCATGCGAGACTCCGGCGGGGGTCACACGGGCGCGTGCCCGTGGGGTTGGGACGACGACCGGTGGGAAGCACCAGTGCGCAGACGAAGGACGGCGGCCGTCGCCGCCGTGGCGGCCGGATTCATGACGATGACCGCGGGCTGCGGTCTCATCAGCGACAGCGAGAGCGCCCCGCCCCCTTCCCCGGACCCCACCCCGCCGTTCACCACGGGGACGGTCGCCGACGAGATAGCCGGCTTCGCCGAGGCCGCGGGGCTGCCGCCCGGCGACACCTCCACGGCGCGGCTGCCGAAGGGCGACTGGCACGGGTGCGTCGCGCCCTGGACGGGCTACGCGCCGGCGGCGGACGCCGCCGGCGCGTTCGAGGCGACGGTGATGCGGCTGCGGCAGCACGACTGGGAGATCGTCTCCAGCCATGCCGAGCGGGACGTCACCTACCGCACCCTCGCCAAGCGGGGCTGGAAGCTCTACGCCCGGTACTACGCGGTGGAGAACGCGGGGCGGACCGTATCCCTCACCGCCGTCGAGGACGGCTGCCGGCTCCCGGCGAAGGTCAGGGACGACTACGAGGACCCGGCCTGACAGCCGGAGTCGGCGATCACGAAGTGGCCCGCGGGCGACTCCCTGAGGGTGTGGGTGACGAAGACGTTGTACAGCCCCATGTCCTGCTCCGAACCGTTCGCGTAGGCGTGGCCGCCCGAGGTGTGGGCCCGGCCCGCCGTCACATGGGCGTAGTTCGTCGCCGTGAAGCAGCGCGCCGGGACCGTGCCGCCGGACGTCGTCGCGGTCACCGCGGACGAGCCCGTCCCGGCGGCCCCCGAGGAGTCGGCCGCCGTCACGGTGTAGCGGTAGGAGGTGCCCGCGGTCAGTCCGGTGTCCGTGAAGGACGTCGAGGCGGTCGTGGTCACCTTCGCGCCGTCGCGGTGCACCGCGTAGGAGGCCGCGCCCTCGACCGCGTTCCACGCCAGTGAGACGCCGCTGTCCGTGACCCCGGTGACCTTGAGACCGGTGGGGGCGGGCAGCCCGTCCCCACCGCCCGGCGCGTCCTTGTCGAGCCCCCAGAACACGCCCGTGTGGTACGCCGAGCAGATGGTGTTCAGGAAGTACGCGGCCGTCGACCCGCACTGCTCGGCGCCCGACCCCGGGCTCACCGGCAGCCCGTGTCCCATGCCCGACACGGAGTACGTCTCCACGGCGGGCCGCCCCGACGCGTCCTCGTAGACGCTCCGGGTGGTGTTGCCGGGCAGGCTCTGGGTGCCGGCCGGGGTCTGGCCGATGCCCCAGACATCGGTCCACTGGTCACGCAGCGCCGTCGCGTTGGCCGGGCGGACCGTGTAGTCGGAGGTGCCCTGCCAGATCGCGACCCGCGGCCAGGGACCGGTCCAGCCCGGGTAGGAGTCGCGCACCTTGTCGCCCCACTGGGCGGGGGAGAGCCTCTGCGGACCCGACTGGCAGCCCGACGCGGCGGCCTGGCTCGTCGCGCACTGCGCGGGCAGCCCGGAGGCCACGGACCCGCCCGCGAAGACGTCCGGGTAGGCGGCCAGCAGATCGGCGGTCATCCCGCCGCCCGCCGACAGCCCGGTGACGAACACCCGGCGGCCGTCCGAGCCGTACGTCCGCTTCGCGTACTCGACCATCTGCACCACGGACGCCGCCTCGCCCCGGCCCCGGGTGCTCTCGGCCTGGTCGAACCAGCCGAAGCACGACAGGGCGTTGTTCGCCGAGGTGGTCTGCGGGAACACGACGTCGAAGCCCCACAGATCGGCGTACTCGGGCCAGCCCGAGTTGGTGTAGTACGCGTTGGCCGACTGGGTGCAGCCGTGCAGCGCGACCACCAGGGGCGCGCCCGCGGCGACGTCGTCGGGGGTGTAGGCGAACATCTGCAGATTGCCGGGGTTGGAGCCGAAGCCGGTGACCTGCTGGAGACCGGCGGCCGCCGGGGCCGCGGGCGCCGCGACGGCGGAGACCGGTTGCGCGGCGAGCAGGGTCAGGACGGCGACGGAGGCGACGCGGCGGAGCAGGCGTCGCAGGATCGGTGGGCGCACGGTGGGGCCTCCTCGTCGGACGTGCGGCAGGACGTGCGGACTGCTGCCGGAACCTATGAGCAGGGGGCGGAGCCGCCCATGTGGCAGGCGGACACCGGCGGCGTACCGCTGTGTGCGGCGCTCCTCTTGCGCCCGCGTCCCGGACCGCCCGTGCGCGCCGGGCCCGTCGGCCCGCACCATGTACTGCGCCACCATGCGGCCGCCCCGGGGTGTGTGCACCGACCCCGTGTGATGCGGACCGCGACGTCCTTACGGTGACGCCCATGCAGACTTCCCTGACCCCCCGGCACGACCCCCTCGCCCCCGCCGCACTCAGCGGACGCACCGCCCTGGTCACCGGGGCCGCGAGCGGCATCGGACTGGCCTGCGCGGAGGCACTCGCCGCCGCCGGAGCCCATGTGCACGTGGTGGACAAGGCGGGCGACGCCGCCAAGAGCCTGGCGGCACGGATCGGCGGAACGGCCTGGGTGGCCGACCTCTCCGTGGCCGAGGCGGTGGACGGACTGCCCGTCGACGCGGACATCGTGGTCAACAACGCGGGGCTGCAGCACGTGGCGCCGGTGCACGAGTTCCCGCCGGACCGCTTCGCGCTGATCCACCGTGTCATGGTCGAAGCACCGTTCCGCATCTTGCGCCGCACGCTCCCCGGCATGTACGAACGCGGCTGGGGCCGCGTGGTCAACATCTCGTCCGTCCACGGGTTGCGCGCCAGCCCCTACAAGTCGGCCTACGTCTCGGCCAAGCACGCATTGGAGGGGCTCAGCAAAGTGGTCGCACTCGAAGCGGCGCCGCACGGCGTGACGAGCAACTGCGTCAGCCCCGGCTACGTCCGCACCCCCCTGGTCGAGGACCAGATCGCGGACCAGGCCCGCAGCCACGGCATCTCCGAACAGGAGGTGGTGGGCCGGGTGCTGCTGGAACGCAGCGCCCTCAAGTCGCTGATCGAGCCCGGCGACGTGGCCGCTGCCGTCCTGTGGCTGTGCGGGCCGGGCACGGCGCACATCACCGGAAGCTCCCTCACGATGGACGGCGGCTGGACCGCCAACTGACGCCCGACCGCCCACGGAAGCCGGAAGGACGATGGCCGCCCATGTCTGAACCGCCCCCCTCCGCCGCGCCCCTCCTGGCGCGCCTCCTCGACCTGCTGGCCGACGACGCGCCCGCCGAGGAGCTCGGCGCCGTCGCCTCGGAGGCGAGGGCCGCCGGCGTACCCCCGGCCGGCCTGGCCGAGGTGGAGCGGGCGGCCGCCACCGCCCTGCGGATCAGGGGCGCCCTGCGCCAGCACCGGCGCAGGGAACTCCAGCTCACCGCGCTCTTCGACACGGCCGGGGACCTCGCGGCCTCCCGGGACCTGGACGACGTGCTGAAGGCGATCGTGCGGCGGGCCAGGATGCTGCTCGGCACCGACACCGCCTATCTCACGCTCCCCGACGAGGAGGCCGGGGACACCTACATGCGGGTCACCGACGGATCGGTGTCCGTGCTCTTCCAGCGGCTCCGGCTCGAACTGGGCGAAGGACTCGGCGGGCTGGTGGCACAGACCGCCAGCCCGTACGCGACCCCCGACTACCGCACCGACGACCGTTTCCGCCACACCCGCAACATCAACGCCGGTGTGCTGGACGAAGGGCTGGTCGCGATCCTGGGCGTCCCCCTGCTCCTCGGCTCCAGCCGGGGCGGCACGGGAAAGGTCATCGGTGTCCTCTTCGCGGCCGACCGTGCCGCGCGGGTCTTCAGCCCCGACGAGGTGGCCCTGCTCTGCTCGCTCGCCGCGCACGCCGCGATCGCGATCGACACAGCACGGGCCCTGGACGACACCCGGACCGCCCTCGCGGAACTCGCCGGCGCCAACGCGGAGCTGGCCGAGGCCAACGCCGCCGTACGCGCGCACTCGGCCGCCATGCGGCGTGCCGAGGAGGCCCACGACCGGCTCACCGACCTGGTGCTGCGCGGCGGTGACGTGAAGGACGTCGCCGTGTCCGTCGCCGGTCTGCTCGACAGCCCGCTCACCATCCACGACCCCGGCGGGCGCCCGCTGGCCGCCGTACGGCCCGACGGCACCGGCTTCGCCGCCGACAGCATGGACGCCGGATGGCTCGCCGGCACCGCGGAGGAGTCCCGCCACGGGGCACGCGCCGTGCACCGCGACGGCCGGTGGATCTGCGCCGTGCTCGCCGGTCAGGAGCTCCTCGCCAGCCTGGTGCTGCACCGGCCGGACCGGCTCGACGACTCGGACCGGCGGCTCTTCGAACGCGCCGCGGTCGTCACCGGCCTGCTCCTGCTGCTGCGCCGCACGGTCGCCGAGACCGAGAACCGGATACGGGGCGAGCTCATCAGCGACCTGCTCGGCGACCCGGAGCGCGACCCGGCCGGGCTGGCCGAGCGGGGCCGGAGACTCGGCATCGACCTGGACCGGCCGCATCTGGTGCTGGTCGCAGAGGCGTCCGCCAGGGAGAGACTCGGCGGCGCCGCGATGCGCTATCTGTTCGGCGGCGACATCCACGGGGTGAGCGCCGAACACGCGGGCACCGTCGTGCTGCTGATCGACACCGACGGCACGCCGGCGGGATCCGCCGCACGCGCGGCGGCGGCGCAGCTCGGCCACCTCGTCCAGGAGCCGGTCACAGTCGCCGGTACGGGCCCGGCGCGCGGCGCCCGCGAACTCGCCGCCGCCTACGCGGAAGCCGCCCGCTGTCTGCGCGCGATGCGGGTGCTGGGACGCGAGGGCGAGGGGGCCGGCGTCGGCGAACTCGGCTTCCTGGGAGTCGTCCTCGGCAACGCGAAGGACGTCGACGGCTTCGTGACGTCCGTGCTGGGCCCGCTGCTGCGCTACGACGAACGGCGCGGCACCCATCTCGTACGGACGCTACGGGCGTACTTCGGCGCGGGCGGCAGCCTGATCCGGGCCAAGGACGAGCTGCACGTCCATGTGAACACCGTGGTGCAGCGCCTCGACCGGATCCAGGTGCTGCTCGGCCGCGACTGGAACGAGCCCGACCGCGCGCTGGAGCTCCAGCTCGCCCTGAGGCTGCACCTCCTGTCGGGCGGCCGGGACGACTGAGCCCTCCCGGCCGCCCGCCGCCCTCAGCGGGGGAACGCCGCCCTCAGCAGGGCGTCGGCGACCTCTCCGGCCCCCTTCTCGCCCGTCAGCACCGTGTAGTGGTTGACGTCGTCGACCCGCACCGCCCTGACCTTCGTACCCGGCTGGCCCGCCGCCGCCAGCCGGGACTCGTCGTACAGCCCCTGCTCCTCGTTCATCAGCCCGCGCCGGGCCCACAACAGGGTGGCGGGCCCGGGGAGTTCGTGCACGGCCGCGAGCACCTCGTCCTGGAACAGGCCCCCGCCGTCCGTGCGGACGGCCTCCAGCCGGCAGCCCGACCGCAACTCCGGCTCCTCGCCGGTCAGGTCCCGCTGGATGTAGGCGTCCACCTCCGGCGACCAGTCCCCGCCCCCGAAGGCGGGGTGGGCCCGCCAGAACGACCGGTACGCGTCCCGGTCGGTGAAGGTCATCGAGAGCCGGTCCATGGCCGGTCCGATCACGGCCGTCAGGAGTTCGTCCGCCGAGAGATGCGTGGGCGCCGGGAAACCGAACCCGCCGTCGACGAGCACCAGGGGGCCGAAGAGCCCCGGACGGCGCACGGCCGCGAGCGCCGCGACGAACGCGCCCATCGAATGGCCGGCCAGCACCACCCGGCCCCGCCCGAGCGCCTCGGCCAGCGCGGCCGTGTCGTCCGCGTGCGCGGCGATGCCGTACGGGCCGGGCAGCCCGGCGCTGCCGGCCCGGCCCCGCAGGTCAGGGGCGACCAGCGTGGCCCGGCCATCGAGCACGCGGGCCACCGCTCCCCAGGACAGGGCGTTGGCCGTGATGCCGTGCAGGGCCACGACCACCGGCGCGTCCGGATCGGGGGAGGGCCAGCGCAGGGCGGCCAGTCCGCCGCCGGCGACGGGGACGCGTATCTCCTCGTACGGGATCATCGGTGCTCCTCACGGGTCCTGCGCAGACGGGACGGGAGACGGGCCAGGCCGCCGGGCAGCAGGTGTACCACGGCCACGAACAGCACCCCGAGCAGGAACAGCGGCTGGGAGAGCGGCACGCGCAGGACCGCGGGCAGATCGGCGACCGCGCCCGAGCCGGCGAGGTCGCCGAGCCGGTGGTCGGCCCAGGTGTAGAGGATGCCGCCGACCATGGGGCCCCAGCGGGTGCCCGAGCCGCCCAGCACCACCATCACCAGCAGCGACAGGGTGAAGTCCGAGGTCGTCGTCTGGGGTGTGGAGCCGCCGGTCAGCAGCAGGTGGACGAGCCCGCCCGCCGCCGCCAGCGCCCCGGCCAGGACGAACGCCGTCAGCTTGAATCCGTACGGCTTCAGGCCCAGCACCTCCACCCGGCGCTCGTTCTCCTTGATGCCCTCCCAGACCCGGCCCGTGGGGGAGCGCACCGCCCATCGGACGACGCCGAGCGTGAGGACGAGGTAGGCGAGCGCGATCCAGTACAGGTTGGCGGTGTGGTCGATGCCGACCAGCCAGGAGGGCAGCAGCTCCGCCGGTGCGGCCCTGCCCTCCTCGCCGCCGGTGAGGCCGCCCGGGTTGCGGGACACGAGGATCGAGCCGGCCTGCGCGAAGGCGAGCGTCACCATGGAGAACCCGATGCCGGTGACCCGCAGGGACACCGAGCCCAGCACGAGGGCGAGCGCGGTGCCGGAGCACAGTCCGAGCACCGCGGCGACGCCGAACGGCAGTCCTGCCTCCAGCAGGAACATGTTCGTGGCGTAGCTTCCCGTCGCGAAGTACAGCGCGTGCCCGAAGGAGAGCAGCCCCGTACGGCCCAGCAGCAGGTCGTAGCCGGTGGCGAGGGCGCCGAACAGCAGGCAGGTGGCGAGCAGTTGCAGGCTGCCCGGGCTGCCGAGCGGCCCGTCCAGGAGTCCGGGGACGGGCAGGGCGCTGTACGGCGCGACGATCAGGAGCACGAGGACGGCGGCGGGCCACCAGCGCAGCAGCCGGGGCCTGTTCCGCCCGGGCGCCGTGGTCACGGCGGCGGGCGCGGGTGTGGTGGCGGTGCTCACGCGAGCCTCCCGGTCAGTCCGCGCGGCCGGACGAGCAGCAGCGCGGCGAGCAGGACGACGACCGCCAGGTCGCCGAGGCCCGCTGCGGTGTAGTAGTTGGCGAACTGCTGGACCAGGCCGATGACGACGGCGGCCACGGCCGCACCGGTCACCGAGCCCATGCCGCCCGTGACCACGACCACGAACGCGAAGATCAGCAGCGAGGTGCCCTGCCGGGGGTCGACCGAGCCGAAGTACAGCCCGCCGAGCGCCCCGCCCAGCGCGGCGGCGCAGCCACCGATCGCGAAGACCAGCGTGAAGGCCTTGCGGACGTCGATGCCGAGCGCCGTCACCATCGCCCGGTCCTCGACCCCGGCGCGTACGACCAGACCGTGCCGGGTCCGGCCGAGGAACAGCCGCAGCGCGACCAGGACGACGACGGCCGCCGCCACGAGCACCAGCCGGTTGACCGGCACGTCCGCGCCCAGCAGTCCGAAGGTGCCGGACAGGGCCTCCGGTCCGGGGAAGGTCCGGGCGTCCGAACCCCAGACGCCCGACAGCAGCGCGGGCACGGCCAGCCCCACCCCGACCGTCGCGAGCACCTGCTCCCGGGGCCGGGTGTAGAGGGGGCGTACGACGGCCAGCTCCAGCACGACGGCGGCCAGCGTGCCCACCGCCGTGCCGAACAGGACCGCCAGGGCGAAGCCCCACCCCCCGGACCCCGCGCCGGGCAGGTGGCCGGACGCCGCCCACCAGGTGCCGTACGCGCCGATGGAGAGCAGCGCCCCGTGGGCGAAGTTGAGCACGTCCATCAGGCCGAAGATCAGCGAGAGGCCCGAGGCGATGAGGAAGTAGAGCGCCCCCAGACCGAGTCCGGTCATGGTGAGCAGCACGACGGTGGACATCAGGAATCCGCCTCCGGAGTGAGTGGGGCGAGCGGGCCCTTGCCCACACCGAGCAGCCGGCGGGTGGCCTCCGCGTCGCCCAGCAGTGCGGCCGCGTCACCCTGATGGGCCGTCCGCCCGTCGGCGAGCACCGCACAGTGCGCGGCGAGCCGGCGGACGACGGCGAGGTTCTGCTCGACGAGGAGCACGGGCACCGCCTCGGCGGCGCGTTCCAGCACCTGGGCGACCTCGGTGACGACCTTGGGGGCAAGGCCCTTGGTGGGCTCGTCGGCGATGATCAGCCGGTTGCCGTTGAGCAGGGTGCGGCCGATGGCCACCATCTGCTGCTGGCCGCCGGAGAGTGTCCCCGCCAACTGCCGCTCCCGGAGCTTCAGTTCGGGGAAGAGCTCGTGGACCAGGGCGTACGCGGGCCCGTCGCCGCCCCGGCGTTCGGCCAGCCGCAGGTTCTCGGCGACGGTGAGCCCGGCGAAGACGCCCCGGTCCTCGGGGGCGTACCCGATGCCCCGGCGGACCAGGGTGTGGGTGGGCAGGCCCACGGTCTCCTCGCCGTCGAGGAGCACACTTCCCCCGCGCGGCACCAGGCCGAGGATGCCGCGTACGGTCGTGGTCTTCCCTGCCCCGTTGCGGCCGAGCAGGGCGGTCACGCCCTGGCGTGCCACCTCCAGGTCGACGCCGTGCAGGATGTGCCGGCCGCCGATCAGGACCCGCAGGCCGCGTACGACGAGCAGCGCGGGCGCCGTCACAGTCCCTCCCCGAGGTAGGCCTGCTGGACGACCGGGTCGGCGGTCACGGCGCCCGGGGTGTCCAGGGCGAGCAGGCGGCCGTGGTGCATCACCGCCAGCCGGTCCGCGAGTCCCAGCAGGACGTCCATGTGGTGCTCGACCATCAGCACGGTGCGGCCCTCCTCGCGGTGCAGCGCCCGGATCAGCTCCGTGAGGGCCGGGACCTCCTCGGCGCTCACCCCGGCCATCGGCTCGTCGAGCAGCATCAGCCGGGGCTCGCCCACCAGCAGCACGGCCAGCTCCAGCTTGCGTTTCTCGCCGTGGGAGAGCTCGGCCGCCGCGGCTCCGGCGCGGTGGCCGAGGCCGGTGCGCTCCAGCACGCCCTCCACCTCGGCGGTGTACGGGGAAGCGCGCCTCCAGAGCCGGTGCGAACCGCCCTTCCTGGCCTGCGCCGCCAGCCGGACGTGCTCGGCCACGGTCATCAGCGGCCAGAGGCTGGACGTCTGGAACGTCCGCCCGATCCCGCGCCGCGCACGGGTGTGCACGGGCAGTCCGGTCAGGTCCGCCCCGTCCAGCAGGAGGGTGCCCGTGGTGGGCGTGACGATCCCGCTGATCAGGTTGAACAGGGAGGTCTTGCCTGCCCCGTTGGGCCCGATGAAGGCGAGGAACTCGCCCTCCCGGACGTCCAGCGTGACGTCCTCGACGATGGCAGCCCCGCCGACGCGCCACCCCAGTCCGTCCAGCCGGAGCACCGGAGCGCCCGTCCGCGCCTCCTCGTCCCGCGCGGTGGCGGTGCCGGATGCGGTCACGGGTCAGCCCGCCGAGGGCTTCGCGGGCGGGGCCACCGCGTCCATCGGCTGTGTGCTCACCAGCTCGGGTTTCGCGGCGGCTCCGGTGCCGTCGAGCTTGGCGACGAACATCGGCTGCACCAGCGCGTGGTCCTCGGCGCGGATCCGCTGCCTGCCCTTCACCCCGTCGAAGCTCCAGCCCTCCAGGGCCTTCACCATGGCGGCGGTGTCGGTGGCGCCGCCCTCCTCGACGGCCCGCACGATCATCTGCGCCGCCGTGAAACCGTCGGTGCTGAACAGGTCGGGGGTGCCGCCCGCCTTCTCGACGCCGGCGAGCATCGCCTTCTCCACGGCGTTGCCGCCGCCCGCGCCCGGGAAGTAGTGCGCGAGGAAGGAGACCTTGGCGCCGGCCGCCCCGAAGACCGGGTACGAAGCCGTCCCGGCCAGCCCCGTGACGACCTTGCCGGCGCTCAGCACACCCTGCTGGTCCAGCGCGGTCCACAGCGCGGGGGCGGTCGCGCCGGCCCAGGCGACGAAGACCAGATCGGGACCGCCCGCCTTCACCTGCCGGGCGAAGGGCGTGAGGTCCGTGGCGCTGGGCGGGGCGAGCACGGAGCCCACCTTCGCCCCCTCGGAGCCCAGGACCGCCTTGACGGCGGCGACGTTGGCCTGGCCGAAGGTGGAGTCCTGGGCGAGGACGGTGACCTTCTTGCCCTTCGGGTCCCCGAGCATGGTGCCCGCGGTGAGGATGTCCTGGTAGGACTGCCGGCCGGACCGGAAGGTGTACGCGTTGATCCCGGTCACCGCGTCCGTGGCGGCCGGGCCGTTGACGTACAGCACCTTGTTCTGGGCGGCCAGCGGGGCCATCTGGAGCGCGACGCCGGAGTCGGTGGTGCCGGCCAGCACCTTGTACCCCTTGCCGATCAGGTCCTTCGCGGCGGAGACGGCCTTGCCGGGGTCGCCCGCGTCGTCCTGCTCGGTCACCTCGATCGGATGGCCGCCCGCCCTGCCGGTGCCCTTCGTCGCGTGGTCGAGGCCCGCCATGAACCCGTCGCGGTACTGCTTCCCGTACGCGGCGAGCAGTCCCGTACGGGAGTAGACGAGGCCCACCTTCACGGCCTCGTCCTCGCCCTTGCCGGACCCGCCGCCCGCCTGCCCGGCGGCGGTGCATCCCACCAGGAGCAGGCCGGCGGCGCCGAGAGCGGTCGCGGTCAGGGTTCTTCTCTGGACGGTGCCTACGGCTCTGCGACGCATGGGGACCGGCTCCTCGGCGTGGTTCGGGTGATGTCGGCCGAACCGTACGAACACCGTGGCGCCGTCGACATGGTGCAGGGAACCCCACCTGGGCGGGTCCCGGTGTGGGCGCCGCACATGGGCACCTATCGGCGGGTGTCCGCCGGGAGGTCGATCAGCCCGCACACCGTCTCGATGTCCCGCTTCACCTGTGCGATCGACTCCCGTCCCGACAGCCACGTGATCAGCGCCGAGTGCCAGGTGTGCTCGATGACGCGGACCACGGAGAGCTGCTGCGGCGTGGGGTCCTCGACCCCCATGGCGTCCAGGACGATCGCCGTCGTCAGCCGGGACACGGCGTCCACCTCCGGGCTCACCCCGCGGTCGGCGAAGGTCAGCGCCCGCACCATGGCGTCCGCCAGATGGGGCTCGCGCTGGAGGGCCCGGAAGGCCAGCATCAGGGTCGTCGCGACCCGCTCGGCGGCGCAGTCCCCGGCGGGCGGCTGTCTGCGGAGGGTGAGGTGCAGATGCCGGAGCTGATCCTGCATGAGCGCCACCAGCAGATGCACCTTGGACGGGAAGTAGCGGTACAGCGTGCCCAGGGCGACCCCGGCGGCGTCCGCCACCTCACGCATCTGCACGGCCTCGAAACC
Source organism: Streptomyces sp. QL37 (assembly GCF_002941025.1). NCBI lineage: Bacteria > Bacillati > Actinomycetota > Actinomycetes > Kitasatosporales > Streptomycetaceae > Streptomyces > Streptomyces sp. QL37. Next base: position 2,385,204 of record NZ_PTJS01000001.1, on the reverse strand, counting down.
GCCGCGTCCCGCGAGCTGGGCGCCGGCCTGCAGAATGCTACGGCGGCGAGCCTCCTGGCGTTCCGTCAGGGGAGGCTCCCCGGGCCTGGCTTCCGCTGTCATCTGTCGTCCCCATCCAAAAAGGGAGAACCGGTTCCCTGTCCGGCCGGGCGTCCGTTTCCGGGCGCGCACAGCATGCCAGGGTGGCCGCCGTGGCGCGAATCACCTGATGCGGCCGTCACGCCGACGCTACCTGCCGGTAGATTCGATGCGGGTTGAACCACCCAGTCTGAAACTTGTTCTAGATTAGCGCGACCGGTTACGCTCCGGCGAACGTAGTGAGAAGGGGGCCGAGTGTGACCGCTGAGGCCATAGAGACGGGCCCCTTCGCGGGCGGCGACACGTCGGGCACCGACGGTGACCGGCCACTGCGCATCGCACTCCTGACCTACAAGGGCAACCCCTTCTGCGGTGGCCAGGGCGTCTACGTCCGCCACCTCGGCCGCGAGCTGGCCCGGCTCGGCCACACCGTCGAAGTGATCGGCGCCCAGCCCTACCCCGTGCTCGACGAGGGCGTTCCGCTGACCGAGCTGCCGAGCCTCGACCTCTACCGCCAGCCCGACCCGTTCCGCACCCCGGGGCGCGGCGAGTACCGCGACTGGATCGACCTCGCCGAGGTCGCCACCATGTGGACCGGCGGCTTCCCCGAGCCGCTCACCTTCAGCCTGCGGGCACGCCGTCATCTCCTCGCCAGGCGCGGTGACTTCGACGTGGTGCACGACAACCAGACGCTCGGCTACGGTCTGCTCGGCGACCTCGGCGCACCCCTCGTCACCACGATCCACCACCCCATCACCGTCGACCGCCAACTGGACCTGGACGCCGCGGATTCGACGCGCCGCCGGCTCTCCGTGCGCCGCTGGTACGGCTTCACCCGCATGCAGAAGCGCGTCGCCCGCCGCCTGCCGTCCGTCCTCACCGTCTCCGGCTCGTCGCAGCAGGAGATCGTCGAGCACCTCGGGGTGCGCCGCGACCGCATCCAGGTCGTGCACATCGGGGCCGACACCGACCTCTGGTCCCCCGACCCCTCGGTCGCCGAGGTCCCCGGACGGATCGTCACCACCTCCAGCGCCGACGTCCCGCTCAAGGGCCTCGTCCACCTCGTGGAGGCACTCGCCGAGCTCCGCACCGAGAACCCCGCGGCGCACCTCGTCGTCGTCGGCAAGCGGGCCGAGCGCGGCCCCGTGGCCCGGGCCATCGAGCGCCACGGACTCCAGGACGCCGTGGAGTTCGTCAAAGGCATCAGCGACGCCGAACTCGTCGACCTGGTCCGCAGCGCCCAGATCTCCTGCGTGCCCTCGCTGTACGAGGGCTTCTCGCTGCCCGCCGCCGAGGCCATGGCCACCGGGACCCCGCTCGTCGCCACCACCGGCGGCGCCATCCCGGAGGTCACAGGGCCCGACGGGGAGACCTGCCTCGCGGTGCCGCCCGGCGACGCGGGGGCACTGGCCGCAGCCCTCGGCCGCCTCCTCGGCGACCGCGAACTGCGCGCCCGCCTCGGCGAGGCCGGCCGCGCCCGGGTCCTGGCCAACTTCACCTGGGCCAAGGCCGCCCTCGGCACCGTCGAGTTGTACCGTCAGTCGATCGCAGCCCGGGGAGCCCGCAGGTGACCGCCCCCGTGGCTCCCGGAATCCGTACCTCCGACCTCGAAGGCAGGCCCCCGTGCTGACCGTCGACTTCACCCGCTTCCCGCTCGCCGCCGGCGACCGGGTGCTCGATCTGGGCTGCGGCGCCGGCCGGCACGCCTTCGAGTGCTACCGGCGCGGCGCCCAGGTGGTGGCCCTCGACCAGAACGGCGAGGAGATCCGCGAGGTCGCGAAGTGGTTCGCCGCGATGAAGGAGGCCGGTGAGGCACCCGCGGGCGCGACCGCCACCGCGATGGAGGGCGACGCGCTCAACCTGCCCTTCCCCGACGCCTCGTTCGACGTCGTCATCATCTCCGAGGTGATGGAGCACATCCCCGACGACAAGGGCGTCCTCGCCGAGATGGTCCGGGTGCTGAAGCCCGGCGGCCGGATCGCGATCACCGTGCCCCGCTACGGCCCCGAGAAGGTCTGCTGGACGCTCTCCGACGCGTACCACGAGGTCGAGGGCGGGCACATCCGCATCTACAAGGCCGACGAGCTGCTCGGCAAGATCCGCGAGGCCGGACTCAAGCCCTACGGCACCCACCACGCGCACGCGCTGCACAGCCCCTACTGGTGGCTGAAGTGCGCCTTCGGCGTGGACAACGAGAAGGCGCTGCCGGTGCGCGCGTACCACAAGCTGCTGGTCTGGGACATCATGAAGAAGCCCCTGGCCACCCGGGTCGCCGAGCAGCTGCTCAACCCGGTCGTCGGCAAGAGCTTCGTCGCGTACGCGACCAAGCCGCACCTGCCGAAGGCCGAGGCGTGAGCACGCCGGAGCAGACCGAACACCTCGTCCTGCCGGGCGTCCTCACCGCCGAACAGGCGGCCGAGACCGTGGCCGCGCTGCTCGCCGTGCAGCGCGAGGACGGGGCGCTGCCCTGGTTCCGCGGCCACCACCTCGACCCGTGGGACCACACCGAGGCCGCGATGGCGCTGGACGCGGCCGGTGAGCACGAGGCCGCCGCCCGCGCCTACGCGTGGCTCGCCCGCCACCAGAACGGGGACGGCTCCTGGTACGCCGCCTACCACGACGGCGACCCGGACCGGCCGACCGACCTCGGGCGCGAGACCAACTTCTGCGCCTACGTGGCCGTCGGCGTCTGGCACCACTACCTCGCCACCGGCGACGACGCGTTCGTCGACCGGATGTGGCCGACGGTCTTCGCCGCGGTCGAGTTCGTGCTGCGCCTCCAGCAGCCCGGCGGGGAGATCGGCTGGAAGCGGGAGGCCGACGGCACACCCGTCAGGGACGCCCTGCTGACGGGCTCCTCCTCCGTCTACCAGGCGCTGCGGTGCGCGCTGGCACTGGCGGAGCAGCGCGAGGAGGCCCAGCCGGACTGGGAGCTGGCGGCCGGGGCGCTGGGCCACGCGATCCGCAGCCACCCCGAGCGCTTCCTGGACAAGAGCCGCTACTCGATGGACTGGTACTACCCGGTCCTCGGCGGCGCGGTCACCGGCTCCGCCGCGACACGGCGCATCGAGGAGGGCTGGGACAGCTTCGTGGTCCCCGGCCTCGGCGTGCGCTGCGTGCTCCCCAACCCCTGGGTCACGGGCGGCGAGAGCTGCGAACTGGCCCTGGCGCTCTGGGTGACGGGCGAGTCGGACCGCGCCCTGGAGATCCTGCAATCCATCCAGCACCTGCGGGCCGAGGGCGGCCTCTACTGGACCGGATACGTCTTCGAGGGCGAGCGGGCCATATGGCCCGAGGAACTCACCACCTGGACCGCCGGATCACTGCTGCTCGCGGTGGCCGCGCTCGGGGGGGACGAGGCGACCACCGCGGTCTTCAGCGGCGAACGGCTGCCGGCGGGGCTTGAACCGGACTGCTGCCGGGTCGGTCAGGGCCTCTCGCCGGACGAAGGACCCTAGAAGCGGCGGACCCGGCCCGCCACGGCGTGACCGATGAACAGGTAGACGACGGCGGCCAGTCCGTAGCCCGTGACGACGCGTGCCCACGCCTCGTCGAAGGTGAACAGGTCGTACGACCAGCCGGCCAGCCAGCGGGCCGAGTCCTGGACGAACTGAACCAGGTCGTTACCCCGGTTGGCGTCGAGCAGGTACATCAGGATCCACAGAATGATGATGAAGGCCATGATGTCCGCGACGACGGCTATGACGCGTGCTGCGGTGCTGCTTCCTGTGCCTGTTCTGGGAGACATGGTCTCCGGATTGCCGCTTTACGCCGGGTGAAACCCGTACGGCGTGCGCCGGGTGGCGGCCCGCGCCCGCACGGGTGAGCCTGGCGACGAGTGCCGGCCCGCGTCACTCACCGTGATGGCCCTGGTCAGGGAGGCTCGTCGTGCCCCGTCCCGTACCGCTCCGCCGACTCGCCGTGGCACTGCTGCTGTCCTGCGCCCTCCTGGCGGGGGCCACCGCCTGCGGGGACGACGACGGCGGCACCCGGACCGCCAGCAGTTCCGCGAGCCCGAGCTCCACGACGTCGGCGCAGAAGCAGAAGTACGCCAAGGCGCGCTTCGTGGCCAACGCGGGCCTGGCGGCGGGGGCGGCGTACCAGTGGATCGTGAAGCCTTACCGGGCCGGGAAGTTCAAGAAGGGCGCGGACGGGCGCACCTTCGCGATGGTCAAGGCGGGAGTGGCGGGCGCCTTCGCGTACAACCGGCTCGACGCCGCGGCGAGGAACGCCAAGGGCGACCCCCTCCTGTCGAAGGCCGTCGCCCCGCTGACCGCCGGGATCGCCTCGCTCAAGGACGTGGCCACCAGGATGAGCAAGGGTGAGACGGGCGCCGGGGACGTGGGGGCCTTCGAGAGCGTCATCAACAGCGTCAAGGACGCCGGGAAGAGCGCGGGCGCAGAGGTGAAGAACAAGGTCCCGTCGACCTCCCAGCTGACCGGCTGACCTTCCGGCGCCGGATACGGCAGTGGCCCCCGCCCTTGAGGACGGGGGCCACTCGGTGCGACTGCTCAGCCGCGCTGGATGCCCGTGGTGTCCTGGAGGACGCCACGACGGCCGTCCTGCGTCTGAGCGATGAGCCCGGGGCCACGCTGCTCGACCGCGAGGTACCACGTGCCCGGCGCGAGCTCCGCGATCGGGTTGGGGGCGCCGTCCTCGCCGTACAGCGGGCGGGCCACCGGAACGGCGAACCAGAAGGGGGTGAAGTCACCGGCCGGTGCCCCACCGCCCTGCGAAGCCTGCTGTGCGGCCTGCTGCTGGTGGTCCGGCTGACCCTGCTGGCCGGGCTGGCCCGGCTGGGCGCCGTACGGCTGCGGCTGGCCCGGCTGCGCGCCGAACTGCTGCTGGCCACCGGGGTAGCCGTAGCCCTGGCCGGGCTGCTGGCCGTACGCCGGCTGCACCTGCGCCGGGCGCGGCGCGCCCAGGAGCGGGGCCTGGAGCGCGGGAACCATCGGGGTGGCCACGGCGCCGCCGGCCAGCACGAGGGCCGCCAGCAGTCCGAGGATCAGACCTGCGCCCGCGTCACCCGCGTCGATGATCGTCCAGAACATGGTCCACAGGGAGAACACCGTGAACGCGGCGCCGAACTGGCCGAGTTCGAAGCCGGCCACCTTGCGGCCCGGCATCGCGCGGCTGACGATCAGCAGCGCGGCGCCGATGATGCCGGCGAGGTAGATGCCCATCAGGACGGAGAGCGAGTCCCAGGCGTTCGCGCTGTAGCCCGAGCAGTCCACGCCCGAGGGGCAGTCGTAGCCGGAGAGGTCGAGGAAAGAGGCGATGAACAGCACGACCGCTGCTCCGATCACCACGCCGTCGCCTCGAGTGAGGGAGCGGATATTCACGTGAAGGTCCTTAGTCGGTCGTCTCGTCGGGGCGGTCGTCGATGCCGCCCGATCGGCGGGTTACGGCGCGAAGCTCGGGGGCGGCTCCCCATCGTACGGATGAATCTATCGTCTGCCCGGGCGGGTTGTGGTGCTGCCCGGACCTCGGACGGGCTATCCCCCCAATGTCGCCACCATCACCGCAGAACTACCTCTTCAGATAGCTGCCGATGCCCTCGGCGATGCCGAGAGCGGCTTTCTGTCGCCAGCCCGAACTGGTGAGCAGAGCGGCGTCCTTCGGATCACGCATATTGCCGCATTCGATGAACACTTTGGGCACGGTCGACAGATTCAGGCCGCCGAGATCGTCCCGGGTGTCCAGCCCGGTGTTGCCGCCGATGTAATTGGAAGGCGCGCTTCCGGTAACGCGTACGAAATTCCCGGCAATCCGTTCTCCAAGATCACGCGAAGGGGCAACGATCTTCGCGGTGTCCGCGCCGTCCCCGTTCACCGCTGCGGGGAGAATGACGTGGAATCCACGGTTCCCGGTTGCGGAACCGTCCGCGTGGACCGAGACGACCGCGTCGGCCCGCTCCTTGTTGCCGATCCGCGCCCGCTCGTCGACGCACGGGCCGTAGGGGCGGTCGCCGTCCTGGGTGAGGACGACCTTCGCGCCCCGTTCCTCCAGGAGTGTGCGCAGCCGGCGCGAGACGTCCAGGGTGAACTCGGCCTCCGCGTAACCCGCGTCGGTCGCCGTGCCCGTGGTGTCGCACTCCTTGTGCCCGGTGCCGATGCCCACCTGGCTGTTGATCTCCCGGGTGTGGTCGCGGTTGCCCGGATTGTGTCCGGGGTCGATCACCACGGTCCGGCCCGTGAGCGGACCCTGGGGGGCGGGCTTCGCGGAGGTGGGCCCGGTGGAGGGGGTCGCGGCCGGTGCCGACGGCTGCCGGGGCGAGGGGGAGGACGCGGCGGACGTGGACGCGGTCCCCGGTCCGGCCCCGGGACCCTGCCCGCCGTCGCCCGCGCACCCCGCGGCGGTCAGGCAGACCCCGGCCAGGGCGGCGACGGCGGACACGGGCCTGCGGCGCGGACGCGATATGGGGGGAGTGAAGTCTTCGTGGCGCACGGTCGCGATGCTATCCGTGACCTCGGATCCCCGTCCCCGTACGCCGCAGGACGCGCAGCGAGTCCGTCACGGAGATCTCGGCGAACGCCCCGGAAGCCAGGGCGCGTTGATGGACGCGGTACGGGGCCTGGCCGCCGTCCGCCGGGTCCGGGAACACGTCGTGGATGACCAGGAGACCGCCGTCGGCGACCTTCGGGGCCCAGCCCTCGTAGTCGCCGTTCGCGTGTTCGTCGGTGTGCCCGCCGTCGATGAAGACCAGGCCGAGCGCCCCGCCCCAGACGGCCGCGACCTGCGGGGACCGTCCGACGAGAGCGACCACGTGCTCCTCCAGTCCGGCCCGGTGCAGGGTGCGCCTGAAGGTGGGCAGCGTGTCCATCAGGCCGATTTCCGGGTCCACCACCGACGTGTCGTGGTACTCCCATCCGGGCTGCTGTTCCTCGCTGCCCCGGTGGTGGTCGACGGTGAGCGCCGTCAGCCCGGCGGCGCGGGCGGCGGCGGCCAGCAGGATCGTGGAGCGCCCGCAGTAGGTGCCCACCTCCAGGAGCGGGAGCCCGAGCGTGGCTGCCTCGACGGCGGCGGCGTACAGGGCGAGCCCTTCGTGGACCGGCATGAAGCCCTTGGCGGCCTCGAAGGCGGCGAGAACCTCCGGGTCGGGACGGGCGGGCGACTCGGCGGCCACGGGGTTCCTCCTGGTGGGGCGGTGGATCGGACGGCGTCCCATCGTGCCGTACGCCCCCGGCGCGGGGAGCGGCGGGGGCGTACGGGTGGGGTGGTCCCGGGTCGGGGCGGGGCCCCTGGCAGGGCTGCCGGTCAGGTCAGCAGCTCTGCCAGAGCCGGGTCATGACCCGGACACCGAAGCGCAGGCCCTCCAGCGGGACGCGTTCGTCCACGCCGTGGAAGAGCCGGCCGTAGTCCAGGTCGTGCGGGAGCTTCAGCCCCTTGAAGCCGAAGCAGCGGATGCCCAGGTGGGTGAAGGCCTTGGCGTCGGTGCCGCCGGGGTTGCAGTACGGGACGGGGTGGCCGTCCGGGTCCTCCGCGCGGACCGCGTCGCACATCGCCTCGACCAGCGGCCCGTCGAACGTCGTCTCCATCGCGATGTCGTGGTTGACCCACTCGCGGCTGACGGAGGGCAGCAGCAGCCGGTCGATGGTGTCGATCAGCTCCTGCTCGTGGCCCGGCAGGAAGCGGCCGTCGACGCGGGCGGTGGCCTTACCGGGGATCACGTTGGTCTGGTAACCCGCGCTGAACATCGTGGGGTTGGCGGAGTTGCGCAGCACCACCTGCATGAAGTCCGCGACAGGGCCCAGCCGCGACAGGGTGCCCTCGATGTCGTCCTCGTCGAACTCGACGCCGTAGAGGCGCGCGGCCTCCTCCAGCAGGGCGCGGACCGGTTCGATCAGCCGGACCGGGAAGGTCTCGCGGCCGATCCGGGTGAGGGACTCGGCGAGGTCGGTGACCGCGTTCTCGTCGTTGGGGGAGGAGCCGTGGCCGGCCCGGCCGGTGGCGGTGAGCTCCATCCACGCCATGCCGCGCTGGGCGTTCTCGATCGGGTACAGCCGCCGGGTGTCGTCGATCGCGAAGGAGAAGCCGCCCCCTTCGCCGATCGCCTCGGTCACCCCGGAGAAGAGCTCCGGGCGGTGCTCGACCAGCCAGTGGGCGCCGAACTTCCCGCCGGCCTCCTCGTCGGCGAGGAAGGCGAGGACCAGATCGCGGGCAGGCCGCGTGCCGGTCCGGGCGAAGTGCCGCGCGGTGGCCAGCATGACCGCGACCGTGTCCTTCATGTCGATCGCGCCGCGCCCCCAGAGGTAGCCGTCGCGGATCTCGCCGGAGAACGGCGGCACCTGCCACTCGGAGGCGTCGGCGGGTACGACGTCGAGGTGGCCGTGGACCAGCAGGGCGCCCCGGGACGGGTCGGCGCCCGGGACACGCGCGATGACGTTGGCCCGGCCGGGGGCCGACTCGACCAGTACGGAGTCGATGCCCACCTCGGCGAGCCGGGCCGCCACCCAGTCCGCCGCGGCGCGTTCGTCGCTGGTGGGGTTGGAGGTGTCGAAGCGGATCAGCTCGGCGCAGAGACCGACGACCTCCTCCTGGGCCTGCTCGGACGCGGGGACGATGCTCATGCTGCTCCTGTCGGGGTGGTGACGTGGGCGGCGGCGGGTGCGGGGGTGTGCGCGTCGTCGTCCAGGGCGGAGGTGCCGTACGGCCTGACCCAGCCCAGCAGGCCGAGCACGCAGTACAGGAGGAAGGCGGTGGCCAGCGAGTTGAGGGCGGGGATGCCGCCGTCGTAGAACTTGCCCACGCAGAACGCGGCGAGCCAGATGGCCAGGGACATCGGCACCCAGGCGGGAGAGGTCGCGGGCAGGGTCTGCGCCTCGCGGGTCTCGTCCAGCGGCCGCCGCATCCGCTTCACGACCCAGTACTCCGCGACGATGATCCCGCCGATCGGCGGGATCATCACGCCCAGCAGGGAGAGGAACTCCGTGAAGTGGGTCATGATGCCGACCGCGGAGAGCAGCGTGCCCGCGACTCCGAGGGCGACGGTGACGACGCCGCGGTGCAGCCGCTTGCCGAAGACGACCTGGAAGAAGTTGACGACGCCGAGCGAGGAGCCGTAGAGGTTCCAGTCGTTGATCTTGGCGGTGGACATCAGGACCACGATCACGCCGAACGCGCCCGAGGTGGAGAGCACGATGTGGGAGACCTCGCTGGACTTCACCAGGTGGCCGAGGAGCACACCGACCATGCCGACGATGTACTCGGAGAGGATCATCGAGGAGGCGCTCTGCACGAAGACGTGCGAGCCCTTCCTGTTGTAGCGGGTCATCTCGGGCGAGACGATCGCGCCGGTCATGTAGCCGCCCGCGATCGCGGTGGCGGCCACCGCCAGCGGGATCGTCTCACCGGGCGGCGGCGAGCTGATCAGGTCGCCGAGCGAGTGGTCGTTCAGCGTGGTGATCACCGACCAGGCGACCATGCCGAAGAAGAGCGGGGTGACGATCTTCGCGAACAGCGCCATCCAGCGGAAGCCGAAGATCACCAGCGCGGTGATGGCGGCGCCCGCGACGACGCACCACATCCAGGACGGTCCGCCGACGAGCGCCGAGACGCTGTCTCCGAAGATCGTGTTCTGGACGCCGAACCAGCCCACCAGGCTGACCGCGATGACGAAACTGACCAGTGCCGAACCGTTTCTGCCGAAGCCCACCCAGCGGGTCAGCATCGGAGTGGCCAGACCCTCACGCATCCCGGCCAGGCCGATCGCGAAGATCACGATCTCCAGGATCACCGCGCCGAGCGTGAAGGCGAGGAACGCGTCCCCGAAGGTCATCCCCACACCGATGGTGGCGCCGAGCGTGAACTGGGAGATCGACCCGGACTGGGCCAGCCACTGCAGGAGCATCGACCAGAAGCCGAAGCGCTTGTCGCGCGGCACCCGGGAGAGCGAGTAGTCGTCGCTGCCGATGCTCTTGGCCTCGGGGGCCGTGCCGGCGGCCCGGCTGTCGGATGCCATCAGGACTCCTGGGTGGTGCGGCCGAAGGTCTGCAGGTGAGCCAGCGACCCGTAGCGGTTGACGAGGTTGTCGAACTCCACCGCGTCGTGGAAGTCCAGGGTTCCGGCGCCGAAGGCCTTGGCGACCTCGACGGCGTACCGGGCGGCGGACGCGATGTCCGTCTCGTGACTCGCGCCCGTCTGGCAGCCCGGCACCGCGGCGGCCGAGGTGACCGCCAGACCGACGACCGGAGCCGCGGTCGCGGTGGAGGGCTGAAGGATCGAATTGATGTGGTGTGCACCGTTACCGTACGGGGTGATGTCCTGGGTGGTCACGGGGTACGTGACCAACGGCTCACCGGTCACCACGGCGAGAAGCTCGCCGAGCTGCTCGGACACCCGGAGAACCCAGCCCTCCTTGACGGTGGGCGAGAGGGCCAGGCCCTTGTGGTTGATGATCCGGTTGCCCTTGGTGGTGTCGATGGAGAGCACGGCCTCCATCTCGCCGGTGACCTCGTGCCGGTTCATCGTGGCGATGTCCACCGGGGACCCCATGAACGGAACCGGGTCGTGCGGCTCGGTCGGGGCGCTCGGGCAGACATGCGTGGCGACGATCACGTCGCCGGGCAGCGCGTCGCCCCGGCGGCGCATGTCCAGCAGCTTGGCGGCCGTGGCGAGCGCCGAGGCCGCGCCGTCGGCGTCGGACACGAGCCCGGTCACCTCCGGCCGGGCGCCGACGCCGCCGAGCCGGCCGACCACGCCGAGGGTCCGGGCGCTGCCGCCCGAGGTGCGCCCGTGGGTGCCCGGGATGCGGACGAGCACGAAGTCCGTCGCCCCCCGGTCGCCGGTGACCGTCGTGACCTCGGCGGACGAGCCCGCGGCCCCGGCGACGGAGTCGAGGTAGCCGACGACCGACTTGCCGCTGACCTGCGGGTCGTCCAGCAGCTCGACGATGTCCAGTACGTACTTGAGCATGGGGGGCCTTTCTCCGGAGCGGGACACCCGCCCGGCGCTCCTGGGTCCTCTTGTCCGGAGGGGAAGCGCGGGGCGGGGTGCTGGAGCAACATTCGGGATCCGCTACCGTGGAACGCAATGCTTTCCCGTTATCTGCAATTCAGGTCTGAATGGTGAGATGCTGATGGCCGACCTCGATCCGGACCGCCGGACCCCCGCAGGGGCGCTGCAGACCGTCGACCGGGCCCTCCTGGTGCTGCTCGCCTTCGAGCGCACCCGGCCCGACTGGGGCGTCACCGAGGTCGCCGAGGAGTTCGGCTGGGACACCTCGGTCGCGCAACGCCTGCTGGCCACGCTCGCCGGCCGCGGCTTCCTGGTGTCCGACCCGGTCACCCGCCGCTACCGCATCGGCCCCGCCGTGCTGCGGCTGGGCCGGCTCTGGGAGCGCTCCGGGTCGCTGGAGCTGCTGGCGGGCCCGGTGCTGGAGGAGCTCCGCCGGACCACCGGGGACACCGTCCTGTTCTGCCTGCCGGACAACTTCCACATGCGGTGCGTGGCGGCCGAGGAGGGCGAGACCGGGCCGCTGCGCTACTACCCGCTGGTCGGGGAGCTCTACCCGGCGCACGCCGGGGCCACCAGCAAGTCCTTCTACGCCCACCTGCCGGACGACCAGCGCCACCGGCTCTTCCGGGGCCGCCCCATGGCGCGGTTCACCGACCGGACCGTCACCGACCCGGATCTCCTGGAGAAGGAGTTCATGAAGGTCCGCGCCCAGGGGTTCGCCTTCACCGTCGGCGAGTACGACACCGGCATCGCCACCGTAGCCGTGCCCGTGTTCCTGAGGCGCGAGCCCTACGGCAGCCTCAGCCTCGGCGGAGGCGAGGACCGCTTCCGGGGTGCGCCCGAGGACCGGCTCGAAGTCCTGCGCCACGCCGCCCAGCTGCTGGAGCAGCGGCTCACCCACCCGCCCCAGCGGCCGAAGTCCCGCGCGGGCCGGCCGCGTACCGCCTGACCCCTGTCCCGCCCTGCCGGCTTTCGGCTCCCACCGCACGAGGAACCTCTGTGAATCTGCTGCTGCTCTCCAACTCGACCCAGTACGGACGCGGTTACCTGGAACACGCCCTGGACACCGTCACCGCGTTCCTTCCCGCGAACGCGCGGCTGGCCTTCGTGCCGTACGCGCTGGCCGACCACGACGCGTACACCGCACGCGTCCGCGCGGCGCTGGAGCCGTCCGGGACCGTCGTGCGCGGCGTCCACGAGGGCGCCGACCCCCTCGCCGAACTCGCCGCCTCGGACGCCGTGTTCATCGGCGGAGGCAACTCCTTCCGGCTCCTCGACGCCCTTTACCGCACCGGGCTGCGCGAGGCGGTGCGGAACGCCGTACGGGACGGGCTGCCCTACATGGGAGCCAGCGCGGGCACCAACATGGCCGCGCCGACGCTCCGGACGTCCAACGACATGCCCATCGTGCAGCCGCCGTCCTTCGACGCGCTGGGCCTGGTCCCGTTCCAGATCAACCCGCACTACCTGGACCCGGACCCGGACAGCACCCACAAGGGCGAGACGCGTGAGGAGCGGCTCACCGAATTCCTCGAGGAGAACGACGTCCCCGTGCTCGGGCTGCGCGAGGGCTCCTGGCTCCGCGTCGAGGAGGGCACGGCGACCGTCCAGGGCGCGCGGCCCGCCCGGCTCTTCACGCGCGGTGTCCGGCCGCAGGAGCTCGCGGCCGGAACCGATGTGTCCCGGCTGCTGGCTACGGAGCCGAGGTTCGACGCTCCGGCGCGCTGACCGGGACCGCCACGGGGGCGGACTCCGCCGCGGCGAGCGCGTCGCCCGCGCTGCTGGCCAGCAGCACCGGACGCGCCTTCCGCTGCGCCGGCAGGAACGCCGCCAGCACGAGGCCGACCAGCACGGCCCCCGTGGCGATCATGAACGAGGTCCGGAAGCCCTCCATGGTGGGGACGTCCACCGAGCCCATCCGCATCGAGGTGTTCGCCAGCACCATGCCGATCACCGCACTCGACAGCGAGGTGCCGATCGAGCGCATCAGCGTGTTCAGACCGTTGGCCGCACCCGTCTCCGACGCGTCGACCGCGCCGATGATCAGGGCGGGCAGCGAGGAGTACGCAAGCCCGATGCCCGCCCCGAGCACCACCGCGATCACCACGGTCTGCCAGGCGGCGCTCATCAGGCCGAGCCCCGCGCCGTAACCGACGGCGATGACGAGCATGCCCAGGATCAGTGTGGTCTTGGGCCCGCGGCGGGCGGAGAGCCGTGCGTAGAGCGGGGCGACGAACATCATGGTCAGACCCAGCGGTGCCACGCAGAGCCCCGCCACCACCATGGACTGTCCCAGGCCGTAACCCGTCGAGGCGGGCAGCTGGAGCAGCTGCGGCAGGACCAGGGAGACGGCGTAGAAGGCGACCCCGACCATGATCGAGACGAGGTTGGTGAGCAGCACCTCACGGCGGGCGCTGGTACGGAGATCGACCAGCGGCGCAGGGGAGCGCAGCTCGAACAGGCCCCACAGCACCAGGACCACCAGGGACGCGGCGATCAGGCCGAGCGTCAGGGGAGAGGTCCAGCCCCAGTCGCCGCCCTTGGTCACGGGCAGCAGCAGGCAGACCAGGCCGAGGGAGAGCCCCAGCGCCCCGACGAGGTCGAAGCGGCCGGGCGCGCGCAGCGGCGGCTCCGGCACCACGAGGACGGTCAGGGTCATGGCCAGCACTCCGAGCCCGGCCGAAGCGAGGAAGAGCGCGTGCCAGTCGGCGTGCTGGGCGACGATCGCGGCCGCGGGCAGCGCGAGTCCGCCGCCCACCCCTATGGAGGAGCTCATCAGGGCCATCGCCGAGCCGAGCTTCTCGCGCGGCAGCACGTCGCGCATGATGCCGATCCCGAGAGGAATGGCGCCCATGGCGAAGCCCTGGAGCGCCCGGCCGACGATCATGATCACGAGATTGTCGGTCGACGCGCAGATCAGCGAGCCCACCACCATCACGGCGAGACTGGCCAGCAGCATCCGCCGTTTGCCGTACAGATCGCCGAGCCGCCCCATGATCGGGGTCGCGACGGCCCCGGCGAGCAGGGTGGCCGTCATCACCCAGGTCGCGTTCGCCGGATCGGTGCCGAGCAGGGACGGCAGGTCCTTGATGACGGGGACGAGCAGGGTCTGCATCACCGCGACGGTGATCCCCGCGAACGCGAGTACGGGTACGACGCCGCCGCCCTTGCCCCGGCGCGGGCCGGGGAGCTCCCCCGCTTGCTGTTCGGTCGTCGTCCGTTGCATACGTGTGGCCTCCGGGCAGGGTGAAAGCGGAAGTTCGAGCGGGTGGAGCGTGCGGCAGCGCGCCGACGGGCAGCACCGACCGCCAAGTGTGTGCATGTTGAACGCTTCCGTACGTCTGCGATATTCCGGTGAACGCGGCGTAAAAAGAGGGAAGTCGGCGCAGGACCTACGCCAGGGGGCGGAGACCCGACGGGACCGAAGGGGGACCCGAAACCGATGTACGGGGCACGAGTGGCCTGCGAGTATGACATCCATGGTTGACGCCTCCCGGCCCACGCGGCCCTCCGCCCGGTCCAGAACCCGTACCTGGGCCGTGGTCGCGGCCGCCTGCACCGGCCAGTTCCTGGTCGTCCTCGACGTGTCCGTCGTCAACGTGGCACTGCCCTCCATGCGGACCGACCTGGGCCTGAGCGGACCTGGACTCCAGTGGGTCGTCAACGCCTACTCGATCGCCTTCGCCGGCTTCATGCTGCTCGGGGGGCGGGCCGCGGACATATACGGCCGCAAGAGGATGTTCCTGACCGGGCTGGCCCTCTTCACCGCGGCCTCCCTCGCCGGCGGCCTCGCGCAGGAGGGCTGGCAGCTCCTCGCCGCCCGTGCGGGACAGGGGCTCGGGGCCGCCGTGCTGTCACCGGCGACCCTCACGATCCTCACCGCGGCGGTCCCCGAAGGCCCCGCACGGACCAGGGCGATCGGCACCTGGATGGCCGTCGGCGCGGGCGGCGGGGCGGCCGGGGGGCTGATCGGCGGGGTGCTCACCGACGCCCTGTCCTGGCGCTGGGTCCTGCTCATCAACGTGCCGGTCGGTGTCCTCGTCCTCGCGGGGGCGGCGGTGTGGCTGGCCGAGGGCCGGGCGGGCGACCGGCGCCGCGTGGACCTGCTGGGAGCGGTGCTCGTCACGGCGGGCCTGGCGACGACGGCGTACGGCATCGTGCAGACCGAGGCCGCCGGCTGGACCGCCGCCGCCACCCTGGTGCCCCTCTTGTGCGGCCTGGCACTGCTCGGCGTCTTCGTCCTGGTGGAGGCGAGGACGGCCGCGCCGCTGATGCCGCTGCGGGTGCTCGGCGTGCGCACCGTCTCGGCGGCGAACGTGTCGATGCTGCTGCTGGGTTCCGCGACGTTCGGCATGTGGTACTTCATGACCGTCTACGCCCAGAACGTCCTGGGCTACACCCCGCTGCAGGCCGGGCTCGCCCTCCTGCCGACGTCCGTCGCCGCCTTCGCGGGCTCGAAGGCGGCTCCCCTGATCATGGCGCGGACCGGTGCCAGGACCCTGGCCGTGGCCGGTGTCCTGGTCGCCGCCGCCGGCTTCGGCTGGCAGTCCACGATGGGGGTGCAGGGCTCCTACCTCACTGCCGTCTGCCTCCCGGGCCTGCTGATGATGACCGGCTCCGGGCTGGCCTCCACCCCGCTGGCCGCGCTCGCCACCTCCGGCGCCGCACCCGGTGACGCCGGACTGGCCTCCGGGCTGATCAACACCTCCCGCACGATGGGCGGCGCGCTGGGCCTCGCCGTGCTCTCCACGGTCGCGGCGGCCCGCACGGCGGGCTCGACGGGCGCGGCGGAGATCACGGCCGGCTATGCGCTGGCCTTCCGCACGTCCGCCGTGGTGCTGGTGTGCGGGGCGGTGATGATGCTGCTCTGGCTGCCGGGCCACCGGGACCGGAGAGCCGGTGGACGCCCGGGCACGCGGGCCGGGGGCCGCCCCGGGAAGGAGTCCGCGCCGACGGTGCTGCACTCCCCGGAGGGCTAGGGCCTCTCGTCCGGATCATGCCGGGCTCGCGGGGTCCGGCACCGCACCTCGCGGCGTTGTCGCATCAGCCGAGTACGTCCAGTACGAGGCCGACACTCAGCCTTGCGACTGCACGCACCAGACGCCGCGGGCCGCGCCCTCCGGGCGTACGGCGGGACCCTGCGGGTCAATACACGCGGTGGTCCTGCGGCATCTCGTCCACGGGGAACAGCGTATGGCCGGTGGCCTGTTGCGGCCGTGCGGCGCACAGGAGCCCCGCTCGGCTCCGTTGCCGGCTCCTGCTACTTTGAGCGCGTTCAAATATGGGGTCGGTGAAGCCGCGCCGAGGGCGGCTCCCGGCGTTACGGGGGAGGGGCGGCATGAGCCGACAGCTGTGGCGTCCGGTCGTCCTCGTGGCGGTGGCGGTGGCGCTGACGGTGTCCTGCGGCTGGGCTGCGGCGATCCATGGCGCGGACGTCTCGGCGGAAGAGGTCGAGGGGCGATGGGACAACGGCGCGGGCGCGTCCCTGACCCTCCACGAGGATCACACCTTCACCTCGGAGCGCTTCGGTGAATTGCCCATCGCGTCGGAGTGCGGAAACCCGCGGGCCCTGGCGTCCGGCCGCTGGGCGTTCTACGCCTCGGTCGAAGCCGACGAGGCCGCCGTACGAGGCAGCGTGCTGTCGCTGAAGTTCTCCCCCGACGACTGCGATGTGGTCGCCCACCTCTTCGGTGACGGGGACGACCTCGTGATGTGTGCGACCGAGGACCCGGACAACGGCTGTTCCGACGGCGGCTCGTTCCACCGGACCCGGACCGAGGTCTCCGGCTCCCGGGACGGCGGGCAGGGCGCCAGGGCTGCGGCCGTCGGAACGTAGCCTCGCGGGCTCCGCCCGACCTCAGCCGCAGTCCGGGTCCCTGGGGCCGTCCGGTGCCTCGGCCTCCTCCAGATGGTGCGTGGAGACGCGTTCGGCGAAGGAGCGGATCGACGGCCCCGTTGTCTGTGTCATGGCGACGACGTCCCGGACCGGGGCGCCCCCGGCGGCAGGGGCGTGTGTACGGACTCCGCGATGACAAATGTCCTGGGTGCGCGCGCTGTTGGGAGCGGGACGCGGCCGCCGTCAACGACGGGAGCCGTCGCAGCCGGGCGGCTGCGACGGCTCCCGTCTGCTGTACGGAGCGGTTCAGGCCGCCGCGCCGCCACCCCCTTCGGAGGGACGGCGATGACGGCCGTGCGGCTGCGCGGTCGCGCTCTCCGCGGATGCGCCTCCTCGGTGCTTTCCGTAGCCGCCGGCTTCGGCCCGTTCCGCGTCCGCCTCGGGCGGACGCGTCTGGGTCGTGTCGGTTCGGGCTTCAGACATCTGGGAAGTCTCCCCGTTGCAATCGCTTACGTGTGTGTCGCAGCCCGCCGCCCCCCGGCACGGTCACCGTCGGCTTCCGCGCGGAACGACCGCGTAGCCCGGAGCCGAGTTTATCCAGGTGCCCCACGCCCGGTGAGAGGCGCCTGCCCCAGGGGAACGGGCGTGCACACCCCACGGGCCGGGGTGGCGCCGGACGCGTTCGTTCCGGACGCGGGGGCGGGGTGGGGCTCGTCCACGGGAGCCTCCAGCAACGCCACGGCGCAGGGGGCGCCCTCCTGCGAGTACGGCAGGTGCAGCACCCCCTCCCGGGTCCAGAAGCCGGACCCGGTCAGCCACCCGCCGGGCGCCGCGAACTGGTGCAGCCGGCGCCCCGCAGGGCGCCACAGCCCCACCCAGCTGCCCGCCGCCCCGTCGATCCGCAGAGCCACCGCGCAGCTCTCCGGCATCAGCATCTGACCGGGCTGCACGGCGAAGGGCGTCAGCGTCCCGTCCGGTGCGCGCAGGCACTCCGGGAAACGCATGGGGAGACAGCTGCCGAGCACGCCCCAGCCGAGCCGGTCGTGGCCCGGCGCGTCCGACCGGACCAGCAGCAGGCCGCTGTCCGCGTCGGCCATCAGCAGCCGGTCGTTGCTCTCCGGCGCGATCTGCAGCAGCGGTGTCACCTCCCCGCCGCGCTCCAGGTCCACGACGACCGCCTTCACGGGGCCGCCGCCCGGCATCTGCCGGTCCAGGGCCAGCAGCCTGCCCTCGCGGTCGAGCCAGACCCCGCCCGAGCAGCGTCCAGGGACATCGGCGACGCGCTCGGGGCCGAACGCGCCGCCCGCCACCAGCCAGACGCCCGTGGAGCGTTCACCGGGGAGCAGGGCGTAGGCGCTCATGCCGTCCGGGGACGGGGGGAGGAGCGCGAGTTCCGGGCAGTCGAGGGCGCCCAGCGAGACCTCGCCGGTGCCGGGCCCGGTCGGGTAGAGGAGGGAGAACGTGTGCGTGCGGGGTTCCACCTCCCGCCGGATCAGGACCCGCCCGTCGGAGAGCGGCAGCACGTCGGAGGAGGCGTCCTCCGGCTGGTCCAGCGGGAGGGGCACGGCGTAGGGCTCGGGGCCGTCCAGCGTCCAGCGCTCGGGGAGCCAGCCCGGCCCGGCAGCCTCCCCGGCCGGGGTGAGCCGCGCCGCGTAGGCGTGGTCGGCGGCGAGGGTGAGCGCGGGCGGCACGGGGCGCGAAGGCGGCCGGAGGCGTGACGTTTCGGCACGGTCCGGGCGGGACGCGGCTTGCGCGGGTGGTGCCGACGGGGCGGGGGGAGAGGGCGGCTCGGACGGAGCCCCCGGTGGTGCGGAGAGGACAGGCGGTACGGAGGGGGCAGGCGGTACGGATGCGCCGTGCGGGTTCGTGCCCGCGAGGGCGGCCGTCCCCGCGGGCGCGTCGTGCGGCCCGGATCCGGTGGACGCGACAGCCCCTTCGGGCCCGGTCGGCACTCCGCCGCCGGGATCGGCGTCCTCGTCCGGCGCACCCTCTCCGGCCGGGTCCGCGCCCTCGTCCGGGGCGCCCGCGCCGAGGGGTTTCACGGGCTCGGCCGGCCCGTCGGGCTCAGCGGCCTCGGGTGTGGGGCCGGCCGCCGCGGTGGTCCTCACGGCTCCGGCGGTCTCGTCCTCGATGGCACAGGCAGTCATGGTCCGGTCACCTCCGGCAACCGAAGCTAGGTTTCGCACTCCCCACCGGACAACGCGAGCCACGCCACTTCACACATAAGGGTGCCGATGTCCCCGTTCGCCTGCGGAGTCGGGGGTGGCTGTGCTGCCGGATTCGTGCGGGATAAGGTTTGCCTTCCCTAAGAATTTCCTGTGAATGTCCCGAACTGGAGCAGAACATGTCCTTCAGGCGCCGCGGCACCGCCGCGATCGGTCTCGCGGTGGCGGCCGCCCTCTCCCTCTCGGCGTGCGGTGGCGACGACACGGCCGGCGGGGCGGCGGGCGGCGACACGGGCGGAGACAAGAAGGCGGCCGTCGCCACAGGCGGCAAGGACTTCGCCGACGCGGCGAAGAAGACGGCGGCGTACGGGACCGACGCGAAAGCGGGCGAGTTCCCCCGCACGCTCACCCACGCCATGGGCAGCACGAAGCTCGAAGCCGCGCCGAAGCGCGTGGTCGTGCTGGACGTGGGCGAGTTCGACAACGTCGTCTCGCTCGGTGTGAAGCCCGTCGGCTACGCCCCGTCCGAGGGTGACGACGCCATCCCGTCGTACCTGAAGAAGGAGGCGGGGAACCCGGCGAGCGTCGGGACGATCAACAGCCTCAACCTGGAGGCGATCGCCGGTCTGAAGCCGGACCTGATCCTCGGCAGCCAGCTGCGTGCGGCGGACAAGTACGACGAGCTCTCGAAGATCGCGCCGACCGTGTTCTCCATCCGCCCGGGATTCACCTGGAAGGAGAACTACCTCCTGAACGCCGCCGCGCTCGACAGGACCGCGAAGGCGGAGTCCGAACTCGCGGCCTACGAGGCGAAGGCGGAGAAGCTCGGCGCGGACATCGGCCCGGACAAGCCGACCGTCTCCATGGTCCGCTACATGCCGGACAGGATCCGGCTCTACGCCAAGGCCTCCTTCATCGGCACGATCCTTCAGGACGTCGGCCTGCCGCGGCCGGAGAACCAGCAGATCGACGACTTGGCCACGGAAATCAGCTCCGAGAACATGGACCAGGCCGACGCCGACTGGATCTTCACCGGTGTCTACGGCGACGCGAAGGCCACCGAGCGCGACACCGCCCGCGCCAACCCGCTGTGGAAGAACCTCGCCGCGGTGAAGTCCGGCCGGGCGAAGGACGTCCCGGACGAGACCTGGTACCTGGGCCTCGGAGTCACCTCCGCGAACCTGGTCCTCGACGACCTCCGCGCCGACCTCGTCAAGTGACCGCGGACGACGTCGTCGAGTGACGGCGAACGGCCTCGCCCCGTAACGATTCGCCCCTGGCCGCCGGTCCCGCTGCACGGGCCCCGGCGGCCAGGGGCGCCGGGCCACGGCGGACAGGTAGCCTTTCCTACGTGCCCCGTCTGTCTGAAGTCATCGCCGAGCTCGACGCCCTCTGGCCTCCCGAGCGGGCCGAAGGATGGGACGCCGTCGGCACGGTCTGCGGTGATCCCGGAGCGGAGATCGACCGGGTCCTCTTCGCCGTCGACCCCGTCGAGCGGATCGCCGACGAGGCCCGCGCCCTCGGTGCCCAGCTGATCGTCACCCACCACCCGCTCTATCTGCGCGGTACGACGACGGTCGCGGCCTCCACCTTCAAGGGCCGGGTCGTCCACGGGCTCATCAAGCACGACATCGCCCTCCACGTCGCGCACACCAACGCCGACACCGCCGATCCCGGGGTGTCCGACGCCCTCGCGGGCGCCCTGGACCTGCGGGTGACCGGCCCTCTCGTGCCGGACCCCACCGACGCCGACGGGCGCCGCGGGCTCGGCCGGATCTGCGAGCTCGACCACCCCGAGACCCTCCGCGACTTCGCCGCCCGCGCGGCCGCCCGGCTGCCCGCCACCGCGCAGGGCATCCGGCTGGCCGGCGACCCCGACGCACCCGTGCGCCGGGTCGCCGTGAGCGGCGGCTCCGGCGACAGCCTCTTCGACGCCGTACGGGCCGCCGGGGTGGACGCCTTCCTCACCGCGGACCTGCGCCACCACCCGGCCTCCGAGGCCGTCCAGCACTCGCCGCTCGGCCTGGTCGACGCCGCACACTGGGCCACCGAATGGCCCTGGTGCGAGCAGGCCGCCGCGCAGCTCGACGCAATTTCCGACCGCCACGGATGGGACCTGCGGGTCCATGTCTCGAAGCAGGTCACCGACCCCTGGACCACCCACCACTCTTCTGGAGCCCCCAACTGAACGCCGCGCCCGCCGACCAGATCCGACTCCTCGAAGTCCAGGCACTCGACGTACGTCTGTCGCAGCTCTCCCACAAGCGCACCTCGCTGCCCGAGCACGCCGAGCTGGAGTCGCTCAACAGCGACCTCGCGCAGCTCCGCGACCTGCTGGTGGCCTCGCAGACCGAGGAGAGCGACACCACCCGCGAGCAGACCAAGGCGGAGCAGGACGTCGACCAGGTGCGCCAGCGCGCCGTCCGCGACCAGCAGCGGCTCGACTCCGGCGCGGTCTCCTCGCCGAAGGACCTGGAGAGCCTCCAGCGTGAGATCACCTCGCTGGCCAAGCGCCAGGGCGACCTGGAGGACGTCGTCCTCGAGATCATGGAGCGCCGCGAGTCCGCCCAGGAGCGCGTCGCCGAGCTGACCGAGCGCGTGAGCGCGGTGCAGGCCAAGGTCGACGACGCGACCGCCCGCCGGGACGCGGCCTCCCAGGAGCTCGACACCGAGGCCGCCACCGTGGCCAAGGACCGCGAGGTCGTCGCGGGTGCCGTCCCCGCCGACCTGCTCAAGCTGTACGACAAGCTGCGCGCCCAGCAGGGCGGCGTCGGCGCCGCACGGCTCTACCAGCGCCGCTGCGAGGGCTGCCGCCTGGAGCTGAACATCACCGAGGTCAACGACGTGAAGGCCGCGTCCCCCGACACCGTGCTGCGCTGCGAGAACTGCCACCGCATCCTCGTACGCACCTCGGAGTCGGGCCTGTAATGTCCGCTCCCCGCCAGCTGGTCGTCGAGGCCGACGGGGGCTCCCGGGGCAATCCGGGACCCGCGGGTTACGGCGCTGTCGTCGTCGACCCGGCCGACGGCCGCACCCTCGCCGAGAAGGCCGAGTACATCGGCGTCGCGACGAACAACGTCGCCGAGTACAAGGGCCTGATCGCCGGTCTGAAGGCGGTGAAGGAGCTCTTCCCGGACACGGACGTGAAGGTCCGTGTCCGGATGGACTCCAAGCTGGTGGTCGAGCAGATGTCGGGCCGCTGGCAGATCAAGCACCCCGGCATGAAGCCGCTCGCCGCGGAGGCCGCGCGCATCCTGCCGGCCTCCTCGGTCACGTACGAGTGGATCCCGCGCGCGGAGAACAAGCACGCCGACCGGCTCGCCAACGAGGCGATGGACGCGGGCAAGCGGGGCGAGCAGTGGGACCCGGCGGCCTCGACGGCCGACGTGGAGACGGTGCGCACCCTGGTCGTCCCGGATCCGCCGCCCCGGTCAGGACCGCCCGGCGACGCGGCGGCGGGCGCGGCGAAGGTCCGCGCCGCCATGGCGGCCGCCCGCCCCTCGGAGGCCGCCCCGCAGAGCGCGTCGGCGACCCCGCAGGTGGGCTGGGGGAGCGCACCCGACCTGGGCGCGCCCGCCACCTTCATCCTGCTCCGGCACGGCGAGACGGCCCTCACCCCCGAGAAGCGGTTCTCGGGGAGCGGCGGCAGCGATCCGCAGCTCTCGGAGACCGGACGTCACCAGGCCGCGTGCGCGGCGGAGGCGTTCGCCGCCCGGGGCACCGTCCAGGAGGTCGTGAGCTCCCCGCTGCGGCGCTGCCGTGAGACGGCGGAGGCCGTGGCGGCCAGGCTCGGCCTTGAGGTCCGTATCGAGGAAGGCCTGCGCGAGACCGACTTCGGGGTCTGGGAGGGGCTCACCTTCGGCGAGGTGCGGGAGCGTCACGGCTCCGACCTCACCGCCTGGCTGGCTTCCCCCGACGCGGCCCCCACGGGTGGCGGCGAGAGCTTCGCCGAGGTGGCGGAGCGGGTGTCGGTGACGCGCGACCGGCTGATCGCCCGCTACGCGGGCCGTACGGCGCTCCTGGTCACGCACGTCACCCCGATCAAGACCCTGGTCAGGCTCGCGCTGGGCGCACCGCCCGAGTCGCTGTTCCGCATGGAGCTCTCGCCCGCGTCCGTCTCGACGGTGGCGTACTACGCGGACGGGAACCCCTCGCTGAGGCTCCTCAACGACACCTCACACCTGCGGTAGTCGCGGGAAGCGCGCCGGGCCCGGTGGGGCTCAGGCGCGGCCCAGCGCGGACGCCTCGGCGGCCAGCCGTTCCACGCGCGCCCAGTCCTTCGCGGCCACCGCGTCGCCGGGGACCATCCAACTGCCGCCCACGCAGCCCACGTTGGGCAGTGCCAGGTACGACGGCGCGGAGGCGAGCGAGACCCCGCCCGTCGGGCAGAACCGGGCCTGGGGGAGCGGTGACGCCAGCGCCTTCAGGTAGGCGGTGCCGCCCGCAGCCTCGGCGGGGAAGAACTTCATCTCCGTGACGCCGCGCTCCAGCAGCGCGACCACCTCGGACGTCGTCGAGACGCCCGGCAGGAACGGCACGCCCGACGCCTTCATCGCGTCCAGCAGGGCGTCCGTCCAGCCGGGGCTGACCAGGAAGCGCGCTCCGGCCGCGACCGTGGCCGTCACGTGCGCCGGGGAGATCACCGTGCCGGCGCCGACCACGGCGTCGGGGACCTCCGCGGCGATCGCCCGGATCGAGTCGAGTGCGGCGGCCGTCCGCAGCGTGACCTCGATCGCGGGCAGCCCGCCCGCCACGAGTGCGCGCGCCAGCGGCACCGCGTCGGCCGCGTCCTCCAGCACGACGACGGGGACGACGGGGGCGAGGTCCAGGACGGAAGTGGACACGGCGGCGGGCGCGGAGGAGGTCATGGGACCATCCTGCCGCGAGAACCGCACACTGCGCAACGTGCGTTGCGCATGCTGCAACGACTCCGCGGTGGCCTGCGGGTGGATCAGTGGATCTCGGTGACCACCACATCGAGTGCCCACGGCCGCCCCGCACGCTCCGGGGCCCGCGCCTCCACCACGTAGCCGAGGTCGCGCACCGCCTCCACCAGCTCGGCCGGGCCCTTGGGGGCGGCCCCGGCCAGCAGCAGATCGCGGACCAGCCGGCCCTTCGTCGCCTTGTTGAAGTGGCTGACCACGGACCGCTTCTCCACCCCGTCCACCATCTGGGACTGGAGCACCCGCACACTCGCCGTGCGCTCCGCGACCTCGCCCGAGGGCTTCCACGCCCCGGCGTACGCGGACGAGCGCAGATCCAGGACCAGCCCTTCCCCGGCCGCCTCCGGCATCACCGACGCCATCGGGGCGCGCCAGTACGCGTTCAAGGCGCCGAGGCCCGGCAGCCTCACCCCCATCGAGCAGCGGTACGAGGGGATCCGGTCACTCACCCGCACCGCGCCCCACAGCCCGGAGAAGACCAGCAGCGACTTCCCGGCGCGCCGCTTGGCCGCCGCGTCCAGCGAGTCCAGGCCCAGGGCGTCGTACAGCACCCCCGTGTAGATCTCCCCGGCGGGCCGGGTCCCGGCCGTGCGCAGCTCCGCGTTCTTCGCGATCTCGCCGCGCAGCCCCTCGCTCAGGCCCAGCACCTCGCGGGCCTTCTCCTCGTCCGCCATCGAGAGCTCGACCAGCTCGTCCAGGACCGCGGCCCGGGCGTCGGCGAGGCCCGGCAGGGACAGGGACTCCGGCTTCAGCGGTGCCCCGCGCCCCGA
Organism: Streptomyces sp. QL37; assembly: GCF_002941025.1. Classification (NCBI taxonomy): domain Bacteria; kingdom Bacillati; phylum Actinomycetota; class Actinomycetes; order Kitasatosporales; family Streptomycetaceae; genus Streptomyces; species Streptomyces sp. QL37. The sequence continues at coordinate 2,360,456 of NZ_PTJS01000001.1, read as the reverse complement.
AGCGGCCTTACCTTCGGAGGGCGGCAACAGCACGAGCACGGGGGTTCTCCTTCACACGCGGCACAGGGCTCCGCGGCGCGTGGGAGCCCCCGGCAAGGGTACGGGCCGGTCCACCCGGAGCCCGCCCCGGAGACCGGGATGCCGACCCCACCGCCCCGGCCTACGCTCGATGACATGCCCCGCCGCCACCTCCACATGACCGGCGCAGACGGCACCCCGCTGCGGGCGGCCCTGCGCGCCCGGCTCGGCCTGCCCACGGCCTTCCCGGCCGCCGTCCTCGCCGAAGCGGCGGGGGCGGCGAAGGCCCCGGACGTCTCCGGCCACCTGGACGCCACGGATCTGCCGTTCTTCACGATCGACCCCGCGCACATCGAGGAGCCGGCGATCGTCGCCCGGATCGAGTCCGAAGCCCTCCTTCCCCTCGGCGGACGGCTGCGGGCCCGCCTCGTCCAGGCCGACCCCGGCTCGTCGAAGGTGCTGTTCGCGCCCGAGTGAGGGCGGCTTGTCCGCATCTCGTACGATCACGTCCTCGGCTGCGGACTGCGTAGCGACTCCGTACCAGGGAAGGTCTCATGCGTGACTGACCTCGCCACCGCCCCCGCGGCCGGCCGGCCCCGGCAGATCATCGCCGCCGCGCGCGTCCTGCTGGAGGCGGAGGGCCCCGAAGCGCTGACCATGCGCCGGCTGGCGGACAGGGTGGGCGTCAAGGCACCGTCCCTGTACAAGCACTTTCCGGACAAGTCCTCCGTGGTGGCGGCGCTGGCCACCGAGATGCTCCGGGAGACCGCCGGGGTCCTGGCGGCGGCCGAGGCGGCGGCCCCGGGCTCCTTCTCCGCGCTCGCCACCGCGTACCGCACCTACGCCCTGGCCCACCCGCACCTCTACCTCCTCACCATGGGCCGCACCCTCCCCGCCACGGGCGCGGCGGACGCCGCGGCGGCGCCGCTGTTCCGTGCCGCCGGGGGTGACGAGGACCGGGCCAGGGCGGCCTGGGCCTTCGCCCACGGAATGGTGGTCCTGGAGCTCAACGGCCGCTTCCCCCCGGGCGCCGATCTCTCGGCGGCCTGGGAGGCCGGCATCGCGGCCTTCACCGCCGGCCCCGCCGGGTAGCATGGTCACCACGGCAGACGAGCCGGGCGGACGGCCGCGTGAGGATCCCCGGATCCTCCCGAGGAACGTCCGGGCTCCACAGGGCAGGGTGATGGCTAACGGCCACCCGGGGTGACCCGCGGGACAGTGCCACAGAAAACAGACCGCCGGGGACCTCGGTCCCCGGTAAGGGTGAAACGGTGGTGTAAGAGACCACCAGCGCCTGAGGCGACTCAGGCGGCTAGGTAAACCCCACCCGGAGCAAGGTCAAGAGGGAGCACCCCGGTGCTCCTGCGCGAACGTCCGAGGGCTGCCCGCCCGAGTTCGCGGGTAGACCGCACGAGACCGGCAGCAATGCCGGTCCTAGATGGATGGCCGTCTCCCCGGCCGCCGCGAGGCGACCGGGCGACAGAACCCGGCGTACAGCCCGACTCGTCTGCCGCCACCAGCGGTTCCACCACTGAAAGGGCTTCCGACCCGCGTCGGAGGCCCTTTCCCGGTCCCGGGCGCTGGACTGGCCCGGTGATTTCACGGATTCCTCCCTTCCCGCCGCCCGCTTCAATCGACATGAGCCGAAGCCGGGACGCACCCCGGTCATCGGAAGCAGGCATCACTCGCGTAACGACACGGGTGCGCCGCCGCAGCCGGCCGGCGCGGCCAGAAGGGATCCATCCATGTCTCGCATCAGAGGGCACCTGCGGTTAATCGGCGCCGCGGCCGTCGGCGTCATGGCCGTGACCACGGGTATGACCGCGGCTCCCGCCTCCGCGGCCACCGCGGTCTACAGCGAGGACTTCTCCGACGGGCTCGGCACCTTCACCGCCTCCGGTTCCGTCAGGACCGGGACCTACGGGGCCCGGCTGAGCGGGTCGCTGAGCTCCGGGGCGTCCCTGGTGTCCGCGCCCATCGATCTGACCGGTCGGAGCGACGTGGCCCTGTCCTACACCCGGACGGCCTCGGGTCTGGACGCCGGCGAGGCCTTCACCGTGGCCTACTCGGTCGACGGCGCCCCGTTCACCACACTGGAGTCGGCGCGCACCGCCACGGGCGCGGTGTCGTTCCCCCTGCCGGCGGCGGTCGACGGAGGCGACCTGCGGCTGCGGTTCTCGCTGAACGCCAACAGCCTCCTGGAGACGCTGACCGTCGACGACGTGCTCGTCGAAGCCGAGGACGACGGAGGCCCGACCGACCCTCCGGGCGGATCCCTGCCCCCGGTGGACGACGTGACCGGGCCCGGTCCGTACGCGGTGACCATCGACGAATCCGCCGGCCCCGACGACGACGGATGGCTGGTCCGTCCGACGGACGCCGGCCAGGACGGTGTGGACCACCCGGTCTTCGTCTGGGGACCGGGCGCGGGATCGGACCCCGCGGCCTACGAGGACATGCTGCGCCAGTGGGCCTCGCACGGATTCGTCGTCTACAGCGAGGTCTCGTCCAGCAGCGGCGACTACATGGTCGACGCGCTCGACTGGCTGGAGGACCAGAACGCCGCCCCGAGCAGCCCGCTGTACACCCACCTCGACCTGACGGAGGTGGCCTTCGGCGGCCATTCCCGCGGATCGATCGGCACGTTCGACGTGGCCGACGAGCCGCGGCTGGAGACCACCGTCCACGTGGCCGGCGGCTCCTTCGACGGCGACGGTCCCGACAGCCTGCGCAATCCGGCCCTCTACATCGGCGGTGACGAGGACTTCGCCACCGAGAACGTGCGACGCGACTACACCAACACCGATGTGCCGGTGTGGTTCAACGTCCTCGACGGTACCGACCACATCCTCGCGACGCGCAACGGCCAGCACATCATCACCTCCTGGCTCCGATGGCACCTGGCCGACGAGGACTTCCGCCGTACGCAGGACTTCCTGAGCCCCGGCTGCACCTTCTGCGACCTCGGAGAGGTCCAGCACAAGAACTGGTGACACCACACCAGCCGGCCCGCGCCGCCCCCGCCGTTCATCCGGCGGCGCGGCGCGGGCCGCCCGGTCAGCCCTCGATCCGCCACTTCTGGTCGGGCTTGCCCGAGCATGTCCACAGCAGCAGGGCGGATCCCTCGGCGTAGCCGTCGTCCACGTCCACGCACTTGTCGGCCTGCGGATTGACCAGGTCGCCCTCGCCGCTCATCACGAACTTCTGAGCCGGAACGCCGGTGCACCGGGCGAGCTGGATCACTGCGCCGTCCTCCTTGGAGCCCCAGGCCACGTCCATGCACAGACCCAGCGAGCGGACGGTGCCGTCGCCGAGGAACTCCCACTTCTGGTTGTCCTTCTCCTTGCACTTCCAGGCCGTCAGGTGCGTGCCGTCCCTGGCCTCGCCGTTCACCTGGCCCGTGGCCTCGATGCAGAAGCCGGCAGCCTTGCTGATGATGTGGGATCCCGGGGCAGGGGCGGGGGGCTTCTCGGGCTCCTCGCCTCCGCCGGCGGGAGGCTTCTCCGTCGCGCCCCCACCGTCGTCCTCCTTCTCCGGTGTGGGATCCGGAGTGGGCGCCTTGGATTCGGCCTGCGGCGACGGCGGGGCCGGTGGCGAAGCGGACGGCGGCAGGGTGCTGACCGGGGAGTCGGCGACCTTCTCCGTGGCGAGGCTGCGTACCTGCGGCTTGTAGGCGAGCCAGATGACGACGAACGTGATGGTGAGAGCCAGGGCGATGCCGAGTGCGGTGGCGAGCCACCCCGGCAGGAACCCCCGCTGGACGTAGGTGCCGTCCACGTCGACGGGCTGCGCCCCGGACCTCTGGACGGCCAGCGTGTAGGGCCGTTGCTCCTTCGACCCGAACCAGGTGATCTGCCGCGGCTTCAGCGTCGCGTCGACGAAGACGGCACGGCCGGGCTCGACCTGGATGCTGCCCGGGCGGATGTCGTACGAGATGGAGTCCCCGTTGTCACTCCCGCTGACCGACGCGGTGAGCTTGGTGTTCCCGAGGTTGTCGACGGCCAGCTTGGGCCGGGCCCGGAAACGCCCCTTGACCGTGGGAGGGACCAACTCGGCCCTGAGCTCGGTGAACGGGGTGATCGTGACGTTGCCCTCGGGGACCGTGGTGGCCTCCGGATGCTCGGTCGGTGTGATCCGCACCGCGTACGGATTCGCCCCGGCCGTCGCGTCGGGCGTGCGCGGCGGCGCGATCGTCAGCTCCACCGTCGCGGTCGTACCCGGATAGAGCCGGACCGTCTGCGGCTCCACGGTCATCCAGGGCGCGATGTCGCCTACGGGCTCGAAGCGGTACTCGTCGACGACGTCGCCGGTGTTCCGCAGCCGTAGCCGGACGGTCGTACTGCTGCCCGGATCCACCGTGGTCGACGCGGGTTCCAAAGAAGTCCATAGATCCACCAGTCGACGGTAGGGCCGCGCCGGTCCCCGCGTCAGCAAGCCCAGGGGCACATCGGATGTCCGGAGGGTGCGGGGGATCTGCCCCTTCCTCCCCGTCCGTCTGCCCTCCCGAACTCCCGCCCGTGGCCGGGGTGAAGGGGCTTCGGCGGTGGCGGAGGACCTTTCCGGCCGTGCGGTGTCATCCCGCCCGGGGCGGACCCGTCCCTGCCTCCATCGCTTCCTACCCCCCGCCGACGCCTTCATACGTATCGGCGCCACGGCCGCCGTCGTGTTCCGGCCGGCGGCCGATCCCTTACCTTCCGGTATGCGGAGGGGAGTTGATCACTTGCGTCCGTAACCCGATAGGCTCCCCTGCGGCGCGGCGAGTTGACTCGAACTCACTCGGCCGCCGCAGTGCTGCCCGCTCGACGTGCGGTGGCGCCGCGGCGTGTGCGCGACTCCCCCCTGTTCGATTGTGTTGCTCTCGAAGGATGCAGATGGAACTTGCCACTCCACCCCCGGCGGCACGTGCCCCGGTCTCCTGGTACGGCTGGTGGCTGATGCCACTGGCCTTAGGAGCCGGAACCGTCGTCACCGCAGTGGCGGGACCCGATGAGGTCCAGATACCCGCGACGTTCGCGGGGGCCGCGGTCACCGTCGCCGGCGCGGTCTGTGTACGGCTCCTCGTGCGGACCCGGGCCCGGCTCGGCCGTGCGAACGAGGACTTCCGCTCGGCCCAGGCCGAGCACTCCCAGCAGCTGTACGCGGATGTGCGCGGCCGGGAACAGAGATTCGCGGCCGAGCGCACCGCGCTGGAGGCGCAGCTGGGCGAGCAGGCGGCCACCTTCGAGGCCCGGCTCGCGGAGCAGGCGCAGGCGTACGAGGCCGGCATCGCCGAACGGACCCGCGCGACGGAGGAGCGGCTCGCGCTCCAGCAGGCCGTCGTCGTCAGGCTCGGCGACAGCCACCTCCCCGAAGCCGTCGCGCGGCTCCGGGACGGTGAGGCCATCGACGACATCCTGGCCGAGGCCGCGCAGGAGGCCGACGCGAGTCCGGAGCTGCGCGCCGCGCTGCGCAGGGTCCAGCGGACCGCGCTGCTCGCCGTGGAGGAGGAGCTGAACCGCTCCACGTCCGCCGAGCAGGCGGTGGTCGGCATCGGCAGCCGGATCCACGTGCTGACGGGCCGGCTGCGCGGCAGGCTCCACGAGATGCAGGGCGAACACGGGCGGCTGCCCGCAGTGGCCCAGGGCCTCATGGAGCTGGACCAGGAGATCGGCCCCGCCGACTGCCTCGCCGCCAGCATCGGCGTACTCGGTGGTTCGGACCGGCCCGGACGCCAGTGGCAGGAGCCGCAGCGACTGCTCAGCGTGGTCCGCGGCGGCATCGGACGCATCAAGGACTTCAACCGCATCCAGGTCCGTCACCTGCCCGAACTCGGTGTGGACGGCGGTCTGGTGGACCACCTCACCCTGATCTTCGCCCACCTCCTCGACAACGCGGCCCGATACTCGCCGCCCACCGAGCCCGTGGTCGTCTCCGGCAAGGAGGTGCCCAACGGGGTCGGCATCGAGATCCAGGACGCGGGCAAGGGCCTGAGCGACGAGCGCAAGCGCGAGGCGGAGCAGGCCATCGCGGGCACCTCGCAGGGTCCCGGCCTGGGCGGCATCTCGGAGGACGCCAACCTCGGCCTGCGCGTGGTGGGCGCCCTCGCGCGCCGCTACGGCATCCGGGTCACCTTCGCGGACTCGCCGTGGCTCGGCACCTCGGTGGTCGTGGTGGTTCCCCACAAGTACTTCAGCCATCTGCCCGCCCCCGTCACCGAGCCGGCCAGGCCCGCCGTGGAGAGGGCCGTGCCGGTCCCCGAGCCGGCCCGGGCCGCCGTGCCCGTGGAGAGCACTGAAGCCATCGACGCCATGGACACCACGCCCGGCGGCCTGCCCCGACGCAGGAGCAGGCGGGCGGACACGCCGACAGCCCGTCCGGGCGGAACCGACCGGACCACGGAGTCCGTGGTCGCCGTGCCGCCGGACGCCTCGTTCGCCGGCCTCGCCGCCTTCGCCACGGCCGGGCGCGAAAGCGCTCCGCCAGGGGCGATGACCGCGGACGCCGACCCGGGCGCCCGCGAGACGACTGCCGGCCGTGAGTCCAACCGCACTGAAGAGAGCGACTAGTCCACATGACGCAACAGGGAACCGACGTGAGCTGGGCGCTCCGCGATCTCACGGAGAGCATCCGGGAGATACGTTTCGCCCTCGTGGCCTCCAGCGACGGCAAGGCCATCACCTCCTACGGCGCCGACGACCCCGACGACGTGGACCGCTTCGCCGCCGTGGTCGCGGGCCTCCAGGCGCTCGCGCAGCCGGTGGCCGAGCAATTCCCCACGTACGCGGGACAGCTCCGACTGGCGATGATCGAGGTCGACGGCGGCCATCTCTTCGTGGTGCGGGCCGGTGTGGAGACGTACCTCGGGGTGCTGGCCAGGGAAGGGCTCGACCAGGGCCTGCTCGGCCATCAGATGCGGGATCTGGCGCGGAGGATGGGTGAGCTCCTCGGCACGAGTCCGCGCCTGGAGGAGAATTCTGGATGAGTGGTCCCCGCCGGCCCACGGACCCGCCCGGTCTCGAGCGCTACTACGTCCTCACCGGGGGGCGCAGCGGACCGGGTGGTTCGGCGTCGACCCTGGACGTGGCGACACTCATCATCTCCCGTACCGCAGCCGGGACCGGTCTGCAGCACGAGCACGAGGAGATACTCCGGCGCTGCCGCGATCCGCTGTCGGTGGCCGAACTCGGCGCCCACCTCGGATTGCCCTTCAACATTCTCGCGGTGCTCCTGGCCGATCTGCTGGACGCAGGCCGCGTCGAAGCCCGTGATCCCATCCCGGCGTCAGAAGCCGGCCGCGGGCCCGACCTCGCGCTCCTTGAGGAGGTACTCAGTGGACTTCAAAGGCTTTGACCATCCCGACCGGCAGGCGGCGGGAGGCGGCACCCGCTCGGTGAAGGTGATGATCGCCGGCGGTTTCGGCACCGGGAAAACCACCCTGGTGCGCTCGGTCAGCGACATCAAGCCGCTCACCACCGAGGAGACGCTCACCCAGGCCAGCGTGGACGTCGACGACCTGATCGGGGTGGCGGACAAGCAGGAGACCACCGTCAGCCTCGACTTCGGCAAGATCGGCATCAACGAGGAACTGGTGCTGTACCTGTTCGGGACCCCTGGGCAGGAGCGGTTCTGGTTCCTGTGGAACGGCCTGTTCAAGGGCGCTCTCGGGGCGGTCGTCCTGGTGGACACCCGCCGGCTCGCCTCCAGCTTCCGGGCCATCGAGGAGATGGAGCGGCAGGACGTGCCCTTCGTCATCGCCCTGAACGTGTTCCCCGACTCCAAGGACCATCCGGTCGAGGAGATCCGGGACGCCCTGGACATTCCGGAACACACGCCGGTCGTGACCTGCGACGCCCGTGACCGGAACTCCAGCCGGGACGTGCTGATCGCGCTGATACGCCACCTCAAGGCACGCTCCGCCGTCGCTCTGGAGCCCCGATGACCGACCACCCGGCCGACGGGGAGGCCACCCGGGGCTGCCCCGTCATGCACGGCGGCGCCGACGACCTGACCCGGCTGTACGGTCCGGACGCGGCGATCGACCCGCAGGGCATCTACGGACGGCTGCGCAAGGAACACGGAGCCGTGGCACCGGTGCTCCTGGAGGGGGACGTCCGCGCCTGGCTGGTCCTCGGCTACCGCGAGAGCCGGCGCGTGCTCGACAACCCCCTCCAGTTCAGCCGGGACTCACGCATCTGGCGGGACTGGCAGGAGGGGGAGGTCGAGGACACCTCGCCGCTGATGCAGATGCTGGGCTGGCGTCCGGACTGCGTCTCCCAGGACGGTGAGCCGCACCGCAGGCTGCGCAGGGCCGTCACCGACAACCTGGACACCCTGGCGGGGCGCGGTATCCGGCGCCATGTCACGCACTTCGCGAACAAGCAGATCGACGCGTTCGCCGGCAAGGGCAGCGCCGACCTGGTGGGCGAGTACGCCGAGTATCTGCCGATGCTCGTGCTGACGCGGCTGTTCGGGCTCCCGGCCGCCGAGGGGCGCAGCCTGGCGGTCTCCTGCGCCCAGGTCATCAAGGGCGGTCCGGACGCCCTCGCGCACAACGACCGCATCATGGAGATCCTGGGGGAGCTCGCCGAGCGCAAGCGCCTCGAACCCGGGCCCGACTTCACCACCGGGCTGCTCGGGCACGACGCCGGGCTCGACGAGGGCGAGATCCTCAGCCATCTGCGGCTGGTGCTGATCACGGCGCACACCACGACCAGCAATCTGCTGGCCCGGGTGCTGGAGGCGGTCTTCACCGACCCCGCCCGGCTCTCGGGGCTCGTCAGCGGCCAGCGGGCCGTCTCCGAGGTCGTCGAGGAAGTCATGTGGAGCACCCCTCCGCTGGCGGTCCTCCCGGGGCGTTTCGCCACCGCGGACGTCGAGCTGGGCGGTACGCAGATCAAGGAGGGCGACCTGCTGGTGCTCGGGCTCGCGGCGGGCAACCTCGACCCGGACATCCGTCCCGACGCGGGTGTCTCCGTACACGGCAACCAGTCGCACCTCGCGTTCAGCGGCGGTCCGCACGAATGCCCCGCCCAGAACATGGGCCAGGCGATCATCGAGACCGCCGTCGACACCCTGCTGCACCGGCTGCCCGGACTGCGTCTGGCCGTACCCGCCGGCGAACTCACCTCGACCGCCTCCACCTGGGAAGCGCGCCTGGACGCCCTCCCGGTCGAGTTCACCGCGGTCTGACCGCGCTCCCCGTTCCCGCCCGGCCGGATCTCCTCCGGCCGGGCGGGAACGCGTGTGTCAGACGGTGAGCAGATCGTCCAGCGATCCCCTGCCCGCCAGTTCGGCGGTGGCGGCCGGGCCCTCCTTCGCGGCGGCGTACCGGCCCGAGGTCAGCGCCCACTCGTAGTTGCCGTTGATCCAGTGCTGGATGGCTTCCACGCCCATCCGGACCTGGGCCCGCTCCTCGGGGCCGAGGCCGAGCGCCTCGCACATCCCCGGCACGTGCGTCTCGAGCGTGAGGTACTCGTCGAGGCACGCCCTCGTCATCCGGTACGCCTCCGCGGCGGCCTCCTCCCACGTGCAGCCGCGCTCCCGGTGCAGGACGGCGATGAGGTTGTGACCGTCCCCCCGGCGCTTCTCGCGCTCGAAGGAGTGGATGTCGTTCATGAAGCCGATCGTGTCCGCGGCCAGGTCCCGCATCCTGACCATCAGCGGGTGCGCCTGCACCTGCGCCGGCACCTCGAAACCGCGGCTGCGCTCACCCGCGTCGATGCTGTGGTGGATGCCCACGGTACGGCGGCGGAACTCCGCGTACTCCTCGATACCGAGTGTGCCCGCACGGCCCTCGGCCGCCAGGTCGACCTCCTCGGTGTGCGCCACGAGGAAACGTCCCCAGGAGGCGGCGAACCGCGTCCGCCAGGTCAGGGACATGCCATCCGAGAGACGGGACCACACCTGGGCCCAGGCCAGGGTGATCGGGCAGAGCACGCGGGGAGGCGTCCCGGCGGGACGCAGCGGAGTGGCTATCAGCTCCCGCGCGACCTCCGCTATGCGGTCCGCGCGGTCCGGGCTCCTGGAGTCGAACTGGTCGTCGAAGAGAAAGGCGAGGGAGAACCAGTTCATCAGGACGACCATGTCCTCGGCCGAGGCGTAGGGGTACGTACGCGCCGCCGCCTGGGGCAGGTCCCAGGACTGGTATTCCTCGAAGCCGGCCTGGCTGCGTACCAGGCCCATCTCCCACACCCAGCGCAGGTGGTGCTCACGCGCGTACGCCAGGTGTTCGCTCACCGGGGTCTTGAAGGGGAGGTCGAATGTGACGTCCTGCGGCATGTGGCGGGTCCTCTCTTGAGACAGTTCACAGGCCCCCGCCCCGTGACCGGGCGATCGAAAATGACGCCCATTGACTTGAAGTGCGCGTTTTGAGCCATAAATTGATGGCTCATCATGTGCGCCCTCATGCTGCCCAGACCCTAAACGATCTATGCCGCAAGATCGGCGGGAAGAAAATTTTCCGGAACCCGCGCTTCCCTCGGCTCCGGTTACCGCCGCCCGCGCCGGTCCGGGGCTGGTTCGCCGAGGTCAGGATTTGTCACGCGTGCCGTGCGCACGCCCGGGCGGATTCCGGGACGTGGTGGCCGGCGCCCCGCTCCGTGGGTGCGGGGCCGCCGCGGTCCGTCTCCTGGACCGGGGGAGTGCCGGTGCTGTTTCAGCCGTCGCCCGGGCCCGGGGAGCCGGCTCGGACGGCTTCGCCGCGACCGGCTCCCCGCGTGCGCCGTCGGCTCAGACCTCGCCCAGGTCGGAGCTGAGCCAGCGCTGGGGGCGCATGTGGATGACCACCTGTTCGCCGTGCTCCCTCCAGGCGAAGTCCACGTAGCCGTCGACCTTCTCGGCGGGGAGGTAGCGCGCCGAGATCTCCACCAGCTGTTCGCGGGTCGCGGGCAGCGTCGCGACGACCGGCCCCTCGACGGAGACGTAGCGGATGGTCGGCGTGAGGCGCTCCACCATGAGGCTGAAGCGACCGGCCGCGGCGATCGCGGTGCCCTTGCGGGAGTCACGGCCCGTCATGATCCACAGGTCGCCGCCGGGTGCGTACTGGTACCAGATCGGCACGGTGAGCGGGGCTCGCCCCTCCTCGACCGCGTCGACGGCCAGGGCGCCGATATGCGGTTCGGCCAGGAACTGCTCACGCTCGGTGCGGGTCAAAGCCATGGCTGGACTCCTCGGTGAGTGGTCGGCGTTGCCTCAGGGCCGCATTATGCAACGGTCGCCCTCGCCCGGCAGCGGAGTCACACCCCGCCCGGCCCGGTGAGTTCCCGTGTGTCCAGCCGCAGCCCCAAGGCGTTCCGGCGGCGGGCGGTCGCCAGTGCGGTCCGGAGGGGAGACGGCGGCACGGCCAGCACGGGGCACGGCGCGTGCGCCAGGCAGTGGCGGGCCACGGACGGCCAGAGGAAACGGTGCAGGGCGTTGCGTGAGCCGGTCCCGACCACGAGGAGGACGTCCTCGGCGCCGACCGCGTCCACCAGGACGGCGCCGGGAGTACCCCGCACGGCCCGGCCGGTTACCGGCACCCCGGCTCCGGGCGCACCGAAGGCCGCACCCAGGGCGTCGCGCAGCCTCTCGGCTCCATCCGCGCGGCACTGGGGGAGCGAGGACGAGAAGCCGACGCCGTGCCGGCCGCCGCCGTCGGCCCCCGGGATGTCCCAGGCCATCACCGCCAACAATTCCGCGCCTCGCAGGCGGGCTTCGGCGGCGGCTCGCTGGAGCACCGCCGGACTGTCCGGTCTGCCGCTGACCCCTGCCACGACTCTCGGCCGCATCGACTCCACCTCTCCCGACCGCCGCACCATTCACCCCATGACAGCGCGGCGACGGGCCCCCGGAGCGCGCCCCTGACGGTCCTCTGACGCGCCGGCCGCTGATCATGACGGATCTCTGATGCCCCCGGACGCCCCTGGTATACCTGTCCGTTCACCGACGAGGGGGCGCGGCAGATGGCTCAGGACACATCCGTACGGCTGAGGGCGGCGGAGACCGGGGACGCGGAGGCGATCACCCGGGTCTTCCTGGCGTCCCGGGCCGCCGCGCTGCCCTACCTGCCGCGGGTGCACAGCGACGAGGACACGCTCGCCTGGATCACCGATGGCGTGCTGCCCGGCAGCAGGGTGTGGGTGGCCGAGGACGCGGCGGGGGAGCTGCTGGGTTTCGCCTCGCTGGACGGGGACGAGCTCGACCAGCTCTACCTCCGGCCCGACACCCTGCGCCGGGGCGTCGGGACGCTGCTCCTGGAACGGGTGAAGGAGGCCTCGCGCGGCGAGCTCGGTCTGTACACCTTCCGGCGCAACTCCGCCGCGCGCGCCTTCTACGAGCGGCACGGCTTCGTCCCCGAGGCGTACGGCGACGGCGCACGGAACGAGGAGAAGGAACCGGACGTGCTGTACCGGTGGAAGGCCACCGGCTGAGCGAAGGGCGGCCGGGCCCGCGCGGTCAGACGAGGGGCGGGCGGCCCAGCCGCGTCATCCGCCACACCGTGCGCCAGTGCATCGGGTTCCGTTCGCCGCACTCGGTGCGCATCCCCTCGGCGAAGCCGGCCGCCCAGGCGCGCAGGCCGGTGGCCGAGCGGGTGCGGGCCGCGGTGAGCAGGATCCAGGTGCCGAGGTAGGCGGGGACCAGGGGGAGGGGCAGGTTCCGGCGGGCCAGCCAGACGCGGTTCCGCGCGGTCATGCGGTAGTAGACCGCGTGGCGGGCCGGGGACGTCCTGGGGTGCTGGAGCAGCAGGCCGGGCTCGTAGAGGATCTTCCAGCCCGCGTCGAGCGCCCGCCAGGACAGGTCCGTCTCCTCGTGGGTGAAGAAGAACTCGGCCGGCCAGGGTCCGGTCTCGGCGAGCATCCTCATGGAGAGCGCGTGGCCGCCACCGAGGAACGCGGTGACCTGGCCGCGGCGCATCGGGTCCTTGGCGCGCAGACGCGGCACGTGCCGGCGCTGGGTCTCGCCGTGTTCGTCGGCGATGCGGAAGCCGACGATGCCGAGACGCGGGTCCGCGGCGTACAGCTCCTGGACCCTGCGGAACACGTCCTTGTCCACCAGGAGGCCGTCGTCGTCCAGCTCGATCACCACGTCCACGTCGCCGAAGGCGGCGAGCGCCTTCAGGGCCTCGTTGCGGCCACCGGGGCAGCCGAGGTTCTCGTCGAGTTCGAGCATGGTCACGCCCCCGGCCCGGCCCGCCAAGCCGGGGAAGGAGCTGTAGTCGGGGAGCGGCGAGCCGTTGCCCACGACGACCACGCGGGAGGCGGGCGCGTCCTGCATGGCCACCGACGCCAGCAGCGCCTCGACCTGCTGCGGGCGGTCTCCCATGGTCACGATGGATACGCCGATACGCGGTTCGGACAAGGCTCGGCTCTCCAGGGGATTTCGGTGGTTCGAGGTGCCGCGGCACCACCGCGGTGCCCGCGATCGTAACGTCTCGTGTTCAGCTCGCGGTGGGTGGCCGGTCATCGGAAGGGCGGTCGCCGTTCAGCCGGGCGTACATCAGCATGTCCCGGCGCCGGCCCCCGATCTCCTGCCAGCCGCGCAGCAGACCCTCGCGCCGGTAGCCGGCGCTCTCGGCCGTCCGTACCGAGGCCGTGTTCCAGGGCTCGACGAGGAGCTGAGCCCGGGGGATGCCCAGCTCGTGCAGGGCCCAGGTGGTCACCGTGCGCAGTGCCGCTCCCGCGACGCCCTGGCCGCGGCCGGGGGCCGTCATCCAGTAGCCGACGGTCGCCCGGCCCGCGTCCGCGTCCGCGAGCCAGAGTCCGATGGAGCCGACCGGCCGCCGGTCCCGGGTGCGCGCGATGGTGAACGGATATCCCTCTCCCTCGGCGGCCCGGTCCCACTGACGCCTGACGTAGGCCTCGGCCGCCTCGTCGGAGTACGGCGTCGGGATCGTGGTGACCAGCGGGATGTAGTCGTCCTCCGCCGCCTCGCGGACGAGGGGCAGGTCGCTCATCTCCCAGGGGCGCAGGACGAAGTCGGCTCCGGCGGTCATGCTGGGAACGGTCAGCGGTGGTGCCATGCCGTCATCCTGCCGCGCCCGCGTCCCGCCACCCGGGCCCGACTCACCCGCCCGACGCACCCGGCGGACACCCGAGGGCTAACGGCCCTCGGTTCCCGTTAATGTGTACTGTCTTCCGGCATGGGTCCGGTGGCGGAACTGGAGGCCTCTCGTGGGCGCAGGGGATGTGGAGCCCGGCACGGTCAGACCCGGCGGTCGTACGGCCAGGGTGCGGGAGGCCGTGCTGCGCGCTGCCGGTGACGCGCTGGTCGAGCACGGCTTCGACGGGCTCGATCTCGCCGACGTGGCCCGCCGCGCCGAGGTCGGCAAGACGACGGTCTACCGGCGCTGGTCCACCACGGCAGGGCTGGTCGCCGACCTGCTGACGGAGATGGCGGAGCAGTCGGTCCCGCGTACGGACACGGGCTCCCTGGACGAGGACCTCCGGTCCAACGCGCGACTGGTGGTGCGCACGCTGACCGACGCGCGCCAGGGCCCCCTGTTCACCGCCGTCGTCGCGGCGGCGACGTGCGACGCCCGGGCGGCGGAGGCCCTGCACCGCTTCTACGCCGTACGCGTCGAGGAGTGGGCCGGCTGCGTCGAGGCGGCGGTGGCGCGGGGCGAACTGCCCCGGGGCACCGACGCCCACGAGGTGATCCGGGCCGTGTCGGCGCCCCTCTACTACCGGCTGCTGGCCAGCGGCGACCCCCTCGACGAGGCGGTCGCCGACCGCGCCGCCGAGGCCGCGGCGGTGGCGGCGCGGGCCGGGGTCTACGTGAGCTGAGCCCCCGCCCCACGCCGCTTCGGGCTCAGCCGATACGGGTCCCCGTCCCGGACACCCTGATCCGTGCGTCCCCCGGCCTCAGTTCGACGGTGAGGGTGCCGGGACGGCCCATGTCGGCGCCCTGGTGCAGGGTGAGGACCGCGTCGTGCGGGACGAGGCCGAGCTCGCGCGCGTACGCACCGAACGCGGCGGCCGCCGCGCCCGTCGCCGGGTCCTCGACGACGCCGCCGACCGGGAAGGGGTCGCGGACGTGGAAGACCGTGGCTGACTCCCGCCACACCAGCTGGACCGTCGTCAGGTCGAGCCGCCGCATGAGGGCTTCCAGCCGGTCGAAGTCGTACGAGAGGTCCGCGAGCCGCTCCCGGGTCGCGGCGGCCAGCACCAGGTGGCGGGCGCCCGCGTAGGCGATGCGGGCCGGCAGGGCGGCGTCCAGTCCGGCGGCGGGCCAGTCCAGGGCGGCCAGGGCCTCCGCCACGTCCTCGGGCGCGGCGTCCGTGGTGTGCGGCTCGACGCTGGTGAGGGTGGCGCGGAGCTCGTCGCCGTCACGGGTGACGGTGACCGGGACCGTGCCCGCGGGGGTGGAGAACACCAGATCGCCGGGGCCGTCCCGCTCGGCGAGCGCGACGGCGGCGGCCACCGTGGCATGGCCGCAGAAGGGGACTTCGGCCTTCGGGCTGAAGTAGCGGACGGTGTACCCGCCGAGGCCGTCCGGCGAGGTGAGGAAGGCCGACTCGCTGTAGCCCAGCTCCGCCGCGACCGCGAGCATCGCCGCGTCGTCGAGCGCTGAGGCGTCCAGGACGACCCCTGCCGGGTTCCCCCCGTCGGGATCGGCGGAGAACGCGGTGTAGCGGAGGACCTCGGCGGCGGTGTGTGAGCTCATGTCGCAGCTCAACCGGGGGACGCGGCCGCGCATTCCCGCCGGCGGCCTCCGAGGCACCGGGGGTACCGCGGGGTGGCGGCCCGGGGTCCTGACCCCCCGGACCGCCACCCCCGGCCGCTCGGCGGACCCCCCGGCCGCGGCGGCCCCTTCACCGTGGTCAGTGGCAGACCTTCACGCCGGTGCCCTTCCCCCAGGAGCAGGAGTCCAGGAGCGCACCGCTCGGCTTGATCAGCCGGGCCTTGTCGCCGGTGTTGTTCCAGACGTACGAGCCTCGGTTCCAGTACGCGTGGGCCGCGGAGTTCTTGCCCTTGCCGGTGTGGACCCGGACCGTCTTGCCTGCGGCGACGCTGAAGCTCGGGAAGGTGTACGTGTAGCCCGTGTTGTCCTTCAGCTTGTACCCCTTGAGCTGCACCTTGGACTTGCCGTTGTTGTGGATGTCCACGTACTCGGCGACCAGGGACGCGTTCGTCCGGGTGTCCTTGCCGGGGCTGTCGTACTGGATCTTGCCGAGGTGCAGCCCGCCCTGGTGGGAGGCCGCCGAGGCCGGGGCCGTGGCGAGGAGCGAGCCGGCCAGGGCGGTGGCGGCGGCCAGGGCGAGGGGCGCGGCGGGGCGTATGCGCATGCTTTGTGGTCCTTCTGTGTGCATCCGGTGAAGGTCAGCAGCATACGGGCAGCATGCGCTTGCCCGGGCCCCTAGGGGGAAACTCGCAAACTCCGTCATTCGGGGGCGAGTTCCGGTGAGGTCCGGGCAAGCGTGGATCGAAGTGGATCAGCCGCGGCCGACGTACGGCATCGCTGTCGCCAGTACCGTCGCGAACTGCACATTGGCCTCCAGCGGAAGCTCCGCCATGTGCAGGACCGTCCTGGCCACATCGGCGGCGGCCATGACCGGCTCGGCGGCGACCTCGCCGTTGGCCTGGAGGATCCCCGTACTCATCCGCTCCGTCATGTCCGTCGCGGCGTTGCCGATGTCGATCTGTCCGCAGGCGATCCGGTAAGGCCGCCCGTCCAGCGACAGCGACTTCGTCAGGCCGGTCACCGCGTGCTTCGTCGCCGTGTAGGCGATGGAGTGCGGGCGCGGCGCGTGGGCCGAGATCGAGCCGTTGTTGATGATCCGGCCGCCCTGCGGGTCCTGCTCCCTCATCAGCCGGTACGCCGCCTGTGCGCACAGGAACGTGCCCGTCAGATTGACGTCCACCACCGCCCGCCAGTCCTCGTACGCGAGGTCCTCGACGGGCGTCGCGCGCGGCCCGAACGTCCCCGCGTTGTTGAAGAGCAGGTCCAGCCGGCCGAAACGGTCGCGCACGGAGGCGAAGAGCGCCGCCACCCCCTCCGGGGTGCTCACATCGGTGGGCAGGCACACCGCGGTGCCCGGTCCGGCCGCGGCGGCCGTCTCCTCCAGGGCCGCGGCCCGCCTGCCCGCCAGGGCCACCGTCCAGCCCGCACCCGTAAGGGTGAGCGCGACCGCCCTGCCGATCCCCGATCCCGCACCCGTGACGACGGCGAATTTCTGCTCAGCGTTCATGGCCCGGCAGCGTACGGCAGGTTTCCGGGCCGCCGGCACCCGGTGCTCATCGCACCGCCATAAGGATGTTGTGTACCCGCCAACGGCCGGTCGTCGCCCCGCACTCCAATACCTCTGACAACATCCGGCAGGGGAGGGGCATATGACACCCGCACAGATCAGCAGGACGCCCGGCCAGCACGGCCATTCCGCCGAACTGCGCCTCGCCGCGCAGCGGCTCGGATCCGGTGTGGGCCGCCGCCGCTTCCTCACCGTCACCGGCGCCGCCGCCGCCCTGGCCTTCGCGGTCGGCCTGCCCGGTGCGGGCACGGCGGCCGCGGCCGAGCTGGACGCCCGGAAGATCACCGAGGACCCGTTCAGCCTCGGTGTGGCGTCCGGGGACCCGCTGCCGGGATCCGTGCTGCTGTGGACGAGACTCGCGCCCCGCCCGTACGAGGCCGACGGCGGGCTCCCCGCCGGGCGCGTGGAGGTCCGCTGGGAGCTCGCCCGTGACGAGCGCTTCCGGCGGGTCGTCCGGCGCGGGTCCGCCACCGCCCACCCGGAATTCGGGCACAGCGTCCACGTGGACGTCGACGGCCTCGACTCAGACCGGAACTTCTACTACCGCTTCCGGGCCGGCAGCTGGACCAGCCCCACAGGACGCACACGCACCGCCCCCGCCCGGTCCGCCCGCAACAGCTCCCTGTCCCTGGCCGCCGTCTCCTGCCAGGCGTACCACGACGGCTACTTCACCGCCTACCAGCACCTCGCGGACGAGGACGTCGACGTGGTCTTCCACCTCGGCGACTACCTCTACGAATACGCGGTCACCTCGGTCGGCGGCGCCCGCGGCTACACCGACCGCGTCCTGCCGGACCACTACAACCGGGAGACGCTCACGCTGGAGGACTACCGCATGCGGTACGGCCTCTACAAGTCCGACCCGGACCTGCGCGCGGCCCACGCCGCGCACCCCTTCGTCGTCACCTGGGACGACCACGAGACCGAGAACAACTACGCGGGCGACACCCCGGAGAACAGCGTCCCCCCGGAGGAGTTCCTGCTGCGCAGGGCCGCCGCCTACCGCGCGTACTGGGAGAACCAGCCGCTGCGCGCTCCGCAGCGCCCCACCGGCCCCGACATGCGGCTCTACCGCCGGCTGCGCTTCGGGCGGCTCGCCCAGTTCGACATCCTCGACACCCGCCAGTACCGCAGCAACCAGGCGTACGGCGACGGCTGGAAGGTCCCCGGACCGGAGTCCGAGGACCCCTCGCGCACCATGACGGGCGCCGCCCAGGAGCGCTGGCTGCTCGACGGCTGGAAGACCTCGGACGCCCGGTGGAACGTCGTGCCGCAGCAGGTCACCTTCGCCCGGCGGCGTGACGTGCCGACCGACGCCTACAAGCTGTCCATGGACTCGTGGGACGGCTACCCGGCCTCCCGGCAGCGCGTCATGGACGGTGCGGAGGCCGCCGGGATCGAGAACCTGATGGTCCTGACCGGCGACGTGCACGTCGGTTACGGCTTCGACCTCAAGAAGGACTTCGACGACCCGGCCTCCCGGACCGTCGGCACGGAGGTCGTGGCCACCTCGATCGCCAGCGGCAAGGACGGCTCCGAGAAGCCGGCCAACTGGAACAACCTGACCCAGGCCAACCCGCACATGAAGTTCTACAACGGCCGCCGCGGCTACGCGCTCGTCACCCTCGGCACGGAGCAGGCGCGTGCCGACTTCCGTACGGTGTCGGCGGTCACCACGCCCGGCGCACCGGTCACCACGGCGGCCTCCTTCGTGACCGAGGCCGGGAACCCGGGGCTGACACCCGCTTAACCCGGCCCCCGTACGAGGTCAGGCGCGCTCGTCCGCCGGATAGCGGACGCCGACACGGTCACGTACCGCGTCGAGCGTCCGCATCACGGCGAGAGAGCCCTCCAGCGGCACCAGGGGGGACTCCTTCTCGCCCGCCAGCAGCGCGCGCGTCACCTCGGCCGCCTCGTACTGCATGCCCGTCAGGCCCTGGGGGCCCGGACCCGTGACGACCTTCTCGGGCTCCCGGCCCGCGCGGTGGAGGAGGAAGTGCTCCGGGTGGAAGAAGCCCTGGGGGAAGTCGATCCGCCCCGCCGTGCCGGTGACCGACGCGGTGGTCGGCAGGTTCCCCACGATCGAGCAGCTCAGCAGCGCCGTGGCACCCGAGTCCCAGCCCAGCAGCATCCCGGTGTTCAGGTCGACGCCCTCGGGGGACAGCAGCGCGTCCGCCTGCACCCGGTCCGGCTCCCCCAGCAGCAGCTGCGCGAACGACACCGGGTAGACCCCGAGGTCCAGCAGCGCGCCGCCGCCCAGCGCGGGATCACGCAGCCGGTGTTCGGCGCCGAAGTCGCCCGCGAAGCCGAAGTCGGCCTGCACCGTGCGGATCTCGCCGATCGCCCCGTCCGCCACCAGCTCGGTCATCCGCCGGATGAGCGGGTTGCAGTACGTCCACATGGCCTCCATCAGGAACAGCCCGCGCTCCCGGGCCAGATCCACAAGCTCACGCGCCTCGCGCTCGTTGAGCGTGAACGCCTTCTCGCACAGCACGTGCTTGCCGGCCCGCAGAGCGAGCGCGGTCGCTTCCCGGTGTGCCGAGTGCGGGGTGGCGACGTAGACGACGTCGACGGTCTCGTCGGCGACGAGCTCCGCCCAGCTGCCGTACGCCCGCTCGATCCCGAACCGGTCGGCGAAGGCCTTCGCGGAGGCCTCGCTCCGGGACGCGACGGCCACGACCTCGGCCCCGGAGTTCTCCATCGCCAGCAGATCCCCGGTGAAGGTCGCGGCTATGCCGCCCGTCGCCAGTACACCCCAACGCACAGTCCCACTCATGCCCGCCCGCTCCCACGCAAAAAGGTATCGACCACTACGGCTGAGCTGAGAGCATAGATGTGGATTCAACGAAGCGGAGACGAGGATGCCGGACAGCGGCGCGAGCCGGGCCCAGCAAGAGCACGAACCCATACCGACGAGCAGCAAGGGCGCCGCACTCGGCGCCCAGGCCACCGCCACCCCCACCGCCGCGGGTGTCCCGGCCCTTTCCACGACCACCGCGCCGGGTCTCCCGGACGCCTCCACCACCACCGCACGGCGGGCCGGAATTCTGGTCACGCTGGTGCTGGGCGGGCTCACCGCACTGCCGCCCCTCTCGATGGACATGTACCTCCCGGCACTCCCGGAGGTCACCGACGCGCTGCACGCACCGGCCGCGACCGTCCAGCTCACCCTGACGGCCTGCCTCACCGGCATGGCGCTCGGCCAGCTCGTCGTCGGCCCCATGAGCGACCGCTGGGGCCGGCGTACGCCGCTGCTCCTCGGCATGGTCGTCTACGTGATCGCGACCGCGATCTGCGCCGTCGCCCCCACCGCGGAACTCCTCATCGGATTCCGCCTCCTCCAGGGCCTGGCGGGCGCCGCCGGCATCGTGATCTCCCGGGCCGTCGTACGTGACCTGTACGACGGCGACGAGATGGCCCGGTTCTTCTCCACCCTGATGCTGATCTCGGGGGTCGCGCCGGTCATCGCGCCCGTGATCGGCGGCCAGGTACTGCAGTTCACCGACTGGCGCGGCATCTTCGTCGTCCTCACCTTCGTCGGCGTACTGCTCACCCTCGTCGTCTGGAAGTGGCTCCACGAGACACTGCCGGCGGCGCAGCGGCACACCGGCGGGGTCGGCGACGCGCTGCGCACCATGCGCGGGCTGCTGGCCGACCGGGTGTTCACCGGCTACATGGTCGCGGGCAGCCTCGCCTTCGCCGCGCTCTTCGCCTACGTGAGCGCGTCCCCGTTCGTCGTCCAGGAGATCTACGGCGCGTCCCCGCAGACCTTCAGCCTGCTCTTCGGGATCAACTCCATCGGGCTGATCGCCGTCGGCCAGATCAACGGCAAGCTGCTCGTCGGAAGGGTCAGCCTGGACAAGGCGCTCGGCTTCGGCCTCGCCGTCATCTCGGTCGCGGCGGTCGCGCTGCTGCTGATGACGTCCGGGGTCTTCGGCGAGGTCGGCCTGGTGCCGGTGGCCGTCGGGCTGTTCGTGCTCATGTCCGCGATGGGCCTCGCGATGCCGAACACCAACACCCAGGCCCTGATGCGCACCAGGCACGCGGCGGGCTCCGCCTCCGCGCTGCTGGGGACGTCCCAGTTCCTGATCGGCGCCATCGCCTCGCCCCTCGTCGGGATCGCCGGTGAGAAGACCGCCGTGCCGATGGCCGTGGTGCAGGTGGTCTGCGCCCTGTCCGCGGCGCTGTGCTTCCTGCTGCTGTGCCGGCCGTGGCAGAACACGGGCGCCGCGCGGGAGCCGCTCCTCAAGCGCTGACCGGCTCCCCGGCGGGCCGGACCGCATCGAGAACGCCCGGGTGGGCCGCCCACCCGGGCGTTCCCCCGTCCGGGCCGCGGCAACTCGGTTGTCACCGCCGGGGCGAACGGCCGGACTGCGGCGATGCACCCGGAGAAGGAACGACCGGGCCGCACGGAGGCCCGGCGGGCTCAGCCCACGCGGGGATAGCCCAGAAGGTGCAGCCTGTCCTTGCGGTCCGTCCAGCGGAAGACGCCGACGCCCGAGGTCTCCATCTCCGGCAGCCGCGTGTTCGGGGGCAGCGCCTCGACGGACCAGGTCGTGAAGCTCATCGTGACCGGGCCGGTCCCGTCTCCCTCCAGCGCCTCGTCCGCGTCCCGTGCGGTCGTCGCGCCGTAGGCGGTACCGCCGTCCGTCACCGAGGCGAACGTCAGCCGCGCCGATCCGTCCTCCTCCTCGAAGCAGAACCCCTTCTTCGCCTCCAGGTCGAAGGCCAGGTTCCCCGCGACCAGGTAGCCGCCCGAGGGCGGGACGACGGCCCGTGGATGACGCCCCGGCTCCATGGCCGGCGCGTGGCACTCGACGGAGACCACCGGCTTCCCGCTCACCGCGTCGTGGACCGCCCACAACTGGTGGGTGCCGGCCCGCTTCGCACCCTCGGCGAGCTTCCACTTCGCGAGGATCAGGCCCGGTGCCACGGAGGTCGGCACCCCGGACGCCGGGTCCGCTCCCTTCGGCGCGGTCCTCCTGCTGAACCAGCCGCCCCGCACCCAGAATTCGCGTACCCCGCTCAGCAGCAGGCCCTTCGCCGTCTGACCGCGCACCTCGGTGAGCTGCTTGCAGGCCGTGCAGCCCTTCGGGTACGCGACCGCCGACGCGGCGATCTCCGACACCTCACCGCTGACCGGATCCACGACCGCGCTGTTCGCCCGGCCGTCACTGATCAGGACGCCGGGGCCGGTCGCCGTGACGGTCGGCGCACCGGTCCACGGCACCTCGACGCGCCGGCGCTCCCCGTCCGTCACGTCGTACACGTCGAGGGAGACGAGAGTTCCCTCGGGTGCGGGCCCGTCACCCGTCTTCCCGTAGGACCAGGCCACGAAGAACTGGCGGTCGTCCTTGGCGACGGTGAGCAGCTTCGGGAAGTCCGACGCGTCCGGCGGCCGCCAGGCCTCGCCGCTCCAGCCGGCCCGGCCGGTCGCGGTGTCCAGGGTCCGCAGCCGGTAGCGGTGCCCGGGCGCCTCCACCAGATAGGCCAGCCGGCCCGTCGTGTGCGAGACGGCGTAGTCGGGTCCGGCACCGACGACCTCCCAGCCACGCCCCGTCGTGTACTCCGGCGGGACGTCCAGCCGTGTCGCGGGACCGGCGCTCCTCCTCGCGGGCTTCCCCGGCCCGTCGTCGCCCCCGGTGGCGCTCCCGCCGCCCCGGCAGGTGGCCGTCAGAAGGAGCAGGGCGAGCACGAGCACCCCGCCCACCAGCGTCAGACGCACGATTCTCTGCCTCAAGGTCCCCCCGATGAGCCGGCCGGTCCCTGAGCGATTCCCGACGCGGCGTCGGCCAGCGTAGCAACGGGCCCCGGACGAAGAGCAGTTCGGTTCCGTACCCGTTACGTCCCGGTTCCGTGCCGGGCCACCGGACTGCGGAGGGCGGGCCCGCTGCGCCTACAATTCGGCGGTGAACGCCACCCTCCCCACCGCGGAAGCCCTGCGTGCCGCGCTGGCCGCCCTGCTCGACGGGCTGCCCCCGACGCAGGCCGCGCAGGCCGTCGACCGGCTGATCGCCAGCTACCGCGGGACCACCCCGACCGACGCCCCGATCCTGCGGGACCGCTCGGACGTCGCCGCCTACGCCGCCTACCGGATGCCCGCCACGTTCGAAGCCGTACGGTCCTGCCTCGCCGCACTCCGCGAGGCCGCGCCGGACTGGGCGCCCGCCACCCACACGGACTTCGGGGGCGGCACGGGCGCGGCGAGCTGGGCGGTCGCCGGGGCCTGGGACGGGCCGCGGACGACGGTCCTGGACTGGTCCGAACCGGCCCTCGCGCTCGGCCGCGAGCTGGCCGCGGCCTCCGGCGTCCCCGGGCTGCGGGACGCCGCCTGGGAGCGGGCGAGGATCGGGACGGCGCTGGAGCCGGACCCCACGGACCTGGCGACCGTCAGCTACGTGCTCAAGGAGCTCACCCCCGCGGACCGGGCCGCCCTGGTCGACGCCGTCGCCGGTGCGGCCCAGGCCGTGGTGATCGTGGAGCCCGGCACGCCCGACGGCTACGACCGGATCATCGAGGCCCGCGACCGGCTGATCGCGGCGGGGCTGAGCGTCGCGGCGCCCTGCCCGCACGACGACGCGTGCCCCATCGAGCGCGGGACGGACTGGTGCCACTTCTCGGCGCGGGTCAGCCGCTCGTCCCTGCACCGGCAGGTCAAGGGCGGCTCGCTCAGCCACGAGGACGAGAAGTTCAGCTACGTCGTGGCGACCAGGTTCGCCACCGACCCGGTCGGCGCACGGGTCGTCCGCAGGCCGCAGATCCGCAAGGGCCAGGTGCTGCTGGAGCTCTGCACGAAGGACGAGGGGCTCCGGCGCGCCACGGTCACCAAGCGGCACGGCGCGCTCTACCGTGCCGCCCGGGACACCGCGTGGGGCGACGCCTGGCCGCCGCCCGAGGAAGGCTAGGGCCTCAGCTCCTGGGTGCAGCACTTCACACTGCCGCCGCCCTTGAGCAGCTCGCCCAGATCCATCGGGACCGGGTCGAAGCCCCGGTCCCGCAGCGGGTCGAAGAGCCCGATGGCGGCCTGCGGGAGCAGCACATGGCGCCCGTCGCTGACCGCGTTGAGGCCCAGTGCGGCGGCGTCCGCCTCCCCGGCCAGCAGCGCGTCGGGGAAGAGCCGGGCCAGCACGGACCGGCTGCCCGGCGAGAAGGCCCCGGGGTAGTACATGATCTCGTCCGCCGCGTCGTCCAGTACGCACAGCGCGGTGTCCAGGTGGTAGTAGCGCGGGTCCACCAGATCGAGCCCGATCACCGGGCGCCCGAAGAACTCCTGCGCCTCGTCGTGGGAGAGCGGACTGGACCGGAAGCCCCGCCCGGCCAACAGGTAGGAGGCGGTCACGGCGAAGTCGCCCTCGCCCTCGTTGACGTGGGCCGGCTCGTGGATCTCCGTGAAGCCGTTGGCCCGGAACCACTCCCGGTGCGCCTCAGCCTCCGCGTACCGCTCCCGGTAGGCGAACAGGGCGCCGAGGACCTTGCCGTCGACCACGGTGGCCCCGTTGGCCGCGAACACCATGTCGGGCAGGTCGGGGCGGGGGGTGAGGAGCTCCACGGTGTGGCCGAGGGCCCGGTAGCGGTCGCGCAGGTCCTCCCACTGGGTGGTGGCCAGTCGCAGGTCCACGGGTTTCGAAGGATCCATCCACGGATTGATGGAGTAGGTGACCTCGTAGTGGGTCGGGGCGCACATCAGATAGCGACGGGGGGTGGCGTCACGGGTCAATGCAGGCTCCTCGCGAACGGCGGCGTTCGGCCGCGGAACGGTGGGACGCGCACGGGTCTGTGCGTGAGTTCATGGTGCGCCGCGCCGGGCCGTCGCGCTGTGATCCGTTCGGGTGGTTCGCGCGGGCGGGCTGCGGGGCGGGGATGATGTGCGCCCCGCAGGGCAGGAGGCGCACATCGCGACAGGCAAGACGATACGTATCGGACCGCTCGGCTCTAGGATGGTGGGATGGCAGCTCAGAAGTCTCCCGACTCCAGCCGTCGCAGCGACCGCTCCCGCCGGGCGATCTGTGACGCCGCGCTCGCACTCGTCGGCGAGGTGGGGTACGCCAGGACGACGATCGAGGGTATCGCCGCCCGGGCCGGTGTCGGCAAGCAGACGATCTACCGCTGGTGGCCCTCGAAGGCGGCCGTACTCCTGGAGGCGTTCCTCGACGAGAGCGCCCGCCGGTCGGAGGAGCTGGGAGAGGCCGGCGAGGACGGGGCGCACGGGATCCCCGACACGGGCGATCTGGCGGCCGACCTCAAGCTGGTCCTGCGGGCCACGGTCGACGGGCTGAACGACCCGGTGAGCTCGGCACCCACCCGGGCCCTGGCCGCCGAGGGGCTCATCGATCCCGTACTCGGGGCCCAATTCGTCGAAAATCTGCTCGAACCGCAGCTCCAGTTGTATGTCACACGCCTGCGGGCCGCCCAGGAGGCCGGCCAGGTGCGCGCGGACATCGATCCGCGGATCGCGCTGGAGCTCCTGGTCGCCCCGCTCACCCACCGGTGGCTGCTCAGGACCCTTCCGCTGACCCACGCGTACGCGGACCAGGTCGTCGACCTCACCCTGCGGGGGCTCCTGGTCCAGCCATGAGCGCGCCAGCGCATTCCGTGACATTCCGTATGGGTGTGCCGACCTCCGCGCAACCGCCCGAGCACCCCGCTTCGGAACTCTGGCCACCCGAGGAGCAGGATGGTGCGACCATGGAGAGGTAACCGCTGAGGTGAGGGGATAGATGGGCGCCGATTCCGGCCGCTATCGCGGCACAGAGGGCAGGATTTCCCAGTGGCTGCGCAGGCGGCCGAAACCACAGCCGGAAGCCGACGACGCGGCGCGGCTGGCGCTGCTCCTGGCCGTCGCCGAGGCAGGAATGCCCATCTCACCCGCAGCGCACCCGTCCGGATACCGATGTTCGTGCGAGCGCATCGGCTGTCCGACGCCCGCGCGGCACCCCATCTCGTTCGCCTGGCAGACGCAGTCCACGACGGACAGCGCCCAGATCGAGCGGTGGGCCGCCAACCAGCCGCTGGCCAACTTCATCACCGCGACCGGCCTGATCCACGACGTCCTGGACGTCCCCCTCACCGCGGGGCGCGCCGCCCTCGACCGGCTCATCGCCGCGGGCATCGACGTGGGCCCGGTGGCCCAGTCGGGCACCGACCGGATGCTCTTCTTCACCGCCACCCGGGGTACCCCGGACGACGAGGACGAGTGGTGGCCCTGCGAGCTGGACTGCCACCCCGAGACCATGGACGAGCACCCCGGGCTCCGGTGGCACTGCCGCGGCAGCTATGTCCTCCTGCCGCCCGCGCGGCTTCCCGGTGAGCTGGACGTGCACTGGATCCGCGGACCGGAGAACCCGCTGCCCGATCCGCTGACCCTGCTCGAGACGCTCACCGACGCCTGCGCGCAGTACGCGGACACGGCGGACGCGAGTGACCTCGACCACGACGCGGTGGCCTGGCCGCTCAGCCGCTGACCCTCCGCACTCAGCGGGCGAACCTCGCGACGGCGGCGGGCGTGACCGGGGTGAAGAGGTTCACGAGGTTGCCGTCGGGGTCACGGAACAGCAGTGAGCGGTTGCCCCAGGGCATCGTGGTGGGCTCCTTGACGAACTCCTCCACGACCCCGGTCAGGTCCTCGTGCACCCTGTCCACGTCGTCGACGAGGAATTCGAGGATGACGCTCCGGTTGTCGGCCGGAACGGCGGACCCGGGTGAGAACAGCGGGACCGTGCGGGTGCTGCCGATCGCGAGGGTGGCGGAGGCGGTCCTGATCTCGGCGAAGTCCTCGGTGGACCAGTCGGCGGCCACTCCGGTGACCCGCTCGTAGAAGTCGACGAGGCGGCTGATGTCGCCCGTGATGATGCGGACAGAGACGAAGTTCATGGGTGCCCTCCTGGGTGTTCGGTGCTTCTGACCGAACGCTACGACCGATACCGGGCGGAACCCGCCCGGTATGTGGGGCAGACTTCCGGACATGCCCCGTCCTGTCGCGCGCGTGCTCACCCTGCTGGAACTCCTTCAGTCCGGAGGCATCAGGACGGCGTCCGAACTCGCCGACCGGCTCGGTGTCGACGAACGCACGGTGCGGCACTACGTCGGCCACCTCGTCGATCTCGACGTGCCCGTCGAGTCGGTGCGCGGCCGCTACGGCGGCTACCGGCTCGCCCCCGGTCACCGCATGCCCCCGCTCATGCTGAGCGACGACGAGGCGCTCGCCGTGCTGCTCGGTCTCGTCGCGGGAAGGCGGGCCGGACTGACATCCGCCACGGGCACGGCGAGCGACACGGCGACGGCCAAGATCCGGCGGGTACTGCCCGAGCGGCTGCGGACCAGGCTGGACGCCGTGCTCGGTGCCCTCGCCTTCACGGCTCCGCCCGGAGAAGCGCTCGCCCCCGACTCCGGGGTTCTGCTCCCGGTCGCCGACGCGGTGAACCACCACCGGCCGATCTCGATCCGCTACACCTCGTCGGACGGTCGCCGCAGCGAACGCACGCTGCACCCTCATGGTCTCGTCGCCCACTCGGGCAAGTGGTACCTGACGGCCGCGGACGTCACGGCGGGCGAGGAGCGGACGTTCCGGCTGGACCGCGTCACGGATGTGAGGACCCTGCCGGGCTCGTTCGAACCACCCGAGGGCCCCGACCCGGCGAAGCGCGTGCTGACAGCGCTCGCCACGGCGCCGTACCGCCACGAGGTGACCCTCCGCGTCCGGGGCACGGCCGAGCACATCCATGCCCGGCTTCCCGCCGGCATCGCGATCGTGGAGGAAACGCCGTCCACCGGAGACGCGGATACGGAGGCCGGGCGCTGGTCCAGGGTCGAACTGCGCGTGGAACGGCTCGACTGGCTGCCCGCCGTGCTCGCCTCGCTCGACCGGCCGTTCGTCATCGAACGCCCGGACGAGCTCCGCGGCCTCGTCGAAGCCCTCGCCGCACGGCTCGGCGACTCGGCCCGGCGGGACTCGCCCCGGCCGTGACCGCCGCCGAGGGGTCAGGAGCCCTGCGCCGCGATCAGACCGGGCAGCCGGTTCAGCACGCGCACCTTGCCGTCCGCGCTCGCCGCGGCCTTCTTGGGCACGTAGACCAGCTGGCTGGAGACCCGTTCCTTGGTGAGGGTGCTCCTCACCTCGCCGGTCAGCAGCGCCTCCACGTCCTCGGTGACGGTCGGCCGCAGCCCCTCCGCCGCCGTCTGCCGCTCGAAGTGCTTGCTGCTGAAGAAGACCAGCGCCCCGCCGTCCTCGGTCGTCAGGCCCAGCGGCGCGAACGTCCCGGAGTCCAGCGCCTGGTCGACGTACTGGTAGGAGAAGCCCGCCCTGCGGGTGTTCTTCCGCGCCTCCCGCCAGCCCGAGGTCATCGACCCCGGAGCGAACACGTCCGGCGCACCGTCCTTGAGGTAGCCCGTGTACGTGGCGCTCAGCTCCGCGGGCGGGGTCGCCAGCGCGGCGTCCGTGTCCGCGGAGGGCACAGGCTCCGCCCAGCCGTCCGCGTCCTTGCGGAACTTCGGGATCTCGGACGCGGAGGCCACCGCCAGATAGGCGACCTTCCACACCGCGTCGGGCGCGGTCCGGACGAACGTCAGCAGCCAGCGGGTGTCCTGCTTCCCGCTGTCCTGGTCGCGGTTGGAGTCCGTGTCGGCGACGAACCAGCGCGGCCAGCCCGCCTTCTTCGGAATGACGTAGGAGGCGTCGGTCAGCTCCAGAGGCTTGTGGTCCGCGTTGCCCTCCGGACTGTTCTTCCGCCGCGCGGTCAGACCGGCCTGGTTGATCGCGCCGAGCGAACCGGTCACCCGGTCCTCGTCGAGCGCCGGATCGTACGCCTTGTCCGCCTCGTTGTACGCGACGAGGAAGTCCTCAAGGGCCTTCGCGGCCTCGGACTTCGTCGCTCCCGGCACGACTTCCAGTTCACCGTGCACCGTCACGCAGCCGCTCGCCGTCACGACCAGTACCGTCATCGTCGCGAGCCCCGCCGCCAGCCGCCCCAGCCTTGTCATCCGTCGCCTTCTGCGCCTTCTGCTCCGTCATCCGCACCGACGGCCTGAACCCTACCGGGACGGCGGACGGCGCGAGCGACGGGATGAGATACAGCGCCCAACCGTGACAGGAGAAGAGCCGGGCCGGATCAGGAGGCCCGGTGCGGCACGACGAGCGGCACCCCCGTCCGCGGGTGGGGGAAGACCTCGACCGGCTGCCGGTACACCTCGCCGAGCAGCGTGTCCGTGAACACCTCGGCGGGCGGCCCGGCGACCGCCACCCGGCCCCCGTGCAGCACCACGGCCCGGTCCGCGTACGCCGCCGCGAGGCCCAGGTCGTGCAGCACCACGACCACCGCGTCACCGGCGGCGGCCCGCTCGCGGCAGATCCGCAGCACCAGCTCCTGGTGGCGCAGGTCCAGCGCGGCCGTCGGCTCGTCCAGGAGCAGCAGCGGGGCGCGCTGCGCCAGCACCCGCGCCAGGGCGACCCTGGCGCGCTCGCCGCCGGACAGCGCGGAGAACGGGCGGGCCGCGAACCCCGTCACCTCCATCGCCGCCATCGCCGCCGCGACCGCCGCGTCGTCCTCGTCCTCGCGGGCCGTCCCCGCCCAGGGCGCCCGCCCCATCCGTACGACGTCCTCGACCGGGAACGGGAAGGCGAGCGCGGCGGACTGCGGCAGGACGGCCCGGCGCAGGGCCAGTTCGGGTGCGGACCAGTCGGTGGCCGGGCGTCCGTCGACGCGTATCACTCCGCTGTCCACGGGCAGATCCGCGGCCAGCGCCGCCAGCAGCGTCGACTTCCCGGCTCCGTTCGGTCCGACGAGGGCGAGCACCTCGCCCGCCCGTACGGTCAGCTCCACGGAGTCGAGGACGAGCCTCCGGCCCAGGCGGACGCACACCGCGGACACCTCTGCGGCGGGGGAGCCGAGGGGCGAGGGCGAGGGAAGCTCCCGGCCACGGGGCGCGAGCAGTGCCTTGAACGGGTTCATGCCCAACCACCCTGCCTGCGTCGGGTCCTGCGCAGCAGCCAGAAGAAGAACGGGCTGCCGAAGAGGGCGGTCAGCACACCGAGCGGGAGCTCGGCCGGATCGGCGACGGTGCGCGCGGCGAGATCGCCCGCCACCAGCACCAGTGCACCGCCGAGCGCGCTGCCGGGAACGAGGAAGCGGTGCCCGGGGCCGTTCGCCATCCGCAGCAGATGCGGGACGAGCAGCCCCACGAAGGAGATGATGCCGGCGACGGCGACCGCCGCGGCGGTCAGCAGTGCCACGACGAGGACCAGCACGATCCGCAGCCGTTCCACATCGACTCCCAGGTGCCGGGCGGGCCTCTCGCCGAGCGCGAGCAGGTCCAGTCTCCGGGCGTGGAAGGGGGCGACGAGGAGACCCAGCGCCGCGCACGGCAGCACGGCGAGCACCTTCGGCCAGGTCGCCTGGGACAGCGAACCGAGCTGCCAGAAGGTGATCTGGGTGATCTGCGCGTTGTCGGCGAAGAAGATGAACAGGCCGATCAGGGCGCCGGCGAAGGCGTTGACGGCGATACCGGTGAGGATCAGCGTCACCACCTCGGTCCGGCCCCCCGACCGCGAGAGCACGTACACCAGCAGGACCGTGGCGAGACCGGAGACGAACGCGCAGACGGTGATCGTCCAGTTGCCGAAGAAGTTCAGCCCGAGCGCGATCGAGGCGACCGCGCCGACCGCCGCGCCCGAGGAGATCCCGATGACACCGGGCTCGGCCAGCGGATTGCCGAACACCCCCTGCATCAGCGCGCCCGCGCAGCCAAGGGAGGATCCGACGAGCAGGGCGAGGACGACCCGCGGCAGCCGTACGTTCCACAGGACGCTCTCGCCGACCCGGTCCAGCGCCTGTCCGCCGAGCCCGGCGCGGTGCTGGACGGACGAGAGGACGTCACCCAGCGGGATGCTGTACGCGCCGAGCCCCGCGGAGAGCAGACAGCCGGCGAGCAGCGCGGCGGACAGGGAGAGGGTGAGGACGAACGCCTTGCCGCGCCGTGCCGGGGCGCTCCCGGTCTCCGTGGCGGATCCGTCGGACGAGGCGGTCGTCACCGGTCCTTCCCGCCTTCCGGATAGAGCTGTTCCACCAGTTCGGCCAGCACCCGGTCGGTGCGCGGCCCGTAGTTCAGCAGCACCCCGTCGTCGATGGAGACGATGCGGCGGTCCATCCCGGCGGGCGTCTCGGCGACGCCCGGGATCTTGACGAGGCCGTCGACTCCGCCCACTGATTCGAGGCCCTTGGTCATGACGAGGATCGCGTCCGGCGCCGCGTCGGCGAGTGCCTCGCTGGTGATGGCGGTGAAGTCCTTGGTCAGCCCGGAGGCCTTGCCCGCGTCGACCGCGCCCGCCGCTTCGAGCAGGGAACTCGCGCCGGACTCCCGGCCGCCCAGCAGATAGACGGAGGCCGACCCGCGCAGATAGAGGAAGGCGACGCGCGGACCGCGTTCCTCCCGGGCGGGGATCGTCCTCCGCACGGCGGCGATACGCGACTCGGTACGCGCCTTGAGCTCGTCGCCCGCGGACGTCACGCCCAGGGCCCCCGCCACGGCGTCGATCCGGCGCCCCACGTCGGCGAGTTCCTTGGCCGGCTCGACGACGATCAGGGGGATCCCCGCGTCACGGATCTGGGAGACGGCCTCGGCGGGGCCCGTCGTGGTGTCCGCGAGCACGACCGTCGGCCGCAGGGACAGCACGCCCTCGGCCGAGACGTCATGGGCGCGGGTCACGACCGGGAGTCCCTCCGCCTGTTCGAAGGTGGCGGTGATGTCGCGGGCCACCACCTGTCCGCCGAACCCGAGCGTGAACACGATCTCGCTCAGCGATCCCGTGAGCGGGACGATCCGGTCCGTCGAGGTGACGGTGACTTCCTTGCCGTCCGCCGAGGGGACGGTGACGGGCAGTCGGGGCTCGGGTGCCCCGGCCAGCGGCTCGACGACGTCGGCCGGTGCGGAGGGGGTTGCCGAGCCACCGGAGCCCGCGGCCGGCGTTCCCGCACCGCCGCAGCCGGCGAGGACCGCGGCGAGCGCCGTCACGGCGGCGAGGGATCCGAACCGGCCTCTGTGCCGACCCACGGCTCTTCGGCCCGCCGCGGCGGAGTACTGGGGCAAACGCACGGGTGCACCGTCCTGGGATGTCACGTGAGCGGAGGCGGAGGGGGTCCGGCCTCCACCGAGGCTTATTAGGTTAGCCTCACCTCACTTAGCTTAGGCTAGCCTTACCTCGCCTTCACTCCCCAGGAGGGTTCCATGCCGCCGTCCCGATCCGCCCGCGCGCTCGCCGTCGCGCTCCTCGCGGTGCTGCTGGGAGCGCTGCTCCCGGTCACCGCCGCGCAGGCTGCGAGCCGCACGGTGCAGGGTGGGCGCCTTGACTGGGGCATCAAGTCCTCCTTCCAGAGCTACGTCACCGGGCCCATCGCCCAGGGCGGTTGGAGCCTGACCGGCGGGGCCGCGACGGTCGGTGGAAGCCAGTTCCGCTTCCACTCCGCCACCGGCTCCTACGACCCGGCGACCGGCGCCTTCCAGGCGGGTTTCTCCGGCGGAGTCCGCTTCGTCGGCCACCGGCAGGACGACGGCGGCAACCAGCTCGACCTCACCATCAGCCGCCCCACCGTCCGGATCTCCGGAGGCGGGGGGACGCTCTACGCCGACATGGCGAGCAAGGACCGGGAGAGCGGCCGGGTCACCACCACCGCCCAGGTGCCGCTGGCCACGCTCGGCCTCTCCGGAATCAACATGAAGGGCGGCTCCACACCCGTCGCCCTCGACGACGTCCCCGCGACGCTGACGTCCCAGGGTGCGGGTGCCTTCGCCGGCTACTACACGGCCGGGACGCCGCTCGACACCGTCAGCCTCTCCGTGGACACGAAGGCCCCGGCAGCCGCGGAACCGTCGAAGTCCCCGGCGTCCTCCCCCTCGCCCTCCGCGGCGGACAAGAAGGAGGGTGTGGGCCGTTTCGAGGACGCGGCCGTGGACTGGGGCGTGCGCCGCACCTTCCGCGAGTACGTCACCGGCCCGATCGGCCGGGGCGAGTGGGCGCTCGCGGACGGCGCCCAGGACGGCGGGGCGGTCTTCCGCTTCCCCCGGGGCGAGGGGACGTACGACGCCGGGAAGCGGAAGCTGGACGCCGTCTTCACCGGCAGCGTCCACTTCACCGGAGCGGACGGCCTCGACCTGGAACTCGCCGGGTTCGCCGCGCGGGTGGCCTCGGGCAAGGGCACGCTGCTGGCGGACGTCACCACCGGGGGCCGTACCCGCCAGGACGTCCCGCTCGTCACCTTCCCGGCGAAGGACCTCGCCCCCGAGGACGGCCTCGCGGTCCTCACCGAGGCCCCCGCGACCCTGACCGCCGACGGTGCCAAGGCCTTCGGCTCGCTCTACAAGGCCGGCACCGCGATGGACCCGGTCTCCCTCGCCGTCGCCGTCGACGCGAAGGCGGAACTGCCCGCGCTGCCCGACCTGGGCAGCGCGGCCGAACCGTCCGCCGCGCCCGCGACGAAGTCCGCCGGGCCCCCCGCCACCCAGCCGGCGGCGGAGTCCGGCCCCCGTACCTCTCTCGCCGTCGGGGGCGGGGCCGTGCTCATCGCGGCCGCCGCCGCCGTGCTGTACGCGGCCAGGCGCCGCCGTGCGGCTCGGAACACCTGACACCCCCTCTCATCGCTCACATCCACCAGGAGTCACCGTCATGGCAGCCACCCGCCGCCCCATAGCCCTCGCCGCAGCCGTCGCCACGGCGGCCGCGCTCGGCGCGACATTCACCCTCCCCGCCCTCGCGGCCGACAACTCGTCCCCGGCCGCCGCACCCGCCGCCACCATGGAGCTGACGGACGGCACGCTCGACTGGGGCTTCAAGGAGTCCTTCCGCAGATACATCGGCGGCGCCGGCACGATCACGGCCGAGAAGGGCGCCACCCAGGCGGCCGGAAACGGGGTCTTCACCTTCGGCAACGGCAAGGGCACCTACGACACGACCACGCACGGCACCGACACGGCCTTCGACGGCAGCGTCAACTTCAACGCCCATGGCGGCGTCCTCGACATCACCCTCTCCGACGTGAAGCTCTCGACGAGCGGCACGTCCGGCGCCATCACCGTCGACCTGAAGACGCCGCAGGGCACCGAGAACGACGTGGCGTTCGCCGCCCTCGACCTCTCGTCGGTCCGGCCGGGCCAGGGCGAGGGGGGCGCGATGGTCTTCAAGGACATCCCCTCGACGCTGACGAAGGCCGGCGCGGCCGCCTTCAACGGCATGTACGCGGAGGGCGAGGCCCTCGACCCGGCCACCCTGTCGGTCAAGGCGGTCACGACGCCCCCGACCGAGGAACCCACGAAGGAGCCGACGAAGGAGCCCACGAAGGAGCCCACGAAGGAGCCCACGAAGGAGCCGACGGCCACCCCCACGGAGAAGCCCACCACCCCCGCCTCCCCGTCGGCGCCGGCCACCGCTCCGGCGGCAGGGCAGGGCGAACTCGTCGACGGCACCCTCGACTGGGGCGTCAAGGAATCCTTCCGCTCGTACGTCACGGGCCCCATCGCCGGCGGCAAGGTCGAGACGACGGCCGGCGCCACCACGACGGGCGCGGGCTACCGCTTCCCCGACGCGACGGGCCGCTTCGACGCCGACGAGCAGACCCTGGACGCCGAGTTCGACGGCCAGGTCCGCTTCCTCGGCCACAAGGAGGGCGACGCCTACACGCTCGACCTCTCCCTCACCGGACTCGAGGTCCAGGTGAAGGACGGTGCGGGCACCCTGGTCGCCGACGTCTCCAGCAAGGACCGGGAGACCAGGAAGGTCACCACCTACACCGACCTCGCCGTCGCCGACCTGAAGCTCCCCGGCGGTGAACTCACCGCGAAGGACGGCGTGGTGACCCTCGCCGCCGTCCCCGCGACCCTGACCGCCGACGGCACCAAGGCGTTCGGCGGCATGTACACCAAGGGCACCCAGCTCGACGCCCTGACCGTGTCCGTCGCCCTCGACGAGGACGCCGAACTCCCGGGCGGCACCGGCGGACCGGGCGGCACCGGGTCCACGACCGGCGGCACCTCCGGTGGCGGCGGCACCGTGGGCGGCGGCACGGTGGGCGGCTCGGCCTCCCTCGCCTCCACCGGCTCCGGCGTTCCGGCCGGAGCACTCGTCGCCGCCTCCGGCGTCGTCGTCGCGGCGGGCGCGGGAGTGGTGATCGCGGCGCGCCGCCGTCGTACCGTCTGATCCCCGTCCCCACGGCACGAGGCCGCACCGGCGCATCCCGCCGGTGCGGCCCTGTGGCGTCGGGAACCCTCGCACGGTGCTTGAATGCGGAGGTGAACGACTTCGAGGTACCCGACGGCATCGACGTACTGCGCGTGTTCTGCGGCCCGGACGGCCGCCACGGCAACGCGCTGGGCGTCGTGCGCGACGGGCGCAGGTATCCCGACAACGATTCCCGGCAGGCGCTGGCGAGGAAGCTCGGCTTCAGCGAGACGGTGTTCGTGGACGACCCGGAGCGCGGAACCGTCGACATCCGCACGCCCGGGCTGCGCCTGCCGTTCGCGGGGCATCCGCTCGTCGGCGCGGCCTGGCTGCTCGACCTGGAGGTCCTGGAGCTGCCCGTGGGGGATGTGACGGCCCGCCAGGACGGCGAGTTCACCTGGATCACGGCCCGCCCGGAATGGGCACCGCCGAGGACGCTGGAGCGTTACGCCTCCGTCGCCGAGGTCGAGGCGCTGACGGGGCCGCCGCCCGGCGAGGGCTGGCTCTATGTCTGGGCCTGGGAGGACGAGGCCGCCGGGCGCGTACGGGCACGGGCCTTCCCGCGGCGTGACGACGGGGTGGACGAGGACGAGGCGACCGGTGCGGCGGCCATGCTGCTCAGCGCGGAGCTCGGCCGAGCCCTCAACATCACACAGGGGCGCGGCTCCCAGATCCTCACCGCACCCGCGCCGGACGGCACGATGGAGGTCGGGGGCCGCGTCCTTCTGCTGGTCGCGTCCTGATCAGGCGCTGAGCGGGAACGCCTCGCCCAGCTCACGGAAGACGGCGGTGTTCAACGCGAAGGCGCGCTTGCACTCGTCGATGATGCGCTGCTTCTCCAGGTCGTCGGCGTTCACCGCGTCCAGCAGCTCCCGGTACTCCCGCTTGAAGGCGGCCGGGTTGGGGATCTGCTCGAACACGTAGAACCGCACCCCGTCGCCCTTGCGGTCGAAGCCCCAGGTCTTCTCCGCGGTGCCACGGATGATCTGGCCGCCGGAGAGGTCACCGAGGTAACGGGTGTAGTGGTGCGCGATGTACCCGGCGGGCCACTCGCGGGCGCACTCGGCGACCCGCGCGGCGTACACGGCGGTGGCGGGCAGCGGCTCCAGCCCTTCGCGCCACCCCTCGCCCCGCAGGTGGGTGAGGTCGCGCTCCAGCGCGGCCGTGCGCATCAGCTCCGGCTGGACGAAGGGCCCGGCGACCGGGTCCTCGCGCAGGGCCTCCGCACCGTCCTCCAGCGCCCGGTAGACGAACCACAGCTGCTCGGTGTAGCGCGTGTAGGCGTCCACCCCGAGCCGTCCGCCGAGCATGTCGCTCATGAAGGTCGAGGACTCGGCCTCCGTGTGCTGCTCGTGCGAAGCGGTGCGGATGAGAGTCGAGAAGGGCGTGGTGGTGGCGGTCGAGTCCAAGGCGGGCCTCCGGGGACCGAGGGGGACGGGAAGTCCGGACAGAAACGAATAAACCGGTGGCAGCTGAACACGCCGCCGCGCACCGATACGCAGATCCTCCTACTTAGGCTTACCTAAGTCAACAGGTTCCCGACTGCCTGTCGGCAAAATCCCGACTGTCTGTCGGTAAAAGTGGTGCGCTACGGAAGCGTGAGGATGTCCGCCCCGGTCTCCGTCACCACCAGTGTGTGCTCGAACTGTGCGGTCCGCTTCCGGTCCTTCGTCACCACGGTCCAGCCGTCGTCCCACATCTCGTAGTCATGGGTGCCGAGCGTGAGCATCGGCTCGATGGTGAAGGTCATCCCGGGCTGCATCACGGTCGTCGCGTGCGGGCTGTCGTAGTGCGGGATGATCAGACCGGAGTGGAACGAGGAATTGATCCCGTGCCCCGTGAAGTCCCGCACCACCCCGTAGCCGAAGCGCTTCGCGTACGACTCGATGACGCGCCCGATCACATTGATCTGCCGGCCGGGCCGCACCGCCTTGATGGCGCGGTTCAGCGACTCCCGGGTGCGCTCCACCAGCAGCCGCGACTCCTCGTCGACGTCGCCGCAGAGGTAGGTGGCGTTGTTGTCGCCGTGCACGCCGTCGATGTACGCCGTGACGTCGAGGTTCACGATGTCGCCGTCGCGCAGCACGGTGGAGTCGGGGATGCCGTGGCAGATGACCTCGTTGAGCGAGGTGCAGAGCGACTTCGGGAAGCCCCGGTAACCGAGGGTCGACGGGTACGCCCCGTGGTCCACCATGAACTCATGGGCGACCCGGTCGAGTTCGTCGGTGGTGACCCCGGGCGCGATGTGCTTCGCGGCCTCCTCCATCGCCTGCGCCGCGATACGGCCCGCGATCCGCATGCGCTCCACGGTGTCGGAGTCCTGGATCTCCGGCCCGGTGTACGGCGTGGGGGCGGGCTTCCCCACGTACTCGGGGCGCCGGATCCTTCCGGGTACGGAACGGACGGGAGTGATCTCCCCTGGTACGAGAAGCGACTGGCCAGACATGTCAGCGAGTCTAACCAGCGACCTCGGGGCACCATGGCAAAGAGGAAAGGATCCTGCGATGGCCCTGTTCAAGAAGCGCACGGTGGGCAAACCGGGCGAATGGTACTACTGCCTGGAACACAAAAAGGTCGAGGAGGGCCCCGAGTGCCCCGGCAAGGACCGCTTCGGCCCGTACGCCACCCCGGGGGAGGCCCAGCGCGCGATGGACACGGCGCGTGAGCGGAACCTGGAGTGGGAGACCGACCCGAAGTGGCACGACCGCACGGACCGGCCGGCGGACGAGGCGCCCGACTAGACAGCCCGACTAGGCCGTCGGAGTCTCTTCCGGGCGGACGCCCACGGCACGCCGCCGTGCGGCGTCCTCGTCCGTCTCCGAGTCGTACGTGAGGAGCTTCGGCAGCGCCACGGCCAGCAGCGCGACCGAGGCGACACACGCCACGCCGCCCGACCAGACCGCGGCCCGCGTCCCCGTCCAGCCGGCCATCGCGCCCGCCCTGACCTGGCCGAGCTGGGGGCCGACGCTGTAGGAGAGGACCTCGATCCCGGCGAGCCTGCCCCGCAGCTCGTCGGGGATGGTCTGGTTCCAGATCGTGGAGCGGCCGAGCCCGCTCAGCATGTCGCCCGCGCCCGCGACCCCCAGGCAGCACAGCACCAGCCAGATGTTCCCGAACCATCCCGCGGCCGCGATCGCCAGCCCCCACACCGCGGCGCCGCCCACGACGAACAGCCCGTGCCGGCGCACCCGCGAGGTCCAGCCGCTGGTCAGCCCGAGCACGAGCGAGCCCACCGACCCCGCGGCGTACATCAGGCCCAGCGACCACTCCGCGTCCAGTTCGTCCGCCAGGAACGGGAAGATCGCGTTCGGGAACGCGAAGAACATCGCGGCGAGGTCGATCGCGTACGTCCCCAGCAGCACCGGGCGGCTCCAGGCGTACCGCGCACCCTCCGCGATCCCGCGCAGCGACGGCTTCTCGGCGTCATGGGCGGGCGGCGCCGACGACAGCCTCAGGCAGAGCAGCACCGAGACGCCGAACGTGACGACGGTGACCCCGTACGCGGTGGCGTGCCCCGCGTAGGCCACCACCACGCCGGCCAGCGAGGGGCCCGCGATCGCGCCGACCTGCCAGCGCAGGGAGTTCAGCGCGGCGGCGGCGGTCTGCTGGCCGTGCGGGACGATCCTGGCCATCAGCGAGTCCAGCGCGGGCCGCTGAAGCCCCGCCAGCGCGGAGACCCCGCCGGCCACCAGGTACAGCGGCCAGAGCGCCGGCTCGGGTGCGAGCGCGTTCGCCAGCAGCACGACGGCCAGCAGACCGAGCCCGGCCTCCGTGCCGAGGATGACCTTGCGCCGGTCGGCCGAGTCGGCGAGCGCCCCTCCGTACAGCCCGAAGACCACCAGGGGCACGAGCTCCACGGCGCCCATGGCCCCGACGGCGAGCGGCGAGCCGGTGAGGTCCTTGATCTGCAACGGGAGCGCGATCAGGGCCATGAAGCTGCCGAAGTAGGTGATCAGCCCCTGGATCCACAGCAGCCGGAAGTCGGCGGAGGAGCGCCAGGGGGCCAGATCGGGCAGCAGACGAGGGGTCACAGGGGATCATGCTCTGCCGCCCGCCGCCCTTCGGGCAACCCATTTCCGCCACGGTGAGGGCGGGCCCCTCACCAGCGGGCCGGGGGCGGGGCCGTCAGCTGGTCGGCCAGGCGGGAGAGGCGGTCGCGGAAGGTGCGGCGGCCCCGCGCGGCGGGGGCGCCGTTCTCCCCCGCGGCCGCGCTGACCAGGTGCTGGACCGTGTCCAGATCGACTTCGTCGCCGTCGGAGACCGTGAGCGCCTCATGGGCGAGGCCCCGTACCTCCGGGTCCCCGCCGTCCAGCGCGAGCACCGTCGCCCCCGCGCGCCGGGCGTCGTGCACCCGCTCCAGCAGGCCGCCGTCCGGCTGCTCGGGCGCCACCACGAGCAGCGTCTCGCCGCGCCCGGCCGCCTCGATCCGGCCCAGACCGACGGCCAGGTGCACCGGGTCGTCCGGCTCCACCCGGTGGCGTACGAGCGTGGGCCTCAGCTGCGGCAGACCCGACCACGTGGACTCGTCCACCAGGTGCGCGGCCATGTGCCACGGCTCGTAGACCTCCGTCCCCACCAGCAGCAGCCCGCCGCCCTGCGGCACGACCGACGCCCGCAGGGTCCGGGCGAACCCCCGGGCCGCCGCAGGCCACTCCGTCCCGGCGAGCACCTCACGCAGCAACGCGACACGTACGGCATCCATGGCCCGGCATCATGCCGCTCTCCCGGCCCCTCGGCCCCCCGATCGCGTGCGATCCACCCGAACGGGAACCTCCCGCAGTGATGCGCGTCGCACAGCGACCGGGCGTGGGTTCCGCCTCGCTACCTGGCAGTAAGGTCGGCGCCATGACTACGAATGACGCCGGCAGCGCCCCCAAGCCCCCCGCCAAGGACCCCTGGGACCTCCCCGATGTGTCGGGCCTGACCGTGGGAGTGCTCGGCGGGACCGGCCCCCAGGGCCGCGGCCTCGCCTACCGCTTCGCCCGTGCAGGCCAGAAGGTCGTCATCGGCTCGCGTGCCGCCGACCGTGCCGAGGCCGCCGCCGCCGAACTGGGCCACGGGGTCGAGGGCGCGGACAACGCGGAGTGCGCGCGCCGCAGCGACGTCGTCATCGTCGCCGTGCCGTGGGACGGCCACGCCAAGACGCTGGAGTCGCTGCGTGAGGAGCTCGCCGGGAAGCTCGTCGTCGACTGCGTCAACCCGCTCGGCTTCGACAAGAAGGGCGCCTACGCCCTGAAGCCCGAGGAGGGCAGCGCCGCCGAGCAGGCCGCCGCCCTGCTGCCCGACTCCCGGGTCACCGCCGCCTTCCACCACCTGTCCGCGGTGCTCCTCCAGGACGAGGCGATCGAGGAGATCGACACCGATGTGCTGGTCCTGGGCGAGGCGCGCGCCGACACCGACACCGTGCAGGCGCTCGCGGGCCGTATCCCCGGCATGCGCGGCATCTTCGCCGGCCGGCTGCGCAACGCGCACCAGGTCGAGTCCCTGGTGGCGAACCTGATCTCCGTCAACCGCCGCTACAAGGCACACGCGGGACTGCGCACCACCGACGTGTAGGGGCCGGCAGGTTCCGCGGGCCCTGCCCGGAGCCGAATCGGGCATGAGGGACACTGGACGGGACAGCGCACCATCCCCGGACAGGAGCACCAGCCCTCATGCCCCGCCTCGCTCTCTACGCCAGCATCGTCTGCGCCCTCGCCGTCGTCGCGGCCGTGGTCTCCTTCGTCCAGGGCAGCGTCCTGCTCGGCGTCGTCTGGGTGCTGCTGGCCGGCCTCTCGTCGAACATGGCGTGGTTCTACCTGCGCAGGCACAAGGCGGAGTCCGACGCCGAAGCCGCCGCCCGCTAGCGGATCAGCGCGCAGCCCGGGTCCTGGTCACCGAACCACTCCTGCCAGAAGCGGTAGGTGTCGAGCCCGCAGTAGGTCTCGACCTCGCTGACGCCCAGGCCCCGCAGCAGGGCGTCCACCGCGTCGAAGAAGAACCCGTTGACCTCCGGGATCCACAGGAGCGCGAAGACCGCGATCAGCCCGAAGGGCGCGAACGGCTCGACCTGGCGCCGGACCCCGTACGAGAGCCAGGGCTCGATCACGCCGTAGCCGTCGAGGCCCGGCACCGGCAGGAAGTTCAGGATCGCCGCCGTCACCTGGAGGAGCGCCAGGAACGCCAGCGCGAGGCGGAAGGACATCGGGACGCCGTCCAGGGCGCCCAGCCAGAACGGCGCCGTGCAGACGACCGCGAACAGGACGTTCGTCAGGGGGCCCGCCGCCGAGATCAGGCTGTGCTTCCAGCGCCCGCTGATGCGGCCGCGCTCGATGTAGACGGCCCCGCCCGGCAGACCGATGCCGCCCATGATCACGAACAGCACGGGCAGCACGATGCTCAGCAGGGCATGGGTGTACTTGAGCGGGTTGAGCGTCAGATAGCCCTTCGCCCCGATCGAGATGTCGCCGCTGTGCAGCGCGGTGCGCGCGTGCGCGTACTCGTGCAGGCAGAGCGAGACGATCCAGGCCGCGGTGACGAAGAGGAAGACCGCGAAGCCGGTCTGCTCCGCGAAGCCCGTCCACACCGCCCAGCCCGACACGGCCATGACGGCGGCGATCCCGAGGAAGATCGGGCTGACCCGCCGGTCGCTGGGTCGGCGGAACGCGGTGGTCATCGGCGGCACTCCTGGGGCTGGACGGCGGCTGGAGCCCCCGAGAGTACGGGTGACACCGCGAGAACGTCTCACAGGTGGGTGGCAGTTCCCCGGAGGACGGGCCCTTCACGGACAATGGGCGCGTGCACTACGGCATCCTCGGTACCACCCGCGCCCTCCGCCCCGACGGCACTCCCGTGGCCCTCGGCGGGGCGCGGCTGCGCGCGCTGCTCACCGTGCTCGCCCTCAGCCCCGGCCGGACGGTCCCCGTCGGGGCGCTCGTCGACGAGGTGTGGGACGGCGACCCGCCCGCCGACGCCCCCGGCGCCCTCCAGGCCCTCGTGGGCCGGCTGCGGCGGGCGCTGGGCCGGGACGCGGTCGAATCGGCGGCGAACGGCTACCGCCTCGCCGCCGACCCGGACGCCGTCGACCTGCACCGCTTCGAGCGGCTCACGGGCGAGGGGGCCCGGGCGCTGCTGGACGGCGACGCGGCGAAGGCCGCCACCGTCCTCGACGACGCCCTCGCCCTGTGGCGCGGACCCGCCCTCGCCGACCTGCCGGACCGCGCCGTGGCGGCGGCCCGCTGGGAGGCCAGACGACTGGACGCCCGCCGGACCCGCATCGAGGCCGTCCTCGCGCAGGGCCGCGCAGACGAGACCCTGCCGGAACTCGCCGGGCTCTGTGCCGACCACCCGCTGGACGAGCCCTTGCAGGCCCTCCGGGTCAGGGCGCTGCGGGACGCCGGACGCACCGCGGAGGCGCTCTCGGCGTACGACGAGGTGCGCACCCTGTTCGCCGACCGCCTGGGCACCGACCCCGGCCCCGCCCTGCGCGCCCTGTACGACGGGCTGCTGCACCAGGACCCGCCCGCCCCGGCCCCTGCTGCCGCCGCCCCCCTCGCCGCGCGACCGGGCAATCTGCGGGCCCGGCTCACGAGCTTC
This sequence comes from Streptomyces sp. QL37, assembly GCF_002941025.1. Taxonomy (NCBI): domain Bacteria; kingdom Bacillati; phylum Actinomycetota; class Actinomycetes; order Kitasatosporales; family Streptomycetaceae; genus Streptomyces; species Streptomyces sp. QL37. The sequence goes on along the minus strand of NZ_PTJS01000001.1, from coordinate 2,317,461 downwards.
GTGGGGCGTGACGCGGACATCGCCGAACTGCGCGAGGACCTGACCCGTGCCCGGCTGGTCACCCTCCTGGGCCCCGGCGGCGCGGGCAAGACCAGGCTGTCCCAGGAGGCCGCCGAATCCGTCGGCCCCGCCGCCTGGCCGGACGGCGTCTGGCTGGCCGAGCTCGCGCCGGTCGACGATCCCGAGGCGGTGCCGGAGGCCGTCCTCACCGCGCTCGGCGGTCGCGAGACCGTGCTGCGCGGGGCGGGCGCCGAGGAGCTCCGGGCAGCGGAGCGGGGCGCGGGCGAACCGCTCGCCCGGCTCACCGATCACTGTTCCGGGCGGCGCATGCTGCTGCTCCTGGACAACTGCGAGCACCTCATCGAGGCAGCCGCGGACCTCGCCGACCATCTGCTGGCCCGCTGCCCCGGCCTCACCGTCCTCGCGACCAGCCGCGAACCCCTCGGCGTACCGGGCGAGTTCGTCCGCCCGGTCGACCCGCTGCCCGACCCGATGGCCCTGCGCCTGCTCGCCGAGCGAGGCGCCGCCGCGCTGTCCGGCTTCCGGGTCGACGCGGACGAGCGGACGGCGGCGGCCTGTGCCGAGATCTGCCGACGCCTCGACGGGCTCCCGCTCGCGATCGAACTCGCCGCCGCCCGGCTGCGCATGCTCACCCCGCGTCAGATCGCCGACCGCCTCGACGACCGCTTCCGTCTGCTGACCAGCGGCAGCCGTACCGTACTGCCGCGCCAGCAGACCCTGCGGGCGGTCGTCGACTGGTCGTGGGACCTGCTGGACCAGGACGAACGCACCGCGCTGCGACGGTTGTCGGTCTTCTCGGGAGGCTGCACGCTCGCCGCCGCCGAGGCGGTCTGCGCGGACCGGCCCGGGGACGCGTACGACGTCGCCGGGGTGCTCGGCTCGCTCGTCGACAAGTCCCTCGTCGTCGCCGCCCCCGCCGCGGACGGCCGGATGCGCTACCGCCTTCTGGAGACCGTCGGTGAGTACGCCGCCGAACGGCTCGACGAGGCGGGGGAGCGGCACGTCGTCGAACGCCGGCACCTCGTGTACTTCCGGGAGCTGGCCCGTACGACCGACCCCGAACTCCGGGGCGCCGGACAGCTCGCCGCCCTCGAACTGATCCAGCGCGACTACGAGAACCTGCGCACCGCCCTGCGGCGCGCCATCGCGGCGCGCGACGAGCAGGAATCGTTCTGCATGGTGCTCTCGCTCGCCTGGTACTGGCAGATGCGCGATCTGCGCGGCGACGCACTGCAATGGGCCGCGGCCGCCGCCGAGCTGGGCCCCGACCCGTTCGCCGGGCCCGCCCGTCCCGCGCCCTCCCTCCACGAGCGCTGCACCGACGCGCCCCCGCCGATGGGCCCCGAACTCCTGGAGGAGGCGCGGCGTCAGGTGGCGCTGGTCCAGCTGGCCGGCATGGACGACGCGATGGACGCCTGGATGAACGCGCGAGGCATGGAACGCCTGCGCGTCATCGCCGCCACCTACCGGCCCGGGCAGCCGCAGACCTGCCGCAGCCCGGGTTCGCTCTGGTTCTTCGCCGTCATGTTCACCGGGGACATCTCGGACCTGCGCGTACTGCTGAACGAGAGGGTCCGCGCCTCCCGGGAGTTCGGATACGAGTGGGAGCTGGCCTCCGCGCTCCAGGTGCGTGCCAACGTGCTGGCCAACCGGCCCGACTGGGCGGGCGAGGCCCATGCGGACGCCGACGAGAGCCTGGAGATCTTCGGCCGTCTCGGCGACGACTGGGGCGCGGCGGAGGCGCTCTCCTCACGCGGCGAGGCCAACGAGAAGACGGGCGACTTCACCAGGGCGGCCGAGGACTACCAGGCCGCGATCGGTTACGCGGAGAAGCTCGGTGCCAAGGCCCAGGTACTGGTGCTCCGCACCCGGTACGCCGCCGCGCTGATGGAGCTCGGCCGCGGTCCGGAGGCCGAGGCGATCTTCCGGGAGGTGCTCGTCGAGGGGCGGCACGCGGGGCACGAGGGGACGGCGTTCGCCCGGTTCTTCCTGGCCATGTCGCTGGGGGCGGACGGGCGCACCGTCGAGGCCCGCGAACAGCTCGTCGCACTGCGGGGGGAGTTCGACTCCGCCTCCACGGTGCAGTTCTTCCAGGCGTTCGTGCTGGGCGGTCTGGCCTGGCTGGACAGCCAGGAGGGGCTGTACGCGGACGCCCTGGCCCGGAGCCGGGAGGCGCTGGCGCGGTCCGACGACCGGTTGTCGCAGATGGTGGCGCCGCAGATGAACGTGCACTACCTGGTCACCGCGGCGCGGGCGCTGGGCGGGCTCGGCGGGGAGCGCCGGGCCGTCCGCGCGGCGCGGCTGCTGGGCGCCGGAAGGTCGCTGCTGCCGAACGGGCACGTGCCGACGTCGATGGAGCGGGACAACTACGCCGCGGCCGAGGAACTGGTCCGCGGAGTCCTCGGGGACGCCGCCTACGAGGCGGCGTACGCCGAGGGCGTCGGCCTCTCCCTGAAGGAGGCCGACGCCCTCGTGAGCGCGTCCGCGGACTGAGCGGGATCAGGACTTCTTGCGGAACTTGGACACCGCGAGCGGGGCCATCACCGCGGTGATGACCACGGTCCACCCGAGCGTCAGCCAGACCGAGTGGCCGAGCGGGAGGTCCATCATCAGGCCGCGGGCCGCGTCGGCCAGGTTGGACAGCGGGTTGTAGTCGGTGAAGGCCTGGAGCCAGCCCGGCATCGTCTGCGTCGGGGCGAAGATGGACGAACCGAACTGGAGCGGCATCATCACGATCATCCCCATCCCCTGAACGGCCTGGGCGGTCTTCATGCTCAGTCCGAGCAGGATGAAGATCCACATGATGGCGGCGCCGAACGCGGCCGCCAGGGCGATCGCCCCGATCAGCCCGAGCACCGACCCCTGGAGCTCCATGCCGAGTGCGAAGCCCATGGCGAGCAGGATCAGCGTGGCGACCAGCATCCGGCCGAGCTCGACCACGATCTTGGCGATGAGCACCGAGGAGCGGGCGATCGGCATGGTGCGGAACCGGTCCATGACCCCCTTGCGGAAGTCGTCGTTGACGCCGCTCCCGACGGCCATGGCTATGTTCATGCCCATCATCGCCATCAGGCCGGGGATCAGGTAGTTCAGATAGTCCTGCCGGTCGCCGCCCAGGCTGCTGCCGACGGAGCCGCCGAAGACGTACACGAACAGCAGCACGAAGATGACCGGCATCAGGAGCGCGTCGAACATCGACTCCGGATCCTTCTTGATCTGGAGCAGATTGCGCCGTACCAGCGCCCCGATGTGGCGCAGGTTGTTCCGCAGCCCGATCCGGCCCTCGTCGTGGAGGGCCTTGGCCGGTGCGGACGCGGCCGCGTCGGTGGGGGTGGGCGTCAGAGTCGTCGTGCTCATGCCGCGACCTCCTGGGGGATCGTGTCGGTGACGGTGGTGGCCTTGTCGCCCGTGATGGCGAGGAACACCTCGTCCAGGCTGGGCAGCGCGGTGGCGACATGGGCGAGCGAGAAGCCCCGGGTGCCGAGCAGGCCGATCACGGCGGTCAGCTGCTCGTCGCTGAGGATCGGTACGTAGAGCAGTCCCTCGTCCGGGACCGCCTGGGCGCCGGCGACGCCGTCGAGACCGGTCTCGCGCAGCGCCTGCGCCATCGCGGCCAGTTCGGCCGGGTCGGAGGGGCGGATCTGGAGGGTGCGGCCGCCGACCTTGGCCTTGAGCTCGTCGACACCGCCCCGGGCGATGATCTTTCCGTGGTCGATGACGGTGAGCTCACTGGCGAGCTGTTCGGCCTCTTCCATGTACTGGGTGGTGAGCAGCACGGTCGCTCCCTCCGCGACCATGCGCTGCACCTCGTCCCAGACCTCGTTGCGCGTACGGGGGTCGAGCCCCGTGGTCGGCTCGTCCAGGTAGAGGACGGCCGGGCTGCCGATCATGGAGGCGGCCAGGTCCAGCCGGCGCCGCATGCCGCCGGAGTAGTCCATCGCGGCCTTCTTCGCCGCGTCGGTGAGCGAGAAGCGCTCCAGCAGCTCGTCGGCGCGGGACCTGGCCTTCTTGCGCGGCAGGTCGAGCAGCCGCCCGATCATGTAGAGGTTCTCCCAACCGGAGAGCTTCTCGTCGACCGAGGCGTACTGCCCGGTCAGGCCTATGGTGCGGCGCAGCTGCCGGGGCTGCTTCACCACGTCGTAGCCCGCCACCACCGCGTGCCCCGCGTCGGGCAGGATCAGGGTGGACAGGCAGCGTACGAGGGTGGTCTTCCCGGCGCCGTTGGGGCCGAGCACGCCGAGGACGGTGCCCTCGCGTACGTCGAGGTCCACACCGTCCAGCGCCCTGGTCTCGCCGTAGTGCTTGACCAGCCCCCGCACCTCGACGGCGTTCCCGCCGTGCTTGCGGTTCTTGTCGTTTCGCGTCATGGGCACCATCAGACCAGCCGCCACCGACAAGTCACCGACATGTCGCCGACAGCAGGCGACAGCCCGCCGATGGGGGAAGTCGGCGGGCTGTCGGTGGTGCGGCAGTGGTCGTGAGGGCGTCAGTGGAAGGTGTGCTCCGCCGCCGGGAACGTGCCGCCGACGACCTCTTCGGCGTACTCCCTCGCGGCGTCGGCCATCACCTGACGCAGGTTCGCGTACTGCTTGGTGAAGCGAGGGACCTTGCCGCCGGTCAGGCCGACCATGTCGGTGTAGACCAGCACCTGCGCGTCCGTGTCGGGCCCGGCGCCGATGCCGACGGTCGGGATGTGCAGCGTGCGGGTCACCTCGGCGGCCAGCTCGGCCGGCACGAGCTCCAGCACGACGGCGAACGCGCCCGCGTCCTGCACCGCCTTCGCGTCGCGCAGCAGCTGCTGCGCCGCCTCCTCGCCGCGGCCCTGGACGCGGTAGCCCATGGCGTTGACGGACTGCGGGGTCAGGCCGATGTGGCCCATGACCGGGATCCCGGCCTCGACCAGGAGCCGGATCTGCTCGTGGGAGCGCTCGCCGCCCTCCAGCTTGACCGCGCCGACACCGGCGTCCTTGATCAGCCTGGTGGCGTTGCGAAGGGCCTGGACCGGCCCCTCCTGGTACGCCCCGAAGGGCAGGTCGGCCACGATGAGGGCGCGCTTGGTGCCGCGCACGACGGCGGCCGAGAGGATGGCCATCTCGTCCATGGTGACGGGCACGGTGGTCTCGTAGCCGAGGTGACAGTTGCCCATGGAGTCCCCGACGAGCATGACCGGGATGCCGGCCTCGTCGAAGACGGACGCGGTCATCGCGTCGTATGCGGTGAGCATCGGCCACTTCTCGCCGCGTTCACTGGCGGCGGTGATGTCGTGGACGGTGATGCGGCGGGTGCTCTTTCCCCCGTACAGCGCCTTACCGGCACCGGGAGCGGGGCCCGCGGGGGGTGTGGCGGACTGGTTCTGCGCAGCCTGAAGCGACATGGCCAACGGCTCCTTCGTCATCTCGAGGCGCCCTGACGGCGTCCCCGGATCCCTTCCATGGTGGCATCCCGGAAGCGTTCCCGGGAAGTGGGCCCACCGCGCCCGGTGAACGGTGCCCGGCAACCGGGTAAAGTCTTTCCAATACGAGACGGTCTCGTATTGGAAGTCGCCTAGAGTCTGGGCCATGTCCATACCGTCCGGCACCCCTGCCGCCGCGCCCCGCGTCCCGGAGGCGGTCCACCGCCGCCGCTGGCTCGTCCTCGGCGTCCTCATGTTCAGCCTGCTCATCGTCGTCCTGGACAACTCGATCCTGAACGTCGCGGTGAAGACGATCGCCAGTCCCGCGCCCACCGGGATCGGCGCCACCCAGAGCGAGCTCGAGTGGGCCATCAACTCCTACACGCTCGTCTTCGCCGGCCTGCTCTTCACCGCCGGTCTGCTGGGCGACCGCATCGGCCGCAAGAAGGTGCTGCTGGCCGGAATCCTGGTCTTCGGCGTCGGCTCGGCCCTGGCCGCCCTCTCCTCCACGCCCGGCGAACTCATCACCTGGCGCGCGCTGATGGGCTTCGGCGCGGCGTTCGTGATGCCCGCCACCCTCGCCGTCCTGATGAACGTCTTCGAGCGTGACGAGCAGCCCAAGGCGATCGGCATCTGGGCCGGAAGCGTCGGCCTCGGCATCGCGATCGGCCCGATCACCGGCGGGGTGCTCCTGGAGCACTTCTGGTGGGGCTCGATCTTCCTGGTCAACGTGCCCGTGGTCGTCGTCGCGCTCGTCGCCATGGCCGTCCTCGTGCCCGACTCCCGGGACCCCGCGCCCGGCCGCGTCGACCCGCTCGGGGTCGTCCTGTCCATCGTCGGCCTGGTCCTGCTGGTCTACGGCATCATCCGCGGCGGCGAACTCGCCTCCTTCACCGACGTCACCGTCCTCGCGCCCCTGATCGGCGGCCTGCTGGTGCTGGCGGCCTTCGTCCTGCACGAGAAGCGCAGCCCCCACCCGTCGATCGACATCTCCTACTTCCGCAAGCCCGCCTTCTCCGCCGCGATCGCCGCCATCGCGCTGGTCTTCTTCGCGCTGATGGGCGTCACCTTCTTCTCCGCCTTCTACCTCCAGAGCGTGCGCGGCTACACCGCGCTGGAGTCCGGACTGCTGATCCTGCCGCTCGCCGCCGCGCAGATGATCTTCGCGCCGCGCGCCCGGCTGGTCGTCGACCGGTTCGGGGCGCGGGCGGTCTGCACCGTCGGCATGCTCCTCGTCGCGGCCGGTCTCGCGGCCTTCGCCCTGTTCGACGCCGACACCCCGCTCTGGGTCCTCTGCCTGGTCTTCTTCGTCCAGGGCACCGGCATGGCCCACATCATGCCGCCGGTCACCGTCGCCGTGATGCAGGCGCTGCCCCGCGAGAGGGCGGGCTCGGGCTCCGCGATCAACAACACGTTCCGCCAGGTCGGCGGGGCGCTCGGCATCGCCGTGCTCGGCTCGGTGCTCTCCACGGTCTACCGGGGTGACATCGAGGGCCACCTCGACGGCGTGCCCGCCGCCGCGCGGGACGTCGCGGGCGAGTCCATCGAGGCGACCCTCGGCGTCGCGCAGAAGCTGGGCCCGGCCGGGAAGCCGCTGATCGCCGCGGCCAACGACGCCTTCATCGGGGCCATGCACGTCACCGCGCTCGGCTCGGCGGCGGTCGCCCTGATCGGTGTGGCGGTGGTGGCCGCGTTCCTGCCGGGCCGGCAGGGCGCGCGGCTCGAGCCGGACGCGTCCGGCCCGGGCCGGACGCCCGAGGCCACCGAGGTTCCGGCGCGCCGGTCCTGATCCCGCCGTTCCGGCCGGGGGAGTCGCACAGCCTCCGGTCGGTCGGAGAGAATCGGGACGTACGGCGAACAGTGAACGGCGGACGGCGCAGCGAGAGGCGGCCCAGTGCGGCAGGCGGCACACAACCCGGCGCGGGACCCGGCCGAGGGACCGGTGGGCCCGCCCTGCCAGGACACGGAGCCGCGCCGGGGCCGCCCCCGCAGCGCGGCCGTGGAGCGGGCGATCCTCGACGCCGTGGTGGAGCTGCTGGAGACGGGGGAGACCCTGGACGGCCTGTCCATCGAGCGCATCGCCCGTACCGCCGGGGTCGGCAAGGCCACCATCTACCGCCGCTGGAGCGGCAAGGAGGAGCTCTTCGTCGACGTCCTGCGCGACATGGAGCCGGCCGACCCCGCCGTCTCCGGGACCGCCGGCCTGGACGACCTGCGCATCATGCTGGAGTCCATGCGTACGCGGAGTCTCGCCCAGCGCTCCTCCGCCCTCCTGCACAACGTGTTCGTGCAGATGAAGAAGCACCCGAGGCTCTGGACCGAGTACCAGAGCACGGTCCTCGGCCCGCGACGCGCCGCCATGCTGGCCGCCGTGCAGCGGGCGGTGGACGCGGGGGAGCTCCGCGGCGACCTCGATGTGGAGCTCATGAACGACCTCTTCCTGGGGCCCATGCTCGTCCGTACCGTGCACCGCCCCGAGGCGCCCCTGCCGGAGGATCTCGCCGACCGCATCATCGCGGCCCTCCTCCAGGGCCTGGCGCCGCGCTCACCGAAGGGGCAGGTCACAGCGGTGGAACCGACGACCGCCCCTGTGTGAGGGTTCTGTCACAAGCCGCGGATCCGTCATCATGGCCGGAACTCACCGGTCCGGTCCGGTCGTCCTGATGGCAGTACGGCCGTCGTCGACGGCGAGAACCGCGTCGCTCATCGCCTAGGGTCGTCAGGCGCGGTGATGTGTACGGCAAGGCAGTGAGGACGAGCGCAATGGTGCAGGCGTACAGGGCGGACACCGAAGAAGCCGGCGCGGGTTCGCAGCCGGGCTCCCGGCTCCGGGCCCTGCGTCACAGACTGGCCTCCGACCGGGGAATCTGGCGGCGCGGCATCATCCTGGCGCTCTGCTCGGTGCTCCTGACCGTCGTGATGGTCTTCCACGCCGAGATCCCGAACACGGTCGGCAACCTGGGCAGCCTCATCGAGACGTTCCTGCCCTGGCTCGGCGTGGTCGTGCCGCTGCTGCTGCTCCTCGGTCTCGCACGCCGCTCCGCGACGGCGGTGATCGCCCTCGTCCTGCCCGTCGCGGTCTGGCTCAACCTCTTCGGCGGCCTGCTCTTCGCCGACAAGTCGGGCGCCGGCGGCGACCTCACCGTCGCCACGCACAACGTCAACGCGGGCAACCCCGACCCCGCGGGCACCGCCCAGCAGGTCGCGGGTTCGGGCGCGGACATCGTCGCGCTCCAGGAGCTGCCGGGCGGCAAGGTGGCGGCGTACGAGGACGCGCTCGCCGACCGCTATCCGCACCACTCCGTCCAGGGGACCGTCGGCCTGTGGAGCAAGTACCCGGTGACGGACTCCAGCCCCGTCAACATCAAGCTGGGCTGGACCCGCGCGATGCGTGCCACGGTCACGACCCCCGAGGGCCCGGTCAAGGTGTACGTCGCCCACCTCCCCTCCGTACGGGTCAAACTGAACGCGGGCTTCACCGCCAACCAGCGGGACGACAGCGCGGACGCGCTGGGCGAGGCCATCGCCGACGAACCGCTGGAGCGGGTGGTCCTGCTCGGCGACCTGAACGGCACGATGAACGACCGCTCGCTGCACGCGGTCACCTCCCAGATGCGCTCCACCCAGGGCGCGGCGGGCGACGGCTTCGGCTTCAGCTGGCCCGCGGCGTTCCCGATGGCGCGGATCGACCAGATCATGGTGCGGGGCGTCGAGCCCCTCGCCTCCTGGACCCTCCCCGCCACGGACAGCGACCACCTCCCGATCGCCGCCCGCGTGCAGCTCTGAGCGCCGCCGCTCCGACGGACGCGGTACCCTCTCAGCCATGTCCAGCCCCGAGTCCGACAGACTCCGGCCGCCGGTCCGCCGGTGGCCCCGTCCGTGACGCCGTAAGCCTTCGACCCCAGCGGTCGCCGGGCTTCGCCCCGTCGCGTCGTCGACCACCGCCGGATCGTCCGCGGCGGTGTGGGCCGGCTCTCATGTCCCGTAGGAACACCGGACATTCCACCGTGTCGCCGTCCTCGCGCCTGAGCGCGTGAGGCGGGCGCGGCCCGCATCCCCCTGCACACCGCTCGTTCCTCCGACGGTTCCGTACAAGGGGTTCCCTTCTCATGCCATTCGCTGTCCACGTGCTCGGGCTGGCGGTCTTCGCCCAGGGCACTTCGGAGTTCATGCTCTCCGGCCTGCTCTCGGGCATCGCCGGTGACCTGGACGTCTCGCTCGGCGCCGCCGGGCTGCTCACCTCGGCCTTCGCGGTCGGGATGGTGGTCGGCGCGCCGCTCACCGCTCTGGCCGGCCGCGGCTGGCCCCGGCGCCGGGCCCTGCTGTTCTTCCTCGGTGTCTTCGTCGCCGCCCATGTCGTCGGCGCGCTGACCTCCAGCTACGGGGTGCTGCTCGCCACCCGGGTCGCGGGGGCGCTGGCCAACGCCGGTTTCTGGGCGGTGGCGCTGGTCACCGCACTGGCCATGGCAGGGCCCCATCAGCGGGCCCGGGCCACCGCCGTGGTCGTGGGCGGGGTCACCGTCGCCTGCGTGGTCGGTGTGCCGGCGGGGGCGGCGCTCGGGGAACTGTGGGGCTGGCGCTCCGCGTTCTGGGCCGTGGCCCTCGTCTCCGTACCGGCCGCCGTCGCGCTGCTCGTGGCCGTCCCGGGCGGCCGGCCCGACGACGCACCGCGGCAGGTGGGCGCGCGGAGCGAACTGCGCGCCCTGGGCAGGCCCCGGCTGCTGCTGACCCTGCTGGTGATGGCACTCGTGCAGGGGGCGACCTTCTGCGCCTTCTCCTACCTGGAACCGCTGGTCACCCGGGTCACCGGCTTCGGCGCGGGCTGGGTGCCCGTGGTGCTCGCGCTGTTCGGCGTCGGCTCGTTCGCCGGTGTCACCCTGGCCGGGCGCCTGGCCGACGCCCGCCCGCACGCGGTCATCGGGTTCGGCATGACCGCTCTGGCCGCCGGCTGGGCCGCCCTGGCCCTGACCGCGGCCCACCCGGTGGCGGCCCTCACCCTCGTCCTGCTCCAGGGGGCGCTCGCCTTCGGTACGGGGACGACGCTGATCACCCGCGTCTTCCACCTGGCTCCCGACGCCCCGACGATGGCAGGCTCCTTCGCCACGGCCGCCTTCAACGTGGGTGCCGCGGCCGGCCCCTGGCTCGGCGGCCTGGCCCTCGGCGCGGGCTTCGGCTTCCGCGCCCCGGTCTGGGTGAGCGCCCTGCTGATGTGCCTGGCGCTCGCGGGGGCGGGGGTGCTGTCGGTGTCCTCGGACGCCGTACGGGGGGCCCTCAGCGCCCGGAGGAGTCCAGCGCCGGAGCGATGACCGCGAAGGCCCGGTCGGTGAGAGCGGCCGGGTCCCGTGCTCCGTCGCGCCAGCGCCGGAGCACCGTGTTGAAGGCGACCAGGGCCGTCCCGGCGGCCAGCCGGGCCGGCCTCCGCGCGCCGCGCCGGCCACGTCGCGGCGGACGGATGCGCCGTGTGCGCGGCCTGTCCGGGCGGCGGGCAGGTGGCGGCCGGTCCCACCGAGTGACGCAGACATCACACCCCGACGCAACGGCATGTTCACGTCCGGGCATAAAACGTCTGAGAGACTTTGTTCCGACGGGATACATAACCCGTCCCGGCAACGAAGCCGACGCTCCCGCACACACCGCCGCCACCCGGCCCGCCACACGGCCCGGGCGGCCCCCCTGCCCGAAAGGTCTTCTCCATGCCCCTGGCCCTGCTCGCCCTCGCTGTGAGCGCCTTCGGCATCGGCACCACCGAGTTCGTGATGATGGGGCTGCTGCCCAACGTCGCGGACGATCTGGGAACGTCCGTACCCACCGCCGGTTACCTCGTCTCGGCGTACGCGATCGGCGTCGTCCTCGGTGCCCCGCTGCTCACCGGTCTCGGCTCCAGGATCCCGCGCAAGCGGATGCTCCTGCTGCTGATGGCCGTCTTCACCGTGGGCAACCTCGCCTCCGCCTTCGCCCCCGACTTCGGCTGGCTGCTGGCCGGCCGCTTCCTGGCCGGGCTGCCGCACGGCGCCTTCTTCGGGGTCGGCGCGGTCGTCGCCGCGCGCCTCGTGCCGGACGGCCGCCAGGCGCGAGCCGTCGCCACGATGTTCCTCGGCCTGACCGTGGCCAACATCGTCGGCGTCCCCGCCGCCACCCTGCTGGGACAGCACCTCGGCTGGCGTGCCACGTTCATGGTGGTCGCCGTGATCGGGCTGGCCGCGATGGCCGCCCTCGCCCGCCTCGTCCCGCAGATCCCCGTCGAGGCGCACCAGAACGTACGCCGTGAACTGAGCGCGCTCGGCAACAAGCAGGTCGTACTCGGCCTGCTCACCGCAGTCCTCGGCTTCGCGGGCGTCTTCGCCGTCTACTCCTACCTCTCGTCCATGACGACCGAGGCGATGGGCTTCGGCGAGTCCTCGGTGACGCTCGTCCTCGCCCTCTTCGGCATCGGGATGACGCTCGGCGCCCTGGCGGCGGGACCGCTGACCGACCGGGCGCTGCGTCCCACCCTCTACGGCTCCCTGGGTGCCCTGGCCGTCGTCCTCGTCGTCTTCCCCTTCACCGTGCACGTGCAGTGGGCGGCGCTGGTCATGGTGGTGCTGCTCGGCGGCGTCGGCTTCATGACGACCACACCGCTGCAGATGCTGGTGATGAACAAGGCGAAGGACGCCCCCACGCTGGCCTCCGCCTCCAACCACTCCGCCTTCAACCTCGCCAACGCGGGCGGCGCCTGGCTCGGCGGGGTCGCCATCGCGGCGGGCTGGGGCTGGACCTCTCCGGCCCTGGTCGGCGCGGTGCTGGCCGTGGCCGGTCTGGCCGTGGCGGTCACGGCGGGTCTCCTCGACCGGGCCCCGGGCACCTCGCGCGTGGTGGCGTCCGGCGCCCGCGCCGAGGCGCGCGAGCGGGTGGAGACGCACTCCTCCTGAGCGCTACGACGGTTCCGTGCCGGCGCGGCAGACGCGCCGGCCGGAGCCCAGCCGGGCCGCCGTGACCAGCCCCGCGAGCGCCGTCAGCGCGAGCAGCAGCCGGACGTCCACCACGGCGACCAGCCCCGCGCCACCCGCCAGCGCCACCGCGTTCGGCACCGTCATCAGCGAGTTGGCAGCCGCCGCCGTGCGGCCCAGCACCGCGTCCGGGGTCTCCCGCTGCACCGCCGTCATCGCGGCGATCAGCACACAGGGCAGCCCGGCCCCGATCGCCGTGCTCGCCGCGAGGGCCACCGCGTCACCGCCCAGCGCCCGCGCGCCCACGGCCACCGCGAACACCGCGATCCCCGCCGCCGCGAAGCCCCGCTCGGGCATCCGGCGCAGCAGAGGACCGGCCAGCAGTCCGACGGCCACGGAGCCCGCGCCCTGGAAGGCGTACAGCACTCCCGCGTACGCCGGCGGACGGCCGAGCGTCTCGACGACGGCGTACACCGCCGCGCCGTTGAACCCCGCCAGCAGCATCGTCAGCGCTCCGGCGTACACCAGCGGCCGGAGGGCCGCCGAACCGCGCAGCAGCCGTATCCCCGCCGCCGTACCGCCCCGCCGTGCCCTCTTCCGGGCCGGCCCGGCCGGCTCCCGCACCCGCAGCCGCGCGAAGACCAGCGCGGCCAGGGCGAACGTCACCGCGTCCAGGGCGACCACGGGGACCGCGCCGTACCGCGCGTACAGCCCGGCGCCCGCCAGGGGTGCCAGCAGCTTCATGCCCTCGTTGACCGTCGTGCGCAGCCCGTTGAAGTCGCCCAGCAGCCGGGCGTCGACGGCCCGGGCCACCAGAGCGGCCTCCGCCGCGTCCAGGAGCACGCCGCTCACGCCGTAGACGAGCAGGACCGCGAAGAGCGCACCGATCCGGTGGTCCGGGCCGACGAGGAGGAGCGAGGCCATCAGCCCCGCCATCACCAGGTTCACCGTGATCAGCAGGAGCCTGCGGGGCACCAGGTCCGCCACAGCCCCGAGGGAGGGGCCCACGAGGACCGGTGCCCACATCGCGCACACCGTCAGGGCGGCCAGACTGTCCGACCCGGTGAGCGACTTGACCCAGATGCCCGCGGTCAGCCACATCGCCGACGTGCCGAACCCGGACACGAGCAGACCCGTGAGGCAGAGCCGGGCCGTGCGATCCCGGACCACCGCGACCGATGCCACCGTCCACCCCCCGCACCCGCGTGACCCGCGCTCCCGGCCGGGGCGCGCTCCTGGCCATGCTGGTGACTGAGGTGGTGCGGCCGCATCGGTCAGATGCCTTAAGCGTGTCGCCGTCGGTACACGACCGCGGCGCAACTGCTGCGGGACAGAGGCGGTTTCACGCCCCGAGGTCTGCGTATTCTCCTGGAGAGGTCCACAAGCTGGCGACAGGAAGGCCGGGGGATGAGCGCAGACGGGGGCGGCACACCGTGGAATCCGTACGGGGGAGGCCGGCCGGCGCGCCGGCTGACCTTCGGACGACTCTTCAACCCGATCGCCGTGGGCCGTGCGGTGTTCACGCCGTCCCGGCCGGACCGTGTGCACGACCCGGCGGTGAAGAGGGCGCAGGTCGTGCGGACGCTCGTCGGCATCGCCGCCATCACCTGGATGATGCTGTCCTACGGGCTGGCGTCGGACGCCGACGCCGTGGTGGACGACCGCTTCGCCCAGATCCGGACCACCCTCATCGTGCTGGCGGTGACCTTCCCGGTCGCCGTCGCCGTCTTCGTCGCGGCGGCCCGCCCGCCCAACCGGGGCCTGTTCCTGCGCCGCGTGGCCAAACCCGCCGGTGCGCTGCTCGCGCTGTTCGTCGCTCTCGCCGCGCCGAGACTGATCACCGGGATGGGCTACGTCACCGAGGAGACGGACTGGACCTCGTCGCCGGAGCGGGTCGCGCTGCTGTTCGCCCTGGGCGCCTGGCTGCTGTGGCTCGCCCCCTTCGTGCTCTACGGCATCGCCCAGTCGCTCGTGCACGTCTTCCGGACGGCGGACCTCCACGAGACGGTCCCGCCCCTGCTCGCGACGCTGCTCGTCTGGGAGGTCGCGATCCTGGACGTCTTCCGGGGGGCCTACGAGGGCGTGCCGCTCGCGGTGCGGGTGGCCTTCACCCTGGGAGGCCCGCTGTCGGTCACCCTGGTGGCGATGTGGGAGCTGCGGCGGCTGCGCACACGGCACGGCATCACCCTGCGGGGCGCCCTGCTGCGCTGAGCCCGGGCCGCAAGGCGGGGCCACGTCGGCTCGCCGCGGTGGGCCGGCCTCACCCGGCCGGGATCTGCGCCGCTCCGAACAGATGCTTGGCCATGCCGAGGCGCTCATACGTGGCTATGGCCGGGGTATTGCCGGCGAGCACCATGAGGGCGGCGCGGCCGTAGCGGTCGACGAGGGCGTCCAGGACGAAGCCGGACACAGCCCGGGCGAGACCACGACCGCGGGCGACGGGGTGGGTGATCACCCCGCCCATGAATCCGCACCCGGCCGCGGACCACGCGTCCGCCGCGACCGCCAGCGGCTCCACCCCGGTGCCTTCGTCCACCTCACCGACGACCCCGGCCCAGCGGCGCACTCCCGCGCGTCCCGGCTGCGCGTAGGAGTCGGGGAAGAAGCGGTCGAACAGCGACGTCGCCTCCTTCTCCTCGCGGGTGTCCAGCCACCGCACGCCCGCGGTGGCGGCACCGGAAGGGGACGTGGTCTCCATCCAGAAGAAGTTGTGGACAGGCACCAGGCCGGGCAGCTGCCGTACCAGCGCATCGATCAGGGCAGCCTCCCCCAGGAGCCGGTAGGACGCGCCGACCTCCTCCAGGACCCGCCGCACCAGTACGACCGCGTCGGCGCTGTCACCCTTGACCGCGAGCCGGTCCTGCTGCCGGTCCGGACTGGCCACCGCCAGCGCCGCGCCGTGGCGCCAGGCCCGAACCCCCGGCCCCAGGCTCTCGCCGTCCGGTCCCTGGGCGGCCCAGATCAACTGCCCGTGGCCGGCCGCGGCCTGCTTCACGTCGCCGAGTCGCGCAAGCTCCTCCATGCGCCATGCCTACCACTCTCCGGACGGGCACCGGGCCCCGGGTACCCCAGGGTTTTCCGTCAGGGCAGGCCGGCGCTCGCGCGCTCCGCCTCAGCCCGACTCGCGCCACCGGTTGGTGATCGGCAGCCGGCGGTCCTTGCCGAAGCCCTTCGGCGAGATCTTCGTGCCCGGCGGGTACTGGCGCCGCTTGTACTCCGCCGTGTCCACCATCCGCAGAGTCTTCGTCACCAGGGCCTCGTCGAACCCGGCCGCCACGATCGCGTCCAGGCCCTGGTCCCGGTCGACGTACAGCTCCAGGATCCGGTCCAGCACGTCGTAGTCCGGCAGCGAGTCCGTGTCCACCTGGTCCGGGCGCAGTTCGGCGCTCGGCGGTTTGGTGATGGACGCCTCCGGGATGGGCGGGATCTGCCCGCGCTCCTCGGCGGCGCGGTTGCGCCACTTCGCGAGGCGGAAGACCGACGTCTTGTACACGTCCTTGATCGGCCCGTAGGCGCCGACGGAGTCCCCGTACAGCGTGGAATAGCCCACCGCCAGCTCCGACTTGTTCCCCGGCGCCAGCACGATCTGGCCCTCCTGGTTGGAGACGGCCATCAGCATCGTGCCGCGCAGACGCGACTGGAGGTTCTCCTCGGCAAGTCCGCTGAGCCCCAGGGACCCCATGTACGCGTCGAACATCGGCTCGATCGGTACGGTGCGGAAGTTCAGCCCCGTACGCCGGGCCAGTTCCGCCGCGTCGCCCCTGGAGTGGTCCGAGGAGTACTTCGAGGGCATCGAGATGCCGTACACGTGCTGGGCCCCCAGCGCGTCACAGGCGATCGCCGCGACGAGCGCCGAGTCGATACCGCCCGAGAGCCCGACCAGGACGCTGCTGAATCCGTTCTTCGCGGCGTACGCGCGCAGGCCCACGACCAGCGCCGAGTACAGCTCCTCGTCGTCGTCGAGCCGTTCCGAGTACCCTCCGGCCAGCTCGGGCTCGTAGGCGGGCAGCGGCTTCTCGCTCAGCACCACGTGGTCGATCCGCAGCCCGTCGTTCACGACCCCCGACGGAGCCTCCGCCGCGGCGGCCGGCAGGTCCAGGTCGAGGATCACGCTGCCCTCGGCGAACTGGGGTGCGCGCGCGATGACTTCGCCGTCCTTGTCCACGACGATCGAGTCCCCGTCGAAGACCAGCTCGTCCTGGCCGCCGATCATCGCCAGGTACGCCGTCGTGCATCCGGCCTGCCGCGCCCGCGTGCGGACCAGCTCCAGCCGGGTGTCGTCCTTGTCGCGCTCGTACGGGGAGGCGTTGATGGACAGCAGCAGCCCGGCCCCCGCGGCGCGCGCGGCGGGGACGCGGCCGCCGTCCTGCCAGAGGTCCTCGCAGATCGCCAGCGCCACGTCGATGCCGTGCACCCGCACGACGGGCATCGAGTCTCCCGGCACGAAGTACCGGAACTCGTCGAAGACGCCGTAGTTGGGCAGGTGGTGCTTGGCGAAGTTCAGCGCGATCTGCCCGCGGTGCAGCACCGCGGCGGCGTTGCGCGGGGACCCCGCCGGCTGGCCGTAGCGTGCCGCGGCGTGCTCCGAGCGGTCGAGGTAGCCGACGACGACCGGCACCTCCCCGAGGCCCTCGTCGGCTAGGCGGGCGGCGAGGGCGCGCAGCGCCTTCCGCGAGGCCTCGACGAAGGACGACCGCAGGGCCAGGTCCTCGACGGGGTAACCGGTCAGCGCCATCTCGGGGAACGCCACCAGGTGGGCGCCCTGCCCGGCGGCGTGCCGGGTCCAGTGGACGATCGACTCGGAGTTGCCGGCGAGGTCTCCGACGGTCGCGTCGATCTGATTGAGTGCGAGACGTAGTTGAGGCACCCCGCCAGTGTAATCGTCTGACTGACGCGATGTCCTGGCCTTCCCGTCCGGAGGCGGCGCGCCACCTCCGGACGGCGCCTGGCCGGGCGGCTCAGCGCAGGTAGCCGAGGACCGTCATCATCCCCGCCTCGGCGTGGTAGACGTTGTGGCAGTGCAGCATCCACAACCCCGGGTTGTCCGCGTCGAAGTCGACCGTCAGCGAGCGTCCGGGCAGGATCGCCGCGGTGTCCTTGCGGGCTCCGAGCGCGTCCTCGCCGGCCAGTGCGAACGTGTGGCCGTGCAGGTGGAGGGGGTGCCACATCGAGGTGCGGTTGGTGAAGACCAGGCGCACCCGCTCCCCGGCCCGCACGGGCCGCCGTGCCGCGGGGTCGTAGCGTTCGCCGTCGAAGGCCCAGTCGTACGCGTCCATCGAGCCCGTGAGCGCGATCCGCACGGTCCGGTCGGGTGCGCGCTCCGCCAGTGCCACGGACTCGTCCGGGGCCAGCCGGTCGGCCGTGATCAGCTCGCCGGTCAGCTCCCCGGGCCGCACGGTGGCCGGGGGCGTCGCTCCCGCTCCCGTCCGCAGCACGGCCAGGGCCGCCGCCCCCTTGCCCTCGGCGAGGGCGGTCAGCGGGAACACCCCGTCCCCGGCCGTCACCAGCACGTCGTACCGCTCGCCCATGCCGAGCAGCAGGGCGTCCGTCTCGGTGTGCCGCACCGGGAAGCCGTCCGTGTGCGTCACGGTCATCCGGTGGCCGCCGAGCGCCAGCCGGAACGCGGTGTCCCCGCCGGCGTTGATGACCCGCAGCCGGATGCGGTCGCCCGGCCGGGCCTCGAAGACCGAAGGTGCCTCCGCCCTGCGGCCGTTGACCAGATAGTGGGGGTGGTCGACGTCGCCCGCGTGGCCGCCGAGCAGCTCGCTGTCCCCTCCCTCCAGCAGGCGGGAGGGACCCTCGCCCCCGGTGGCCGCCGCCTTGTCGTGACCGGCCGCGTCGTGGCTGCCGCCCCGCCCCTTGGTGAGCTCGTCGAGGACCGCGTCGGGGGTGGAGCCGTCCACCCCGTCGAGCCAGTCGTCGAGGACGACGGTCCACTCCTTGTCGTACGCGAGCGGCTCCTTCGGGTCGTCGACGATCAGCGGCGCGTACAGCCCGCGGTCGAGCTGGACCCCGGAGTGCGGGTGGATCCAGTGG
Source organism: Streptomyces sp. QL37 (assembly GCF_002941025.1). Classification (NCBI taxonomy): domain Bacteria; kingdom Bacillati; phylum Actinomycetota; class Actinomycetes; order Kitasatosporales; family Streptomycetaceae; genus Streptomyces; species Streptomyces sp. QL37. The sequence goes on along the minus strand of NZ_PTJS01000001.1, from coordinate 2,299,086 downwards.
GTCCCCGGGCGGGTGACCGCGAACCGGTAGGTGAACTCGGCGCCCGGCTTGACGGGCTGCTGGGTCAGCCCCGGCACCCCGTCCATGTCGTTGCGGATCGAGAGACCGTGCCAGTGCATCGTGGTGGACTGCGTCAGATGGTTCGCCAGGGCGAGCTCCAGGGTGTCGCCCGCCGTGATCCGGATCGCCTCACCGGGCAGCCGGTCCCCGTACGCCCAGGTGGGCACGGAGAGGCCGTCGCCCAGTTCGAAGCGGGACGCGGCCGCGGTGAGCGAGACCTTCCGCAGGGGGCCCGTGCCCCGCCGGGCCTCGGCGTCCACGACCTCCGGACCGTCGGGCGTGACGTACTGGTCGGCGGCGCGGCCGGGGGAGGGGGCGCGGACGGGCGAGGTGCGGGCCGGGGACGCGACGGCCGGGGAGGCGAGGCCTGCTGTTCCCGCGAGGGCGATACCGGCGCCCAGCACGGCGCGACGAGAGGGCATTTCAGACATATTGCGCACCGTACCCCTGGCGGGTATAAGCGCACCGCCCCGACACCCGAGGGGCCCGGCGCTCCTCACCTGTGCGAGGGGGCCGGGCCGGCGGGGTGTGCGCGGGGCGGGTGCGTACGGCACCGGGGCAGAGGCGTCAGCCGCGGGCGTAGACCATCTCCGCCCAGCCGGCGACCTGCTCGTCCGAGAGGTGGAGCGCCAGGTCGGCCTCGCTGATCATGCCGATCAGCTTCTTGTCCTCGATCACCGGAAGCCTGCGGATGCGGTGGCTCTGCATCTCCTCCAGCACCGCGTCGACGCCCGCCGACGACTCGATCCAGCGCGGGGTGCCCTCGCAGAGTTCGCCCGCCGTCACCTTCGACGGATCGTGCCCCGCCGCCACGCACTCGATCACGATGTCGCGGTCGGTGATGATCCCGACCATCCGGTCCTGCTCGCCGTTGGCGGAGACGGGGAGCGCCCCCACCTTGTGGTCACGCATCATCTGGGCGGCGCGGTCGAGCGTCTCGTGGGCGGGGATCCAGTGGGCCCCGGTGTGCATGATGTCCTTGGCCGTGGTCATGGGGTTGCCTCCTGCGTGCCGATGGGCACTGCTGTACGGCCCCGAGTCCTTCCACCATGGCGGGCCCGCCCGGCGTACGCGAACGCTGTCACCCGTTCGGGCGTACGCCGAGCCGGTCCCGCGCTCAGGGACGGGGCGCCGCCCCGCGCGCCGCGAGCATGTCCGCCATCAGGTCCAGCTCGGACTGCTGGGCCTCGACCATGCCCTGGGCCAGGCGCTTCTCCACGGGCACGGTGCACTGCTCGGCGCAGCCACGGGCCATCGCGACGCCGCCCTTGTGGTGGTCGGTCATCAGCTGCAGGAAGAGCACCTCGGCCGGCTTGCCACGAGCGGCGCGGAGCCGGCCGAGCTCGGTCCTGGTCGCCATGCCGGGCATGAGGGCGCCGTCGTGACCCATGCCCTCCATGCCGTCCATGGCGTGGCCGCTGTGGCCGCCGCCCGGCATCCAGGCCATCGGCCCCTGCCCGTCGGGCGCCGTCTTCGGCAGCTCCCACAGATCCAGCCAGCCGAGCAGCATGCCCCGCTGGTTGGCCTGCGTGTTGGCGATGTCGTACGCGAGACGCCGCACGTCCTCGTCCTCCGTCGCGTCCCGCACGAGGAACGACATCTCCACGGCCTGCTGGTGGTGGACGGCCATGTCCCGCGCGAAGCCCGCGTCCGCCGACCGCGCCGAGGGCGTGCGGGGCCCGGGAGCCTCCGCTTCCCCCCGCGCGGACGCGACCGTCGCCGCGCCGGCGAACAGCAGGGCGAGGGCCACGGCGGACCCCGCGACCCACCGCGTGCGCCGGTTGCGCGACGGGCTCACCCGTCGACCCCGCCGGTGCAGGGCGCGCCCGGCTCGGGCGTCTGCGCGCCCTGGACGTACTTGGCGAAGAAGGCGGCCACCCGGGGGTCGTCCGCGCCGTCCACCGTGACCTGCTTGCCCCAGGCGCTCAGCATGATCGCCCCGGCCTGGCCCTCGTACGGGGACATCAGGGAGTAGGGGGTGCTCCTGACGCGGGACGCGAGCTGGGCGACGTCCTCCCCGGACGCCTTCCCGGAGTGCGTCACCCAGACCGCGCCGTGCTCCAGGGCGTGCACGGCGTTGACGTTCGGGACGGCCTTTTCGTATACGACGCCGTCGCAGTTCAGCCAGGCCGGATTGTGGTTCCCGCCGACGGGCGGCTCCATGGGGTACTTCACGTCGGTGGTGACGTGGTCACGGCTCAGCTTCGCCGCGTCCCACGTCTTCTCACCCTCGATCGGCCGGGTGGCGAGCTCCTTCTTCTCCTGCTCGGTCTGCTTCGAGTCCTGCGCCTGGGCCTCCTGCGTCTTCTCCTTCGCCTCGGACTTCTCCAGGAGCATGTACGAGCCGAAACCCAGCAGGCCGGCGACCACGACGGCACTCAGGCCTATGGCGACGACCCGGTTGCGGCGGTCGCGCGCACGGTCGGCACTGCGCATCTGCTCTATGCGGTTCCTGCGGTCGAAGCTCATGACGTCGGGTCCTTCTGCCAAGGGGTCGGGAGGGACGGGGGCGGAACGGGAAAACCTGGCCGTGGCGGGCCGTGGCCGAACGACTACAGCCCTTGCACACCATGGGCGCCGATCGTAGTGGGTGGCCGCGTGCTCTCTCTCACACCGTGTGCGTAATCTGGGTGAAATCCCGGGTCGCGATACTGAGGTGTCTCCCCTACCCCGGGCGGTGGTGCACGGACCGTCTGAACTGCAAGGATGTGGCTATGGACAAGCAGCAGGAATTCGTCCTCAGGACGCTTGAGGAGCGCGACATCCGCTTCGTACGGCTGTGGTTCACCGATGTTCTCGGTTACCTCAAGTCCGTCGCCGTGGCCCCGGCCGAGCTCGAACAGGCCTTTGACGAGGGCATCGGCTTCGACGGCTCCGCGATCGAGGGCTTCGCCCGGGTATACGAATCGGACATGATCGCCAAGCCGGACCCCGGCACGTTCCAGATCCTTCCGTGGCGCGCGGAGGCCCCCGGGACCGCCCGGATGTTCTGCGACATCCTGATGCCGGACGGCTCGCCCTCCTTCGCGGACCCGCGCTTCGTGCTCAAGCGGATCCTCGCGAAGACCTCCGACCTGGGCTTCACCTTCTACACCCACCCGGAGATCGAGTTCTTCCTGCTGAAGAACAAGCCGGTCGACGGCAGCCGCCCCACCCCGGCCGACAGCTCCGGCTACTTCGACCACACCCCGCAGAACGTCGGCATGGACTTCCGCCGCCAGGCGATCACCATGCTCGAATCGATGGGCATCTCCGTCGAGTTCAGCCACCACGAGGGCGCCCCCGGCCAGCAGGAGATCGACCTGCGGTACGCCGACGCGCTCTCCACCGCCGACAACATCATGACCTTCCGCCTGGTCATGAAGCAGGTCGCGCTGGAGCAGGGCGTGCAGGCCACCTTCATGCCGAAGCCGTTCTCGGAGTACCCGGGCTCGGGCATGCACACCCACCTCTCCCTCTTCGAGGGCGACCGCAACGCCTTCTACGAGTCGGGTGCGGAGTACCAACTGTCGAAGGTGGGCCGGTCCTTCATCGCGGGCCTGCTCAAGCACGCCGCGGAGATCTCCGCCGTGACCAACCAGTGGGTCAACTCGTACAAGCGCATCTGGGGCGGCTCCAGCCGCTCCGCGGGCGCCGGCGGCGAGGCCCCCTCGTACATCTGCTGGGGCCACAACAACCGCTCCGCGCTGATCCGCGTCCCGATGTACAAGCCCGGCAAGACCGGCTCGGCCCGCGTCGAGGTCCGCTCCATCGACTCGGGGGCCAACCCCTACCTGACGTACGCGGTGCTGCTCGCCGCGGGCCTCAAGGGCATCGAGGAGGGCTACGAACTCCCGGCGGGCGCCGACGACGACGTCTGGGCGCTCTCCGACTCGGAACGCCGCGCGATGGGCATCGAGCCGCTGCCGCAGAACCTGGGCGAGGCGATCTCGCTGATGGAGAAGAGCGAGCTGGTCGCCGAGACGCTGGGCGAACACGTCTTCGACTTCTTCCTGCGGAACAAGAAGCAGGAGTGGGAGGAGTACCGCAGCGAGGTCACGGCCTTCGAGCTGAAGAACCTGCTGCCGGTGCTGTAGCGAAACCGGCTGTACGTGAACGGCTTCGGGCCGGCGGTGACACACCGCCGGCCCGAAGCCGTAACTCGCCTGCGCGTGCAGGTGGTCGAGTGGCCGATCCGGCACCGTGGATCGATGCCGCACGCGCCCTTGAGACGATCGTTCCATGGCGCACAACGGTGATCAGCTGACACGGGTCGCGTTCGGGTTGTCGGAGGCGACGGAAGCGGACCGCGCCGGTGCCCTGCGGCTGCTGGAAGCCGACAGCGAACTCCACGCGGAGTGGATCCAGGGGCTCGCCATGAACCACGCGGCGCCGGACGACGTGCTGCGGCGGGTGTTCACGGTGGACCCGCTGCCCGAGGCCCGGCACTGGCTGCCCTACTACCGGCTGCCTCCCCAGGCGGCGAGGGCCGCCGCCGCGCACCCCGACCCGCGGGTCCGCGCGATGCTGGCCGAGAACCGCTCCCTGCCGTCGGCCGTGCTCGCCGTGCTGGTCGAGGACCCGGAACCGAGAGTGCGGCGCATCGCGGCGATGACGGCCTGCGAGTTCGGCGTCGAGCTGCCGGCCGAGCTGACCGTGCGCCTCGCCACCGGCCAGGAGGCCCGGATGCGGTACTGGGCCGCCGGCCTGCGGGGCCTGCCCGAGCGGACGCGGCTCGTGCTGGCCGAGGATCCCCACCCCCGCGTCCGCGCCGCCGCCATCGACTCCTGGAGCTGGCCCCGGCTGCGCCCGGAGGTCAGGGCCGCGGCCGAGGCCGACCCCGATCCGCAGGTGCGCGAGGCGGTCGCGCGCGCCACGCACGTCGAAGCACCCCTGCCGACCACCGTCGAGGGCTTCCTCGCCGAGCCGGACGAACGCCGCCGCTTCGACGCCGCGTCCACCGCACCCGTCGAGACGGCCCTGGCCGAGCTCCTCGCGGTCCACGAGGACCGTTCGCTGCGTCTCGGAGCCGCCCGCAACCCGCATGTGCCCACCGCCCTCGCCCTCGGGCTGGCCGCAGACCCCGAGCCCTTCGTCCGTCTCACGGTGTCCCTCCGCCCGGATGTGACCGAGGCGCAGCGGGCGGCGATCGACTACACCTTGCGCCCGGGCCGCGAACCGGTGCCGCCCTGGGTGGAGGAACGCTTCGGCGACCCGGACGCGCTGCGGGAGATCGCGGCCTCCAGCCACGTCCTGCTGCGCCGGGGCGTCACGTGCGCACCGGAGCTGCCCGCCGATGTGGTCGAGCGGCTGGCGGCCGACGAGGACTACTTCGTCCGGTTGATGCTCTGCGAGAACGACCACGCCCCGCACGAGCTCCTGGTGGAGATGTTCGCCGACTGGGACGGGCTCAGCTGGGGATCGCTGGCGTACCGCCGCAACTTCGCGCGCCCCGGCCTGGCCCGGTTCGCGGACGACCCGAACCACCGGCTGCGGTACGCGGCCCTCTTCGACCCGGAGGCGGAACCGGAGCTCGTGGACCGGCTCTCGTACGACGACGAGGACATGGTGCGCCGCCACGCGGCGGCAGATCCGCGCCTTCCGCTCCCGAGGCTCGTCGAACTGCTCGGCGGGGACGGGCTGCCACGCTCGGCGGCCGGCAACCCCGCACTGCCCGCCCGGCTCATGCACCGGCTGCTCGATGTCGCGGGCGTCGTCCGGAACCAGGGTCTTTCGTCTGGAGCAGGCCGGGTCAGGCCGGATCAGGGAGCGGGGTCCGTCCGCGCCCTTCCCGGTCCTTCCGTGCCCCGGGAACCATGACGTCCGTCCCGCGTACCGGGAGGCCCTGCCGGGGGAGTCGCCCGACGCCGGGCCGGTCAACCGGGTGCACCACATCGGGGGCGTCGCGATCCTGATGTGTGGCTCCACCGTCCCCGGGCGCGACGAGGGGCGCTTCGACGAGCAGCCCCTCGCCTGGATCTCCCCGAACTCCCGGAGGCCTCAAGCGCCCTGATCGACTCTCACCAGCCGCCTGGCGAGCTCCACCACCCGCTGCCCGGCTCCTGCGTGCTCGAACGCCCCGGTGCCTTGGCGGCCCTCACCGGATCCCGGAAGGAACGGCAGACGGTGAGTCACTCGGCCCCTTTCCGGTAGTGTGACCTCTCCCGAGAACGGGACCGACCCAGGAGGTGAGACCCATTACCGCTTCAGCAGGCTGGGCGCTCACCCCTCGCCGTCGCGTGGCCGACCCGGCCTGAGCGATCGCGGAGCGCCCATCGGTCATCCCGGAAGGCTCCGCACCATGCAGGAATTCGCTCCGTCGCCCACCCTCCCCACGCTTGTCACCACGCTCCGCGCCGCGGGCTGTGTCTTCGCCGAGGACGAGGCGGAACTCCTCCTCTCCACGGCGACCGGCCCCGCCGAACTCGCGACCATGCTGGAACGCCGCGTAGCCGGTCTGCCCCTTGAACACGTGCTCGGCTGGGCCGAGTTCTGCGGCATGCGGATCGCCGTGGACCCCGGGGTCTTCGTGCCCCGCAGACGCACGGAGTTCCTCGTCCGGCAGGCCGCCGCACTCGCGCCCGACGGGGCGGTCGTCGTCGACCTCTGCTGCGGTACCGGGGCGCTCGGCAAGGCGCTCGCGGCGTCGCTGCGCGAGGTCGAACTGCACGCGGCCGACGTCGAACCCGCCGCCGTGAGCTGTGCCCGCCGCAACGTGGGCGCACACGGGACCGTCCACGAGGGCGACCTCTTCGAGCCCCTGCCCCGGTCGCTGCGCGGACGGGTCGACGTCCTGCTCGCCAACGTGCCGTACGTACCGACCGACGACGTCGAGCTGCTGCCCGCCGAGGCGCGGATCCACGAGCCGCGTGTCGCGCTCGACGGAGGCGGCGACGGGCTCGACGTGATGCGGCGTGTCGTCGCCGGGGCGACCGACTGGCTGGCCCCGGGCGGCAGCCTGCTGGTCGAGACGAGCGAGCGGCAGGCGGCGCGGGCCGAGGAGACGGTGGGGAGCAGCGGACTCGTCGCGCGCGTCGTCGTCTCCGAGGAGCTGTACGCCACCGTCGTCATCGGGACCCGGCCCCGGTAGCGGGGCGGAGGGAGCGGCTCAGGCGAAGCGCCAGCGCGTCTGGCCGAACGGGTCGCCCTTGGCGAAGCCGAAGGCCGTGCGGGGGGCCACCGCGAAGACCTCCGCACGGCCGCCCGCGCCGTTGGAGAACATGCCGTCCGTGACGCCGAAGTGCCAGTCGGCGCCGTACTTCGCCTCCCAGGCCTCGGCCAGCGCGATGAGCCGCGGCTCGTCCGTCACCCGGGCGGCCCGGCCCTCGACCACGACGTCGAACCCCTCGTTCAGCGTGTTCGCGCCGGTGGTCAGGGCGACCTCCGGGTTGCCTTCCAGATTGCGCGCCTTGCGTTCCGAGGGGCCCGTGCAGAAATGCAGCGCGCCGTCCGACCAGAGGCCGATCAGCGGGGTGACGTGCGGGCGGCCGTCCGGGCGGACCGTGGAGAGCCAGTACAGCTCGGCGCCCTCCAGCAGCGCGACGGCCTCCGCCCAGGGGCGGGCGGTGGCGCCCTCACTGCTGTAGTGCGGGTCCAGGGCGGTTTCGGGGGCGGTGGCGTCCTTCTCCGGCATTTCGGATCTCCAGAAGCGATATGGCGGTGTGCGTGGTCTTTTCGTCGATCGTGCCTCTGTGGTGCGGACTCCGCCCGCGCTCCGGAATCATCGGTGCGGGGCTAGGCTCGAAGGGCGGACATGTGGGATCGGCGGCAGGAGACACAGCATGACGACGGTGCCGGGACGCAGGAGCAGTACGTTCACCCGACTGCTGCGGCACGGTTTCACCGATCCGTCCGCCGCCGAACGGCTGCTGGACCTGCCCGAGCTCTCGTCCGTACGGGCCGATCCCGTCCTCTTCGAGGCGCTCGGCGCGACAGCGGACCCCGATCTGGCCCTCCACGGCCTCGTACGGCTCGTCGAGGCCGAGGAGGCCGACGAACGGCAGATCCTGCTGGACACGCTCGTCACGGCCAAGCCGCTGCGGGACCGGCTCCTCGGCGCCCTCGGCGCCTCCGAGGCGCTCGGGGACCACCTGGCGCGGCACCCGCGCGACTGGCAGGTGCTGGTCACCTACGAGGCCACCGACCTGCACCCCGGGGTCCCCGAGTTCGAGCAGATGCTCGGCGACGCCGTCGACCCGGACTCCCTGCGGGTCGCCTACCGCAGATCCCTCCTGTCCGTCGCGGCGCGCGACGTGTGCGGGACGACGGATGTCGCCGAGGTCGCGGCGGAGCTCGCCGACCTGGCGACGGCCACCCTGCGGGCCGCGCTCGACATCGCCCGCGCCGCCGCGCCCTCCGACGCCGCGCAGTGCCGGCTCGCCGTCATCGCGATGGGCAAATGCGGCGGACACGAGCTGAACTACGTGTCCGACGTCGACGTCATCTTCGTCGCCGAGCCCGTCGACGGCGCGGAGGAGAGCGGCGCCATGCAGGCCGCCACCCGGCTCGCCGCCCACCTGATGCGGATCTGCTCCGACACCACGGTCGAAGGCACGATCTGGCCCGTCGACGCCAATCTCCGCCCCGAGGGCCGCAACGGGCCCCTGGTGCGCACCCTGACCTCGCACCTCGCGTACTACCAGCGCTGGGCCAAGACCTGGGAGTTCCAGGCCCTGCTCAAGGCCCGGCCGGTCGCGGGGGACCCCGAACTCGGCGCGGCCTACGTCGAGGCCGTGTCCCCGCTGGTGTGGCAGGCCGCCGACCGGGAGAACTTCGTCGGCGACGTACAGAAGATGCGCCGCCGCGTCATCGACAACATCCCCGTCGACCGCGTCGACCGGGAGCTCAAACTCGGCCCCGGCGGGCTCCGGGACGTCGAATTCGCCGTCCAGCTGCTCCAGCTCGTCCACGGCCGCAGCGACAGCACCCTGCACGCCGGCTCCACGCTGGAGGCCCTGCGGGCCCTCGCCGACGGCGGGTACGTCGGGCGCGCCGACGCCGCGCAGCTGGACGAGGCCTACCGCTTCCTGCGGTCCATGGAGCACCGCATCCAGCTCTACCGGCTGCGCCGCACCCACCTGGTCCCCGAGGAAGACGCCGACCTGCGCAGGCTCGGGCGCTCCCTGGGACTGCGTACGGACCCGGTCGCCGAGCTCAACCGGGCGTGGCGGCGGCACGCCTCCGTCGTCCGCCGGCTGCACGAGAAGCTCTTCTACCGGCCGCTCCTGGACGCCGTCGCCCAGCTCGCCCCCGGCGAGAGCAGGCTCAGCGCCAAGGCCGCCGTGGTCCGTCTGGAGGCCCTCGGTTACGCCGATCCCGCCGCCGCCCTGCGGCACCTGGAGGCCCTCTCGTCGGGCGTCTCCCGCAAGGCCGCGATCCAGCGCACGCTGCTGCCGGTGCTGCTCGGCTGGTTCGCGGACTCCGCCGACCCGGACGCCGGGCTCCTCGGCTTCCGCCAGGTGTCCGACGCCCTCGGCAAGACCCCCTGGTATCTGCGGCTGCTGCGCGACGAGGGCGCCGCGGCCGAGAACCTCGCGCGGGTCCTCTCCGCCGGCCGCCTCGCCCCCGACCTGCTGATGCGGGCCCCCGAGGCCGTCGCCATCCTCGGCGACCCCGAAGGGCTGAGGCCGCGCAGCCGGGACCACCTGGAACAGGAGGTGCTGGCCGCGGTGGGCCGGGCACCCGGGGCCGAAGCGGCCGTCGCGGTGGCGCGCGGGGTGCGGCGCCGGGAGCTGTTCCGTACGACGGCGGCCGACATCATCGGCTCCTACGGCACCGAGGACAACCCGGCCGAACCCGACCCGGGCGCCCTCGTCGACCGGGTCGGCTCCGCGGTCACCGACCTCAACGCCGCCACGCTGTCCGGTGCGCTGCGCGCCGCCGTCCGTGACAAGTGGGGCGACACCCTGCCGACCCGGTTCGCCGTCATCGGCATGGGCCGCTTCGGCGGGCACGAGCTGGGCTACGGCTCGGACGCCGACGTCCTCTTCGTGCACGAACCCCGGGAGGGCGTCAGCGACGAGGAGGCGGCCCGGGCCGCGAACGCCGTCGTCACGGAGATGCGCAGGCTGCTGGAGCTGCCGACCGCCGACCCGCCGCTTCTCATCGACGTCGATCTCCGGCCGGAAGGCAAGACCGGGCCCCTGGCCCGCACCCTGAAGTCGTACGAGGCCTACTACCGGCGCTGGTCGCTGGTCTGGGAGAGCCAGGCGCTGCTGCGCGCCGACCCGGTGGCCGGGGACGAGGAACTGGGCCGTGCCTTCGTCGACCTCATAGACCCCCTGCGGTACCCGATGGAGGGGCTGGGGGACGACGCGGTCCGGGAGATCCGGCGCCTCAAGGCGCGGATGGAGTCCGAACGCATGCCGCGCGGTGCCGACCCGACGCTGCACACCAAGCTGGGGCGCGGCGGCCTGAGCGACGTCGAGTGGACGGTCCAGCTGATCCAGATGCAGCACGGCTGGTCGGAACCCGGGCTGCGGACCCCGCGTACGCGGGAGGCACTGGCGGCGGCGTGCGCGGCGGAGCTGATCCCGGCGGAGGAGGCCCGGACGCTGGACGAGGCGTGGGTGCTGGCCTCGCGGGTGCGCAACGCGGTGATGCTGGTGCGGGGGCGGCCGGGCGACACGTTCCCCTCGAACCCGCGTGAGCTGACGGCGGTGGGCCGGTACCTCGGCTACGAGCCGGGGCACGTGGGGGACATGCTGGAGGACTACCGGCGGATCACCCGGCGGGCCCGGGCCGTCGTGGAGGAGCGCTTCTACGGAGCCGCCGGGGGGTGACCCCGGAAACCGGAAAGCTGAGCCCGGGGCGCTCAGCCGTGGGGTGAGCCCGGGACGCTCAGCTGCGGGGTGAGCCCGGGACGCTCAACTGCGGGGTGAGCCCGGGACGCTCACCTCACATCACGGCGGCCGGCACATCGCCTCAGTCGCCGGCCGGGCTCGACGCCCTCGCCTCCGGCCCGGCGGGTGCCGTGCCGGCCCCGGGCTTCAGCTCGGGCGCCCGGGACGGCGGCCTCCGCAGGGCGCGCAGACGGCTCGCGGAGGGGCGCCGCCCCACCCGCTTGGGCAGCCGGTGCGGCAGCGAGCCGTACCAGGCGTAGGAGAGGGCGATGCCGAACGCCAGGCAGGCCATCCCGCCCACCGCGTCCAGCCAGAAGTGGTTCGCCGTCGCCACGATCACGACCAGCGTGGCCACGGGGTACAGGGCGCCCAGGATGCGCGCCCAGGGGGCCTTCGCCAGGACGAGGACGGTCAGACCGCACCACAGGGACCAGCCGATGTGCATGGACGGCATCGCCGCGTACTGGTTGGACATGTGCTTGAAGTTGCCCGAGGCCATCGAGCCCCACGTCTGGTGCAGCATCACCGTGTCGATGAAGCCGCCGCCGGTCATCAGTCGGGGCGGTGCCAGCGGGAAGACGTAATAGCCGAGCAGGGCCACCGCCGTGGTGGCGAAGAGGATCAGACGGGTGGCGGCGTAGCGGCCCGGGTGGCGGCGGAAGAGCCAGATGAGCACACCGATGGTCACGACGAAGTGCAGGGTCGCGTAGTAGTAGTTCATCGACACGATCAGCCATGTCACCGAATTGACGGCCTGGTTGACCGTCTCCTCGAAGGCGAGCCCGACGGTGTGCTCCAGCGACCAGATCCAGTCGGCGTTCCGCAGGGCCGCGGCCTTCTGCTCCGGTACGGCGTTGCGCACCAGTGAGTAGAGCCAGTAACTGACCGCGATCAGCAGGATCTCGAACCATAGCCGCGGGCGGCGCGGCGCGCGCAGCGAACGGAGGGAGGGACGAGGGCGCCGCGTACGTGAGGGGGTGACCGCTCTCGTCGAACCGGACGGCGTCGTTCCGTCCGCGACGGGTGACGGGGTGGCCGCCGTGCGGTCTTCCTGTGTGGTCACGTGCGATTCACCCATAGGCGCAGAGTCTGCCAGATACGTCCCCCTCTGCCCGATGATCCTCCGGTCGGGTTCCGGCCGCACATCCAGTACTTTACCGAGGCGCGCGGGGGGCCGAGGAGGGGCCCGGGCCCGAGGCGGTCGATCCGCGTACGACCAGTTCGGGCATGAACACGAACTCGCTGTGCGGTGCGGGCGTGCCGCCGATCTCCTCCAGCAGGGTGCGGACCGCGGCCTGGCCCATCGCCGTCACCGGCTGCCGGATCGTGGTCAGCGGCGGGTCGGTGAACGCTATGAGGGGCGAGTCGTCGTAGCCGACCACCGAGAGGTCACGCGGCACCTCCATCGACAGCCGGCGGGCCGCCCGGATCGCGCCGAGCGCCATCATGTCGCTCGCGCACACCACCGCGGTGCAGCCGCGTTCCATCAGCGCGGACGCGGCCGCCTGGCCGCCCTCCAGCGTGTACAGGGAGTGCTGGATCAGTTCCTCCACGGCATCGGCCGTGAGGTCCAGCTGCTCCTGCATCGTGGCGTGGAATCCCTCTATCTTGCGGAGCACTGGCACGAAGCGCTTGGGCCCGACCGCCAGACCGATGCGCTGATGCCCCAGCGCCACCAGGTGCGTCACCGCCAGCCGCATCGCAGCCCGGTCGTCGGGGGAGATGAACGGGGCCTGCACCTTCGGGGAGAAGCCGTTGACCAGCACGAAGGGGACGCCCTGCGCGCGCAGTTGCTCGTAACGCTGCATGTCGGCGGAGGTGTCGGCGTGCAGCCCGGAGACGAAGATGATCCCGGAGACGCCGCGGTCGACCAGCATCTCGGTGAGCTCGTCCTCGGTGGAGCCGCCCGGCGTCTGCGTCGCCAGCACCGGCGTGTAGCCCTGCCTGGTGAGCGCCTGGCCGATGACCTGGGCCAGCGCGGGGAAGATCGGGTTCTCCAGCTCGGGCGTGATCAGCCCGACGAGACCGGCGCTGCGCCGGCGCAGCCGGACGGGGCGTTCGTACCCGAGGACGTCGAGCGCCGCGAGGACGGATTCACGGGTGGCCGCTGCAACACCGGGCTTGCCGTTCAGGACGCGGCTGACCGTAGCTTCGCTGACCCCCGCCTGAGTTGCGATATCGGCAAGCCGTGCGGTCATGGCACTGGACTGTACCGGGCGCGTGTCGGATTGCCCACCATGCACGGGATTCGGGCCATCCGCCCCGGCGGTCAGCGGTCGGAGCCCTTCCCGCGGCAACATCTTGCAAGGGCTTGCGGGCGCATTTCCGGCCGCTCCGGTCGGATCGTCGTACAGCCGCCGCAACGGGCCTGGCCAGGCGTGGGGAGGGTGGAGGGGCTCTCGTCAAGAGGCTTGACGGCAACCTTGCGGACACGCCAATGTAACGATCAGCAGTGCTTGCAGAAATCTTCCGCAAAGTCTTTCGGTCGTCTTTCATCCTTGTTACGTTCACGTCGACCCGGCGCCGCGACGGAGCGGTACGGCAGTTGAAGGAGTTCAGATGCGACGTGGCATAACGGCCACCGCCCTGGTCGCGACCCTGGCGCTCGCGGCGACCGCTTGCGGAAGCGACGACGAGTCCGGCGGCAGCAAGAGCTCGGGCGAGCTCTCCGGCACGGTGACGTGGTGGGACACCTCGAACGTCGGCAGCGAGGACAAGGTCTTCAAGAAGATCGCCGAAGGCTTCGAGAAGAAGCACCCGAAGGTCGACGTCAAGTACGTCAACGTCCCCTTCGGCGAGGCGCAGAACAAGTTCAAGAACGCGGCCCAGGCCGGTTCCGGCGCCCCCGACGTCATCCGCTCCGAGGTCGCCTGGACCCCCGAGTTCGCCGACCTCGGCTACCTTGCCCCGCTGGACGGCACCGCGGCGCTGAAGGACGAGGGCGACTTCCTCAAGCAGGCCGCCGCGTCGACCAAGTACAAGGGCAAGACGTACGCCGTCCCGCAGGTGATCGACTCCATGGGCATCTTCTACAACAAGAAGATGTTCGAGGACGCCGGTGTCGAGCCGCCCGCGAAGATCGCCGACCTGAAGAGCATCGCCAAGAAGATCAAGGACAAGACCGGCAAGACCGGTCTCTACCTGCGCGGCGACGACTCGTACTACTTCCTCTCCTTCCTCTACGGCGAGGGCGGCGACCTGGTCGACGCCGACTCGAAGACCGTCACCGTGGACAACGCCGAGGGCACCAAGGCGTTCGGCGTCGTGAAGGACCTCGTCGACTCCGGGGCGGCCAAGACCGACGCCACGGACGGCTGGGAGAACATGATGTCGGCGTTCAAGAACGGCGACGTCGCGATGATGATCAACGGCCCCTGGGCCGTGGCCGACACGCTGACCGGCAAGGAGTTCACCGACAAGGCGAACCTCGGCATCTCCACGGTGCCGGCCGGCTCCGCCGCGCAGGGCGCCCCGCAGGGCGGCCACAACCTCGGTGTCTACGCGGGCTCCAAGAACATCGAGGCCTCCTACGCGTTCGTCGAGTACATGACCTCGGTCGAGTCCCAGGCGCAGACCGCCGGTGAGCTGAACCTGCTGCCGACCCGCACCTCCGCGTACTCCAAGAAGGAGGCCGTGGACAGCGAGATCGTCCAGTTCTTCAAGCCGGTCGTCGAGACCGCCGTCGAGCGTCCCTGGATCCCGGAGACGGGCAGCCTCTTCGCCCCGCTGAACGTCGAGTACACCAAGGTCCTCACCGGACAGACCACGCCGGAGAAGGCCGCCAAGGCGACCGGCGACTCCTACCGCAAGCTCCTCGAGGGCTGGAAGTAACCCAGGAAGGCAGGCCGGCTGATGGCTGTCCACACCAGCCAGTCGGTGGCGAAGGCCGCGGGCGACGACGTCGCCCGCGGCCGGAGCCGCGGTACTGGTAACCCCCCGCCGCCGAGCAGGCTCCGGCGCGCCCTCTCGGTCCACTGGTACGCCTGGACCATGGTCGCCCCGGTCGTGCTCGTGATCGGCGTGATCATCGGCTACCCGCTGGTCCGCGGTATCTGGCTGTCGCTGACCGACGCCAACGAGCGCAACGTCGCCCGGTCCATCGGTGTCAACGAGATGCCCGCCACCTACGAGTTCGTGGGTCTGGACAACTACGCCGACGCCCTGACCGGCAGCCAGTTCCTCGGGACACTGGGCTGGACGCTGGTGTGGACGGTCTCCTGTGTGGCCATCACCTTCTGCCTCGGCATGGCCCTGGCCAACATCCTCAACCGCAGGATCGTCGGCCGCTCCGCCTACCGCATGGCGCTGATCCTTCCCTGGGCCATCCCCGGCTTCGTCTCCGTCTTCGCCTGGCGCTTCCTCTACAACGAGAACAACGGGCTGCTCAACAAGATCCTCGGCGGTGCCGGGATCGACGGCATACCCTGGCTGAACGACCCCACCTGGGCCAAGTTCTCCGTCATCGCCGTCAACGTCTGGCTCGGTGTGCCGTTCATGATGGTCGCCCTGCTCGGCGGACTGCAGTCCATCCCCTCGGAGCAGTACGAGGCCGCGGAGATGGACGGTGCCACCGCATGGCAGCGCTTCCGCCACGTGACGCTGCCGGGCCTGCGCCCGGTCTCCACCACGGTGGTCCTGCTCTCCACCATCTGGACCTTCAACATGTTCCCGGTGATCTTCCTGCTGACCCGCGGCGGACCCGGTGAGGCCACCCAGATCCTGGTGACCCAGGCGTACAAATTCTCCTTCGAGATCAGCCCGCGCGACTTCGCGCAGTCCTCCACCTGGGGCGTGCTGATCCTCGTACTCCTGATGCTCTTCGCCATGGTGTACCGGCGAGTGCTCCGCACGCAGGGAGACAACTGGTGACCACCGCTACGGCAACCCCCGCCCGGCACAGCGCCCGCAAGCCCCGCAAGCGCGGCGACCGCTCGCCGGTCGCCTCCCTGGCCCTGCACCTCACCCTGATCGTCACGTCGGTGATCGCGGTCTTCCCGGTGCTGTGGGTCCTGCTGACCTCGCTGAAGCCCGCGAAGTTCGCCTCGACCACGGACTTCTTCAAAGAGACGACCTTCGAGAACTACACGAACCTGATCAAGGACACCGAGTTCCTGAGCTGGTTCGCCAACTCCGTGATCGTCGCGGGGCTCTCCACCGTCATCGGTGTCTTCGTCTCCGCCACCACCGGCTACGCCGTCAGCCGCTTCCGCTTCCCCGGCAAGCGCGGGCTGATGTGGACCCTGCTGGTCACCCAGATGTTCCCGGTGGCCGTCCTCATCGTGCCGATCTACAACATCATGTCGACGATGGGCCTGCTCAACCAGCCGGCCGGGCTCGTCATCACCTACCTCACCATCTCGGTGCCCTTCTGCGCCTGGATGATGAAGGGCTTCTTCGACACGATCCCGCGCGAGATCGACGAGTCGGGACAGGTCGACGGGCTCACCCCGTTCGGCACGTTCTGGCGGCTCATCCTGCCGCTCGCCAAGCCCGGCCTCGCCGTGACCGCCTTCTACTCCTTCATCACCGCCTGGGGCGAAGTGGCGTACGCCTCCGCGTTCATGGTCGGTGACGAGAACCTCACCCTCGCCGGCGGACTGCAGAAGTTCGTCAACCAGTACGGCGCCCAGTGGGGCCCGATGACCGCGGCGTCCGTGCTCATCGCGATCCCGGCCGCCCTGGTCTTCCTCTTCGCGCAGAAGCACCTGGTCACCGGCATGTCCGCCGGAGCCGTCAAGGGCTGACGGTCCCGCACGACCGTACGACCGCACCTGTCACGGCGGCGCCGGCTCCCCGACCCGGTCCCGGCGCCGCCCCCCACCCCAGACACCCCAGGGACGACATGACCCAGCACCTCGCTGCCCCCTCCACCGGCACGTCCGACGACGCCCCGGGCCACCGCACCGGCTGGTGGCAGGACGCGGTGATCTACCAGGTGTACCCGCGCAGCTTCGCCGACGGCAACGGCGACGGCATGGGGGACCTCGCGGGTGTCACCGCGCGGCTCCCGTACCTCCGGGACCTCGGTGTGGACGCCGTCTGGCTCAGCCCCTTCTACGCCTCGCCGCAGGCCGACGCGGGCTACGACGTCGCCGACTACCGGGCGATCGACCCGATGTTCGGCACACTCCTCGACGCCGACGCACTGATCCGCGACGCCCACGGCCTGGGCCTGCGCATCATCGTCGACCTGGTCCCCAACCACTCCTCCGACCAGCACGAGTGGTTCAAGCGCGCCCTCGCCGAGGGCCCCGGCTCCGCCCTGCGCGACCGCTACCACTTCCGCCCCGGCAAGGGCGCCGACGGCGAACTCCCGCCCAACGACTGGGAGTCCATCTTCGGCGGCCCCGCCTGGACCCGGACCACCGACCCGGACGGCACCCCCGGCGACTGGTATCTGCACCTCTTCGCGCCGGAGCAGCCCGACTTCAACTGGGAACACCCGGCCGTCGCCGACGAGTTCCGCTCCATCCTGCGCTTCTGGCTCGACATGGGCGCCGACGGCTTCCGCGTCGACGTCGCCCACGGCCTCGTCAAGGCGGAGGGCCTGCCGGACCTCGGATCGCACGACCAGCTGAAGCTGCTGGGCAACGATGTCATGCCGTTCTTCGACCAGGACGGTGTGCACGAGATCTACCGCAGCTGGCGCACGATCCTCGACGAGTACCCCGGTGACCGCATTCTCGTCGCCGAGGCGTGGACCCCCACCGTCGAGCGCACCGCCAACTACGTGCGTCCCGACGAGATGCACCAGGCCTTCAACTTCCAGTACCTGTCGACCGCCTGGGACGCCGCCGAGCTGCGCACCGTCATCGACTCCTCGCTCGACGCGATGCGTCCGGTGGGCGCCCCCACCACCTGGGTGCTCTCCAACCACGACGTCACCCGGCACACCACCCGCTTCGGCAACCCGCCTGGCCTGGGCACCCAGATCCGCACCCCCGGCGACCGGGAGCTCGGCCTGCGCAGGGCCCGCGCCGCGACCCTGCTGATGCTGGCCCTGCCCGGCTCCGCCTACGTCTACCAGGGCGAGGAGCTCGGCCTCCCCGACGTCACCGACCTGCCCGACGAGGTCCGCCAGGACCCGTCCTTCTTCCGCGCGGAGGGCCAGGACGGCTTCCGCGACGGATGCAGGGTGCCGATCCCGTGGACCCGGGAGGGCAGCTCGTACGGCTTCGGCGACGGCGGCAGCTGGCTGCCGCAGCCCGACAGCTGGGGCGAGCTCTCCGTCGAGGCGCAGACCGGCACGGAGGGCTCCACGCTGGAGCTGTACCGCGCCGCGATCGCCGCCCGGCGTGAGCACCCCGGCCTCGGCGCCGGCACGGACGTCGAGTGGCTCGACGCCCCCGAAGGCGTGCTCGCCCTCGGCCGCCCCGGTTTCGTCTGTACGGTCAACACGACGGGCGCACCGGTACGCGTCGACGCCCCCGGCACCCTGCTGCTCGCCAGCGGCCCGGTGGCCGTCGACGGCACCACGGTCGAGCTGCCCGCCGACACCACGGTGTGGTGGACGGTGTGACCGTCCCCGCACCCAGGACCGGACCGGCGCTGCGGCTCTCCGACATCGCCGGTCAGGCCACGGTCAGCGAGGCCACCGTCAGCCGGGTGCTGAACGGGAAGCCGGGCGTCGCGGACACCACGCGTCAGCGGGTGCTCGCGGCGCTCGACATCCTCGGCTACGAACGCCCCGTACGGCTGCGGCAGCGCAGCGCCGGACTGATCGGGCTGGTGACACCCGAACTCACCAACCCGATCTTCCCGGCGTTCGCGCAGTCCGTGGAGCAGGTCCTCGCGGGGCACGGCTACACACCCGTGCTCTGCACCCAGCTGCCCGGCGGTGCCACCGAGGACGAGCTCGTCGAACAGCTCGTCGAGCGTGGTGTGGGCGGCATCGTCTTCCTGTCCGGGCTCCACGCCGACACCTCGGCCGACCCGGCGCGCTACGCGGCGCTCATCGACCGGGGCGTGCCGTTCGTCCTGATCAACGGCTACAACGAGCACATCAGCGCCCCGTTCGTCTCACCCGACGACCAGGCCGCCGTACGCATGGCCGTCGGCCACCTCGCCGAGCTCGGCCACCGGCGGGTCGGTCTGGCGATCGGGCCGCAGCGCTACGTGCCCTCCCGCCGCAAGCGCGACGGCTTCGTCGACGCGGCCGTCTCCCTGCTGGGCCTGGACCGCGAGGAGGCCGAACTCCTCGTCTGCTCCACCCTGTTCAGCGTCGAGGGCGGCCAGGTCGCCGCAGGCGCCCTGCTCGACGCGGGCTGCACCGGCATCGTCTGCGGCAGCGACCTGATGGCGCTCGGCGTGGTCAGGGCGGCCCGGGGGAGGGGCCTCGACGTACCCCGCGACGTCTCCGTCGTCGGCTTCGACGACTCCCAGCTCATCGCCTTCACCGACCCGCCGCTGACCACCGTGCGCCAGCCGGTGCAGGCGATGGCGGCGGCGGCGGTCGGCGCGCTGCTGGAGGAGATCGCGGGAAGTCCCGTGCAGCGCACGGAGTACGTGTTCCAGCCGGAGCTGGTGGTCCGAGGGTCCACCGCGGCGGCACGCGCCGCCTGAACGGGCGAGGAAGACGGGGCCGGGTCCGGAGGGGGGACCCGGCCCCGCCCAGCGCCCGCGTGGAACAGCCGTCATCGAGCCGCCGGTATGCGTCAGGCCTCCGCGGGCGCATGCCCGTCCAAAATCATCGTCCAGTGGGCCCACGAGGGGTGTGCAAAGGCCCCGCCGGTCAGGCGGGGCCGGAGCGAGCACGTGTGTGGCGCTGCGGAGCGCCAGCTCACGTCACGGCACCAAGACCCAGAGTTCGTAGACCGAGCCGTCTTTCCGGCAGTCCGTGCCGTAGACGGGCGGGGGGATCTTGGCGGCCGCTGCCCGGCAAGCGGATGCGCTTGAGTAGGAGCTACCGGTCCACGTCCATCGCGCCTGGGCGTCGGCCTGGGCCACAGGCGCCAGGGCGAAGAAGGCCGCGCCAGCGATGGCGCCGACAGTAACCGCGCTGAATGATCGTTTCATTGACTTTCCTCCTGGGAATGGCGAGGCGCCGCGCAGCTCCGCGGCGCAGAATGAGTTGGCTGCCAAAGGCAGCGGACAGCTCAGTGACCCGTAGGTTCAGGGTCGTGCGTCACGGCTTCACTCCGCGTACGCGCTGAGGCCGAGGGGAGTGGGCTGAAGTCGCCCATCACCATTTCTTTGAGCGTGGGGCCTGACAGTCGCTATATGGCCAGCCAAGGATTGCTGCGCGTCATTGACCTCTCGGCGCGACAGGCGTTCGGTCACGCGAACGTCAGTCGTAGAAGACCACGACCGTGGCCTTTGGGTCGTCGGTCGTCAAGTAGAATTCCGCAGTTCCGTCGCTCCCGTCGACCCACGGGCTGATCGAGTACCAGATGATGGAGCCGGCACCGGACAGGTAGCCGTAGCCGACGTGTTCGTCAGGGTTGTCGGGGTCGCGTTCCCAGAGGTCGTACCGGTACTCACCGCTGGAGGCCGTCTTGATGGTGGCCTTGAAGTTCGTCCCGTGGGAACGGACCCAACCGGACTTACCGTTGGTGAATGTCCTTTTACCCACGTTGTCCCAGCCCGAACTGCTCGGCATCGAGCCGACGCGGCCCCCGATGAGGGCGCTGGAGGTGCCGTTGGCCTGGGACTGAGCGTGGAGGATGTGGCTGTCGGCTACCGCCGGGCCGGCGCTGGACACGCCCATGCCAGCGGCGACGATCATGCCCGCCGTCAGCATCATGGACCTTCTCCGACGACGGGGCGGTGTCAGTGCGTTCTTACGTTTCACTGCCAGGTGGTTACTCATTCGTATCCCTCTCTGTGTCGGGTTCCCGCGAGGTGCAGCGTGAAAGTCGGGCGGTCTCCTTTTCGTATCCTGCTGACCGAAAAGGAGACCGCCTCTCCGCTCTGGTGACGGTCACGCTATGAGCGTGCGACGGTCGGTTCCAGAGCGGCAATGAACAATCGCCAAGGTGGAGGCGCGCTCGGTGCACGATGGGGCGTTCCTATGCACAAGAGTCAGGAGGATTGCCGAGCAGATTGTGCATGCCTGGCGAGCCATCAGGGTCGCGACCCGGTCTCATACCCTTCGGCCGGGCTCACTGCGGGGGCGATGTCATGGAGTGGCGCGCAGTGCGGCCGGGATTGCCGGGAGGCCCGTGCTCGCGTACAGCGCGAAGGTGAGCGGGCGCAAAGCGCTGAGCCCGTGCTCGTCTCCGTCGGGTGTTTGGTCTGCCACGAGACCGGGTGCCACCTCGTGTTGCATCAGCGGGGTGGCTGACCTCAGGTGAGCGCGAACAGCGGCGGGCGACGTACTCATTGAAGCTGCGGTGTGTTCCGCATCGGTGTTGTTCTCCAACCACGCGCCCAGCGTGAGCAACAGGTCACCCCCCACATCCTTCAACGGCTCCAGAAAGGCCTCGGCCCAGGAGCGCATGTCGGGTGCTGTCATCATCTCGGTGAAGTCGGATGCGGGATCAGTGCCGGTGTCGTCGTAGCCGTGCACCGCAATGATCTTGAGGGCCGCGGAGACGACCACCTTGCTCATCACGTGGTGCCGGTCGAGGCCGACCAGGCGGAAGCAACGAGTGATCCGGTGTGTCACGGTGTTGCGGTGAATGCCGAGAAGCCGGCTGACGGCCTTGTGCTGTACCTCTAGACCTAGCTCCAGCGTGTGCAGCAGCTGGTTGCGTTGCGCTGAGGGGAGGACGAGCAGAGGACGTAGCACTGCTCCCGCCCATCGTCGTGCGGGCCCCGGAGGCAGGGCATCCACGAAGAGGGTCCGTTCCTCGACATGTGCGACTCGGTCAGGTGCGTGCCGCGCCATGGCCAAGTAGGCAGCGGCCTCGGCGTAGGCGTCTGCGGTCTCCCCGAGCGGGCGGACGCGGCTGCTTCCCATCCAGTGTTGAGGCAGGGAGGCCACTACACTTGTCAGTGCGCTGAGGACGTTCCCAGGATCATGGTCTTGCTGATGCAGAGGATCTGCGACCAGCAGATGGTTGTAGGCGGGGCAGCGCGCGAGCAGTGCACGGCCGGCGATGGCTTCCTCGGCTCGTTCGAGCGTTGCTTCCCGGTCGTTGTCGGCGCAGTCGATGACGTATACCCGCGTTTGCTCTGTCGTCAGCAGACCTGGGGCGAGGCTCGCCAGCACACGTTGTGCGCCTACTGTTTCCCCGAGGAGGAGCAGTTGAAATGCGGCCTGGTTGACGGCGCGCCGGGCTTCTTCCACCCGGTACTGGTGCTTGGCCTGTTCGATCAGACCCAGCGCCTTGGCTGCATGCTGCATCAGGTCGGTACGCACCTCATCGAATGCGCGACAGGAGACGACCCAGAGCACAGTGGCTGGATCCCACGGGTCCAGCGGAATGACGCGGGTATTCGGTGCGGGGTCTTCAGGCGCTCCGAAAGGCTGCGGCCGCGTGGTCCGACCGGTGAGCAGAAGCGCCAATTTTTCGGCTGCTGTGTTCGGAGCCGCAGCTAGGACGCCTTGCTGCGGGCTGCTGACCAGTACCTCGGCATCCAAGGCCGCTGAAAGCCAGTCAACGATTCGCTGGGTGGCCTTCTCTCCCGGCTCTGCAAGCTGGTGAGGCAGACGATGCAACAGAGCGGTGAGCTGATCGGCGTGCCATTCGGCACGTCGGAAGCGGCGCTCGCGGAAGCGAGCCGCCAGACCTCTCCATTCCGCCGTCGACTTCGTCGTCATGAGCAGCGGCACGTTCATTCGGGAAGCCGAGTTGCGGATCATCGCCGGGACGTCCTGCCGTCCATGGTGGCCGACGCACACCGCCAGGCCAGCTGCTCGCTGCCGAGCCAGCTCTCCGAGCAGACGGTCGACGGCTCCAGGCGACGCATCCGCCGATTTCAAGCTGAGGCTCTTTGACAAGCCCACCACCACCAGTGCGTCCCCAACCTCTCCAAGCTGATCATCGGGCCATGAGCCATCTGTGAGGACGCACACTGCATCCACCATCCGGTCTGCCGACGCCAGGGCCCCCACCGGGCGAAGGGCGAAATCGGGGTCACTACATAAATCACTCAAGGTAGACACATTCACCACCAGATCAGTTCGTCCACGAAGTCGACCGCATGTGTGCCGCCCGACCCGGCAAGCATTCTCCGCCGCGCACAGCAACTCAGATGTCAATTCGTTGAACTGCGGAATCTGGCGGAAAGAAGCGGAACTGAGGCCGATCGTGACCTGCCTACAGGCCGGCGGCATGACTGGGCTCCTTGTGATTGGACGGCGTTCAAAGGGTTCGCGGAACTTCGTGCGTTCACGGACCCGCCGCTGACCACCGTGCGCCAGCCGGTGCAGGCGATGGCGGCGGTCGGCGCGCTGCTGGAGGAGATCGCGGGAAGTCCCGTGCAGCGCACGGAGTACGTGTTCCAGCCGGAGCTGGTGGTCCGAGGGTCCGCCGCGGCGGCACGCGCCGCCTGAACGGGCGCGGAAGACGGGGCCGGGTCCGGAGGGGGACCCGGCCCTTCGCGTTCCCCCGGTTTCCGGGAGCCGGCGCATATCGCGGACGTATCGAGAACCGCATACGCCCGCGCGACGGTCCTCCCGCTCCAATGGGGGTCATGAACGACAACGCATCCCCGCCGGCACCGCCCCGACGCATGCGCACGATCGTGCTCCTGGGTCTGGCGGCCCTCGGCCTGGCGAGTGCCCTGTTCGTCGTGCGTCGGCCGCTCATGATGTCCGCCCCGACGTGCATGGCCGGGCGGTGGCACGGTTGCTTCGACACGTTCAACGGAGTGGTGCTCATGACGCTGGTCGCGCTGCCGCTCTCCGTGCTCGCGGTCCGGGCTCTGGCACGGCTTCGGAGTGGAGCCGACGGCACGTCCGCGTGGCGGATGTCGCTGGCCGAGGTCGGCATGGTCCACGGGACGGTGCCGTTCGTCTGGCTGACCATGATGCCGGGCGCCGGAGCCGGCGTCGTCCCCGGCCGGACGAGCCTGGTTCCCCTGCGTGACCTGGTCACGATGGGTCCGGGCGGGATCGTCGGCAACCTGCTGGTCCTCGCCTCGCTGGGATTCTTCGCGCCGATGCGCTTCGCCGCACTGGCGTCCCTCCCGCGGATCCTGGCGCTCGGGGCGGGCTGCTCGGTCCTCGTCGAAACCGCGCAGTACGTGCTGCGGCTGGACCGCGTGTCCTCCGTGGACGACGTACTCGTCAACGCCACCGGCGCCGTGCTGGCCGGACTGGCGTCGCGCCGCTGGTGGCGCACCGCGGCGGAAGCACCGACGGACCGCCCCCGCCCCGTGCCGACGGCCGCCCGGGCGGGTTGACCACGCTTCCGGTGTGCGCACCTCCTGCGCACCTCCTCGCATACGTCGGCGATACGGTGTGTTGCCTAGGCTTCGGACATGCGCGTACTGATCGTGGAGGACGAGCCCTACCTGGCGGAAGCCGTCCGTGACGGGCTGAGGCTGGAGGCGATCGCCGCCGACATCGCCGGTGACGGTGACTCCGCCCTGGAACTGCTCGGCGTCCACTCGTACGATCTCGCGGTGCTCGACCGCGACATCCCCGGCCCCTCCGGCGACGAGGTCGCCCGGCGCATCGTGGCCTCGGGCAGCGGCATCCCGATCCTCATGCTCACCGCCGCCGACCGGATCGACGACAAGGCCTCCGGTTTCGAGCTCGGCGCCGACGACTACCTCACCAAACCGTTCGAGCTGCGGGAGCTCGTCCTCCGGCTGAGGGCACTCGACCGCAGACGCGCGTACGCCCGGCCCCCGGTCCGCGAGATCGGGGGGCTGCGGCTTGACCCCTTCCGCCGTGAGGTCTTCCGCGACGGACGCTACGTGGCGCTCACCCGCAAACAGTTCGCCGTGCTGGAGGTCCTCGTCGCCGCTGAGGGCGGGGTCGTCAGCGCCGAGGAGCTGCTGGAACGGGCCTGGGACGAGAACACCGACCCCTTCACCAACGCCGTCCGCATCACCGTCTCCGCACTGCGCAAACGGCTCGGCGAACCGGGGATCATCTCGACGGTGCCCGGCGTCGGCTACCGGATCGACACCGGTACGGCCAGCATCGCCCCCGGCAGTCCGCATGCGTAGACGCCCCGGTCTCAGCGCCCGGCTGAAACTGACCCTCAGCTACGCCGGGTTCCTCGCCGTCGCCGGCGCGCTCCTGCTCGCCGTGGTCTGGGTGTTCCTGCTGCGCTACGTCCCCGACAACTCCCAGGGACTCCTCGGGATCTCGCCCAACCGCTACCTCCTCGTGCGCATGTTCGCCCCCGCCGCGGCCGCGGCCCTGGGCATCCTGCTCGTGATCGGCCTGGTCGGCGGATGGGTTCTCGCCGGCCGGATGCTCGCACCCCTCACCCGGATCACCGCCGCGGCGCGGCTGGCCGGGGACGGGTCACTGTCCCACCGGATCCGCATGGAAGGCCGTCAGGACGAATTCCGTGAACTCGCCGACACGTTCGACACCATGCTCGAACAGCTCGAATCGCACGTCGCCGAGCAGCAGCGGTTCGCCGCGAACGCCTCCCACGAACTGCGCACCCCGCTGGCCGTCTCGCAGGCGCTGCTCGACGTCGCCCGCAGGGATCCCACCCGGGACCGGGGCGAACTCCTCGAACGCCTGCAGGCCGTCAATACGCGTGCGATCGACCTCACCGAGGCCCTGCTGCTGCTCGGCCGCAGCGACCGCGGAAACTTCACCCGCGAGAGCGTCGACCTCTCCCTCACCGCCGAAGAAGCCGCGGAGACCCTGCTCCCCCTCGCCGAACACCGCCGGATCACGCTGGACGTCACCGGGGGAGCGGCACGCACCAGCGGCTCCCCGGAGCTTCTGCTGCGGATGGTGACGAACCTCGTCCAGAACGCCGTCGTCCACAACCTGCCCATCGGCGGCACCGTGACGGTCCG
Source organism: Streptomyces sp. QL37 (assembly GCF_002941025.1). Classification (NCBI taxonomy): domain Bacteria; kingdom Bacillati; phylum Actinomycetota; class Actinomycetes; order Kitasatosporales; family Streptomycetaceae; genus Streptomyces; species Streptomyces sp. QL37. The sequence continues at coordinate 2,273,326 of NZ_PTJS01000001.1, read as the reverse complement.
CACCGAAGCGCACGGCGACACGAGCGTGCTGCGGGTCGAGAACACGGGCCGTCGGCTTCCGCCGGAACTGGTACAGACCCTCACCGAACCCTTCCAGCGCGGAACGGAACGCGTACGCACCGACGACCACGTCGGCGCGGGCCTCGGCCTGGCCATCGCGCACAGCATCGTCCGCGCCCACGACGGGACCCTCGACCTTGCCCCCCGCCCCACCGGCGGGCTGGCCGTCACGGTATGGCTGCCCGGCACGCCGTAGGGTACTCAGCTCCCGGAGGCGTACGCCACGAACGCTTGCCATGGGGTAGCGGTGAAGCGGAGGCGGGGGCCGGGCAGATTTTTGGAGTCGCGGATGTGCACGGTGCGCGGTGCGGTTGCCACCTCGACGCAGTCGTTGCCGTCGCCACTGCTGCTGTAGCTGCTTCTGAGCCACTCCAACTCCGTGGCTTCCCCTGCAGAGGCCTTGTGGATCATGTCTCTCCCAGCAGTTGCTCAATGAAGGCCAGTGACTCACGTGGCGTAAGAGCCTGCGCTCGGATCATGCCATAGCGCAGTCCAAGGATTCTGAGTTGCTTCGGATCGGAGACCGGACGTCCGCTGAACGCTCCCTCGGAACGGCCCACCGCGCTGCCGTCGGGAAATCTCAGCACCTCGATCAACCCACCCGTCCCAGGATGCTCTTCCCGATGTGTGGGCATCACCTGGATTGCCACGTTCCGCAACCGCCCCAGCTCCAAGAGGCGTTCGAGCTGGCGGCGTAGAGCCATTGTGCCTCCGACTGGGCGGCGTAGTGTCACCTCTTCCTGGACGAAGCTCAGCGATGGTGCGGGGGTCCGGTCGAAGATGGAGCGTCGAGCCAAGCGAGCGGCCACCACCCGCTCCATCTCGTCCTGCGTATAGGCCGGCAACCACGAGGTGAACAGGGCTCTCATGTGCTCCTCGGTCTGCAACAACCCGTTGATGTTGTGGTGGTGGTACGCCTCCAGCTCGATGGTCCTGGCTTCCAGCTTCGCCAGATCCCGTACCTTTTTCGGATACCGGACCTCCGCCAACTCCCGCTTCAACATGGCGAGTTTGCCGCCCGCCCCCAGCACCTCGTCCGCCCTGTCCAGAAACTCCGGACGGGGGATGCGGCGCCCGCCCTTCACCTTGTAGACGAGATCCTCGCCGTATCCGATCGCGGCACCGAACTCACCGGCCCGCATCCCCGCCGACTCCCGCCACGCCTTGATCTGACGGCCCACGGAGGCGACCAGGGCCGCGCCCGGCTCGTCGTCGGGATCGACGTCCCATCCGTGGTCGTCTAGCTCGCCGCCCCGGCGTTCCGTACCCGTCTCATCCACGCTCACCCGTGCCCCGCTTCCCGACGCGTCTGCCGTTCTCGCACCAACCTCTGTCGTCCCCTGCGCGTCACCCCGGACAGCCGGGACAGCACTGGACAAGGACTGGACAATCACCGTACGTAACCGTGCTGCCACTCCTCACGGTAAGCGAAAACGGCCACGCTGAGTGACGTGACCCAAGAAATCACTCGAACCGAACATTCCGCTCAGACACGGGAGTTCACCGTGCTGCTCTCTCCCACCCGCCGTGGCGCCAGGCTCGCCCGCCTGCTGGCCACGGCGCAGCTGGGCGACTGGGGGCTGGCCACGGAGCCGGCGGCGAACATCGTGGCTGAACTGGCCGCCAACGCTGCCGTGCACGGTCGCGTGCCGGGCCGGGACTTCAGGCTGGGGCTCGCGGTCCACCGCGAGGCGCTCCTCCGTATCGAGGTGACCGACACCCTGGGTGATCGGCTTCCTCCGGCACCCGGAGCCGTCGAAATGCCCGCTGACGCAGCGGAGTCGGGGCGCGGCCTGCTGATCGTCGGGGCGTTCGCTGACCGCTGGGGCATCGACGTCGGGCCCGTGCCGCGAAAGACCGTCTGGGCCGAGATCGACCTCGGGCGGTGACCATCGCCACCGGGTCGCGAGAACCCGCGACCCGGTGGCCACAGTGGTCGGCCTCTCTGCGAGGAGATCCGGGAAGAAGGGCGTGAGCAAGGGCGTGCTGAAGGTCGCGTAGAGAACATCCTGATCATTCTCGGCGCACGCGGTATCGATGTCACCGACGCGACTCGCGAGAGGATCACCACTTGCCGCGACTCGGAACTCTCGCACCGTTGGTTGATGCGCGCGCTCGTCGCCGCCACAGCAGATGAGATCTTCAGCGAGGAGCCGTCCGCCGACAGCAGCGGGACTCGGTCCGGGGGATGTGACTCCGGACGGTGGCGTTGATCCGAGAGACGCATAGGGTGATCCCTTCGACGACTCGGCGGGGGATGCCATGGAGATCACCGTCCAGTGGATACGGACGTCCTGGACGAAGGAGTCCCGGGGCGGGGAGAGTGCCTCGCGCAGGAACGCGGCCCCGGTCGGATTCGCTCTCCCGCCTCCCGGGACGGCCACCTCCGCGCACGTGGTCCGCATGCGTGAGTGTGACGGTTTCGCACCCCACGATGCCCAGGCGGACCGCAGCACAGTCGATGTCCAGCTACGGGAAGCCGACGGCCGACTGCGCGTCCTCCCACGGGTCCAGCCGTTGTTCGGCCTGCCGCCCCGGCCCCGACGGCCCCCGGCCGTGCGGCTCGTCCCCGGTCAGTGGGTGCGCTGGCAGCTCAACTACCGCTTCAGCAGCGCCATGGGGATCCGGGGTTGGTCGTACTGGCTGGACACCTTCAACATCGCCTACGGCCCGGTGCGTGCCGATCTGTTCCTGTCCACGCCCAGCACGTTCATCGATGAGCAGGGACCGCTCCGATAGCCATGACGGAGCACGGATGAATGACCTCGGCGACGCGAACCTGCGCACCTGGACGCTGCGCTTCATGGCGCTCCTCGCCGCCGACGCCCCGGATCAGCTCGCCTGGCTGCGTGAGCGTGAGCTGGAGACGAAGGACGTCGTCGACGAGCTGGAGCTCATCTGCCGGATCTCCGAAGGGCTCGCGGAGCGTGGAGCCTTCGCGCCCCAGGACCTGCGCTCCTTCCGGGCCATGGAGCGTCGCCTCGGTGAGATCGATGCCGCCTGCCGGACCGGCCTCTGGGCCGACGCGCTCTCTGCCGATCCGGCGTGGGGCGAGATGCGCCGTCTCGCGCGCCAGGTCCTCCTCACCACGCTGGGCGACTGGCGCCAGCCAATGCCCCGCCCCTGAGCGTCACCACGAGGTCAGGCGGTCAGCGCCGCGAGCTCCGCGTCGGCGCGCTCTGTCACCAGGGCGAGGACGCGTCCTGCGGCGGCCAGGTCCTCGGCGGGAATCCCGCCCCAGATACGGGCGCTGAAGGGAGCGGTCTCCGCGCCGACTGCGGCGAGCAGCTCGCGCCCCGCGTCCGTGGGGCGAAGGTGCGCGCCGTCCGTATCGAGCAGTTGCCTGCCGAGCAGTTCGTCGAGGGTGGCTCGGATGCCGGCCGGATCCGCCTTGAGGTAGCCCCGCACCTGGGCGACGAGATCGTCCGGCGTCTGCGGGGCGTCGGCGGTGATGGCGGCGCGCAGGACGATCTGCTGCTGGAACGTCGCGCCGTGCCGGGCCAGGACGTGCTCCAGGACTCCGCGGGCGGCGTAGTGGGCCAGGCCGAGGGTGCGGGCGTCGGCTACGGGTCCGGTGGTGGACGCAGTGGTCATGGTGTTGCCCCCTGAGTGCTCTCGTCGTTCGGTACGGATGGAGCGATGGGTACAGCGAGCAGGGTCATCAGCTCGTCGGTGAACGCGTGCGTCCGCGGGGCGTCGAGGCCGCCGAGCGGCTCCAGCAACTGTTCGAGCAGTTCCTGGACCACCACGATCGCCCGCTGCGCGACGGCCTGGCCCTGCTCGGTGAGGGCGAGCTGTACGGCGCGCGGGTCGCGGGGATCGCGGGTGCGCTCGATCAGCCCCGCGGACTCCAGGGCGCGCGCGAGCTTCGAGACGTACAGCGCCTCCAGGCCGGTGTGGTCGGCGAGCCGGCGCTGACTGGGCCGCTCGCCTGCGCGTTGCATGCCGTGCAGTGACGCGGCCACGGCGTACTGGGCGTGGGTGAGGCCCAGCGGCGCCACCGCGCGATCGACCGCGACACGCCACTTGTTGGCGAGCCGCCACACCAGGAATCCGGGTGTGGGGCCCGGCGAACCATTGCTCATGCCGAATAGAGTACTTGGCTACTATGTCCATGGCTACTATTTTCGGCGGGTGGAGCGGTGGCAGGAGGCCGGGGCGGCCGCCTCAGGTGAGCTCCTTCTGTGACGGCACGACGACCCCGTACAGGTCGGCGATGGTGGCGAGCGCGCTGTAGTGCACCTGGTGGGCGTCCAGTTCGGTACCGGCGACCGGCAGTGCCCGGGTGGCGCTGGCGTCGGCCACGACAGTGGGGCGGTTGCCGCGCAGGAAGGCGCCCTGGGCGGTGAAGGCCACGCACATGTGCGTCATGAAACCGGCGATGACCAGATCGGTGCTGCCCGCCTCGTCGACGTGCCGGCCCAGGTCCGTACCGACGAAGGCGTCCGGCGCCCGCTTCACGACGACGGGCTCACCGTCGACCGGTGCGACCTGGGGGTGGATCCTGCCGATCTCGGCCCGGACGTCGTACGGGGTGCCCTCGCCGCCGTCGTTGATGACGTGGATGACCTTCGTGCCCTTCTGGCGGGCCCGTGCCAGCAGCGCGGCGGCGGCGTCGAGCGCGGCCTGCCAGCCGTCCAGCTCCATCACGCCGGTCGTGTAAGTGTTCTGGTAGTCGATGAGGACCAGGGTCGATCCGGCGAGCTTCGCGGGGGTGTCGTCGAGGCCGTTGAGCCGGCGCAGCGTCGTTCTGGGCATGGGGAACCACCTGGGAATCGAGTGTCGGAGAGCAGCTCACCGGTGCGATGACCTGCGCCTATGACGCTATGGCCATCACCGGGGTGTCGGCAATGTCGTCTAACCTGCAGAAACCGACATCGGCTTCTTCTGCCCCGGGGGTCCCATGAGCACCGTCGGACGACTGATCGTCATCGTCCTCTTCGCCGGCGTCGACCTGCTCGACGTCACCGGCCCCCCGGAGGTGTTCTCCCTCGCGCGACGCGAGTCGGACGAAGCGGCGGGCTACGACGTACTCCTCGCCGCCGAGACCGTGGACCCGGTCACCACCGGCGCCGGGGTGCGCGTCCTCCCCGACGTCACCTTCGACGAGCTGTCCACGAAGCGCATCGACACCCTCATCGTGCCCGGCGCGGTCGAGATCGACAGCCGTCGCCGCGTGCACCCGCTCACCGACCCCGACGTGGTGGCGCGGGTGAAGCAACTCGCCGACCGCACCCGGAGGGTCACCTCCGTCTGCGTCGGAGCGCACATCCTGGCGGCCGCCGGTCTGCTCGACGGAAAGCGCGCGACCACCCACTGGTCGACCGCGCAGCAGCTCGCCGCCGACCACCCGGCCGTCGAGGTCGACGCCGATCCGATCTTCATCCGCGAGGGTGACGTGTGGACCGGCGCGGGAATCAGCGCCTGCCTCGATCTGTCACTCGCCCTCATCGCCGACGACCTCGGCGAAGCCATCGCGTTGAGTGTCGCGCGCCAACTCGTGATGTACCTGAAGCGGCCGAGCGGACAGAGCCAGTTCAGCGTTCCCCTGGAGCAGTTGTCCGCCACGCGGCGTATCGAGGACCTCCGCCACCACGTCATGCGCAACCTCGGCGAGCCGCTCACCGTCGCGGACCTCGCCGAACACGCCCACGTCAGTGACCGGCAGCTCACCCGGATCTTCAAGACCGAACTCGGCACCACTCCGCACGCCTACGTCGAATCGGCCCGTGTCGAGGCGGCGCGCAGCCGGCTCGAATCCACCGACGCCACCCTCGAACGCGTCGCGTCCGCGTGCGGATTCGGCACCGTCGACACCCTCGTCAGGGCGTTCCGCCGCCGACTCGACACGACACCGACCGAATACCGGCGCCGCTTCCGAACGGGCACGGCCTGACCGGCACCCCGCACCAAGGAGTCGTTGGGGGGGTGCGGCCGGGGTGGTTTTCGAGGTGGGGGGGGCCCCGGCGCCCCGGGGCGGGGGGGGGCGGGGGGCCCGGCACGCCGGGCCCCACGCGCCCGTCCGGCCGGGCCGGCGGGGAAGTGACGTCCGGACTTCTCCGCGCAGTGACCGGCCCGGCCGGACGGGCGCGTGGGGCCCGGCGTGCCGGACCCCCGGCCGACCGGGCCGGAGTCGGGACGAACTTAACAGCCCCGCAATATTTTGCGTAAGTCCTTGCAGGAAGAAATCTCCGAGATTTCGTCGATGTGAGCGGGACGTAATCGCGTCGTGTCCAGGGGGTTGACCGGGGCAGGTCAGGCTCGTACGGTCTGCTGCACCCCAGTTTTTGCATTCTTGCTGCAAGAACCTTCAGAAGCCTTGACGGCACGGCGCGTTGCCCGGTGAGGCTGCTCCGCCATCCCCGCACTTCCCCCACCGCAGGAGGAACGTCATGGCACGCAGACCCCTGTCTGCCGCGCTCGCCCTCGCCACGGGCGCCGCAGTTCTCGCTGTCCCCGCCGTGTCCGGCGCCGGAACCGCCCAAGCCGCGCCGCCCGGCGAGAAGGACGTCACCGCGGTGATGTTCGAGTGGAACTTCGCGTCCGTGGCCAAGGCGTGTACGGACAGCCTCGGCCCGGCCGGTTACGGCTTCGTCCAGGTCTCACCGCCCCAGGAGCACATCCAGGGAAGCCAGTGGTGGACCTCGTACCAGCCCGTGAGCTACAAGATCGCCGGGCGGCTCGGCGACCGTACGGCCTTCGCGAACATGGTCAGCACGTGCCACGGCGCGGGCGTCAAGGTCATCGCCGACTCGGTGATCAACCACATGTCGGCCGGGTCCGGCACCGGCACGGGCGGTTCCTCGTACAGCAAGTACGACTACCCGGGCACTTACTCCGTCAGCGACATGAACGACTGCCAGTCGCAGATCAACAACTACGGCGACCGCGGCAACGTCCAGAACTGCGAACTGGTGGGCCTCGCCGACCTGGACACCGGTGAGGAGTACGTACGCGGCCGGATAGCCGGTTACCTCAACGACCTGCTCTCCCTCGGTGTCGACGGCTTCCGGATCGACGCCGCCAAGCACATGCCGGCCGCCGACCTCGCGAACATCAAGTCCCGGCTGAGCATCACCGGTGTGTACTGGAAGCACGAGGCGATATACGGGGCCGGCGAGGCCGTCTCGCCCTCCGAGTACCTCGGCAGCGGCGACGTCCAGGAGTTCCGCTACGGCCGCGGCCTCAAGCAGGTCTTCAACAACGAGAACCTCGCCAACCTGAAGAACTTCGGCGAGGGCTGGGGCTTCATGGAGTCCGGCAAGTCCGCGGTCTTCGTCGACAACCACGACACCGAGCGCGGCGGCGACACCCTGAACTACAAGGACGGCGCCAACTACACCCTGGCGAGCGTCTTCATGCTGGCCTACCCCTACGGCTCCCCGGACGTCCACTCCGGCTACGAGTGGTCCGACAAGGACGCGGGACCGCCCAGCGGCGGCCAGGTGAGCGCCTGCTACAGCGGCGGCTGGAAGTGCCAGCACGCCTGGCGCGAGATCTCCTCCATGGTCGGCTTCCGCAACGCCGCCCGTGGCCAGGGCGTCTCGAACTGGTGGGACAACGGTGGTGACCAGATCGCCTTCGGCCGGGGCTCCAAGGCGTACGTCGCCATCAACCACGAGGGCTCCTCGCTGACCCGTACGTTCCAGACGTCGCTGCCCGCCGGTGACTACTGCGACGTCCAGTCCGGCAAGGGCGTCACCGTCAACGGCTCCGGACAGTTCACCGCCACCCTGGGCGCGAACACCGCCGTCGCGCTGCACGTCAACGCCCGTAGCTGCTCCGGCGGTACCACCCCTGACCCCGGCACCGGCCAGTCAGGCGCGTCCTTCGGCGTCAACGCCGGCACCCAGCCCGGCCAGAACATCTACGTCACCGGCAGCCAGGCCGCGCTCGGCAACTGGGCGCCCGGCGGTGCGCTGAAGCTCGACCCGGCGGCCTACCCCGTCTGGAAGCTCGACGTAGCCCTGCCCGCCGGGACCTCGTTCGAGTACAAGTACCTCCGCAAGGACGCGAGCGGCACCGTCACCTGGGAGAGCGGCGCCAACCGCACCGCCACCGTGCCCGCCTCCGGCAAGGTCGCCCTGACCGCCGACGTCTGGCGCGGCTGAACCACACCCGGCGGGCCGGGGACGCGAGGGTGAGCGTCCCCGGCCCGCACCGCTCCACACCGCCCGATCCCCGAAAGAGGAGTACCCGCCCGTGTCCCGAACCACCCTCCGGCGGGGAGCCGTCGCCGCACTGTGCGCGGCACTGCTCCCCGTCGTGCCGGCGGCCTCCGCGTCCGCCGCGCCCAGACCTCCGTCCCCGCCCTCGGACGCGAAACTCGCCAAGGAGCCGGCCAGGCACGACCTGACCCGCGAGCAGTTCTACTTCGTGCTGCCCGACCGCTTCGCCAACGGGGACACCTCCAACGACCGCGGCGGTCTGACCGGCTCGCGGCTGGAGACCGGCTACGACCCCACGGACAAGGGGTTCTACCAGGGCGGCGACCTCAAGGGCCTCACCCAGCGGCTCGACTACATCAAGGGCCTCGGCACCACCGCGATCTGGCTCGCCCCGATCTTCAAGAACCGGCCCGTCCAGGGCACGGGCGACAACGCGTCGGCCGGCTACCACGGCTACTGGATCACCGACTTCACCCAGGTCGACCCGCACTTCGGCACCAACGCGGACCTCACGAAGCTGATCGACAAGGCCCACGGCAAGGGCATGAAGGTCTTCTTCGACGTCATCACCAACCACACCGCCGACACCGTCGACTACGCCGAGAAGAAGTACGGCTACAAGCCCAAGGGCGCCTTCCCGTACCTCGACGAGGACGGCCGCCCCTTCGACGACACCCAGGGCGTCGAGGACGTGGACGCCGACTCCTTCCCGTACACCCCGGTGAACACCGGGAAGAAGGTCCCCTCCTGGCTCAACGACAGCACGATGTACCACAACCGGGGTGACTCGACCTATGCGGGCGAGTCCACCGAGTACGGCGACTTCTCCGGCCTCGACGACCTGTGGACCGAGCGCCCCGAGGTCGTCTCCGGCATGGAGAAGATCTACGAGAAGTGGGTCCGCGACTTCGACATCGACGGCTTCCGCATCGACACCGTCAAGCACGTCGACCTGGACTTCTGGACCCAGTGGGCCACCGCCCTCGACGACTACGCGGCGAAGCGCGGCCGGGATGACTTCTTCATGTTCGGCGAGGTCTACTCCGCCGACACCGCGATCACCTCGCCCTACGTGACGCGGGGCAGGCTCGACGCCACGCTCGACTTCCCCTTCCAGGAAGCCGCCCGGCAGTACGCCTCCCAGGGCGCCCCGGCCTCGAAGCTCGCCTCGGTCTACGGTGACGACTACCGCTACACCACCGACAAGGCCAACGCCTACGAGCAGGTCACCTTCCTCGGCAACCACGACATGGGCCGCATCGGCACCTTCCTGAAGCAGGACAACCCGAAGGCCGGCGACGCCGAGCTCCTGGACCGCGCCCGCCTCGCCGACGAGCTGATGTTCCTCGGCCGCGGAAACCCGGTGATCTACTACGGCGACGAGCAGGGCTACACCGGGGCGGGCGGCGACAAGGACGCACGCCAGACGCTGTTCGCCTCGAAGACCGCCGACTACCTCGACGACGACCAGATCGGCACCGACCGCACCCACGCCTCCGACGCGTACGACACCACCCACCCGCTCTACCGCTCCATAGCGGCCCTGTCGAAGCTCACCCGCGAGCACCCGGCCCTGCGCGACGGCGTGCAGACCGAGCGCTACTCGAAGGACTCCGTCCACGCCTTCTCGCGCACGGACACCAAGCGGCCGTACGAATACGTCGTCGCCTCCAACAACTCCACCGAGGCGAGGACCGTCGAGCTGCCCACCGAGTCGGCCGGCATGAACTTCCGCACTCTGTACGGCGGTTCCGGCACCGTCCGCAGCGGCGCCGACAAGACCGTCGAGGTCACCGTGCCCGCGCTGTCCAGCGTCGTGCTCCGCGCCGACAAGGCGCTCACGACCCCCGCCACCAAGCCGTCGGTCACCCTGAAGGCCCCGGCCGCCGGAGCCACCGGCACCGTCGAGCTCACCGCCGACGTCGACGGCGGCGGGCTGAACCGGGTCGTCTTCGCCGCGCAGACCGGCAACGGCAAGTGGGTCACCCTCGGCTCCGCCGACCACGCCCCGTACAAGGTCACCCAGCACCTGGACGAGTCGGTGAAGGCGGGCACCGCGCTGCGGTACAAGGCCGTCGTCGTCGACCGCGCCGGACGCACCGCGAGCGCCCTCGCCTCCACGACCGCGGGCCAGGCCCCGGCCGCCCCGAAGCCCGTGGCCGTCGAGCGGGACCACGCGATCGTCCACTACAAGCGCGCGGACGGCGACTACGAGGGCTGGCAGCTGAAGTCCGGCGGCAGGACCGCCGACTTCGTCGGGCGGGACGCCTACGGCGCGTTCGCCTGGATCGACCTCGACGAGGGCGCCTCCTCGGTCCCGTACACGGTCGAGAAGAACGGCACCGCCGACGGTCCCGAACGCACCGTCGACCTGGCCAGGACCGGCCAGGTCTGGGTCGAGCAGGGCAAGGACGAGCAGGCCACCGAGGCTCCCGAGGCCCCGGCGCAGGACACCTCCAAGGCCGTCCTGCACTACCACCGCGCCGACGGCGACTACGACGGCTGGGGACTGCACACCTGGACCGGCGCGGCCTCGCCCACGGACTGGGCCAAGCCTTTGCAGCCCGTGAAGACCGACGCGTACGGCGTGACCTTCGAGGTCCCGCTCACCGACGGCGCCACCTCGCTCAGCTACATCCTCCACAAGGGCGACGAGAAGGACCTTCCGAGCGACCAGTCGCTCGACATCGCCTCGTACGGGCACGAGGTCTGGATGCTCGGCGGGAAGTCCGGCTATCTGCTGCCGCAGGCCGGCGGGGTGCCCACCCCGGACCTGACCAAGGCCGAGGCACAGTGGATCGACGCGAACACCGTGGTCTGGAAGGTCAAGGCGACCGACGCCACCAGCCAGCAGCTCGTGTACGCGAAGAACGGCGGGATCTCCGTCGTCGACGGCGCCCTCTCCGACGAGGGACAGTGGCTGCGGCTCGGCGCCACCGAACTCACCGACGCGCAGAAGGCGAAGTACCCGCACCTCAAGGACTATCCGGCGTTCACCGTCGACACCCGGGACCGGGACCGCGTCCGTGAGTCACTCCGCGGCCAGCTGATCGCCACCCAGCGCGCCGCCAACGGCGCCCTGCTCGCCGCCACCGGCGTACAGACCGCGGGTGTGCTGGACGCGCTGTACGGGAAGGCCGCGAGCGGCTCCGCCCTCGGACCCGTCTTCCGCAAGAGCAGCCCGACGCTCTCCGTCTGGGCACCCACCGCCCGCACCGTCTCGCTCGAACTCGACGGGAGGACCGTCCCGATGCGGCGCGACGACCGCACCGGCGTCTGGTCGGTCACCGGGAAGAAGAGCTGGAACGGCAAGCCGTACCGGTACTCCGTGGACGTCTGGGCGCCCACCGTCCAGAAGATGGTCACCAACAAGGTCACCGACCCCTACTCCACCGCGCTGACCGCCGACTCCGCCCGCAGCCTCGTCGTCGACCTCGACGACCCGAAGCTGGCCCCGCGCGGCTGGTCCGGCCTGAAGAAGCCGGCCGCGGTCCCGATGCGCGACGCCCAGATCCAGGAGCTGCACGTCCGCGACTTCTCGATCACGGACACCACGTCGAAGCACCCCGGTGAGTACCTCGCCTTCACCGACACCCGCTCCGACGGCATGAAGCACCTCAAGGAGCTCGCCGGCTCCGGCACCAGCCACGTCCACCTGCTGCCCGCCTTCGACATCGGGACGATCCCCGAGAAGAAGTCCGACCAGCAGAAGCCGGCCTGCGACCTGTCCGTCTACGCCCCCGACTCCGAGGAGCAGCAGGCCTGCGTCACGAAGGCCGCCGCGAAGGACGCCTTCAACTGGGGCTACGACCCGCTGCACTACACGGTCCCCGAGGGCGGCTACGCCTCCGACCCCGACGGCACGAAGCGCACGGTCGAGTTCCGGCAGATGGTCCAGGGGCTCAACGGCGCCGGACTGCGGACCGTCATGGACGTCGTCTACAACCACACCGTCGCCTCCGGCCAGGACGACAAGTCCGTCCTCGACCGGATCGTACCCGGCTACTACCAGCGGCTCCTGGAGGACGGCACCGTCGCCACCTCGACCTGCTGCGCCAACACCGCGCCCGAGAACACCATGATGGGCAAGCTCGTCGTGGACTCGATCGTCACCTGGGCCAAGGAGTACAAGGTCGACGGCTTCCGCTTCGACCTGATGGGGCACCACCCCAAGGCCAACATCCTCGCGGTCCGCGAGGCCCTCGACGAGCTGACCGTCGCCGAGGACGGCGTCGACGGGAAGAAGATCATCCTGTACGGCGAGGGCTGGAACTTCGGTGAGATCGCCGACGACGCCCGCTTCGTCCAGGCCACCCAGAAGAACATGGCCGGCACCGGCATCGCCACCTTCTCCGACCGGTCCCGTGACGCCGTGCGCGGCGGCGGCCCCTTCGACGAGGACCCCGGTGTCCAGGGCTTCGCCTCCGGTCTCTACACCGACCCCAACACCTCGGCCGCCAACGGCACCGAAGCCGAGCAGAGGGCCCGGCTGCTCCACTACCAGGACCTGATCAAGGTCGGTCTCACCGGCAACCTCGCCGACTACACCTTCACCGACACCCAGGGCCGTACGGTCAAGGGCTCGGCCGTCGACTACAACGGCGCCCCCGCCGGATACGCGGCGGCGCCGGGTGACGCGCTGGCCTACGCCGACGCCCACGACAACGAAACCCTCTACGACGCCCTCGCCTTCAAGCTCCCGGCGGACACCCCGGCCGCCGACCGGGCCCGCATGCAGGTCGTGGCGATGGCGACCGCCGTGCTCTCGCAGGGACCGGCGCTCTCCCAGGCCGGCACCGACCTGCTGCGCTCCAAGTCGCTGGACCGCAACTCCTACGACAGCGGGGACTGGTTCAACGCGCTGCACTGGGACTGCCGCAAGGGCAACGGCTTCGGACGGGGCCTGCCGCCCGCCGCGGACAACAAGGACAAGTGGTCCTACGGCGCACCGCTGCTCACCGCCGACGCGCTCACCCCCGGGTGCGCGGAGATCACCGGCGCGTCGGCCGCGTACCAGGACCTGCTCACCATCCGCACCACCGAGAAGGACTTCGGCCTCGCCACCACCGAGCAGGTGCAGTCCACCCTGTCCTTCCCGCTCTCCGGCAAGGAGGAGACACCCGGCGTGATCACGATGCGCCTGGGCGACCTGGTCGTCGTCATGAACGCCACCCCCGGCACGCAGAGCCAGGACATCCCCGGGCTCGCCGGGAAGGCGTACGCGCTGCACCCCGTCCAGGCGGCGGGCGCGGACGCCGCCGTCAAGAAGTCCTCGTACGAGGGGAAGTCGGGCAGCTTCACCGTCCCGGGACGCACGGTCGCCGTGTTCACCCAGCGCTGACGCCCGCCCCACCGACGGCCGGTCCCGGCTCCCGCCTCCGTGGCGGGAGCCGGGACCGGCCGTTCAGGTGCTCCCTTGTGCGGGCGGCGGGATCACGCGAAGCTGAATCCGTACACGTGCGTGCACGCTGTACACGTATACGGACCCGTACTCGCAATCAGGAGCGCTTGATGCCGCAGATCACCGTCGACTACTCCGCCGAGCTCGACGACAGCTTCGACCGCCGCGGCTTCGCGCTCGCCCTGCACCCGCTCGTCGCCGAGACCGTGTCCACCAAGATCCCCGCCTGCAAGACCCGGTTCCACCGGGCCGAGGACTTCGTCGCCGGTGACGCCGCCGCGGGCGACGGCGTCGTGAACGTCTCCATCGCGATGCTGCCCGGCCGGACCCCCGAGATCAAGGCACGACTGACGGAGGCCGTCCTGGAGCTGCTGGCCGGGCACCTGAAGCCGGTCGACGGCCTCACCGTCCACGCGTCGGCCGAGGTCCGGGACCTGGACGCGTCCTACCGCAAGGGCTGAGGAAGTCGCTGCGGCGGGACGGCCGGTGCGGCGGGGGCCAGGACCGAGAGCCTGGAGAGCAGTTCACCGAACGGGCCGTCCGCCGGCTCCTGCGCGAAGACCCGCAGCATGATGCCGGCCATCTCCTGGTCGTACGCGGCGCTCACCGATGCCAGCGCCGCGAAGTCGTGCACCAGCTGCAACTCCAGCTCCGCACGCGGAATGCGCTTCCCGTCGAGCCAGAGCAGCGCCGTCGACTCGGCCAGCGACACCCAGGACCGCACGACGAGATCCAGCCTGGCAGGCGGGTGCGGGACCCCGAGGTGCGCGATGATCTGCTCGTACGCCGCCTTCCGCACCCCGTCGACCAGGGCGTCGGCCGTGGAGGAACCGCCCGCCGGGCCGCCCCGCATCAGGGCGGCGAAGCCCGGACCGTGTTCCTCGACGAAGTCGAAGAACCGGCGCATCACCCGCATCAGGCGCGCTCCCAGGGGCCCTTCGTGCGCCTCCAGGAAGCGGCCCGACAGCTCGTCGGCGGCCCGCTTCAGCGCCGCCTCGTACAGACTGCGCTTCCCCGGGAAGTAGTGGTAGACGAGCGGGCGCGAGATGCCGGCCGCCGCCGCGATCTCGTCGACGGACACATCGTCGGGCGAGCGGTGACTGAACAGCTCCAGCGCGACACCGATCAACTGGGCCCTGCGCTCATCGACGCCCATCCTGCGTCGCACCCCGGTCGTCATGCCGAACAGCCTAACGGGGCAGGGCAGGTGACCTGCGCCTGCCCGCCCCGGCCTCAGCGCAGGGAGCCCACCCGGCTGCCGTCCGCCAGCAGCCCGTCCAGCCGGGGCCGGTCGCCCTCCCTGGCGGGCAGCGCCAGCAGCCGCCCGTCGGTCCTGCCCCGCACGCCCCCGGTCGCTGTCAAGGCGGCGAACTGCCCTGAGCCCGCCGCCAGTACGTACCACCGGCCGCCGTCCGACCTCCACAGCACACCCGCCAGCACCCGGGGCCTGCGCATCCCGCAGTCCGGCGAGTCCTCGGCGCGGGCCGCGACCGCTGTCGGCGCCCCCGCGCCGCCCGACAGCCCGGGCGGCGCCTGGAACTGGGCCAGGACCCTGCTGCCCGTACCCCGCCAGGTGTCCGCCCTGGTGCAGAACCACAGGGCGTCCCCCTCTCCCTCCGGCAGCCGCTGCTTCGCGTACCGCCAGGAGTTCACCGACCGCACGCCGTTGGACCGCACCGTCGGCAGCAGACAGGCCGTGCGCGCCCAGCTCTCCCGCTCGGCCCGGCCCGACACGTCGTGCGGCGCCGACGGCGCGCCGGAGGTGAGGCGTACGGGGGTGAGCTCACCGAGGTCCGTCATCAGGTGCGCCGCGGTGCCGTCCCGTATCTCCAGGGCCTGCCAGGAACGGCAGCCGGTCCGGCCGCCCTCCTCGGTCTCCGGCAGCGCCAGCGGGTCCGTCACCCCGTGGCGGTCGCGGGCCAGCGACCGGGCCGCCTCGTACGGCGCGAGCAGGTCACGCACGCCGACGTCCCGCACCCAGGGCGCGGTCAGATAGCGGATACGGCCGGCACGGCGCTGCACCACCAGGGCACTCGCCGCCACCGCGTCCGCACCGTCCACCCGGGCGAAGTCCAGCGCGGCACCCCCGGACGGATCGGCGTTGCGGGGCTCGGCGTAGCGCACCACGCGCAGACCGTCGTGGAACAGCACCACGGCCGCCCGGCCCGCCTCGCCCGCGTACAGCAGCTGCGGCGGTCCCATCGGCGGCCCGTCGGGAGTCCCGGGCGTCGCCGACACGGCCACCGCCGGGCCGGGCCGCGCCCACGCGGCGAGGGCGCGGCCCAGCAGACCGGCGTCCCCGGCCCGGTCGCCGCGCGTGGGCCAGACGGTGAAGTCCCTGCGCGTGGAACCCCGCCAGAGCCCACCGGGCACCCGGCGCAACTCAGCCGGATCCAGGGCCTGCTGGGCGGTGTGGTTGCGTGAGTAGAGCGGCGCGGAAGCGGCGTGCGGGCCGCCCAGGCCGTCCCCCGGCATCAGTATCAGCGTCCCGCAGACCAGCAGGGCGGCGGCACCGGCCAGGAGGGCCCGCCCGCGCCGCCGGCGGCGGACCGGATCGGTCGGCCTGACCTGCAACGAGCACGGGTCGAACTCCGGTGAGGCCAGCAGGGCGTGGGGCGCCGTCAGCGCGTCGGCCTCCAGCAGCGCCGCCCGGGGCTCCTCGACACCCGCCGCCTCCAGCACCCGGCACACCTCGGCGTCGTCCAGCCCTTCGAGCCCCCGCAGCACGTGCGCGGCCCGGCAGGGGCCCGACGTCTCGGCCAGCGCCTGCTCCAGAGCCAGCTCGTCCGCGCCGCAGGAGTGCGGGAACAGCCGCAGCCCCCACACCTGCGGCACCAGCGGCGGGAACTGCGCCCGCCGCGGCCGGCCGAACCGGAGCAACGGCAGCCCCGCCTCCAGCGCGGAACGCAGCACCCGGAGACGTACGTGCGCGTACGCGCTCGCCGGATCTCCGCCCTGCCCGCCGGCCAGGGCCCGCTGGACCGTCCAGTGGGCCGACAGCACCCGCCGGTTACGGCCGAGCGAGGGCGCCAGCACGAGATACGCGAGCCGCACCAGCCGGGCGTAGTGCTCGGCCGGCGCGGCCTCGGCCCGCTCCCCGGCGGTCTGCTCCGCATACGGGCGGCCGGCGGACGGCGGTACTGCTCGCAGTGGGGGCATGTTCAGCTGAACGAGCGAATGGTGCGATGGTCACTCCGGCGCGCGCGCTCCGGAGCGGGTTGTGCGGTTTGCCCCCGGAAGCCGGGGGGCCCGGGGCACGATGGCCGCATGGCGGAGGAGCGTGAGCGGCGACGACGGCGGGCCGGCCGGATGCCCGCGGCCGTGCTGGCGGGGGTCGCCCTGCTCACCGCCTGCGGCGGGGGAGCGGACGGCGACGACAAGCCCGCCGTGCCGCCCACCGCGAGCGGGACCCTGGAGCAGCTCGCGTCGAAGGCGGACTGCGAGCCGGACGTGCAGACCGATGCCGAGGAGCTCAGGCAGGCCAACTGCACGACTGAAGACGGGCGTTACGTGCTGACGACCTTCGCCACCGACCGCGGTCAGCGGGAGTGGATCAACGAGGCCAACGACTACGGCGGCTCGTATCTGGTCGGCCGGAAATGGGTCGCGGTCGGTGACGCGGACGTGGTCACGTCGCTGCGCGGCCGGCTCGGGGGGACGGTGGAGACCGCCTCGCCGCACCACTCGGGGAGCAGTGGCGGTGGGGGGAACGAGGAAGGGCACTCCGGTCACCACGGGAGCTGACCGCGCAGGTTCAGGGGGCAGGGAGGGGCCGCAGGGTCAGCGGCACCTGCGCCCGCCGTTGACGCAGCTCACCACCTTCTTCATCAACGCGTCGTCGAAGACGTTGATGAAGTCGCCGTGATCGGTCACGGGCTTGTGCAGCTGCTCCGGGAAGGAGTCCACGGCGAAGCCCGGCCCCGGCGGGACGTCGTACACGATGCGCTGGACCAGCTGCGGGATGGCCCTGAAGCCGTCCGGGCACCGTCCGTCGTCCTGGGCGAACGCCACATGGGTGCGGTGGTTGGCGCTGTCGGTGTTCCGCCCGTCCCAGCAGCTCTGGAAGGCGAAGGACCGCACCACCTGGCTGCCCTCCGGGCAGATCGGGTACTTGTCCTTCAGCTGCCTGTCCTCGAAACCGGTGCAGCTCCAGGACGCGTTGGCGTTGGCGTCGCCGTTGGTGAAGGCCTTGGCGTCCCCGGTGATGATGCGCAGGAAGCGCGGCATGGCCGTGACCTTCCCGGCGGGGGAGCCGGTGAACTTCAGCGTGACCCGGGACGGGGTCTGGATCTCCCCGGTGTTCTGGTCCCGGCCGCCGCCGTCCGCGTCCGCGTCGTCCTCGTCCTGGCCGTTCTGCAGACGGAGCACGGGCCAGTAGTACGTGGACCGGTCGCCCTGGTTGCGGCAGGTGGTCTCTCCGGCGGCCAGTTCCTCGTCGCCCGCGAAGGCGTCGGTGGCCTGGTTGCCGACGTAGTCGTGCATGTGGTGGGCGCCGTTGCTCACGCCCGGGGCGGCGATGACGTTGTCCGGGTTGAACTTGCCGTTCTCGTTGCGGCCGCAGTCGGTGGTGAACGTACCCCGGGAGGCGCCCCGGCGGTCACGGGGGCGGTCGGTGCCGGGCCGGACGGACCGGATGTCGACGAAGTCGGACGCCTCGGGACCGTTGCCCTCCTTGCCCTGGCCGCCCTGGCCTTCACCCTGGCCGCCCTCCTGCCCGTCGTCCTGGCCGCCCTGGCCGCCGTCTCCGCCCCCGTCGCCCGGGCCCTGCTCGTCGTCGGCGCGCAGGCCGCATCCCGCGAGTCCCTCCAGGCCCTGCGGCCGTACGCCCCGGGCCCGCTCGACGGCGATCCGGATCCGTTCGAGACCGGCAGCCCGCCTGCTCCTCAGCGGACCGAGCACCGCGTTCCCGGCGAGGGCCGGATCCCGGGCGATCCGCTCCCTGCGGTCCGCGAACTCCCGGTAGGCGTCGGTGATCTGCGTATCCATCGCGGCCAGCTCGCGGTCGACCTCCGGCCGCGCCCCGTCCGGCACGTCGGGCAGGGCGAGCCCCACGTCCGGACAGTCGATGGTGGACATCTGGCGAGCCGCGTCCCGGGTCCGCGCCGGGGGCGGACCGGACCCGCCCTCCCCGGCGCTCGCGTAGACATTGACGGCGACCAGCCCACCTCCGCCCAGAGCCAGTGCCGCCGCGGCGGCCACCGCCCGGCCGGCGAGCGTCGAACGTTTCTTGCGCGACGTGCGTCCCATGGAACTCCTCCGCTCCGGTGCTTCGAGTCAGAAGCGTGACGTCCCATACGGACCGGCGGCCCCGCCCGTTCAGCACACCGCGGATCCCGTACGCGTGGATCACACCGGAACGGCGGCCCGGTCAGCCCCGGTCGAGGTAGGCCAGGACCGCGAGCACGCGCCGGTTGTCGTCGTCCGAGACGGGCAGGCCGAGCTTGCCGAAGATGTTCGAGGTGTGCTTGGCCACCGCCCGCTCCGTGACCACCAGCTGCGAGGCGATCGCCACGTTCGAACGGCCCTGCGCCATCAGCTCCATGACCTCACGCTCCCGGGGCGTCAGGCCGCCCATCGGCTCGTCCGCCGACCGCCGTGACAGCAGCTGCGAGATGACCTGCGGATCCATCGCCGTACCCCCCGCGGCGACCCGGCGCACGGCGTCGATGAACTGGCCGGCGTCGAACACCCGGTCCTTCAGCAGATAGCCGATGCCGCCGTTGCCGTCGGCCAGCAGCTCCCGGGCGTACAGCTGCTCCACGTGCTGCGACAGGACGAGTACCGGCAGCCCCGGTCTGCGGCGGCGGGCGGCCAGCGCGCACTGGAGGCCCTCGTCCGTGTGGGACGGTGGGAGCCGGACGTCGACGACGGCCACGTCGGGCTCCAACTCGGCGAGTGCCTTGGTCAGTTCGGGTCCGGACTCGACCGCCGCCGCGATCTCGAAATCGTAGGCTTCCAGCATGCGCACGAGGCCGTCGCGGAGCAGGAAGAGATCTTCGGCTAGGACAACGCGCAAGGGATCTCCATGGTCACCATGGTGGGACCGCCCGCAGGGCTGCTGACGGCCAGGACGCCGTCGAATGTACCCAGCCGGCGTTCGACTCCGCTCAGTCCCGAGCCCGTTCCGACGGTCGCGCCGCCCTTGCCGTTGTCCGTGACGGAGATCCGCAGCATGCCCTCGGAGTGGTGCATGTCCACCCAGACGCGGTCGGCGCCGGAGTGCTTCACCGCGTTCGTCAGGATCTCGCTCACCGCGAAGTACGCCGCCGACTCGACCGGCGCCTCGGCCCGGCCGCCGAGCTCCACGGTCACCTCCGACGCGATCGGCAGCCGCAGGGCCAGCGCCTTCACCGCGTCCCCGAGCCCGCGTTCGGCGAGCACCGGCGGATGGATGCCCCGGACGAGATCACGCAGCTCGGTCAGGGCCTCCGCGGAGGAGGCGCGGGCCATCGCCAGAAGCTTCTTCGCCTCCGCCGGGTCCTTCTCGACGAGCGCCTCGATGGTGCCCAGGTTCATGCCCATGGCGACCAGCCGGGCCTGCGCCCCGTCGTGCAGATCCCGCTCGATGCGCCGCAGCTCGGACGCCGCCGTGTCCACGGCCTCGTGCCGGGTCTCGGTGAGCCGGTCGATGCGCTGCGCGAGCTCCTCCGGGGTGGGCGAGAGCGCCGACCGGGCGAGCACGAAGTGCATGCGCAGCAGGGGCTTGCTCGCGAACAGCCCGACATGGAAGATCACGACACCGAGCGCCGCCGCGGCCAGACCCGTCATCTGGCTGTCCACCGGCACGAATCCGTACCAGTACGTGTCGTCCTCGAACACCCGCCACAGCCCCGCCGCCAGGACGAGCCCCTCCAGCGGCCAGACCAGCAGGCCGAAGGCGAGGACCAGGAGGACGTACCCGGCCGTCATGTCGAGCAGCAGCCACCGGAGATCCCGCCAGGTGGCGGGGTCCTTCAGCAGCAGAGTGGTGCGCTCGACCCGCCCGGTGAATCCGGAGCGCACATCCTTCGGGAACGGCCGGTAGGGGACCGGGATGCGGATGTCCGACCAGTTCGCCGCGAGCAGCCGGCGCCGGTTGGCGTGCTTGCGCACGGCGTCCATGACCCACGGTGTGGTGACCAGCCCCACCCCGAGCACGACGAAGGTGATCGAGAGGACCGACAGGACGAAGAGGGTGGCCGAGCCCGCGATGCTCGCGAAGGAGAGGACGAACGCCCGCCCTCCGTCGAGCAGCGCGGTCCGCACCCGGCTCTGTGCCGACTTCATGGTGGTGTCTCCCCTCGCCGGGTCCACATCGGATCCCGTTCGGCACCCAGTCTCGCCTGTACGCGAAGGGCACCGGCAGCCGTTCCGACACCCGGCCGGGGTGTACCTGGCACCACCGTCGGAACGGCGGGAGGCCCCGGGGGAGAACCCGGGGCCTCCTGTACGAGCGGTGGCCGGTCAGGGCGCGTACTTGTAGCCCACGCGCCGCACGGTCTGGATGGACCGGCGGTGCTCGGCGCCCAGCTTGCGGCGCAGCCGGGCCACGTGGACGTCGACGGTGCGCCCGTCGCCCACGTGCCCGTAACCCCAGACCGTCGTCACCAGCTGGTCCCGGGTGTGCACCCGGTGCGGGTGTGCCACCAGGTGTGCCAGCAGTTCGAACTCGAGGTACGTGAGATCGAGGGTGACGCCGTCCACGGCGGCGGTGCGCCGCGTCGAGTCGATCCGCACGGGGCCGCCCGCCGGAGCGTCGGTCACCGCCGGCTCCGGGACGAACTCCCGGTTCCGGGCGGAGGCCACGGCCCCGGCCAGGGCGGGCTGCTGGTCGGCGGGCACGAGCACCAGGTAGCCGACCATCGGAGGCCGGCCGGGCAGGGCCGGCAGCGTGTGCTGGGGTGCGGGCAGCCAGGTGGCGCCCGGCGGCAGGAAGCCGGCGACGTCCGCGACCTCGACGACCTCGTCACGGTCGACGGCACGCAGCCGGTGGCGGTTGGGGGAGAGGGTGTTGCGGGCGGTGGTGGCCGCAGCGGGCACCGCGGACGCCGCGGTGGCGGCGGACGCGGTGGAGAGGGTACGGGTGTTCGCCATGAGGGTCAGCTCTTTCGCGCGAGGAGTCGTCCAGGACGTACGTCGTGCGCGCGGGCCGAAGGCCGGGGTGATGCGGCTTTAGAGGGCCTGCGCGTTCCACGCGCGGCAACACACCCGGTCGAAGTCATGGTGTTGACGAGAGGGCCAGAACGGCTCGAGGTCGCTGCGACCCGACGCGGTGTGCTGGAAGCTGGCCATGTCCCCATTGAAGCAGAGATTGCGGCCGCGCAGGAGAGTCCTCTCACCCGTCGATACGGGCCGCTGTGTCAGGTTCCTCACGCGCCCCTCCCGTACCGGCCGGGCACGCCGAAGGGGCGCCCGCGAGCGGACGCCCCTTCGTGCCGAGCCGGTGGCGGATCAGACCTGGCCGGCCTTCTCCAGCGCGGTGCAGCAGGTGTCGACGATCAGCCGCGTGACCACGTACGGGTCGACGTTGGCGTTCGGGCGACGGTCCTCGATGTAGCCCTTCTGGTCCTGCTCGACCTGCCACGGGATACGGACCGAGGCGCCGCGGTTGGAGACGCCGTAGCTGTACTCGTTCCACGGGGCGGTCTCGTGCAGGCCGGTCAGCCGGTCGTCGATGCCCGCGCCGTAGTTCTTGACGTGGTCCATCGGCTTCGAGCCCTCACCGAGCGACTCGGCCGCGGTGATGATCGCCTCGTAGCCCTCGCGCATCGCCTTCGTGGAGAAGTTGGTGTGCGCGCCCGCGCCGTTCCAGTCGCCCTTGACCGGCTTCGGGTCCAGGGTCGCGGAGACGTTGAAGTCCTCGGCGGTGCGGTAGAGCAGCCAGCGGGCGATCCACAGGTGGTCGGAGACCTCCAGCGGCGAGACCGGGCCGACCTGGAACTCCCACTGGCCGGGCATGACCTCGGCGTTGATGCCGGAGATGGCGAGGCCCGCCGTCAGGCAGTTGTCCAGGTGCTTCTCGACGATCTCGCGGCCGAAGATCTCGTCGGAGCCCACACCGCAGTAGTAGCCGCCCTGGGCGGCCGGGAAGCCGCCCTCGGGGAAGCCGAGCGGACGGTGTCCGTCGAAGAAGGTGTACTCCTGCTCGATGCCGAAGATCGGCTCCTGGCCCGCGAACTGCTCGGCGACCGGACGCAGCGTGGCGCGGGTGTTGGACTCGTGCGGAGTCATGTCGATGTTGAAGACCTCGCACAGGACGAGGATGTCGTCACCGCCGCGGATCGGGTCCGGACACGTGAAGACCGGCTTCAGGACCCGGTCGGACGCGTGGCCCTCGGCCTGGTTCGTGCTCGAACCGTCGAAGCCCCAGATGGGCAGATCCGCCACGGCCTTCGAAGGGCTGCCGGCCATGATCTTCGTCTTGGAGCGAAGCTTGGCGGTCGGCTCGGTGCCGTCGATCCAGATGTACTCAGCCTTGAACGTCACGGACGCCATCCTTTGCGGGTGCTGCGGTCTATGGTGCGCAGCTTCGCAAGACGCGATTTCCCGACCGTTGCCCGAATGTGAACCCCGTGTTACCGAGATTTCGCGAAGGCGCCCGACGGCAGGTCCCCGCCGCCCGGTGCCGTCTCACCCAGCGGCGCACTGGATACGTTCCGCGCCGGCGGCCCGGCCCGGGCAGACTGGCGGCATGACCACACACCCGGAATCCGCCGCGCCGCTGCGGGTCGGCCTCGTCGGGGCGGGCCCCTGGGCGCGCCTGACCCACGCCCCCGCCCTCGCCGCCCACCCCGCTGCCGTGCTGAGCGGCGTGTGGGGCCGCCGCCCCGAAGCGGCGGACGCGCTCGCCGCAGCCCACGGCACCGAGGCGTACACGGGCGAGGCGGGCATCGACGCGCTCCTGGCCGCGAGCGACGCGGTGGCGTTCGCCGTGCCGCCCGACGTGCAGGCGCCCCTGGCCGCGCGCGCCGCCGAGGCGGGATGCCACCTCCTGCTGGACAAGCCGGTCGCCACCACCGTGGCGGGCGCGCGCGAGGTCGCCGACGCCGCCGAGCGGGCCGGGGTCGCCTCCGTGGTCTTCTGCACGCTGCGGTTCGCCGAGGGCACGGCCGGATGGATCGCCGGGCAGGCCGCGGCGGGCGGCTGGTTCACGGCGCGCGCCCTGTGGATGGGCGCGCTGTTCGCCCCGGGCGCGGGCAACGAGTTCGGCGCCTCGCCCTGGCGGCGCGAGAAGGGCGGCCTCTGGGACGTGGGCCCGCACGCGCTCTCCGTCCTGATCCCGGTCCTGGGTGATGTGACGGAGGTGGTCGCGGCCCGTGGCCCGGCCGACACCACCCAACTGCTCCTGCGCCACACCTCCGGCGCGTCGAGCACGGTGACGCTCGCCCTGGGCGCACCGGAGGGCGCGGCCGGCACCGAGGTCGAATTCCGCGGCGAGCGGGGCGTGTCCACCCTGCCGGCGGGCGGCGGCGACGCGCTCGGCGCGTTCCGGGCGGCCGTGGACGCGCTGGCCGACGCGGCGCGTACGGGGGTGGCGCACCCCTGCGACGTACGGTTCGGGCTGCGTCTCACCGAAGTGCTCGCGCAGGCTGAGGAGGCGGTGGGGCGGGCCTGACCCGCCCGTCCCAGGAGCCCTGAACGGCCGGTCACGGTGTGCCGATGACAGCCGCGCCCACGACGTGGGACGCGTCGCCGCGGCGGCCGGCCGGCTGCTCCCGCACGCGGGGACGGTGACGGCCGGGGTGACGGTCGGGGGGAGACCACCCACCACTCCATGCCGCTGTGCGCCCCGGGGCCACCGGGGTCAGCAGCCGCATGGAGATCTCCCTCAGCGCGCCAGCGCGTCCCGCACGGCCTCGTCCGTCCGAGCCACCACGGCCGAACCGTCCTGCGCGGTGATGATCGGGCGCTGGATCAGCTTCGGGTGCTCGGACAGCGCCGTGATCCACCGCTCGCGCGAACCGGCGTCCCTCGCCCACTCCTTGACCCCGAGCTCCTTCGCCTCGGCCTCCTGGGTGCGGGTGATGTCCCACGGCTCCAGTCCGAGACGGTCGAGAACGGCACGGATCTCCTCGGCCGACGGGACGTCCTCCAGATAGCGGCGGACGGTGTATTCGGCGCCCTCCGCGTCGAGCAGGCTCACCGCGCCGCGGCATTTGGAACAGGCGGGATTGATCCAGATCTCCATGGGGCCCAGGGTACGGGAGGGATCCCCGAAAGCCCCTCTGGCCAGGGGCGATTGTCAGTGGTGGGCAGTAAAATGGAGGTAGTTCGTGAGGGTTCCACCACCGTGCCAGGAGGTTGCCGATGGCCGTTGCCACAGTCACGACCCAGCCGCTCGAAAAGCCGCTGCGGAAGAAGCCGCTCCCCGCGGGCCGGCCCCGCGAGTGGTATGTCTCCCACAACCGCCGCCTGAAGGCCATGCGCCTGGCGATAGCCCTGCTCGACACCGGGGTGTACCAGCCGTCGACCGCCGACAACGCCCGCATCCGCGCGACCGCGGACCGTCTCGCCATCCACCCGCCGTCCGACACCACCTGCCGCATGGTCCGTGCCCTGATCCGCTACGGCCGCTGACCCGGCCCGCCTGTGCCCCCGGGGAGCCCGGGGGCACAGGCGCCGGTTCCGCCGCCGCGCGGGAGGGGTGCGAGACTGCACGCCATGTCTCTCGCCGACCTGACCCTCGCCCGCTGGCGCGCCCTGGACACGGCCACCGCCACGCGCCGCGCGGACGAGGCCGCCCGCCGGGCCGGCGGGCGGCTCCTCCGGCTGGAAACCTCCCCGCTCCCCGGCGGCGGTCCCCACCGCGCCGTGATCGAACGGGCCGGGGAGCTGTACGCCCTGGTGCCCGGCGGTGAGGTGGCCGTCGGCTTCGACGTGGACGCCTGGCAGCCGCTTCCCGAACAGCTCGTCTCCTACCGCGAGGAGAGCCTCGCGGGCGGCTTCGGCTTCGAGACCGACCCGCGCGAGCGCCTCGCGCAGGTGATGACCCCGCCGCGCACGGTCACCCTGCCCACCGTGCTGATGGCGGTCGAGCCCAGGAAACTGCCCGAACTCCCCGCGCTGGTCCCCGGGCTGCTCGCCGGGGAGGGCCTTCGGCTGCCCCGCCCGGACGAGTGGGAGCACGCCTGCGGAGCCGGCGCCCGCACGCTCTTCCGCTGGGGCGACGGCTACCCGGCGGACGTGTCCCCCTACGGCGAGGGTGACGGCCCGCACCGCGCGCCGAACGCCTTCGGGCTGCGCATCGCCTCCGACGTCTACGACACCGCCGAGATGACCTCGGACCCCGGATCCGTATACGGCGGCGACGGGGGAGAGGCGGTCTGCGGGGGCTACGGCTCGCTGCTCGAATGGCTGCCGCTCGCCACCGCCAACCGCAATCCGGACACCGCGGCCTTCCTCGACGGGCCCGAGGGCGAGGACATGTTCGCCGACTTCAACGCGCGTCCCGTCATCGACCTCGACTGACGCGGACCACCGGTCGCGGCCGGAAAGGGCCTCTGGCCACCGCACACGCACTCCGGAAGTGTGACGTGTCACAGACAACGCAGCGGGGCTGTGGGAACTTCAACTCCGTTACTCGTCAGTTGTGTTACCGACGTCCACGCGTGAGAGGGTCGTAATGAGCACTCTGCAAGCCATCACGCTCGACCAGGTGGTCGACACGGACCACTACCCCTTGTCGGAACCGGGAAGCCCACAGGCCCGCGCCGTGGTGGCGCGGGCGAGGCGTGAACTGGCCGAGGCCGGCTGCACCGTACTGCCGGACTTCGTCCGCCCTCCGCTCCAGGAGGTCCTGCGACAGGAGTGCGCCGCCCTCGCCCCGCACGCGTACTTCGACGTCGAGACGGTCAACGTCTACAACATCGACGTGGACGAGGACCTGCCCGAACACCACCCCGGGCGCCGCACCTTCGAGCGGGGCAACGCGTTCGTCGCCCGCGACCACATCCCGGGGGACTCCCTCATCGGCCGGCTCTACGCCCATGAGGCGTTCCAGGGCTTCGTCGCCGACTGCTTCGGACTGCCCTGCCTGTACGAGCTCGCCGACCCGCTCTCCGGGCTGGTGCTCAACGTCGTACGGCCGGGCATGGAGCACCCCTGGCACTTCGACACCAACGAGTACACGGTGAGCATGCTGACCCAGGAGGCCCAGGAGGGCGGATCGTTCGAGTACTGCCCGAACATCAGGTCCGCCGACGACGAGCGCTTCGACGACGTCCGGGACGTCCTGGACGGCCGCGGCACGCCGGAGCGACTGCCCCTGCGCCCGGGCGACCTCCAGCTGTTCAAGGGCCGCTACTCGCTGCACCGGGTCAGCCCGGTCCGGGGCGGACTCGCCCGCCACAGTGCGATCTTCGCCTACAGCGAGCGCCCCGGCGTCATCGGGAGCGTGGCGCGCACCCGGCAGCTCTTCGGCCGCGTCACTCCCGAACACCTGGCGGCGGAAGGCCGGGCCGTACGGGGTGACCAGCTCCTGGACTAGGGCCCCTCGTCCGGACCATGCCGGTCCGGACGAAAGGCCCCAGCGGCTCGGCGAACGGTTCAGGCACTGCCACGCGCCCCACCGAGGAGAAACCCTTGCGTCTCGACGCGTCCGGAAAAGTCTCGCTGGACCACATCTACACCGCACCCGACCCCCGCACGTACTTCCAGGTGCTCCGCCCGCTCGGCTACCGCGTGCCCCAACTGGCCAAGCCCTGGTTCGACAAGCTCGTCAAGGAGTACCGGGAGACGGAACAGGTCGCCGTCCCCCGTGTGCTGGACATCGGCTGCTCGTACGGGATCAACGCCGCCCTGCTCAAGTACGACGCCACGATGGACGAGCTGTACGCGCGCTACGACGGCAGCGGCCCCGGGACCCGCGCCGGACTGCTGGAGCGCGACCGTGACCTCTCCCGCTCCCGAAGCCCCGCGCGGGCCCTGCACTTCACCGGCCTGGACGCGTCCGCCGAGGCGCTGGCCTACGCCCAGGAGGCCGGCTTCCTCGACGACACCGTCAACGCCGACCTGGAGGCGGACGACCCCACCCCCGCGCAGCGCGACCTGCTCGCCGGGACGGACCTGGTGATCTCCACGGGCTGCATCGGCTACGTCACCGAGCGCACCCTCACCCGCGTCGTCGCCGCCCAGGACGGCCGCCTCCCCTGGATGGCCCACTTCGTGCTGCGGATGTTCCCCTTCGACCCCGTCGAGAAGGCCCTGGAGGAGCTGGGTTACCGGACCACCCGGGTCGACGGGGTCTTCAAGCAGCGGCGGTTCGCGGGCCCGCAGGAGCGGCAGGGAGTCCTGGACGGTCTCGCCGCCGCCGGTGTGGACGCGAGCGGGCTGGAGGAGGAAGGCTGGCTCTACGCCCAGCTCCATCTCTCCAGGCCGCAGCACCGGTAGACCCACCATCCCCACTCACCGAGAAGAGAGCCGCATTGAACGTCAGTCAGGAAGCAGCAGCCGGCGCGACCTTCGCCCGTGAAGGAAGCCTCCCGCGCGTGCCGCTGCCCACGCTCGAGGCGAGCTGCGAGAGGTTCCTCGCCTGGTGCGCCCCACTGCTGACCGCCGAGGAGCGGGCCGCGACGGAGGCCGAGGTCGCCGCCTTCCTGCGGCCCGGCGGCCCCGGCCGGACGCTGCACGCGGCGCTGGAGGAGTACGACGCCACGGAGGGTGTGCACAGCTGGCTCGACACCTTCTGGCCGTACCGCTACCTCGGCCGCCGGGACCGGATCGCGCTCAACGCCAACTTCTTCTTCCTGTTCCAGGACACCGGGCAGGGTCAGCTCGATCGCGCGGCCGGGCTCGTGGCGGGGGCACTGCACTACAAGCGGCGGCTCGACGACGGGCTGATCGCGCCGGTGGAGCAGCGCGGCGTACCCCAGTCGATGGTGCAGAACAAGTACCTCTTCTCCACGACCCGTATCCCCGGGGTGCCGCTGGACACGGTGCGTGCCCCGTACAGCGAGCAGGCGCCCGGGCCGTCCACGGCCCGGCACATCGTCGTGTTCTTCCGGGGCACGATGTTCCGGCTGGACGTGCTCGGCCCCGACGGGGTGCCGCACAGCCTCGACGAGATCGAGGCCGGCCTGCGCGCCGTCACCAAGGCCGACGTCCACACGCCCGAGGAGGACCGGGCCGGCCACCTCACCACCATGGCGCGCGCCGAGTGGGCGGCCACCCGGGCGTCCCTCGTCGACGGCCACCCCGGCAACGCCCGCACGCTGGACGACATCGAGACCGCACTCTTCTGCGTCTGCCTGGAGGACTTCGCGCCCGATGACACCCAGGCCGCCTGCGACGAACTGCTCCACGGCGACCGGGGCAACCGCTGGTTCGACAAGGCCGTCTCCTTCGTCGTCTACGCGGACGGCCGGGCCGGCATCAACGTCGAGCACTGCGAGCTGGACGGGACGACCATCCTCAGCTTCACCGACGCCCTGCTCGGCACCCCGCCGGACGAGCACTCCCGGCTGTCCGGGGCGCGCCCCCAGGGCGAGCCGGCACCACGCCCCCTGACCTTCGAACTGGACGCGTCCCAGCGGGCGCGGGTGCGCACCGCGGCCGAGGAGTTCGCCGCGTACGGAGACGCCACCGCCACCCGCACCGTGTCGTTCGAGGACTTCGGCAGTACGGCGGCCAAGGCGCTCGGAGTGTCCCCGGACGCCTTCGTCCAGGTCGCGTACCAACTGGCCCACCAGCGGGCCAAGGGCCACCTGGGAGCCACGTACGAGTCGATCGCCACCCGGCAGTACCGCCACGGCCGCACCGAGGCGATGCGCGTGGTCACCCCCGAGATGCCCGCCTTCGTCGCGGCGATGGACGACCCCACGGCGGACCGCGACACCCGCCGTGCGGCCTTCCGGGCCGCCGCCGGAGCCCACGTGGCACGGGCGAAGGAGTGCCAGGCGGGCGAGGCCCCCGAGCAGCACCTCTGGGAGCTCGAACTGATCCAGCGCCGCCGCGGCGACGAACTCGGCGTGCGCGAACAGCCCGCGCTGTACCGCTCCCCGGGCTGGCTCACCATGCGCGACGACTACCTGAGCACGAGCTCGGCCCCGTCCGAGAACATCCAGTACTTCGGCTTCGGGTCCACGAGCAGCCGCTGCATCGGCGTCGCCTACGTCCTGCTGCCGGACCGCTTCAACCTCTACCTGAGCACCCCGCAGGCGGTGGCCGGGCAGATGCACGCCTTCGGCGACCACCTCCGCGAGGCGGTGACAGAACTGCGCGAACTCCTCGCGGACTGACCGGAGACACGGGGAGCGACGAGCGGGCCGGGAGAGCGCACTCCGGGCCCGCTCACTCCGTGGCCTCCGGGGCGATCTCCTCGATCAGGCCCTCGACCAGGGCCCTGATCTCGTCGCGGATCGGCCGTACGGCTTCCACGCCCTGGCCGGCCGGGTCCTCCAGCCGCCAGTCGAGGTAGCGCTTGCCGGGGAAGACGGGGCAGGTGTCGCCACAGCCCATGGTGACGCACACGTCCGACTCGCGTACGGCGTCCACGGTGAGGACCTTCGGGATCTCGGCCGAGATGTCGATGCCGGCCTCGGCCATCGCCGCGACGGCCGCCGGGTTGACGGAGGTGCCGGGGTCCGAGCCGGCGGAGCGGACCTCGACGCGGTCCCCGGCCAGATGGGTCAGCCAGGCGGCCGCCATCTGGGAGCGGCCCGCGTTGTGGACGCAGACGAACAGGACGGACGGCTTGCCCGAGGAGTCGGCCATGGTGATCGCTCTCTCTTGTCGTGAGGCGGGACCTGTCGTACGACCTGACCTGCCGCCGATGACTTCAGCCCCTGCTGGTATCAGCAAAGGGTGATGTGACAGTATCAGTGCATGCTGACTTCAGTGGATCCTGATCTCATCCGGGTGCTGGGTGATCCGCTCCGCCTCCGGATCGTGACCCTGCTGGCCCGCGAGACGCTCTGCACGACCCACCTGGTCGAGGAGACCGGAGCCAAGCAGACCAACCTCTCCAACCACATGAAGGTCCTGCGCGAGGCAGGCGTGGTGGAGACCGAGCCCTGCGGCCGCTTCACCTACTACAAGCTCAAGCCCGAGGTCCTGGCCGGGCTGTCCGAGCAGTTCGCCGCGCTGGCCGACTCCGCCCGTACCGCGTCCGAGAACAAGAGGGCCTGCCCGTGACCTCCACCGAGCCCACCACCTCCCCCGCTCCGGCCGGCGGAGGGGCCGACTCGATCGTCAAGAAGCTCTCCACCCTCGACCGCTACCTCGCGGTGTGGATCCTGCTCGCCATGGCCGTCGGTCTCGGCCTGGGCCGGCTGGTCCCGGGGATGAACGACGCGCTCGCGAGGATCGAGATCGGCGGGATCTCCCTGCCGATCGCACTCGGCCTGCTGGTCATGATGTACCCCGTCCTCGCCAAGGTCCGCTACGACCGGCTCGACCGCGTGACCGGCGACCGCAAGCTGCTCATCTCCTCCCTGGTCATCAACTGGATCGTCGGACCGGCGGTGATGTTCGCGCTGGCGTGGATCTTCCTCCCCGACCTGCCCGAGTACCGCACCGGCCTGATCATCGTCGGCCTCGCCCGCTGCATCGCCATGGTCATCATCTGGAACGACCTCGCCTGCGGCGACCGCGAAGCCGCAGCCGTCCTCGTGGCCCTGAACTCGGTCTTCCAGGTGCTCGCCTTCGGCCTGCTGGGCTGGTTCTACCTCGACCTGCTGCCCCGCTGGATGAACCTCGGTGACGGCGAGGGCCTGGACGTGTCCGTCTGGCACATCGCGCTGAACGTCATCATCTTCCTCGGTGTCCCGCTGCTCGCCGGCTTCCTCACGCGCCGCATCGGCGAGCGGAAGATGGGCCGCGCCGACTACGAGGCGAAGTTCCTGCCGAAGATCGGCCCGTGGGCGCTGTACGGGCTGCTGTTCACGATCGTCATCCTCTTCGCCCTGCAAGGCGGGACCATCACCTCACGGCCGATGGACGTCGTACGCATCGCGCTGCCCCTGCTGGCCTACTTCGCGATCATGTTCTTCGGGACCTTCCTCCTCGGCAAGGGCCTCGGCCTCGCGTACGACCGCACCACCACGCTCGCGTTCACCGCGGCGGGCAACAACTTCGAGCTGGCCATCGCCGTCGCCATCGCCACCTTCGGCGTCACCTCCGGCCAGGCGCTCTCCGGTGTCGTCGGCCCGCTCATCGAAGTCCCCGTCCTGATCGGACTCGTGTACGTCGCGCTGGCCTGGCGGAGGAAGTTCGCCTCCGCGGGCCTCACCACCCCGGGCGGGGAGGCCTGACGCACCACCCGCGATCAGACCCGCAGGTCGAGCATGGCTGACATGGCCGCCACCACGGACGGGGCGACCTGGTAGTAGACCCAGGTCCCACGCCGCTCCGAGGTCAGCAGGCCGGCCTCGCGCAGCTTCTTCAGGTGGTGGGAGACCGTCGGCTGGGAGACGCCGACGTCGGAGATGTCGCACACGCACGCCTCGCCACCGGGGTGCGAGGCGACCTTGGAGAAGAGGCGGAGCCGCACCGGGTCGGACAGTGCCTTGAACATCACGGCCATCCGCTCCGCGTCGTCCTGGGACAGCTCTCCCGCGGTGATCGGCGGGCAGCACGGCACCGCGGCACCCGCGTCCAGGACCGGCAGCTCCACGCGCTCTGAATTCGACATGCGTCTATGTTGACACCCGTCGATGCAAAGTGCCAGGCTTCATATAGACAACCGTCGAAACAGCGGCCGGGAGCGGTCGCCCGTCCTGGAGGGCATCACCGACATGACCACCACAGCAGACCTGCCGGTCGTCGTCATCGGCGCCGGTCCCACCGGGCTGGCAGCCGCCGCGCACCTCGTGGAGCGCGGCATCGAACCGCTGGTGCTGGAGGCCGGACCCACCGCGGCCACCGCGGTGCGCGGCTGGTCGCACGTGCGGCTCTTCTCCACCTGGGGCGAGCTCACCGACCCGGCCGCAGAGAAGCTCCTGGCGCCCACCGGCTGGTCCAGGCCCGACGCGAGCACCTACCCGACGGGGCGCGACTGGGCCGAGCAGTACCTCCAGCCGCTCGCCGACGCCCTCGGGGACAGGGTCCGCTACGGCACCGCCGTCACCGGAGTCTCCCGCCTCGGCCGCGACCGGATCGTCGACGCCGAGCGGGAGCAGCAGCCCTTCACCGTCCGCCTCACGCGTGCCGACGGCGCCGAGGAGCGAATCCTCGGCCGGGCCGTGATCGACGCGTCCGGCACCTGGTCCACCCCGGGCCCGGCCGGCGCCGACGGACTCCCCGCCCTCGGCGAACGCGCCGCCTCCGCCCGTATCTCCTACCGCGTCCCCGACCTGCGCGACCCCGCCGTCCGCGCCCGGTACGCGGGAAGGCGCACCGCCGTCATCGGCTCCGGAGCCTCCGCGTTCACCGCCCTGGCCGGTCTCGCCGACGTGGCGAAGGACGTACCCGGTACGCACTCGGTGTGGATCCTGCGCCGCGGCATCAACGGCTCCACCTTCGGCGGCGGCAGCGCGGACCAGCTCCCCGCCCGCGGCGCCCTGGGCCTCGCTGCCAAGGCAGCCGTCGACGACGGGTACGCCGACGCCGTCACCGGCTTCCGCACCGCGGTCATCGAGCCGGCCGATGACGGCCGCCTGGTCCTGGCCGGTGAGGACGGCCGGCGCCTCGACCCGGTGGACGAGGTCATCGCCCTGACCGGACTGCGCCCCGACCTGTCGTTCCTGTCCGAGCTCCGCCTCGCCCTGGACGAGCGCCTCCAGGCACCGGTGGAGCTCGCCCCCCTCATCGACCCCAACCAGCACTCCTGCGGCACCGTCTACCCCCACGGCCACCGCGAGCTGTCCCACCCCGAACAGGGCCTCTACCTGGTCGGCATGAAGTCCTACGGCCGCGCCCCGACCTTCCTGGCCCTGACCGGTTACGAGCAGGTCCGTTCCGTCACCGCCGCCATCGCCGGAGACACCGGGTCCGCCGACCGCGTCGAACTCGCCCTCCCCGAGACCGGAGTGTGCGGTGGCGCAGGACTCTTCGACGAACCCGCCGAAGGGCGGAGCGGCGGCGGTGGCTGCTGCGCTCCGGCCCCTGGAGCCCTTCCGGCATGACGACGGGCGAGGGCCGCCACCCCGACCATGGGGTGGCGGCCCTCGCCCGTGTTCCCGCGAACCTCTGTGTGTCTAGAGGTCGAAGTACAGCTCGAACTCGTGCGGGTGCGGGCGCAGCTGGATCGGGGCGATCTCGTGGGTGCGCTTGTAGTCGATCCACGTCTCGATCAGGTCGGGCGTGAACACGCCGCCGGCCTGGAGGTACTCGTGGTCGGCCTCGAGCGCGTCGAGGACCGCCGGGAGCGAGGTCGGGACCTGCTGGACGCCCGCGTGCTCCTCGGGGGCCAGCTCGTAGAGGTCCTTGTCGATCGGCTCCGGGGGCTCGATCTTGTTCTTGACGCCGTCCAGGCCGGCCATCAGCAGGGCCGAGAACGCCAGGTACGGGTTCGAGGACGGGTCGGGGGCGCGGAACTCGACGCGCTTCGCCTTCGGGTTGGAGCCCGTGATCGGGATGCGCATCGCGGCGGAGCGGTTGCGCTGCGAGTACACCATGTTGACCGGCGCCTCGAAGCCCGGGACCAGACGGTGGTAGGAGTTCACCGTCGGGTTGGTGAAGGCCAGCAGCGACGGGGCGTGCTTCAGGATGCCGCCGATGTAGTAGCGCGCCATGTCCGAGAGGCCCGCGTAGCCCTGCTCGTCGTAGAAGAGCGGGGAGCCGCCGGACCACAGGGACTGGTGGACGTGCATGCCCGAGCCGTTGTCACCGAAGATCGGCTTCGGCATGAAGGTCGCGGTCTTGCCGTTGCGCCAGGCGACGTTCTTCACGATGTACTTGAAGAGCATCAGGTCGTCGGCCGCGGCGAGCAGCGTGTTGAACTTGTAGTTGATCTCGGCCTGGCCGGCGGTGCCGACCTCGTGGTGCTGGCGCTCGACCTGGAGGCCGTTCTTGTCCAGCTCCATGGAGATCTCGGCGCGCAGGTCGGCGAAGTGGTCGACCGGCGGCGTCGGGAAGTAGCCGCCCTTGTAGCGGACCTTGTAACCGCGGTTGTTCTCGACCGCACCGGTGTTCCAGGCGCCGGCCTCGGAGTCGATGTGGTAGAAGCTCTCGTTCGCCGACGTCTGGAAGCGGACGTTGTCGAAGACGTAGAACTCCGCCTCGGGGCCGAAGTACGCGGTGTCGGCGATGCCGGTCGAGGCGAGGTAGGCCTCGGCCTTCTTGGCCACGTTCCGCGGGTCACGGCTGTACTGCTCGCCGGTGATCGGGTCGTGGATGAAGAAGTTGACGTTCACCGTCTTGTCGCGGCGGAACGGGTCCACACGGGCCGTGGACAGGTCCGCACGGAGCGCCATGTCCGACTCGTGGATGGCCTGGAAGCCGCGGATCGACGAGCCGTCGAAGGCCAGTTCCTCGGCCGGGTCGAAGGACGCCGCCGGGATCGTGAAGTGCTGCATCACACCCGGCAGGTCGCAGAACCGGACGTCGACGAACTTGACGTCGTTGTCGGCGATGTACTTCTGGACTTCGTCGGCGTTCTGGAACATCCAACTCCTCCTACTCCCGACCCGGGAAAGGGCGGGGTTGCAGCTCGTTTGTGTGGCCAGTGCGGTGGCACACGCTGGACCCGACCATAGGCAGACGGGATTTCTCCAGCATGACCCATTTGTTTCGCACAAGTTAACCAGGGCGGCTGGTGGCAGCACCTCGGCGACGTGTTCGGTGCCCCGCCCGGCCGGGTGCAAACACGGGCGCAGTACCGTGGACGGGTGGACAACAGGCAAGCAATCGGATCGTGGCTCTCGGGGCCGCGCGCGGCGGCCGAGGAGATGGGCGCCGACTTCGGTTACCGGGGCGAGCGCCTCGGTCTGCCCCAGGAAGGCCCCGGGTCCATCGCCCCGCTGGGCCGCCGCTTCGGGGCCCTCTTCATCGACTGGGCCGTGTGCATGGTGATCGCATACGGCCTGCTCGCTCGTGGTGACCAGCAGTCGGCGGGGAACTGGGCGCTCGGCGTGTTCCTCGTCATGAGCTTCCTCACGGTCGGAACCGTCGGCTCCACCCCCGGCAAGCGGATCCTGGGCCTGCGGGTCATCGCCGAGGACGGCGGACGGCTCGGTGTCGTGCGGGTCGTCGTACGGAGCGTGCTGCTCCTCCTGGTGATCCCGGCCATCGTCTGGGACCGCGACAGCCGCGGCCTCCACGACCGGCTCGCCCGCGCCGTCCAGGTCCGCGTCTGAGACGCCCGGACCCGAGCGCGTACGAAGAGGACGCGAACGCAGGAGAGCGGCCCCGGACGACGTACGCGTCCGGGGCCGCTCTCCTGCGTTCGTACTGGGTCAGCGCATCTTTCCGCCGCGCGGCATCCGCATGCCCTTCGGCATCGGGCCCTTGGGCAGCGGCATGTTGCTCATCAGGTCGCCCATCGCCCGGAGCCGGTCATTGGCGGCGGTCACCTGCGGGCCGGTCAGGACCCGCGGAAGCTTCAGCATCGTGGTGCGCACCTTCTTCAGAGGCACCTGGCCCTCGCCGTCACCGACGATGATGTCGTGCACCGGTACGTCCACGACGATGCGGGCCATGCGCTTCTTCTCGGCCGCCAGAAGGCTCTTCACCCGGTTCGGGTTGCCCTCGGCCACCAGGACGATGCCGGCCTTGCCGACCGCCCGGTGGACGACGTCCTGGCTGCGGTTCATCGCGACGGCCGGGGTCGTGGTCCAGCCACGGCCGACCCGGTCCAGCACCGCCGCGGCCGCGCCGGGCTGCCCCTCCATCTGACCGAAGGCCGCACGCTCGGCACGCCGTCCGAAGATGATCGCCATCGCGAGGAAGGCCAGGACGAAGCCCAGGATGCCCGCGTAGACCGGGTGACCGATCAGGAAACCGATGGCGAGGAGGACACCGAAGGTGACGATTCCCACACCCGCGACGACAAGACCCACCTTGGGGTCCGACCGCCTGGTCATCTTGTAGGTCAGGGCGATCTGCTTGAGCCGCCCCGCGTTCTCGGCGCTGTCCGCGCCGTCAGTGTTTGCCTTCCTCGCCATGTACGGAAGTTTACGTGGCGCGGGAGTGACCTAGGAACGGTGGTCGGCCACAGCCTTCAGCACATGCTCCGCCTCGACCCGGTCCTGCGCCCTGCGGCGGTCCTCGAGGACCGCCGTCCAGGCGTTGCGGCGGGCGGTGCGCTGGCCGCCGCTCATCAGCAGGGACTCGACGGCGCGGAGTGCGGTGGCGACGGTCGGGATGGCATTGGCTCGTACCGGTGCGGCGTGCATCGTGGGTGTTCCCCCTCGGAGCGGATGCGCGCGCCCGGCGCGCACTGAGTAGCGGGAAGCAATGACGACGGCGGCTGCGGGAGCCACCGCGTATGTACCTAGGGTCACTGCTCGGTGTTACCAGTGCATGACCGGTCGGTCAAACACCAATGAAACTCTGATTTCGGCGGCGCGCACGCCGACGCGGCCCATACGGGCCCCTCACCTGCGGGGGACGTACGGGCCGCGTCGTCGCGGGCATTACCGCTCAGTAGCCGCTTGTGCGCCGATTCACACGGCCGGTGCGGTCGCGGCGGTCGCGCCGCGCCGCTCCATCGCCTGCTGGAAGAGGCGTCCGGCGCGGTAGGACGAGCGCACCAGCGGTCCGGACATGACGCCCGAGTAACCGATCGCGTCGGCCTCGTCCTTCAGCTCCACGAACTCGTGCGGCTTCACCCAGCGCTCGACCGGGTGGTGCCGCGCGGAGGGCCGGAGGTACTGCGTGATCGTGATGAGCTCGCAACCCGCGTCGTACAGGTCCTGGAGCGCCTCGCTGACTTCCTCGCGGGTCTCGCCCATGCCGAGGATCAGGTTGGACTTCGTCACCAGACCCGCCTCGCGGGCCCGCGTGATGACGTCCAGGGAGCGCTCGTAACGGAAGCCGGGCCGGATCCGCTTGAAGATCCGCGGCACCGTCTCGACGTTGTGCGCGAGCACCTGCGGGCGCGAGGAGAAGACCTCGGCGAGCTGCGCGGGCTCCGCGTTGAAGTCGGGGATGAGCAGCTCCACCTTCGTGGCGCCGGCCTCCCGCCCCGCGGTCTGCGCGTGGATCTGGCGCACGGTCTCCGCGTACAGCCAGGCGCCGCCGTCCTCCAGGTCGTCGCGTGCGACGCCGGTGATCGTGGCGTAGTTCAGGTCCATCGTCACGACGGACTCGCCCACGCGGCGGGGCTCGTCACGGTCCAGCGCCTGCGGCTTCCCCGTGTCGATCTGGCAGAAGTCGCAGCGCCGGGTGCACTGGTCGCCGCCGATGAGGAACGTGGCCTCGCGGTCCTCCCAGCACTCGTAGATGTTCGGACAGCCGGCCTCCTGGCACACCGTGTGCAGACCCTCGCCCTTCACGAGCGCCTGCATCTTCGTGTACTCGGGGCCCATCTTCGCCCGGGTTTTGATCCACTCGGGCTTGCGCTCGATGGGGGTCTGGCTGTTTCGGACCTCCAGGCGCAGCATCTTGCGCCCGTCGGGTGCGACACCGGACACTCCGGCACCCCTTTGCTTTCGCTGCATTGGATTCTTCGGCGAACACCAGGGTACGCCCGTGGTTAGAACGGCCTTGCGTCTGGCCAACCTGTGGCCGACGGGGCCTATTCCCTACGCCGGGACGGCCGGCTCCTTCGGCGCGACCACGCGGGGTGCGAGCTCCGCGTTCTCCAGGACGTCCCTGAGGTGCCTCTCGGCGACCGGGAGGACGTCGTCGATGGTGATCTCGCGGCCCAGTTCGTACGAGAGCGAGGTCACGCCCGCGTCCCGGATCCCGCAGGGCACGATCCGGTCGAACGAGGTGTTGTCCGGGTTCACGTTCAGGGAGAAGCCGTGCATGGTGACGCCCTTGGCGACCCGGATGCCGATCGCGGCCAGCTTGCGGTCCTCGCGGCGCTGCCCGGCGTTCGAGGGCGCGTACTCGGGGCCGTTCAGCCGCGGGTCGAACTCCTCGTCGTGCAGCCGGGGGTCGAAGTCGAGGGAGAGCCCGCCGAGCGAGGGGCGGTCCTCGACCGGGTCGCCGAGGACCCAGACACCGCTGCGGCCCTCGACCCGGCTGGTCTCCACGCCGAACTCGGCGGCCGTGCGGATCAGGGCGTCCTCCAGGCGGCGGACGTGCGCCACGACGTCCACGGGGCGGGGGAGCTTGAGGATCGGGTAGCCGATGAGCTGTCCCGGGCCGTGCCAGGTGATCTTCCCGCCGCGGTCGACATCGATGACCGGGGTGCCGTCGAGCGGGCGCTCGCTCTCCGTCGTGCGCCGCCCCGCCGTGTAGACGGACGGATGCTCGAGGAGCAGGCAGGTGTCGGGGACCGTGTCCTCGAACCTCGCGGCGTGCACCTCGCGCTGCTTCTGCCAGGCCTCCTGGTAGTCGACCCGCTCCTCGCCGAATCCCAGACGGACGAACCGCAGCTCACTCACTCGGGTGCCTCCCTACTCGCGGTGCCGGAGGGCCGGGGGGTGTCCCCGGAGTCACGTCACCATCCGTGTGCGCCCTGAGCCACTGTACGACCGCACCCGAACACGGGGTCCGGCAGGTTACGGACGGGCGCTTCCCGTCAGCGATCCATTAATCCTCACACGATCGGATGAACGTGGAGCGAAGGCCGTTGGAGCCGCCGCCGGGGCAGTTAAATTCGCGCCGTTCCATAACGGGCTCGCCCGCTCCCACTCGTGGGGGAGCCCGTAAGGGCTGCCCGCCAGCCGCCGAAGGCAGGAGACCTTACAGCTGATGTCGGAACGACCTCCGCAGCGCACCCCGAACCGGCGGCTCGCTGCCCTCATCGCGGAGGCCGGGTTCTCCCATGCGGGCCTGGCCCGCCGGGTGGACCAGCTCGGCCTCGAACACGGGCTCGATCTGCGATACGACAAGACCTCGGTGACCCGCTGGCTGCGTGGCCAGCAGCCCCGGGGAACCACCCCCGCGCTGATCGCAGAGGTCTTCACCAGACGGCTGGGACGCCGGCTCTCCGCGCAGGACCTGGGCCTGGACGCCTGTGCGCCCGTCTACGCCGGCCTGGAGTTCGCGGCCACGCCCGCCGAGGCCGTCGACATCGTCAGCGGGCTGTGGCGCAAGGA
Source organism: Streptomyces sp. QL37 (assembly GCF_002941025.1). Lineage (NCBI taxonomy): Bacteria > Bacillati > Actinomycetota > Actinomycetes > Kitasatosporales > Streptomycetaceae > Streptomyces > Streptomyces sp. QL37. The sequence goes on along the minus strand of NZ_PTJS01000001.1, from coordinate 2,233,631 downwards.
CTCGGGCAGCCATGGGGAGCTGCGCAAGATCGCGTTCACCCCCGCCGGTCTGGTCGTGCCCAGCAGGGACTGGCTGATCGGCCGTGCCGACGAATGGGTCGGCCGGGGCGAACCCCTGGAGCGCGCGAACGGCGCCACGGGCCTGCCGGCCCCGCGTACGCCCGCCGAGGGCCGGTCTCCGCAGGGTCTCCAGCAGGGCCATGGAGCCGGCGCCCTCCAGACGCCCGGTGCCCCGGGAACGGCGTGCGGGGCGGTGGCCAACGGCGCCCGGGCCGCACGCCGTTCCCGGGGCACCGGGCGTCTGGAGGGCGCCGGCTCCATGGCCCTGCTGGAGACCCTGCGGAGACCGGCCCTCGGCGTCCCGCGCCAGCGGCAGACCGACCGCGGCGCAGGCCAGCGGGTCGGCAGCGGTGACGTCGCCGCCCTGCGCTCGGTGGGCGAGCTCTTCCGCACGCTGGACAACGCCTACGGCGGCGGCCACGCCAGGCAGGCCCTCGTCCGGTACCTGGAGCACGAGGCCGAGCCCATGCTCCGCGGGAGCTACGGCGAGACACTGGGCCGCCGGCTGTTCTCCGCCGCGGCCGATCTGACCAGGCTCGCGGGATGGACCTCGTACGACATCGCGGCGCACGGCCTCGCCCAGCGCTACTTCGTCCAGGCGCTGCGGCTCGCCCAGGCAGCCGGGGACCGCGCGTACGGCGCCTACGTGCTGATCACGATGAGCCGGCAGGCGGTCTATCTCGGGCACGGCAGGGAAGCCGTCCAGCTCGCACGCGTCGCCCAGCAGGGCATCGGCTCCTCCGCGCCGCCCGTCGTCATGGCCCTGCTGCACGCGGTCGAGGCGCGCGGACACGGCGTCCTCGGGGAGACCAGGCCCTGCGTCGCCGCGCTCGCGCGGGCGGAGCGCGCGCTGGGGATCTCCCGGCCCGGGGACGACGTGCCGCACTGGGCCCGGCACTTCGACGAGGCCCAGCTCGCCGACGAGTTCGCCCACTGCCACCGCGATCTTCAGCAGTACCGCGTCTCCGCCCAGCACGCCGAGCGGTCGCTCCAGCTGCGGGCACCGGCGTACGCCCGGAGCCGGCTGTTCTGCCGGGTGGTGCTCGCCTCCGCCCGGCTCGGGCTCGGCGAGCTGGACCAGGCGTGCCTGCTGGGCGCCGAGGCGGCCCAGCAGGCCGCGGAGATGCGGTCGGTGCGCGCGACGGAGTACGTACGGGACTTCGAGCGCCGCCTGGAGCCGTACCGCGACGCCGTCGCCGTGCGGGGATACCGCGACCGGGTCGCGGCTCTGGGCTGAGCGAAGGGCTTACGCGGCGGCGTGCAGCACCGTCCCGTCCGCCCCCTGTCCGCGCACCCCCAGGTCCGCGAGGATCGCCGAGGCGGCGCGCCTGCCGGAGCGCAGCGCGCCCTGGACCGTGCTGGTGTCGCGGTGGTCGCCGCAGACGTACAGCCCGGCGAGCAGCCGGACCGGGCGGCGCGGGTCGTGCGGCGGTGGCATGGCGGGGACCGCCTCCGGGTCGTGATGGGAGGCCAGCAGCTCCCAGTCGTCGGTGGGCGTGCCGTACAGCGAGGCCAGATGCGCGCGTACCTCGCCGTCGAGGTCCCGCGGCGGAGGGCCGAGCACCGTTGAGGTGATCAGGGCCCGGCCGCGCGGGGCGCGCGAGGGGTCGACCTCGCTCATCACGACGGTGTGCGCGACCGGCCCCGAGCGGTCCGCGTCCAGCAGCAGACGGCCTCCGGTCGCCGGCGCCTCCGCGGTGGTGTGGTGCAGCACGGTCACCGGGTGGAAGGCGGGCGTCCGCAGCCCCGGCAGCAGTTCGGCGGCGGCCCCCGCCCCGGTGGCCAGGAGGAGTGACCGGCAGCCCAGCTCGCCGTGCTCCTTGGTGCGTACGGAGGTGATGTCCGCCGCGGTCACATGCACCCCGGTGCGTACGGTCCCGGGCGGCAGGGCGGCCGCCAGCAGCTCGGGCAGCGTCGCGGAACCGCCCGCGGGCACACAGAGCCTGCCGCGCGCGTAGTCCCGGAGGGTGAGCTCGGCCACCCGGCTGGACGTGGTGAGCCCGGGATCGCCGAGCAGCGCCGAGAGGAGGGGGCGCAGGAACCCGCCGACCGTGCGGGGCGGGAGACCGGACAGCGCCTCGGCCGCGCCTCTGTCGGGCCTGGTCAGGATCCGGGACTCCGGAGTGGTGGCGAGACGGGCCAGCCAGGCGCCGAGCCTGGCCTGTTCGATCGCCCCGCCCAGGGGCGCGCGAGGGGCGCTCGACCGGGAGCGCACCGCGCGGAGTGCGCCCCGGGCGCTCCGTACGTCCCCGGCGCGGTACTGCCGCCCCCCGCTGTGGACGAGCACCCCCGGAGAGAAGTCCCGCAGCACCAGTTCCCGGAGCCCCGGGGCGGTGCTCAGCTCCGGGTACGCGGAACTGAGCAGCGGGCCCAGTTGGTCGAGCCGGAACCCGTCCATGTCATGGGTGGCCATCCGGCCGCCCACCCGCGGGGCGGCCTCCAGGACGCTGACGCCCACCCCTGCGCCGATCAGCCGATGGGCTGCCGACAGACCGGCGATCCCGGCCCCGATGATGACCACATCCGCGTGGTCCGCTGTGTGTGCCCCGATCACGTGCCCCTCCCCGAGTCGGTGCGACTGGTGGGGAGGTATTGCCCCCAACAGGCCCCCGGAATGCCCGAGTTCGGGTAGAGGCTAGGTGTATGGCCGAGAGAGGCGCAGTAGCGCGCACCCCGGGCACCGGTGCACGGGGTCGCACGGCGGCCGGGCGCCGGGCCCGGGGGAGCGCGGGGCCGTGGTCAGCGCAGTGCGGCGCGGATGGCGTCGTCGACGCCCGGGAAGGCGAACGCGAAGCCCGAGTCGAGAAGTTGGCCGGGCAGCACCCGCTGGCTGGCCAGGACGTCCCCGGAGAACTCCCCGAGCGCGGCCTTCAGCGCGGGCGCGGGGGCGGTGAACAGGGTCGGGCGCCGCAGCACCCGCCCCATGGCGGCCGTCACCTCGCCGTTGGTGACGGGGGAGGGGCCCGTCAGGTTCACCGGGCCCGCCAGCGTCTCGGTGTCCAGGATGTGGCGCAGTGCCGCGATGTGGTCGTGCAGCGCGATGAAGCTCCAGTACTGCCGGCCGTTCCCCATCCGCCCGCCGAGCCCCGCCTTGAACAGAGGGAAGAGCCGCCCCCAGGCCCCGCCCCGCCGGGAGACGACCAGACCGGTCCGCGCGTGGACCGTGCGGACGCCGGCCTCCTCGGCGGGAGCCGTCGCCTCCTCCCACTCCACACAGACGGACGGCAGGAAACCGTCGCCGGGCGGCGCGCTCTCGTCGACGGCACGGTCGCCGGTGTCGCCGTAGAAGCCGATGGCCGACCCGGACAGCAGCACCTTCGGCGGAGTGTCCAGCGAAGCCACCGCCTCGGCCACGGCCGCCGTGCCCAGCACCCGGCTGTCACGGATCTCCCGCTTGTACTCATCGGTCCACCGGTGGTCCCCGACCCCTGCCCCCGCGAGGTGGACGACCGCGTCGCAGCCGACCAGGCCCGCCGCGTCGACGTACTGGCGCTTCGGGTCCCACTCCACCTCGTCACCGGTCGCGGCCGGGCGGCGCACCATGCGCACCACCTCGTGCCCGTCGGCACGCAGCGAGCGCACGAGCGCCGCTCCGATGAGTCCGGTCGATCCGGTGACGGCGATTCGGGAGCGCAGCATGCCGTCCATCCTGCCCCATGGGCCCCCGGTCACGCGGGAGTCGGACGCGCCGGACGCGCATGGCACAGTTGCGCGCATGTCCGTGCCACGAATCCAGGCCCTCGGCCCCGTCCGTCCCGCCGTCCCCGAGGACGAGACCGCTCTCGGTAAGCTCGACCGGGCCACCTGGTCGACCCTCCACGCCGTGCAGCCGAAACCGCAGCCGCCGTACGAGCCGTTCTTCGACGAGCGGCACCTGCCCGGCGAATACCTGGTCGCCGAGGCGGCCACCGGCGCGGACGAGGTGCGCCTCGCCGGCTACATCCGGCTGGCCCGCCCGACCCCCCTCGCCTGCAACGAGCACGTCCGCCAGATACAGGGCCTCGCCGTCGCCGACTGGGCGCGGCGCCACGGCGTCGCGCGTGCGCTGCTGCGCGCCGCGTACGCCGAGGCGCGACGCCAGGGCGCCGGACGGCTCACCCTGCGGGTGCTCGGCCACAACACCGCCGCTCGGGCGCTCTACGCGTCCGAGGGCTTCGCCGTCGAGGGCGTACTGCCCGGCGAGTTCTTCCTGGGCGGGCGGTACGTCGACGACGTCCTGATGGGCCGCTCGCTGACGGACTGAGTCCCGGGCGCCCGTCCGGGGTCAGACCGGACCGAAGCGTTCCCAGAGGGCCGGGTAGCGCTCCGCCAGCGCCGCGTCGTCGTCGAAGCCGAACGGCGTGCCCGCCGGTTCCGCCGCCTGCGGCGGCAGCCCCAGGTCGGGGGCGACGACGCCGGTGAGCTGTTCGTAGGCCTCGTCGGCGGCGTAGCCGAGCTCCTCGCCGTCCCCGTCGAGCTCCTCGTCGAAGTCGTCCAGCAGCTCGGCCAGGCTGTCCGGGTCGTGCACCGCCCCCTCGAAGACCTCGCGGCCCTGCGCGATCAGCCAGCAGCGGAAGTAGTCGAAGGCGTCGTCGCTCGCCCCGCCGAGCAGCACGGCCGCCGCGCCCCACAGATCCCAGCGGTACGCGCGGTTGTAGCGGGCCTCGAAGTGCCTGGCGAAGTCCAGCACGGAGTCGGGATCGAGCCGCACCAGCCGTTCGACGAGCAGATCGGCGTGGTCCTCGGGGTCGCCCTCGGCGGCCTCGCGGGTGCTGTCGATGATCTCCCAGAACTCCGTCTCGTCCATCACGGGTCCAGCATCTGCCCCGGCGGCGGGCGACGCACGCCCAGACACCGAATTGCAGCCTTCGACGTCACTTCCGGGCCACTTCAGCGATAGAGGTCGCGCAGTCGTTCGGCGGTATCGGCAAAGCGTTCGCGCAGGGCGGCGGGCTCCAGCACCTCCACCTCTGGCCCGAGGGACAGCAGCTGGCCGTACGCCACCTCGGCGGACTCGACCGGCAGGACCACCGTGCGCCGGCCCTCCTCGTCAGGCGGGGCGGCCCCGGCCAGCGCCTCGTCGACGGCGGCCCGGTCCATGGCGTGCGGCAGCCGCCGTACCCCCGCCTCCGACAGCCGCACGGTCACCTCGGTACGCAGGATCGACCGTGCGAACTGCGCGGCCCGCTCCTCCCAGAAGCGCGGCAGGTCGAAGTCCTCGTCCCGGACGAAGCGGGTCCCGGAGACGGCGACGGCGGCGAACCGGTCGATCCGGTACACCCGGAAGTCGTCCCCGGCCCGGGCGCAGAGGTACCAGACCCCGGCCTTCAGGACGAGCCCGTACGGGGCCAGCTCCCGCTCCACCTCGCCCGAGGGGCGGCGGCCGTAGCGCGCCCGGACCAGCCGGTCGTCCCAGACGGCCTCCGCGACGGCGGGAAGCAGTTCGGGGGTGGCCGGTTCGTGGTACCAGCCGGGGGCGTCCAGATGGAAGCGCTGCGCGACGGTGCGCGAGGCGTCCCGGAGGGAGGGGAGCAGGGCCGCCGAGACCTTCAGCCGGGCAGCCGAGGCGGCGTCGTCGAGCCCCATCTCACGCAGGGCGGAGGGAAGCCCGGACAGGAAGAGCGCCTCGGCCTCATGGCGGGCCAGCCCGGTGAGCCGCGTGCGGTAGCCGCCCACGAGCCGGTAGCCGCCTGCCCGGCCGCGGTCGGCGTACACGGGCACCCCCGCCTCCGAGAGCGCCTGGGCGTCCCGCGTGACGGTGCGCTCCGACACCTCCAGCTCCTCGGCCAGCTGGGCGGCGGTCATGGAGGGCCGGGACTGCAGGAGCAGCACCATCTTGATCAGCCGGGCAGCACGCATGCGGCCATTGTGCGCGCCGGCGCCGCACGCCCACAGGATCACCCCTGGGCGTCGGCCCGGGGAACACCCGCGGGGCGGGCTCGTGACGAGCCCGCCCCGCGGTGTGAAGGGAGACGGCCCGCAGGCCGGCGGTCCCTCAGAGGCCGTACTTCTCCCGGGCCTCCTTGACCTTCGAGGCCGGGATCTCGCCACGGCGGGCCAGCTGGGCCAGCGCGGCGACCGTGACGGACTCGGCGTCGACGCCGAAGTGGCGCCGGGCGCCGTCGCGGGTGTCGGAGAGGCCGAAGCCGTCCGTGCCCAGGGAGGACCAGTCCTGCTCCACCCACTGGCTGATGGAGTCCGGGACCGCTCGCATCCAGTCGCTGACGGCGAGGACGGGGCCCGGCGCGCCGGAGAGCGCCTGGGTCACGTACGGCACCCGCTCCTCGCCGCGGAGCAGCGCCTCGTCGCACTCCAGAGCGTCGCGGCGCAGCTCGCCCCACGAGGTGGCGGACCAGACGTCGGCCGTGACACCCCAGTCGGAGGCCAGCAGCTCCTGGGCCTTCAGGGCCCAGTGGATCGCCGTACCCGAGCCCAGCAGCTGGAGGCGCGGTGCGTCCGCCGCGGCGGGCGTGCCCTCCTTGAAGCGGTACAGGCCCTTGACGATGCCCTCCTCGACGCCCTCGGGCATCGCGGGCTGCTGCTTCGGCTCGTTGTAGACCGTCAGGTAGTAGAAGACGTTCTCGGCCTCGGGGCCGTACATCCTCCGCAGACCGTCCTTGACGATCACCGCGATCTCGTACGCGAACGCCGGGTCGTAGTTGAGCGACGCCGGGTTCGTCGACGCGATCAGGTGCGAGTGTCCGTCCGCGTGCTGGAGGCCCTCACCGGTGAGCGTTGTACGGCCCGCCGTGGCGCCGACGATGAAGCCCTTGCCGAGCTGGTCGGCGAGCTGCCACATCTGGTCGCCGGTCCGCTGCCAGCCGAACATCGAGTAGAAGATGTAGAACGGGATCATCGTCTCGCCGTGCGTCGCGTACGACGAGGCGGCGGCGATGAAGTCGGCCATGGCACCGGCCTCGGTGATCCCCTCGTTGAGGATCTGGCCGTCCTTGGCTTCCTTGTAGTACATCAACTGGTCGCGGTCGACCGGGTCGTACGTCTGGCCGAGCGGCGAGTAGATGCCGGCCGAGGGGAACAGCGACTCCATACCGAAGGTACGGGCCTCGTCCGGGACGATCGGGACCCAGCGCCTGCCGGTCTCCTTGTCCCGCATCAGGTCCTTCACCAGGCGGACGAACGCCATGGTGGTGGCCATCTCCTGCTTGCCGGAGCCCTTGTACAGGGCCTTGAACGCGCGCTCCTCCGGCTGGGGCAGCGCGGCGGCGTGCACCCGGCGGGCGGGGGCCGGACCGCCGAGGGCGGCACGGCGCTCCTGGAGGTAGCGGACCTCGGGGGAGTCGGCGCCCGGGTGGCCGTAGGGGACCAGTCCGTCCTCGAAGGCGCTGTCCGGGATCGGGAGGCCGAGCAGCTCGCGCATGCCCTTGAACTCGTCGATCGACAGCTTCTTCATCTGGTGGTTGGCGTTCTTGGACTCGAAGCCCTTGCCGAGCGTGTAGCCCTTGACCGTCTGGGCCAGGATCACGGTCGGCGCGCCCTTGTGCTCCAGTGCGGCGCGGTAGGCCGCGTACACCTTGCGGGCCTCGTGACCGCCGCGGGAGCTGTAGAAACACTCGGCGATCTTGGCGTCGCTCAGGAGTTTCGCCAGCTCGGCGAGGGCGGGCTCGGTGCCGAAGAAGTGCTCGCGGATGTACGCCACGTCCCGCGTCGCGTACGTCTGGAACTGCGCGTCCGGGACCTCGCGGAGGCGGCGGATCAGCGCGCCCGTGGTGTCGAGCTGGAACAGCTCGTCCCAGGCGTTGCCCCAGAGCGTCTTGATGACGTTCCAGCCGGCGCCGCGGAAGGCACCCTCCAGCTCCTGGACCACGCGGAAGTTGGCGCGGACCGGGCCGTCGAGGCGCTGCAGGTTGCAGTTGATGACGAAGGTCAGGTTGTCGAGCTGCTCACGCGCCGCGAGGGCGAGGGCGGCGGTCGACTCGGGCTCGTCCATCTCGCCGTCGCCCAGGAAGGCCCAGACGTGCGAGTTCGACGTGTCCTTGATCTTGCGGTTGGTCAGATAGCGGTTGAAGCGCGCCTGGTAGATCGCCGAGAGCGGGCCGAGGCCCATCGAGACGGTGGGGAACTCCCACAGCCAGGGCAGCCGCCGCGGGTGCGGGTAGGACGGCAGGCCGTCGCCCCCCGACTCCTGGCGGAAGTTGTCGAGCTGCTGCTCGCTGAGGCGGCCGTCGAGGAAGGCGCGGGCGTAGATGCCGGGCGAGGCGTGGCCCTGGATGTAGAGCTGGTCGCCGGAGCCGTCACCCTCCTTGCCGCGGAAGAAGTGGTTGAAGCCGGTCTCGTACAGCCAGGCCGCCGAGGCGAACGTGGCGATGTGGCCCCCGACGCCGTACCGGGCGCCACGGGTGACCATCGCGGCCGCGTTCCAGCGGTTCCACGCGGTGATCTTCGATTCCATCTCCAGGTCGCCGTCGAACGCGGGCTCGGCGGAGGTGGGGATGGTGTTGACGTAATCGCTCTCCAGCAGCTTGGGCAGCGCGATGCCGGCGCCCTCGGCGTGCTGGAGCGAACGCCGCATCAGGTACGCGGCGCGGTGCGGGCCCGCGGCCTTGGTGACGGCGTCGAGGGAGGCCGCCCATTCGGCGGTCTCCTCGGGGTCGCGGTCCGGGAGCTGGTCGAGCTCGCTCGGAAGCGTTGCTACGGGGTCGGTCATGATCGCCGCCTTCCGGAGTGGGAGGGGGTGGAGAAGTCCCTGGCTGGCAGGACAGGGCGATGGGGCCGGTGGGCCCGCGACTGAACTGTAAGTCTCCGATCGATGATCGATCAAAGGGTGAAGGGCAAAACTTCTCGATATGAAGAAAAGTGGCATGCGGTGCCGCGAAACGGGGCACGGAGTGACGGGATCAAGGGGGCGAAACGGGCGCTGACCTGCACGGCCGAGCGGGTCGCGACCCAGATGTGCGAGCCCGTCCGGCGCCGGAGCTCAGGCGCGCGGCGCGCACCCGAGGACGTGCTCCTTCACCATCACGGCGATCTGCGGGTCCCGGCGCAGGAACGCCTCGATGAGCGCCTCGTGCTCCTCCGCGTACGACTTCTGCACGGTGCCCAGCCAGCGGATCGACAGGGCCGTGAACACCTCGATGCCCAGCCCCTCCCAGGTGTGCAGCAGCACGGCGTTCCCGGCGGCGCGCACCATCTCCCGGTGGAAGGCCACCGTGTGCCGCACCTGCGCCTCGCCGTCAGCCAGCCGGTCCGCCTCGTAGAGCGCCGCCACGTGCGGGGCGAGCGCCGAGCAGTCCTCGCCCAGCGCGGGGGCCGCCAGCTCCGCCGCGATCTGCTCCAGACCGGCCCGTACGGGATAGCTCTCCTCCAGGTCGGCCGCCGTCAGATTGCGTACCCGGACACCCTTGTTGGGGGCCGACTCGATCAGCCGCAGCGTCTCCAGCTCCCGCAGCGCCTCGCGCACGGGGGTCTGGCTGACCTCCAGCTCGGTGGCGATACGGCGCTCGACGATCCGTTCACCCGGCTTCCAGCGCCCGCTGACTATCCCTTCCACGATGTGCTCGCGGATCTGCTCGCGCAGCGAGTGGACGACGGGCGGGGTCATGACGGGCTCCTTCGGGCGAACAAACCGGTGCTGCTCACCTGTGCGGCGGTGAGGGACGACCGGTGGTGTCTAGACAATACGGCGGCGCCCCCGCCCGGAAGTGTTCCGGACGGGGGCGCCGCTGGTGAGGCTGGTTACAGCTGTACGGCTCAGAGGCCGAGCTCGACCTCGAACTCGCCCGCCTCGAGGATCGCCTTGACCGTGGTCAGGTAACGGGCGGCGTCCGCGCCGTCCACCAGACGGTGGTCGTAGGAGAGCGAGAGGTAGGTCATGTCGCGGACGCCGATGACGGTGCCCTCGGCGGTCTCGATGACCGCCGGACGCTTGACCGTGGCACCGATGCCCAGGATGGCCGCCTGGTTCGGCGGCACGATGACCGTGTCGAACAGCGCACCGCGCGAACCGGTGTTGCTGACGGTGAAGGTCGCGCCCGACATGTCGTCCGGGGTGAGGCCGCCACCGCGGGCCTTGCCGGCCAGCTCGGCGGTCTTCTTCGCGATACCGGCGATGTTCAGGTCGCCCGCGCCCTTGATGACCGGGGTCATCAGACCCTTCTCGGCGTCCACGGCGATGCCGATGTTCTCCGAGTCGAAGTACGTGATGGTGCCCTCGTCCTCGTTGATCCGGGCGTTGACGACCGGGTGGGCCTTCAGCGCCTGGGCCGCCGCCTTCACGAAGAACGGCATCGGGGACAGCTTGACGCCCTCACGGGCGGCGAAGGACTCCTTCGCCTGGTTGCGCAGCTTCATCAGCTTCGTGATGTCGACCTCGAGGACCGAGGTCAGCTGGGCCTGCGAGTGCAGGGCCTTCATCATGTTGTCGCCGATGACCTTGCGCATGCGGGTCATCTTGACCGTCTGACCGCGCAGCGGGGACGCCTCGACCTTCGGCGCGGCCTTGGCCGCGGGAGCGGCGGCGGCCGGAGCCGGAGCGGCGGCGGCCTTGGCGGCCTCCGCGGCGGCGACGACGTCCTGCTTGCGGATGCGGCCACCGACGCCGGTGCCCTTGACCGAGCCCAGGTCGACGCCGTTCTCGGCGGCGAGCTTGCGGACCAGCGGCGTGACGTACGCGCCGTCGTCGCCGGAGGCGGCCGGGGCAGCCGGTGCCGGGGCGGCGGGCTGGGCCGGGGCGGCCGGAGCCGGAGCGGCGGGCGCCGCCTGAGCGGGTGCCGGTGCCGGTGCGGCCGGTGCGGCAGGAGCCGGTGCCGGAGCAGCCGGTGCCGGGGCGGCGGGCTGGGCCGGGGCGGCCGGAGCCGGCTCGGCGGCAGGCGCGCCCGAACCGTCGTCGATGACGGCCAGCTCGGCGCCGACCTCGACGGTCTCGTCCTCGGCGACCTTGATGGACGCGAGGGTGCCCGAGGCGGGCGCGGGGATCTCGGTGTCGACCTTGTCCGTGGAGACCTCGAGCAGGGGCTCGTCCTCCGCGACCTCCTCGCCGACCTCCTTCAGCCAGCGGGTGACGGTGCCCTCGGTGACGCTCTCACCGAGCGCGGGGAGGGTGACGTCGGTGCCGGAGGCGCCACCGGCCGGAGCGGCGGCAGGGGCCTCGGCGGCGGGCGCCTCGGCGGCGGGTGCCGGAGTCTCCTCGGCCGGGGCCGGAGCGGCCTCTGCCGGAGCGGCGGCCGGTGCGGCACCCGGAGCGCCGATGACGGCGAGCTTGGCGCCCACCTCGGCGGTCTCGTCCTCGCCGACCACGATCTCCAGCAGCACGCCGGCGACCGGGGCGGGGATCTCGGTGTCGACCTTGTCCGTGGAGACCTCGAGCAGGGGCTCGTCCTCCGCGACCTCCTCGCCGACCTCCTTCAGCCAGCGGGTGACGGTGCCCTCGGTGACGCTCTCACCGAGCGCGGGGAGGGTGACGTCGGTGCCGGAGGCGCCACCGGCCGGAGCGGCGGCAGGGGCCTCGGCGGCGGGCGCCTCGGCGGCGGGTGCCGGAGTCTCCTCGGCCGGGGCCGGAGCGGCCTCCGGCTCGGCGGCCGGAGCCGACTCGGCGGCAGGCGCGCCCGAACCGTCGTCGATGACGGCCAGCTCGGCGCCGACCTCGACGGTCTCGTCCTCGGCGACCTTGATGGACGCGAGGGTGCCCGAGGCGGGCGCGGGGATCTCGGTGTCGACCTTGTCGGTCGAGACCTCGAGCAGCGGCTCGTCGGCCTCGACGTGCTCGCCCTCGGCCTTCAGCCAGCGGGTGACGGTGCCCTCGGTGACGCTCTCGCCGAGCGCCGGAAGGGTTACGGAAACCGACATGGTTTCAGTTGCTCCTTACGAATGTGCGGAAGTGGTCGGTCGTCCCCGGGACTGGATCAGTCGTGGGAGTGGAGAGGCTTGCCGGCCAGGGCCAGGTGGGCCTCGCCCATCGCCTCGTTCTGCGTCGGGTGGGCGTGGATGAGCTGCGCGACCTCGGCCGGCAGCGCCTCCCAGTTGTAGATCAGCTGGGCTTCGCCGACCTGCTCGCCCATACGGTCACCGACCATGTGGACGCCGACCACGGCACCGTCCTTGACCTGGACGAGCTTGATCTCGCCCGCGGTCTTCAGGATCTTGCTCTTGCCGTTGCCCGCCAGGTTGTACTTGAGGGCGACGACCTTGTCCGCACCGTAGATCTCCTTGGCCTTGGCCTCGGTGATGCCGACGGAGGCGACCTCGGGGTGGCAGTACGTCACCTTCGGCACGCCGTCGTAGTCGACCGGCACGGTCTTGAGGCCGGCGAGGCGCTCCGCCACCAGGATGCCCTCGGCGAAGCCGACGTGGGCGAGCTGGAGGGTCGGGACCAGGTCACCGACGGCCGAGATCGTCGGGACGTTGGTCTGCATGTACTCGTCGACGAGGACGTAGCCGCGGTCCATCGCGACACCCGCCTCCTCGTAGCCCAGGCCCTGCGAGACCGGGCCGCGGCCGATCGCGACCAGCAGCACCTCCGCCTCGAAGGTCTTGCCGTCGGCGAGGGTCACCCGGACGCCGTCCTGCGTGTACTCGGCCTTGTCGAAGAAGGTGCCGAGGTTGAACTTGATGCCGCGCTTGCGGAACGCGCGCTCAAGAAGCTTCGAGCTGTTCTCGTCCTCGACCGGGACCAGGTGCTTCAGGCCCTCGACGATCGTGATGTCGGCCCCGAAGGACTTCCACGCCGAGGCGAACTCGACGCCGATGACGCCGCCGCCCAGGACGATCGCGGACTTCGGCACGCGGTCCAGCTTCAGAGCGTGGTCCGAGGAGATGACGCGGTTGCCGTCGATCTCCAGGCCCGGCAGCGACTTCGGCACGGAGCCGGTCGCCAGCAGCACATGACGGCCCTGGACGCGCTGACCGTTCACATCCACCGAGGTGGGCGACGAGAGACGGCCCTCACCCTCGATGTAGTGCACCTTGCGCGAGGCGATGAGACCCTGCAGGCCCTTGTACAGGCCCGAGATCACGTCGTCCTTGTACTTGTGGACGGCCTCCATGTCGATGCCCTCGAAGGTGGCCTTCACGCCGAACTGCTCGGCCTCGCGGGCCTGGTCGGCGATCTCGCCGGCGTGTAGCAGCGCCTTCGTGGGGATGCAGCCGTTGTGCAGGCAGGTGCCGCCGACCTTGCCCTTCTCGATCAGTGCGACGTCCAGGCCCAGCTGAGCTCCGCGCAGGGCCGCGGCGTAACCGCCGCTACCACCGCCGAGGATCACTAGGTCGAAAACGGTGCTGGCGTCGTTCGCCACGTCACGTCCTCCATGCATGTGCGCCGTACGCCGGGCCCCGTCGCTGGGGTGTGACCGGCCGGTCGGCTGGTGTTCGGCCGCTTGCGTTTTTCGGCCCTGTGGTGGGGGCCCTGTCCTGCCGAGAACCCATCTTCGCACTTGTTGAGTCCGGACGGGACGCGGGCCCCTGCTCCGAGCCGGACGAAGATCCGGACCGGATGATTGCCGATACGTACATATTTCCGGAAATATGCCGGTCGGATCCACCGTGAGGAACGCCTACGGCCCCGGACGTATGCCCGGGGCCGTCTGCGCCGCAAGCGAACCTCGCACGCGGGCTCCGCGTGCGGTGCCGGCTCCGGACTCAGCCGAGGTCGCCGGCCGCGGTGCGCTCCGCCAGCCGCACCAGGGTGCGGACGGCCGAGCCGGTGCCGCCCTTGGGGGTGTAGCCGTAGGGCGCGCCCTCGTGGAAGGCCGGGCCCGCGATGTCCAGGTGCGCCCAGGCGATGCCCTCGCCCACGAACTCCTTCAGGAACAGACCGGCCACCAGGCCGCCGCCCATCCGCTCGCCCATGTTGGCGATGTCGGCGGTCGGGGAGTCCATGCCCTTGCGCAGGTCGGCGGGGAGCGGCATCGGCCAGGAGGCCTCACCGACCTCCTCGGCGATCTCGTGGACCGACGTACGGAACGCGTCGTCGTTGGCCATCACACCGAAGGTGCGGTTGCCCAGCGCCAGGACCATCGCGCCGGTCAGGGTCGCCACGTCGACGATCGCGTCCGGCTTCTCCTCCGAGGCGCGGGTCAGCGCGTCGGCGAGGACGAGCCGGCCCTCGGCGTCGGTGTTGAGGACCTCGACGGTCTTGCCGCTGTACATGTGCAGGACGTCACCCGGGCGGGTGGCGTTGCCGGACGGCATGTTCTCGGCGAGCGCCAGCCAGCCGGTGACGTTGACCTGGAGACCGAGGCGGGATGCCGCGACGACGGCGGCGAACACGGCGGCGGCGCCGCTCATGTCGCACTTCATCGTCTCGTTGTGGCCGGCCGGCTTGAGCGAGATGCCGCCCGAGTCGTAGGTGATGCCCTTGCCGACCAGGGCGAGCGTCTTCTCCGCCTTGGGGTGCGTGTAGGCCAGCTTGACCAGGCGCGGGCCGTGCGTGGAGCCCTGGCCGACGCCGAGCAGACCGCCGTAGCCGCCCTTGACGAGCGCCTTCTCGTCGAGGACCTGCACCTTGATGCCGTGCTCCTTGCCGGCGGCGGTGGCCACGGCGGCGAAGGACTCGGGGTACAGGTCGTTCGGCGGGGTGTTGATCAGGTCGCGGGCCCGGTTGATCTCCTCGGTGACCGCGACGGCGCGCTCGGCGGCCGCCTTGAAGGCCTTGTCACGCGGCTTGGTGCCGAGCAGGGCGACCTCGGCGAGCGGAAGCTTCGCGTCGCTCCGGCCGGACTTCGCGCTCTTGGGGGCGAGCCTGTTCTCGCCGCCCTGGTAGGCGGTGAACGCGTACGCACCCAGCAGGGCGCCCTCGGCGACGGCCCCGGCGTCCTCGGCGGACTCGGCCGGCAGCGCGAACCCGGCCTTCTTCGACCCCTTCAGCGCACGCGCCGCGGAGCCCGCGGCCCGGCGCAGCGCCTCGGCCTCGTAGGCGTCGTCCTTAGCCGGGACCGGACCGAGCCCGACCGCGATGACGACCGGGGCCTTGAGACCGGACGGGGCGGGGAGCTTGGTCACTTCGCCCTCGGCACCGGAGGCGCCCAGGGTCTCCAGGACGGTGGCGAGTTTTCCGTCGAACGCCTTGTCCACGGCCTCGGCGCCCGGTGCGAGGACCGGCCCCTTGGCTCCCTTGGCGACGCCGACGACGAGTGCGTCGGCGCGCAGCGTCGCCGCACCTGAGGTGCTGAGAGTGAGAGCAGTCACGGTGGTGAAATCTCGCTTCCGTTGAGTCGTGTGTTGGTCGAGAGGGTGGCCGACCGGGCCCAGCGCATCGTAGATCCCGCCGTGACGCGCCGGGAACGAGCCTACGCGCGCTCCTGCTTCCGGCTCACGGGGGCGGGGCCGTCGGAGGGTCCGGCCCGGCCGGAAGTGGCCCCGGGAGCCCGTCACGACAGGGACAGCACCAGCAGCGCCACCGTGGCCGCCGTCTCCTCCAGCGCGCCGAACACATCGCCGGTCACCCCGCCGAAGCGGCGCACGCAGTGACGCAGCATCACCTGCGCGGCACCGAGGCCGGCCAGGGCCGCGAGGGCGAGGTGGAGGCCGGCGCCGTATCCGCCCAGGAGCGCGCCGGCCGCCGCGCAGCCCGCGACCACCGCACAGGCCACGGCCGCTCCGCCCCCGGGCGGGACGGTGCCCGCCACCGCCGCGCCGAGACCCTCCGGACGGGCGGGCGGGACGCCGCGGCGGGAGGCCAGCGTGAGCGCGAGCCGCGCGGTGACGGCGGCGGCGACGGTGCCCAGCGCGCCGTCCGCCCAGCCGCGGCCGTACAGCTCGTGGAGCGCGGCGATCTGGGCCAGCAGCACGAAAAGCAGCGTGATCACGCCGAACGGGCCGATGTCCGACTGCTTCATGATCCGCAGCGCGTCCTCGGCAGGCTTGGCGCTGCCGAGCCCGTCCGCGGTGTCCGCGAGTCCGTCCAGGTGCAGTCCACGGGTCAGCGCGGCGGGGAGCGCGGCGGAGGCGACCGCCGCCACGAGGGGCCCCGACCCGCCCCACAGGAACAGCACCCCGGGGACCGCCGCGAGCAGTCCCACGGCGAGACCGGCGAGCGGTGCGCACAGCATGCCGGCGCGGGCGGTACCGCGGTCCCAGCGGGAGACGCGGACGGGGAGCGCGGTCAGGGTGCCGAAGGCGAAGCGCAGACCGTGGCTGTTCAGGGAGGTCACCGCGCGCAGGCTAGCCGGTGCGGCGGCGTGCCGGATTGGGCAGAGTGGCACATAAGCCGCAGACGCGGCGGTCCGGACGGAGGTGGCATGGGTCACTGGTTCCAGCAGAACATCGTCGAGCCCGGGAAGCTCCCGCTGCTGCTCGCCCTGAGCGCGTTCGTGCTGACCTTCGCCATCACCCGGATGATCACCCGGATGATCAGGGCCGGGAAGGGTCCGTTCCGCAACATCACGCCCGGCGGTGTCCACGTCCACCACGTGGTGCCTGGGGTGGTGCTCACGGTGGTCGGTGGCTTCGGAGCGGTCGCGAGCGGCCAGTGGGGTCTCGCCGCAGGGATCTTCGCGGTGGTCTTCGGGATGGGGGCGGGCCTGGTCCTCGACGAGTTCGCCCTGATCCTGCACCTCGACGACGTGTACTGGACCGAGGAGGGCCGCCAGAGCGTGGAGGTCGTCGTCCTCACCGCCTCGCTCGTCCTGCTCGTGCTCGCCGGCTTCTCACCCCTCGGCGTCGACGAGCTGAGCGGGGAGCAGCAGCAGAACAGACTGGGCGTCGTCCTGACCTACGTCTTCAACTTCGGGCTGGTGCTGATCGCCCTGTTCAAGGGCAAGGCCAGGATGGCGGTGGTCGGCACCCTCCTTCCGTTCATCGCGCTGATCGGGGCGCTCAGACTCGCCCGGCCCGCATCGCCGTGGGCGAAGCGCTTCTACCGCCGTCGCCACCGGGCCCGCGCCAGGGCGGTGCTGAGGGCCTATCACCACGACGTCCGCTGGGCGGGACCCCGGCGCCGCTTCCAGGACCTGATCGGAGGGGCGCCGGACAGGACCCCGCTGCCGGGCTCCCGCCCCGGCGGCGGGACCTGACGCCCCGCCACCGGGCCGTCCGCGACCGAACGGCCGCGCTCAGGCGGTCGTGTCCGCCGGGGCCTCAGACGGCTCCCCGGCCTCCGCCTCCCCTTCCTCCGCAGCGGGCTCCGCCCCGGGCTCCGGGGCGCGCTCGGGCAGCTCCGCCGCCAGCGCGGCCGCGGCCTGGACGAGCGGCAGTGCCAGCAGGGCCCCGCTCCCCTCGCCCACCGTCACCCCGTGGTCGAGCAACGGGGTCAGGGCCATCCGGTCCAGCGCCTTCAGCTGGGCCGGTTCCCCGCTGAGCTGCCCCGCCAGCCACCAGTCCGGCGCCCGGAAGGCCGCCCGCTGGGCCACCAGCGCGCAGGCCGCCGAGACCACTCCGTCCAGCACCACGGGCATCCGGCGCACCGCGCTCTGCAGCAGGAACCCGGTCATGGCCGCCAGGTCCGCGCCGCCCACGGCCGCCAGCAGCTCCAGCTGGTCCCCGAGGACCGGCCGGGCCCGCCGCAGCGCGTCCCGGATCGCGGCACACTTACGCATCCACGCCAGGTCGTCGATGCCCGCACCGCCGCGCCCCGTCACCACCGAGGCGTCCGTGCCGCAGAGGGCGGCGATCAGGGTCGAGGCGGCCGTGGTGCCGCCGACGCTGAGATCGCCCAGCACCACCAGGTCCGTGCCGGAGTCGGCCTCCTCGTCGGCGACGCGCATCCCGAGGCGTACGGCCTGCTCGGCCTCCTCGGCCGTCAGCGCGTCCTCGACGTCGATCCGGCCGCTGCCGCGCCGCACCCGGTGACGGACGACTGCTTCGGGCAGCAGCTCCGGATCGCAGTCCAGACCGGCGTCCACGACGCGTACGGGGACCGAGAAGCGCCGGGCCAGCACGGCGACGGGGCTGGCGCCGTCCAGCACCGCCCGGACGAGCTCGTGCGCGGTCCCCGCGGCCCGCCCGGAGACCTCCAGCTCCGCCACCCCGTGATCACCGGCGAACAGCACGACGCGAGGCTGCTCGACCGCCTTGACGGGCACCGACTGCTGGGCGGCCGACAGCCATTCACCCAGCTCGTCCAGGCGCCCGAGCGCACCGACGGGAACGGTGAGCCGCTCCCGTCGTTCCTCGGCATCACGCCGTACGCCCCCGTCGGGGCGTTCGATCAGGTCGGAGAAGTCGTCCAGATTCACGGGGGTCTGCCTCGCGGGTCGGCGCTAGGTGGGCCGGAACCCGCCGGGGGGTTCCTGCCGGAACAGTACCCGGCGCTCCTTCCCGCACCGACGGCCCCGCATACGCCCACGGCTCAGCCCCGCAGCACCAGCGCCTGTCCCGCGACCACCAGCAGCACCTGCTCGCACTCGGCCGCGAACGCGGCGTTCAGACGGCCCAGTTCGTCCCGGAAGCGCCGTCCGGAGGGCGTCGCCGGGACGACACCGGAGCCGGTCTCGTTGGTCACGGCGACGACCGTACGACGGGTCCCGCGCACCGCGCGGACCAGCTCGGCTACCCGTCCGCGCAGCTTCTCCTCCCCGCCGCCCGCCCACCGGTCGTCGTCCCACGCTCCGACCCGGTCCATGGCGTCCGTCAGCCACAGCGACAGACAGTCGATCAGCAGCGGCGGGCCGTCCTCCTCCAGGAGACCGGCGAGCTCGCAGGTCTCCTCCGTGCGCCAGGCGGCAGGCCTGCGCTCCCGGTGCAGCCCGATCCGGGACTCCCACTCCGCGTCCCCTTCGCGGCGTCCGCCCGTCGCCACGTACACCACCTCGGGGAAGGTCTCCAGGCGCTGTTCGGCCTCCACCGACTTCCCCGACCGGGCCCCGCCCGTGACCAGAGTGCGGCGGGGGACCTCGGGCACGGCGTGGTAGGCGCCCACCGGCAGCGTCGTCCCGTCCGGCACGGCCCGCGCCCCGCCCGCGGCGAGCCGGCGGTCCAACGCGGGGCCGGGCGGCGCGTCGTGGTCCAGATGGACGGCGATCACCTCGGTGGTGGGCCCCACGGCCTGCACGGCCCGCAGCCTGGCCACGGCGTCCGGCCGCGCGATCACGTCGCACACGACCATGTCGTACGGCTCCGCCACCGGGTCGGCCAGACCGGCGGGGGAGGCCCCGGGCGGCAGATAGAGCAGACGCTCGCCCTCCGGCGCCGTCACCTCGTAGCCCGTGCCCGGGGCGTCCATCGCCAGGGCCCGGATCCGGTGCCCGCTGATCAGCGTCAGCTCCTGGCCGTCCGGGACACGCCCCGCGGGCGGGAGCGAGGCGGGCAGCTCCACCGCGGGCCCGTCATGGGGGTGGGTCAGCAGCACCTGCCGTACGCCGGCGAGCGAGTGTCCCGCGCGGGCGGCGGCGAACACGGCGCCCGGGGTGAGGTCCAGCAGCAGCGCGTCGTCCACGAGCAGCGCGGTCGCGGCGCGTGCTCCGGCGCCGCGGGAGGACGCGCACACGGCGCAGGGGCAGTCGGGCCGCGGCAGCCCGTCGGGGGCTCCGGTGCCGAGCAGTGTCAGTTCCACGCTCTGATCCTCCCGTGTCCATGAACCACCTGCGCGGCCGGGACACCCACTAGTCTTCGGGGAGCAACGTGACCCAGGAGGCGGACATGGCGTGGACGTGGCGGTTCGAGAAGTCCGACGGTACGGAGACGGAGCCGGCGCTGCAGCCGGAGGAGTTCACGACTCAGGGCGACGCGGAGTCCTGGATCGGTGAGTTCTGGAAGGAGCTCCTCGAAGGCGGCGCGGACCAGGTGACGCTCTTCGAGGACGCGACGAAGATCTACGGCCCGATGAGCCTCCAGGCCGACTGAGGGCCCCGTGACCGCCCGGGCCCCGGAGCCCGGGCGGGACTTCGTGTCCCGGCCCCTCATGACCGGCCCTCAGATCTCGCCCAGGGTGACCTCGGCCGTCTTCCTGGAGTCACCCCGCGTGTACGTCACCCGGACCTTCCGGCCCGGCCTCTCGCCCGCCAGGGCCTCCGAGAGCGAGGTGATCGTCGTGACCGGGGTGTCGCCGATCCGGGTGATGACGTCCCCGACGCGCAGGCCGGCGTCCGCCGCCGCCCCGTCCTTCTCGACGCTGACGATCGCGACACCGGCCGGCTGGTAGTCGTCGTCGACGACCGTGCGGCCCATGATGTCCAGAGCCGCCCGGCCCGAGTCGGTGACCTTCCCGGACCGGATGATCTGGTCCGCGACCGTCCGCACCATCGAGACGGGAATGGCGAACCCGATCCCGGGCGCCGCGCCGCCCCCCTGCTCGCCGTCCGTCGCCGCGAGGGTCGGGATGCCGATGATCTCGCTGTCGAGGTTCACCAGGGCGCCGCCGCTGTTGCCCGGGTTGATGGCTGCCGAGGTCTGCACCATGTCGGCGAGCGTCGCCCCGGTGCCGCCTCCGGAGCGCCCTTCGCTGACCGTGCGGCCCACGGCAGAGACGATGCCCTGGGTGACGCTGCTGGAGAGGCCGAGCGGTGAGCCCATCGCCAGGACGATCTGCCCCACCTCGACCTCGTCCGTGTCCCCGAACTCCGCGGCCCGCAGCCCGCCGGGGACGTCGTCCAGCTTGATGACGGCCAGGTCCTGCTCCGGGTAGGACGAGACCAGGGACGCCTTGAGCACCTTCTCGCCGGTGGCGACGCTGACGTCGAAGGTCTTCTCGCTGCCCACGACATGGGCGTTCGTGACGATGTGGCCCTTGTCGTCGTAGACGATGCCCGAGCCGAGCGCGTCCCCCGCGCCGATCTGCACGACGGAGGGCAGCACGTCCTTGATGACGGTCCGGTACTGATCCTCCAGATCGCCCGTGGCCCGGGACACCACCGCCTGCTGGGCCGGGGCTGCGGACGGGGCGGGGCCCGGTCCGGCGCAGCCGCCCGCCAGGGCGATCACGCAGGCACCGGCGGCCAGGGGCGTGAGTGAGCGGCGTACCCGCCTGCGGGAAGGGGTTGCGTCCATGCCCGGAGTATCGCCAGGGCCGGCCGCCCACGGCCTGCGCTGGTGGGCCGATCAGGCGTACGGCGGCGACCGGACCAGCCGCTCGGGCCGCGGTGGTCCGGGGCGCGCTCCGGCCGGCGTCAGCCGCGTACGCCGCACAGGTGCAGCAGCGCCGCCACCCCGCGGTACGGATCGGTCCGCCCCGCCCGGTCCTCGGCCGCGAAGACCCGCGCCAGCTCCTCGGGGCCGGGGAGCTCCGCCTCGTTGCTCACGTTGTCCGTGAAGACCCGCACGCCGTACCAGGCGTGCAGGGGGGCGGCGATCCCGGCGAGGGTGGCCCGCAGGACGTCGAGCCGGTCGGCCCGTACGTCGAGGCCGAGCCTGTTCGTGTACGTGTCCGTGTCGAACGCGGCGAGGGCCGCGCCGAAGTCGCCGGCCGTTCCCGGGCGCATCGCCAGCGCGTCCGCGTTCCGCACGAGCAGGGAGAGCAGCCCTCCCGGTGCCAGCATCCTGGCCAGCCCGGCCAGCAGCGGATCCGGCTCGGGGACATACATCAGCACCCCGTGACAGAGCACCACGTCGAAGCTGCCGGGCAGGAAGTGCACCCCGGTGTCACGGCCGTCGCCCTCGATGAGCCGCACCCGCTCCCGGATGCCCTCGGGCTCGGCCGCCAGGGACTCCCGGGCCGACCGCAGCATCTCGCCGTCGGACTCCAGGCCCGTCACGGAGTGGCCGGCCCGGGCCAGGCGCAGTGCCTGGGTGCCCTGGCCCATGCCGACATCGAGCACCCGCAGCCGCTGCCCCACGGGGTAGCGCGCGGCTATCTGCTCGTCGAGCTGCCGGGCCACGAGCTCCTGGCGGACCGTGTTGCGCAGTCCGCCGAGCCCGCCCAGCCACTGGGAGGACACCCCCGTGAAGCCGGAGGGCTCCGTGCTCAGGGCCGCTCTCCCCGCTTGACCTGGGGCTTGGGGAGACGCAGTCGCCGCATCTGGAGCGTACGCATCAGGCCGTAGGCCACAGCGCCGCGCTTCGGGGCGTCCGGGAAGCGCTGGGCCAGCTGCTTCTTGAGCCGGAACCCGAGGCCGATGGAGTCGACGACGATCAGCACGATCACGCCGAGCCAGAGCAGCAGCGAGATGTTCTGGATGTTCTGGACCTGGATCACGCTGAGGATCAGGATGATCACCGCGAGCGGAAGGAAATACTCCGCGATGCAGAAGCGCGAGTCCACGAAGTCACGGACGAAGCGCCGCACGGGCCCCTTGTCCCGCACCGGCAGATAGCGCTCGTCACCCGACGCGAGAGCCTCCCGCTGCCGGGCCATGTCGGCCCGGCGTGCTTCGCGCTGGCGCTTGGCGGCCTCCTTGCGGTCGGTCGGCGCACCGCTGGAGGCACGTCGGCGCTGCGTCTGGGCATCGCTGCGCTTGGGGGTGGGGCGACCCTTGGGAGCCTGAGGGTCGCGGGGCTGCTTGGAGAGGTCCGCCGTCACCTTGCCGGTGGGGGCCTTCTCTTCCTTGGAACGGCTACGGAACACAAAACCCAAGGGTACGGGGTCGCCCGGTACTACCGGGGACCGGCCGGGAACGATCCGGCAACGGCCTGCGTCCTGAAAAGTGTCCCGACAGGGGCAGAACGGACGTAGCCGACGCCATCCCTGATGGTCTTCTACTCCCTGCGCGGGAGCGGTCACCGGCGGCAGTCGTCCTTGCGGAGGAGCACATCCGTGCTCGAACAGTGCGGTAATGGAGACAGGGCCCGTACTGTGGGTTCTGTTGGAGTGCTGGAGCTCAGTCCGTCAGAAGGGGGCGCGCGAAGCCCATGAGCGGTGTCATGAAGCGTATGGGAATGATCTTCCGCGCGAAGGCAAACAAGGCCCTTGACCGGGCCGAGGATCCGCGCGAGACCCTCGATTACTCGTACCAGAAGCAGCTCGAACTGCTTCAGAAGGTACGCCGCGGTGTCGCCGATGTGGCGACCTCGCGCAAGCGGCTGGAGCTGCAGCTGAACCAGCTGCAGGGACAGTCGTCGAAGCTGGAGGACCAGGGCCGCAAGGCGCTCGCGCTCGGCCGCGAGGACCTGGCCCGCGAGGCGCTGTCGAGGCGCGCCGCCCTCCAGCAGCAGGTCACGGACCTGGAGACGCAGCACCAGACGCTGCAGGGCGAGGAGGAGAAGCTCACCCTCGCGGCCCAGCGTCTGCAGGCCAAGGTCGACGCCTTCCGGACGAAGAAGGAGACCATCAAGGCCACCTACACCGCGGCCCAGGCCCAGACGCGGATCGGGGAGGCATTCTCCGGCATCTCCGAGGAGATGGGCGACGTCGGCCTGGCGATCCAGCGGGCCGAGGACAAGACCCAGCAGCTCCAGGCGCGCGCCGGGGCCATCGACGAGCTGCTTGCCTCCGGGGCCCTCGACGACCCGTCCGGCACGGCGAAGGACGACATCGCCGCCGAGCTGGACCGGATCTCCGGTGGTACGGATGTAGAACTGGAGCTGCAGCGCATGAAGGCCGAGCTGGCAGGCGGTTCCGCCGGGCAGCAGCAGGCCATCGAGGGTGGCGCGGAGGACGCGGCACCGCAGGCGCAGCAGTCCCCGCACAAGTTCGACAAGCAGTGAGGGCGGCGTCATGATCGTACGGATCATGGGGGAGGGCCAGGTCGTACTGGCCGACAGTCATGTCGCCGAGCTGAACAAGCTCGACGACATACTCCTCGCGGAGATGGAGAGCGGTGACGGACCAGGTTTCCGCACCACGCTCCACGCTCTCCTGGACAAGGTGCGCGAGCTCGGCTCACCGCTCCCCGACGACTCCCTGGAGCCGTCCGAACTGATCCTGCCGTCACCCGACGCCACCCTCGAAGAGGTGCGCTCCATGCTCCGCGACGACGGGCTGATCCCCGGCTGACCGGCCCGCCCGCTCCGCACTCCCACGATGCCCCGCACCGGCAGGACCGGTGCGGGGCATCGTGCCGCGCGCCCTGCCGTGACACCGTCCGGACCGCACCGCCGGCGGCACGCCGTACCGTAGCTCGACGTGACCACCCTCGGAACCGGGCTCGTACGCGCCCGCCGCTGGCTGCGAGGCCACCCCCTCGCCTTCGACGGTGGCCTCGCCCTGGCCGTGCTCGTCTGCATGATCTGTGCGTCGTTCGCCGAGCCGGACCCGGGGCACGGGCCCGTCTTCGGAGTCCGGACGCCCGAGGCGTCGAGCGTCCTGCTGATGGTGCTCGCCGCCGCGGCACTCGTCCTGCGCCGGCGCAGACCCATGACGGTGCTGGCGGTGACCGGGCTGCTGTCCGTCGTGGAGTTCGTCCTCATGGATCCGCCCGCCCCCGTCGTGATGAGCGCCGTGATCGCGCTCTTCTCCGTCGCGGCCAGTACCGACCGCCCCACCACCTGGCGGGTCGGCCTGCTCACCATGGGGGTGCTGACGGTGTCCGCGATGGTGGTCGGCACGACGCCCTGGTACAGCCAGGAGAACCTCGGTGTCCTCGCCTGGACCGGCCTCGCCGGTGCCGCGGGCGACGCCGTACGCAGCAGGCGCGCGTTCATCGACGCGATCAGGGAACGGGCCGAACGCGCCGAACGCACCCGCGAGGAGGAGGCCGGCCGCAGGGTCGCCGAGGAGCGGCTGCGGATCGCCCGGGACCTCCACGACGTCGTCGCCCACCACATCGCCCTGGTCAACGTCCAGGCCGGGGTCGCGGCCCACGTCATGGACAAGCGCCCCGACCAGGCGAAGGAGGCGCTCGCCCACGTACGGGAGGCCAGCCGCTCCGCCCTCAACGAACTGCGGACCACGGTCGGGCTGCTGCGCCAGTCCGGCGACCCGGAGGCGCCCACGGAACCCGCCCCCGGACTGGCCGTCCTCGACACCCTGGTCGACACCTTCCGCAACGCCGGGCTCCCCGTCGAGGTCGCCTGCACCGACCCGGACAGCCCGCTGCCGGCGGCGGTCGACCTCGCGGCCTACCGGATCATCCAGGAGGCGCTGACCAACGTACGCAAGCACGCGGGCGCCGGCGCGAAGGCCGAGGTGAGCGTCGTACGGGTCGGGAGGACCGCGGAGATCACCGTGCTCGACGACGGCAGGGGAGCGGACCCGCGCCGCGAGCCGTCCGACGGCGGCAGGCACGGCCTGATCGGCATGCGCGAGCGCGTCACGGCCCTGGGCGGCACCCTCACGGCGGGGCCCCGTTACGGAGGCGGATTCAGGGTTCATGCGATCCTGCCCGTCACGTCCCGCGCACGCGCTCCGGAAGGGCCGGACACGGCTGGGACGGCAACGGGGGGACGCGCATGACACCCATCAAGGTGCTGCTCGCCGACGACCAGGCGCTGCTGCGCAGCGCCTTCCGGGTGCTGGTCGACTCGGAGCCCGACATGCGCGTCGTCGGCGAGGCCGCCGACGGGGCGGAGGCCGTGGAACTGGCCCGCTCGACCCTCGCCGACGTCGTGCTGATGGACATCCGGATGCCTGGCACCGACGGACTCGCCGCCACCCGCATGATCAGCGCGGACCCGGACCTGGCGGGCGTACGGATCGTCATGCTCACCACCTTCGAGGTGGACGAGTACGTGGTGCAGTCCCTGCGCGCCGGCGCGTCCGGCTTCCTGGGCAAGGGCGCGGAACCGGACGAGCTGCTCAACGCCATCCGTGTCGCCGCGGCCGGAGAGGCGCTGCTCTCCCCGGTCGCCACCAAGGGCCTCATCGCCAGCTTCCTGGCCCAGGGCGGCGGCGCGGACGACCCGGAGGGCACGGAGTACACCGAGCGCCTCGCCGCACTCACCGGGCGCGAGCGTGAGGTGCTCGTCCAGGTCGCGGGCGGACACTCCAACGACCAGATCGCCGACCGGCTCGTCGTCAGCCCCCTCACCGTGAAGACCCATGTGAACCGGGCCATGGCGAAACTGGGCGCGCGGGACCGTGCGCAATTGGTCGTCATTGCCTACGAATCGGGCCTGGTCCGCCCCAGGGTGGAGTGACGGGTGGAGAACCGGCTACTCCAGCTGCGGTATGCGCGGGACGAGAAAGCAACCCGGGGGCCGACGATTCCGGTCACCGGGACGGCGATCGTATAGACGGGCGGGCTGTGTCCCCTGTGCTCACCGAAGTGCGCACCGAACGGCCCCCCACCTGCCGCGTACGCCACAGAAGAGAGACCCACCCATGTCCTGGCTGTCCAGATTCAGCCTCGCGCAACGGGCCCTGATCGGGCTGATCTCGATCGTCGCGCTCGTTTTCGGAGCGATAGCGATCCCGCAGCTCAAGCAGCAGCTGCTGCCCACCATCGAACTCCCGATGGTGTCGGTGCTGGCGCCCTACCAGGGTGCGTCCCCCGATGTGGTCGAGAAGCAGGTCGTCGAACCTCTCGAGGACGCCATCAAGGCCGTCGACGGCGTCGAGGGCATCACCTCGACCGCCAGCGAGGGCAACGCCGTCGTCATGGCGAGCTTCGACTTCGGTGACGAAGGCACGAAGCAGCTCGTCGCCGACATCCAGCAGGCCGTGAACCGCGCCCGCATCCAGCTGCCCGACGACGTGGACCCGCAGGTCATCGCGGGTTCGACGGACGACATCCCGACCGTCGTCCTCGCCGTCACCTCCGACGAGGACCAGCAGGCGCTCGCCGACAGGCTGGACCGCACCGTCGTCCCGGCGCTCGAGGACATCGAGGGCGTCGGCCAGGTCGCGGTCGACGGCGTCCAGGAACTCCAGGTCTCCGTCGTCCCCGACGACAGGAAGCTCGCCGCGGCGGGCCTGAACGCCGCCTCGCTGGCCCAGGCACTCCAGGCCGGCGGAGCCACCGTCCCGGCCGGCTCCTTCGCCGAGTCGGGCAAGAGCCGCACCGTCCAGGTGGGCGGCTCCTTCACCTCGCTCCAGCAGATCGAGGACCTGAAGGTCTCCGCGGCGGACCCGGCGGCGGGCAAGCCCGGAAAGCCGGTCCGCGTCGGTGACGTCGCCACGGTGAAGCAGGAGCCCGCGACCGCGGTCTCCATCACCCGTACGAACGGCAAGCAGAGCCTCGCCGTCATGGCGACGATGGACAAGGACGGCAGCGCCGTCGCCATCTCGGACGCCGTCGAGGACAAGCTCCCGGACCTGCGCGAGGACCTCGGCGCCGGCGCCGAGCTGACCGTCGTCTCCGACCAGGGGCCCGCCGTCTCCAAGGCGATCTCCGGTCTGACCACCGAAGGCGCGCTCGGCCTGCTCTTCGCCGTCGTCGTGATCCTGGTGTTCCTCGCCTCGATCCGCTCGACGCTGGTCACCGCGGTCTCCATCCCGCTCTCCGTGGTCCTCGCGCTGATCGTGCTCTGGACCCGCGACCTGTCGCTGAACATGCTGACCCTCGGCGCGCTGACCATCGCGATCGGCCGCGTCGTCGACGACTCGATCGTGGTCCTGGAGAACATCAAGCGGCACCTCGGTTACGGCGAGGAGCGCCAGTCCGCGATCATCACCGCGGTCAGGGAGGTGGCCGGCGCGGTCACCTCGTCCACGCTCACCACCGTCGCGGTCTTCCTGCCCATCGGTCTGGTCGGTGGCATGGTCGGCCAGCTCTTCGGCTCGTTCTCCCTCACCGTCACGGCGGCCCTGCTGGCCTCCCTGCTGGTCTCGCTGACCGTGGTCCCGGTCCTCTCGTACTGGTTCCTGCGGGCGCCCAGGGGCACCGCCGCGAACCCGGACGAGGCGCGCCGCAAGGCCGAGGAGAAGGAGGCCGCCAGCCGCCTCCAGCGGATCTACGTCCCGGTGCTGCGCTTCGCGACCCGGCGCCGTATCACCAGCATCGTCATCGCCTTCGTCGTCCTGTTCGGCACCTTCGGCATGGCCCCCCTGCTGAAGACGAACTTCTTCGACCAGGGCGAGCAGGAAGTCCTCTCCATCAAGCAGGAGCTGACTCCCGGCACCAGCCTGGCCGCGGCGGACGAGGCCGCGCAGAAGGTCGAGAAGGTGCTCGCCGCCGACAAGGGCGTCGAGGACTACCAGGTCACCGTGGGCTCCTCGGGCTTCATGGCGGCCTTCGGCGGCGGTTCGGGCGCCAACCAGGCCTCCTACCAGGTCACGCTCAAGGACTCGGCGGACTTCGACGCCACGCAGGAGCGGATCGACGAGGCACTCGGAAAGCTCGACGGCATCGGTGACACCACGATCGCCGCGGGTGACGGTTTCGGAAGCCAGGACCTGAGCGTCGTGGTCAAGGCCGCCGACGCGGACGTCCTGAAGAAGGCGTCCGAAGCGGTACGGGCCGAGGTCGCCGAGCTCAAGGACGTCACCGACGTCCAGAGCGACCTGGCGCAGAGTGTCCCGCGCATCTCGGTCAAGGCCAACGACAAGGCGGCCGACGCCGGCTTCAACCAGACGACGCTTGGTGCGGCGGTCGCCGGCGCGGTGCGCGGAACCCCGTCCGGCAAGGCGATCATGGACGACACCGAGCGTGACGTCATGGTCAGGTCCTCGCGCCCGGCCACCACCATGGCCGAGCTGAAGGCGCTGCCGCTCGGCCCGGTCGAGCTCGGCGACATCGCCGACGTGGAACTGGTGCCCGGCCCGGTCACGATGACCCGGATCGACGGTCAGCGCGCGGCGACGATCACCGCCAAGCCGACCGGCGACAACACGGGCGCGGTGAGCACCTCGCTCCAGACGAAGATCAACGACCTGGACCTCCCGGAGGGCGCGACCGCGACCATCGGCGGCGTGTCGCAGGACCAGGACGACGCCTTCATGAAGCTCGGCCTGGCCATGCTGGCGGCCATCGCCATCGTCTTCATGCTGCTGGTGGCCACCTTCCGGTCGCTCATCCAGCCGCTGATCCTGCTGGTCTCCATCCCCTTCGCGGCGACGGGCGCCATCGGGCTCCTGGTCGCCACCGGCACCCCGATGGGCGTCCCGGCGATGATCGGCATGCTGATGCTGATCGGCATCGTGGTGACCAACGCGATCGTGCTGATCGACCTGATCAACCAGTACAGGGCGCAGGGCATGGGCGTCGTCGAGGCAGTCGTCGAGGGCGGTCGCCACCGTCTGCGTCCGATCCTGATGACGGCACTGGCGACGATCTTCGCCCTGCTCCCGATGGCACTCGGCGTCACGGGCGAGGGCGGCTTCATCTCCCAGCCGCTGGCGGTCGTGGTGATCGGCGGTCTGATCACCTCCACACTGCTGACCCTGCTCCTGGTGCCGACGCTCTACGCGATGGTCGAACTCCGCAAGGAGCGCCGCGCGAAGAAGAAGGCGGCCAAGCGCGAGGCGGCCCCCGAAGCTCCGGAGGAAGCCACCTCCGAGGAGCCGGAGCCCGCGAAGGCCTGACGGCCCTCCCGGGACGGAGGAAGGCCCCCGACGCCCTTGTACGGCGTCGGGGGCCTTCCTCGTGCGTCGGGGGAGCCGCAGGGGCTACGGCAGCGCCAGCATCCGCTCCAGCGCCAGCTTCGCGAACTTCTCCGTCTCCGCGTCGACCTGGATCCGGTTGACGAGGTTCCCCTCGGCCAGGGACTCCAGGGTCCACACCAGGTGCGGCAGGTCGATCCGGTTCATCGTCGAGCAGAAGCACACCGTCTTGTCGAGGAAGACGATCTCCTTGTCCTCCTCGGCGAAACGGTTCGCCAGCCGGCGCACCAGGTTCAGCTCCGTGCCGATGGCCCACTTCGAGCCGGCCGGGGCCGCCTCCAGGGCCTTGATGATGTACTCCGTCGAGCCCACGTGGTCCGCGGCCGCCACGACCTCGTGCTTGCACTCCGGGTGCACCAGCACGTTGACCCCCGGGATCCGCGCCCGTACGTCCTCGACGGACTCCACCGAGAAGCGCCCGTGCACGGAGCAGTGCCCGCGCCAGAGGATCATCTTCGCGTCACGCAGCTGCTCGGCGGTCAGGCCGCCGTTCGGCTTGTGCGGGTTGTAGAGGACGCAGTCCTCCAGGGTCATCCCCATGTCCCGCACGGCCGTGTTCCGGCCCAGGTGCTGGTCCGGCAGGAAGAGCACCTTGTCGCCCTGTTCGAACGCCCACTCCAGCGCCCGCTTCGCGTTGGACGAGGTGCAGATGGTGCCGCCGTGCTTACCGGTGAAGGCCTTGATGTCGGCGGAGGAGTTCATGTACGAGACCGGCACGACCTGGTCGGCGACTCCCGCCTCCGTCAGCACGTCCCAGCACTCGGCGACCTGCTCCGCGGTGGCCATGTCGGCCATCGAGCAGCCGGCGGCCAGGTCCGGCAGGACGACCTTCTGGTCGTCGCCCGTCAGGATGTCCGCGGACTCGGCCATGAAGTGCACGCCGCAGAAGACGATGTACTCCGCCTCGGGCCGTGCCGCCGCGTCACGGGCGAGCTTGAAGGAGTCGCCGGTGACGTCCGCGAACTGGATGACCTCGTCGCGCTGGTAGTGGTGCCCGAGCACGAAGACCTTGTCCCCGAGCTTCTCCTTGGCGGCGCGAGCCCGCTCCACGAGGTCCGGGTCGGACGGGGAGGGCAGGTCGCCGGGGCATTCGACCCCGCGCTCGCTCCGCGGGTCGGCCTCGCGGCCGAGCAGCAGAAGGGCGAGGGGCGTCGGCTGGACATCCAGGGGCTGGGCGGTGGTCACGACACGCACCCTTTCTTTTCTGCGAAAAGCCTTTTCGTCTAATTGACGCTATCTATCATAACCGCTTTGTGTCAGCTTGACGATGTCCATAGCGTCGATGTGACGCATCCCCCCGCGCACGCGGTGTGCGAGCATGAAGGGAACAGACACGCGCCTGGCCCGGAATGAATCCGCGGCCCCGATGGTTGGACCGTCGGCAAGCAGTCCGTACAACCCCGGGAGAGAAGCAGATGTCCGTATCGGACGAGACCACCACCGTGAGCGACGGCATCCTCCTGTCCGACGCCGCCGCAGACAAGGTCAGGACCCTGCTGGAGCAGGAAGGCCGTGACGACCTCGCGCTGCGCGTCGCCGTACAGCCCGGCGGCTGCTCGGGCCTGCGCTACCAGCTCTTCTTCGACGAGCGCTCGCTCGACGGTGACGTCGTGAAGGACTTCGGCGGCGTCAAGGTCGTCACGGACCGGATGAGCGCCCCGTACCTGGGCGGCGCCTCCGTCGACTTCGTGGACACCATCGAGAAGCAGGGCTTCACGATCGACAACCCGAACGCCACGGGCTCCTGCGCCTGCGGTGACTCCTTCAGCTGAACCCTGAGTCGTACGACGGCGGCGGCGCTCCCGGACCCGGGAGCGCCGCCGCCGTCGTGTGCCGGTGCGGAGGCCTCAGCCGCGCGGCACCGCCTCGCCCGACCCGGCGTCGACCACCTTCCGGCCGTCCAGCGGCGCGTCCAGCGTCACCGTCCGGGTCAGCTCCTTGGCGATCATGACGCAGGCCTTCCCGGGGTCCGGCTCCGACTCGGAGACCGTGACCCGCACGGTCGTGGAGTCCTCCGTGGCGCGGGCCGTGTACGTGCTGCACACGCCGCCCCAGAACGTCACCTCCAGAGTCCGGCCGTCGGCGCTGTACGCGATGAGAGGAGCCCCCTCGCCCTGCGGGTCCTTCGTGGGCTCCGGGGCCGGCCGGGTGCTCTCCGGCGCCAGGTGGTCCGGGGCCACCGCGACCTGGACGACCGTGTTCCCGGGGCCGCCCCCTTCGGGCCGTACGGAGAAGAGCCACGACGGCACGAGGACCGGATCGCCGTCCGAGTACTGCGCCGCGAGTCCGAACTCGGCCTTCTCGACCGTCGCCGTGGCGGCCGGCGGGGTCCCGCCGGGGGTACCGCAGCCGGTCCTCGGCGAGGCCGGGTCACCCTCCAGCGGCTCGGCGGTCGCGCAGCCGCCGATGTCGGACTTCGAGGCCCGCCTGTTCTCCGCGTTCAGCCGCTTCAGCGCCTCTGCCGCGCCGGTCACCGGATAGCTGTCGCCCTTCTCCAGGGACTTCAGGTGCCCGCTGCCCCCGACGATCTCGCCCCCGGCGCCCACCTGGATCCCGGTCGACCATCCGTACGTCGGCAGTCCGTCCACCACGGGGTCGGCGTTCACCACGCGTACGGAACCCGTCAACTGGGCGGCGTCCAGCGAGGCGTCGTCCTGCCCCACCGCCTTCAGGACCGGTACCGCCGCGGCCTTGGCGGCCTTCTCGCTCACCGGTGAGCCGGTGCCGGCGCCCGGTGCCGTGCCCTTCGAGCAGACCGTGGGCGACTCGCACGCGTCCGGACCGCCCGAGCCGTACCGTGCGAAGGTCCAGGTGCCCGGAGCCTGCTTGGTCACCCGCAGGAAGGGCCCGGAGCCGTCCCCGTCACTGCCCACCTTCCAGGCCGTGCCTTCCGTACGGGGCGTTCCCCGCACCCCGAGGGCCTCCGCGAGGCGTGCCACCTCGGCCGAGGTCACCGTGCCGGCCGTGCGGTGGACGGCGGCCGAACCCGGGCCGTCGGGCAGCTCGCCCGAGGCGCGGTAGACGGTTCCGCCGCCATGCGGATCAGGTTCACCCGGGGCGATGCCCGGAGGCGCCGACGCGCCGGCGTCCGCCGGGACGTCGAGTGACAGCAGAGGGGCCGTACCGGTCCCGGGATCGGGGAGGAGACCCGGTCCGGCCTCGCCCGGGGTGTGGGACGCCCAGTAGGCGCCGCCGCCACCGGCCAGCAGAACGGCTGCCGCCACCGAGGCCACGGCTAGCGGCGACCGCCGCCGCCGGGGGCCGGTCACGTCATTCTCGGGTCGCTCGGTGCTCACCGGATCGCTCCTTCGGCTGCCTGGCCGTCACGGGCTCATCATCCGTCCCCGGGGCGGGGACACCGGTGGGACGGGCCAGGGGAGCGCGCGGTTCCCCCGCGTGCGCGGGGGAACCGCCGGGGAGGCCTCCGGTCAGTCCCCGTAGTCGGACATGGAGTCGATCAGCCGGGCCGAGGAGGGCGGCACCGTGACCCCGTGGATACGGGAGGGCTCCACCGGCTTCGCGGTGGTCCTCGTGGGCGCGACCCAGTGGGGCGCCATCCGCGCGCAGTCGCCGCGCAGCTCGGCCAGGCTCATCTCGGACTCACGCGGAACGGACTCACGCGGAACGATGGTGTTCGACATATCCGCACCGTACGCACGGGAGCACCCAGGTAGAAAGACCTACTATCGGGTAGTTTTGACCCTTCAGTCACGGTGGCGTCACCGGGTAGCGTGAACTGTCACGCCGTCCCGGAGGGTGCGTTCACGCGTCTCCTCCGCCTTCCGCAGGAGCAGCCACCCCGTGCGCATCGCAGTCACCGGCTCCATCGCAACCGACCACCTCATGACCTTCCCCGGCCGATTCGCCGACCAGCTGGTCGCGGATCAGCTGCACACGGTCTCCCTCTCCTTCCTCGTCGACAACCTCGACGTGCGACGCGGCGGGGTCGGCGCCAACATCGCCTTCGGCATGGGCGTGCTCGGCACGCAGCCGATCCTCGTGGGCGCCGTCGGAGCGGACTTCGACGACTACCGTGCCTGGCTCGACCGGCACGGCGTCGACACCGGTTCCGTCCGTGTCTCCGAGGTGCTGCACACCGCGCGCTTCGTCTGCACCACGGACGCCGACCACAACCAGATCGGCTCCTTCTACACGGGCGCCATGAGCGAGGCCCGGCTGATCGAGCTCAAGAGCGTCGCCGACCGCGTGGGCGGCCTCGACCTCGTCTCGATCGGGGCCGACGACCCCGAGGCGATGCTCCGCCACACGGAGGAGTGCCGCTCGCGGGGCATTCCGTTCGCCGCGGACTTCTCGCAGCAGATCGCCCGGATGGACGGCGAGGAGATCCGGATCCTCCTCGACGGCGCGACGTACCTCTTCTCCAACGAGTACGAGAAGGGGCTCATCGAGTCCAAGACCGGCTGGAGCGACGAGGAGATCCTGTCCAAGGTCGGCCACCGCGTCACCACCCTCGGCGCCCGTGGCGTCCGCATCGAGCGGGCCGGCCAGGACCCGATCGAGGTCGGCTGCGCCGAGGAGGAGCGCAAGGCGGACCCGACCGGCGTCGGCGACGCCTTCCGGGCCGGTTTCCTCTCCGGCCTCGCCTGGGGCGTCGGCCTGGAGCGCGCCGCCCAGGTCGGCTGCATGCTCGCGACCCTGGTCATCGAGACGGTCGGCACCCAGGAGTACACCCTGCGCCGCACCAACTTCATGGACCGCTTCACCAAGGCCTACGGGGACGAGGCGGCCTCCGAGGTCCGCAAGCACCTCTCCTAGGCCGTAGGCCAGACGCGAGCGGTACGAGGCTCAGAGGAGCCGGCGGACCACATAGGCCGAGCCGTGGTCCGCCGGCTCCTCGCCCACGTACTCCTGTTCGCGCATCGCGCACCAGGCCGGGATGTCGAGGCGGGCGGCCTCGTCGTCCGAGAGCACCGTCACCGTGCCGCCCACGGGTACCTCTCCGATCACCTTTGCGAGTTCGATCACCGGAATCGGGCAGCGCCGGCCCAGGGCGTCGACCACGAGCGAGGCCCGCGGCGCAGGGGAGGGGGCCGCCGAGGCGGGCGCGCCGAGCCTCTCCCGCACCTCGGCCACCACCCCGGGCAGCACGTCGAGGAAGCCGTCGACCTCTTCCTCCGTCGTCCCGGGCGGGAGCGACACCCGGATGTTCCCCTCCGTGAGCACCCCCATCGCCTTGAGGACGTGGCTGGGCGTCAGGGTGCTGCTCGTGCAGGACGAACCGGAGGAAACGGAGAATCCGGCCCGGTCCAGCTCATGGAGCAGTGTCTCCCCGTCGACATAGAGACAGGAGAAGGTGACCAGGTGCGGCAGCCGCCGCACCGGATCGCCGACCACCTCCACATCGGGCACCAGGCCCCCCACCGAGGCCCGGATCCGGTCCACGAGGGCGCGCAGCCGGGCGCCCTCCGCCTCGGCCTCCGCGCGCACCGCCCGCAGCGAGGCCGCGGCCGCCACGATCGCCGGGATGTTCTCGAAGCCGGCCGCCCGGCCCGACTCCCGTTCGTCGGCAGGCCCTTGGGGGGCGAACCGGACCCCCTTGCGCACCGCCAGCAGTCCGACCCCGGCCGGTCCGCCCCATTTGTGGGCGCTCGCGGCCAGCAGCGACCAGCGGCCGGGCACCGGCCCCCAGCCCAGCGACTGCGCCGCGTCCACCAGCAGCGGCACGCCCGCGTCGGCACAGAGCTCGGCGGTCTCGGCCACCGGCTGCTCGGTCCCCACCTCGTGGTTGGCGGACTGCAGACAGGCCAGCGCGGTGTCCGGGCGAAGGGCCCGGGCGTACGCCGACGGGTCCACCGCGCCGGTCCGGTCCACCGGCACCTCGGTGAAGGATCCTCCCGCCGCGTCGAGGGCCGTGGCCGAATGGAGTACCGAGGAGTGCTCGACGGCCGACAGCACCAGATGGCGGCCGACACGCCGACGCCCGGAAAGCGCGCCGGCGACCGCCGAGTGCACCGCCCGGGTGCCGGACGAGGTGAAGACGAGCTCGTCCGGACGGCAGCCGACCGCCTCCGCCGCCGTCTCCCTGGCCGCGTCCAGCAGCATCGCGGCCCGCCGCCCCTCGCGGTAGAGCCGGGCGGGATCGGCCCATCCCTCGTCCAGCGAGGCATGCAGCGCCTGACGGGCGACGGGATGCAGGGGGGCGGAGGAAGCCGCGTCGAAGTAGGGCACGGCGTCACGCTAGCCCGCGCAGGTGCGTGACCAGGTGACCGCCCACCTTCGCGGCAGGGAGAGGGAGCGTCAGATGACGGCCGGAGGCTCGCATTCCATCCCTTCGGGGTGTCGTGCGGCGCGTTGGGCACCCTCCCCGCGCGACCCCAAATAGCGTCCAGTAGGGTTTGGTCCGCATAAACATCCAAACCCCTGCCCGCGTCAGGGCCGGCGACCGACCAAGTGAGACGGCCGCGCCGACCGTGCGGGCGAGACTCTCGGGAAGGCGCTACGTGAGTCCCAACGGCTCCGACCGCTCGTCGCGGCGCCCGATGCGGCGGAAGCTGCCGCAGGTGCTGACTGCGGGCCTGGTCCTGGCGACGGCCTCCGGTTGTTCATACAACTGGGAGGATTTCCCCCGCCTCGGTATGCCCACCCCGGTAACGGAAGAGGCCCCTCGGATCCTCTCCCTCTGGCAGGGCTCGTGGGCGGCAGCGCTCGCCACGGGCGTCCTTGTCTGGGGGCTGATCCTGTGGAGCGTCATCTTCCACCGGCGAAGCAGGACCAAGGTGGAGGTACCTCAGCAGACCAGGTACAACATGCCTATCGAGGCGCTGTACACAGTGGTCCCCCTCATCATCGTCTCGGTGTTCTTCTACTTCACCGCGCGCGATGAATCGAAGCTCCTCGAGCTCAGCCCGAAGCCGGCCCACACGATCAACGTGGTCGGCTACCAGTGGAGCTGGGGCTTCAACTACATCGAGAACGTGGAGGGCGAGCCCTCCACCGGCGGCAAGATCTCCAAGGAGCTCGACGCCATCCCCGACAAGTTCCAGAAGGACTTCCCGGCGAACGCCAACGGCGTCTACGACGTGGGTATCCCTGGTACGCGTAACCCGCAGAACGGCAACCCGGGTCCGACCCTGTGGCTGCCGAAGGGGGAGAAGGTCCGTTTCATCCTGACTTCGCGTGACGTCATCCACTCCTTCTGGGTGGTGCCGTTCCTCATGAAGCAGGACGTCATTCCGGGCCACACCAACTCCTTCGAGGTCACGCCGAAGAAGGAGGGCACCTACATGGGTAAGTGCGCCGAGCTCTGCGGTGTCGACCACTCCCGGATGCTCTTCAACGTCAAGATCGTCTCTCCGGAGCGTTACCAGCAGCACCTCAAGGAGCTGGCGGAGAAGGGTCAGACGGGCTACGTGCCGTCAGGCATCGAGCAGACGGACCCGGCCAGGAATGCGGAGACGAACAAACTGTGAGCATCCTCAATGAATCCCAGGGTGCCGCGGCAGCAGACGACTCGTTCGAGGACGAGCTGCCGGTGCGGCGCAAGCAGCCGGGGAGTGTCGTCGTCAAGTGGCTGACCACCACTGACCACAAGACGATCGGCACGATGTACCTGGTCACATCGTTCGCCTTCTTCTGCATCGGTGGCCTCCTGGCGCTCTTCATGCGCGCCGAGCTGGCCCGTCCGGGTACGCAGATCATGTCGAACGAGCAGTTCAACCAGGCGTTCACGATGCACGGCACGATCATGCTGCTGATGTTCGCGACGCCGCTGTTCGCGGGGTTCGCGAACTGGATCATGCCGCTGCAGATCGGCGCGCCCGACGTGGCGTTCCCGCGGCTGAACATGTTCGCGTACTGGCTGTACCTCTTCGGCTCGCTGATCGCCGTGGCCGGCTTCCTCACCCCGCAGGGTGCGGCCGACTTCGGGTGGTTCGCCTACTCCCCGCTGTCGGACGCGGTCCGCTCGCCGGGCGTCGGTGCCGACATGTGGATCATGGGTCTGGCCTTCTCCGGCTTCGGAACGATCCTCGGCTCGGTCAACTTCATCACCACGATCATCTGCATGCGCGCCCCCGGCATGACGATGTTCCGCATGCCGATCTTCACCTGGAACGTCCTGCTGACCGGTGTCCTGGTCCTGCTGGCCTTCCCGGTCCTCGCCGCCGCGCTGCTCGCGCTGGAGGCCGACCGCAAGTTCGGTGCGCACGTCTTCGACGCGGCCAACGGTGGTGCGCTGCTGTGGCAACACCTCTTCTGGTTCTTCGGCCATCCGGAGGTGTACATCATCGCTCTGCCGTTCTTCGGCATCGTCTCCGAGATCATTCCGGTGTTCAGCCGCAAGCCGATCTTCGGCTACGTAGGCCTGATCGCGGCGACGATCGCCATCGCCGGCCTCTCCGCGACGGTGTGGGCGCACCACATGTATGTGACGGGCGGCGTGCTGTTGCCGTTCTTCTCCTTCATGACATTCCTCATCGCGGTACCGACCGGTGTGAAATTCTTCAACTGGATCGGCACGATGTGGAAGGGATCGTTGTCCTTCGAGACACCGATGCTCTGGTCCGTCGGCTTCCTGATCACCTTCCCCTTCGGTGGTCTGACCGGCGTGATCCTGGCCTCGCCGCCGCTGGACTTCCACATCTCCGACTCGTACTTCGTCGTCGCGCACTTCCACTACGTCGTCTTCGGCACCGTGGTCTTCGCGATGTTCGCCGGGTTCCACTTCTGGTGGCCGAAGTTCACCGGCAAGATGCTGGACGAGCGGCTCGGGAAGATGACCTTCTGGACGCTGTTCATCGGCTTCCACGGCACCTTCCTGGTGCAGCACTGGCTCGGTGCCGAGGGCATGCCGCGTCGCTACGCGGACTATCTCGCGGCCGACGGCTTCACCGCCCTGAACACGATCTCGACGATCTCCTCGTTCGTGCTCGGACTGTCGATGCTTCCGTTCATGTACAACGTCTGGAAGACCGCCAAGTACGGCAAGAAGATCGAGGTCGACGACCCCTGGGGCTACGGCCGTTCGCTCGAATGGGCGACGTCCTGCCCGCCCCCGCGGCACAACTTCCTCAGCCTGCCGAGGATCCGTTCCGAATCCCCGGCGTTCGACCTGCACCACCCGGAGATCGCGGCACTCGAGCAGCTCGATCACCTGTCCGAGGGTGACAAGGTCCTCGTCGGTGGCAAGGAGGACGGCAAGTGAAGATCCAGGGCAAGCTCTTCATCTGGCTGAGCGTCTTCATGCTGGCCATGGCCGTCACGTACGGCGTCTGGTCCAAGGAGCCGGTCGGTACGACCGCGCTGGTCCTGGCCTTCGGCCTGACCATCATGATCGGCTTCTACCTGGCCTTCACGGCCAACAGGGTCGACGCGATGGCCCAGGACAACAAGGAAGCCGACGTCGCGGACGAAGCCGGTGAGGTGGGCTTCTTCTCGCCGCACAGCTGGCAGCCGCTCTCGCTGGCCATCGGTGGAGCGTTCCTCTTCATGGCCGTCGTCTTCGGCTGGTGGCTGGCCTACTTCTCGGCCCCGCTGCTCCTGATCGGCCTCTTCGGCTGGGTCTTCGAGTACTACCGGGGAGAGAACCGCACCCAGTAGGACACGCCCTCACAGGACGCGTCGCACCCGTACGGGGGCCCGGCCCGCTCAGCAATGAGCGGGCCGGGCCCCCGTTTGCAGTCACTGAACGCGCTGGATCGGATGAATCTTCTTAGCGTGGGTTCATGAACCACACGCCGCGCATCCGCACCGTAGTGAGCTGCACCCTGCTGGTCGTGACCCT
Source organism: Streptomyces sp. QL37 (assembly GCF_002941025.1). Taxonomy (NCBI): domain Bacteria; kingdom Bacillati; phylum Actinomycetota; class Actinomycetes; order Kitasatosporales; family Streptomycetaceae; genus Streptomyces; species Streptomyces sp. QL37. The sequence continues at coordinate 2,194,611 of NZ_PTJS01000001.1, read as the reverse complement.
GGTAGCGGGTGCGACCGCCTGTGGCGAGCCCGACGGCCATCCGCTGTCGCTGAAGCCGTACGACGCAGCCGACCTGGTCTCCTTCAACGGCCCCTCCGGGAACGAGAAGGCCGACCCCGACAAACCGCTCGAAGTCACCGTCAAGGAAGACGACGCGAAGATCACGGACGTGACGGCCGTCGACACGGAGGGCCGCCATCTGGCGGGCGAACTCGACGCCGACGGGAAGCGGTGGCACTCCACCACCTCGCTCGCGGCCGGCACCCGATACACCGTCAAGGTCTCCACCGAGAACGGCGACGGCGCCCCTGGGAGCCGTACGTACGGCTTCGGCACGACCTCGGCCAAGAAGTTCCTGAAGGTGGCATTCGGCCCTCAGGCGGGCACCTACGGCGTCGGACAGCCCGTCACGGCGGAACTCAGCGCTCCGGTCACCGACAGGGCCTCCAGGGCCACCGTGGAACGCGGGCTGCAGGTCCGGTCCACCCCCGCCGTCACGGGCTCCTGGTACTGGGTCGACGCCAAGACCCTGCACTACCGGCCCAAGGAGTACTGGCCCGCCGACGCCACCATCGACGTCCGCAGCAACCTCAAGGGCATAAAGGTCACCAACGCCCTCTACGGGGCGGCCGCGAAGCCCCTGAAACTCACGACCGGCGACCGCATAGAAGCGATCACCGACGCCTCCGACCACTCGATGACCGTGCTGCGCAACGGTGAGGTGATCAACACCCTGCCGGTCACCACGGGCAAGCCCGGCTTCGACACGCGCAACGGCGTCAAGGTGGTGCTGGCCAAGGAACAGTTCGTACGCATGCGCGGGGAGAGCATCGGCATCGCCGCCGGCTCCTCGGAGTCGTACGACCTGCCCGTCTACTGGGCGACACGCGTCACCTGGAGCGGTGAGTACGTCCACGCGGCGCCCTGGTCGACCGGTTCGCAGGGCAGCGCCAACGTCAGCCACGGCTGCACGGGGATGAGCACCGCCGACGCCCAGTGGTTCTTCGAGACCGTACGTGAGGGCGACATCGTCAAGGTCGTCGGGAGCGAGGGCGAGACGATGACGCCGTTCGACAACGGCTTCGGCGACTGGAACCTGGACTGGGACGCCTGGCGGAAGGGCAGTGCCCTGCACGGGGGCGGCACACCGGACTCGGGCACCGACGTCGAGGCGGCGCGGCTGCGCCCCCAGGTCTGACCCGGCCGGGAGTGCGCCGCGCCCCGGAAGGACACCGCGGAGGGGTTCGGGGCCCCTCCGCCTCAGGCCCCCACGGCCAGCCTGTGGCGCAGCAGGGAGGCCAGGGCGTCCGCGAAGTCGACCGGGTCCACCGGATGCGTCACAGCGGCGTCCGCACGGCTCCACGTGGCCAGCCAGGCGTCCTGCGGGCGTCCGATCAGCAGCAGGACGGGCGGGCAGTCGAAGATCTCGTCCTTGATCTGCCGGCAGACGCCCATACCGCCCGCGGGGGCCGTCTCGCCGTCCAGCACGCAGACGTCGACACCGCCCCTGTCCAGGGCGCTGAGGACGGCGGGCAGGGTGGCGCACTCCAGGAACTCCACCGGTGGCACGTCCGCCGCAGGCCTCCGACCGGCTGCCAGCCTCACCTGCTCGCGGGTGTTGGCGTCGTCGCTGTAGACCAGGACCGTGGCGGTCGGCTGCATTGTTCCTCCGTGACGTCTGTGTCTTCGGGGCTCTCCGGGCATGAACCGATGGGCGGATCGTACTCCGGCGGACTGCCTGTCAGCACCGGTAAAGACAGCGATTCGATGGGCCGTTCGGTGAGGACACACAGCGCTGACACACCGAACGGCACCCCCCGGAGTGAGGGCGGGATAAGCGACCGACATAATGTCGGTCGTGGCGACAGCAACGACAGTAGAAACCGGGCACGCGCACCCGTCGGTCAATCGGCCGAACCTCACCAGCGTCGGAACCATCATCTGGTTGAGTTCCGAGCTGATGTTCTTCGCGGCCCTCTTCGCGATGTACTTCACCCTGCGATCGGTGATGGGACCCGATCACTGGAAGGAGATGGCTCACCATCTGAACTTCCCGTTCTCGGCGACGAACACCACGATCCTGGTGCTTTCCTCTCTCACCTGCCAGCTCGGCGTATTCGCCGCGGAGCGGGGCGATGTGAAGAAGCTCCGCACCTGGTTCATCATCACGTTCGTGATGGGTGCGATCTTCATCGGAGGCCAGGTCCTCGAGTACACCGAGCTGGTCAAGGAGGCGGGTCTCTCCCTGTCCTCCGACCCGTACGGTTCGGTGTTCTACCTGACGACCGGCTTCCACGGTCTGCATGTGACAGGCGGTCTCATCGCCTTCCTGCTCGTACTGGGCAGGACATACGCGGCCTCGAGATTCACCCATGAACAGGCCACCGCCGCCATCGTCGTGTCCTACTACTGGCACTTCGTCGATGTCGTCTGGATCGGCCTGTTCGCCACGATCTACATGATCAAGTAACCGGGCTCGCACCCACCCATCATCGACGCAGAAGATCCTGACACCGGGGTAATCCGTGAAAAAGCTCTCCGCACGACGACGCCATCCGCTGGCGGCGGTCGTCGTACTACTCCTCGCGCTGGCGGCTACCGGGGGGCTGTACGCCGCGTTCGCGCCTGCGGGTAAGGCGCAGGCCGACGAAACCGCCCAGTCCCTCGCCATCGACGAGGGCAAGAAGCTCTACTCCGTGGGCTGCGCCAGCTGCCACGGATCCGGCGGTCAGGGCACCACCGACGGGCCGTCCCTCGTGGGCGTCGGCTCCGCCGCCGTCGACTTCCAGGTCGGTACCGGACGCATGCCGGCTCAGCAGCCGGGCGCCCAGGTCCCGAAGAAGAAGGTCATCTACAACCAGGCCGAGATCGACCAGCTCGCGGCGTACGTCGCGTCGCTGGGCGCCGGTCCGATCACGCCGACCGGCAGCCAGGTCGACCCCGCCGGCGCAGACGTGGCCAAGGGCGGTGACCTGTTCCGCACCAACTGCGCGCAGTGTCACAACTTCACCGGCAAGGGCGGCGCGCTGACCAACGGCAAGTACGCCCCGGACCTCGAAGGCGTGAGCCCCAAGCACATCTACGAGGCCATGCAGACCGGCCCGCAGAGCATGCCCTCCTTCCCGGACAGCACCATGCCCGAGCAGGAGAAGAAAGACATCATCGCGTACATCAAGACCGTCAACGGTGATGAGTCGGAGGACCCCGGCGGGCTCTCGCTCGGTGGCCTCGGCCCCGTCAGCGAAGGTCTCTTCGGCTGGATCTTCGGCCTGGGCGGCCTGATCGCCATCGCCGTATGGGTCGCGGCCCACACCGCTAAGGCCAAGAAGTCATGAGTAGCCAACAGATTCCAGAAGAGAACCTGCCGGTAGAGCAGGGCACCGCGCACGGCGCGGTAGAGGGTGCGGGCGACCCGTTCGCCGACCCGGGGCTGCCGGCCCACAAGCCGCGCATCCAGGACATCGACGAACGGGCTGCGAAGCGCTCCGAGCGCGCCGTCGCCTTCATGTTCACGCTGTCCATGCTGGCGACGGTCGGCTTCATCGCCTCGTACGTCATCTTCCCGGTCGACAAGATCGTCTACATCTGGCCGTTCGGCCACGTGAGCGCGCTCAACTTCTCCCTGGGCCTGACCCTGGGCCTGGCGCTCTTCCTCATCGGCGCGGGGGCCGTCCACTGGGCGCGCACCCTGATGTCCGACGTGGAGGTCGCGGACGACCGGCACGCCATCGAGGCGACACCCGAGGTCAAGGCCAAGGTTCTGGCCGACTTCGCGGACGGTGCCAGGGAGTCCGCCATCGGGCGCCGGAAGCTGATCCGCAACACCATGTTCGGTGCGCTGGCCCTGGTGCCGCTCTCCGGTGTGGTGCTGCTGCGCGACCTCGGTCCGCTGCCGGAGAAGAAGCTCCGCAAGACCCTGTGGGCCAAGGGCAAGCAGCTCGTCAACATGAACACGATGGAGCCGCTGCGTCCCGAGGACGTCGTCGTCGGTTCGCTGACCTTCGCCATGCCCGAGGGCCTGGAGGAGGACGCGCACGACTTCCAGTCGCAGATCGCCAAGGCCGCCCTGATGATCATCCGCATCGAGCCGGACAACATCAAGGACAAGCGCGAGCGCGAGTGGGCCCACGAGGGCATCGTGGCCTTCTCGAAGATCTGCACCCACGTCGGCTGCCCGATCAGCCTGTACGAGCAGCAGACGCATCACGTGCTCTGCCCGTGCCACCAGTCCACCTTCGACCTCTCCGACGGCGCCCGCGTCATCTTCGGTCCGGCCGGTCACGCCCTTCCGCAGCTGCGGATCGGCGTGAACAGCGAGGGCAACCTCGAGGCGCTCGGTGACTTCGAAGAGCCCGTCGGTCCTGCCTTCTGGGAGCGCGGATGAGTACTGCGACAGACACACAGCGCAAGGCGCCCGCCGGTGAGCGGGTGGCCGACTGGGCGGACGGCCGGCTCGGCATCTACGGCCTGGCCAAGGCCAACATGCGCAAGATCTTCCCGGACCACTGGTCCTTCATGCTCGGTGAGATCTGCCTCTACAGCTTCATCATCATCATCCTCACGGGTGTGTATCTGACGCTGTTCTTCCACCCGAGCATGAACGAGGTCGTGTACCACGGCTCGTACGAGCCGATGCAGGGCATCCGGATGTCCGAGGCCTACGCCTCGACGCTGGACATCAGCTTCGACGTCCGCGGTGGTCTGCTCGTCCGGCAGATCCACCACTGGGCAGCGGTGATCTTCCTCGCCGGCATGTTCGTGCACATGTTCCGGGTGTTCTTCACCGGCGCGTACCGCAAGCCGCGTGAGATCAACTGGCTGTTCGGCTTCCTGCTGTTCGTCCTCGGCATGTTCACCGGGTTCACCGGCTACTCGCTCCCGGACGACCTGCTCTCCGGTACGGGTGTGCGCTTCACGCAGGGCGCGATCCTGTCGATGCCGATCGTCGGTACGTACATCTCGATGTTCCTGTTCGGCGGGGAGTTCCCCGGGACCGACATCATCGCGAGGTTCTACTCGATCCACATCCTGCTGCTGCCGGGCATCATGCTCGGGCTCGTGGTCGGCCACCTCATCCTGGTCTTCTTCCACAAGCACACACAGTTCGCGGGGCCGGGCAAGACGAACAAGAACGTCGTCGGCATGCCGCTGCTGCCGGTGTACATGGCCAAGGCAGGCGGATTCTTCTTCCTGGTCTTCGGCTTCATCGCGATCATCGCGGGCATCGCCTCGATCAACCCGATCTGGGCGCTCGGCCCCTACCGTCCCGACCAGGTGTCCACGGGCGCCCAGCCGGACTGGTACATGGGCTTCGCCGAAGGCTTCGTCCGAGTCATGCCGGGCTGGGAGATCAACCTCTGGGGCCACACGCTGGTCCTCGGCGTGCTGATCCCGCTGGTCCTCTTCGGTGTGGTCCTCGCCGCACTCGCGCTCTATCCGTTCATCGAGTCCTGGATCACCGGGGACAAGCGCGAGCACCACATCCTGGACCGTCCGCGCAACGCCCCGACCCGTACGGGCCTCGGCGTCGCCTGGGTGACGATCTACTTCGTCATGCTGATCGGCGGCGGCAACGACATCTGGGCGACCCACTTCCACCTGTCGCTCAACGCGATCAGCTGGTTCGTACGGATCGCCTTCTTCGTCGGCCCGGTCCTGGCGTTCGTCGTCACCCGGCGGATCTGCCTCGGACTCCAGCGCCGCGACAAGGAGAAGGTGCTGCACGGGCGCGAGTCCGGCACCATCAAGCGCCTGCCGCACGGTGAGTTCGTCGAGATCCACGAGCCGCTCAGCCCCGGCCAGCTGCACACGCTCACCGCGCACGAGCAGTACAAGCCGGTCGAGATCGGCCCGACGGTCGACGAGAACGGTGTCGAGCGCAAGCCGTCGGCGCTGCAGAAGCTCCGGGCCAGGCTCAGCAAGAGCTACTACGGCGAGGACAACCAGATCGCCAAGCCCACCGCCGAGGAGTACAAGGAGATCACCAGCGGCCACGGCCACCACTGATCACCTCAGCTGACCGCCACAGCGGGAGCCCCGTCCATCCGATGGACGGGGCTCTTCGCTGTCCCGGGGCCTGGATAGGGTGGGAGGTATCCCTTGTATCGGCTGTGGACCCCCAGGAGCGGACCATGAACGTTGTGACCCCGGACGGCGGCGACAGCGTGGCGGCCCGTACCTGGCCCGGCGTGCTGACCCCCCTGCTGCGCGGCGAGCACCTGGGCGCCGACGACACCGCGTGGGCCATGGACCGCATCATGAGCGGCGAGGCCACGGACGTGCAGATCGCCGGCTTCGCCGTCGCGCTGCGGGCCAAGGGCGAGACCGTCGACGAGGTCACCGGACTCGTCCGCGCCATGTACGAGCACGCCCACACCATCGAGGTGCCCGGCCGTACGGTCGACATCGTGGGCACCGGCGGCGACATGGCCAAGACGGTCAACATCTCCACCATGTCGGCGATCGTCGTCGCGGGGACCGGCGCGAAGGTCGTCAAGCACGGCAACCGGGCCTCCTCCTCGGCGAGCGGGGCCTCCGACGTCCTGGAGAAGCTCGGCGTCAACCTCGACCTGACGCCGCAGCGCGTCGTCGCCGTCGCCGAGGACGCGGGCATCACCTTCTGCTTCGCCGTGAAGTTCCACCCCGCCCTGCGGTACGCGGCCAGGGCGCGCAAGGAGCTGGGCACGCAGACCACCTTCAACATCCTGGGCCCGCTCACCAACCCGGCCCGGGTGCGTTCACAGGCCATCGGGGTCGCCGATCCGAAGATGGCGCCCATCGTCGCGGGCGTGCTGGCGGACCGGGGGAATTCGGCGCTCGTCTTCCGCGGCGACGACGGCCTCGACGAGCTGACCACCACGGCTACCTCGCGGGTCTGGATCGTCCGCGACGGCGCCGTGCGCGAGCAGGCCTTCGACCCCCGCGACGTCGGCCTGGAGCTGGTCCCCGTCGAGGCGCTGCGCGGCGCGGACTCCTCGTACAACGCGGATGTGGCCCGCCGGCTGCTCGACGGGGAGACCGGCCCCGTACGCGACGCGGTGCTGCTCAACTCGGCTGCCGCACTGGTCGCGCTGGACCCGGGCGAGGGATCGCTGGAGGAGCAGCTCTCGGCCGGTATCGCGCGGGCCGCGCAGTCGATCGACTCGGGTGCGGCCAAGAGCGCGCTGGAGCGCTGGGTGGCGGCCAGCAACGCCTGAGAGCGCGTGGTGTGAGCAAGGGCGCAGTCCGGATCGCGGACCGCGCCCTTGCGCGTCGCCGTGGTTATGGCAAGATGCTGCGCAGGTCATGAGTGACAGCGACTACGGCCCCGGCCCGCTGTCCGGCAACCCTCCGTCCGTGGCGGGGTGCCCCGGGTGAAGACCAGGCCGCAGGCAGCGAGGTCTGTGGCAAGCGCGGGCCCCTCGGCATCGTTGGATGCCACCCCTTGGGGTCCTGGTCCCAGGGAGTCTTCTGTGAGCAAGCGAATGCGATAGGGCTCTAGGCCCTTCCCCGCACACCCTTTTTTTCTTTCTCCCCGCGCGCTGCTGCGTCCTTTCGGGCCGCCGGCGCGTGGATCTCGCCTGCCTTTTACGGGAGTTCGCCATGTCTGTCTCCACCGCTGCCGTCGACCAGTCCATTTGTGCCCCGCTGCCGGTTCTGGGCGCCGATGTCACCGTTCCGCTCGTTACCGGCGGAGACGTCACCTACGCCGCTCTCGACTACGCGGCCAGCGCCCCGGCGCTCCAGCGGGTGTGGGACGACGTGGCGGCCTACGCCCCGTACTACGGCAGCGTGCACCGCGGTGCCGGGTACCTCTCGCAGCTCTCCACCGATCTGTTCGAGAACAGCCGCGAGACCGTGGCGGCGTTCCTCGGCTGCCGCGCGGACGACCAGGTCGTCTTCACCCGCTCGACGACCGACTCCCTCAACCTGCTCGCCGCAGCGCTGCCCGCCGACTGCCAGGTGTTCGTGTTCGAGACCGAGCACCACGCCTCGCTGCTGCCCTGGCGTGACGCCCGGGTGACCTACCTCGACGCCCCGCGCACCCCGGGCCAGGCGGTCGCCACGCTGGAGCGGGCCCTGGCCGCCCGTGACCCCTACGGGCCCGCGCTGGTCTGCGTCACCGGCGCGTCCAACGTCACCGGTGAGCTGTGGCCGGTGAGGGAACTGGCGGCCGCCGCCCACGCCCACGGGGCGCGGATCGTGCTCGACGCGGCGCAGCTGGCACCCCACCACCCGGTGGACATCGCCGAACTGGACGTCGACTGGGTCGCCTTCTCCGGGCACAAGCTGTACGCGCCCTTCGGCTCGGGCGTCCTCGCCGGCCGCGCCGACTGGCTGGTGGACGCGGAGCCCTATCTCGCGGGTGGCGGCGCCTCCCGCAAGGTCGCCCGGCGCACCGACGGCGGCGTGGACGTCGAGTGGCACACCACCCCGGCCCGGCACGAGGCGGGATCGCCCAACGTCATCGGCGTCTACTCCATCGCGGCGGCCTGCAAGGCCCTGACCGAGGCCGGGTTCGACCGGCTGGTGGCCCGGGAGCAGCAGCTGGTGACGCGGGTCCGGGAGGGGCTCGCCGACGTCCCCGAGGTCAAGGTGCTCTCGCTCTTCGGCGACGACGCCCCGCGGGTCGGCGTCATCTCCTTCGTGGTCGAGGGGTGGAACAGCTCGCACTTCGCCGCGGCCCTCTCCGCCGAGTACGGCATCGGCGTGCGCGACGGACTGTTCTGCGCGCACCCGCTGGTGCGGACCCTGCTGGGCAGTGAGCCGCAGGAGCCGGGTGAGTGCGGCGCGCCGGAGGCCGCGCCGGGGGAGCGGTCCCTCAACGCCATCCGGGTGAGCTTCGGCGCCGGCACGCCGGACGAGCACATCGAGAGGTTCCTGGGCGCCGTCCGCGAGCTCGTCAGCAAGGGCGCCCGCTGGAGCTACCGCACCGAGGAGGGCCGCTGCGTGCCCGACCGGGGCGCCGCGCAGGTCTGAGCGGGTCCGGACACGGCTCCGGCCGGGGACGGGAGGCGTCCAGGGCCTCTCGTCCGGATCATCCCGGGCTCGCGGGGTCCGGCCTGATCCGGACGAAAGGCCCTGGCCCCGTCCCCGGCCGGAGCCGTACGCGGTCTCAGGCGTCGAGCCCGATGGCGAACGCCGCCTCGAGGTCGTGCTGCGAGTAGGTGCGGAAGGCCACATGGGTGTCGGTGCCCTCGACGCCCTGGATCTTGCTGATCCGGCCCGGGATGACATCGGCCAGATCGTCGTGCCGGGCGACCCGCACCATGGCGATCAGGTCGTACGTACCGGTGACCGAGAAGACTTCGCTGACACTGTCCAGCGCGGCGATGGCCTCGGCGATCTCGGGAATCCGGTCCACGCTGGTTTTGATGAGCACGATCGCGGTGATCACGGCTGGCTTTCTCCCTCGGTGGCCGTGGCTGGAGACCTCACTCTAGTCCCCCGGAACCGCACCCAGGCGTAGAGGAACCCGGCCGCGAAACCCGCCACGTGCGCGAGGTACGCCACGCCCGGGCCGCTGCCCGCGCTCCGCGCCGCCAGCCACTGCAGGACGAACCAGAACACGAGCACGATCCAGGCGGGGAAGCGCAGCGGCAGGAAGAAGAGGAAGGGGAAGAGGCTGGTGACACGGGCCCGGGGGAAGAGGTAGAGGAACGCGCCGAGCACGGCGGAGATCGCCCCCGACGCGCCGACCAGCGTCTGGTCGGAATCCGCGTGCACCACCGCGTAGGCCACCAGGGCGAAGTAGCCGCACGAGAGATAGAAGAACGTGAACTCGGTGCGGCCCATGCGCTCCTCGGCCATCGCGCCGAACACGTAGAGGAAGAGCATGTTGCCCAGCAGGTGCAGCCAGCTGCCGTGGACGAAGAGCGCGGTCAGCGGGGTCAGGGCCGCGTGGGCCGAGCCCTCCACGAGCTCGGCGGGGATCACGCCCCACCGCTCGAAATACCCGGCCTGGGCGGCCAGCAGCGCGTCGGCGCTGCCGTAGACGGGGTTGAACCCGGAGAGCGGGCTGATCAGGAACACCGCGCAGCAGAGCGCCATCAGCCCGTACGTCACCGGGGCGCCGCCCGCCGCGGCCGCGGCCCGGAGCTCTCCGGCCCGCCTCCGCCAGTGGACTTCCCGCCGAATGGTCACGCACAGAGCATGACGCACCAGGCGAGAACGGGACAGACCGCCTCGCCGTGCCGATAGGTATGCGTAAGGCCGTAGGGTTGCGGCAGGACATCCGCAGTTCGACGGCGCACCGCGAGATCGAAGCCTGGGCACGCACGAGACTCGACGACGAAAGAGGACGCAACGATGACGACGGTTCCCCAGCCGACGGACGGGACCCGCTGGCGCTGCACGCTCTGCGGCAACCTGACCCGTTTCGACGTGACGCGCTCCTCCAAGGTCGTGGAGTACGTGCATCTCGACCTGGCCGGGGAGTCGAGTGTCGAGGAGCGCGAGGTGGTCAGTGAGACCATCGAGTCGGTGCGCTGTCGTTGGTGCAACGCCGTGGACCAGATCGAACTGGTCGACAGGCCTGGTGCCGACTCCTGACGGGGCCGCGCGGACAGACATATTGGGGTGATGGATGGTGGAGCAGCCGACAGGCGGCGCCGGACCGGCCGACGCGGCCGACGGCACCGCGGAGTCGCTCGACCGTCCGCTGCCCGAGGGCGTGCGCCGCAAGGTGGTGGCGCTGGTCTCGGACGCCTTCGGCGGTCTGACCGTCGGCGAACTCCCCGCCCAGCTCCGGCAGTACGCCCGTTTCACCCCGAGCCGGCGGGCCAAGTTCGCGGGTAACGCGATGGCCGCCGCCCTGGAGGGCGACCCGGTGTTCCGCCGGCGCATCGGTGAGCGGATCGGCCAGACCCAGCCGGAGCTGGCCGACGCCCTCGCGTCCGGCGCCCCGCCCGCCGCCGCCGACCCCGTCGATGTGGCGGCCGCCGCGTATGTGCTGCGCCCGGCCGGGTGGGTCAAGCTGGTGGCAGCGGCCGGCGAGGAGGTCCAGCGGGCCCACGCCGAGCGCGCGGACGAGGAGACCAGGCGCGAGCTGGAGCGGCTGCGTGAGGAGCTCGACCGCGCCCGCGGCCAGACCAGGGCCGACACCGAACGGCTGCGCTCGGAGCTGGAGGCCTCCCGCAAGGAGACGGACTCCCTGCACCGCAAACTGCGCAGCGCCCTCAGCGAGGTGAAGCGCGGCGAGGCGGCTCTGCGCAAGGCGGGTGCCGAGACCGACGCCGTGCGGGCCGAGGCCGCGGCCCAGGTCTCCGCGGCCGAGAGCGAGTCCCGCCGGCTCAAGGCGCGGCTGGCAGAGGCGGAGGCCTCCGTCGAGGCCGGCCGCCGGGCGGCCAGGGAGGGACGCTCGGTCGAGGACATGCGGCTGCGGCTGCTCCTGGACACCGTGCTCGACGCGGCGCAGGGGCTCCGCCGCGAACTGGCCCTGCCCCCTTCCTCGCTCCGCCCCGCGGACGGCGTCGAAGCCGTGGAGCCCGGCCGGATGTCGCCGAAGGACATTGCCGCCAGGGCCCTTTCGGAGACCGATCCGGCGCTGCTCGACCAGTTGCTCGCCCTGCCGCAGGCGCATCTGATCGTCGACGGGTACAACGTCACCAAGACCGGCTATCCGCAGATGCCGCTGGAGAAGCAGCGGTTGCGTCTCCTGGGCGGCCTCTCGGTCCTCGCGGCACAGACCGGGGCCGAGATGACCTGCGTCTTCGACGGTGCCGAACTGGCCGCCCCGGTCCTGCTCGCACCACCGCGCGGGGTCCGCGTCCTCTTCAGCAAGGCGGGCGTCACCGCGGACGAGCTCATCCGGCAACTGGCGCGCGCCGAACCGCCGGGCAGGCCCGTCGTCGTGGTCTCCACCGACCGTGAGGTCGCCGACGGGGTGGCGAAGGCCGGTGCGCGGCCCGTCGCGTCCGCCTTGCTCCTGAAGCGCCTTTCGCGCGTCTGACGCGTCATGTGAGACATGGGTGACTTGCCGGAATTTTTGGAACGTACCGTCAAGTCACCGCTACACGCAGTGTGATGAAAGTAAAGAAGTGCCTGGTGTGACGAGATTTTGCTCGTGAGGATTTGAACTGATCACAAGATGGTCACTAGGGTCAGGCCTCGAACCTTCGCACGGTTGATCGCCCACCCGGGGTGACGGCGAAGGAACCGCCGAGTCCGTGACGTGCACGGAGCCGGGGATTCTTCCCCCCACAGCCCGGTAGGCGGCTCGAGGAAGAAGGAGCTCGCCTTCGTGGCGTCCCACCGTCGTCCCAAGCAGCCGAGCCGCACCCGCGTGACCGTGCTCACCGCGACCGCCGCCGCGGCCGTGGCCCTGACCTCCCAGGCCGCCCACGCCGACCCCAAGCCGACCAAGAGCGAGGTCAAGGCGAAGGTCGACAAGCTCTACCACGAGGCCGAGGTCGCGACCGAGAAGGCCAACGGCGCCAAGGAGCAGCAGGACAAGCTCAAGAAGCAGGCCGACGCGCTCCAGGACAAGGTCGCCCGCGGCCAGGACGAGCTCAACACCCTGCGCGGCCAGCTCGGTTCGCTCGCCACCGCGCAGTACCGCTCCGGCGGCCTCGACCCGTCGGTCCAGCTGCTGCTCTCCTCGGACCCGGACAGCTTCCTCGACCAGGCCTCCGCGCTCGACCAGCTGACGGCCAAGCAGGCCGAGTCGCTGCAGAAGATCCAGGCGAAGCAGCGCACCCTCGCGCAGCAGCGCAAGGAGGCGCAGGGCAAGCTCTCCGATCTCGCCGAGGTCCGCGAGACGCTGAACGAGAGCAAGAAGAAGTCGCAGGGCAAGCTGGCCGACGCCCAGAAGCTGCTGAACACCCTCACCGCGGCCGAGCGCGCCAAGATCGCCGAGGACGAGCAGCGCGCCAGCCGCGCCGCCGGTGAGCGGGTGGACCTCGGCAACAAGACCCCCTCCTCGACCGGCGGGCAGGTCGACCTCGGCAACGAGGTCCCCGCCTCCGCCCTCGGCGCCGCCGCCCTCCAGGCCGCCCACACACAGGTGGGCAAGCCCTACGCGCGTATGGGCACGGGCCCCGGCTCGTACGACTGCTCGGGGCTGACCCAGTGGGCGTACGGCCAGGCCGGCGTCCAGATCACCCGCACCACGTACACGCAGATCAACCAGGGCACCCGCATCGCGCGCAGCCAGCTGAAGCCGGGCGACCTGGTCTTCTTCAGCAACACCTCGCACGTGGGCCTCTACGCGGGCAACAACACGGTGCTGCACGCCCCGTACCCGGGCACGTACGTCCGCTACGAGTCGATGAACACCATCGGCGCCTTCCAGGCCGCGGTGCGCATCTGACCGCGCCCCGCAACGGGACCGGCCAGGGCCAGGCCCACCCGTGTCGTTCCATCCCCGCTCGATCAGGCCTGGGAGGCGCACGAGACGAAGCGGACGACGGCCGTACACGGAAAACGAGTTGGACCGCGTCCACTTCACCCAGGAGCTGTACGCGGCCGGTCTCTCCAGCGTCGCCGAACTCATGCAGGGCCGCGACGGTCCGGCCGTGCGCGCTCCGACGCCATGCTGGAGCGATGGCCCGGCTGACGCGTGCGGATCACGGCGCAGTCCGACGATGCGGACGGCCGCCACCGGAAGACCGGTGGCGGCCGCCCGCGTCGAGGGTGCTCAGTAGATGTTGGCCTCGACCTGCGAGCCCTCCTCGCGGCCGGCGTTGATCTGAGCGCGCAGCGAGATCTCGTCGTAGACACGGACCTCCTTGACGATGCGGCCCTCCTGGATCAGGAACTGCGAGACGCCGAGCACCGTGACCGGCTTGCCGGTGATCGGGCCGAAGGACGGGGTGCCGCGGTAGGTGCCGTGCATGGTCCACAGGACCGCCACGCGCAGGCCCGCGTAGCGCGGGGAGAAGTTCGTCTGGATGTCCCGGACCGCGAACCGTGCGTCGGGGAACGGGCCGACCATGGCGAGCAGATCGGCCTGGTAGCGCTCGGGCCGGATGACCGTCCGGTCGCCGATCGTGTGGAGGAACAGGTCACGGTCCATGTAGTCGTGGACCTTGTTCAGCTGACGCTGCGTCCACACCTCGTCGATGAACCGGAGCACCATCTCGCACTCGGGGCGGAACTCGTCCGGACGCTCACCGCTGACCCCGTCGGCCAGCACGTCCTGCGGGGGCTCGTCGAGCATCGAGCCGCTGTACCCCTGGAAGGTCAGCTCCCGGGCCGCCTCGGCCGGGTCCTGGCCGCGCTGCAGACAGTCCGCGAGGTCGTCGCGCACGACCCACTCCTCCACCATCCGGCCGCGCCGGTAGAGGCAGTTGGCCACGGTGCGCTTGCGGATGCGGATGTTGCGGCCGTCCACGAGGTGCTCGTCGGCGGAGAAGACCAGGTGCGAGCTGAGGAACGCGTCGTCGCCGCGCGCCTCCCACACCACGTCCTCGGCCTGGCCGATGTGGCCCGGCGTGTTGCCCATGCGGATCGTGCTGCCCTCGATGACGCCGTCACGTCCGACGACGGTGCCGAGGCTGGCGTGCACGATCGAGTCGGGCTCGTAGTTGTCGACGATGTGGGCGATGTCGCGGTCGACCCAGATGCGGTCGGTCACCTCGCGGATGAAGTCGTCCGGGTCCTTGTAGGGGAGGTACGCGACAGGGTCCAGGGCCATGGTGCTTTCCGTTCCAGTGGTGTGGTGCGTGTGTGAATGCGTATGTAGAGGGCTGGTCATGAGGGTAGCCGGGGGCCGGCCCGGCGCCGCCCTAGCGGGCGAACTTGTCCGCGCCGAGCTGACTCCGGTACGTCTCCGTCATGAAGGCGCTCACGACGGCCAGCGCCAGGAGCGCGCCCACCGCCAGGTAGGCCCAGACGGCGTAGATGGTGTCGAACGTGCTGACCAGCAGCGTCGCGACGAACGGCGTGATGCCCATGAAGATGGAGAACGAGCTGTTGTACGCGATGGCGCTGGCGCTGAACCGGGTGCGGGTGGTGAACAGTTCGGCCGCGCAGACGGTGACGATGCCCGTGAGGAAGAACTCCGGCACGAGGTAGATGAGCTGGCTGGCCACTGCCGTCCCGAAGGTGCCGTGCTCGCCGACCATGAAGGCGACCGGGACCAGCACGATGGAGGCGATGGCGCCGGTGACCAGCATCGGCTTCCGCCCGATGCGGTCCGACAGGATGCCGGCCAGCGGCAGCATCGGGATGAGGACGGCGATGGAGATGGCGTTCGACGTCAGGGCCATCCACCGCGGCAGGCCGAGCGTGTCGGTCAGGTACTGCGGATAGAACGTGACCCAGGTGTACGAGAGGATCGCGAGCATGATCGAGATCCCGCAGAAGACCAGGATCGGCCGCCACTGCGAGCGCAGCGCCTCACGGATCGGCGCCTTGACGACGTCCGTCCCCTCGTTGGTCGCCCGGATGAACTCCGGCGTCTCCTCGATGTGACGGCGCAGCCACACCCCGACCAGGCTGAGCGGGATCGCAAGCAGGAAGGGGAGCCGCCAGCCGTACGAGTCGAGGGCGTCGCCCTCGAACACCCAGCTGGTCAGGGCCGCCGTGCCGGCACCGGCGAGGGTGCCGACGAAGCAGCTGTTGGAGGCGTACGACGTGTAGTAGGCGCGCCGGTTCGGCTCCGCCCACTCCACGATGAACGCGACGGCCCCGACGTACTCGCCGCCTGAGACGGAGCCCTGGACGACGCGCAGCAGCAGGAGCAGCACCGGGGCGCCGATGCCGATCTGCTGGTACGTGGGCAGCGCCCCGATCAGGGCGGTGGTCACACCCATGGCGACGATGGTCCACAGCAGGGTCTTCTTACGGCCCACCCGGTCGCCCCAGCGGCCCACGAGGGTGCCGCCGAGCGGGCGGAACAGGCAGGCGATGGCGATGATCGCGTACGTGCTCAGGACCGCCACGGTCCTGTCGCTCTCGGGGAAGAACGCCGGGGCCATGATCGGTGCCATGTAGCCGTACAGGCCGTAGTCGAACTGTTCGACGAAATTACCTATGCTGCCCGCGCCGATCGCTCGGCGTATCGCCTTCCGCCTGTTCGGGTCGGCCTGGGGGGAGGTGACGGCTGGGCCGGGTGGCGCCGTGGCGGACATGGCTGCTCCGATCACGCGGGGAATGGGGAGTGCATACGTATGAATCAGGGGGACTGGTCGAGAACACTAAGGACCTGGGTCCGGGGCGTCAAGGGTGTGCCGGGAGTGGGCCGGCGGGCCCCGGAAGACGGCAGCCGGGAGCCCCGCGGGGCGGTGCGCAGGGGGGCGCGACGCCACGCCGCGGGCGGGGTCTCGGCCGTCCCGGACCCGGTCAGACGGGGGCGTCGGCCGCGTCCGTCGTGCCGGGCCCGGCGAGGGTGCGCATGGTGTCCATGAGGACATGGGCCATGTTGTAGAGGACGAGCTGCGCCCCCTGGCGCTCGGCGGTCCGGCCGGCGTCGAGGCTCGGCACGATCGTCATCACAGCGCGCTTGTTGGCCCGCGCCGCGTCGTGCGCCCGCGCGGTCAGCCCGTCGACGACGCCGGGCCCCGGGAAGCCGCAGTCCACGGCCAGATCGGCGGGGCCCACCAGGACCGCGTCCACCCCCTCGGTGCCGAGGATCGCGTCGGCGTCCTCGCAGGCGCGCCGCGTCTCGATCATCGCCACGACCAGGGTCTCGCGGGACGCGGCCACATGGTCGGCCGCCGTGACCGTGCCGAACCGGCCCGCTCTGCTGTAGGTGGCGAAGCCCCGCTCCCCCCACGGCGGATAGTGGCTGGCCGCCACCGCCCGTGCCGCGTCCTCGTGGCTGTCCACGTGCGGGAAGATCAGCCCGGCCGCGCCCAGGTCGAGGCAGCGCAGCGCGAGCGCCGGCTCGGCCGAGCCGACCCGGACCAGGACCTCGGTGCCCTGCGCCGCAGCGGCCGTGAGGTGCTGCTGGAGCAGGGCCGTGTCGGCGGGGCCGTGCTCGCAGTCGATGACGACGTAGTCGAATCCCGCGACCCCCGCCATCTCCACCAGCGTCTCCGAGGGGAGCCGCAGCAGGGCGCCCCGCAGCCGCTCGCCGTCCGCCAGCCGCTGCTTGAGGCCGCGGCGCGGTGTGCGGTGCGCGGTCACCGGGCCACCATCCCCGCGGAGAGGTCGATGTCGGCCCCGCACAGTCCGCGCATGCGCAGCATGGCGGTGACGGCCTCGCCCACCTCGTCCTCCGTGACCATCCGCCCCAGGGCGGAGCGACCGACGAACTCCTGCTCGGCCTGCGCGTAGGTGCTCCCGGTGCGCTCCGCCTCCAGAAGGAAGTTGCGTTCCATACGGGGACCCGAAACAGGCCCGGGGGACAGCGAGTTGACCGTGACCCCCAGCGGTCCGACCTCGCCGGCCAGCGTGGTCGTGAGACCGATGACCGCCATCTTCGACGCGCAGTAGGGGGTGCGCCGCAGCAGTGGGCGCTTGCCCGACACCGAGGCGATGTTGATGACGTCGCCCGTGCCCCGCGCGGTCATGGCGGGCAGGAAGGCCCGGCACATCAGGAACACCCCGCGCACGTTCACCTCGAAGACCTCGTCCCACTCCCGCGGGGTTATCTCGGTCAGCGGGGCGACCGGGCCGGCGATCCCGGCGTTGTTGACCAGGATCGATATCTCCTCGCCGGCCAGACCTCGGAGGAGCTCCTCGACGTCGTCGGGGCGGGAGACGTCGCAGACGCGGTACGAGACCTGCGCGCCGAAGTGCGCCGCGGTCTCCTTGAGCGCGGCCTCGTTGCGGCCGGTGATGACCACCCGGGCGCCGTCGGCGAGCAGCGATCCGGTGACGGCCCGGCCGAGGCCGCTGCCGCCGCCGGTGACGAGCGCGGTGCGGCCGGCCAGTGGTGCGGTGCGGCCGGTCATGCGGCGCCCTCCTCGTTCCACGGCAGGGTGCCCTTGCCGTACTTGGCGGCGCGGACGTCTCCGGAGCGGGCGTGGCCCTCGAAGAGCTCGACGCGCGCGGCCCGGCCGCACACCTCGCCGAGCAGTGCGGAGGACGCGGTGTCGGTGACCTCCTGGTACGTCACCGTCTTGAGGTACTTGCCGACCCACAGGCCACCCGTGTAGCGGGCGGCACCGCGGGTGGGCAGGACGTGGTTGGTGCCGATGACCTTGTCGCCGTAGGAGACGCAGGTGCCCTCGCCGAGGAAGAGCGCACCGTAGTCGCGCATCTTCTCCAGTGCCTGGCGGGGGTTCTCGGTCAGCACCTCGACGTGCTCGCTGGCGTAGGAGTCGGCGATCCGGAAGGCCTCGTCGAGGGTGTCGGCCACCACGATCTCGCCGTGGTCGCGCCAGGCGGGTTCGGCGAAGTCCTTCGTGGGCATGCCCGGCAGCAGGCGCTCGATGTGCCGCTCGACCTCGCGGCCCAGCCGCTCGGACGTCGTGACCAGCACGGCGGGGGAGTCCGGACCGTGCTCCGCCTGCGACAGCAGGTCGACGGCCACGACGAACGGGTCCGCGTTCTCGTCGGCGATCACCAGGATCTCCGTCGGTCCGGCGAACAGGTCGATGCCGACCTCGCCGAACAGCTGCCGCTTGGCCTCCGCCACGTACGCGTTGCCCGGTCCCGCGAGCATGGGGACGCGGCCGATGGTCTCGGTGCCCACGGCCAGCGCCGCGACGGCCTGGACGCCGCCCAGCAGGTAGATCTCGTCGGCGCCCGCGAGGTGCATCGCCGCGACCGTCGCGGCGGGGATCTCGCCCCGGATGGGCGGTGTGCAGGCGGCGACGCGGGGAACGCCGGCCACCTTGGCGGTCACGATCGTCATGTGGGCCGACGCCGTCAGCGGGTAGCGGCCGCCGGGCACGTACGCGCCGGCGGCGGCCACGGGGACGTGCCGGTGCCCGAGGCGGACGCCGGGCAGCGTCTCGATCTCGACGTCCGCCAGCGAGTCACGCTGGGCCTGCGCGAACGTACGGACCTGCTGCTGCACGAAGCGGATGTCGTCCAGGACCGTGCCGGGCACCTGGGACACGATCCGCCGGACCTCGTCGGCGCTCAGGCGGAACGACTCGGGGCTCCACTTGTCGAACTTCTCGGAGTATTCACGGACCGCGTCGTCTCCGCGCCGGCGGATGTCGTCGAGGATGGCGTGTACGCGCTCGGCGACGTCGGCCCGGGCCGCGCTGACCTGCGCGGCCGGGACGGGGGACTTGAGGTGTCGGGGCATGACGGCTCTCTTCCGCTGAGGGTGAAGGGGGCAGGGTGGTGTGTTCAGGGGGCGGCGGGCGCCGCTCTCGTACCGCCGGCGGCCGCGACGAGTCCGCGCAGTGCGGCCGTCACCGCCTCCGGCCGCTGCCACGGCAGCAGGTGCCCCGCCTCCGGCAGCAGGGTCAGGGCGGCTCCGGGGACCGAGTCGGCGATCGCCCGGTGGTAGGAGGGCGGGCACAGGGTGTCCCGCTCCCCGGCCAGCACGGCGGTGGGGCAGCGGGCCGCCCGCAGCGCGGAGGCCGCGTCCGTGCGGGTCGCCTGCGCGGCGAGCTGGGCGCGGGCGGCGGTGGCGCCCACCGAGTGCGCCATGGCGCGGTAGCGCCGCGCGGCCTCGGGCGTGGGGGCACGGTCGGGGAACATGTCCGGCAGCGTCTGCTCGACGACGTCCGCGAACCGGCCGGCCGCGATCAGCTCGTCCATCGCCCGCCAGGCCGTGTACTGCTCTGGACGCGGCGGGCCCGCGTTGGTCGCCATCACGCACAGACCGGCGATCCGCCGGGGCGCCCGGCGCAGCGCCTCGAAACCGACGATGGCTCCCAGGCTGAGCCCGACGAGCACGAACGGGCCCGCCACCGCGGCGAGCACGTCCTCGGCGAGCTCCCCGATGTCCCCGCGCCGCAGGGCGACGTGATGGACGTCGTGGCCCTCGGGGAAGCCGACGTCGCGCCACAGGCTCGCGTCGCAGAGCATTCCGGGCACGACGACGAACGGCAGCGGACGGCCCGTGTCCCCGTGCTCCACGCCGCTCACCAGGAGCGCGCGGAGCGGGGCAGCAGGGCGTACGGGGCGACGTATCCGTTGTGGTCGATGCCCAGGCCCGCGTCCGCCGCGCTCTTGCGCACCTCCTCGTCCCACTCCAGACGGACGCGCCCGTCACCGGAGTTGACCACGAGGAGGTCGCCCCGCTCGTCGCCGACATTGCGTACGGAGCGCCAGGCGTCCTGCGGGACGGAGAGCATGTCGCGGGGACCGAGACGGACGGTGAGGGGGTCGGTGCGGTTGAGGGTGACCTCCCACAGGCCGTCCTTCACGATCAGTGTCTGGGTCTCGTGCTGACGGTGCGCCGAGACGCCCTGCCCGGGGTCGGCGCGGAGCCAGGCCACGTTGTGCCCGTGCGGATTGAACACGCGCGGCTCCTGGTGCGGGTCCTCCGTCATGCCGTACCCGATGACGCAGCTCAGCCGGGCACCGCCGCCGGGCAGGGTGCTGTCGAGGAAGGGGTGCTCGGAGAAGACCAGCTCGTCCGAGGCGGCGATTCGGCGCTTCATCTCGTCGGGGGTGTAGTGGCGCAGCCGGTCGATGTGCTCCTGCGTCATCGGACTGACCAGCTCGGACTCCGGCGGGAGGGTGTCACCGGCGACGGTGTCGACCAGTTGGTTGTCCGCGGTGAGGTACAGGCCGTGCTTCCCGGCCTCCCGCAGGACCGAGGGGCCCCAGATGATGCCGCCGGTGTGGTCCATGCCCAGCACGGTGAACATCCAGCCGTCGTCCGGCCCGGTGTTGGTGAAGCCGCGGAAGATCCAGGTCGGGATGGAGGCGATGTCGCCGGCCCTGAGGGTGAGTTCTCCCTCGGTGCCGTCGGCCCCCCAGCGCAGCAGGTACTCGCCCTCGGTGCAGACGAACACCTCGGCGGTGTAGTGCAGATGGAGGTTGTTGGTGATGCCGTTCGGCATCGCGGCGGCACCGATGTTGTAGCCGTGCGGCAGCCGGAGGTTGACGTGCTGACCGGCGGCCTGCGAGACGCCCGGCCCGATCATCGCGTAGTTCTCCTTGCGGTCCGACCCGGGCGTACGGCAGTCGATGAAGGCCTGGTTGCAGGAGACGAAGTCGCTGCGCGGGACCGTGCGGCGGGCCAGCTCGCTGGGCGATACGACGACGTCGGGCATGACTGCCATGACTGCTCCTTGCTTGTGAATACGTATGTATTCCATGACAGGCGCCGATGCATTGGATGTCAAGGGGGCTGGGTGGGGGAATTGGTCGTGCGTGCTTTTCAGCGCGCGCCGTGACGGCCGAGCGGCGCACGGCGCCGCGTGCGTACGGCATACGTATACTGGCCCGGAGGCGCGGTCGGGCGGCTCCGGTGGCGACGAGGAGAGAGCCGATGGGGATCACCAGTCACGACGTGGCCAAGCTGGCAGGTGTCTCGCAGCCCACGGTCTCGCGCGCGCTGCGTGACGACCCCCGCGTGTCCCGGGCCACGCGCGAGAAGGTCAGGCGGGCGGCCCAGGCGCTGAACTACGTGCCGAGTGAGGCCGGGCGCACGCTGTCGACGAGCGCCACCCGGCGGGTGGGCGTCATCGTCACCGATCTGACGAACCCCTTCTACCCGCATGTCATCGCCCCGCTCCACGACGAACTGAGCAGTCTCGGCTACCGGATGATGCTGATCACCGAGCGGTCCGACGAGGCGGTCGCCGAGGAGAAGCTGCTCGACCAGTCGATGGACGGCGTCGTCCTCGCCACCGCCACCACGGACTCCCGCCTGCCGGCCCAGCTGGAGCGGCGCGGCATGCCGTACGTCTTCCTCAACCGCGACACCGGACGGAGCGACGACTTCGCCTCCGTCGTCGACAACGAGGGCGGCGGACGGCTCGTCGCGCGGGAGCTCGCGGCCCTGGGGCACCGGCGTGTCGCCGGGATCTTCGGTTCCGCCAACACCACGACGGGGCGCGAGCGCGAGCTGGGCTTCCGGCTGGCCCTCGCCGAGGCGGGCGTGGGGCTTCCGGAGAGCCGGGTGGTGCGTGGGGCCTTCGAGTACGAGACCGGCTACCGGGCGCTGCCCGCCCTCCTCGACGCGGACGAGCCGCCCACGGCGGTGTTCTGCGGCAACGACGTCGTCGCCATCGGTGTCCTGAACGCGGCGCTCGCGGCGGGTGTCAGGGTCCCCGAGGACCTCACCGTCATCGGCTTCGACGACCTCCCGATGGCGGCCTGGGAGGTGTTCCGGCTCACCACCGTCCGGCACGACCTGCGGGAGCTGTCGCGTCAGGCGGCGCGTCTGCTGGTGCGGCGCATCGCCAAGGAGGTCGACCCGGCCGGTGAACGCCTGGTCCTGCCGACGGAGTTCGTCCCCCGCGCCACGCACGCCCGCGCCCACTGAGCCGGCCCCGGCCCCGTCACACAGCCCGCTCCGGAGTCCGCTCCGTGTCCGAGGGGCGTGCCGCCGGACCGTCACCCGCGGCACCCGCCCGGCGCTGCCGCGCCGCCCCCACCGCGACGAGCACGGCGGCGAGCCCCAGCGAGAGCCACAGCTCCAGCCGGTGGCCCGGCAGTACGGCCATGAGCACCAGCACCCCGGCGATGAAGGCGACCGTGGCGAGGGTGAGGTAGGGGAACGCCCACATCCGGACCTCGGCCGGCAGGCCCCCCTTGCGGCGGGTCGCGTACTGCGTGAGCGCGATGACCATGTACATCATCAGGGCGATCGCGCCGCTGGACGCGATGAGGTACGAGAAGACCTCCGGCAGCAGGTAGTTGGCGATGACCGCGGCGATCCCGATGACGGTGGAGGCCACGACCGCGTTGGCCGGCACCCCGCGCCGCGAGGTGCGCGCGAAGGCGGCGGGGGCGTCACCCCGGCCGGCCAGTGAGAACATCATGCGGGACGCGGTGTAGACGGCGGAGTTCAGGCAGCTGCTCACGGCGACGACAAGGACGACGTCCATGATCCACGCGGCGCCCGGGATGTTCATCCGGTCGAGGGCGGCCTGGTAGGAGCCGGCCGCCAGGTCGCCGGCGTTCCACGGTACGAGGCAGACCACGATGAGGATCGAGCCGATGTAGAAGAGGCCCAGCCGCCAGACCACGGCGCGGACGGCCTTCTTGATGTTCTTGCGCGGCTCCTCGGACTCGGCGGCGGCGATGGTGACGATCTCGCTGCCCTGGAAGCTGAACATCGCGGTGAGCAGGCCGGCGATGACGGCCATGGCGCCTTGCGGGGCGAAACCGCCGTGGCTCCAGAGGTTCGACACCCCGTGGGTGTCCGAGCCCGGCAGCACACCGAGCACGGCGAGCACGCCCAGGACCAGGAACGCCACGATCGCGATGACCTTCAGAAGGGCGAACCAGTACTCGAACTCCCCGTAGTTGCGCACCGCGAGCAGATTGCTGCCCGCCAGTACGGCGATCACCAGGAGCGCCGGGATCCAGCTGGGGACCGAGGTCAGGCCGGCGATGACCTCGCCCGCCGCGATGGCCTCGATGGGGATGACGAGGATGTAGAACCACCAGTACAGCCAGCCGATCGAGAAGCCCGCCCAGCGGCCCAGCGCGCGGTCGGCGTAGGTGGAGAAGGAGCCCGTGTCCGGCTGGGCGACGGCCATCTCGCCCAGCATCTGCATGACGAGCACCACGAGCGCGGCCGCCAGCAGGAACGAGATCAGAACGGCCGGCCCCGCGGCGGCCACGGCGGTGGACGAACCGACGAAGAGGCCGGCTCCGATCACCCCGCCGATGGAGATCATGGTGATCTGGCGGCCCTTCAGGCCCTGGGTGAGAGCGGTGCCGCTCCCGCTTCCGGGAGGCACGGACGGCGCGGACGGGCGGTGTCGCATGGGGGACCTCGGGTCTGGGCGGTGTCAGGGGGAGCCGGTGCGGCCCGGGGCGCGGCCGACAGGCTCGCTCGTACAGGTGCGCACCGGCGGTCCCGTGCCGCCGCACGCGGAGCGGCGGCACGGGGGAGCGGTCAGAGCTGGTCGCGCAGAGCGGCCGGGACCTCGTCGAACGCGCCGGACGTCCGCCCGATCCGGTCGATGCGGAGCGTCGCCGTGGCGCCGTGGGCGGCCAGCCCCTCGAACGCCGAGATGCGCTCGACGGCGGGGGCGAGGGAGGCGGTCCCCTCCTTCGAGGCACGCTGGTACGTCAGCGGCTTGAGGAAGCGGGAGACGGAGAGCCCCGCGTTGTAGCGGGCCGTCTTGCCCGTGGGCAGCACGTGGTTGGTGCCGGCGATGCCCTTGTCGGAGTAGGCGACCGTCGACCACGACCCGATGAACAGCGAGCCGTAGTTGGAGAGGTTCTCCAGGTAGTAGTCGTCGTCCTCGGTCTGGATCTCCAGGTGCTCGGGGGCGATGACGTCGGCCACGGCGACGGCGTCGGCCCGGTCGGCCACCACGACGACGGACCCGAAATCACGCCACGCCGGGCCGGCGATGTCCCGGGTGACCAGGGACTCCAGCTGGCGGTCCATCTCCGCGATCACCGCGCGTCCCAGCTTCTCGGACGTGGTGATCAGCGCGGCGGGTGAGTTGGGGCCGTGCTCGGCCTGGCCCAGCAGGTCCGCCGCGACCCACTCGGGGTCGGCGCTGTCGTCGGCGATGACGGCGACCTCGGAGGGGCCGGCCAGCAGGTCGATGCCGACCCGGCCGAACAGCTGCCGCTTGGCCTCGGTGACGAACGCGTTGCCCGCGCCGACCAGCATGTCGACCGGGGCCTCGCCGAGCAGACCGAAGGCCATGGCACCGAGCGCCTGGACGCCGCCGAGCGCGAACACCCGGTCGGCGCGCGACAGGTAGGCGCCGTACAGGACGGCGGGGTGCGCGCCGTGCTCACCCGACGGGGGAGTGCACGCCAGCACCGTGGGCACCCCGGCGGTCTTCGCCACGTTCACCGTCATGAAGGCGCTGGCGAGCAGCGGGAAACGGCCGGCCGGCAGGTACGCGCCGACCCGGGAGACGGGGACGTAGCGCTGGCCGCCGGCGACACCCGGAGCGACCTCGACCTCGAAGTCCGTCAGGTGCTCGCGCTGCGCGGAGGCGAACCGGTGGGTGCGCTCGTAGCCCATCTCCAGGGCGGTGCGGACGTCCGGGGGGAGGGCGTCCCCCGACTTCTTCAGCTCGGTGGCCCCGATCTCCACGTCGCCGGACCAGCCGTCCAGCTCCTGTGCGTAGGCGCGCACCGCGTCCATGCCCTTGTGCTCGATCTCCTTCAGCATCTGAGAGACCCGCTCGACCACCTTGGGGTCGCGCTGGGCGGGGGGACCGTCCACGGACGGCTTCTTGAGCCACTGGAACGGGGAGAGGGCCTGTGCTTCGTCGTGCGTGATCTGCATGGCAGGGACGCTAGACGTCTCGCTGCCACAGGACCAGAGGGGCGAGTCCTGTCCGATCCACAGGGTTTCCCTGACCCACGGGGTGAGGCCGCGACTCAGAGACCGAGCTCGGTACGGAGTTCGCGCAGGGTGTCCTCGGCCAGCCGGGCGAGCTCCCTCGTGGCCCGCGACAGCGGATGTCCCCGCCGTTTGACGAGGGCGACCGTGTCGTAGAGGGGGTCGGCGAACGAGGCGGTGTGCAGCCCCGGGGGGAACGACGGGCCGGCGACCACCGCCCGGCTGGCGATCGTGTCGCCCACCCCGGCCGCCACCAGGTCCAGCGCGGCCTCCACGCGCTCCAGCTCGATGAGCGGGTCGATGGCGACCCCGGCGAGCTGGGCCCGCTCCGCGAGCTGCCGCCGGGTGGGGTCCTGCCAGCCGTAATGGGCGTCGTAGAGAACCAGCGGGGCCCGGGCGAACGCCTCCATCGTCACCGGGACGCGGGTCCGTTCCTCGCTCGCGCTGATGTAGAACACCTCGTCGCGCAGGAGCGGGGTCACCACCAGCCCCTCGTCGTCGATCGGCAGGACGACCAGGCCCGCCTCGATCCGACCCGCGGCGACGGCGGTGGCGGTCTCCGACGAGTTCTGCCCCACGAGCCTGACCCTGACGGACGGATACCGGGCGTGGAACATCTGCACGAGGTTGGACAGCAGGTAGTAGTCCGCGTTGCGCAGAACACCGAAGGTCGCCGTCCCTCCGCCCAGGGAGCCCAGGGAACGCACCGCCCTCGTCCCGCCCTCCGCGGCCTCCAGGGCCTGCTGGGCGTACGGCAGCAGTTCCTGGCCGGCCGAGGTCAGGGTCAGGGTGCGGCTGCCCCGTGCGAACAGTTCGGCGTCCAGTTCCGTCTCCAGGCGCCGCACCAGTTCGGAGGCCGACGCCTGGGCGATGTCCATGGCCTGCGCCGCCGCGGTGAACGACCCGAGTCGCCCCGCCTCGACGAAGGCCCTCAGCTGGGTGAGGGTCATGCGTGTTCCTGTGTCCTGTCGGATCGGTGAGGCGCGTCCGGGGCGGTGGTGCGCAGCGCGGACGCGGTGGCCCTCGTTCTACCACGGAGCCACTGGTTCTCCCTGTGGATCCCGCTGGGTAAGGGGATCTTGTCCTGAGGCAGACGCGATGATTGGCTCGTCAGCGCCCCAGGACGAGAGCCCAGGGACCAGAGCCCAGGGACCAGAGCCCAGGGACCAGAGCCCAGGGACCAGCGGCCCGGGGCCAACGGCCCCCGGACACCACCAGACAGCCACGGGACACCCCCCCCTTGCGCGGAAAGTTGCCAAGATGACGGTCCCCCTGACGATCGGCCTCGTCCAGAAGGCCGCGCTCCACCACACCGCCGACGATCCGGACGCGTTCGCCGCGGACGTACGCCGGGTCGTCGAGGCGCATCCCGGCGTACGCCTGCTCGCCTACCCGGAGCTGCATCTGTGCGGCCACGAGCCCGGCGAGGATCCCGGGACGGTCATGACCGAGGCGGCCGAGCCGCTGGACGGCCCCCGCGGCACCCGGCTGGCGGCCCTCGCCCGCGAACTGGGCATCTGGCTCGTGCCCGGCAGCGTCTACGAACAAGGCTCGGACGGCAAGATCTACAACACCGCCCCCGTCTACTCGCCCACCGGCGAACGGGTCGCCGAGTACCGCAAGATCTTCCCGTGGCGGCCGTACGAGACCACGGCGTCCGGCAGCAGCTTCGTGGTCTTCAACCTGGAGGGCCACGGACGCGTGGGCCTGACGATCTGCTACGACGCCTGGTTCCCCGAGACCACCCGCCACCTGGCCTGGCAGGGCGCCGACCTCGTGCTCAACCTGGTGCGCACACCGACCGTCGACCGCGCCCAGGAGGTCGTGCTGGCCCAGGCCAACGCGATCGTGAACCAGGTCTTCATGGCCAGCCTCAACGCGGCCTCGCCCGACGGCATCGGACGCAGCGTCGTCGTGGACCCCGAGGGGCATACGCGCGCCGAGGCCGGGCCCGGCCCCGAGGAGGTCCTGACCGACGTGCTGGACCTCGCCGAGGCGCGGAGGGTGCGCGCGCGGGGGACGGCGGGCCTGACCCGGGTGTGGGACCCGTTCGCGGACGACCAGCTCCCGCTCGAACTCCCCCTGTACGCGGGACGGATCGACCCGGACCGCTGGCGCCGCGGAGCCCGGCCGTGAGCCGGCCCCTCCGCTCACGGTGCGAGGGGCCGGACGCCGTGCCTCAGCGGCCGGACCGGGAGAAGGACGCGGCCCCGGTCCGCAGCCAGACGGTGGTCCACGGCGGGAGCGTGTCACCGGTCAGCGGCGCGGAGGTGAGGAGGACCTCCCCCCGGGGCAGCCGCACGGGCTCGTCGGACAGGTTGCTGACGGTCTGCCAGCCGCCGGTACGCTCGAAGTGCAGCAGCCCCTGAGGTGCCGGTTCCTGCGGGCCGGCCCACGCCAGTGCCTCGTCCGCGACCAGCGTGCGACGCAGTCGCAGGGCCTCGCGGTACAGCTCCAGGAAGGATTCCGCGTCCCCGCTCTGTGCCTCCGCCGCATACCGGCCCCAGCCGGAGGGCTGCGGAAGCCACGAGCCACCGGAACCGAACCCGAAACTGGTGCCCTCAGTGGTCCACGGCAGCGGCACGCGGCAGCCGTCGCGCCCCTTGACGCGTCCGCCGCTGCGTACCCACATCGGGTCCTGGAGGTCCGCGCGGTCCAGGTCCGCGACCTCGGGCAGGCCCAGCTCCTCACCCTGGTAGACATACGCGGATCCGGGCAGCGCCAGCATCAGCAGGGCGGCGGCCCGCGCCTTGCGTTCACCCGCAGCCAGGTCCGGGGCCGGTTCCCGGCCGTCGGTGAGCAGCCACGCCTCGATGTCGCGCTTGCGGTGGTCGCCGGGCAGGGCGTAGCGCGAGACATGACGTACGACATCGTGGTTGGAGAGCACCCAGGTGCTCGTCGCACCGGCGTCGCGGGCGTCGGCGAGCGCCGTATCGATGGTGGCGCGCATCTCGTCGGCGTCGAGCCGTGCGCCGAGGAAGTCGAAGTTGAACGCCTGCCCCAGCCCGTCGGCGGAGGCGTACGCCATGCGCCGTGAGGTGCCCACCCATGCCTCGGCGACGGCGAAGCGCGGCGGGTCGTACGAGTCGAACACCTGCCGCCAGCCGCGGTAGATCTCGTGGACCGCGTCGCGGTCCCACAGCGGATGACTGCCGTCGACCGGCAGGGCGTCGGGCTGGTAGCTCTGCTGGTCACCGAGGTCGCGCAGCGGTGCGCGCAGGTCCTTGGCGAGGCCGTGGGCGACATCGACGCGGAAACCGGCGACACCCCGGTCGGACCAGAACCGCAGGGTGTCGTGGAAGTCCTCACGGACCTCGGGGTTGTCCCAGTTGAAGTCGGGCTGCTGGGGCGCGTAGAGGTGCAGGTACCACTGGCCGTCCGCGACCCGGGTCCAGGCGGGGCCGCCGAAGCTGGACGGCCAGTCGGTGGGAGGCAGTTCACCGTCGTCCCCCCGCCCGTCACGGAAGACGTAGCGCTCGCGGGCGGCAGATCCGGGCGCGGCCCTGACCGCCTCCTGGAACCAGACGTGCTGGTCGGAGGAGTGGTTGGGGACGATGTCGACCATGATTCTCAGGCCGAGCCGGCGGGCCGTGGCGACCATCTCGTCGAAGTCGTCGAGGGTGCCGAGCCGCGGGTCCACATCGCGGTAGTCGGCGACGTCGTAGCCGCCGTCGGCGAGCTGTGAAGGGTAGAACGGGCTCAGCCAGACGGCGTCCACGCCGAGGTCGGCGAGGTAGGGCAGCCGGGAGGTGACGCCCGGGATGTCACCGAGACCGTCGCCGTCGGAGTCGGCGAAACTGCGGGGATAGATCTGGTAGATGACCGCCTGCCGCCACCAGTCCGGGTCGCAGGGGGAGGACGGGGAAGGGCTGGGGGAGTCGTGGTGGGGCATGTGTGTACCTCTCGGGCGTGCGCCCAGGACGGGGTTGGGATGTGCGGAAGTCAGGAGCGTGACGGCCGGACGGGCCGTCACGCCGTACGGGGCCCGGTCAGCCCTTCACCGCGCCGGTGGTCATGCCGGAGACGACGGACCGGCGGAAGATCAGCACCAGGACCGCGATCGGCACGGTGGCGACCATCGCACCGGCGAAGATCACCCCGTACGGCACCTGGTACTGGCTGGTGAACAGGGCGATGCCGACGGAGACGGTGCGCCGGTCGTCGGAGCCGTTGAAGGTGAGCGCGAGCAGGAATTCCGACCAGGTCGCGGTGAAGGAGAACACCCCGGCCGTGAACATCCCCGGCCGGGCCAGCGGCAGGATCACCGTCACGGCGGTGCGCAGCGGGCCGGCGCCGTCGATGGCCGCGGCCTCCTCCAGCTCCCCCGGGATGCCACTGAGGTAGTTGCGCATGATCCAGATCGCGAACGGCAGATTCAGTGCCACGTACGGGATGATGAGGCCCGGGTAGCTGTTGAGCAGCCCCGCCTGACGCTCCATGAGGAACAGCGGCACGAGCAGGGCGATCGGCGGGAAGACCGACAGCATCAGCAGCGCCGTCATGACGGCCCCGCGGCCGCGCAACGGCATCCGGGCGAGGGCGTAACCGGCGAAGAACGCCAGGGACAGGATCAGCACCGTCGAGCAACAGGCCACGACGACGCTGTTGAGGAAGTAGTGGCCGATGCCGTTCCGGGAGAACGCCGTCTCGTAGTTGCCGAGGGTGGGATGGGCCGGCAGCGGCGAGGGCGGCGTCGCGCTGATCTCACCGGGCCCCTTCAGGGAGGCGGACGCCATCCAGATCAGGGGCAGCGTGGCGCACACGGCGATCACCAGCCCGCCGAGGTTGACGGCATTGACGTAACGGCGCACGCCTGTGCGCGGGACGTGGCGGCTCATGCCCGCCCCTCCTCGTCGGCTTGGGCGCGGAAGACGCGCAGGAACAACAGGCAGCAGGCCAGGACGATGGCGGCGGTGGTGATCGCGACGGCGGCGCCGCCCCCGAAGTCGAGGTTCTGGAAGAGGATCCGGTACCCCAGCATGGCGACCGACTGGGTGGCCGTCCCCGGGCCGCCCTGGGTCAGGACGAACGGCAGGTCGAAGATCCCGAACGCCTGCAGGATGCGGAAGAGGACCGCGATGGCGACGATGGGCCGCAGTTGCGGCAGAGTGACCCTCCAGAACGTCGTCCAGGCGCTCGCCCCGTCGATCTCGGCGGCCTCGTAGACGTCGCCCGGGATCAGCATCAGACCGGCGAGCACGACGATCGCGACGAACGGCGTCGTCTTCCACACGTCGACGGCGACCATCGCCGCCATCGCGGGCACCGGCTCACCGAGGATGTCGGGCCGGGTGCCGAGCAGCTGCTCACAGAGCCAGCTCACCGCGCCGTAGGTGCCGTTGAACAGATACGACCACAGCTGCGCCGCGACCACGTTGATCAGCGCCCACGGCAGCAGGAGCAGGGCGAGGATCCACCCTCGGGCGGCACCGAGCCGTTCCAGGACGAGTGCTGTGAGCGTCCCGAGGATCAGCTCGATGAGGACCGAGACGACGGTGAAGCCCAGCGTGAACGCGAGTGCCCTGTACCACTCGGAGTGCGTCAGGAGCGTTTCGTAGTGCGCGAGGGTGGGCGAGCCGATCCGCAGGCCGCCGTACTCCAGCTGGACCTCGCAGAACGACAGCACCAGCGAGAAGACGACGGGGAAGACCGTCACCGCCGCGATGACCAGGAGAGCGGGGGAGGCGAACAGCCACCCGGTGCGGGCGCGACGGCGGGCGGCGAAGCCTGGGGGCGGCGCGCTCTCCGGGTGCCGCCGGGGCGGTGCGTCGCCGGTGCGGCCGGTCGTCGCCGTCACCACTGTCCTCGTCTGCTGTACCGAACTCACAGGGCCTTTCCTTCCAGGGCCGTACGCAACCCCTCGCGTGCGGCGCGCACACCGGCCGCGGGGGAGAGACTGCCGCGTACGACCGCGTTCGCCGGGGTGTACAGCGCCTTGCTGACCTGCGGGTAGTACGGGGTCTGCACGGGCCGGGCGACGAGTCGCAGGCCGGCTGCGCGCAGGACAGTCGGGTCGCCCGCCGCACGCGCCTGAGGGCCGCTCAGCACCGAGGTCATCGCGGGGATGACACCGGCCTCCTGGGCGAGCAGTCGCTGCACCTCGCTCCCGGCGCAGAACCGGGCGAACTCCATGGCGGCACCCAGCTCCTGGGAGCTGGGGTTGACGAAATTGCTCCAGCCGCCGGCACAGGAGACACCGGAGCGGCCGGTCCCCTCGAAGCCCGGACGCGATGTCGCCGCGATCCTGCCGGCGACACGGGAGACCTTCGGATTGCTCGCATTGACCCAGGCGTACGACCAGTTGCGCAGGAACAGCCCGCGTCCGTTGGCGAAGGCGTCCTGCGAGTCCGACTCCTTGTACGTGGCCACGGTGCGGGGCGAGACTCCGTGTGCGGTGAAGTCGGCCATGAGCGAGAAGGCCCGCTCCGCCTCGGCCCCGCCGAGGACGGCCCTGCCCCGCGCGTCCAGGACCTCGGCGCCCGCGTCGGCGAGAAATTCGGTGACGTTGGCAGTCAGCGACTCGGACACCCCGGCCTGCCACAGGAATCCGGTCTCCACGTCGCCGGCCCTCTGCACCGTGCGGGAGGTGTGCAGCAGCTCCTCCCAGCTGCGCGGGGTGCGCAGCCCGTGCTTGGCGAGGAGGTCCTTGCGGTAGAAGAGATAGGTGCTGTCGATGAAGAACGGCACCGCGTAGGCGCTGCCACCGAACGTGGAGCTGTCACGCAGGGCGGCCGGAAAGGCGTCCCAGAAGCCACTGGGAAGCAGCGTCTCCACCGGCAGCGCGAGCGAGGCGTGGCCGAACTGCGCGGGCCACGTCGTGTCGCCCAGATACACGTCGGGCTGGGGGGATCCGCCGGCGAGCTGGGTGGCGATGGCGCTCCGGTTGCCGTCCGAGGTGGACAGGGCGTTGATCTTCGAGACGCGGACGAGAGGGTGCCGCCGCTCGAAGGCACGGATGATCAGATCCGCGACGACGGCGCCCCGCCGGGAGGGGATCTCGGAGACCCACCAGGTCAGCCGGGCCGGTTCTCGGGGGACGGTCGCGGCCTGCGCGAGCAGGTCGTCGAGGTTCCTTCCTCCGCACCCGGCAAGCAGACCCGCCGCGGCGACGCCCGCAGCGCTCGTCAGCAGTGCTCTGCGGCTCAGGGTCATGGCGCACTCCCTCCCTCTTGCGCTGTCCGATGACAGCGCTGTCACGGTAGGGAGCTCCAGAAGTCGTGTCAATGGTCACAGTCGTTAGATGGCAATGGAGATATTCAATGACAGCGCTGCCAAACCAGCCAGCCGGGCAGGGTGATCGTTGTGTTAGCGTCCAGCGCATGGTTGGTGAATCCGCAGTGAGGGGCGCCACGCTGGCGGATGTCGCCCGGAGGGCCGGAGTCTCGCCCTCGACCGTCTCGCGTACGCTGCGCGGTCTGTCCACGGTGTCCCCGGAGACCCGGGCACGCGTCGAAAAGGCGGCGCGAGAGCTGTCGTTCGCGATCTCACGCAGCGCGTCCAGCCTGGTCACGGGGCGCACGGGGCGGGTCGCCGTGCTCGTGCCCAACCTCGACTCCTGGTTCCTGGGCGCGGCGCTGGCCGGTATGGCGCCCGCGCTGAACGCGGCCGGCCTCGACATGCTGGTCTACAGCGTCACCACCGTCGAGCAGCGTGCACAGTTCTTCGACCGTCTGCCGGCCCGCCGCAACGCCGACGCCCTGCTCGTCGTCAGCTTCGCGCTCTCTCCCGAGGAGCGCGCGCGCCTGGACGACCTGGGCATGCCCCTGGTCTTCGTCAGTCAGCACGAACAGGGCAGAGCCGGCGTCTACGTGGACGACGTGGAGGCCGCCCAGCGCGGCACCCGCTACCTGCTCAATCTGGGCCACCGGCGCATCGCCTACCTGGAGCCCGCGGATGCCTCGGGATTCGCCTGGAGCAGCAGGGCCCGCCTCGACGGCTATCGCACCGCCCTTGCGGAGGCGGGAATCGAGCGGGACGACGACCTCGTCCGCCATGTCGCCGAGTGGCAGGGACCGAGTCTGGAAGCGGCGGTGGGGCGGCTGCTCAGCCTCGCGGAGCCTCCCACGGCGATCTTCGCCGAGACGGACGACATCGCCTTCAGGCTCCTCACGGTGCTGCGCGGGGTCAACGTCCCGGTGCCGCAACGGATGTCGATCCTCGGCTTCGACGGTCACACGATGTCCGAGCCGTGGGACCTCTCCACGATGGCGCAGCCCGCCCGCCGGCTGGGCGAGGCGGCGGCAGAGCTGGTCCACCGCGTGATCCACGACCCCGAGGCGTACCGGGAGCGCCACGTGGTCCTGCCGGTGGAGCTCGTCCCCAGAGGCAGTACGGGCCCGGCGCCGGCCCCGCCGCCCGGTGACGAGGCCGAGGGCGCGTGACGACGGGAGCGAGGCAGGTCCGGGGGGTTCCCCCTCCCGCGTCGCCAGCCGGCCGCCAGCCGCGCCGGAACGGGGTCTCCTGCAATCGGCAGGGGTCTCCTGCCGGCCCACCTGCGTTCCGGGAGCCGGCGCTCCTGGTTCGACGGTCCCAGGGAAGTCCCAGAGACCGGTCACACCCCACCTCACCTCGCAGGTGTGCGGGTCAGGAGGGGTGTGGCGATGCCATCCGGGCGGCAGGATCTCAGATGTCCCGGAAGAGACCGGCCAGCGCCACGACCTGCGGCGATGGCCGGTCGCGAAGCGCTGACCTGTGCGAATGGGCTTTCGGCTGTTTCACGCTCGTGCCTGTTGATGCAGCCGGACGTCCCAGGAAAGTCCCAGGAGACTTTCAATGCGTTCGAGCCGACCATCAGAGTCAGCGGCCCGAGCGGCAGCTTCGTGTCCGTCGGATCGTGCGGAAGCCTCGCACGATCAGACCAAGTCCGCGCCCCATCGTGGAACGACCGGGCGCTCACAGCCGGTCGGCGAACTGTCCGGAGCACGGCCCTGACGTGTGCCGCTGAGCACGGTTCAGTTGCCTGCTCCGTCCTCCCTACCGCTTCGCGACGGCGGCCAAGGCGATGACGGGCTGGGAGATGGGCCTGGAGTTCCAGTGCCCGAGCCACGAGGCGACGGTTCACTTCCATCGCGTACTGGCCAAGCGCAGGGGGGCTCCGGAGGGGAAGCGTGGCTCCACGCTTATTCGACCTCTCGACTCTGCGGGAAGCCGCCACGCCCCCATGCATCTGTCCGCC
The DNA here is from genome assembly GCF_002941025.1 of Streptomyces sp. QL37. Taxonomy (NCBI): domain Bacteria; kingdom Bacillati; phylum Actinomycetota; class Actinomycetes; order Kitasatosporales; family Streptomycetaceae; genus Streptomyces; species Streptomyces sp. QL37. The sequence goes on along the minus strand of NZ_PTJS01000001.1, from coordinate 2,160,163 downwards.
CGGACGCATGCCATGTCCCTCATGTGGGCTTCCCGCCTGCTCGACTTGCGCAGAGGGACGCCTGCTCGGTCTCTCACTACGGCGTCAATCTCCTGGGCGGGAGAGCGACTAGGTTCATCGAGCCCGACCGAGACGTGCAGTGGCTGTTCCAGGTGAGCCGGGGCGAGTACCGTGGCCGGCAAGCACGTGACCCTCGACGCAAGCGACGGACCTGCTGATAGGCGTCGGCGTACGACCACGTCCTGCACGGTGGCGGCCCCTAGCGCAGGGCCACCTTCCCCCACAACCTCTTCGACGACGTTGGAGAGGTCGAAGCGCTGAATCGGGTTCTCAAGGGCTTGACGGGACTGGACATGGGCCGGCATTGGGCCTGACGCGGAGCCCTTCGTTGCTCCTCTCGACAAGAAGGGGATCCCGTGGACGGGAACGGGTCCAATCGGATGATGAGGACATTTTCAAATTGAGCAGGTCGGCTGATGTGGACTTCCTCTTCGAGTCTCCCGTCTCTCCGGAGAATGTGCTCCGGAGAGTCATGGAAGACGGGTTCCGATTGTCGAAGGACGGCGTCTTTTCGTATCTCTTCGATGATCAAGGAGAATATGGCTGGAGGATTGGTGATTCGCGGCAACTGGATGCGATAGTCACGGATATGGGGGCTGATCGATGGGCTGAATCCGTAGTTGGAATATCGGTTTACTTTCCTGGAGAAAATGGTGGAGGTGAATTGATCTTCCAGCCGGACAGGAGGACTATCTCCTTCCTTATTACGGTCGATCGGAAAAATATCCCCGGGTCCATGTTTTGCGATATGGGTTGGTACCTGGGGGCGCTTCGCCCCACGTTTGAAGCTCTTGGTGCTACAGGAGTTGAAACTACTGATGTGGCCTGAGCGGGGGTATTCGGAGCGCGGACTGGTACCAGCTGGACGAACTGCTGACATCACACAGTAGTGAGCCGGCACGGACTGCTCCCACCACCCCAGATCGTCGCCGGGGTGTAGGACCGTTCGATCCAGCCGATGGGTGAGCGGTTGTCGGATGGAAGCAAGCGTGCCCTGTGGCAGTACGTGAGTCAGTCGCCGTGCGTTCCGCTGCCGACGCGGCAGCGGAACGCACGGCGACTGGTCGAGGTGATCGCACCACGGGTTGGGGTGATCGACGAGCCGAACCTTGCAGACGGCGCGGAGCCCCGGTGGGCAGCCGGCCGGGCGCGGCCCGGTTGGATGAGCCGTGGGCCCTTGGGGGGCCGTTGCTGCGTGAGGGCCGCTGCCGTGCTTCGTCCGGGGCCTGGCTGATGGGGTGCTCAATGCGTGGGCCGTGGACCTGCTGGAGTGACGACGTAGGACTGGCTGACGCCTTCAGGGGGACGGCGGAGGCGGGAGTCCTGACCGTAGGCGGCATGTGCCGCGACTCAGGCAACAGGTGGCGGGCCCGCCTGCGCTCGCAGGAGCATGATGCGGGCCAGCTCGTTCTTGGTCGCTGGCAGGCCGTGTGACGGGATGCGGGCTGTGCGGCAGCGTTCGGGGTCGGTCCAGGACTCGGGGGAGGTAGACCTCGCGGTCGCCTCCTTCGACGAGTACCACTTCACGGCTGGCCATTGCTTATCCGGGGCTGCCCCGCGAAAGTCGACCCCACTGAGCGCGCATCGTGTTCCAGCGTCCGATCTCACTCCGCTCGGCGGTGAAGCCATTCCCGTCATGTGTGGGCGTACCTCCACCATTCCCACTCGGTATCCGCGAGCGCCGTCCAGTGGTCCGTGTATGTAGCTCGATGATCATCCGCGCGTCTCCGCCGAAGTGACCGACCGGGTGGTTGAGCGGGGGACCCTGACCCAACTTGCTGGGCATGCCTCTTGACTGCCCCAAATGGCTCACTCTATTGGGCTCACCCATCGGGCCTCAATCCGTTCTCCGCCGGACGCTCATATGACGCTCTGTGCGTCTGGTAGCCCCCGGGTGGAGACAAAAACAGCCTCTGTGCGTTTCCCCAGTCCGACTCAGCTGACGCGTTTCGATGACTCATCATGTGGAGAGGGCGGGTGTTCGTGAGCCGTCGTGGTTCCTGGTTCAAAGTCCCAGAAAAGTCCCAGGGACTCCGTCACACCCCTGCTCGCCATGCATTTATGCAGGTCAGCGGGGGTGTGACGGTGCTTCTTCTACAGACTTTCAGATGTCCCGGAACTCATGGACAAAGCTTCTGACCTGCGTAAATGACACCTCTCGAAGATCATCTTGCACGGTTGTTGCACAACCCGAACGGGGCAGGACTCACGCGGCCCTGGTGTAGGCGCTCCGGACCGCGATGCGGACCTTGGAACCGGCTCCCACGACCCGGTGCACGTATTTACGCAGGGTAAACGCGGGATCGGCGTGGCCGAGGCGGTCCGCGAGCGTGTACACGTCTACCCCGCCGTTGATCATCATCGACGCGTACAGGTGTCGGAGCGCGTGCATCATCACGTTGCGGGACTTCTCCCAGCGTCGTCCCTTCGCGTCGGGCTCAAGGGGCTTGATGAGGCCGGCCGACGCCAGGGCGGGCTTCCAGCGGTAGGAGTTGAACCAATTCGACTGAATGGCGGTCTTCTCCCGGGTGTAGAAGATCAGCCGCGCCGTGACCGGGTCGCCGCCTTTGCTGCCCCACGGTCGGGTCACCTCGACCGGCGGGTACTTCTCCATGTGCTCGCGCAGGGGGATGGCCACGTCGTCGGCCAGCTCGACCCACCGGTCCTTCGGGTCCTCGTCGTCTCCGCCCTTGGGGAGGGTGTACGCCAGGAACGCCCGGCCAGGTCACGGCCCTACGCCCGCACATCCCGCCCTCCGCCCCGGGACAGTCCCCCTCCGTACCGCCCCGCACCCTCCACACAGTAGGAGCACCTCTGTCACTCTCGGTGAGGTGGCCCAGCAAACCAGCGGGACTGTCCGGAGGTCGCGGCCGGCGACGAGGACGCGACCACGGCCTCCCTCCTCATTGCGGAACTCACCGCGAACGCCACCCTGCACGGCCGCGTACGGGGCTGCCACGCCCGCCTTGCCCTGACCCTCACGTCCGGCACCCTGCGGATCGAGGTCACGGACGCCCGAGGCGACCGTCTCCCCGCGCCGACGCCTGACGCGGACGGCGAGTCCGGACGCGGTCTGCTCCTCGTCGCCTCGCTCGCCGACGCCTGGGGTTGCGAGCCGCACCACCCTGGAGGGAAGACGGTGTGGACGGAGTGCGCCCGGCGCGAACCCGCGCGCAAGGGGGCGCTTGAACTCGCTTGTGCTCCCAACCAACGAGGTTGGGGATTGACGGTGGTTGTGAACGGCCTTCACGCTTAACGGGTAAGCGTGAAGGCCGTTCACGGGGAGATGTCATGGGAGGCACGCCCGAGGCGGAAGACCAACTCGTCGGACTGTTTGAAGTGGCGGAGATGGCGGGGGTCGGCCGGACGGTCGTAGCGAATTGGCGTGCCCGTGACCAAGGCTTCCCCGTTCCCGTGGCGGACCTGCGGAGCGGTCCGGTTTTCCAGGCGAGTCAGATTCAGCGCTACCTCAAACGGAGGAAGAAGCACATGGCACCCAAAGCCCATGTCATCTCGACCATCAACCTGAAGGGCGGAGTCGGGAAGACCACGACCACGGCCGGACTCGCGGAGTTCCTCTCCGCAGAGTTCCGCAAGCGGGTCCTGGTGGTCGATCTCGACCCGCAGACCAATCTGACCACGGTCCTGATCGGGGAGGAGAGGTGGGAGGAGCTCAACGACGAGGGATACACCCTGGCGACCCTGTTCAAGGATGCCCTCCGGCCCGAGGACGAGCCTCTGGAGTTCGACCTGGAGAAAACTCTCCAGCGCAATGTCTCTTCCGTGGACGCGGTGACGAAGGTGGACCTCCTGCCTTCTTCGCTGGACCTCATCGACGTCCAGGACCGCCTGGCGTCCATGCCCAGGGGGCGTTTCCACGCCAACAACCCCACCGATCTCCTACGCAAGGCGATCCGGAAGATCATTGATGACTATGACTACGTCCTCGTCGACTGCCCTCCCAACCTCGGAATCGTCACTTTGAACGGTCTGCGCATCTCCGAGGGATACATCATCCCGACCATTCCCGACGTCCTGTCCACCTACGGCATCCCTCAGATCCAGCGGCGGGTGCGGGCCTTCGCGGACGACTTGGGGGAGACCATCAAGGAGATCGGCATCGTCATCACGAAATACAAGGCCAACTCGACGGTCCACTGGAACACCGTCAGGGGACTTCAGGGCGACAAGAAGCTCCCCGCCGTGCTGCCGACCTTCATCCCCGAGAAGAACGACATCGCCGGTTCGGCGGAGTTCGTCGGTCGCGGTACCCTGCGGCAGAAGTACGGCTACCAGGGCGGGTTCGACGCTTTCCGTGGCATGACGCAGGAGTTCATCGAACTGGTCGAGGAGAAGGCGTGACCGAGCAGAGCGACAGTCGGCCCGACGGCAACGGTCTCCTGAATGCCCAGGTGCGGGAGGCCGTAGAAGCCCTGACCAAGCTCGGCGCCTCCGACCCGGAGCTCGCGGCGACGCTCGCACGTGTCCTCGGCGTGGTGGCGTCCGAAGCCGCACGCACGACACGCTTCGCTCGAGCACTGGCCAAGGCGCTGACGCCTCCCGATGCGCAGACCGCACCTCGGCCGGCAGACCGCCCGAGGCGTAGCCGACGAGCGCCGGGAGTGATCGACCCGTTCGCGGTGCTCGCCGAATCCGGCGAGACGGGGCTCCGTTCGAGCCTGAGCGAGCTCGGCCTCGAACAACTGCGGGACATCGTCTCCGAGCACGGGATGGACCACGACCGGCTGGCGCTGAAGTGGAAGGACCCTCAACGGGTCATCGACCGCATCGTGGAGCGCGTCGAATCGCGGACAGCCAAGGGAGCCGCCTTCCGGGGACGGCCGGAACAGCCCGCTTTGCGGCACGATGAGGCCGTCGGCCCGGCGGCCGAGGACTCGTCGACCTGAGGTGAGCTGGGCGCGACGAGCCAAACGCCTCGCGGCCGCCGCCCATGCCAAGGCCATCCGCATCGAGCGCCGTGTCGAGGACCGCACCATCCTCCTCTTCGACGCCCTGTTCACCACCGGCCAGCAGATGCCCCCCCGTCGCACGCCTGTTACGCGGGCGGGCGCGCTGAGGTAAGGGGGCTCGTCCTTGCTCGCGCCCCTTGGCGAGGGGCGGACCGCCAGGGGGCACTGTTCGACTCGTGACGATCAAACCTGGGCCCCTGAGTCCCTGCCTCAGTCCGTGCCCCAACTTACCCAGCGTTCCCGGAACCACGTCAGAGTCTCGACGAGCAGCTCACGGTTGCGGTCCTTCTCCAGCACGGACAACTGGAAGCTGGGGTCCGGCCCCGGCTTTCTCTCCTGGAGGTCGACACCTTCAAGTTCGTTGAGGCGCCTTAGGAATTCGGCAGGCAGGGTGTGGTCGGTGAAGGGCTCGTGTACGGCCAGAGTCTTGAAGGGGACGTGCGCCGAGCCGGCCCACCCACTGCCCGGCATGAAGCTCATCGGCGAGATCCAGCGGCTCGGGGCGATCCTCTCATCCAGCATAAGGAACGCGCTGCTCATGGTGTCGTTCCCTACCCAGTGGATTGAGCCGCCGGTTTCCTCCCAGTGGGCGAAGAGCGCGCGGACCGCATCCACGGTCTCGGGGGAGTCGTGCGCAGCGAGCCGCCGGAAGAACCGCCTCTCGTCGGAGTTCTCCACCACGAGCTGAGCGTAGAACCGGTCGGCGTGCGTCTCCTCACCCTGACTCTCTGGGGCGCGCTGCGCAGCGTCCTCCTCGCCATCGGCTTCCCCGACCAGCGAGGCAAGCTCGTCGGCGGAGAGGCGCTGCGCCGGATCGGCGGCCCCGTTGGCCGTGAAGCGCACGCCGTCGGTGCTCAGCCGGGCGCGGACGTCTCCTCCCACGTCCTCCGGCGTCCAGCGGAAGCCGTCGGAGACCTTGCCCTCGGAAGTGAGCACCCGGTACGCGTTGGTCACCCCCGGCGTATTGGCCAGATGGTTGCCCACGGCCTGGGCTCCGGAGCCGATGAACGCCGCGAGATCGCCGTACGACGTCCAAGTGCCGTGGGGGAGCGCGGCGAGCACCTGGTGGGCCAGGTTCCAGTCCCGGCTCCGCTCCGCCCGGCCGACTCCGCGCAATGGAGCCGGCCACAGCGCGATCGCGCGGTCGGCGAGTTCGTCGGCACGCGCGCGGATCTCGTCTGCGCCCCAGCGTTCTGTGGCTGCGATGCGGCGGTTCATCTCCAGGTGGCTGCCCTGGAGCAGGTCCTGCTTGCGCTCGAAGGGGTGGTTGGACAGCTCCGCGTTGACCGCGGTCAGCGTCAGGTTCCCGAGCGTGTGCTGAAGCCGGGAGTGCAGGTCTTCCGCGCTCTCGCCGGCGACCACGTCCTCGCTCAACATCCGGATCCACTCGTCGCCCGGCGACTGCGGCATGACGTGCTCGATGGTGAGCTGCGCGGTGGCGAAGTCGACCGGTTCGGGATGCTCGTAGCTCTCCTCCAGCCGCTGGAGGACCATCTTGCGCTGGTGCCCGCGTCCGAACTTGTAGAAGGGTGCCGTCCGGACCTTCTCGCGTAGCTCGTCGTCATCGGGCCAGAAGCGGTTCTCGGCGGAGAGGAGCTGCTGCAGCCCGTCAGCGACGGGCATGTCGAGCGGCAGCTGCCCGGGCACCGCCTGGAAGATCCTGTTGAGGTTGTTCGTCGGTACGCGGCACATCATCCGGCGTACCAGGAAGCTCTCGACGTACGACATCGCGCGGGCCGTGTCCGCGGAGTTTAGGTCCCTGCGCTCGCGTCGGTCGAGCAGCAGCATCAGAGCGGGGTAGGTGACCTGGGCCTGCCAGGTATCCAACCGGTGCAGATGGGCGCGGACGGCCGCGTTCGGCTCCACTTCGGGGTGCAGCAGCCGACGGAAGAGGGCGCCGCGCCGGTACAACTCCTTGATGTACGCCTCGATCTCCATTTCGCTGACCTCACCGCGCTCGAAACGCTGCTGCTGAGACGCGTAGAGGTCCTGGCGGCGGACCCGGTCGTCTCCGTCGAGCACCAGCTGCAACCACATGAGCTGTTCCAGCTCGTCGTTACTCAGACTGTCCTGCAGCGGAAGCCAGTAGGTCTCGTAAATGCGCTCACCGCGTGTGGGTAGCCGCATGAACAGGTAGTTGCGCAGCAGGTCGGCCTGGCTCAGCTTGAGGCCGGTGTTGTTGAGGGACTCGAAGATGCGGTGCACGTTGTCCGCGCGCTCGGCTGTCACCGCCACCAGCGTGAGCCGGGAGGTGATGGCCTCCTCGATGCGGAGCACGTCCTGCGGGGCGGCCGGATCGGCGGCCTCGACGAGCTTGCGGCGGAAGAAGCCGTAGGCGGCGGCGACCGCTCCGTCGGCGGCCTGCTGCGAGAGCGGCCCGCGAACGTATGCTGCGAACTGCGCCCGGTCAGCCTGGGTCGGCAGTAGCCGGAAGCGATCGCTTCCGTTCTTGCGCTTGTTGATGAGGTATTCCTCGTCGATGCGCTCGGCCTCGTCCGGCTCGCCGTCCGCTATGTGGTCGCGGATCGCGGCCAGGGCGAGCGACAGCGTGGTCAGCCGCTGCTGACCGTCGACGACGAGCCAGCGGGGGAACGTCGCCTCGTTCTGTGGCGACGGCGCGAGCACCACGGACCCCAGGAAGTGTGTGCTCGCCTTCTCCCCGGACTCCAGCAGCTCGGCCTGCTCCAGAATGTCGGTCCACAGCTGTCTGAGCTGCTTCTCCGTCCAGGAGTATGTCCGCTGATAGAGCGGCACCTGGAACTGCTGTGCCCTGCCCTGGACAAGATCGGCGAACAGCGTCTCCTTCGCCTGCACGGCGTCCCCCTCGGCGATCGGTCCGGTCGTAGCGCGTGGGAAGGAGCTTAGGGCTTCTCGCTGATAGTCAGGGCACTTCAGCCCTCGTCGAGGCACGCACACCACAGCGCGTAAGCCCGGTCCGTCTCGTCAAGTGTCGCCCACGTGAACCGGACGTCGAGGAAGGTCCGGTCGACGATCCGCTCCGCGAGCGCGACCAGGTGCGCCGCGACGTGCTCCACCTGCTCCCCGCGCACCGGTCCTGAATCCGCTCCAGGTGTTCCTGACGCTCCCACAGGTCGGCGAGGCTCGCGCTCGCCTTCTCCTCGTCGTCGTACGGGGACGGGGGCCAGGGCGGCCGGCTCGTCCGGTCCGCCGTTGCTGAGTATGCGGTTGGCGATCGCACGGACGGCCTCGGAGCGTTCGACACGCACCGCCTGGGCCCGCAGGGTGCCGAGCAGTGCCGGGACCTCGGCCCGGGCTCCGCGCCGCAGGGTCTCCGCGAGTGCGGTCGTCTGGTCCTCGCCCAGGTCCGAGGCGTCGTCCAGTACGTCCTTCGCCGCGCCCCGACCTCCTCGAAGGCGCGCTGAGCGGTGCGGGCCGCCTCGGTGAGCAATCCTGACCAAGCCCTTCACCGCCTGGCGGACCTTCCTCCACCCCACCCAGCGGCGCATCGCCTACCGGCCCGGCTATGCCGGACCCGCCCAGACCACCGGCGGCCCCGGCACCGGAAAGACGGTCGTCGCCCTGCGCCGGGTCAAGCACCTCCTGGACCGGGCACCCGACACGTGCGTCCTCCGCACCACCTACACCGGAGCCCTGGCCCGTTTCCTGCAGAGCAGCCTCGCTCTGCTGCTCTACCACGACCGGCGCTGCTCGACCGTGTCGACGTCACCACGGTCGACGCCGTCGCTCACCGCGTCGTACGGCAATTGCGCGGCAACCCGGGGACCGCGCTCGGCGACCGGGACGAGCGCACCCGCTGGCAGCGCGTGGCCCGCCGCCTCGAACTGCCCTGGAACGAGGCGTTCCTGTCACAGGAGTACCGGCACGTGGTCCTTCGCCCAGGACCTGCGGAGCGAGGAATAGTACCTGGCGTGCGAACGGCGTGGACGCGGCAGCGCGCTCGGGCAGACCCAGCGGCGGCGCGTCTGGCAGGCCGTCCTGCTCGTCGCCCTCGTTCGAGGCACGCCAGCAGTTGGTGCTTCTCTGCACTTCACTCTTATGGGTGATCAGGGCTATGTGGCTCGTCAATGGGCCGTCGAGATTGATGGGATGGGGTCAGGGGTGGAGACAGCGTCGGCGACTGCCCGGTGAGTTGTCGAGCGTCGGTAAGATCAGCGCTCTCATTGGGGGTGCGATGCGAACATCAGGGCGGGCCGGCGAGGGGCAGAAGTACGCGCTGACCTCGGACAAGGACGACAGTGACTTCTGGGGCTTTACTCACGAGGCCGAGGGGCTCTTCACGTCTCTGCCGGATGAGGGGGGCGCACGCCGAGTGCACCTCGAAGGTTGTTTTCCGCAGGGTGGCCTACTGAAGAGCCTCGATCATGTCGGTAGCCGTCGCGCCATGGCGGGGAACGCATGGCTCGCCCTTCTCGACGGCGACGGTGCCACCATGGGGTCCTACTTCGTCAACGGGGTCACCGTCGTCGACGCAAAACCTTCTGCCCTTGGAACCGGCCTCGTCGACGTCACAGTGACGCTGTGGTGCGAGAACGCCCTACCCGGAGCGGAACGAGCGTGGAACCTGGTCCGCACGGGTCAACTGAACCGCATCGGCATGTGGCACGAACTCGCACCCGAGGATCGGCACGCGTGGCTGTCGGTAGCCCTGTGGTCCTGGGCGTACCAACGCCAGGGGAAGCTCGAAGAGCCTGCAGGCCAGGTGTTCGCCCTGGACGGCCGGCACATGGTCGACGAAGACAGCTTCTACTGTGCAATCGGTGAGGCGATCAACGGACCCGGCGGATACTTCGGCTGGAACCTTGACGCTCTCGACGACTGCCTTTGCGGCGGGTGGGGCGCCACTGCTCCATTCACCTTGCACTGGGATTCCTCGGCCGAGGCTCGGGAAGGGTTGGCAGAGCGCGTGCCCGCCGGTGACCGCGAGCTTGTGCTGTTCGACCTCCTCCTGGAGATCTTCGAGGAACGGGGCGTAAACGTCATCCTTCGGTAACGGCTGGTCGCTTCCAGGCATTGGTCCTGGACTCGGGCGGCCAGTTCGGCGCGCGCCAGCTCGCCTTCCTCCCCGGCGCCGCCCGTCCCGCGGTTCACCCGGTGGTGGGTCGTCAGGTCAAGGGCCGTGGCGCAGCGCACGCAGGCGCCTCCATCGCGGGAGTGCACCAGAGCGCGCACGGTGTCGGTCGGGCCGGTACGGCGTCGGGCCACGGCAGGATCTCCGTCCTGCCCGCGCGCCTGGCCGTACGGCACGGCCACGAGGAAGGCGCGGGCGAGGACGGGACCATGAACGACTGGGCGCGCTTGCGTCGCGTGCCGCTGGTCAGCCGCCGCTGGCCGTCATGAGGAAGCTGCCGACCATCTCGATGAGCTTCTGCGCGGCCTGGTCCTGGCCCGCCTGGAGCAGGCTCTCTCTCATGCCCTCGAGGGTTCGTCGCATGCGGCTGGGTTGCGGCTCCTCCCTCTCCGCTTCGCGCTGCAGCGCCTCAGCGTCCTCCGTGATCCGCTCACGGATCGACTCAGGGACGTCCATGGTGACGGCGGCGGCGAGGACCTGCTGGGCGAACTGGGCGAGGTCGTCTGGAGGGAACCCGACGTTGTTGTTCTGGGTGTTGTGGTCCCCGATCTGGTTGATGCCGCCGTAGATGGCGACCGGGCGGGCGTCCTTCTGGCTGGTCACGAAATTCCTCACGTTGACGTGTTGGTCCCCGCACTGGATGCCAAGCGGGGTCAGGGCGAGCGCGTACGACGGGTCGAAAGCCTCTCGGGGACGAATGGCGACCGATCGGGAGTACACGGTGGCCAGCTTGCTGTCCACCAGGAAGGCCGTGGCCTTCTCGATCGTTTCCGCGTCGATTCGCTGGCCGAGAAAGACAGCACGGTCGGATTCCGCGAAGTCCTGCACCACGACGTGGAAATCAGGGACCTCGTCCATTGCAGCGACGATCAGACCATTCGCTGCGGCGTCGAACCGATGCAGCTTGTTGCCTCGCAGCTGGAAGAGACGCTCAGCCTCGTGCACCCCCTTGGGGGTCAAAGTGCACCTGGTCGTGAAGCTGTTGCACCCGGCGTTTCGCTGTCCGTGGTGCTGTCCGTAGTGGTTGACGAGACCGCGCTCGGCAAGCCACGCGACCAGTCTGAACACTTCCCCCTTCGCGACCTCGGACCACTCGCACGACCTGTGAGGGTCGACAGAAATGCGGCTATCCCTGCCTGCGGTCTTTTCACGTATCCAGAGCAGGAGCAGGTCCGCTTCGGTCTCAAACGTCACGAGCCGATCGTATGTGTTGGGCTTGCGGCCCGGATGGGTTCCTAGGCATGGGACCTGGCCAGTGGGCCGCTGAAGGACGGCATGGGCCCGGGACCGAGGCCCCGCCAGCGGCCGGGCTGGCTGGGAGCGGGACGGGGCCAGCCAGAGGCCCGGGGCAGTTCGGCCCGGCCCTCCATCAGCTCATGCCGCGGGTCCACATGTCCTCCTCGTCGATCAGCTCGTCCAGCACGCTGGTCAACGAGGGAGGTTGGTGCAGATAACTGAGCACTCCTGCCTGGAGCCATTCGACGAAGCCAGCGCGGCGGTCGGACAAGTCGCGGTCGGCATGGTGACCGCAGGTGTGGTCGATAGGCCAGATCGTCTTCACGGCCATGGAAGGGCCTCCTTGAGGAGTTGGGTCAACGGTTGCGTGAGTACGCGATGCGGGGGTCAACCGGCCGAACCGCCGCTGTGGTGACGGCGGCGGCGGGGACCGGCGCCCTGCCCGGGATACCGGCACGGGCCGGGCTGGCGGCGAGCGCGGCGGCGCTCAACGGAGACGCGCGAGCGGGACCACGGCCGCGCTCACGGCCGACCGCCGGCGTGGCAGCAGGGCGGGGCCGAGCCGTCACCTCTTGAGCGAGGCGGGGCTGCACTGCGACCTGGAGCCCCGAACGGTGCAGGGCCACCGTGGCGTCGGCGACTTTCCCTAGCGCCTCGACGCGATCGGTGGTCGCGGGGAGCGTGTAGATGTCCAGGCTCGAGTTGTGCCGCCAGCCGTCTTCCACCAGCGCGAGCCCGCTGAGGCCGGAGACACGGTCGTCGAGGGCTGCGACGATGCCGAGCTGAGGGTGATCGGCGAAGGCGACGTCTGGTTCACCGAGCGGACCGCGGTCGCGTACCTGTGCCGTGTCGGGCGCCAGTGCCGGGTCAAGTGCGGCGTCCACATCGACCTGGTAGCCGGCCTTGTGCAGCAGTTCGATGGCCCGGCTCGTACGGCCGTGTCCGTCACGGTTCTGGTCGGCCAGCGCGTACAACGTCGGCTGGTCGGGGACGGGATGGAAGTCGAATCCCCTGAGCATCCAGGTGCTGGCCGCGAGGTTCTTCGGGTTCGCGGCGACGATGCCGTGGACGGGGTGGTGGCCGAAGGCCAGGTCGGGCAGCACGTCGTAGTGGCTGGGCATGGCAGATCCATCCGAGGCGGGTGCGGTTACAGGTGCGGGCGACGGGCGGATCAGTTCTGAGGGTGCGGTGCACGGAGGACTCCTGCATCGCGGTCGGTCAGAGCCGGGAGGCGGATGAGGAACTGGCCGACGGCGGCGCGACCCGCGCGGAAGACTCCGGCGGCGGACCGATCGGGAGCACGCGCTGGCCGACCGACGGCGAGGAGGCGAGAGCGACCCTCGCCCGGGATGGAGCGGAGTCGGGCGGGAGCACGGTGGCGGCGCGCGCCTTGCCGGAACGTTCCTGCTCCTGGCGTGGCGGTACGCCAAGCTGGTCCAGGCGGGCGTCGACAGCGGAGAGGAGATCCGGCACGCTGCCGCCGTGGCGCGCATGCGGACCGTCCGGCTCGGAGTCGTAGATCACCTCGTAGATCGCAGGCTCGACGGACCGGTGGCGGGTGACCATCCAGCTTTCCGGGGACTCGGGGTGCTCGGAGGGCGGCTCCTGCGGCGGCGAGATGATCAGCGAACTGCCGTCGGGAAGCTCGGCGTGGACGATGTAGTCGCTGAGGCCGTACTCGACGGTGCCCTCCAGGCCGCGCTGCCCGAGCGCGGAACAGAGGGCAGCCTGAATGCGACGCGGATCGGACGTGGCGGTCGGGGGCGGGGTTTCGTGGTGCATGGAGTTCTCCGTTGCGAACACCCCGCCGCACGGCGGGAGCCGACGGGGGCGTGGAGCTTGAAGGAGTGCGGTGGGCCACGAGGATCCGGTGATCGGGCAGTTTGGCGCTGCCGAGACTGCGTGCTAGGGATCACCGCGAGCGACCGGGAGCCGGCGGATGCGATGCCGGCGGGACCTGGGGCGAAGCAGGCGATACCCCAGGGGTGTTGTGCGTCGAGCGGGTCAGGGCGACGCGAGCCCGCTCGGTCTGCGCCGGCCGTTCGGTGTCCGCCCGGTGAACTAGGTATTCGCCGACGCGCACCAACGCCGGTCCCTTGGAACCCAGTTCGTGTGAGTAGTGCCAGCCTTCGGTGTTGCGGTGCTCCTCGGCACGCTCCTGGTAGAGGTGGAGCACGCTCGGCTGCGAACCGTCCATAAGAGCCATGACGCCAGCCCATTCGTGCCGCAGCTCCTCCGCCCGGAACAGGATGGTGTCGATCCCGCGTATCCGACGGAGGTCGTCACTGATCGGCCCCTCGACGTAGTCGGGGCCGTCGGCGGCGGCGCGGACCCCGGCCAGCACCTCGGGTCCGTGGTCGAGGAACACCTCGGCGTGCTTCCACGCTTCGGCGTCCCGCTTGACCTTCCCGTCCCCGTAGACCTTGTCGTCCAGCGGCCAGCCGTCCGCGTCGCAGAGCGAGTCCGAAACCGCGTCCCAGGCGTCGCACGCCTCGTTGATCCCGGCGGCGGCCGAGGCCAATGCCGGGAGGTGCCGTCGCCACGCCAAAGGGTCGGTGGCCTGCGACGGCTCGTTGTCACCGGAGGAAGGAGTGGAAGAAGCAGACATGATCGATTCCCGTTGCTGTGCCGGTCGTTGGGCTAGGCCGCCATGCGGGCATCTGTGTCGAACAGCTCCCGCTCAGCCGGGTGGAGGATGTGCTGGGTGATGAACGAGCGGCCGGCGACCTTCCACAGACCTCGGCCCTTGGTCAGGGCGGACACCGCCTGGGTCTCGACGCCGGTCAGGCCGAGCAGAGATGCAGCGGCGGCGAGCTGGTCAGGCTCCTGGCGGTAGATGATGCGCGTGCTGCAGTCCGCGAGGAGCCCCTCGGCAAGGACCCGGCCGCGTGAGCCGGCGTCGCCCGCCGAGAGCAAATCGCTGAGGCGGTGGATCACCATCAGGTTCGCGATGCCCAGCCCTCGGGAGAGCTTCCACTGGCTCTGCATCCGCTCCAGCAGCCCGACGTGCCGCATCAGCCGCCACGCCTCGTCGTAGATCACCCAGCGCCGACCACCATCGGGATCACTGAGGGCTGACTCCATCCACGCGCTCGCGCACGTCATCGCGAGCACCAGTGCCGTGTCGTCACCGGAGCCGCCGAGACGGGAGAGATCGATGGACAGCATTGGTGTGGTCGGGTCGAACGACACGGTGCTCGGCGCGTCGAACATGCCGCTCAAGTCGCCGTGCACGAGACGTCGCAAGGCATGGGCGAGGTCCTGGGCGGCTGAACCGAGGTGCCCCGCCTGGTGGCCGAGGGCCTGGTCGAGGCGTTCGGGGGAGCCGAGTACGTGGGCGATCTCGCCGAGCAGCGGCACCGTGCCCCGGGCGGCGGCGTCAGCGACGACCAGATCCAGGGCCAGGTCGAGGGCGGTGTGCTCCATCGGCAGCAGGTCGCGCTTCAGCACGGTGCGGGCGAGGCCGGCCAGCAGCAGCAGACGGCGCTTGCGAACTTCCGAGAACCAGTCCTCCTCGCTCACGGAGGCGGGGCGGGCCGGGGCGTCCAGCGGGTTCAACCGTCCAGGGAGCCCCGGGCCCAGGGCGATGCTGTAGCCGCCGAGGGCTTGCGAGACACCGGTCCACTCCCCCTTGGGATCGCAGGGGATGTAGATCCGGTAGCCGTGGGCGATCGACCGGGTGGCGATCGACTTCGCCAGCGCGGACTTGCCCATGCCGATGATGCCGGCCAGGACCGCGTTGGGGTTGGTGAAGCCCTCCACCCTGCCGCTGTTGTAGAGCGAGAAAGGATCGAAGCAGAAAGCCGCTTCCGCATGCACATCGCGGCCGATGAACACCCCTTCGGCGCCCAGGCCGCCCTCGGCCACGAACGGGTATGCGCCGCTGGCTGTGGCGGTGGTCATCCGGTGGGCGGGCAGGGCGAGCTTGCCGCCGCGGGCGGAGGCCGGACCGGGGCGACCGGCGAGCGGGTAGGTGGGCCGCAGATCCGGGTCGAGGGTCTGCTCGGCGCGGTGCCTGGGCGGGTTTCCGGCAAGGCGTGCCTGGCGGCGGGCTTCGGTGAAACCGGCTCGGGCGGCCCGCTGCTCGGCGCGTGTCGTCTTACGGGGCACAAACAGAGGGGAGGCGCTGGCGCGGGTACGGGGCATGAGCGTTTCTCCAGATGAGGGGTGGGTCAGCGGCGGACGAGGCCGGTGAACGGGGCGTGCAGGTCGGCCGGGGTGGTGCGCCGCCGCACGAGATGAGCGGTGCGCTGGTGGCGCTGGCAGATGGTCAGTTCCGGTGCTCCCTCTGGAAGGCCGGCCTGGCACGCCTCCGGTGAGGGGATCTCGCCGGAGTCCGGCCGGGGCGCCGCGTGGTAGGCGGCGTGGAGGTGCTCGGCGGCCTGCCAGATGCGGGTGCGGGCGGTACGGAGCTGGTCGCCCTCGACCGCGACGAGCTGCCCGGTGCGACCGGCGTGGGCGTCGAGCAGCCCGTACAGCGAGACGAGGTGGGCGTGCAGGGCGTCCAGCTCGGCCCGGCTGGTGACCAGCGGGCCGCCCGGGATGTTGAGCGCCCGGTGGAAGTCGAGCGCGGCGGTGGCGAAGGGCACGAAGTCCTGCGCGGTCGGGCTGGCGGTGCGGGACATGAGGGTGCTCTTTCGAAGGGAAGGGTCAGGCAGCAAGCGCGAGCGGCAGGGCGGCGGCGGTGAACGCCTCGGCCTGCTGCCAGGTCAGCGGCCGGAGATCGAGCTGGGCGCCGACAGCGGCGGTCTCCACGACGGCGCAGGCGGTGCGCAGCTCGTCCTCGGTGTCGGCCGAGACGGTCAGCAGACCGGTCAGGGCGACGTCGGCGTGCCCGGCGATGAGCTGGCGTTCGCGGGACTTGATGTCCTGGTACTCGATCGAGTCCGCCTCGGAGTCGACCTGGCCGCGCCGGGCCCGTTCGGCGGCGTCGGCGATCACGCTGGACTTCTTGCGCTGCACGTCGCGCAGGGCGGCGTCGAGGTTCTTCGGCTCGTAGGAGAGCGACAGCGTGCGCCGGACGCCGCCGGTGAACAGGAGCTGGTGCAGGAAGCCGGCGCTGGTCTCGGTGCGCGGCCAGTTCTCCACCCAGTAGGTGGCGTGCACGGCGGAGTCGGTGGCGATGTGGTCCGCCTTCTCGACGACCACGACGGGGCCGGCGGCGGCGGGCTCGGCCTCGGGGCGACCGGCCGTGGACCAGCGGTCGAGTGTCGCCAGCGCCTTCGGGTCGTAGGAGGTGCGCACCACGGCGGCGATCTCGCGGGCGGTGAGCCAGCCCGTCGGGGTGAGACCGGCGGTCCGCGCCGCCTGGTCGAACGTGGAGGTGAGCTGGGCGAGGACGCTGAAGGCACCGGTGAGACCGCCGCCAGCCTGATTGATCAGCCGACGGGCCGCCTTGGTGTCCAGGGACACCGCGACGTACGCCTCGTGCGGGGCGGCTGCGGGACCGGCGCTCTGGATCAGCTCGTTGTAGATCGCGCCGGCCATCGGGGTGTCGGGGCGGCCGTGCTCTTCCCAATAGCGACGCAGCGCGTCGCCGGAGTCGGGGATGGTGCGCTCGATCACCTGGATGCGAGCGATCTGCCCGGTACGGGCGAGAGCTGCCAGCGCGCGTCCCCAGCCGCCGACGTTGGCCTGCTGGGTGCCGGGGTCGAGCAGGGCGTAGGCGCGGGAGGAGACCTTGACCACCGCGGTCAGCGTCCCGGTGTGCGGGTTGTGGACGGCGCCGTACTTGCCGTCGGGAGCAGTGGTCACGCGCAGGCTGGCAGCGGTGCCGGGAAGGTGGAGTAGTCCCTCGCGGGTCGGCCGGCGGGAGGGCCGGGTGAGCCAGACGAGCTGGCCTCGCATCCGGCGCAGCGCGTACCGGACGACGATCGGGGCCCAGTCCGCCAGAGCACGGCCTCGGTGGCGGACGAAGACGAGCAGGGCGATCACGGCCCACAGCGGTATGAGCTGGAGGGCGCCGACCACACCGCGGGCGAGGATCACGGCGAGAAGGAGAAGGCCGGTGAGCCCGGCGACGACCAACTGCGGGACGGACAGGCCGAGCAGGACGCCGCGCCTGCTGCGGTGCGGGAACTTCACGGTGGGCGTGGAGGACTGGTGCTTGCCGGACATGGTGGTTCCAGACGGTGGGAGCGGGCGGAGGACGGGGCGCGCGGCGCTCTTCTGGACGCCATGGCGAAACCTTCCTGCTGGTGGGGGGCGGGGGCGGGCCGTGGAGTGCGGCCCACCCCCGGGGATGTGGGTCAGGACCCCGACGGCGGCTGGGTGGGATACACCCAGTTCGTCGGCGTCGCGGAGCCGGTGGCCGACGGTCCGGACGCGGACGCCGGAGTGCCCGCGGCCGAAGGTCCGGGGTCGGCTGGCGGCATGGAGGTCATGTCGCCGCCCGGAGCCGATGCGGCTGCGAGGTGACCGGAGCCGACCGCAACGCCTTGGGCAGTCGATTCGGACCCTTCCGGTTCGTCCTCGCCAGGACGTGTGATCAGTGGCGGGATCCCGGGGCGCTGGATCAGAGCCCGGCCCTTGTCGTCGCTCGCGTCCGGGTCTTCGCCGTACCGGAAGCGGGTCTGCTGCTTGGGCGGCCCGGCGTCGATGCCCTCCTTGCTGAGGGTGCCGCCGGAGGGGTTGATGCCCGAGGCGACGCCATCGGTGCCCGCGCCCGGGACCTGGTTCGGACCCTGCGGAGCGGGGGAGCCGGTACCGGCCCGCAGCGCGAGGCTGCCCGCGGTCTTCGCGGCTCCTGCGGCGACCGCCATGCCGGCGACACCGGTGCGGTGCATGTCGTCGTGGCCACCGCCGTCACTGGCCCAGTGGACGAACTTGTACGTCGCGTAAGGGCAGAGCAACACCAAGACCATCACGACGATGCCGGCCATCGCGTCGGACAGGGCCGCCATTCCGTCGCTGGCGTCGGTCTTGCCCATGGCGGAGACGCCGATCAGGAAGACCACGGTCATCAACAGCTTGGAGACGATCAGGGTGCCGGTGGCCTCGATCCAGCCGCGCCGCCACCGCTTGGCGACTTCCCAGCCGCCGCCCGCCCCTGCGAACACCGCGAGCGCGACCATGATCAGGACGCCGACCTTGCGGGCCACCATCACGCCCCAGTAGAGGAAGGCACCGATCGCGCACCCGAAGGCCACCAGCGCGGGCACACCCCAGCCGAGGCCGTACATGGCCCCCATCTGGTCAACCTTGATCACACGGCGGATCGCGTCGTCGATCGAGGTGTTGGCGGCTTTGAAGAGGCCGTCGGACAGGGCGTCGACCACGGTGATGGCGACGGTCGTGAAGGCGATGGCGGAGAAGCTGAACAGGACTCCGGTCATGGTGCCGAACGCCGCCTTGGCGAGTGCGCGTTCGTCTCGGCGCCAGGCCGCGGTCATGACCTGGATGCAGAAGATGCCGACGGTCAGGGCGAGGCCGATGGGCAGCAGCAGCTCGTAGTTGTCCCGGAACCATCCGGCGTTGAGGTCGATGGCCGTCGTCTTGTTGACGGCCTTGGCGGCCAGGTCGGCCGCGCTGGACGCCAGCTCGCCCGCCGACTTCGCGATCCACGCGCCGAGGCCGTCGGTGACGGTGCCGGCGGGGTTGGTGGCGAAGTCGACGGCGCCGCACACCTTGTCCATCAGCGGGAAGTCGCAGACTCCCATGGGTCGTACCTCCGTTCTGGGGCGAGGGTCAGGGCGCTACGGACGGCATGACGCCGACCAGGGCGCAGGGGTGGTTGGGCCGGCACTGAACCGCGAGGGTGGTGGAACGGCTCTCCGCGCCGCCGGCGGACGAGCCCTTCCAGCGAATCGACTGCTTGCCGGAGACCGTGACGGCGTAGACGTACGCCTGAGTGATCGCCCCGGGGTCGTCCTGGAGGGCCTGGGTGAAGGCGTGTGGGAAGTGCCCCTCGTTGATCTTGGCGGTGGCGACCTGCTTGTTGGCGGCCATCTCCTTCCACAGCACGGCCGAGGGGACCACCTGGTCGACGGAGGCCGGATCCGCGTACTTCGACTCCTTGGTCAGCCAGCCGCGCAGCGCCTTGCGCAGCTCGGGCTGCGAGTACGCGCGGGTGTCGTACGACCACAGCGCTGCTGCGGCGGCCTTCCCGTACGTGATCGGGTCGTGGGTTTTCGGCGGAACAGGGAGAGCGCGGGGCCGGGTGTGCGGCCCGGACGGTGCTGTGGACGGCGGGGACGCCGTGGGCGAACTCGGCGGTGGGGAAGCAGTATCGGAGGGGCTTCGGCCCTCGCGGGTGAGGTAGGCGGCCAGGCCGGCGAGGGCGACGAGCACCGCCAGGACGGCAGTGCCGAGCAGCGCCCGGCGGCGCACGCGAGATGCGCCGCCGGGGTGGGTGGAGTGCTGAGCCATCAGTGGACCTGCGTCCCGAGCGTCGAGAAGAACGCCACTACACCGTTGGCCGCACCGAGAAGAAGGGCCGCGCCCGCGCTTACCAGCACGCCCTTCTTCCCGTTCGCCTCGGCCTGGTGACCACCGGAGTGGTGACCCCAGGCCCACACGCCCGCACTGACGACGAGGGCTCCGACCACGGCAATGAGTCCGAACAAGTTGATCGAGCCCATCACCTGCTTGAGGACGTTGAGGCCAGGGAGCCCGCCCTCGTTGGGCTTGATTCCGGGGTCGTAGGCGAGCTGTATGACCTGGTCAGCGAGATACACGGGAACTCCAGTTCGAATGAGCGCACGCCAAAGCCCGGTGGGGCGAACCAGCGGTGCGAGGGGAGGTGAGGAGGGGGAGGAGCGCCGGTCAGACGACTCGGCGGGCCGCGAGAATCCGCGATTTCCAGGACGCGACGGTGGTGATCCGTACGACGTCACCGGTGTGCGGGGCGTGGACGATCAGGCCCTGCCCGATCGCCATCCCGACGTGTTCCGGTACGGCGGCCGTCCCCTCGGTGAAGAGGAGGTCGCCCGGCTTGAGGGCATCAACCGAGACGGCCTTGCCGTCCTTGACCTGCGTGTACGTGGTCCGCGTCAGGGTGACCCCGGCGGCCTTGTACGCGCCCTGCATCAGGGAGGAGCAGTCGCAGCGACCCATCGGGCTTTTGCCGTGGGAGTCGGTGCACGTGCCGCCCCACTGATACGGGGTGCCGAGCTGGCCGAGCGCCCACCGGATCGCCGTCTGTACCTTCGGCGGCGCGGAGGCGGGAATCTTGTACTCCTCCGGCAGTGCGCCTGCCGGGATGGTGCCGAAGTCCGTCCCATCGCCGTCCGCCGAACAACCCCCCGCGGAATCTGGAGAGGGGCTGCCGGTGTCGGCAGAGCCGGACGGCGACGGGCTCGGCGATGCGCCGCCGGCCTTCTGCAGCAGGGGCTCGATGGCCTTCTGCAGGGCGGTGGCCAGCGGCTCCCATTTGGCGTACGCCTCCGGGAAGCCCGACTTCTGTACCGCCTGGGCGGCCTGGGTGACAGAGAGGGACTGCCAGCCGGAGACCTTCTTGAGCCCTTCGTAGAACTTCGTCGAGGCGTGCACCGGGTCAAGGATCTGGCTGGCCGTACCCCAGCCCATCGACGGCCGCTGCTGGAAGAGACCCAGCGAGTCGCGGTCGCCGTAGGTCAGGTTCCGCAGGCCGCTCTCCTGCAGAGCGGTCGCCAGGGCGACGACCTGCCCTCGGGCGGGGATGTTCATCGCGACGCCCGTGGCCTGGATCGTCTTGGCATTGGGCACCTGGTCGGCAGGCGCGTTCAGACCCGGCACGGAGACCGAGCCCTTGTCGCCGCCGTCCAGGATGGCCTTCACCTGCTTGGCGACGGCGGAGGCGTCCACACCCTGTGCACCGTCGGTCGAGCACGAAGCCGAGGCGGTCCCAGCACCGATGCCAAGGATCGGCAGTGGCAGCAGGAGTGGTCCGGTGGCGCACAGACCGACGAGGGCTCCCGTCGTCTTCTTCACGGCCGCCGCCGTTCAGCGCGACGGCGGTGCGGACCAGACGACGGAGGTGGGTCAGGGCGCGGGTGTGTCAGGGCATGCTGCATCGCAGCGGCTCCTCGGTGTTCGAAGGAGACGCGGTGCCGACTTCTCGTGCAAAGCCGTCGGCACCGCGCCGATGTGCATCCGCCTCTCGGCGGGCCCGGGTCAGAGGAGTTGGTAGCTCCAGGACGCCGGTTTCAGGTCATGCGCGGCAGCCGGCCGCGCTCGTAATCTCAGGCAGTACACAGGGGCCTCCTCACGGCGCTCGCGGGCAGATGGGCAACATGCCTCCGACGCTGCTCGATTGGACGAGACGGCATGGATAAGCACAGCTCAACGGGGGTGGAGCAGCGCTCCTTCCGGTGGCACGGCGAGACAGTAGACCGGGATTCCGGCCGCACCAAACGACTGCCATCCAGGGGCCCGAAGCAGGACGCCACCTCGTTAGGCGCGGCCGGAATTCGCCGTTAACCTCCGCTGCAACCTCGCACCGGATGCACGCCGTTGAGCGCTGCCCGGAGCAGGTCCAAACTCCGCCGCGCCCGAAGAGAGGCCCTCCCCATGAGCTACACGCTGCACCGAGGCGACGCCCTGACCGTCCTGAAGTCCCTCCCGGACGACAGCGTCCAGGCGGTGATCACCGATCCGCCGTACAACTCCGGCGGTCGCACCAGCGCCGACCGCACCGGCCGCACCGCTCGCGCCAAGTACGTCACCAGCAACAGCGCCCACGACCTCGCCAACTTCCCCGGCGAGAACCGCGACCAGCGCTCCTACCGCTCCTGGCTCACCGAACTGCTCACTGAGGCGTACCGGGCCTCGACCGAGCACGCGGTCGCGATGGTCTTCACCGACTGGCGCCAGGAGCCGACCACCTCCGACGCCCTGCAGATGGCGGGATGGACCTGGAGCGGCACGATTCCGTGGATCAAGCCGTCCAGCCGGCCCCGCAAGGGCGGGCCGAAGCAGGACTCGGAGTTCATCATCTGGGGCGTCAAGGGCTCCCTCGATAACACTCGTGACCTCTACCTGCCGGGGCATTACATCGCCTCCCAGCCCCGCAAGGGCCGGGTTCACATCACCCAGAAGCCGGTCGAGGTCATGCAGCAGCTCGTCCAGGTCTGCCCCGAGGGCGGCACCGTCCTCGACCCGTTCACCGGCAGCGGCTCCACCGGGGTCGCGGCCCTGCGCGAGGGACGCCGCTTCGTGGGCGTCGAGCTGTCCGCGCACTACGCCGATGTCGCCGAAAAGCGGCTGCGGGCCGAACTGACGAAGGACGACTTCGAGCTGGCCGGACCGGAGGCATGAGAGTGAGAGCGGAGAGGCCCGGGCCGGCGGCCCGCAGACGCCAAAGGGGCGGCTGGTGCATCGACTAACCGATGCACCAGTCGCCCCTCCTGTTACGTCAGGCCGCCTCGAACGCCCGCCGGATCAGCGGCGCCGCCTTTTCCAAGTCGGCTGCCGAGGCGATGCGGACCTCCAGGTCGCCGGTCCCGAGGTGTCCGATACCGCGCATGTCGCGGGTGAAGCCCTCCTCCAGCTCGACCGTGTCCGGGTCGAGTCTGAGGTACACCAGGATCACCTCGTGCTTCGGACGGAAGATCACCGACGCCACGTTCACCAACCGCCGGTAGGCGATGTAGTGCCGCAACGACGCCACCTCCACCTCGCTCCATGCCGTGAGCGCCTTGTCCAGCTCCGCTTGCAAGTGCCGCAGGCACTCCGGCACCGTCCCGACGCTGGCCGGCGAGGAAGTCGCCGGAGCAGTCGGTACGCCGTCGACCGCCGTGACCCGCTCCCGGCCCCGGCGAGACGAGGCAGGACTCGGGAAGCCGGTCACGGAATCGACGAGCAACAGCCCCAGAAGGTTGCGGTCGAAGATCCGGTAGCGCACCAGGTCGATCCGCTCAGGCAGCCTCTGCACCGCTACCCGGTCGTGGTGCGAGAAGCCGGCCGCGATGCAGATCATCCGCGGACGACGCCAGTCGACGGACTCAGCTGCCTCCGCCCCCAGTACCTTCCGCACGAGCGCCTCGAACTCGTGGTGCGCCGACTCAAGCCAGGACAGGTAGGAGACCGCCTGGGACATCACCCCGCTGTCCGAGCCCTTCTTGAACTCGATCACCACCGGGCTGCCGTTCTCATCGAGCCCCAGGGTGTCGATCCGCCCCCGGTGCCAGGGGCCGGTCTGGTACTCCGATGCCAGGAAACGGACGCCCAGCATCTGCTCCAGGCCGGCCTCGACCCGCCGCTGCAGCTCCACCTCCAGCGCCACCGTCGAGCCGGCCAGCTCGACATCCCGTCCGTCCGCGTCCTGCCGGAACATCATCAGTTCGGCCACCAGCGCCCCCCTCCCGCGATCTCTGCAAGGAGGCCAATCGAACGAACGCTCTGGATATTCCGCGCGTCGTGCTGGGCAGCCGGGCTCCGCCAGTACGACGCGCTGTGCGGTGACAACAACGCCGAAGCACGCGGTGCGGCCCGCACGAGGATCGAGGCACCCCTGCCGCAAGAGGACCGTTGGCTGGGCAAGCTGTTCGCTCCCTCTCGCGGGCCGCTCATCACCGCAGACGATGTAAGTAACGTCTTCCTGTCGACGTGACACCAAAGAGTGCTGCTCGGGCGGTGTCGCAGGCCACGTCACCGCCTCCAACGAGGCCACCAGATGTGGGTGGCCAGAGTCCGACAGGCATGCTCCAGCGTCGTAGATCGCCGTGCGCAGGGCAGCCAGCTGAAATACTCAGTGGCGAGCTAAGCCGCTCAACCGAGGATGCTTCACCTGGCCCGGGCGGTTCAGAGCACGTGTGAACGGACGGCGGGAGGGATTCCCTGGTGGCCACTGGTCTGGTTTAGCGTGGCTCAGACACTCCAGCACACGGTCCCACCCGTCCACGAAGAGGGAGAAGCGACGCACAGTGGCCACATCGGTGCACGACGTTCTCAGAATGATCCGCGACAGCTCCCACACGAATCGTGACCGCGGTACCCGCTTCGAACAGCTCATGGTCCAGTACCTGCGAACCGATCCGCAGTGGACCCAGCAGTTCAGCCAGGTATGGATGTGGTCCGACTGGCCAGGGGCCGAGAGCGACAAGCGGGATGTCGGCATCGATCTCGTGGCTCAGGACCGGGAGACGGGCGGGCTCTGTGCCATCCAGTGCAAGTTCTACGAGCCGCAGCACACGATGCAGAAGGTTGATATAGATTCCTTCTTTACTGCGTCCGGAAAGGGCAGCTTCACTCGTCGCATGATCATTTCTACGACGGAGAAGTGGGGCCCCAACGCCGAAGCAGCCCTTGAAGGCCAGCAGATCCCCGTCACGCGTATCGGTCTCGCGGAGATCAACGACAGCCCCGTTGACTGGGACATCGTCTGGCCCAAGCCGGGCGAGACTTTCGAGCTCCGCCTCAAGCATAAGAAGGCTCCGCGCCCGCACCAGCGAGAGGCGATCGACGCGGTTTTCGACGGCTTCGCGGACCACGACCGCGGAAAGCTGATCATGGCCTGCGGCACGGGTAAGACCTTCACCGGCTTGCAGATCGTGGAGCGGCTACAGAGGGAGCGAGCCGAGCGTGGCGAGGGCGGACACACTCGCATCCTGTTCTTGGTGCCTTCCATCGCCCTGCTTTCGCAGACTCTGCGCGAGTGGACCGCGCAGGCGCAGGTCCCGATGAAAAGCTTCGCAGTCTGTTCTGACACAAAAGTCAGTAAGCAGGCCGCCACGAGTGGCGACCTGCAGGACATGGCTACCTACGATCTTGCGTTTCCCGCCACCACCAACCCTGCAAAGCTCATCGAGCAGATGGAAAGCGTGGAGGCCGGCCCTGGCCTCACCGTAATCTTCTCCACCTACCAGTCGATCGCTACGGTGTCCCAGGCGCAGCAGGCTGGTATGGGCGAGTTCGACCTGATCTTGTGTGATGAGGCGCACCGCACCACCGGGGTTTCGCTCACCC
Source organism: Streptomyces sp. QL37 (assembly GCF_002941025.1). Lineage (NCBI taxonomy): Bacteria > Bacillati > Actinomycetota > Actinomycetes > Kitasatosporales > Streptomycetaceae > Streptomyces > Streptomyces sp. QL37. The sequence continues at coordinate 2,134,963 of NZ_PTJS01000001.1, read as the reverse complement.
CGCAGGACGAGTCCAGCTTCGTGAAGGTCCACAACAACGACTACGTCAAGGCAGCCCGCCGCCTATACATGACGGCGACCCCGCGCATCTTCAGCGATGACACCAAGACCGACGCCAAGCAGCAAGAGGTCGCTCTGGCCTCCATGGACGACGAGGCTCTCTTCGGACCGGAATTCCACCGCCTCGGCTTCGGCAAGGCCGTCCAGCAGGGCCTGCTTACCGACTACAAGGTGTTGATCCTCACCGTCGATGAGCAGTACGCCGCCGAATCACTGCAGCAGCAACTCGCCGACCAGAACAGCGAACTGTCGAATCTCGACGACGCCGTGAAGATCATCGGTTGCTGGAATGGCTTGGCCAAGCGCACCGGTACCTTCGCCGACGGAAGTGGATTCAAAGCGGGCGAGGCGCCGATGAAACGGGCTGTGGCCTTCGCTAAGAACATCGCCGACTCGAAGAAAATCACTGAACTATTCGCCGACGTCGTCGACGCCTACGACGGCACCGACGACAATATTCTGCAATGCGAGATCCAGCATGTCGACGGCACCTACAACACCCTGCGCCGCAACGTCCTGCTGAACTGGCTCAAGCAGGACCCCGGCGAGAACAAGGCCCGGATCCTCTCAAACGCCCGTTGCCTCTCAGAAGGCGTCGACGTCCCCGATCTAGACGCCGTGCTCTTCCTCCACCCCCGAAACTCCGTGGTGGACGTCGTCCAGTCCGTTGGACGCGTCATGCGCCTGGCCGAGGGTAAGAGCTACGGCTACATCATCCTGCCTGTCGGAATTCCCGCAGGCATGGCCCCCGACAAAGCCCTCTCCGATAATCAGCGGTTCAAGACCGTCTGGCAGGTCCTCAACGCGCTCCGCGCCCACGACGACCGCTTCAACGCGACCGTCAACCAGCTGGAACTGAACAAGAAGCGTCCCGACAACATCATGGTTGGCCATGCTGGTCCGGAGACCGATTCCCTCAGTGACGGCACCGGACATGCGCAGGGCGATGCAGCTGCGGCCCGCTGGGTGCAAAGCGCCTTCGGTGTTGAGGACTGGCGTGAGGCGATCTACGCCAGGATCGTCAACAAGGTTGGCGAGCGGCACTACTGGGAGGACTGGGCCAAGGACATTGCACAGATCGCCGAGAAACACGTCGCCCGCATCAGGGTGTCCCTGAAGCTTCCGCAGAAGAAGAAGGCGTTCGAGACGTTCGTCGAGGAGCTGCGCGCGAACATAAATCCCGGTGTCAGCGAAGACGATGCCATCGACATGCTCGCCCAGCACCTCATCACGAAGCCCGTCTTCGACGCACTGTTCAAGGATTACGCGTTCTCGGAGCACAACCCCGTCGCCCGCGCCATGCAGCGCGTGCTAGACACCCTCGAAGACCAGGCGATCGGGGACGAGGCCAAGAAGCTCGAGAGCTTCTACGAATCCGTACGCGTACGCGCCGAGGGCATCGACAATCACGAGGGCCGTCAACGCGTCATCACCGAGCTATACGAGAAGTTCTTCAAGACCGCCCTGCCCAAGACAGCCGCCGCGCTCGGCATCGTCTACACCCCTGTAGAAGTCGTGGACTTCATCCTCCGGGCGACGAACCAAGCCCTGGGCAAGCACCTCGGCCTTTCCCTGTCCGATGAAGGCGTCCACATCATCGACCCCTTCACGGGCACGGGAACCTTCGTCGTGCGCCTCCTGCAGTCCGGGCTCATCAAGCCGGAAGACTTGCTCCGGAAGTACGTCGGCGAACTCCACGCCAACGAGATTGTGCTCCTGGCGTACTACATTGCCGCAGTCAACATCGAGGCCGCATTCCACGATCAGTGTGAAGGCGATGAGTATATCCCGTTCGAGGGTATCGTCCTCACCGACACATTCCAGCTTGCCGAGGACAACGCGGAAAATCTGTTCAGCGGGCTCGAAGGTAACAGCGAGCGGGTCAAAAAGCAGCAGGCACAGGACATCCGAGTCATCATCGGTAATCCTCCCTATTCCGTCGGGCAGGACAGCCAGAACGACGATAACCAGAACCTCAAGTACGAGGCGCTGGACGAGCACGTCCGCACGACGTACGCTGCCAAGTCGACTGCATCAAACAAGAATTCCCTCTACGACTCCTATATCCGCGCCATCCGCTGGGCCTCAGACCGTATCAAGGATGAGGGCGTCGTCTGCTTCGTTTCTAACGGCGGCTACATTGACGGCAACACGGCGGACGGCCTGCGCAAGTCGCTCGTCGAGGAGTTCGATGCGATCTACTGCTACAACCTTCGTGGCAATCAGCGCACTGCCGGTGAACTGTCCCAGAAGGAAGGCGGCAAGATCTTCGGCTCCGGCAGCCGCAACACCGTTGCCATCCTCCTCTTGATCAAGAGCGGTGACGCGGCAGGAACGGACTGCGAGCTCCACTACCGGGACATTGGCGACTACCTCAACCGAGAGCGGAAACTCGCCATCGTCGCTAGCCAGGACCTCAGCACAGTCGAGTGGGAGCAGATAGTTCCCAGCGCCGAAGGGGACTGGATCAACCAGCGCGACCAGCAGTTTGGGGCGTTCCGGGCCATCGGGGAGAAGGGAAAGGCTCCCCAGTCCGAAGCTGTGTTCACACTGCACTCCAGCGGCCTGAAGACCGGACGTGACGCCTGGCTCTTCAACTTCTCCAAACGGAAACTCTCGGCGAACGCTCGATCAATGATCGACTTTTACAACAGCCAGATGGAAGGGTTCGCGGAGTACTGCAAGGCCGCTAAGATCGCCGCTGCAACAGCGGCGGACGTGTCGAAGTTCATCGACTTGGACCCCAAGAAGATTAGCTGGAACGAGTCGGACAAGGACCGGATCAGAAAGGGTGTCGTCTACGCCTTTGATAGGGACTCCGTCTGTGGCAGCACCTACCGTCCGTTCACAAAGCAGTGGGCGTACTTCGACCAGCGCCTTAATCAGCGGTCCTACCAGCTTCCGCAGATCTTCCCGACACCCGAGCACGAGAACCTCGGCATTTACAACGTAGGGAACAGTTCTGCCGTGCCGTTCTCCGTGCTCATGACCGACTCGCTGCCGGACCTGCACGTAACGGGAGCGGGAAGCGGAGGTCAGTTCTTTCCCCGCTACTCGTACCGTCAGCTCGGTGCTGGCGACGATCTATTCTCCGCTACCGAGGGCGACGGTTACGAACGCGTCGATAACATCAGTGATGCCGCTCTTTTCGACTATCGCAAGACGTATAACGACGAATCCATCACCAAGGGCGACATCTTCTACTACGTCTACGGTCTCCTGCACTCCCCGCAGTACCGTGAGCAGTTCGCCGCCGACCTGAAGAAGTCCCTGCCGCGTATCCCCAAGGCTCAGGACTTCAGCGGCTTCGCCGACGCCGGCCGTAAACTCGCAGACCTGCACATCAATTACGAGTCCGCCGAGCCGTACGCCGGAATCGTAGAAGACTTTACCGGCGCCAAGGACACACCCCCGTCCGAACTGTATCGCGTGGCCGCCAAACTGAAGTTCCTCTCCAGGAAGGGGGATAAGGACAAAACCACGATCATCTACAACAGTCGCGTGACCCTCTCCAACATCCCGGAGGAGGCGTACCGGTACCAGCTCGGCGCGCGTTCCGCGATTGAGTGGATCATTGACCGCTATTACGTCAAGACCGACAAGCAGAGCGGCATCGTCAACGACCCCAACGACTGGTCCGATGATCCGCGCTACATCATCGACCTCCTCAAGCGGATCGTGACCGTCAGCCTAGAGACGGTGAAGATCGTGGAGGCTCTCCCCCCACTGGACATCCTGGAGTAGGCATCAACCTGGCTCCGGACCATCTCGCACGTTCACGGATGGCGGCGAGTAGTCCGGACCTGCCCGAGGGCAGGTCCGCTGGCCGAGCAGACGGCAGACCCATCGAGACCTACTGCTGCAACGCCGCGCGAGCTAGCCACCACGCGCATATGATCTTTGCTCAACTGAGTGGACTTGCTAGGGGGGGAATGTGTCAGGCGAGGGCGCTGCCCATGAGGAACAGCACGAATCAGTCAACGGCTTGATCTCGGCATTCGGTAAGGAAGTCGCCGCAAAGCTCAACGGCCCCGGCGGCGAGGAGGAAGCCCTGACCTCCCCAGTGGAGGGCCTGTTGCGCGGGATGGCCAAGCGCCAGAACATCAGCGCAGTTGCCTACGGTCAGACCAGCATCAAGCAACTCAGCGCGCGCCCCGACTTCGCCATAGGGGTCGGCAGCAAGATCATCGGTCACGTTGAACTCAAGAGGCCGGGCAAGGGTGTTGACCCCACCGCGTGGCAGGCAAAGAGTCATGATCGTCGGCAATGGGAAAAGATCCGCGTCTTGCCGAACCTCCTGTACACCGACGGGGAGCAGTGGGCGCTGTTTCGCGAGGGACAACAGATTGGCAAGACCGCATTGCTCACAGGTGACCTGCGTGAGGGCAACGTGGTCCCTGCCGATGAGCAATTCGCACAGCTCCTCGCCATGTTTCTCAGCTGGGCACCCCAGCAACCGGCCAGTCTTAGCGACTTGGTCAAACGCATCGCCGGCCTCAGCCGCTTGCTGCGCGACGAGGTGGCAGAGCAACTAACTCGCGAAGCTGAAGAGGAAGCGCAGCGCGCCTTCACTATCGTTGCCGATGACTGGAAGAACCTACTCTTTCCTGACGCTACGCCGGAGTCATTCGCCGACCAGTACGCCCAGACAGTCACTTTCGCACTGCTCCTTGCACAGATCGAGGGCATCGATCTGAAAACCCAGCCGCTTCCTGATGTCGCGCGAAAGCTGGGCAAGCGCCACGCTCTCATGGGTAAAGCCTTGGCAGTCCTCACCGACGACGCTCTTGACGACCTGCGCGGTGTCGTCGGAGTGCTTGTGCAAGTGATTTCCGCTGTCGACCCCGCTCTGTTCGAGGACGAGACCGGTGACGCCTACCTCCACTTCTATGAGGGGTTCCTGGGCGCCTACGACTCGAAACTGCGGCAGAAGACCGGTATCTACTACACTCCCAGCGAAGTGGTGCGCTTCATGGTGGGATTCACCGACGCTGTACTACGCAGCCGACTAGGGCAGAGCGAGGGGTTCGCAAGCGACGAAGTGACAGTCGTCGACCCCGCCACTGGTACCGGCACATTCCTGATCAACATCATCGACCGCGTTGCCAAGGACGTGGAAAGTGAATATGGATCGGGTATCAAACCGTCCAAGCTGCGCAAACTTGCCGATCGCCTCATCGGTTTCGAGAAACAGACCGGTCCATACGCCGTGGCCGAACTGCGCATCAGCCATGCCTTCAAAGCTCATGAAGTCGGAATCGCTGACAACGCAGTCCGCCTGCATGTCACCGACACACTGGACGACCCTTCTCTCGAAGTGCGTCTTGGCTTCCACTACGAGGCCATTGCCAAGCACCGTCGGCTTGCCAACAAGGTCAAGACAACAGAGAATGTAATGGTCGTCATTGGCAACCCTCCCTACCGCGCAGGAGCCAAACGGGCCGGTCTAGGGCGCTGGGTGGTCGAGGGAAATGAGGTCGGCTCCGGGCCCATTCTCGACCAGTTCCGCGCCGTTGGGTCGCGCCGTCGCGACTACGTCCTGCACAACCTCTACATCTACTTCTGGGCATGGGCGGCTTGGAAAGCCATTGCCGAGAGCCCGCATGATGGGGCTCACAAACAGCCGGCTGGAATAGTCGCGTTCATCACCAACGCTGGATACCTGGATAGTCAAGGTACAGCGGGTATGCGCAGTTACCTACGCAAGGCCGCCGATGAAGGCTGGATCATTGGTCTGTCTCCCGAAGGCCGACAGTCCAACGCCAGCACGCGGATCTTCCAGGCGATGCAAGAGGAGGTGTGCATTGGTGTTTTCGTCCGCCATGGAGACCCTAACCCGGACACGCCAGCGCACATCCGTCGGCTCGACGTCCCTCCGGGGCGACGCGAGGAAAAATTCACCTGGCTGGAGAGCCTCGGCATCGACGGTCACCAGGATGGAGCCGAGTGGCAGGATTGCATTTCTGAGTGGCAGGCCCCGTTCCAACCTGGTGCCGGAGTGGCTTGGGAGGGCATGCCCACTCTGAACTTGCTCTTGCCCTGGACCACTTCGGGTAACAAGAACAACCGGACTTGGCCGGTCGCTCCTATCCAGGACGTACTCATCGATCGTTGGAAGCGACTCATCAAGGCCCCGAAGAACCACAAGGCCGCCTTGATGAAGGCAACGGACGACCGAACCCCTGAAAAGGCCGAGCCACCGCTACCGGGACACGAGCCCGGTTCGCTGCTCCCGTTGTCCGAAGAGACCGACCAGTCTCCGAAGCTCATCCGCTACGGAAGAATGACCTTCGACCGGCAGTGGCTCATCGCCGACCGCAGAGTCATCGACCGCCCCCGACCGCCCCTCTGGTTCGTCCAGGGGCCCGCCCAGGTCTATCTTTCAGAGTTGCACACAGAACCTGGCCGTCCCGGGCCGGCAGTGGGGTTCACCGCACTCATTCCCGACAACCACCACTTCAAGGGTACTCAGGCTGGGCGCATAATCCCTCTCCACCGGGATCCCCATGGCCTTCAGGCCAACGTGACACCGGGTCTCTTGCCGGCTGTGGAGCAGGCCATCGGAGTTCCTATCACCGCCGAAGACCTCTTCGCGTACATCGCAGGTATCGCAGGCCACGCTGGGTACAGTGAGCGTTACAAGGAAGAACGCACCGCAGGTGGAGTCCGCGTCCCCCTCACCCGGAGCCCCGAGCTCTGGCAACAGGTCACCGAGATCGGTCGCAGAGTCCTGTGGCTGCACACTTACGGTGAGCGCTACAGCAATCCGGAAGCCGGGCGCCCCCAGCAAACTCCAAGACTTCCTGACGGTATCCGCCCCCTGTGCACCGCCCCTATCGGCGAAACCCCGCACGGCATGCCCGACACCATCGAGTATGACGAAACCACCCACACACTCACCGTGGGCTCCGGCACCATTGCGCCAGTTTCACCGGAAGTTTGGGACTACCGGATCGGTGGTGTGCGGGTCGCTGAGAAGTGGTTCGATTTCCGCAAGCGCGAACCTGATGTGGAGTGCCAGACTCCACTGAACGACCGCAACCCAGAGACTTGGCCTCCGGAGTACACCACGGAGCTATTGAGCCTTCTGAATGTCCTTGGCTCCCTGGTTGCAATCGAACCCGAGCAGGAACGGCTACTCGCTGCTGTAGATGAGGGGAGTCTGATCAGTGTCGATGACCTCACCACGCTGGGCGTACTGCCCGTTCCACCCTCAGCAGAGAAGAAGCCGGTGATCCCCCGCTCTACCGGCCAGGATCACTAGCGGGGACCGGAGCGTAGAAGGAGGCGATCGGGCGTATGTGCCCGATCGCCTGCGGATCTGTATCTGTGCCACGCTTCTTCTTCGCGTTCGGCTGCATGGATACTGGGCTCACCTTCGGCCCTGGGGGGAGCGCCTGGAGCGCGAAGTGGAACTTCGGAGGCCAGAGCCCCGCAGAGGGTCGATGTGCCGATGGCTCGCCCAGAGGCGGCTCGATGGTCGCCGCGAAACCTCGCCCGCCGGGCGGGGACGAGCAGAGCGCTTTGGAGTGGCCGTCAGGGGGAGGAAGGTAGTCGGGTCTGCCGCACGATCGTGTGACATCTTGACCTGTCTCATGTCCTGGGGCCCAGTTGCGGTGGCTAACTGGCGGCCCCCTTAAGGCTGGTAGCCATGCCTCCTCCCTACCCTCCCGAGTTCCGGGCCCGCGCCATCGCACTGGTCCGCGCCGGCAAGTAGTCCGCGGTTCGAGCTCGGTATCCATCCCGACATCCCTCCGAGAACGAGGTGGAGCAGGGACATCCCAGGAACTTATCAGGGACTTTCACGTCTGTCCCAGGGAGGTTTCAGTGACTTTCCGTCGCGTAAGCAGGGAAGGCCCTGACAGCGCTGAAAGACTGGAAAGCGCTGGTCAGGGCCCATCCGCCTAGCACTCGATGATGTGCACCGCGAGGCCGCCCCGGGCCGTCTCCTTGTACTTGACGGACATGTCCGCGCTGCTGCCCTTCGTGGTCTTGATGACCTTGCCGGCTTCGATGTGCGCGCCTGCCCTCCCATCTCTGGTACGGCCCGTGCGTCGACTCGACCGCGCCACGCGCCGTACCCGCACCGCACTCTTCCTGACCGTGTAGAACGCCCTGGCCATGGCACTGATCAGCGAGCCGAGGACCGGGGCGTATCACCCCGGGTTTCGAGGCGGCTGGGCGAATGTTCGCCCGGTACGTGTAGCGGTCCGGGCCGAAACTGGTCGTAGTCGTGTGGTGCGCTTGAGGCGTGCGCGGCGTCGCGGCCGCGATCCGGTTGGCGAGGATCTCTCCACCGATCAGCAGCGACCTGGCGATTCGAGCGCGCCCGCGCTGCCGGTAGGCGCTGTCGACGGTAGAGACCAGCAGCGCCCAGTCCAGTACACACCGCCTTCCAGCCCTCGCCGTACGGGATGCCGTGGGCGTCGGGGCGCAGCCGTCCAGTCTCTACCCAGAAGTACCCCCCGGCGGCCCGGTCTACGATCTCCTGTTCCTCGATTCCGACGCCGCCGCGCGGTAGGGGCTCACGCGGTCCGCTCGCCACCGCTTCGCCGCCTCTCTCGCGAACATCTCGAGCCTTGTACTCCGAGGGTGCATGTAGACGTAGCAATCGGCAGCGCGGATTTGCACGATATTGATTTGGTCCATGAGGGCCCGAGGGATGGTGCTAACGATGTTGTTCCTTCCCAGGGCCAGGAGATGTCGGGGAGTGATCGGCAAAACGATGGAGTGTGCGTCACCGATGGCCATGTTGTACGACCAGGGCCTGGTATCCGTACGCACGGTCACCGCTGGATTGTCGCCGATCAAGAACTGCCCATTTTCTGGCGTCAACACCTCCAACCGCCAGTTCGAAGCCGTGGCACGCACTCTGTTGAACATGCTCTCGATGCTGGTGCGAAACAGTGCGCCTGTTCCGAAGCCCTGGGTGACCTCGGACTGCTCAACGAGACGGCCAGCGAAGGCATTGAGGGCGCCCTCGCTGGCAAGGTGCAGCCCGGTCTGCCGCAACGCCTCACGGCGCAGCGGGTCCGGAAACCGTCCGACGACCTCCCTGCGGACCTTCACACGAACGGTCTCAAACGCGTTGGTGTACACGTCGCGATAGCGGTGTGACCGCACGTAGTGCAGCACGATCAGGTCACGCAGAGCCTCGACGTGCAGGGGATCGGCGAACGGTGTGCCTGCGTGCACTGCCTCGATGGCAGCGTGAGCGCCTCTCTCTACGGAGTCCCACAACTTCTCAGCAGACGCGGAGTCGAACGCCACGAAGGTGTCGGCCCAGCCGCACGTCCGTGTGCTCGCGAGCTTGTTCCGACGCTCCGGGTTTTGCACATCGACGGGACGCAACTGAAGGCCGCTGCCTTCCGGCCCGGCTGTGGTGAACTGCTTGAGCAGGACCTGCGAGACGAGGTGCTGCCGGCGTATCTGCGTTGCCTTCACCCTCATGATTCTGGCAAGGTCCGGGCGCATGGGCCAACGGTTTCCCGAAGTCAGAATGGGTTTGCGCTGTCCCACGACACGACACCCACCCTCTGTGTATCGCGGCGGCAGCTCCGGCACTTCGAGGCGTAGGAAGGCTGGGTCAGGCGGAGGGGTGCTGAGGGTCGGCGTCCTGTGCTTCGGCGAAAGTGCCGTAGTCGGTGGACCGGTCGAGGAAAGTGAAATCCATGTCTCCAGCGGTGAAGCGGCTCGTGTAGTAGTGACCCGAGGCGACCTTGGGAGACAGACCAGTGACCGCTATGCGGCAAGCACCCTCGTGCCGAGGACTACGGTGCTGATGCTCGACACGAGGTCTGTTTTCGTAGACGAACCCGATTTCGCACGTACTGGAGTTCTCGGGGGCCTTGAGAGTGGCGTTGCTGGAGTGGGAGGTGCTTTCCGCGGTGCGGAGCATCGCGTGCAGGCTCCAGAACGTCTGCTCGATGGTCATGTATGTCGTGATCGGGCCCCGGTTACCCCCTTCGGGGATGTGGCTGTCGGGGCTGGGGGACAACACAACACGCCATGTCCCCGCGACCCATGGGCGGCCAGTAAGACGGTGGATACCAGGCCAATGCCAGGCCCATTTGTCGAAGGCGAGTACGCCATAGCCGACGACAGATGGGACGTAGGCGAACAGGTAGCGAAACTCGGACGGGTACAGGCCCAAGGCCACTAGTACGCCGGTGTAGATCGTGGCGGCGATGGTGGCGCCGGTCCGAAGGGCGGTGGCCTGGTTCATCCTCAGCCTCCGTAATTCAGGTAGCGCCAGCCGTGGAGGATCAGGTCCAGGGCATCCTGCTCCCTCCACTTCTGCTCCGAACCGAAGAGCATCTTGATCTCGTTTGGTTCCTGCATGAGCTGGCGTTCGGTGGCTGAGTCGAGCTGTCGGTAGACCTCAGCCAAGCTCGCGCTGACGGCGTCATCGAGGTCCCCGTTCAAGAAGACGGGATTGGGCACGTTGTAGATCAGGCACTCGGAGAAGTAGGAGGGCAGGGCCTCGATGACGCCCTCGGCTGTGAGGTCGTTCTCCACGTTCTTCAGCACTCGTACAACGAACTTGTATCGCTGGTGGGTCGCGGTGTTCTTCGCGCGCCCATTGGCGAACTGAAGCTCGGGCCAGTTCACGATCTTCTTGCCATCTCGGCCGAAGACCACACTTCCTTCGTACATCCCGCCCGGTGCTGCACCGTCATACAGAACGTACTTAAAGCACGGCACGACGTCGGTGCTGGGACGGCTACCTGGGACTTCGGGTACGTAGAAGGCGATGTTGTGATCCGACTCCACGTTTCCGAACGAGGCGTCCAGTGCTGCGTATACCTCGCGGCGAAGGACGTCTTTCGTCCAGGACCCCGTGTAGTCCGGGCCAGCGAGAATCGGCACCTGCCCGTCATAATAGAAGCACTCGTTCAACTGGACCTTGATATCGACGTCACTGTCTCCACGGACGTTGGTGTTGTTTGGGTACGAGCCCTTGGCCTCCACGTGGATGTTGACGCCATGGAAGGCCGCATGCTGATCAATCGCAGCCCGCACCATGCCCTCTGCCCGCCTGAGGCGACGCTCCTCTGATGGCCCCGGCGGACTCTTCCACTTACTGATCAAGGCCAACCGCTCGTACGTCGTCAACTGCCGTGCCACGGAATCCTCCACCCCATCGGTCTAACGCCGAGAGCAGCTTAGAATCCGGGACTGACAACGAGCCGTGGCTAACTCACGGTCAAGTGCGCCACGTATTTAGTGACCGTCTCCGCGTTAGCAGGCAGCGGCCGCCGACCAACGCTCGCGCACCAGGCAATGAAGGCGGCCGTGTCGGAGGAGTACATCAGGCGGGTGGAGTCGGTCAGCGGGCGGTCGGTCTCGGCCGTCCCCACGGCTATGTACTGAGGGCCAGAGCCTGGGGCGCGGAGACTTGTCACGCTGCTCATCGTGGGGCGGCCCGACACCTCGTCGGCCCGGACGTCGCAGCGGGTGCTCCCACGAGGTGGGCGCAGGCTCAGGCCGTGACACGGCGCCCGTCTACGACAGAGGACGCGCCCCCTGGTGCGGGTCCTCTTCTGTGTGGCGAAGTGGTCAGCCGGAGAACTTGGATGCGCGGTCGGACCCGGGCTGCGTCGCGAGGCCGGAGCCGTCGGGCAGATGGCGGCTCACCTCGTCGCCCAGACGCCGTCGGCGTGACCCGACAGGCATCGGATGTTGCGAGGCCACTCGGCGACAACCCTCCGTAAAGACTGACGGTTACTCAGGTGTCCTTGACGCCCCATCAGTCATTCAAGATCATCTTGCATGTGCGTTGCACAAGGTACTGAAAGGCGACAGGGATCAGTGAAGGGCTGTGAAGGTGAGTATTCGCAGGTCAGATGGAGTGTTGAGGTGTTGTGCCCCTTGGACCCAAGGGGCACAACACCCCGCCCGTCAGATGTCCCGGAAGATCTCGATCTGCGCGCCCACCGAGTTCAGCCGCTCCGCCAGCTCCTCGTAACCCCGGTTGATGACATACACGTTGCGCAGCACCGACGTGCCCTCCGCCGCCATCATCGCCAGCAGCACCACCACCGCCGGCCGCAGTGCGGGCGGGCACATCATCTCGGCGGCGCGCCAGCGGGTCGGGCCCTCGACCAGGACGCGGTGCGGGTCCAGGAGCTGGAGCCGGCCGCCGAGGCGGTTGAGGTCGGTGAGGTAGATCGCGCGGTTGTCGTAGACCCAGTCGTGGATCAGGGTCTTGCCGTGCGCGGACGCGGCGATCGCGGCGAAGAACGGCACGTTGTCGATGTTCAGCCCGGGGAAGGGCATCGGGTGGATCTTGTCGATGGGTGCCTCCAGCTTGGAGGGCCGGACCGTCAGGTCCACCAGTCGGGTGCGGCCGTTGTCGGCCGCGTACTCCGCCGTGCGGTCGCAGTCGACGCCCATCTCCTCCAGGACCGCGAGCTCGATCTCCAGGAACTCGATCGGGACCCGGCGGATCGTCAGCTCGGACTCCGTCACGACGGCGGCGGCCAGCAGGCTCATCGCCTCGACCGGGTCCTCGGAGGGGGAGTAGTCGACGTCCACGTCGATCTCCGGCACCCCGTGCACCGTGAGGGTCGTCGTCCCGACGCCGTCGACGCGTACGCCGAGCGCCTCCAGGAAGAAGCACAGGTCCTGGACCATGTAGTTGGAGGACGCGTTACGGATGACCGTCGTGCCGTCGTGCCGGGCGGCGGCCAGCAGCGCGTTCTCGGTCACCGTGTCGCCGCGCTCGGTCAGGACGATGGGGCGGCCCGGACGGACCTCGTGGTCGACCTGCGCGTGGTAGAGCCCGTCGGTCGCCGCGATCTCCAGGCCGAAGCGGCGCAGCGCGATCATGTGCGGCTCGATCGTGCGCGTACCGAGGTCGCAGCCGCCGGCGTACGGCAGGGTGAACCGGTCCTCGCGGTGCAGCAGCGGGCCGAGGAACATGATGATGGAACGGGTCCGGCGCGCGGCGTCGGCGTCGATGGACTCCAGCTCCAGCCGTTCGGGCGGCAGGATCTCCAGGTCGACACCGTCGTTGATCCAACGGGTGCGTACGCCGATGGAGTTGAGGACCTCCAGCAGCCGGAAGACCTCTTCGATCCGGGCCACCCGGCGCAGCACGGTGCGGCCCTTGTTGAGCAGCGAACCGCAGAGCAGCGCGACACACGCGTTCTTGCTCGTCTTGACGTCGATGGAGCCCGAGAGCCGACGGCCACCGACGACACGCAGATGCATGGGGCCGGCGTAACCGAGCGACACGATCTCGCTGTCGAGGGCCTCGCCGATGCGGGCGATCATCTCAAGGCTGATGTTCTGGTTGCCGCGTTCGATGCGGTTGACGGCGCTCTGGCTCGTGGCCAGTGCCTCGGCGAGCTGACTCTGTGTCCAGCCACGGTGCTGACGGGCGTCACGGATGAGCTTGCCGATACGTGCGAGGTAGTCGTCTTCCATGGCTGCACGCTATCTCAGATATGAGATGAAGCTCGTGCCGGGGGTGTGGGATCCAGGTGACGATCGGGTGCCCGGCCGTGCGGGGGCGCCTGTTTGAAGGGTCGGACGTGCCGGGCGGCCCGGCGTGCGGAGCTCGGCCGAACGGGTGAGGCCGGCCGAGCCCGCGACGGTGAGATGAGGTCAGCCGCGACCGCGGCGCGTCGTCCTCCGCCAGCCGAACGGTCCCGGCAGGTCCATGGACGTGGTGCGCCGGCCGGTGCTGCTCGTGGTGCGCCTCGGCCCGTGCCGTCCGCCGGTCGTGACGGACCACGAGCGGCGGTTGATGTTCAGCCGGACGCCCGGGAGGATCTGGAAGCTCTTTCGGAAGGTGAGCGGCATCTGTGCCTCCTCTGTCAGAAGTACGGGTATCCCGAAGCCGCCGGGTCATGCACGCGGGCCCGGTCCGGGTGGGCCCGTGCGTCGCGGGCGCGGTCAGCGGTGCGCCGGGTCCGGCCCCCGCAGGGCGTTGGCCAGCGGTGCAGACACGGCCCATCCCGTGCTCTCGTACAGGGCCCGACCCTCCGCCGACGAGGCCAGCAGGCCGACCGTCGCGCCCCGGCCGGCGGCCGCGTCGGTGAGCGTGCGCATGATCAGGCGGCCGAGCCCGCGGCGTCGATGGGCGGGCTGGGTCTCGACCTTGTCGATGACGGCGGTGGCTCCGGTGACGGCCGCCTGGCCTCGTGCGGCGAGCGTGCCGTCGGCCGCGCACACCCGGGCGTACGTGACGCCGTCCCGGGTCCAGGCGCGGAGCCGGTAGGCGTCGGGGACGAGCACCGGGACGCGGGCGGGATGGAGCGGAGCGGACATCAGGTAGCCGGGTTCGCCGGCGACGGACCAGCCGGGCGCGACCCAGGACGCGAGCGACTCCACCCGCACGAAGGCCTTCAGCCGGACGCCGGGCCTGGTCGTGCCCGCGGTTATCTCCCGCACCGTCGCCGCGTCGGCGGTGGTCAGGACATGGCTCGTGGCGTGGGCAGGAGGGCCTGTGTTCACGGTGAAACCCCAGGACGAGGGGGCCGGTTCGGCCGCTCCCCGTGAGAGGGCCCAGCCGTGGACCCATGTCTGTACTGCCTCGGAGGTGCGGGTGAAGTGCACGGTGCCTTCCCTGGCGGGCGGGTGGTCGGCATCGAAACGTACCGGTCCTGCCGCGTGCGCCGCCGCTCGGCGGGAGTTGTCTGACACGTCCTTGACTCCCCGCGCTCCCCGCCGCCTGGCCGACAGTCACCCGGGGCGTCACCGTTGCCGACACGATGCGGCACCCGGGACAGCTCCCAGGGCCGCCGCCCTTGCGCCGCGCGGTGGCCTACCTGATTCCGAGCGCCAGGCAGAAGTCCACCCGGTCGTGGAGGGTGGCCAGGCTGTGGCCCGTGAGCTGTTCGACGCGCTGGAGGCGGTAGCGCAGTGTGTTGACGTGGACGTGGAGCTGCTGTGCGCACCGCTGCCAGGAGCCGGAGGCGTCGAGGAACGCGCTGAGCGTGCCCACGAGGTCGCTGTGGTGCTCGGCGTCGTAACGCTCCAGTACGCCGATCAGCCGCTCCCGGTACATGAGGCGCACCTCGTCGGGGACGGCGGCGAGCAGCATCAGGTGCGAGGAGAGCGCCTCGGTGCCCGCGACCCGCACGGGGCCTGTGCCGAGCCGGGCGACGCGCTGGGCGTGCCGGGCCTCTTCCAGCGCCCGGCGCAGTCCGTCCTGCCCCGTGGAGGGCCCCGATACGCCGATCGCGGCCCAGCCGTGCACGAGGAAGGGACCGAGCCGGCGGGCGGTCTCCGCGAGCAGGCCGGAGAGAGTGTCGTCCCGGCCGCCGTTGCCGGAGGTCGGGACGAACATCAGATGGCCGTCCGCCGCCGCGAACGGGGCCGAGCAACCGGGTATCTGCTCGTGCACGTCGTCGAGGATCACCGCGGCGAGCTCCGTGCCGTACGGACGGCCGGTCGTCGTGACGTACGCGACGGCCGGCGGCGTCTCCAGGTCGAGTCCGAGGCTGCGCAGGCGCCCTGCGGCGGGTTCGGTGCGGCCCTCGCGCAGGAGGTCCACGGACTCCCGCAGCAGCCGTTCCTCGATGCGCCGGCGCTCCTGCCGGGCGACCCCGTCGAGAGCGAGCAGCGCGCACACCTCCGCGGCCGCGTCCGCGATCCCGGGCGCCCAGTCCCGGTGGTCCCCGGCCGCGGCCAGGTAGCCCGCGGGCGGGCGATGGGCGACGGGGGACTGCACGGGCAGGAAAGTGAGGTGCCCGCCGCCGGGCAGTGGCTGTACGGAGGGGAAGGCGCCGGCGGCGAAGGCCACCCGCAGGGAGCGCCGGAGATGGTGGGGTGACACGTCCGGCACGGTACCCGCGGTGGGCCGCCCAGTGGCCGAAAGCACCGCGCAGTGCACGCCGGTGGACCGGGCCAGCACCTCGACCAGGCCTTCCGCGCCGGCTCCGGACGCCATGCTGGCCACCAGGCCGCGATGGAGTCCGGCGCCGGGGGAGCGGCCGACGGGTCCGGCGAGCGCGGCGAGCACGGTCTCGGTGAGCGCGGCGTACGACACGTCGTCACCGACCGCCAGCAAGGGCAGCGCCTGCCGCTCGCAGGCGTCGGTGAGCGCGCCGGGCAGCTCACCGACGGCCGCCGATCCGGCCACCAGGGCCGCGGCGCCCGCCGAGGCGAGCGCCGCGACGAACACGTCGGCGTCCCGGGGCTCCCGGTACCAGGTGGTGGAGGTGAGAACCAGCTCCCCGCCGTCCAGGTAGCGGCCGGGGTCGGGCAGATCGGTGGTGTAAACGCCGGTCACCCGGCGGTCCCGTCCAGCCGGGAGCAGCGGGGTGAGGCCGAGGCCGGGTATCCCGAGGAGTTCGGACAGCAGCACCTGGTTCCTGCCTGACGGGAGAGGCGCGGCAGGAGCGGCCGGGCCTCCCGTGGGTGTGTTACGGGCGTGCACACCGCTGGGCACGGGGTTTGGAGAATAGTACGGGGTGACCCTCCTTCCCCAGCCCTTCGTCTGGAGGGCCGTACCGGTCCGCCCGCCGTTCGCCGGGGGTTCACTGAGGACATCGCGGGGCCCGGCCCCATCCCTCCGCCCTCCGGACCGCGCGCATTCGCGGACACCGGAGTCCGCGCGCCGCAGCCGACCACCCGCGCCCTCGACGCCGTGTTCCGTTCGGTCCCGGCGTCCGGTCGCACTCCCGTCGCCCCTGAGGAGATCCCGTGCGCGCCGAACCGCTGCCCACCAGCCCACCCTCCGTCAGCCCGCCCTCCGCCGAAGGCCGTGCGCCCGCGCGGGGCCGGGGGCCGGGGTCGCCCCCGCCCGGCATCGAGCGGGCCGGTGTCGAACCCGTGCCGGTGGACCGCCGGCACGGCCGGCCCCGGTCGTTGTTCACGCTGTGGTTCGGCGCGAACGTGCAGTTCGCGACGCTCAGCGTGGGCGCCCTCTCCACCTCCGTGTTCGGTCTCGACCTGCTGCCCGCGGTCTTCGCCATCGCTCTGGGGACCGTGCTCAGCGCGGTGATGGTCGGCCTCCTCTCCACCCGCGGCCCGCTCACCGGCGTGCTGCAGCTCATCCAGACCCGAGGGCCGTTCGGGCGGCTCGGCGCACTGCCGTCGGCCGCGTTCACCGTCGTCAACGGTGTCGGCTGGTGCGTTGTGGACACCCTGCTCGGGATGTTCATCCTCCGTGACCTGACCGGCCTCGGTTTCGCTCCCGCGCTGCTGCTCATGGCGGCGGCGCAACTGACGGTGGCGGTCCTCGGCTACCGGATGATCCACGCCGTCGAGCGCGGTCTCGCGCTCGCGCTGGTGGTCGTCTTCGCCGTGGTGTCGGTCTACGGATTCGGTGAGGCCCACGCGACCGCGCCGACCGATCCCTCAGGCGGCCCCGTCACGGCGTTCGTGCTGGTCACCGCAGTCACCGCGGCGCGGGGCCTGGGCTGGTCGGCATACGCCTCCGACTACAGCCGCTACCTGCCGGCCACCGCGCGCCCCCGCCGGGTGTTCCTCGCGGCGGGCGGCGGCAGCGCGCTCGCCGGGCTGTGGATCGGTGCGCTGGGCGCGGCGATCGGCACCGTGGCCGCCGTCGACAACCCCAGCACCATGGTCAGCGGGCTGCTCCCGCACGTCCTCGGCACGGTCGTCCTGGGTGCCCTGCTCCTCTCCACCCTCGCGTCCACCGTCATCGACCTGTACTCGGGTGCCATGGCCGCGCTCGCGGCCGGATTCGCCCTTCCCCGCTGGGTGTCCGTCCTGGTCGTCGGAGGCCTGGGGACCGTCCTCTCGTGGTACGCCGGACACGGTGACTTCGCGGCGCGTCTGCAGGACTTCCTGCTGATGACCGGCTACTGGCTGGCGCCCTGGGGCGCGGTGCTCGTCACGGCGTACTGGTGGCGGGAACGCGGCCTGCACGACACGGCCCGGCTGTACGACTCCCGGCACCGCTTCGGCTGGGGGCTGCCGTCGGTACTGATCGCCCTGCTCGCCGAGATCCCGTTCATGAACCAGTCCCTCTACACGGGACCGCTGGCCGCCGCCCACCCGGCCGTGGGGCCCTTCGGGCTGCTCGTGGGATTCGCCGTGTCGGCCGCCGCGTACACCCGCGCCGAACTCGCCCGCGCCACCCTGTACACCAGCACCGAGCCCTGTGCGATGTGCTCGGGCGCCGTCTACTGGAGCGGGATCGGACGCGTCGTCTACGCCCTCGGGGAGGACGAACTCCTCGCCCTGACCGGCGCCGACGAGGAGGCGTTCCTGAGCGCCGCCATCGACCTCGCCGCCCGTTCACGCAAGGAGGGCAACCACCCCTTCGGATCCCTTCTGGTCCTGGACGGAACCGCCGTCCTGGAGGCCGGCAACACCGTCACCACCGGTCGGGACGCCACCGGCCACGCGGAGACCAACCTGGTCCGGCTGGCGACCGCCGCGTACACCCGCGCCGAACTCGCCCGCGCCACCCTGTACACCAGCACCGAGCCCTGTGCGATGTGCTCGGGCGCCGTCTACTGGAGCGGGATCGGACGCGTCGTCTACGCCCTCGGGGAGGACGAACTCCTCGCCCTGACCGGCGCCGACGAGGAGAACCCCACCATGGCGCTGCCCTGCCGCACCGTCTTCGCCTCCGGCCAGCGGCCCGTGGAGGTCTCCGGACCGCACCTCCACGACCGGGCCGCGGCCGTACATGCCGGCTTCTGGACGGGGGCCGGCGCATGACCGCCCGTCACCCCCGCACGCTGATCCGCAACGGCATCGTCCTGCCCTGCGAAGGACGCAGGGAGGTCCTCGACCCCGGGTCGGTCCTGATCGAGAACGGCAGGATCACCGCCGTGGGCACGGTCGCGGGCCTGGACGCGGCGGCCGCCGACGCCGTCGTCGTGGACGCCACCGGTCACGCGGTCATCCCCGGACTGCACAACACCCACCTGCACTCCGGGCTGCTGCGCGGCACCGCCGAGTCCAAGTCGCTGTGGGACTGGCTGCGCGACTACGTCGACCCCGCGCACAAGGCCCTCACCCCCGAGATCGCCGAGGCCGCGTCCCTCCTCTGCTACACCGAGTCGCTGCGCGCGGGGACCACCTCGGTCATGGACATGTGGCGCCACATGGAGGGCTCCGCCCGGGCCGCCGCACAGGTCGGCATCCGCGCCACCCTGGTCCCCTATGTCGCGGACCTGCCCGGTTACGACTACTTCGAGACGCTCGACACCAACCGCCGGCTGCTGGAGGAGTACCGCACCCACGCCGAGGACCGCGTCCGGTCCTGGGTGGGTCTGGAGCACCTCTTCTACTGTTCGGAGGAGGCGTTCAAGGCGGCAGCGGCCCTGGCCGACGAATTCGACACGGGTCTGCACACCCACTCCTCGGAGACGACCTGGGAGGTGGAGGAGTCCCTGCGGCTGACGGGCCGCAGGCCGATCGAGGAGTTCCACCACCGGGGCGTCCTCGGTCCCCGCACGGTCGTGGCGCACTGCGTCTGGCTCGACGACCACGAACTC
This sequence comes from Streptomyces sp. QL37, assembly GCF_002941025.1. Classification (NCBI taxonomy): domain Bacteria; kingdom Bacillati; phylum Actinomycetota; class Actinomycetes; order Kitasatosporales; family Streptomycetaceae; genus Streptomyces; species Streptomyces sp. QL37. The sequence continues at coordinate 2,115,474 of NZ_PTJS01000001.1, read as the reverse complement.
GACCTCCTCGCGAGCACCGGCACGGCGGTCGCGCACTGCCCCTGCTCCAACATGAAGCTCTCCTCCGGGCCCGCCCGCATCACGGACATGCGGAGCCGGGGCGTCACGGTGGGGCTGGGCAGCGACGGCGAGAAGGAGAACAACAACCTGGACCTGCTGGAGGAGATGAAGTTCGCGTCCCTCCTGCAGAAGCTGACGACGCTGGACCCCACAACCGGCGACCCGTGGGACGTCCTCGCCATGGCGACGCTCGACGGTGCCCGGGCCCTCGGCCTGGACGGGGAGACCGGCTCGCTCGAAGCGGGGAAGAAGGCCGACGTCGTGACCGTCGACCTGCGCGCCCTGCACACCACCCCGCTGCTGCACGGCCCCGACTTCAACGCCGCCGCCCACCTGGTCTTCTCGGCCGGTGCGGCCGACGTGGCAGACGTGTGGGTGGACGGCCACCGGCTGGTGGAGGGCGGCCGGGTCCGCAGCGTCGACCCGGCCGCGGTCCGCGACCGGGCCCAGAGCGCCGCCGAGGACCTCTTCCGCAGAAGGGCGGCGCTCCCCGCGATGACTCCGGGGGCATGACGGCCGTGCCCCGGCCGGTGCGATCACCGCACGAGCGGGTAGGCGGCCCGGGTGAAGGCCGCCTGCCCGCGTCGGTGCGGCGCAGGACACGGGTGCCCGGGCATGACCGCGCGGCGGCGATGTACTAGAGTTATCTCGACATCGAGATATCTGCCGAGGCGCACCGCAGCCGCCGCTCGGTAAGGGTTACCTAACTAATCCTTACCTTAGCGGATGGTGGGGGCCGCAGGCGGCGCCGGCCGCACATGAGGCGCGGCGCGGTTGAACGCGCACATTGAAGAAGGAGACTGTCGTGTCGGCGAACAGCTTCGACGCCCGCAGCACGCTGCGCGTGGGTGACGAGTCGTACGAGATCTTCAAGCTGGACAAGGTCGAGGGCTCCGCGCGCCTCCCTTACAGCCTGAAGGTGCTGCTGGAGAACCTGCTCCGCACGGAGGACGGCGCGAACATCACCGCCGACCACATCCGTGCGCTCGGCGGCTGGGACTCCCAGGCCCAGCCCAGCCAGGAGATCCAGTTCACGCCGGCCCGCGTGATCATGCAGGACTTCACGGGTGTCCCGTGTGTCGTGGACCTCGCCACCATGCGTGAGGCCGTCAAGGAGCTCGGCGGCGACGCCACGAAGATCAACCCGCTGGCCCCGGCCGAGCTGGTCATCGACCACTCCGTCATCGCCGACAAGTTCGGCACCAACGACGCGTTCTCCCAGAACGTCGAGCTGGAGTACGGCCGCAACAAGGAGCGCTACCAGTTCCTGCGCTGGGGCCAGACCGCCTTCGACGAGTTCAAGGTCGTCCCCCCGGGCACCGGCATCGTCCACCAGGTCAACATCGAGCACCTGGCCCGCACGGTCATGGTCCGTAACGGCCAGGCGTACCCCGACACCCTCGTCGGCACCGACTCGCACACCACGATGGTCAACGGCCTCGGCGTGCTGGGCTGGGGCGTCGGCGGCATCGAGGCCGAGGCCGCGATGCTCGGCCAGCCGGTCTCCATGCTCATCCCGCGCGTCGTCGGCTTCAAGCTGACCGGCGAGCTCCCGGCCGGCACCACCGCCACCGACCTCGTGCTGACCATCACCGAGATGCTCCGCAAGCACGGAGTCGTCGGCAAGTTCGTCGAGTTCTACGGTGAGGGCGTCGCCGCCACCTCCCTCGCGAACCGCGCCACCATCGGCAACATGTCGCCGGAGTTCGGCTCCACCGCCGCGATCTTCCCGATCGACGACGAGACGCTGAAGTACCTCCGCCTGACCGGCCGTGACGCGCAGCAGGTCGCGCTCGTCGAGGCGTACGCCAAGGAGCAGGGCCTCTGGCTCGACCCGGCCGCCGAGCCGGACTTCTCCGAGAAGCTGGAGCTCGACCTCTCCACGGTCGTCCCCTCCATCGCCGGCCCGAAGCGCCCGCAGGACCGCATCGTCCTCGCGAACGCCAAGGCGCAGTTCGCCCAGGACGTACGCAACTACGTCTCCGACGACGAGGAGGCGGGCAAGGAGTCCTTCCCGGCCTCCGACTCCCCGGCCGCCACCAACGGCGTCCCGTCGAACCCGGTCACCGTCACCGCCCCCGACGGCACGACGTACGAGCTGGACCACGGCGCCGTCACCGTCGCCGCGATCACCTCCTGCACCAACACCTCGAACCCGTACGTCATGGTCGCCGCGGCGCTCGTGGCGAAGAAGGCCGTCGAGAAGGGCCTGACCCGCAAGCCGTGGGTCAAGACCACCCTCGCCCCGGGCTCGAAGGTCGTCACCGACTACTTCGACAAGGCGGGCCTGACCCCGTACCTCGACAAGGTCGGCTTCAACCTCGTCGGCTACGGCTGCACCACCTGCATCGGCAACTCCGGCCCGCTGCCGGAAGAGGTCTCCAAGGCGGTCAACGACCACGACCTGGCCGTGACCTCGGTGCTCTCCGGCAACCGTAACTTCGAGGGCCGGATCAACCCCGACGTCAAGATGAACTACCTGGCGTCCCCGCCGCTGGTCGTCGCGTACGCCATCGCGGGTTCGATGAAGGTCGACATCACCAAGGACGCCCTCGGCGTCGACCAGGACGGCAAGCCCGTCTTCCTCCAGGACATCTGGCCCTCCGAGGCCGAGGTCAACGACGTCGTCGCCAACTCCATCGGCGAGGACATGTTCAACAAGTCCTACCAGGACGTCTTCGCGGGCGACGCCCAGTGGCAGGCGCTGTCGATCCCCACCGGCAACACCTTCGAGTGGGACTCCGAGTCCACCTACGTGCGCAAGCCCCCGTACTTCGAGGGCATGACGATGGAGACGACCCCGGTCGAGGACATCACCGGCGCCCGGGTGCTCGCCAAGCTCGGCGACTCGGTCACCACCGACCACATCTCCCCGGCCGGTGCGATCAAGGCCGACACCCCGGCCGGCAAGTACCTCACGGAGCACGGCATCGAGCGCCGTGACTTCAACTCCTACGGCTCGCGCCGTGGTAACCACGAGGTCATGATCCGCGGAACGTTCGCCAACATCCGCCTGCGCAACCAGATCGCGCCGGGCACCGAGGGCGGCTTCACCCGCGACTTCACCCAGGCGGACGGCCCCGTGTCGTTCATCTACGACGCCTCGCAGAACTACCAGGCCGCGGGCACCCCGCTCGTCATCCTGGCGGGCAAGGAGTACGGCTCCGGCTCGTCCCGTGACTGGGCGGCCAAGGGCACCGCGCTCCTGGGCGTCAAGGCCGTCATCGCCGAGTCCTACGAGCGCATCCACCGCTCCAACCTCATCGGCATGGGCGTCCTCCCGCTCCAGTTCCCGGAGGGCCACACCGCCGAGACCCTCGGCCTGACCGGCGAGGAGTCCTTCTCCTTCACCGGCGTGACCGAGCTGAACGACGGCACCACGCCGCGCACGGTCAAGGTCACCACCGACACCGGTGTGGAGTTCGACGCGGTCGTCCGCATCGACACCCCCGGCGAGGCGGACTACTACCGCAACGGCGGCATCCTGCAGTACGTCCTCCGCAGCCTGATCCGCAAGTAGGGGACACCGCGAAGTGAGCGAGGGCCGCACCCACCGGGGTGCGGCCCTTCGCCGTTAGGCTCGAAGGTCTGATGAAGAACACCCTCACCTCGCCGGCGGCCAAGGCCGGACACGAGTCCGTGCGCCGTCACAACCTCAGCCTGGTCCTGCGGACCGTCCGCGACGAGGGCGAGGTCACCCGGGCCCGGGTGGCGAGCCTCGTGGGGCTGACCAGGGCGGCCGTCTCCTCGCTCGTCGAGGAGCTGCTCGCGCTGGACTGCCTCAGCGAGTCCGGCAAGACCTCCAGCGGATCGGCCGGCCGGCCCGGCACCGTGCTGAAGCTCTCCCGCACCGGCCCGGCGGGCCTCGGCGTGGAGATCAACATCGACTACGTCTCCGTGTGCGCCGTCGACCTCACCGGCACCGACCGCGTCCGGGTCACCGAGCACACCGACCACCGGGACGTCCCGCCCGCCGAGGTCCTGGCCCACGCCGCGCGGCTCACCAACCGGGTCATCGCCTCCACCCGGGAACAGGAACTGCGGGTGGTCGGCGTCGAGCTGGCGCTGCCCGGCCTCGTCTCCGGCGGCGTCGTCCGGCAGGCACCCAACCTCGGCTGGAGCAGGGTCGCGGCCGAGGGCATCTTCGGACAGGCGCTCAGCACGCTGCGCCCGGCCGGGCGGGCGCTGGCCGTCGGCTCCGACAACGAGGCCAACCTCGCGGCCCTCGCCGAGCTGTGGTTCGGCGGACTAGGCGGCGTACGCACCTTCCTCTATCTCACCGGTGAGATCGGCGTGGGCGGCGCGCTCGTGGTGAACGGCGAGATGCTCCGCGGCGCCCACGGGTTCGCCGGCGAGATCGGGCACGTCGTCGTCGACCCGCGGGGGCCCCTCTGCCGGTGCGGCGCGCACGGCTGCCTGGAGCAGTACGCCGGCCGGGCGGCGCTGCTGCGAGCCGCCGGGATCGACCCGGACACGGGTGTGCGCGGGATCGACGAGCTGGAGCAGCGGGCGGCGGCCGGTGAGCAGCGGGCAGTCTCGGCGCTCCGGGAGGCGGGGGACCGGATGGGCGTGGTACTGGCAGGGGCGGTGAACCTCTTCGACCCGGAGGCGGTCGTCCTCGGCGGGATCTACCGCAACCTGATGCCCTGGCTGGAGGCGTCCGCGGACGCCCAGCTCACCGCGCGGGTGGTGTCGGGCCGCTGGCACGCGAACGGCAGCCGGCTGCGGGCCTCGTCCGTCTCCGGCGACGCGGCGCGGGGCGCGGCGGCCCGGGTGATGTACGAGGTGCTGGAGAACCCGGCGGCGTACGCCCTGCGGTGAGGGCGTACGCCCCGAGCCGTCCGGAGGCCCTTCAGCCGAGCTGGCGGTGGTCCTCCTCGGTCCACTTGGCCGTGTCGCGCGGTTCCACGTACGGCTCCTCGCCCTCGGGGTGGCCGCCGTCGATGGCCCGCTGGCGGGCCATCTCCGCGTCGAATTCGAGACCGAGCAGGATCGCCAGGTTGGTGATCCACAGCCACACCAGGAAGATGATCACGCCGGCGAGGGCGCCGTACGTCTTGTTGTACGAGGAGAAGTACGCCACGTACAGCGCGAAGCCGGCCGAGGCGATCATCCAGAGCAGCAGGGCGAGGAAGCTGCCCGGGGTCACCCACTTGAAGCCCCGGCCCCGGGCGTTGGGCGCGGCCCAGTACAGAAGCGCGATCATCACGATGACGAGCAGGACCAGGACCGGCCACTTCGCGATCGACCAGGCCGTCATGGCGGGGCCGCCGACTCCCAGGGCGGAACCGGCCCGCTGGGCGAGGGGGCCGGTGAACACCACGATCAGGGCGCTGATGACCGCCAGCACCATCAGGGTCACCGTCAGGGCCAGGCGCAGGGGCAGCACCTTCCACACCGGTCGCCCCTCGGGCATGTCGTAGACGACGTTGGAGGAGCGGATGAACGCCGCGATGTAGCCGGAGGCCGACCACACCGCCAGCAGCAGACCGACGACGGCCATCAGCGACCCCGTGCCGCCGTTGCCCTGCAACTGCTGCACGGCTCCGGAGAGGATGTCCCGGACCGGCCCGGGGGCGAGCTTCTGCAGGTTGTCCAACACCTGCTGAGTGGCGGACTCGCCCGCGACGCCGAGCAGGGAGACCAGGACGAGCAGCGCGGGGAAGAGCGAGAGGACGCTGTAGTAGGTCAGGGATGCGGCCCGGTCGGCGAGTTCGTCGTCCGTGAACTCGGTTACCGTCCGCTTCAGTACCGCCCACCAGGACCTCTTGGGCATGGAGGCCGGCCCGTCGGGTGCGTCGCGCTCGACCTCCGGGTCCGGACCGATGTGATCCGACGCCCTGGAGGTGTCGTCCGCGCGGTCTCCGATGCGGTCGGAGCCGTCGTGGCCGCCGTGGGTGGGGTGAGCCTGTGGTTCCGGTGTCCGTGCCATGGGAGTCCGGTAACCGCCCAGGCCGGACGGAAACCGGTCGGGCCCGGATTCGCTCGGGCACCGTCCGGCGGCAGCGGTGCGCGGAAGACGCGTAAGGGCCCGGGACGGCTGTTTCGACCGTCCCGGGCCCGCAAGCCGTATCCCCGCGATCAGGCCTTGTGCGCCGCGATCAGCTGCTGATACCAGCGGTAGCTGTCCTTCGGGGTGCGCTCCAGGGTGTCGTAGTCGACCCGGATGATCCCGAACCGCTTCGCATAGCCCAGCGCCCACTCGAAGTTGTCCAGCAGCGACCACACGTAGTACCCGCGTACGTCGACACCGGCGTCCATGGCCGCGCGCAGCGCCGTCAGGTGGGTGCGCAGGTACTCCACCCGGTCCGCGTCGTGGACGGAACCGTCGGCCTCGACGCTGTCGAACTCCGCCGAGCCGTTCTCCGTGATGTGCACCGGCGGCAGGGCGTCGCCGTACGTCTGCTTCAGCACGGTCAGCAGATCGGTGAACGACTCCGGGACGACCGGCCAGCCCATCGCGGTGCGCCGCACGTCCGGGTACTGGCCCTCCGCGTAGCGGTTGTCCGTGGCCACGCGCAGCGCCGGGTCCGCCTCGCGGTGCGGGGCGGCGGCGACCACGATCGGCCGGTAGTAGTTGATGCCCAGGAAGTCCATCGGCTGGGAGATCAGCTCCAGGTCGCCCTCGCGGCGGAAGTCCTGGCCGGTGATGAGCTCGCCCCAGGTCTCCTCCTCGGTGGCCGGGTAACGGCCCGCGAGAAGCGGCTCGGTCCACACCAGGTTGTGCTGGGTGTCGGCGCGGACGACGGCGGCGAGGTCGGCGTCCGACTCGGTGGCCGGGACGTTGCGGTCCAGGTTGAGCGTGATGCCCGCCTCGCGGACGCCAGCGGCGCGCAGCGCGTTCATCGCGTGGCCGTGACCGACCAGCAGGTGGTGCGCGGCGGCCAGTGCCCCGCGGCCCTCCTGGGCGCCCGGCGCGTGCCGGCCGACGGAGTAGCCGAGGAAGGCGCTGCACCACGGCTCGTTGAGGGTGATCCAGCGCGGCACGCGGTCGCCGAGGTGCTCGGCGACGATCGCCGTGTACTCGCCGAAGCGCTCCGCCGTCTCCCGTACGCGCCAGCCGCCCTTGTCCTCCAGGGCCTGCGGCAGGTCCCAGTGGTAGAGGGTGGCGGCCGGCTCGATGCCCGCCTCCAGGAGGGAGTCGACGAGCCGGGAGTAGAAGTCCAGCCCCTTCGGGTTGACCGCACCGCTGCCCGTGGCCTGGATGCGGGACCACGCGATCGAGAAGCGGTACGACTCCACGCCCAGGTCGCGCAGCAGCGCCACGTCCTCCGGGTAGCGGTGGTAGTGGTCGCAGGCCACGTCGCCCGTGTCGCCGCCGTCCGTCCGGCCCGGCGTGTGGCTGTAGGTGTCCCAGATGGACGGCCCGCGGCCGTCTTCATCCACGGCGCCCTCGATCTGGTACGAGGCGGTGGCCGCGCCGAAGACGAAACCGGGCGGGAAGACCGGGAAGTCACTCATGGAGAACCCTTACTTGACCGAGCCGCCGGTGATCCCGGCGGCGATGTACTTCTGGGACAGGACGAGGAGGACCGCGGCGGGCACCGCCGAGAGCACGGACGCGGCCATGACCGAGCCCCAGTCGCCGACGTGCGCGCCGATGTACTGGTAGATGCCCAGGGTGATCGGCTTGACGTCGTCCGTCGTGTTCAGCGTGAGCGCGAACATGAAGTCGCTCCACGCGTAGAGGAACGAGAACAGCCCGGCGGTGATCAGTGAGTTACGGCTCATCGGCAGGACGACCTGGACGAACGTACGGATGCGGCCCGCGCCGTCCACCTCGGCGGCCTCGATGACCTCGCGCGGGATCGACACCATGAACGACCGCATCAGCACGATCGCGAAGGGGATGCCCAGCGAGGCGTCCGCCAGCATCAGGCCGAAGTAGGAGTTGACCAGGCCGAGGTCCACGTACGCGCTGTACAGGGCGTTGGCGATGACGATGCCCGGCACCATCTGGGTGATGAGCGTGCCGAAGACGATCGTCTTGCCGCCGCGCAGCTTGAACTGCGCCAGGCCGTAGGCCGCCGGCGCGGAGATCGCCAGGCAGATGACCACGGCACCGAGCGCCACGGCCAGCGAGGTCAGCAGGTTGCCGCCCTGCTCGGTGATGGCGGAGGTGAAGCCGGAGAAGTCGACACCGGTCGGGACCGGGCCCACGTCGACCAGGCTCGCGTCCGGCTGCAGCGCGGTGTTGATCATCCAGTACAGCGGGAACAGCATGACCGCGAGGACGACGACGCCGAAGACGGTCGCGCCCCAGCGGCGCTTGGGCCGGTGGACGGCGGGTGCCGGGGCGGCGGGGATCTGGGTGGTGGTCGCCATGCCGGTCACTTCCCCTCGTTGCGGTTGACCCGCAGGTAGAACACCGCGAAGACGGCGGAGATCAGGATCAGGATGTTGCCGACCACGGCACCGGCCCCGAAGTCCATCTGGACGAAGGAGTTCTGGTACGTCAGCGTGCCGAGCGTCTGCGTGGAGTCGGCGGGCCCGCCGTCGGTGAGGGCGAGGACCAGGTCGAGGATCTTGACCGTCGACATGAAGCCGAGCACCAGCACCACGGTGATGACGGGCTTGAGCATGGGCAGGGTGACCGAGCGGAACGTGCGCCAGGCGGACGCGCCGTCGAGCGCGGCGGCCTCGCTCAGCTCCTTCGGGACTTCCTGGAGGCCGCCGTAGAGGATCACCATGTTGAACGGGATGCCGATCCAGATGTTCACCAGGATCACCGAGATCAGCGCCATGCTTGTGCTGGTCAGCCAGGGCGTGTCACCGGGGAGGCCGACGGTGCCCAGGAAGGAGTTGAGGACACCGGTGTCCTGGTCGAAGATGCGCCGCCAGACGATGCCGGAGACCACCATCGGGACCAGCCACGGCAGCAGGATCAGCGAGCGCAGGATCCCGTTGAGCGGGAAGCGGCGGGTGAAGAAGACGGCGAGGGCCAGACCGATGCAGAACTGGCCGACGAGCGATCCGACGGTGAAGAGGATCGTCTGCCAGAGGGCCTTGCCGAACAGTCCGTCGTTGAAGACGTTGCTCCAGTTGTCCGTTCCGTTGAACGGCGCTTCGCCGGTGAAGAACGTGGACGGCGAGTAGTCCTGGAAGCTCATCACGATGTTGCGGACGAGCGGGTAGCCGAAGAACAGCGCCATGAAGATCACGGCGGGGGCGATGAACCCCCACTGGGCCAGCGACTTGCGCCGCTTGGCGCTCCGCGGGTTCACGGGCTTCCTGACCGCGTCGGCCGCGGGGGCCTTCGGGTCGGCGGGCAGCGCGGCGGCTGAGGCAGTGGTGGATGACATGGTTCGTTACCTCAGTTCCCGCTCGTGACCTGCTGCTGGGCACGCTTCAGAGCGGCCTCGCTGGACTCGCCGGTGAGCGCGGACTGGAAGGCGCTCTGCAGGGCGAGCGACACAGACGACCACTGCGCGCCGACCTTCGCCGTGCGCGACCGGGCCGTCGAGACCTGTCCGGCGAGCGCGGCCAGCTCCGGGACCTTCTTGCGCCACTCGGCGGCGGCCTTGGTGTTCGCCGGGACCATCCAGCTGTTCAGGGCGTAGGTGATCTCCTCCTGCTCGCCCGACATGCAGCCGATGATCTTGGCAGCCGTCTTCTCGCGCTCGGTGTCGCCGGTGTTGGGCACGGTGAGCACACCGCCGCCCAGCGGGCCGACCGAGTCGTCGCCGGCCTCGGGCACCGGGATCTCGGCGATGCCCCAGTCGAGCCCCTTCTTGGCGTTCAGGGTCTCGACCTGCCACGGGCCGTTGATCATCATGGCCGCGTTGCCGGCCATGAACTGGTCGTTCACATCGGCCTGGGTCCAGTTGACCGTGGACTTGGAGAGCGAGCCGTCCTTCAGGAGCGCCTTCCAGTAGTCCAGCGCCCCGGCGACCTCGGGGGTGTCGAGCTTCGACTCGTCCCCGCCGTTGGACCACATGAAGGGGGTGAACTGGAAGACGCCGTCCTCCGCGCCACCCGCGCTCAGCGCCAGGCCGTACCGCTTGCCCTGGGTCAGCTTCTTGGCCGTCGACCGCATCTCGGCCCAGGTCGTGGGCACCTTCAGACCGGCCTTGTCGAGGGTGTCCTTGTTGTAGAACAGCGCCAGGGTGTTCACCGTGCGCGCGGCCCCGTAGTACTCCCCGTCGAACGAGCCGAAGTCGACGATCCCCTCGGGGATGTCCGTCGTGGTCAGCCCGAGGTCCTTCAGCGGGATCAGACCGCCGGCCTCGGCGAAGGTCGGCATCTCGGAGGCGTCCAGCTGGAGGACGTCCGGCAGCGACTTCGAGGACGCCATGCGCAGTGCCTTCGTCATCAGCTGCGCGGCCGGGACGCTCTGCTGCTCGATGGTGATCCCGAGCTGCTTGCTGCAGCGCTCGAGGGTGTCACCGTCCCAGCGGTGGTACGACTCGTCGGTCGAGGAGTTCATCACGGTGTAGACGTCGTCGTCCCGCTGCTGGCCGCACCCCGACAGAACGGTGCCGGCGACGATCGCGGAGACGACGGTGAGGGGGACGACGATCCGCCTGCTGCGACGGGTGCGGCGTCCGGTCCGCCCGTCGGGGGAGGGTTCTGTCACGGTGGTGCCCTTGCGGTGAGAGGGGGGCCGGGACCCATGGGAACGCTCCCACGGGATTCTCGTCAAGCCCCTGCGCGGATCCGGCGGTGTCACGGCGGGGGAAGGCTGCGGGGTGTCCGGCGGCGGGCCGCCGGACACCCGGGGCATCAGCGGACGCCGATGAGGTGTTCCATGGCGAGCTGGTCGAGGGCTTCGAAGGCCATGGAGCGTTCGGCGGCGGCGGTGGCGTCGAAGTCCTCGTAGGCGGACTTGTCGGCGAGGAGGGCCTTGAGGCCGTCGTCGGCGGTGGGGCGGGCGAGTTCGTCGAGGCGGGAGGCGGTCAGGGCCTCCTGGACGGCGGGGTCGGCGCGGAAGGCGGCGGCGCGCTCCTTGAGGATGAGGTAGTTGCGCATGCAGTTCTTCGCGGACTCCCAGACCCCGTCGATGCCGTCGGTGCGCACGGGCTTGAAGTCGAAGTGGAGGGAGCCGTCGTATCCGGCGGTCTCCAGGAGGTCGACGAGCCAGAACGCCTGGCGCAGGTCGCCGGCGCCGAAGCGGAAGTCCTGGTCGTACTTGATGCCGGACTGGCCGTTGAGGTCGAGGTGGAAGAGCTTGCCGGACCACAGAGCCTGGGCGATGCCGTGGGGGAAGTTCAGACCGGCCATCTGCTCGTGCCCGGTCTCCGGGTTCACGCCGACCATCTCGGGGCGCTCCAGGCGCTCGATGAAGGCCAGGGCGTGCCCGATCGTGGGCAGGAGGATGTCGCCCCGGGGCTCGTTGGGCTTGGGCTCGATCGCGAAGCGCAGGTCGTAGCCCTGCTCGGTGACGTAGTCGCCCAGCAGGTCGAAGGCCTCCTTCATCCGGTCCAGGGCCACCCGCACGTCCTTGGCACCGCCGGACTCCGCGCCCTCACGCCCGCCCCAGGCCACATAGGTGGTCGCGCCGAGCTCGACGGCCAGATCGATGTTGCGGATGACCTTGCGCAGCGCGAAACGCCGCACCGCACGGTCGTTGGAGGTGAAGCCGCCGTCCTTGAACACAGGGTGCGTGAACAGGTTCGTGGTGGCCATCGGGACCTTCATCCCGGTGCGCTCCAGCGCGTCCTTGAACCGGCCGACCAGCCGCTCCCGCTCGGCCTCGGAGGACCCGAACGGGATCAGGTCGTCGTCGTGGACCGTCCCCCCGTGCGCCCCCAGCCCCGCGAGCCGCTCCACCGACTCGACCGGGTCCAGCGCGGGACGCGTCGCGTCACCGAACGGGTCGTTGCCACGCCAGCCCACGGTCCAGAGACCGAAGGTGAACCTGTCCGCGGGGGTGGGGGTGAAGCGGTCCGACATTGCACAGCCTCTTGCTCGACGTCAGGCCCGACGACGGTTCCGCCGACCGGCCAATTTGTTTGCTTGCAGTACTAATACGCCATCCAGCCAGTCGTTTCTAGACCATTTCCGTGACGTGTCGGTTACGTGGCGCCAACATGGCAGATCCGGGGCGCCGTGCCATGGTTCGGTTTCCCGGGCAATACGGGAATTCCCACTGCCCACCGCTCTTCTCGGCCATATTTGTTTTGTGTACGATCAAAATCGAGAGGACCCGCAGCCGCGCTCGCCGCAGGCGCCCTGACGTCCCGCCCAGCACCCCCGGATCGGCTAAGAGGGTCCGGCGGACCGGGGGGCGGCGTCGCGGGGCCGGGCACGCCCGTCCGCGGCGTCGTCGTCGGTCAACAACGCTCCGCGTTGCCTCCGTCCTCCGCCTTGCAGCCGCCCGCACCCGACCCCGCTCCTTCACCCACCCCCCAATCGCCGGACCCTCTAAGGACCACCCCCATGAAGTTCACCGACGGTTTCTGGCAGATGCGCAGTGGTGTGCACGCCTCGTACGCCACGGAAGTCCGCGATGTCCGCCTCGACGACGACCGTCTCGCCGCCTACGCCGCCGTCAAGCGCGTCGAGCGCCGCGGCGACACCCTGAACGCCCCGCTGATCACCGTGGAGGCCCACGCCCCGGCCGAAGGTGTCATCGCGGTGCGCCTCACCCACCACGCCGGCAAGCGCCGCAAGGGCCCCGACTTCGAACTGCCGGGCGCCGCCCCGCAGTCCGCCGCCACCACCCGTACCGAGGGTGCGAGCGCCGAGCTGACCAGCGGCCCGCTCACCCTGCGGCTGCCCACCGAAGGCGCCTTCGGGCTGGAGTTCCTCGACGCGGACGGCCGGGTCCTGACCTCCGCCGGCCGCAAGGGCAGCGCGTTCGCCACCGTGGACGACGGCAGCCACCACATGTTCGCCCAGCTCGCCCTCGGGGTCGGCGAGACCGTCCACGGCCTCGGCGAGCGCTTCACGCCGTACGTGAAGAACGGCCAGACCGTCGACATGTGGCAGGCCGACGGCGGCACCAGCAGCGAGCAGGCGTACAAGAACATCCCCTTCTACCTCTCCTCGCGCGGCTACGGCGTCTTCGTCAACCACCCCGGCAAGGTCTCCTTCGAGGTCGGCTCCGAGGCCGTCGGCCAGGTGCAGTTCAGCGTCGAGGACCAGACGCTGGAGTACTTCGTCATCGCGGGCCCCACCCCGAAGGACGTCCTTTCCCGCTACGCCGCCCTCACCGGCCTCCCCGCCCTGCCTCCCGCGTGGTCGTTCGGCCTCTGGCTGACGACCTCCTTCACCACGTCGTACGACGAGGCCACCGTCACCTCCTTCGTCGACGGCATGGCCGAGCGCGGCATCCCGCTGAGCGTCTTCCACTTCGACTGCTTCTGGATGCGCGAGTACCAGTGGTGCGACTTCGAGTGGGACCCGGCCGTCTTCCCCGACCCGGAGGGCATGATCGCCCGGCTCAAGGACAAGGGCCTGAAGATCTGCGTCTGGATCAACCCGTACATCGGGCAGAAGAGCGCCCTGTACGAAGAGGGCGCGCGCGAGGGCTACTTCGTCCTCACCCCCGACGGTGACATCTGGCAGTGGGACAAGTGGCAGGCCGGCATGGCGCTGGTCGACTTCACCAACCCCGAGGCCACCGCCTGGTTCCAGGGCAAGCTCAAGGGCCTGCTCGACCAGGGCGTCGACGGCTTCAAGACCGACTTCGGCGAGCGCATCCCCACGGACGTCGTCTGGCACGACGGCTCCGACCAGGAGCGCATGCACAACTACTACACGCACCTCTACAACAAGGCCGTCTTCGAGCTCCTGGAGGAGGAGCGCGGACAGGGCGAGGCCGTCCTCTTCGCCCGCTCCGCCGCCGCCGGCGGCCAGCAGTACCCGGTGCACTGGGGCGGCGACTGCTGGTCCTCCTTCGAGGCCATGGCGGAGTCCCTGCGCGGCGGTCTCTCCCTGTCGCTCTCCGGTTTCGGCTTCTGGAGCCACGACATCGGCGGCTTCGAGGGCACCCCCGACCCGGCCGTCTTCAAGCGCTGGCTCGCCTTCGGTCTGCTCTCCTCGCACAGCCGGCTGCACGGCTCGTCGTCGTACCGCGTGCCGTGGGAGTTCGGGGACGAAGCGGTGGACGTGGCCCGGCAGTTCACCCGCCTCAAGCACCGCCTCATGCCGTACCTCTACGGCGTGGCCGTCGAGGCCCACCGCACGGGCGTCCCGACGATGCGCCCCCTGCTGCTGGAGTTCCCGGACGACCCGACGGCCCGCACGGCGGACCGGGAGTACCTGCTCGGCCCGGACGTCCTGGTCGCCCCGGTCTTCACCGACGACGGCGAGGTCGAGTACTACGTGCCCGAGGGCACCTGGACCCACCTGCTGACGGGCGACACGGTCACCGGCCCCGCCTGGCGCCGGGAGACCCACGGCTTCGACAGCCTGCCCCTGCTGGTCCGCCAGGGCGCGGTCCTGGCGCTCGGCGCGGACGAGACCCGCCCGGACGGCGAGTGGCTCGACGGCCTCGAACTCCGCGTGTTCGCCCCCGCCGGGACGGGCGACTTCACCCGCACGGTGACCGTCCCCGACCGCACGGGCGCGGTGGCGGCGACCTACGAGGTGGTCCGCGAGGGCGGCGAGGTCCGCGTCACGACGGACACGGACCAGCCGTACACGGTCACGGTGGTGGGCGAGAAGGCCTGACACCCGCCCGCCCGCCGTCGCGGCCTCACGCCGGACCGCCCGCCCCTGCTGCCAGGGGGCGGGCGGTCCGGCGTGGGGCGGGTGGGTGCCGCGGTCCGCTCACAGTGCCACGAGGGCGTCCGCGTGGGAGAGGCCGCTCTCCTCGACGACTTCGCGCACGCTCTGGGCGTCGCGGACCGTGGCGAGGCGGACCTGCCCGGCGGAATCCGTCCGGTAGCCGTACACGGCGGGTCTGGGCAGCGAGTTGTACGAGAAGTGGGAGGAGAAGTAGTACGCCCCCGTGTCGTACAGCGCCACCACGTCCCCGGGCTCGACGGCCGGGAGTTCGCGGGCCGTCGCGGTCAGGTCCCCGGCGAAGCAGCACGGCCCCGCGATGTCCACGACCTGGAGCGGCCCCTCCTTCGGGCGGCCCGCGGCGTCGAACACACCGACGCGCAGGGGCCACGCCTCCGGCATGAACACCGTGCGGGTGGCCACCTGGGCCCCGGCATGGGTGACCGCGATCCGCCGGCCGCCGGCCGACTTGGTGTACTCGACGAGCGAGCCGATGGTGCCGTTCTTCGCCAGCAGCGAGCGGCCGAACTCGGTGACGAGGACATAGCGGCCGTCGAAGAGTCCCGGGGCGGCGTCACGCAGTTCCGCGACGTAGTCGGCGTAGGTGGGGCGGTCGTCCTCGCCGTCGAAGTTGACGGGCAGACCGCCGCCGATGTCCAGGCCGGTGATCCGGGCGTGGCCCAGCCGCTCGTTGATCCGCTCCGCCAGCTCGTACGCGGCGCCGACCCCCCGGGCGATGAGCGGGAGAGGGCAGCCCTGGGAACCGACGTGCGCGTGCAGGCGGTTGAGCCAGGGGCGCCGGATGAAGGCGTCGACCACCGCGTCCACGGCCCCCGGGTCGCGCAGCGCGACGCCGAACTTGGACGTCGCCGTCGCGGTGCTCATCGCCCCGATCGCACCGGCGCCGACCTGGGGGTTCACCCGCAGCCCGACAGGGCCGGAGGGCTCCCGGCCGGCCAGCAGCCGATCGACGCGGTCCAGTTCCTGGAAGTTGTCCAGATTGATCGCGATGCCGCGCTCCAGGGCGAACTCCAGCTCCTCGACGGTCTTCGCGGGACTGTCGAAGACCAGCCGGCCGGGGCTGAAGCCGGCCGCCAGCGCCTGTTCCAGCTCGCCGGGCGAGGCCACCTCGCACCCCATCCCCGCCTCGGCGAGCAGCCGCAGCACCGGAACCAGCCCGCACGCCTTGGCCGCGAACGTGTGATGGACCGTGGCCGGCCCCTCGAAGGCCTCGTTCAGCGCGTCCACCGCGGCCAGCACCCCGTCCACGTCGAGCAGCCCGACCAGGGGGGAGCCGGGGCCGAGCAGGCCCTCCTCGACGGCACGGGCGAGCGCCGCCTCGCGGGCGCGCTGACGCCGGGACGCTGAACCGGATGTCACCTGAAACACACTCCTATGTGGCGGGCCGTCCGTACGCCGCGCCCTTCCGGCCGCGGACCGTTGTGACCAGCTTCGGTGCGCGGAGCCCGGTACGTCTTCGTCCGCCACCACCGGACCCGGTCGATACACCTGTCCGGCGCCACAAATGAATGATCATGAAGCCGGCCGTTCCCCCCCACGGCTCACCCCGTACGCCTGCCCAGGCGCAGTCCGACCTCCGCCAGGAGCCGTACCGCCGGATCGTCCAGGTCCACGCCGAACAGCTCCCGGGCCCGGCGCAGCCGGTAGCGCAGAGTGTTGGGGTGCACGTTGAGGCGCCGTGCGGCAGCGGCCGTGTCACCGAAGGCGTCGAGGTGCGCGGCGACCGAATCGCCGTACAACGAGCCGTGCGCCCGGTCGTGCTCCATCATCGCGTGCACCGGTCCCGGCACCGCTCCCCACAGCGGCTCCACCCGGTCGAGCAGGCGCAGGACCGCCGCCTCTGCCACCACCTCCTCGTACGACGCCACCGCCGATCCGGCCGCGGCAGCCGGCAGGCGCGTCGCCCTTTCCCTCAGCACGCGCACCACCAGATCGGCGGCTTCGCGGGAGGCGGGCAGCTCCGCCGGACCGGGCACCACGGGCCCGGCACCGGCGAAGACCATGCCTCGCTCCACCGAACGGACCGTCGCCAGCAGCGTGCGCGCGGGGTCCGTCTCACCGCCCACGGCCGGCACCACGGCGTACAACCGCCGCCCGGACCGCGCGGTCACACACCCCGGACGGTAGGCGGCGGCCCGCAACGCGAGTACGTCGAGCACTCGTTGCCCGGCGTCCCCGGGGGCGGTCCCCCGGCCGTCGTGCGCCTCCGCCACCAGCACGGCGTGCGGCCGGTCGCGCGCGATCCCGAGTTCGTGCGCCGCCTGCGTGCTGCCCGTCAGAAGCGCGTGCACAGCGCCCTCGCGCGCCGAGGCGGCGGCCCGTCCCCACGTCCGGTGGTGCGAAAGATGAGGGACCGCGGCGCGGCCCGCCGTCCGGAGCGCCGCCGCCGCGTCCTCCGCCAGCGGACGCCCGTCGGCGGCGGCCCAGATCGAGCCGAGCACCTCGGATCCGTGCCGCACCGCGACCGCGAGCCGCTCGGCGTACCGGCCGTCGGCGGGGAGCCGCACCACGTCGTCGGTGTTCCACAGGGCCTGGAAGAAGCCGCTCTCCCGCAGTTCGACGACCCGCCAGCGGGGCACCTCCTGGCCGAGGATCGTGAGCCTGCGCATCGGATCGGGCTCGTGGTCCATGCGTGAGTACGCCAGCACCCGCGACTGCGGGTCCTCGATCGTGATCGCGCCGCCGACGAGGTCCGCCACGGTGTTGGCCAGCCCCGGCAGATCACCCAGCCGCAGCCCGCCCACCCCGGCCGCACCCGCGGACCGGTCCGGCCCGCTGTGCACCAGCGCCGTCCGCAACCGGCCGAGCACCTCGGTCCACCCCTGCCCGGGCCGCCGGGTCAGCAACGCCGTACGCCCACGCTCCGCCGCCTCCAGCAGAGACGTCCGGGGCCCCCGCGTGCCGCGCCGCATCACCACGGCCGCCGCCCCGGCACGGTCCGCGGAACGCAGCACGTCGACCGCCTCGGGCGAGGCGATGTCGACGCCGACCGCGAGCAGGACCAGCCCGGTGGCCGCCCAGACCTCATCGTCCCTCTCCTCACCCGGATCGTGCAGGACCACGTCGGACACCGGCACACCGGTGCCGCACGGTGCCACCACGACGTCGAGCGTCCCGGCGGCGATCAGCGCGAGGAGCTGGGCCAGCGTCGGGCCGGGACGATCCGTTCCGGAGATGCGCATCGGCTCATACTGGCCGCTCGCCGTCCCGGACGGCCATGCCTCCGGTCACCCTGCCGGGGCGAGCCGCCCCTCACCCGGCCCGATGGAATGCGATCGTTGGCCCGCAGGTTGGCACCAGAGGTACATATGCACGAGTACGGCACAGAGAGCGGAAGCATCCATGGGCGAGTTGATCCTGATCAGGCACGGCGAGACCGAGTGGTCCCGGTCCGGGCAGCACACCAGCTGGACCGACCTCCCCCTCACCGAACTCGGTGAACGCCAGGCCCGCGCCCTCGTCCCGCTCCTCGCCGAACGCGAGATCGGGCTCACCCTGGTCAGCCCCTACCTCCGCGCCCGCCGCACCGCCGAACTGGCGGGTCTGCCCGCACCCCGCGAGACGCCGGACCTGCGGG
This sequence comes from Streptomyces sp. QL37, assembly GCF_002941025.1. Classification (NCBI taxonomy): domain Bacteria; kingdom Bacillati; phylum Actinomycetota; class Actinomycetes; order Kitasatosporales; family Streptomycetaceae; genus Streptomyces; species Streptomyces sp. QL37. The sequence continues at coordinate 2,097,146 of NZ_PTJS01000001.1, read as the reverse complement.
AGTGGGACTACGGGGCGTACGAGGGCATCACCACCGTCGAGATCCGCCGCACCCGCCCGGACTGGAACCTCTGGACCGACGGCGTCGCGCCCGGCCCCGAGGATCACCCGGGGGAGAGCCCGCAGGAGGTCGGCGACCGGGCGGACCGGATCCTCGCGGAGGTCCGCGCGGCGGCGTCCCGTCTCGGCGAGGCGGACATCGCGCTCGTCGCCCACTCACACTTCCTGCGCGTGCTCACCGCCCGCTACCTGCGGCTGACCCCCGCGAGCGGGGAGCTCTTCCAGCTCGCCACGGGCGCGGTCTCCCGCCTCGGCACGGAACACGGCAAGCCGGTCGTGACGGCACTCAACATGGCGCTGCCGGAGCGGCTGTTCAACGCCATCGACTGACAGGCCTCACAGCGAACCGCCCCTGAGGGCCTCCACGAACTGCGCCCAGCGGGCGGAGCCGAACGCGAGCGTGGGGCCCTCGGGGTCCTTGCTGTCGCGGACGGGGACGAGACCGGGGAAGCCGTCGGCGATCTCGACGCACTCGCCGCCGTCGCCGTTGCTGTACGACGCCTTGCGCCAGGCAGCTGTACTCAGGTCGGGCGTGGTGGTCATGGCGTCAGGAACTCCTTCGCCGCCGAGGCGATCCGGTCCAGGGACGCCTCCGGCGACAACGCGGCAGCCCTGGCCAGATCGTAGGCGGAGCTGTGCTGCGCCACCAGTACGGGCTCTTCGATGAGTTGGCCGCTGTACGCGGACTCCGTGTAGACGACGGCGGGAGCGTCGGTGAACTGCATCAGCGTCATCGACGCATGGAGCAGGGGGTACGCCCCGGCGGAGAACGGGAGCACCTGGGTGATGAGTCCGGGACGGGACGCGGTCTGCTCGGCAAGGTGGTTGAGCTGCTCGCCCATCACCGCGTTCCCACCCACGGGCACGAGCAGGGCGGCTTCGTGCATCACCAGCCAGAGCACGGGCGCAGTAGGTGAGTCGAGGAGCGATGCCCGCTCCATTCTGGTGCGAACGTGCCCCTCGATGACGTCTTGGCCGGCGAAAGGGTGGGCGGACCGGGTGAGTGCTCGCGCGTAGGACTCGGTCTGCAGGAGCCCCATGACGAGCATCGACGTGAAGCTGCCGATGAACGAGGCCTGCAACTGGAGCTCGGCCGCATCCGCGAAGTACCCCGCCACCTTCGACGTACGCGCCAGCCGGCACAGCCGCTGGAGGTGCTCGCCGCTGCCCAGCACCTCGTCCAGCGCGCGCGAGATCTCCTCCTGAGGGCGCCGCTCGCCCGCCTCGAAGAGCCCGATGTAGGTGCCCGAGCAGAACACCCGCTCACCCAGATCGTTCTGCGACAGCCCCGCCGCCTCGCGCAGGCGGCGCAGTTCCGCGCCGTAGAACGCGCGGGGATTGGCGTACGGGTCCAGGTCCTTCGGCAGCGGCATGCTGCGGAAGATATCGGCTACCCCACCCCGGTATGCCGGGTATCCGTGAATGTCACCCGGACGGGGTTGAAGAGGCCTTTCTGCGCGTGGTGTTCACCCGGTCCGGGCCTGCGTCGACCTCCGCCACGGTCGCCCATGCGGGTGACAATCGTTCGCTGCGGCAGCATCGTTGTCGTAGGTCCCTGCTTCACTGGGAAGTCACCGAAACCGGGGAGCGAGTTATGCCGACTGTGATCCACAGGACGCGCGGCCAGCTTGAGGAGCAGCGTGAGCGGTTGTTGGCCGGCGTGAACATGAGCTACGAAGAGCTCGCGGAACGCGCCGCAATGTACAGCCTCAGCATGGATGAACTTGATGTATGGCACACCATCGAAGGGCTCGACTACCTTCTCGAGGGTGACAGCTGAAGAGGCCAAGGCCCTCGATGCGTTTGCGACAGGTTTCGCCGACCAACTGACCGACCTGACGCGGGGTGTCCTCGGCGAGGAGACCCCGCGTTTTCACGCCATCAACATGGGCTCGCGCATTCGCGTCTCGCCGATACGCGAGGATGAGGTTCTCCAGCGCATCCCGGTCGGTATCGATGGTGAACCGCGACTCAGCCTCATGGTCCGGTTCTACTGCTGCTGGGACGGATCCAGCACCTTTATGGCGACGGACCAGGCCGATGTCCATGTCTTCTACGCCGGGGCAAGTGATCCGCTGTTGCGCTACGAATACGTCCGCAGTAGCAAGGAGCCGCCGGGGGCGCATCTGCAGGTGCACGCGCATCGAGACGAAATGGCCTATCTGTTGCGTCTGGCGGAGCGCGGCCGACCGAAGCAAGGCCTGAAGCGAAACCGGTTGCCCCGACTTTCGGAGATGCACCTCCCGGTGGGAGGCCACCGGATGCGGCCGTCACTGGAGGACGTGTTGCTCTTCCTCCATCGGGAGTTCGCGATCGACACGGTCCCGGGGTGGAGGACCGTCATCGAGGAGCACCTCAAGGACTGGCGGACCATGCAGCTCAGAGCTGCTGTGCGGGACGCGCCTGACGCCGCTGCTCGGGTGCTCCGGGCCCTGGGGTACTCGATCACGGAGCCCGAGGTTCCTGGGCCTCGGGTCTCTACGGAAGATGTGAAGCTGTTCTGGCCGTAGCGCCGCACGAGCCCTGGGCGTTCGGTGAAGCAGAGGGCAGGCGCCGACTTGGCCGACGCACGAACGGCCGGTACCTCGCCCCCGAGGTACCGGCCGGTTCCGTGCGGCGTGCCCGGTTTCAGGCCGCCTTCTTCTTCAGAGAGGTGAGGTGGGCGAAGACGACGACGTTGGCCGAGTAGCCGTTCTTCTTGTCGAAGCGCCCTCCGCACGTCAGGAGCCTGAGCTCCGGACGGCCGGTGGCCCCGTACACCTTGTCGTCGGGGAACTTGTCCTTCGTGTACGTCTTCACCTCGTCGACGGTGAAGACCGCGGTCCGCTTGTCCGCCCGGGTGACCTTCACCGTGTCCCCGCGGCGAAGGGCGTTGAGATTGAGGAAGATCGCCGGCCCGGTCGCGGTGTCCCGGTGACCGACGAGCAGTGAGGTTCCCGCCTCCCCGGGGGACGGGCCCTGCCGGTACCACCCGACCAGTTTCGGCTTGCTCAGTGGCGGGGCGCCGAGCCTGCCCTTCTTGTCGAGGCCGAGACCGGTGACCGGGGCCTCGATGAAGATCGCGGGGATGGCGACCTTCACCGGCCGGGAGTGGACCAGCGGGGCGTGCGATGCGGGCACCGCCTTCTGCGGCTTGTGCGGTGCCCTCCTGAACGGCGGTGCCCCGCCGCCCGCGGCGTCGCCGCCGCGGGCGGCGGTGACCGACGAGGCGTCCTCGGGCGAGTCGGAACTCGCCCACACGACGCCGGTCACCAGCGAGAAGGTCACGCACAGGGTGATCGTGAGCCGGCATGCACGGCTCGGTCCCCGTCGTCGCCGTCGGCCGCGCGGGTTATGCCTCGTTGCGGGCACGACGGCGCGCGGTACGACGGACCATGATCAGCCCTGCGAGTCCGGCGGCACCGGCGACCAGCGCGGCCGAGGTGCCGACGTTCGACTCACCCTCGGAGCTGACGCTCTCCATGTCCGGGACGCCGCCGCCACCCGCCGGCACCGCGCCGGACGGCTTCTCGTAGATCTCGTTGGTGCTCTTCTCCGCGCCCTTCTCGGAGCTGTTGTCCGCCTGGGTGCCCGACTCGGACGAACCCCGGCCGCCGTCGTCCTCACGGTTGCCGTTCTGGCCGCCACCCTGGGCGGGACGCGAGCAGTCGACCTCGAAGCTCTTGCTCTTCAGGGGAGCCGCCCCGGCCGTCCACGTCAGCTGGTACGTGCCCTCGGGGAGCAGGTACTCCTGGCTGCGGGCCTTGCCCTGGATGAGCGGGAGGGAGGCGGTGAGCGTGTCCCCGGGGGGCACGGTCGGCGGCTGCTCGGTGATCGTCCACGTGACGAAGGGCAGCGCGTCGAAGTTGTTGGCCACGAGCACGAACTTGCAGACCTCGACGCCTTCGCGGTCGCCACGGGAGTGCCAGCTGACCGAGCGGACGTCGATGTCGCCGCTCTCGCCGAGGGCGAACGCGGCGGGTGCTCCGGCGGCCAGAGCGGCGCCGGCGACGGCGACCGCGGTGGCCACCTGGGTGCCCAGGCGGGCGCTGCGGGAGCGGACGGAAGTGGAAATGCGCATGCTGGGCTCCTTCAAGCCGAGATGATTGTCGTACTGATCACCTGATCGCCTAAGAGATGACATGGATCGTCAAAAGAGTCTGTCGGGACACCGTAAAAAAGCACAAAAGTACCCTGACTAGCCGATAGCGGTCAGCGAATCCCCAGGTGGAAGCCGCCCGACCGAGCACCCGGAAAAGGGAGGCGGGATCAGGCGGGCCGACGACGGCGGCGCAGGTGCACGGCCGTCAGAGCCAGGGCCACGGCACCACCCGCAGTGATCGATCCCCAGACGACGGGGCGCAGGAAGGCCCGGTAGGCGGGGGCGGGCGAGGCTTCGAGCGGGATGGCCGCGGTGTCGTTGCCGGGGGTGCGGTCGTACCCGCCGTAGGCCCGGATGGTGCCGTGAGCCCCCGTCACCTGCCGGTCCACGCGGACGTGGAACACGATGGTGGTCGTCCCGTCGTCCTCCCGCGCCCAGGCGAAGGCATCGTCGTCGAGGTCGCAGACGAAGGCCCCGCCGGGCTCCTCCGGCTGCTCGCACCCCCACCTCGGATTCAGGTCCTCCAAGTCGTACGGGATGGACGTGACCGTGGTGCCCTCCGGCGGGACCACCTCGAAGCGCCCCTTCGCCTCGTCGTTCATCAGCTCGCCCGGACCCAGGTCCCGCACACCGAGCCGCACCTCCACCGTGTCTCCGACGCGCCCCCGGACCGTTCCGGTGACCGGCCGGTAGTCGGCCTGCACCGTGGTGTCCACGTCGACGGCGCCGCTGACGCCGTCGAAGCCGCCGTCCTTCGTACCGGTCAGCGTGATCGGGGCGCCCGTGCCGCGCACGGTGTGGCCGGCCGGCTTCTCCGGGTCGGAGGACCAGCTGTAGGTCAGCGTGCCGTGCAGTGCCTTCTCGGCGGCGACGTAGGAGAGCGGCGTGCTGGTGCGGTACGCGGTCCACGGCGCGGCCCCGGCGGGGAACAGGCACCACGCCGACGTGGGCGGGGCTCCCTTGTAGGAGCAGTTGCTGTGACGGGCCTTCAGGGTGAGACCGTCGCTCGTGCCGATCGTCAGGGCGACGCCCCGACCCGCCTCGAACCGGGTGTGGTTGGCGAACTCCGGCGTGACCGGAGCGGGTTGCCCCGGCTCCACCCCGCTCACCCTCGTCTCCTCCCCGGGCCCGTCCAGCGTCGGCCCGCCGACGACCAGCCGGGTGGTGCCGGTGACCGGTGCGGCGTTGTCCGCGCTCGCCGTGTAGGTGACCGTGCCGCTGTCGCCGGGCCTCACACCGTCCAGCCCGAGGATGTCGAAGGGGGCGTTGCTCTCCCCGTCGTTCGGCAGGGTGCCGTAGTCGCAGGTGTACACCCAGCCGCTGCCGGCGCAGTTTCCGTAACCGCCCCTGGCCACGCGGGCGATGCCCTTCAGGCCGGAGGCGTCGACCACGACCTTGATGTTGCGGGCCGGCTCGCTGTTGCCGGGGACGATGTGGACGGGCACCTCGAAGTCCCCGTTGGCCGCCTTCGCGCCCTCGTCCGCGTTGTAGACGACCACGGTGCGCGGCACGTCCTCCAGGCTCAGCGCGACGGCGTCCGACGCGGTCGCGGTGGCCGGTGCGAAGGCCGTCGCGAGGGCCGTCGCGAGAAGCGCGGCCAGTGCCGCGCGTCCGGTGATCCGCGTCCATGTCCGTGGAGCCATGCGGAGCACTATGCCACCGGGGGCCGGCCACCCGCAGTGCGGACGGCCGGCCCCCGGCTCCGTAACTCCCCTCAGGCGGTCAGGAGATCAGCTCGATCTCCGCCAGCGTCGCAGCGGCCGTGCTCACCAGCCGGTACTTCGCGTACGCCTTCGGTGCCTGCACCGAGAACACCCGGGTCTGCTTGTCCCAGGCGAACGTCTGGCCGGACCTCTTGTCGATGTCCTTCCAGGACGTGCCGTCCGTCGAACCCTGCAGCACCCAGCCCGTCGGCGCCTTCGCCGCCGTGGCCGAGGTCAGCGTGTACTGCACCGCCTTCGTGCCCTCGGCGGCCGGCAGGTCCACCGACTCGACCGAGGCCGAGGTGGCGGAGGTGTCGTCGTACAGCGCGCCGTCGCCCTTGAGCACGTCGCCCTTCGGCGTCGGCACCTTGTCGTCCTTGGTGACGGAGACCGGGGCCGCGTTCTTGCCCGTGCCCCATGCCGAGGGCTTCGAGCCCATGTCGAACTCCAGCACGCCGCCCTTGGCGAGCAGGTCGTGCGGCAGCGAAGTGGAGGTCCACTTCTTGCCGTTGACCTTCAGGCCCTGGACGTAGATGTTCGTCGCGCTGTTCTTCGGAGCCTTGACGACCAGGTCGCGGCCGTTCTCCAGGTGCACGGTCGTCTTCGTGAAGAGCGGCGAGCCGATCGCGTACTCACCGCTGCCCATGACCAGCGGGTAGAAGCCGAGCGAGGAGAAGAGGAACCAGGCCGACTGCTCGCCGTTGTCCTCGTCGCCGTGGTAGCCCTGGCCGATCTCGCTGCCGGTGTAAAGACGGCCGAGGACCTCGCGGACCTTCTCCTGCGTCTTCCAGGGCTGCGAGGCCGCGTCGTACATGTACGTGGCGTGGTGCGCGACCTGGTTGCTGTGGCCGTACTGGCCCATCCGCACGTCGCGCGCCTCGGTCATCTCGTGGATCACGCCGCCGTACGAGCCGACGAACTCGGGTCCCGCCGTCTCCGGCGTCGAGAAGTACGTGTCCAGCTTCTTCGCCAGACCGTCACGGCCGCCGTAGAGATTGGCCAGGCCCCGGCTGTCCTGCGGGGCGGTGAAGGCGTAGCCCCAGCCGTTGGTCTCCGTGTAGTCGTAGCCCCAGACGCGGGGGTCGTACTGGTCGGAGGGGAGGCGCCAGTCGCCGTTCGGCTTCTTGCCCTGGAAGAAGCCGGCCTTGTCGTCGAAGAGCTTGACGTAGTTCTGCGCGCGGTTGAGGAAGTACTCGGACTCCTCCTTGTAGCGCTGCTTCTTCGTCTTCTTGTAGAGGGCCTGGCCCATCTGCGCGATGCCGTAGTCGTTGAGGTAGCCCTCCAGCGACCAGGAAAGGCCCTCGTGGGTCTCGGTGTCGGCGTAACCGGTGAAGACCGAGGTCTCCATGCCCTTGCGGCCGACGCCCGAGGACGGCGGGGTGACCGTGGCGTTCTTGACCGCAGCGTCGTACGCCGCCTCGGCGTCGAAGTCGACGCCCTTGACGTACGCGTCGGCGAAGGCCACGTCGGAGCTGGTGCCGGTCATCAGGTCGGAGTAACCGGGGGAGGACCAGCGGGAGATCCAGCCGCCGTCCTTGTACTGCTGGACGAAGCCGTCGACCATCTTGCCGGCCTGCTTGGGCGTGAGGAAGGAGTACGCCGGCCAGGTCGTCCGGTAGGTGTCCCAGAAGCCGTTGTTGACGTACACCTCACCCTTGACGATCTTCGCGCCGGTGTGGGTGGGGGTGTCCGTGCCGGTCTGCGGCGAGAAGGGGCTCGCGTAGGTGCTCTTCCCGTCGACCTGCTCGAAGCCCGAGTTCGGGTAGAGGTAGAGCCGGTAGAGGCTGGAGTAGAGCGTGGTCAGCTGGTCGGCGTTCGCACCCTCGACCTCGACCTTGCCGAGGATCTTGTCCCAGGCCTTCTGCGCGTTCTTCCGGACCTTGGAGAAGGAGTCCTTCGCCGGCAGCTCCATGGCGAGGTTCTTCTTCGCCTGGTCGACGCTGATCAGCGAGGTGGCCAGGCGCAGGCCGACCGTGCGGTCCTTGCCCGCGTCGAAGCGGAAGAAGCCGGTGACGTCGTCACCGCCGCCGCCCTTCAGCTTGCCGCTGTCGGTGACCGGGGCGTCGAAGGAGCCGTATACGAAGAGCCGGGTGGCCCCGGTGGAGCCGCCGCTCTTCACGTCGGAGTAGCCGGTGAAGGAACCGGTCTTCGCGTCGAGGGTGAGGCCACCGTCGTTGGAGACGTTGTCGAAGACGAGGCTCGCGTCGTCACCGGGGTAGGTGAACTGCATGCGGGCCGCGTGGTCGGTGGGCGTCATCTCGGCCTTGAGGCCGTTCTCGAACGTCACCCCGTAGTAGTGCGGGGTCGCCGTCTCGTTCTCGTGGCGGAACGGCAGCTCGCGGGCCTCGCGGGAGGCGTCGGGGGTGCCGGAGGCCGCCGAGGGCATCATCTGGAAGGTCTGGCGGTCGCCCATCCAGGGGCTCGGCTCATGGCTGGCGCTGAACGCCTGCAGCGTGGGCAGGTTGTCCTCGTTGTTGCCGCGCGCGTAGTCGTACAGCCAGCTCGTGGAGCCCGCGTTGGTGACCGGCGTCCAGAAGTTGAAGCCGTGCGGGACCGCGGTCGCCGGGAAGTTGTTGCCGCGGGAGAAGCCGCCGCTGGAGTTGGTGCCGCGCACGGTCGACGCGTAGTCCGAGAGGTGCGCCTTGCGCTTCTCCGGGGCCTTCGGGGCGATCGTGACGTCGTCGATCCAGCCCTGGAACTTCGACGGCCCCTTGGGGGAGTCGTACGCCACCAGGATCCGGTCGACGGTCTTGCCCGCCGCGACCGTGCCGATCCGCGAGGCGACCTTGTTCCACTGGTTCACGTACAGCCGCTTGGCGTCGGCCTGGCCCTGCGGGGTGAGCAGCCCGCCGTGGCTGTCGGTGGCCTTCAGCTCGCTCAGGTAGGTGCCGTCGGTGAAGGCCAGGTCCACCGCCACGTGCGTCGCGGGGTAGGCGAGGTCCGTCTCGGCCATCTGCGGGTAGACCAGGTAGGACAGCTGCGTGTCCTTGGTGACCCTCGTGTCGACGTCGAAGACCTTGTTGTACGAGTAGGCGTGGCCGTCGGGCTTGTGCGTGCCGGCGTAGCGCAGCGCCTTCTTCCCGGTGAATCCGGCACCCTGCTTGGCGGTGGGGGAGCCCGAGGGGCCGCGGTCGGCCTGCGTGCGCATGTCGTCGGGGGCGGGGGTGGAGGTGTCCCCGTCGGAGAACTGCACGTCGGCGAGCTGGAGGGCGTCGGACGCGCCGTTGTTCTTGGTGAACTCCAGCCGGAAGTGCTGGTAGGCGGTGTCCGTCGTGACGTCGTACGACTTGGTCTGGAGGCGCTCGGAGAACGTCTCGCCGGTCCGGGTGTCCAGGTCCGTCCAGGTCTTGCCGTCCGCGGAGCCCTTCAGGGTCCAGTCCTTGGGGTCCCGCTCGTCGTGGTCGTTGGCCGAGGTGAGGGCGTACGTCACGACCTTGGTGGGCTCGACGAGGTCGAACTCGACCCAGCCCGTGGGCTGGAACGCCAGCCACTTCGTGCCGGGCTCGACGTCGACGAGGTTCTCCTTGCCCTCACCGCCGTCGGCATTCTCGCCACTGGCGCGGAGATCCGTGACCTGATCGGTGATATTGCCCGGTATTCCGGCGGAGAATCCACCGTCGACACCCGATGCCCTCTTCTTTCCGTCGGCGCCTTCTTCGACGGTATTGCGCCAGTCCGGCTGCTTTTCGTCCGCCTCGAACGAGGAGGTGAACGAGGTGTCGCCGGAAGGCTTCCCGGCGGCACCGGAGGGCTGCGCGAGCGCCGCGGTGGGGGCCGCCAGAGCGAGGACGAGAGAGGCCGCGAGGACCGCGGCGGAGTGGTTGTGTCTGTGGCGAGGGCCGTGCTGAGGACCGCGTAGGGGCTGCATACGGAGCCGTTCCTCCTGGGGGCATGCTTTGGACAACGTTGTCATTCGAGGATGCGGGTTCCAGTAGGGAGCCAAGTGACGGGATGTGTCAAGGGTGTTGCACGGTGTCGACGCCGGTGATTCGACCGTATTGCGGAAAAAGGCGATTCCGCGCGAAGGCGCGCGGTGCCCAGGTGTCCGTGAGGTCTCAACTCGGGAAAGACTGCCGCTCAACCATGCATTCGATCTTGCTCAGTTGACGGGAAGTGGACTATACCTGTCGGCGTCTGCACAGCCGCTTCACAACGGCGCGCGGGCACGGGGGAGGGTGGAACAGCTGTGGGCGCCGCGAGGCGTTCTGCCGTACGTTCCCCCGAAACTCCCCCACTGCACCTGGCAATCCGGCAATCAGCACGACCCAAGCGCAACTGACCGCGGTGGCGGGGCCCTTCGCCTGAGGCGAATTCTCTACGGGTGACCGGTACACCGCCTGAGTCCTGGAGAAGGCGAGGACTTGAGCATGGGATCCACCTCCGGCCGCACGAATGAGGGCCTTGGCCGTCGCGATGTGATCAAGCGTTCTGCCGCACTCGGCCTGATCGCTGTTCCGACGATGAGCTTCCTGTCGGCCTGCGCGAGCAGCGACGGCGGAAGTGACGAGAAGGTCGAGAAGGGCACCAAGAGCGCGAAGAACCCGCTCGGTGTCAACGAGACCGCAGCCCTCGAGGTCGTCATCTTCAACGGTGGCTTCGGCGAGCAGTACGCCATCGACGCCGAGAAGAAGTACAACGAGGCCTTCCCCAAGGCACCCAAGGTCAAGCACTCCTCGACCGAGAAGATCCAGTCGATCCTGCAGCCGCGCTTCAACGGCGGCACCCCGCCGGACCTGATCGACAACTCGGGTGCCGAGCAGATGGACATGGGTGTCCTGGTCGGCAAGAAGCAGCTGGCCGACCTGACGCCGCTGATGGACGCCCCGTCCTACGACGACCCGGCCAAGAAGGTCCGCGACACGCTGCGCCCCGGTGTCCTGGAGATGGGCCAGTTCGACGGCGACCCGGTCTGGATCATGTACTACGCGTACACGGTCTACGGCGTCTGGTACTCGCAGACCAACCTCGAGAAGCTCGACGCGGCGTACCCGGAGACCTGGGACGACATGCTCGCGCTCTGTGCGAAGGCGAAGAAGAAGGGCATCGCCGGCTGGACGTACCCGGGCAAGTACCCGTACTACCTGCCGTTCTCGCTCTACCCCTTCATCGCCAAGATCGGCGGCCGCGAGGTCCTCGACAAGATCGACAACCTGGAGCCCAACGCCTGGAAGGACCCGGCCGTCAAGGCCGCCTTCGAGGCGTACTACGAGCTCTTCCAGAAGGGCTACATCCTCAAGGGCACGCCCGGTCTGACGCACATCCAGTCGCAGACCGAGTGGACCAAGGGCAAGGCCCTCTTCATCCCGAACGGCTCGTGGGTGGAGAACGAGGCCGCGCCCACCACGCCCGAGGACTTCAAGATGATGGTCGGGGCGCCGTCCAGCCTGGACTCGTCAGACAAGATGCCCTTCGGCACCCTCTGGGCGTCCGGCGGTGAGCCGTTCATCGTGCCGGCGAAGTCGAAGAACCCCGAGGGCGGCATGGAGCAGCTGCGCATCATGCTCAGCGAGGAGTCCTCCAAGAACTTCACCAAGTCGGTCAAGTCCCTCAGTGCCTTCAACGGCGGCACCGACGGTCTGACGCTCTCCACCGCCCTGCAGTCCGGCGTCGACGTCCTCGCGAAGGCCGGCGACAACGTGGTGAACCCGCGCATGCAGGACTGGTACGTGAAGCTGCAGAAGGAGCAGATCGGAATCGCCGGCATCGGCGAGATGATGGCCGGCCGAGCGACCCCGGCGGAGACCATCAAGAAGATCCAGGCCTTCGCCGACGCGGCGGCCAAGGACCAGTCCATCAAGCACTACAAGCACCAGTGAGCAACCGTCACCAGCGGCGGCACCCGCTCGGAAATCGGGGTCGGTAAACGATGCAGCACGGCAAGTACCGGTTCATCGTGGGGTTCCTGGTAGCCCCACTGGCGTTGTACGCCATCTTCGTCATCTGGCCCTTCGCCCAGTCCATCTACTACTCGTTCACGGACTGGACCGGACTGAGCTCCGACTTCAAGATGGTCGGCTTCGACAACTACAGCCGGATGCTCGACGACGACATCTTCTGGAAGTCGCTGCAGCACAGTGTGCTGCTGGCGCTGCTGCTGCCGCTGGTGACGCTGGGCCTCGCGCTCTTCTTCGCCTTCATGCTCAATGTCGGCGGCCGGCGGCGTAAGAACGCCGCGGTCGCCGGCGTGCGGGGCTCCGCCTTCTACAAGGTCGCCTATTTCTTCCCGCAGGTCCTGTCGATCGTGATCGTGGCCCTGCTCTTCCAGTTCGCGTTCAACCCGACCTCGGGAATGCTGAACGCGACGCTCAAGGCGGTGGGCCTCAAGAGCCTCCAGCCGGACTGGCTCGGCGATCCCGACCTGGCGCTGTACTGCGTGATGGTCGTGCTGATCTGGTCGACGGTCGGATTCTTCGTCGTCCTCTTCTCCGCCGGAATGGCGTCCATTCCGAAGGACTTCTACGAGGCCGCGCTGCTCGACGGTGCCGACCGCATCACGACGTTCTTCAAGATCACGCTGCCGCTGCTCTGGGACACCGTGCAGTCCGGATGGGTCTACATGGGCATCCTGGCGCTCGGGGTGGAGGCCTTCACCGCCGTACAGGTCATGACGGTCGGCCCCGGCGGCCCCGACTACTCCACCACCGTCCTGCCGCTGTACGTCTACCAGACGGCCTTCCGGGACGCCCAGGCCGGCTACGCCACCACGATCGGTGTCGGCCTGCTCATCGTCACCATGCTCTTCGCGGGCATCGTGATGAAGCTGGGCCGTCGCGAGCGGCTGGAGTTCTGATGCGGTTCGTTGCGGGGTACGGCGACCGGATGACCGGCAGCGCGCAGAACAGTTCGGTCCCGGCGGCCGGCTCGACAGTTGTACGAGGTGAGCACCCATGAAGGTCACTGAGACTCCTCCCGCCGTCCCGGCCCCGCGCTCGCCGGTGACGAAGACGGACCTCCCGGCGGACGAGCCGGCGAAGAGCAGCGAGGGCAAGGTCCTCAACGTCTTCTCGCACGGCGTGCTGGTCATCTGGGCCGTACTCGTCGTGATGCCGCTGCTCTGGGCTGTGATGTCGTCCTTCAAGACGGACGACTCGATCCTGTCGACGCCCTGGTCGCTGCCGGACAAGCTCCACTTCGAGAACTGGTCACGGGCCTGGAGCCAGGCCCACATGAGCGACTACTTCCTCAACACCATCCTGGTGGTGGGCGGTTCTCTGATCGGCACCCTGTTGCTGGGCTCGATGGCGGCGTACGTGCTGGCGCGCTTCGACTTCCCGGGGAACCGCTTCATCTACTTCCTCTTCATCGGAGGGATGAGCTTCCCGATCATCCTGGCGCTGGTCCCGCTGTTCTTCGTCATGAACAACATGGGCCTGCTGAACTCGGTGCACGGGCTGATCCTGGTCTACATCGCGTACTCGCTGCCGTTCACCGTCTTCTTCCTCACCTCGTTCTTCCGGACCCTGCCGACGTCGATCGCGGAAGCGGCCATGCTCGACGGGGCGTCGCACACCCGGACGTTCTTCCAGGTGATGCTGCCGATGGCGAAGCCCGGTCTGATCAGCGTCGGCATCTTCAACTTCCTCGGACAGTGGAACCAGTACATGCTGCCGACGGTGCTGAACACCGACCCGGACGGCAAGGTGCTGTCCCAGGGGCTGGTCGAACTGGCCACCAGCCAGGGGTACAAGGGCGACTGGTCGGGTCTCTTCGCCGGCCTGGTCATGGCCATGCTTCCGGTCCTCGCCGCGTACATCGTCTTCCAGCGTCAGGTCGTCGCGGGGCTGACCGCGGGGGCGCTCAAGTAGCGGCGCACGCGTTCAGCTGTCAGGTCTTGTCTTCACCCGGGTAACAGGAGTCACCGGAAACGAACAGCTTCCACGAGCGGAGAACCACCCTTCGGCCCTCGGCCGGAGGGTGGTTTCATGCCCTTTCCTATGCTTTCGCGCCCGTCGGAATGTGGAGGCCCCATGCTCATCGGAGGCTGCGACTGCTCAAGGTCTTGACGGGGGGCACCCCAAAACGCTCAGCTTAGGGTTCACATGTTAGAGAAAACGGCAGGAGTGAGTGAGTCGATGGAGACTCCGGGGTCGCAGACATCTCTGCATCGGGCCAACCTTGAGCGGGTCGTACGTGCCGTAAGGATGGCAGGGTCGCTGACCCAGGCCGAGATCGCCAGGAGCACCGGCCTCTCCGCAGCCACCGTCTCCAACATCGTTCGTGAACTCAAGGACGGCGGCACGGTCGAGGTGACCCCCACCTCGGCGGGCGGGCGCCGTGCCAGGAGCGTCTCCCTGAGTGGGGACGCCGGGATCGTCATAGGGGTGGATTTCGGGCATACCCACCTTCGTGTGGCCATCGGCAACCTGGCCCACCAGGTGCTGGCCGAGGAGTCCGAGCCGCTCGACGTGGACGCGTCGTCGGCGCAGGGCTTCGGGCGGGCGGAACAGCTGGTCAACCGCCTCGTGGAGACCACCGGGATCAGTCCCGGGAAGGTGATCGGCGTGGGTCTCGGCGTGCCGGGCCCGATCGACGTCGAGTCCGGCACACTGGGCTCCACCTCGATCCTGCCGGGCTGGACGGGCATCAATCCCAGCCAGGAGCTCGCCGGGCGCCTCGGCGTCCCGGTGTACGTGGACAACGATGCCAACCTGGGGGCGCTGGGCGAGCTCGTCTGGGGCAGCGGCAGGGGCGTCAGGGATCTCGCGTACATCAAGGTCGCCAGCGGCGTGGGCGCCGGTCTGGTGATCGACGGGACCATCTACCGGGGCCCCGGCGGCACGGCCGGCGAGATCGGCCACATCACCCTCGACGAGTCGGGCCCTGTCTGCCGCTGCGGCAACCGCGGCTGCCTGGAGACCTTCACCGCCGCCCGGTACGTCCTGCCCCTGCTCAAGCCCAGCCACGGGCCCGATCTCACCATGGAGCGGATGGTCCAGCTCGCCCGTGAGGGCGATCCGGGCTGCCGCCGGGTCATCGGGGACGTCGGCCGGCACATCGGCAGCGGGGTGGCGAACCTGTGCAACCTGCTCAACCCGAGCCGGGTGGTGCTCGGCGGATCCCTCGCCGAGGCGGGGGAGTTGGTGCTGGCGCCCATCCGGGACTCGGTCTCGCGCTATGCCATCCCCAGTGCCGCGCGACAGCTCTCCGTGCTCCCCGGGGCGCTCGGCGGGCGGGCCGAGGTGCTGGGCGCGCTGGCCCTCGTGCTCAGCGAGATGGGGGATTCAACCCTTTTGGAGAGCACCCTCCCTGCGGCGACTCCTGCCTTCACTTAGATAACGAATGGCACCGTTGTCATCTCGTTAAGTATTTACTCCTTGACGCTGACGTCGCGGCCGAGTTGACTTCCAGCCACCTCGGCCGCAACGTCGCGGCCTCGTCAGGGAGGTTCGAAATGAACACGCGCATGCGTCGTGCCGCCGTTGCCGTTGCCGCCACCACCATGGCCGTCTCTCTCGCCGCTTGCGGGAGCGCCAAGGAGTCCGGCGACAAGACCAGCTCGGACTCGGCGAAGAAGGGCGACGACCTCAAGATCGGTCTGCTCCTTCCCGAGAACGCCACGGCCCGTTACGAGAAGTTCGACAAGCCGATCATCGAGAAGAAGGTCAGCGAGCTGACCGGTGGCAAGGCGGAGGTCGTCTACTCCAACGCCCGCCAGGACGCCACGCTGCAGGCGCAGCAGGTCGACACCATGATCACGAACAAGGTCGACGCGCTGATCATCGACGCGGTCGACTCCAAGGCCATCGAGAACAGCGTCAAGAAGGCCAAGGACGAGGGCATCCCCGTCGTCGCCTTCGACCGTCTCGCCGAGGGCCCGATCGACGCCTACACCTCCTTCGACAACGAAGAGGTCGGCCGCGTGCAGGGCACCGCCCTGCTGGAGGCCCTGAAGGGCAAGACCAAGCCCACCGTCGTGATGATGCACGGCGCGATCACCGACCCGAACGCCGCGCTCTTCAAGAAGGGCGCCAAGTCGGTGCTCGACGGCAAGGTGACGTACGGCAAGGAGTACGACACCAAGGAGTGGAAGGCCGAGAACGCCAACGCCAACATGGAGGGCGCGATCACGTCCCTCGGCAAGGACAAGATCGACGGCGTCTACTCCGCCAACGACGGTCTGGCGGGCGGCATCATCCAGGCGCTCAAGTCCGCGGGTGTCTCCGAGCTCCCGCCGATCACCGGCCAGGACGCCGAGCTCGCCGGTGTGCAGCACATCGTCGCGGGTGAGCAGTTCATGAGCGTCTACAAGTCGTACCCGCAGGAGGGCATCATCGCCGCGGAGATGGCCGTGGCGCTCGCCAAGGGCGAGAAGCTCGACTCGATCGCCACCTCCAAGGTCGACAACGCCGGCACCAAGGGCGTTCCGACGGTCCTCGTCCCGGTCGTCTCGCTGACCAAGGACAACATCAAGGACACCATCATCAAGGATGGCATCTGGACGATCGACGAGATCTGCACGGCCAAGTACAAGGCCGCCTGCGACTCGATCGGTCTGAAGAACTAACTCCCACCGCGCGACCGGCCCCCGGCCGGTGACGCGCGGACCCGAAGCCTGTCCGGCGCCCCGCCCACCAACTGTCCCGCTACCGGGCGGGGCGCCGGACGGAACGCTTCAGCGGTTTCTTACTCTTCTGCTCGACCACCGCGCCTCCCCCCAGGCGCGGCATCCCCGCCGGGTCAGGCGGCGAAGGAGATGGTTCACGTGTCCGCTACGCCCGTGTTGGCGTTGCGAGGGGTCTCCAAGCGATTCGGTGCCGTCCAGGCGCTCACCGATGTAGAGCTTGAGGTCCACGCCGGTGAAGTGGTCGCCCTGGTGGGCGACAACGGCGCCGGTAAATCAACGCTGGTCAAGACGATCGCCGGGGTGCACCCGATCGATGACGGAGTCATCGAGTGGGACGGCCGGCCGGTCCAGATCAACAAGCCGAACGACGCCCAGAGCCTGGGCATCGCGACCGTCTACCAGGACCTCGCGCTCTGCGACAACATCGACGTCGTCGGCAACCTCTACCTCGGCCGGGAGATCCGTAAGTTCGGGATCCTCGACGAGGTCGAGATGGAGCGCCGCTCCCGCGAGCTCCTGTCCACGCTGTCGATCCGCATCCCCAGCGTCCGCATACCGATCGCCTCGCTCTCCGGCGGACAGCGCCAGACCGTCGCCATCGCCCGCTCCATGCTCGGTGAGCCCAAGCTCGTCATCCTCGACGAGCCCACCGCCGCCCTCGGCGTCGAGCAGACCGCGCAGGTCCTCGACCTGGTCGAGCGGCTTCGCGAGCGCGGTCACGCGGTCATCCTCATCAGCCACAACATGGCCGACGTGAAGGCTGTGGCCGACAAGGTCGCCGTACTCCGGCTGGGCCGGAACAACGGGGTCTTCGATGTGAAGACCACCTCGCAGGAAGAGATCATCTCCGCCATCACGGGCGCCACGGAGAACGCCGTGACCCGTCGTGCGGCTCGTAACGCGGAGGTCAAGAAGTGACGACCGAAAAGACGTCCACGGCTGTGGTCAACCCGGAGGCCGCCAAGGGCGCGGACACCGCGGTCGACCCCCGGCTGCTCGTGCGCGAGCAGGGCTTCGGCGGATACCTCACCGAGTTCAAGCGCAAGATGCGCGGTGGCGACCTCGGCTCGATCCCGGTGGTCATCGGCCTGATCATCATCTGTGTGGTCTTCCAGAGCCTGAACTCCGAGTTCCTCTCGGCGAAGAACATCAGCGACATCGCCGTGGCGATGGTGGCCACCGGCATGATGGCCGTCGGCATCATCTTCGTGCTGCTGCTCGGTGAGATCGACCTGTCAGTCGGCTCGGTCAGTGGTGTCTCCGGCGCCGTCGTGGCCGTGCTCAGCGTGACCAACGGCATGAACGAGTGGCTCGCCCTCGTCGTCGCGATCGTCAGCGGCGCGGTCATCGGCGCCATCCACGGCTTCTTCTTCGCCCGGATCGGCGCCCCCGCCTTCGCCGTCACCCTCGCCGGCCTGCTGTTCTGGCTGGGGCTCATGCTCCAGCTGCTCGGTGACACGGGCACGATCAACCTGGACAGCGACGGCGTGGTCGGCAAGCTGACCACGTACTACTTCACGGACGTCGCCGCCGCCTACGGTCTCGCCGCTCTCGCGGTGATCGCCTTCTTCCTCTCGGCCTTCCTGGACAGCCGCCGCCGTGAGGCCGCGGGCGTCCCCTCCCGGCCGGTCACCGACATCGTGGTGCGCACCGCCGTGCTCGCGGTGTTCGCCTTCGCCGCGGCGTACATGTTCAACCAGTACCGCGGTCTCCCGCTGGCGCTGGTCCTCTTCCTGATCGTCCTCGTCGGCACGGACTTCCTGCTGCGCCGTACGACCTACGGCCGGAAGATCTTCGCGCTCGGCGGCAGCGTCGAGGCGTCCCGCCGCGCCGGCATCAACGTCACCGCGATCCGCGTCTCGGTCTTCGCGATCGCCGGAACCTTCGCGGCCATCGGCGGTCTCTTCTGGGCCTCCAAGATCGCCGCCGTGAACCAGGGCTCCGGAACCGGTGACCTCCTGATGAACGTCATCGCCGCGGCCGTCATCGGCGGCACCAGCCTCTTCGGAGGCCGGGGCCGCACCTGGAACGCCCTGCTCGGCGTGATGGTGATCGTCTCGATCCAGTACGGCCTGTCGCTGGAGGGCATCAAGACCCCGGTCCAGTACATGGTGACCGGCGCTGTGCTTCTCGCCACGGTCGTCATCGACTCCGTCACCCGCAAGACGCAGAAGACCGCCGGCCGCGCCTGACCGTCGCACCTGCGCACATGTGCCCGGCATCCTCCGTGATGCCGGGCACCCGCGCGTCCGGCGGGACCCGGCGCGGCGCGGCGGAATGCGCCGCCCGATGACCGGGGCCGCCGACGGAACATTAGACTCATCGGATCGGCAAGCTCGATCAGCTCAAACGCAAGGAGGCACGGGTGGACCTGCTGACCCGCATCAGGGGACCGCGCGACCTGGACCGGCTCGGCCTCGAGCAGCTCGACCAGCTCGCCGGGGAGATCCGTACCTTCCTCGTCGAAGCGGTGTCCAAGACCGGCGGCCACCTCGGCCCGAACCTGGGCGTGGTCGAGCTGACCATCGCCCTGCACAGGGTCTTCGAGTCCCCGCAGGACAAGGTTCTCTTCGACACCGGCCACCAGAGCTATGTGCACAAGCTGCTCACCGGCCGGCAGGACTTCTCGAAGCTCAAGAGCAAGGGCGGCCTCTCCGGATACCCGTCCCGTGCCGAGTCCGAGCACGACGTCATCGAGAACTCGCACGCCTCGACGGTGCTCGGCTGGGCCGACGGCCTCGCCAAGGCCAACGAGGTCCTGGGCAAGGACGACCACGTCGTCGCCGTCATCGGTGACGGCGCGCTCACGGGCGGTATGGCCTGGGAGGCGCTGAACAACATCGCCGCCGCCAAGGACCGCCCCCTCGTCATCGTCGTGAACGACAACGAGCGCTCGTACGCCCCGACCATCGGCGGCCTCGCGAACCACCTCGCCACCCTCCGCACCACCGACGGGTACGAGCGGTTCCTGGCCCGCGGCAAGGACATCCTGGAGCGCACGCCCGTCGTCGGCAGGCCGCTCTACGAGACCCTGCACGGCGCCAAGAAGGGCCTCAAGGACTTCATCGCCCCGCAGGGCATGTTCGAGGACCTCGGCCTGAAGTACGTCGGGCCCATCGACGGCCACGACATCGAGGCCCTGGAATCCGCCCTCCAGCGGGCCAAGCGCTTCGGCGGCCCGGTCATCGTGCACTGCCTCACCGAGAAGGGCCGCGGCTACACCCCCGCCCTCCAGGACGAGGCGGACCGCTTCCACGCGGTCGGCAAGATCCACCCGGACACCGGCCTGCCGATCTCCACCTCCGGCCTCGACTGGACCTCGGTCTTCGGCGAGGAGATGGTCAAGCTGGGCCACGAGCGCGAGGACGTCGTCGCCATCACGGCGGCCATGCTCCAGCCCGTCGGCCTCGGCAAATTCGAGGAGGCCTTCCCGGACCGGATCTACGACGTCGGGATCGCCGAGCAGCACGGCGCGGTCTCCGCGGCCGGCCTGGCCACGGGCGGGCTGCACCCCGTCTTCGCGGTCTACGCGACCTTCCTGAACCGCGCCTTCGACCAGGTCCTCATGGACGTCGCCCTGCACAAGTGCGGAGTGACCTTCGTCCTGGACCGGGCCGGGGTCACGGGCACCGACGGAGCCTCGCACAACGGCATGTGGGACATGTCGATCCTCCAGTGCGTGCCGACCCTGCGCATCGCCGCCCCGCGCGACGCCGACCAGGTCCGCGCCCAGCTGCGCGAGGCCGTCGACGTGGACGACGCACCCACCGTCGTCCGCTTCTCCAAGGGCGCGGTCGGCCCCGCGGTCGACGCCGTGGGCAAGGCCGGAGGGATGGACATCCTCCGGGCGGCCGGCACGGACACGCCGGACGTCCTGCTGGTCTCCGTCGGCGCCCTCGCCCCGATGTGCCTGGAGATCGCCGCTCTGCTGGACGCCCAGGGCATCTCCACGACCGTGGTCGACCCGCGCTGGGTCAAGCCCGTCGACGAGGCGCTCGCCCCGCTCGCGGCGGAGCACCGGGTCGTCGTCACCGTCGAGGACAACAGCAGGGCAGGCGGTGTCGGCTCCGCCATCGCCCAGTCCCTGCGCGACGCGGACGTCGACGTACCGCTGCGCGACTTCGGCATCCCGCCGGTCTTCCTCGACCACGCCTCGCGCGGCGAGGTCATGGCCGAGATCGGGCTGACGGCACCGGACATCGCCCGCCAGGTCACCGGCCTGGTCGCCAAGCTCGACGGCCGCTACGAGAGCCGCGCCGTGGAACCCGTACGCGACTGAGCCCCCAGCACCGCTCCGGGCCGGTCGGCCACCCCACTCGGGTGGTCCGACCGGCCCATTCGCGTGAAATCGGGGCGTACTGCGCATTCGGGGACGGTCCGTTCCGAATCATGGCGTGCACGACGAGTGCGTGGAGGTACGCCGGTGAGCACGCAGCAGGACACGCCCCCCAGCGGAAAGGGACTGTTCCGGACCAAGACGGTCGAACAGTCCATCCGTGATACCGAGGAACCGGAGCACGCGCTCAAGAAGTCCCTCTCCGCACTGGACCTCACGGTCTTCGGAGTGGGTGTCATCATCGGCACCGGCATCTTCGTCCTCACGGGCAAGGTCGCCAAGGAGACGGCGGGCCCCGCCACGGCGCTGGCCTTCGTCGCGGCGGGCATCGTCTGTGCGCTCGCCGCCCTATGTTACGCCGAATTCGCCTCCACCGTCCCGGTTGCCGGATCGGCGTACACCTTCTCCTACGCCTCGCTGGGCGAGCTGGTCGCCTGGATCATCGGCTGGGACCTGGTGCTGGAATTCGCGCTGGGCACCGCTGTGGTGGCGGTCGGCTGGTCCGGCTACGTGCGCTCGCTCCTGGACAACATCGGCTGGACCATGCCGGAGGCGCTCTCCGGCCCGGACGTGGCGAGCGGCTTCGGCTTCGACATCCTGGCGTTCGCCCTGGTGCTGATCCTGACCGTCATCCTGGTCCTCGGCATGAAGCTCTCCGCCCGGGTGACCACGGTCGTGGTGGCCATCAAGATCGCGGTCGTGCTGATCGTGATCATCGCCGGGCTGTTCTTCATCGACGCGTCCAACTACTCGCCCTTCATCCCGGAGGCCGAGGGCCAGACCACGGGCTCGGGCCTGGACGCGCCGCTGGTCCAGCTGATCTTCGGCTACGAGCCCACCAACTTCGGCGTCATGGGCATCTTCACCGCCGCGTCCATCGTCTTCTTCGCCTTCATCGGCTTCGACGTCGTGGCGACGGCCGCCGAGGAGACCAAGCTCCCGCAGCGGGACATGCCGCGTGGCATCCTCGCCTCGCTCGTCATCTGCACCCTGCTCTACGTCGCCGTGTCGATCGTCGTCACCGGCATGCAGCACTACTCCGAACTCTCCGTCAGTGCCCCGCTCGCCGACGCGTTCAAGGCCGTCGGACACCCCTTCTACGCGGGCGTCATCAGCTTCGGCGCCGCGGTCGGACTCACCACGGTCTGCATGATCCTGCTGCTCGGCCAGACCCGGGTGTTCTTCGCGATGAGCCGTGACGGGCTGCTCCCGAGGTTCTTCTCGGTGACGCACCCGCGCTTCGGGACCCCGTACCGCCCCACCATCCTGCTCGGCGTGGTCATCGCGATCGTGGCCGGCTTCACGAGCATCAACGAGCTGGCGACCCTGGTGAACATCGGCACGCTCTTCGCGTTCGTGGTCGTGGCCCTCGGCGTCATCGTCCTGCGCCGCACCCGCCCCGATCTCCACCGCGCCTTCCGGACCCCGTGGGTGCCGCTGCTCCCGATCGTGTCGGTGGCGGCCTCGGTCTGGCTGATGCTGAACCTGCCGGCCGAGACGTGGCTGCGGTTCGGGATCTGGATGGCGCTCGGCGTGATCATCTACTTCGTGTACGGGCGCCGCAACAGTCGTATGGCGAAGTCCTCCTGACCCGGTCAGACGCCTCGTGAGGGCGGCAGCGGCCGAACGAGCGGCTGCGGTACTCGCTGGTCCCGTACGCCGCCGATGGGCTGCCCGGCGACGCCGGCCCCGTCGAGCTCGTGCTCGTCGTGGAGGGCGCCGCGCGGCAGGTCGCGTCCGTGCCGGGCGTACGCGTGGGGGCGGCGTCCGGCAGCGGTGACGATCTGATCGCGGCGCTGGCCGCCGCCGCCCAGGGTGCACGGCCCTGCGGCGGCGTCGACGATCAGCGGAGTGCTCTCACCCGTCATCCCCGAAGGATGCCGGGTCAGCCTCCCGTGGCCGGAGACTTCTTGGCGGACTCGGGAATCGTGCCGTCCTTCCGGACGGCTTCCCACAGGTCCCCGGCCTGCGGCTCGGCGGCCACGACGCGGTTCGGGTCCTGCTTGTCGTAGGCGACCGGCAGCATGATCGTCTCCATGGTGGAGGGGTCGACGCCGTTCATCGAGCGGGCGAACTCCGCGAGCGAGGTCAGCGAGGCGAGACCCTCGTCGGTCGTGAGCGACTTGGTCGCGGAGTTCGCGATCTTGTAGGTGCTCGTCGGACTGCCCAGCAGGTCCTGCGACTTGATCTCCGTCAGCAGGGCGAGCAGGAACTGCTGCTGGAGCCCGATGCGGCCGAGGTCGCTGCCGTCCCCGACGCCGTGCCGGGTGCGGACGTAGGCGAGGGACTCGGTGCCGTTCAGCTTGTGCGTGCCGGCGGTGAGGTCCAGGCCGGAGGACTTGTCCTTGATCGGCTCCTCGACCTTGACCGTGACTCCGCCTATGGCGTCGACCAGATCCTTGAATCCCGCGAAGTTGATCTCCAGGTAGTGGTCGATCCGGACCCCGGACATCTTCTCCACGGTCTTCACGACACAGGCCGGACCGACCTGGGAGTAGACGGA
Organism: Streptomyces sp. QL37; assembly: GCF_002941025.1. Lineage (NCBI taxonomy): Bacteria > Bacillati > Actinomycetota > Actinomycetes > Kitasatosporales > Streptomycetaceae > Streptomyces > Streptomyces sp. QL37. The sequence continues at coordinate 2,073,900 of NZ_PTJS01000001.1, read as the reverse complement.
GTTGAACATGACCCGCTCCGCGGAGGCCATCGTGGAACCGTCGCCCTTGACGCACTCGGGCCGGGTCACGAGGGTGTCGCGCGGGATGGACACCGCGGTCGCCTGGGTGCGGCCCTCGGGGATGTGCACCACCAGCGCGGTGTCGGACCGGGCGCCGCCGACGGCGCCGCCACCGCCCAGCTCCTTGTTCTCCGCCCCGGCGCGTGAGTCGGAGCCGAGGACGAGCAGGTTCTGACCGGTGGTGGGGAGCTTCTCGGGACGGTCCTCGCCGAGCGCCTTGTTGATGTCGACGCCCTTGATGTTGCCGTCGAGGTCCTGGTACATCCAGTACGCCGTGCCGCCGCCCGCGAGCAGGAGAACGAGCAGGACCCCCAGCGTGATCTTGAGGCCGCGGCGGCGCTTGCGTTCCTTCTTGCGGCCCCGGCCTCCCGCTCGTGATGCCGAGTGGCCGCTGCGCGCGTCGGGTGTGCTCTCGTCGTGGCTCATCGTGCTCGAGTCCTCAAATCTCGTTGCCCGTTCTGGACAGGGGAGTACGTGGGACTCGGGTGGGGGGCTGAACCGGTCCGTGAAAGTTTGACTGACCGAGCACTATAGAACAGACAAGCGCTTGAACATGTGAACCAAGTGAACATGGGGCGGATGATGCGGGGGCCCTGTGTCGAACTACTATTCGCCCATGACTTGGTTGATTACGGGCGGGGCGGGGTTCATCGGCTCTCATGTCGTCCGCTCGATGCTGGCGGCCGGTGAGCAGGTCGCCGTGTATGACGACCTCTCGACGGGCGACCCCTCCCGGATCCCCGAGGGCGTGCCCTTCGTGAAGGGATCGACGCTCGACGGCCCCGGCCTGCGGCGCACCCTGAGCGAGCTCTCGGTGCGGGGTGTGGTGCACCTCGCGGCGAAGAAGCAGGTGGCGGAGTCCGTGGCCGCCCCCCTGCACTACTACCGCGAGAACGTGCACGGTCTCCAGACGCTGCTGGAGGCAGCCGCGGAGAGCGGGGTCCGTGCGTTCCTCTTCTCCTCGTCCGCGGCTGTGTACGGAATGCCCGACGTCGACCTGGTGACGGAGGACACGCCCTGCGCGCCGATCAATCCGTACGGCGAGACGAAGCTCGCCGGTGAGTGGATGGTCCGAGCGGCGGGGAAGGCGCACGGAATGGCGACCGCCTCGATGCGCTACTTCAACGTCGCGGGGGCGGCCACGCCGGAGCTCGCCGACACCGGCGTCTTCAACCTCGTTCCCATGGTTTTCGAGAAGCTCACCCGGGGAGAGGCCCCGGTGATCTTCGGCGAGGACTACGGGACCCCGGACGGCACCTGCGTGCGGGACTTCATCCATGTCGACGACATCGCTTCGGCGCATCTCGCCGCGGCGCGGGCTCTCCTCGTCAGGGAGGCCGGTACGGACCTCACCATCAACATCGGGCGTGGTGAGGGCGTCTCGGTGCGGGCCATGATCGACCTCATCGGTGACGTGACCGGATACGGAGCCGGCTCCGCGCCTGTCGCCGCCGCGCGAAGGCCGGGGGACCCGGCGCGGGTGGTCGCCTCCGCGGACCGGATCCGGGACGAACTCGGATGGTCGGCCCGGCACGACGTCCGCGAGATGGTGACCTCGGCCTGGGAAGGCTGGTGCCTCCGGCACCCGGACGCCCGCCGCTGAGCCCTGCGGCCGTTCACCGAACCGACGTCTTCCGCCCGCTGTCCACGAAGTCCTGGCCCCCGCACCCTCGTCCGACGAGGACCACATGCCCCTGGGAGGGTGAGAACACACCATGCGAGGTGTCTCCCTCGACGAAGCCGAACGCACTGGTCCCGCTCCCGCCACCGTCCCGGAGGCCGGAGCGGTGACCGGGGGCCCTTGGCTGCTCGCGGGCCATGACGGCAGGCTGACCGTCTACGTGCACGCCGGCGGAAGCGTCCTGCGCTGGACGGAAGAGGCCGCGGGGTCGCGGCACTGGGCGGGCCCCGACGTCTTCCCGGCCAAGGGAATCACCCACCTCACCGTGATCCAGGGGCAGAACCGTTATGCCCACTTCCTCGGCCGCCGGTCGCGTCCGCGCGCCGATGACTGGGCCACGGTCGACATCGTGCGTTCCACCCAGTACCAGACCGGCCGTCCGATGACGGAGTGGCGTTCCCTGGGCAATCCCTTCAAGGAGATCGCCCGGGCGGTCGAGGTCGGCGGCCCCGCCGGGGCCGTCGCCCGGGACGGGGCCCTCCACGTCTGCGTCCCCACCGGACTGGGCTCGCTCGCCCTGCGCCGTGAGGACAAGCAGGGCCAGTGGGAGGCCTGGGGCAAGCTGCCGGCCGCCGGCGTCACGGACCAGCCCGCTCTGGCGGCCACGTCCGCCGGCCTGGTCGAGGCGTTGGTCCCCGCGCGTACGGGGGCGCTGCACCTGTGCCAGCAGAAGCCGGGCGGCCCCCTGGTGCCCGGGTACGAGGTCGGTGCGGTTCCGCTGCCCGGTTCCGTGAGCTCGCTGGAGACCTCGCCCGGGAGCGTGACCTACTACCTGACCGATGTGCGCGGCGCCGGCGTCGCCGCCTTCCGCGCGGGGCGCTGGCCGGTGCCCCTGGGGGGCGAGCCGGGAGACGGACGGATCGACGCGGTGCGCACGATGCTGGACGGGCTCGACTGCACGGTGCTCGCCTTCAGGAGTCTCGCGGGGACGGTCCGGCTCGGAGCCTTCGCGACCGAGGGTGAGCAGAACGGTGTCTGGTGGACCGACACCGGACGGCAGTGCGCCGGTGATCCCTCCCTCGCCGTCGACGGCCGGGGACGGATGGCTGTGGCCGTCGTCGGTACGGACGGCCGGCCGTCCGTGGCCCGGCAGGAGGACAGCCAGGGGCTGACCTTGAGTGACTGGCACCGGATATGAGCCCCGCGGTGCGATGCGACACCGGGAAGGACGGACGACGTGGCCCGCAGAGCGAGTGACGGCCAGACGCAGAGGTCTCAGGCCCCCCGGCCGGCCGGACACGACGTCCGGAGGGTGACGGTCGTCGCCGGCGGCCCGGGCGACGCGGCGCTCCTTGTCGCGGCCGAGGCCGACGGGACCGAGATCCGGGTGCTGTGCGTGGGCGAGGGGAGCAAGGACGAGCGTGCCGCGCTGGAGCGGGCTCTCGCCGAGGCCTCCCGGCGCGGGTGCCAGGTCCCCGGTGGCCCGACGTTCGCCGGCCGGGACCCCGACGGACCCGGGGCGCTGCTCCGGGCACTGCGCGAACTGCGCCCCGGGTGGGTCCGCCTGGCGGACCCCGATCCGGAGCGCGTGGGCTACGACGAGGGCGCGGGCGCACCCGTCCACGAGAATCCCGACAGGGCGGCCGCCGCTCTGGAGGCACTGGCCGCGGTGCGTGCCCACCAGCTGGAGTCGGGAACACCCGTCTTCGTGGACTGCCGCCGTGCGGCGGCGGACGAGAAGCTGGACGCGGGGTCCGCGTCGCGCTATCCCCGTACGAAGCACTGGCTGACCGAGGGGTTCGACGGCCGGCTGACGGCGTTCCTGCCGTCCGCCGCAGGCGTGGTGCGGTGGGTCCAGTCGGAGCCGGGAGGGGCGGACTGGCTCGGACCGGAACTGCTCCCCGGACCCCGTCTGATGCCGGGGCTGTCGGTGGTGCAGGACCCTCACGGGTTCGTGCACCTGCTGGCGCTGCGCCGGACCGCACGCGGGGGCGGGGGCGACGACGTGGAGATCGTGCACGCGGTGCAGTACCGCACCGGACAGCCGCTCACTCCCTGGCACTCGCTGGGCTCCCCCAATCCCGGGGACCGGTACAAGAGCAGGGAGGGCGGCTTCCCGGTGATGGCCTTCGACGGTGCCGGGGGCCTCTTCGTCTTCGCCCGGAACTTCGGGCACAGCGTGAGCTACCGCCATCAGTCGTCCGACGGAGCGTGGGCGCCGTGGCGACACCTCAGCGGTGTCCGTGTCGCGGACGAGCTGGTGACCGTCACCACCGGGCGCGGGGAGGTGGAACTCCTGGCCCGCGCACGGGATTCCGACGCGGTGGTGCGCTGGGCCCGTTCCGGGCCCGGCGGCGCGTGGGCCGAGGACCGGAGCGTGCCCTTCACGCCCGTGCCGGGAACGATGTCCGCGGGCCCGGAGCCCGGCACCGTCCTGTTCCGGGACCTGGTGACCAACGAGCCCGGCATCTGGTGGCCGGGAGCCGCCGCTCCTCTGCCGCTCGGGGGCGCCGAGGGCGGCGGGCCGCTGACCGGGGTCCGGGGGGTGGACGTGGACGGCTGGGCCTACGCGCTCCTCGTCCGTTCGGGCCCCGGAGGGGAGAGCACCGTCGGGGCCTACGCGGAGGGGCGCCCGGATGCGGGCGTGTGGTGGAGCGCGGCGGGCAAGGACACACCGCTCCCGCCCGCGGCCGTCAGGTCTCGGAACGGAATGGTCACATTGGCGGTGCTCACCGCGGGCGCGCGACTGGCCGTTGCTCACCGGAAGTCACAAAAAAGCGGTCTTGAGTTCGATTCCTGGTACACAGTGTGACAATTTCCGACTGATTGCGGCCTTAAGGGCTCGGAATGGTAACGGCCCTGGTCGCATGTTGTTGAGTTCTTGATAAAGTCTGTGAATCTTTCATGTGAACGACCGGGGGGGACCTGGTGAACATGAGGGCGCCTCGTACCTGCCCATGCATGAGCGAGGACTGTTTACTGGTTCTCGTGACTGAGGGGTTATGGCCAAGCTGTCCCTGCGTGCTGTTCAGAAGCTGACGTGCAAGAAGCGTGACGCTTGGTGGACGGTGCTCTTGGTCGACCCCGTGGCGACCCGCATGCTGATCGTCATGGCACGGTTCGGCTTCATCACGCCCAACCGCGTGACCTGGGCCGCGTTGTTCGTGGGGCTCGGCTCCGCCGGATTCTTCCTCAAGGGCGACCCCGTCTCGCTCGCCATCGGCGCCGCGCTGTACCACCTGAGCTTCATCTTCGACTGCATCGACGGGAAGCTGGCGCGGCTCAAGGGCAACGGCACGGTCTTCGGCGGTTGGCTCGACTACGTCTTCGACCGCATCCGGGTGCTCTTCTGCGCCCTGGCCCTCATGGGCGGCCAGTACCTGGACAACGGCGACGAGCGGTATCTGCTCGCCGCCCTCATGGTGGTCTTCCTCGACATGCTGCGCTACGTCGACGCCCTCCAGATCTACAAGATGCGCATGTCGATGCGGACGAAGATCGAGAAGGTCACGAAGGAGAAGCGCGACGCCGAGCGCGCCGCCGCCGCCGAGGCGGCCGGCCGGGCCACGGAGGAGCCGGAGGAGCAGCAGATCCAGTTCATGGAGGATCTGCTCCGGGAGAATCCCGAAGCCGAGGCCGAGACCCTCAAGGAGCAGGCCACGGCGGCCCACGTGGTGGACCTGCACGCACAGTTCCGTCACCGCTTCCCCTGGTACCAGCGCATGCGTCACGCCATGCTGCGCAGCCGCATCAGGCCGCACCTCATCAGCGGCATCGAGTTCCAGATGTTCATCTTCATCGTCGCCCCGCTGATCGGGCAGATCCTGCTGACCACACTGGTGTCGGCCGCGCTGCTCGGAGCCTTCGAGCTGATCATCATGTACAAGTTCTGGCTCTCCACCCGCGACTTCACCAAGGTGATGGCCGAGCTCAGCTCGGCGCCGTCCACGGCGGGCACCATCTCCCCCCAGATGCACCGGGGCCGCCACCGCCGCGGGGTCGAGGAGGGGCTGCGTGACGCGGAACGCCTGCTGGACCAGCAGCCGGACGACGATCCCGGCTTCCAGCCCTACCCCCAGCCGTACACGGGTCACGTCCCGGACGAGCAGTACGCGTACCAAGAGGCGTGGCCGCCTGCGGAAACGTATCAGCAGGCCGGCTTCACCTATGGCCATCCGGTTCAGGGTGAGCGGCTGTACGCCGCCCCCCACGCGCCCCAGCCGGAGCAGAACGGATATCTGGGCGACCGAGAAGGCAATCGATGAGGCACGAACAGGACACCCCCGATGTGTGGGTGACCGTCGTCATTCCGGCCTACAACGCGGCGACGACGATCGGCAAGGCACTCCAGTCGGCCGTGAACCAGACGTACGAACTGGTCGAGATCGTCATCGTCGACGACGCCTCGACGGACAACACCCTCGACATCGTCAAGAGCTTCGCGGGCACCAACGCCCGCGTCCGCGTGCTGCGCCGGCCCACCAACAGCGGGGGCGTCGGAGCGCCGCGGAACATGGGCATAGCCCAGGCCGCCGGCCAGTACGTCATGTTCCTCGACGCCGACGACGAGCTGCCGCCCCGCGCCTGTGAACTGCTGGTGGCCGGCGCTCTGGAGACCGGGAGCGACATCACCGCGGGCAAGGCGGTGCGGGTCAACCGGGCCACCGGCGAGACCGAGGGCTGGGCTCCCGAGGTGTACGCGATGCGGCGTACCGTGCCGGGCCTCGTCGAGTTCCCCCTGATGCTGTCCGACCCCATCGCCGCCGCGAAGCTGTACCGCGTCGAGTTCCTCCGGAACGGAGGGGTCTGGTTCCCGGAAGGCGTGTTCTACGAGGACACCTACTTCTCCACGGTGGCCGGCTGCCTCGCCGACGGGATCACCGTCATCACCGACCCCGTGTACCGCTGGATGTGGGAGCCCGAGGGCGGTTCGATCACCGGCCGCACCGGTGAGCTGCGCAGCATCACGGACCGGGTCGCCGTGCACCGTGCCACCGACGCGTTCCTCCTCGACCGGGGTCTGTGGCCGCTCAAGGTCCGCAAGGACTCCAAGTTCCTCGCACACGACCTGCGTCTCTACATGCGGGCTCTGGCGGAGGGCGATCCGGAATTCCAGCAGGGCTTCGCCGAGATCGCGAGCAACTACCTCTTCTCGATCAGTGACGAGGCCTTCGAGCTGTGCGACCCGGTCGACCGCGTACGGGCCTACCTCCTCATGTACCAGGAGACGGAAGCCGCGCTGACCACGCTGGACTACGCCCAGCGCAGGAGCACGCTCTCCTCCTTCCTCGTCGAGGAGGAAGGCCGCGTCTACTGGTCCGGGGACCATCTGCACCTGCCGGACGCGCGCCGCATGCTCGACGTCACGGAACTCGGCCTGTCGACGGCGAACCTCTCCCAGGTACCGCTCTTCGCCCAGCTCGACCACTGGGCCGTCAAGGGTGTGGAGCTGCGGTTCGAGGGCCGGCTGGTCAACCGGTTCGGGCGGATCAACCCCGGTGACGATCTCAAGCTCGCCCTGGCCGTGCGCAACCGGCACTCCAAGCGGGACGTCACGGTGCCCATAGCGGGCCCCGGGGTGGACGAGCGGTTCATCACGTTCGACGGCGTGGTGGACCTCGCGGCCGTACTCGGGAAGGAATTCTCCGAGAGCACCGTCTGGAACGTCTCGGTCGTCGTCGAGTGGAACCGGAACCGCTCGCGGTCCCCGTTGAACGTGCGTGACGTGGAGCTCTCCGGACTGACGTTCCACGCACGGGACGAGGAACTGGAGGGGTACCGCACGGTCTCCGGAAACCTCGCCCTGCGGTGCGCTGTGGCCGGACGCCGGACCTTCGAGACCGAGCAGAACGACCCCGACGCGCCCTGGATGTGGTGGCGCAGCCTCATCCACCCGCCGATCGCCACCCTCGACTACGCCTTCGAGATGGCCGTCGTCGTGCCCTGCTACAACGTGGCGAAGTACCTGGACGACTGCCTCGGCTCCATCGCGGCGCAGGAGGGATTCGCCGCGACCCAGGTCATCCTGGTGGACGACGGCGCCACCGACGAGACACCGCAGATCCTCGACCGCTTCGCCCGGCACTACGCCAACGTCACCGTGATCCACCAGCAGAACGGTGGACTCGGGAACGCGCGCAACAACGGCCTCGACCGGGTGACCGCGCCCTACGTCACCTTCCTGGACTCCGACGACATCCTGGGCGAGGACGCCCTGTCGAAGATGCTCCAGGCGGCGTGGCGGGACGGCTCGGAAGTGGTGGTGGGGGACCTGGTGAACTTCCCCGACCGTCCGTACGGCCCCTGGAAGCAGTACTTCGGCAAGGGCGACCGCCGCATCGACGACTTCGCCTCGGTGCCGGACCTGATCTTCAGCGGATCCGCCTGCAACAAGCTGTTCAGCACCGGCCTCCTCCGCCGCCTGGGCGTGCGCTTCGGCGAGGGGGTGCACTTCGAGGACGCCTGGGTGACGCTGCCGAGCATGTTGCGCGCCGACGGGATCACCCTCGTGGACGAGCCGGTGTACTACTACCGGGGCCGCCCGGACGGCTCCTCCATCATGGACTCCCTCTGGAGCAAGCCGGCGAACTACCGTGACCACCTGCGGCTCAACCACTTCCTGCTCAACTACACGGCGGACGAGAGAGCCGACGTCAGGCACATGTTCCAGCGCTACGTGACGCGCACGTACAAGGGATTCCTGTGCAACGCGCGCAACGTGATGGCCAGATCGCAACTGGCCGAGATGTTCCCGGACATCTGCCGGCACTACGCGCAGATTCCTGACGACGTCATTCTCGAGTACGCGACGAATCCGGCTCAGCAGCTCGACCACTACGCCGCCAAGAGCGGCAACTTCGAACTCTTCTGCGACCCCGCGCCGGCCCTGGAGGACGCGCCGCTCGTACTGGAGATCGACGACGAGGGCTTCTACCGGGTCTTCCCCGGAGGGGTCGCGGACACCCGGACGGCCCGCGTCAACGATCCGAACGTCGTGGTGGAATCGGTCCGTACCCGGGGCGACGTACTGGTCGTCGAAGGCTGCATGGCCTTCCCGGGGATGAACGTGAGCGGCCCGCTGCGCAACGGTCTGGAGTTCGTCTACCAGACCGCGCGTGCCAAGATCGCTGTGCCGTTGCGCCAGGTCGCCCGCCGCGATCTGTGGAACGCCCGTAACGAACGGGACCTGTACGCCGGGTGGTACGCGGAGATCCCGGTCTCGGAACTGAGGCGCGGCGGATTCGGTGTGGGGGACTTCCGGCTCCGTGTGCTGCGCGAGGACGGCTCGCGGCAGCGCAATGTCGTGATGAAGGCACGGCTGCCGCTGCACCGCCTCAAGGGCCCCGGGAACATCGCCGGTCACCCCTACATGCTCACCATCGGCGGCCAGGAGGCGCTCCACCTGCGGCTCGTGAACCGCAAGGCCGGCGCGAAGGCGAAGCACGCCCTCTGGCGTCTCGCCCGCGAGGTGCGCATCCTCAAGACCCGCAATCCGGGCTGGCGCATGCGCCTGGCCTACTGGCTGGTGTATCCGTTCCTGAACTCCCGCGAGATCTGGCTCATCGGCGAACGCTCGGACACGGCGCAGGACAACTCGTACCACTTCTTCAAGTGGATGCGGACCCAGCGCAAGCGCCGCAAGGCTTACTACGTCATCGACAAGAACGCCGCCGACTACGCGAAGGTCGCCAAGTACGGCAGGGTGATCAGGCTCGGTTCGTTCAAGCACCGGATGTACCTGCTCCACGCCACCAAGCTGATCGGTTCGTACGACTCCGAGTCCTACCTGCTGCCCGAGGGCTACCGGAAGGTCCTCTTCCTGCACCGCTTCGGTGAGCTGCTGAAGTACCAGCGTGTCTTCCTTCAGCACGGCATCATCTACAACGATGTGACCACCGGGGTGGACCAGCGGATCACCAGCTACGACATGATCGTCACCACGGGCCGGCAGGAGCGCGAGTACCTCGCCCACGAGGCCGGCTTCGGTGACCGTGCGGTCCTGGCGGGGCTGCCCCGGTTCGACGCGCTCCACCGTGCGCAGACGAAGCGTCCGCGCATCCTGCTGATGCCGACATGGCGGCAGTGGATCGTCACCGCCTCGTACAAGAAGTCCTCGGGACCGGCCAAGACGGCGTTCACACAGTCGGAGTACTTCCGCTTCTACCGCTCGCTGCTCTCCGACCGGCGGCTCGTCGCCGCGCTGGAGCACTTCGGGGTGGACCTCGAATTCTTCCCCCACTACGAGATCCGTCCCTACCTGCACAATTTCCGGATCGAGTCCTCCACGATCCAGGTGGCCGATCCCCTGACGCGCGACGTGCAGGACGCCATGAAGGAGTGCTCCCTCATGGTGACCGACTATTCGTCCGTCTTCTTCGACGTGGCGTACATGGGCATTCCGCTCGTGTATGTGCCCTTCGACGAGGAGGACTTCTACGGCCGTCACTACAAGCGGGGGTACTTCAACCTCTCCGAGCACGGCTTCGGGCCGGTCTGCCGAACCGTCGACCAGGCGGTCGACGAGATCATCGCCGCCATGAGCAGGGAATTCACCGTGGAGAGCCCGTACCGGGAGCGTGCGGAGCACTTCTTCGCCCACCAGGACGACGGCAACTGCGCACGCGTGTTCAGAGCGATCGACGCGCTGGGTACGGCGAGCGCGAACCAGCTGGCGCCGAAGGGGCCCGTCGCCGAACTGACGAGCCCGGCCCGTAGCGGTTCCGCGCATCTGCTGGACGGGGCGGACATCACCCGCCGTGGCCACGCGCACGAGGACGGAGGCTGGGAGCGTGCTGTCTGACGGCTCGGCGGGCGCAGGCCCTTGCCGGATATTCCTGGCGGGGGACTCCGTCGTCGTACACAGGGAGCAGAGCAAGGCCCCCATGACGGGCTGGGGACAAGTGCTCCACTTCTTCTTCGGGCCGGAGGTGGAAATCGTCAACTGCGCGCGCGCCGGCGCCAGTGCCCGCACCTTCAGCGAGCGGGGACGTCTGGAATGGATCCTTAACAACATCCGCCCGGGTGACTACCTGCTGACGTCCTTCGGCATCAACGACGCCAAACCCGAGGAATGGCTCCGGACCGAAGCGTACGGAGACTTCACGCGTCATCTGCGGAAATTCGTGGACGGAGCGCGCGAACGCAACGCGCACCCGGTCCTGATCAGTCCGCACGAGCGGGACACCTACGACGTGCACGGCAACCTGCCACGCAGCATCCCGGAGTACGCGATGGCGATGCGTGACCTCTCCGTCGAGACGAGCGTCCCCTACCTCAACCTCTACGATCAGAGTCTCGTGTGGTGGGAGGAGCTGGGGCCCGAGAACGTCCGCCCCTTCTTCCTCCATCTCGGACCGGGCGAGCACCCGAACTACCCCGACGGGTTCGACGATCCGGGCCATCTCGTGCCAGCCGGGGCCATCGCCTGCGCACGCTACATCGCCTATTCGCTGGTGGCGCAGAACGTCGTCCCCGCCCACTGGGTCATCAATCTCGATCGTCCGGAGTTCCCGCCGGAGTGGGTGGTCTGGCTCGACGACGAGTCACACAGGGCGCTGACCGAGGCCCGCACCGCAGGGGTGGGCTGAGAGCCTCATGAGCGCGAGCGCCTTCACCGTCGCACGCATGCGAAGCGTCCAGAAGAACGATCCCTCGATCGTCTGCCATCTGGAGCTCACCGCAGACGCGAACCCCCGCTGGCCGGTCCGCCCAGGGCAGCGAATCGACTTCGAGTGGAAGCTCACCCCGGCCGGCGAGGGAACGCGTTACTACGGCTACCTCATGGCGGACTCCTTCGATCGGGTCGCGGTCATCGCGGACATGGCCGGCATGAGTCTTCTGCCGTCCGGGGACCGCTACGCAACCTCGACAGGGCCGGGCGCAGAGCGGATCGCCAGATTCTCCCTGGAGGTGAACAAGAACGCGGCGCCCGACGCCTTCCTCGTTCCCGTGCTGCGGGCGGGGATCATCGCCGACGGGGGCAAGAGCCTCACGTCCACCACCTTCTCCCTGAAGAACCATGGTTTCCGCATCGCGCCGCTGCCTGCGCTGGGCCGGAGCATGGTGGTGATGCCTGGGCAGCGCGGTGTGCTGAAGGGGCTCACCGACGGCCTCGGAGACGCGGTGGGACTGGTCGGTGTCGGCCCTGCCAGGCACGGTGCGACGAGCGTCGCGGTGGACGGCACCGTCACCTACGACCCGTTCCCCGGTCATTTCGGGTACGACTGGTTCGACTACGTCGTGGACGCCGGGGACGGCCGGCTGGCCTCCGGCCGGGTGACCGTGCACGTGGGGGACCTCGGAAGCACTCCGGGCATCCTGGGAGCCGCGTGGGCCCCGGGCGCCTGACGGTCCGCTCCGGACCTCGGACGCGATGGTCCGGTGTGCTGCTCGCCCTGCTGGCGTCGGTGCCGGGCTGTACCGGGGCGGTGCCCTCCGAGGACGGTGCGGCGCAGGGACCACCGGCAGGGGTCGCCGAGTGCTCCCGCGTCCTTCCCTGCGGAGTGACGGCCGAGCGGTTCACGCGTCGGCTGGCGGACGGGAAGAGCGTCGGCATCAGCGTGATCTCCGTCGAGCCCTCCGCCGACGCCGAGGTGGAAGTGGTCCACGGCGAACACGTCGCGACCGCCGAGACCGTGGGGGAGCTGGCGAAGCGTGCCCGAGCGGTCGCCGCGGTGAACGGCTCCTTCTTCGCCACCGATCTGCTGCGGGGGTACGCCGGCTACCCGGGGGACGCCCTCGGCATCGAGGTCGCCGACGGACGGATCGTGAGCGAGGCGGTGAACGGCCGCACCGCGCTGATCCTGCCCGGGACGGCGGGGGCCCGTCCGCGCATCGACGAGGTCGCGACGCACCTGACACTGCGAGCGGGTGACGGCGCACGGCGTGAGCTGGACGGTGTGAACAGGGTGCCCGGCACGATCCTCGGCTGCGGGGGGACCGGCGGTGACCTCTCGGCCACGACGAGGCGGGCCGAGTCCCGGCCCCGGCACAACCGACTCTGCGTGGACAGCGGTGAGATAGTCGCCTTCGGACCGGAGTGGGGAGTGCGTTCGCCACCCGGCCGGGCAGGCAGTGCCGAAGTCCTCCTCGACGGGCGGGGAAGGGTCACGGAGGTGCGCCGGCCGGCCGGTGGCGACATTCCGAGGCACGGCAGCACGCTCGTCGGTGTCGGTGAGGGTGCGGACTGGCTGCTGGCCCACGCCCGGAGAGGGCGGCCGCTCACACGGGACGTACGCGTGACCGATCGGGAGGGCAGGAACGTCATCGGCCGGGGGGTGAGCATCCTCGGAGCCGGTCCGGCGCTCGTGCGCGACGGGAAGCAGTGGATCAACAGCGCGGCCAACGGCTTCGCTCCCGGGGCGCGGGACCCGCGTCAGCCACGGACCGTGGTCGCGGTCAAGGAGGACGGCACGCTGTTGCTGGCCGTCTTCGACGGCCGGACCGAGGCCAGCGCCGGAGCGACCTTCGCGGAGGCGGCGCAGGCGATGCTCCGGATGGGAGCCGTGGAGGCGATGAACCTGGACGGTGGGGGGTCCAGCACCGCCGTGGTGGGAGGCGAGTTGTTCAACGAGCCCTCGGACGGGCGGCAGCGACGCGTCGCGAACGCCCTGGCTGTCGTACCGAAATGAGCCCACGTGCTCGGGCGACGGGAGAGAACGGAACCGGGCCGTACGGATGACTCCGTACGGCCCGGCCCCGGTGGTCCGGCGGTTAGGCCGGGACGCTCGCCACGCCCGGCGCCAGGAACGGCTTGCCGTTCACCCGCTCCGAGACGCCCTCGCGGTCCAGGTACGGCGTGATGCCGCCCAGGTGGAAGGGCCAGCCCGCGCCGGTGATCAGGCAGAGGTCGATGTCCTGCGGCTCGGCGACGACGCCCTCGGCCAGCATCAGGCCGATCTCCTGGGCCACCGCGTCCAGGACGCGGTCACGGACCTGGTCCTCCGTCAGGACGGTGTCGCCCTGCTTGAGGAGCGCCGCGACCTCCGGGTCCAGCTCCGGCTTGCCGGAGTCGTAGACGTAGAAGCCGCGCTTGCCCGCCTTGACGACCGCCGCGAGGTTCTCGGAGACCGTGAAGCGGTCCGGGAACGCGCGGTTCAGGGTCTCGGAGACGTGCAGGCCGATCGCCGGGCCGACCAGCTCCAGCAGCACCAGCGGGGACATCGGCAGGCCGAGGGGCTCGATGGCCTTCTCCGCCGTCTCGACCGGGGTGCCCTCGTCGATGATGTTCTGGATCTCGCCCATGAAGCGGGTGAGGATGCGGTTGACGACGAACGCCGGGGCGTCCTTCACCAGCACCGCGGTCTTCTTCAGCTTGCGGGCGACACCGAAGGCCGTGGCCAGCGAGGCGTCGTCGGTCTGCTCGCCGCGCACGATCTCCAGGAGCGGGAGGATCGCGACCGGGTTGAAGAAGTGGAAGCCGACGACCCGCTCGGGGTTCTTCAGCTTCGACGCCATCTCGGTGACCGAGAGGGACGAGGTGTTGGTGGCGAGGATCGCGTGCGCCGGGGCGACCGCCTCGACCTCCGCGAACACCTGCTGCTTGACGCCGATCTCCTCGAAGACGGCCTCGATGATGAAGTCGGCGTCGGAGAAGCCCTCCGCCTTGTCCAGCACGCCGGAGACCAGGGCCTTCAGGCGGTTGGCCTTGTCCTGGTTGATACGGCCCTTGCCGAGCAGCTTGTCGATCTCGGCCTGGACGTAGCTGACGCCCTTGTCGACGCGCTCCTGGTCGATGTCCGTGAGGACGACCGGGACCTCCAGGCGGCGGAGGAAGAGCAGCGCGAGCTGGCTGGCCATCAGGCCCGCGCCCACCACACCGACCTTGGTGACCGGGCGGGCCAGGGACTTGTCCGGGGCACCGGCCGGGCGCTTGGCGCGCTTCTGGACCAGGTTGAAGGAGTAGATCCCGGAGCGCAGCTCGCCGCCCATGATCAGGTCCGCGAGGGCCTGGTCCTCGGCGTCGAAGCCGGCGCCCAGGTCGCCGCTCTTCGCCGCGGCGATGATCTCCAGCGCGCGGTACGCGGCGGGGGCCGCCCCGTGCACCTTGGAGTCGGCGATCGCCTTGCCGCGGGCGACGGCCTGGTCCCAGGCGTCACCGCGGTCGACCTCGGGACGCTCCACCGCGATCTCGCCCTTGAGGACGGAGGCGGTCCAGATCAGCGACTGCTCCAGGAAGTCCGCGCCCTCGAAGATCGCGTCGGCGATCCCGAGCTCGAAGACCTGCTTGCCCTTGAGCTGACGGTTCTGGTTGAGCGAGTTCTCGATGATCACCGAGACGGCGCGGTCGGCGCCGATCAGGTTGGGGAGCAGCGCGCAGCCGCCCCAGCCGGGGACCAGACCGAGGAAGACCTCGGGCAGCGAGAACGCCGGCAGCGCGCTGGAGACGGTGCGGTAGGAGCAGTGCAGACCGATCTCCACACCGCCGCCCATGGCCGCGCCGTTGTAGTACGCGAACGTCGGGACCGCGAGGCCGGAGAGGCGGCGGAAGACGTCGTGGCCACCCTTGCCGATGGCCAGCGCGTCCTTGTGGTCCTTGAGGAGCTCGACGCCCTTGAGGTCCGCGCCGACCGCGAAGATGAACGGCTTGCCGGTGACGCCGACGCCGACGATCGCGCCGTCGGCGGCCTCCTTCTCGACCTGGTCGACGGCGGCGTTCAGATTCGCCAGCGACTGCGGGCCGATGGTGGTCGGCTTGGTGTGGTCGAAGCCGTTGTCCAGCGTGATGAGGGCGAAGCGCCCCGCGCCGCCGGGAAGGTCGAGGTGGCGCACGTGCGCCTGCGTGACGACCTCGCCGGGGAACAGCTCGGCCGCGCCCTTCAGAAGCTCAGTGGTGGAGCTCACTTGTTGCCTCCGTCGAAGTTCGGGTTCTCCCAGACGACCGTCGCGCCCATGCCGAAGCCGACGCACATGGTCGTCAGGCCGTAGCGGACCTCCGGCTGCTCCTCGAACTGGCGGGCCAGCTGAGTCATCAGGCGGACGCCGGAGGAGGCGAGCGGGTGGCCGTAGGCGATCGCGCCGCCGTACTGGTTGACGCGCTGGTCGTCGTCGGCGATGCCGTAGTGCTCCAGGAAGGCGAGCACCTGCACGGCGAAGGCCTCGTTGATCTCGAAGAGACCGATGTCGTCGATGGAGAGACCGGCCTTGGCCAGGGCCTTCTCCGTCGCCGGGATCGGGCCGTAGCCCATGACCTCGGGCTCGACACCCGCGAAGGCGTACGACACGAGGCGCATCTTGACCGGGAGGCCCAGCTCGCGGGCGGTCTCCTCGGAGGCGAGCAGCGAGGCGGTGGCGCCGTCGTTGAGACCCGCGGCGTTTCCGGCCGTGACGCGGCCGTGGGCGCGGAACGGGGTCTTCAGACCGGCCAGCGACTCCAGGGTCGTGCCCGGGCGCATCGGCTCGTCGGCGGTGACCAGGCCCCAGCCCGTCTCCCCGGCCTCGGCGTTGGTGCGGCGCACGGAGACCGGCACGAGGTCCTGCTGGATCTTGCCGTTGGCGTAGGCCTTGGCGGCCTTCTCCTGCGAACGGACCGCGTACTCGTCGGCGCGCTGCTTGGTGATCGAGGGGTACCTGTCGTGCAGGTTCTCCGCGGTCATGCCCATGAAGAGGGCGGACTCGTCGACCAGCTTCTCCGACACGAGACGCGGGTTCGGGTCCACGCTCTCGCCCATCGGGTGGCGGCCCATGTGCTCGACACCGCCCGCGATGACGACGTCGTACGCGCCGAAGGCGATGGAACCGGCCGTCGAGGTGACGGCGGTCAGGGCGCCCGCACACATGCGGTCGATGGAGTAACCGGGTACCGACTGCGGCAGACCGGCCAGGATCCCGGCGGTGCGGCCGAGCGTGAGGCCCTGGTCGCCGATCTGCGTGGTCGCGGCGATGGCGACCTCGTCGATCTTCGCGGGGTCCAGGTCCGGGTTGCGGCGCAGCAGCTCCCGGATGGCCTTCACGACGAGATCGTCGGCGCGGGTCTCGTGGTAGATGCCCTTCGGGCCCGCTTTGCCGAACGGGGTGCGGACGCCGTCGACGAAGACGACGTCCCGGATGGTACGAGGCACGGTGGCTCTCCTCCAGGGTGCGGGATGGCACTGCTGCGGGCGCACGCATCGGCGCGCCACGCCCCTCATGCTACTTGCGGGTAACCGGACTGCCCACCCCCCACCACCGGAGCGTTGAACGTCACATGCGCAGGGGGTCGCCGGTGGCCCGGGAAGACCGGGTAACTGGCGTGAATTCGATCCTCCTCGACGGACCGGCCCAGGGTGCGGCCCCGACACGCGTACGCCCCCTGCCGGATCCGGCAGGGGGCGTACGTGATTCGTGCGGTGTCAGGCGCTCGTGTCCAGGGCGCGCAGCAGCAGCGGGCCGACCTGCCCGATCTGCCAGTTGCGCGCGCCGTGTGCGGCCAGCGCGGTCTCGACCGCGTCCGGGGTCAGCGTCTTGGGCGGCTCCCAGCAGATCCGCCGCACGGTGTCGGGGGTGATCAGATTCTCCTGCGGCATGTGCAGCCGCTCGGCGAGCTCCGACACTGCGGCGCGGGCCGCCGACAGCCGGGCCGCAGCGGCCGGGTCCTTGTCCGCCCACGAGCGGGGCGGCGGCGGGCCTGCGGGCTGCTGGCCGGGCTGCGGCAGCTCCGACTCGGGCAGCTCCTTGGCCCGGTCGACGGCCGCCTGCCACTGCTCCAGCTGACGGCGTCCCATGCGGTGCCCGAAACCGGGCAGCGCGGTCAAGGCCTGCACGTTCGCCGGGAGCGCCAGGGCCGCTTCGATGATCGCGGCGTCCCCGAGCACCTTGCCGGGCGAGATGTCACGGCGCTGCGCCACCTGGTCACGGGCGGTCCACAGCTCCCGTACGACCGCGATCTGGCGGCGGCGGCGCACCTTGTGCATGCCGGAGGTCCGGCGCCACGGGTCCTTGCGCGGGGGAGCGGGCGGCGCCGAGGCGATCGCGGCGAACTCCTCCAGCGCCCACTCCAGCTTGCCCTGGCGGTCCAGCTCCGCCTCCAGGGCGTCGCGCAGGTCCACCAGCAGCTCGACGTCCAGCGCGGCGTAGCGCAGCCAGGGGTCGGGCAGGGGGCGGGTGGACCAGTCGACCGCGGAGTGGCCCTTCTCCAGGGCGTAGCCGAGGACGTTCTCCACTATGGCGCCGAGGCCGACGCGCGGGAATCCCGCCAGACGGCCGGCGAGCTCCGTGTCGAAGAGCGAGGTCGGGGTCATGCCTATGTCGCGCAGGCAGGGCAGGTCCTGGGTGGCGGCGTGCAGGATCCACTCGGAGCCGGTGAGGGCCTGGCCGAGCGTGGACAGGTCGGGGCAGCCGACCGGGTCGATCAGCGCGCTCCCCGCACCCTCGCGCCGCAGCTGCACGAGGTAGGCGCGCTGGCCGTAGCGATAGCCCGAGGCGCGCTCGGCGTCGACGGCGACGGGGCCGGTGCCCGCGGCGAAGTCCGCGACCACCCGGGCCAGCGCGTCGTCGGTCGCCACCACCGGGGGGATGCCCTCGCGCGGTTCGAGCAAGGGGATCGGCGCCGGGGCGACGTCGTCCGGGGGAGCGCCCCCGGTGGTTCGCAGTGAAGTGTCTGCTGCGGTCTCTTGGGCGTCGGTCACATGCCAAGGGTATCTGTGTATGTGCGTCGCCCGTCGACGGAACGTTCCGTCGACGGGCGGCCATGCACGTAAACCGGCCGGTTACGCATCCGCGCAGGTGCCGGCGGGGTGGGGGCGTCAGTGGATGATGCCCGTGCGCAGGGCCACGGCGACCATTCCGGCGCGGTCTCCGGTGCCGAGCTTGCGGGCGATGCGGGCGAGGTGGCTCTTGACGGTGAGGGCGGAGAGACCCATCGAGACGCCGATGGCCTTGTTGGACTGGCCTTCGGCGACCAGGCGGAGCACCTCCACCTCACGGCCGGAGAGTTCGCGGTAGCCGCCCGGGTGGCTCGGGGAACCGGGAGGCCTGCGGTGCATTCGGGCGGCATTGGCGCCGATCGGGGCGACGCCGGGACGGGTGGGGTGGCCGATGTTGGTACGGGTGCCGGTGACGACATAGCCCTTCACGCCGCCCGCGAGGGCGTTGCGTACCGCGCCGATGTCATCGGCGGCGGAGAGGGCGAGGCCGTTCGGCCAGCCGGCGGCTCGGGTCTCGGACAGCAGGGTCAGCCCGGAACCGTCGGGCAGGTGGACGTCGGCAACGCAGATGTCGCGCGGGTTGCCGACGCGGGGGCGGGCCTCCGCGATGGACGACGCCTCGATGACGTCACGAACTCCGAGGGCCCACAGATGGCGGGTGACGGTGGAACGGACGCGCGGGTCGGCCACGACGACCATGGCCGTCGGCTTGTTCGGGCGGTAGGCGACCAGGCTTGCGGGCTGCTCGAGGAGAACGGACACCAGGCCTCCTGGGGAGTGGAGTGGCGGGGACGGGCCGGCACGGGGATGAAGCCGGGGCGAACCGTGCTTGAAGGGTCATTGACCTCTTCGGCAGCAGGCGCGTCCTCCTTTAGGGGAAGATCGCGATTTAGTGAGTAACAATTCGGGCAAATAGGACGCGCGATCGATTGTACGAAAAGAGAGCCGGTCCCCGTGCGACCGGCTCCCCGCGAAAATGACGCAGCGTTATGAGACCTGCGGACCGCGCCTCTGGGGCAGCGTCACCACCGCCGCGTCCGAGGTGCCCGACGGCGGCAGACCGGCCAGCTGGCAGAGCAGATCGCCCCAGGCGGTCAGGTGCCCGGCCGTGTCCGGCACCCCGCCGCGCCCCTCGCGCGGCGTCCACGAGGCCCGGATCTCGATCTGTGTCGCCGGGCGGCGCGCGGCCAGCGCGCCGAAGTAGTGCGAACCGGCGCGCGTCACCGTCCCCCCGGCCTCCCCGTACGAGAGGCCCCGGGCGTCCAGCGCCCCCGTGAGCCAGGACCAGCAGACCTCGGGCAGCAGCGGGTCGGCGGCCATCTCCGGTTCGAGTTCGGCGCGTACGAGCGTCACCAAGCGGAACGTGCCCTGCCAGGTGTCGTGGCCGGACGGGTCGTGCAGGAGGACCAGGCGGCCGTCGGCGAGATCGTCCTCGCCCTCCACGACGGCGGCCTCCAGGGCATACGCGTGCGGGGCGAGCCGCTGCGGCGGCCGTGTCGGCTCGACCTCCAGTTCGGGGCGCAGGCAGGCGGAACGCAGCGCGTCGACCGCCGACCGGAACGCGGGCGGGACGCCGTCGCCGTCCGCGCCCTCCTCGCTGTCAGTGCCATCGGAATGATCGGAAAATTGTCCCTGAGCCGGAGCCATGCGGGGAAGAGTAGGCGGAACCGGAGCGCCGTGCAGGGAGGGACACCCATGCGGCGTCCGGCTCGTTGCCACTCCGTGCGAAGATTCTGTGCGTGAGTGCCAACGACCTTCCCCAAGAGCTCAGCTCCGTCCGATCAGGGGAGGGCCCGTCCTCGGGCCTGCGGACGACCCCCGCCACCCATGACTCGGCGTTCCTCAAGGCCTGCCGCCGGGAGCCGGTGCCGCACACCCCGGTCTGGTTCATGCGTCAGGCGGGACGCTCGCTGCCCGAGTACCTGAAGGTCCGCGAGGGCATCGCGATGCTCGACTCGTGCATGATCCCCGAGCTGGTCACCGAGATCACGCTGCAGCCCGTGCGCCGTCACAAGGTCGACGCCGCGATCTACTTCAGCGACATCGTCGTACCGCTCAGGGCCATCGGCATCGACCTCGACATCAAGCCCGGCATCGGCCCGGTGATCGCCGAGCCGATCCGCACCCGCGCCGACCTGGCCCGGCTGCGCGACCTCACGCCCGAGGACGTCCCGTACGTCACCGCGGCCATCGGGATGCTCACCGCCGAGCTCGGCGCCACGCCGCTCATCGGCTTCGCCGGCGCGCCGTTCACCCTCGCGAGCTACCTCGTGGAGGGCGGCCCGTCCCGCAACCACGAGCGCACCAAGGCCATGATGTACGGCGAGCCGGAGCTCTGGGCCGACCTGCTCGACCGGCTCGCGGAGATCACCGGCGCGTTCCTCAAGGTCCAGATCGAGGCCGGCGCCTCCGCCGTGCAGCTCTTCGACTCCTGGGTCGGCGCCCTCGCCCCGGCCGACTACCGCCGCTCCGTCATGCCGGCCTCCGCGAAGGTCTTCGACGCCGTCGCGTCGTACGGCGTCCCGCGCATCCACTTCGGCGTCGGCACCGGCGAGCTGCTCGGCCCGATGGGCGAGGCGGGGGCGGACGTCGTCGGCGTCGACTGGCGCGTCCCCATGGACGAGGGCGCCCGCCGGGTCGGCCCCGGCAAGGCGCTCCAGGGCAACCTCGACCCGGCGGTGCTGTTCGCGCCGACCGAGGCGGTGGAGGAGAAGACCCGCGAGGTGCTCGCCGCCGCCGCCGGTCTCGAAGGCCACATCTTCAACCTCGGGCACGGCGTCATGCCGGCCACCGACCCGGACGCCCTGACGCGACTGGTGGAGTACGTCCACCGGCAGACCGCCCGTTAGTCAGCCACCGGCCGCCCGCACCGCCGACACGGCCTTGCGGGCGGCCACCAGGACCGGGTCCCAGACGGGTGAGAACGGCGGCGCGTAGCCGAGGTCCAGGGCCGTCATGGCCTCCACCGTCATCCCGGCGGTGAGCGCCACCGCCGCGACGTCCACACGCTTCGCCGCCCCCTCACGGCCGACGATCTGCACGCCCAGCAGCCGGCCGGTCCGGTACTCCGCGAGCATCTTCACCGTCATCGGCTTCGCCCCCGGGTAGTAGCCGGCCCGGCCCGTCGACTCGATCGTCGCCGTGACGTAGCGCAGGCCCACCGCGCGCGCGTCCTTCTCGCGCAGCCCGGTCCTGGCGATCTCCAGGTCGCAGACCTTGCTCACCGCCGTGCCCACCACGCCGGGGAACGTGCCGTAGCCGCCTCCGACGTTGGACCCGATGATCTGGCCGTGCTTGTTGGCATGGGTGCCGAGCGCGATGTGCCGGGTGCGGCCGGCGACGAGGTCCAGGACCTCGACGCAGTCCCCGCCCGCCCAGATGTCCTCCTGCCCCGTGACCCGCATCGACAGGTCCGTCAGGAGCCCGCCGTGCGGCCCCAGCGGCAGACCGGCCTCGCGGGCCAGCGCGGTCTCCGGCTCGACGCCGATACCGAGCACGACGACGTCCGCCGGGTAGGTCCCCCCGTCCGTGACGACCTCCGTGACCCGGCCGTCCGGGCCGGTGCCGATACGGGTGACCCCGGCACCGTTGACCGTGGTGATGCCCAGCCCGTCCATCGCGTCGTGGACCAGCTTCCCCATGTCCGGGTCGAGCGTCGCCATCGGCTGCGCACCGCGGTTGAGCACCGTCACCTCGAAGCCGCGCTTGAGCATCGCCTCGGCCATCTCGACGCCGATGTAGCCCGCGCCGACGACGACCGCACGGCGCCCCGGCGCCCGTTCCAGCGATTCCAGGAGCGCCTGACCGTCACCCAGGGTCTGCACACCGTGGACGCCGGGGGCGTCGATCCCGGGCAGAGCGGGGCGCACCGGCCGCGCGCCGGTGGCGATCACCAGCTTGTCGTAACCCGTCCAGTAGGTCTCGCCGCTGTCGCGGTCCAGCGCCCGCACCCGGTGCCCGGCGACGTCGATCTCCGTCACCTCGGTGCGGGTGCGCAGATCGATCGAGCGGGCGCGGTGCTCCTCGGGCGTACGGGCGATGAGGTCGTCCGGCCCCTCGACGTCGCCGCTCACCCAGTACGGGATGCCGCAGGCGGAGTACGACGTGAAGTCGCCGCGTTCGAAGGCGACGATGCTCATCGCGTCCGGCCCCTTGAGTCTGCGGGCCTGCGACGCGGCGGACATGCCCGCCGCGTCGCCTCCGACGACCACCAGTCGCTCCGCCGTCATGTGCCGGGTCCCTTCGCCGCCGTATGCAGGGTCAGGGACCCACGCTACGACGCCTGCGGGGCCTGCGGGGCCTCGGAGGTCTCCGTGGCCTGCGGGGGCGTCGCCCGGCGGCGCGGCAGGCGGCCGCGGAGCAGCCGCCACAGGAGCACCAGGACGGCCGCCGCGGCCAGGAAGGGCGCCGTGGCACCGATCGCCACCGCGATCCACCGCAGCATCGTCACGAAGGCGTCCCAGCCGCCTTCCAGCGCGTCCAGGAAACCGGTGTCCTCGTCCTCGGGGTCCTTCCCGTCCTCGTACGGCTCGCTGAGTTCGAGCGTGACGGTCGCGAGCGAGGTGCGGTCCTTCAGCGACGCCTGCTGGGCGAGCAGGGACTCCAAGTCGGACTGCCGACTGCTCAGTTCGCCTTCCAGCGTCACCACGTCGGTGAGCTTCTCGGCCTTGTCCATGAGGTCACGGACCCGTGCGACGCTCGCCCGCTGCGTGGCGATCCGGCTCTCGACGTCGACGACCTGCCCGGTGACGTCCTTGGCGTTCGACGTGCGCGACAGCAGCTTCCCCGAGCCGGCGAGGCCGCTCAGCACCTCGTCGTACCGGGCCTGCGGCACGCGCAGGACGAGACGGGACATGTCGTGGGTGTCGTCGACCCGTTCCGTGGTCTCGTCCGCCACGAGTCCACCGGCGTCCTCCGCGGCGCTCCGGGCCGCGGCGACCGCCTTCGGCACGTCCTTCACCTCGATGGAGAGCGTGGCCGTGCGGATGACGTGGACCGCGACCGCGGAACCCGGATCCGGTGCCGAGGAGGCGCGGTCGGCCGACTTCTCACCGGACCCTCCCGCGGCGGGCGCCGCCGCCTTGTCGTCCGCGGACCGCAGTTCCCGCGTGCCGCCGCTGTCGCCGGAGGCGCCGCACGCGCCGGTGGCCATGAGCACCACGAGGAGTCCCGCGGACGCCAGCGCGCGTGAGCGGCGGCGGTCCGGGCGAGTGGGTGGACGGCTGTCCGTGTGTCGGTCGAAAGGCATGACGCGTTCCCCCAGAGCCGTTGTCGATGGTGCCGGTTCGACGTAAGGGGTCCGTGTGCGGGTTTCCTGCCAGGGGTTTCGAAGCGGTCACGTTCGGGACTCGGGACGGATTTGAGAGAGTGGACCCATGCAGCGTCCTTCTCAGCGCGACACCACACGTACGGGCCACGTCGTCGTCATCGGCGGCGGAATCGCCGGACTCGCCGCCGCCCGACGGCTGCTGGGCTCCGGTCTCCGGGTCACCGTCATCGAGGCGACCGAGCGGCTCGGCGGCAAGCTGATGACCGGCGAGATCGCGGGCACCCGGGTCGACCTCGGCGCCGAGTCGATGCTCGCGCGGCGGCCCGAGGCGGTCGAGCTGGCCACCGCGGCCGGACTCGGCGACCGGCTCCAGCCGCCCGCCACCGCCACCGCCTCGGTCTGGACCCGTGACGCCCTGCGCCCCATGCCCAAGGGCCATGTGATGGGCGTGCCGGGCGACCCGTCGGCGCTCAGCGGCGTGCTCTCGCCCGAGGGCCTGGCCCGGATCGCCGAGGAGCGCGACCTCACCCCGACCGCCGTCGGCGACGACGTCGCGGTCGGCAGTTACGTCGCCGACCGGCTCGGCCGTGAGGTCGTCGACCGGCTCGTGGAGCCGCTGCTCGGCGGGGTGTACGCGGGTGACGCCTACCGGATCTCGATGCGCGCGGCCGTGCCCCAGCTCTTCGAGGCCGTGAAGGAGGGCGGCCCGCTCCTCGACGGCGTACTCCGCATCCAGGAGAGGGCCGCCGCCCGGCAGCAGACCGGACCGGTCTTCCAAGGCATCGAGGGAGGGATCGGCACCCTGCCGGGCGCCGTGGCCGACGCCCTGCGGGCCGGAGGCGCCGAGATCCTCATGGAGACCCCGGTGCTCGGCCTGACCCGGACCGGCGAGGGCTGGGACGTGCGCACCGACAGCCGGGTGATCGCCGCCGACGCCCTCGTCCTGGCCACCCCCGCCTGGTCCGCGTCCACCCTGCTCGCCGCCGAGTGCCCGGCCGCCTCGGTCGAGCTCGCCGCCGTCGAATACGCCTCGATGGCCCTGGTCACCATGGCCTTCCGGCGCACCGACATCGAGAACACCGAGGCGCTCCGGGGACGCTCCGGATTCCTCGTACCGCCCGTCGACGGGCGCACGATCAAGGCGGCCACCTTCTCCAGCAACAAGTGGCAGTGGGTCGCCGACGCGGCCCCCGACCTCTTCGTG
The DNA here is from genome assembly GCF_002941025.1 of Streptomyces sp. QL37. Lineage (NCBI taxonomy): Bacteria > Bacillati > Actinomycetota > Actinomycetes > Kitasatosporales > Streptomycetaceae > Streptomyces > Streptomyces sp. QL37. Next base: position 2,049,124 of record NZ_PTJS01000001.1, on the reverse strand, counting down.
CTGCGCACCTCCGTCGGCCGCTACGGCGAGGAGGAGCACCTGCACCGTGAGGACTCCGAGCTCGTCGCCGCGTCGCTGGGCGATCTCGCCTCCGCCGCCGGGCTGACGGCCCGGCCCGTGGACACCGAGGTCACCCGGTGGATCGGCGGGCTGCCCCAGTACCCCGTGGGCCACCTCTCCCGCGTCGCCAGGATCCGCGAGGAGGTCGCCAAGCTGCCCGGTCTGCGGGTGTGCGGGGCGGTGTACGACGGCGTCGGGATCCCGGCCTGCGTCGCGAGCGCGCACCGCGCCGCGGACGAGATCGTGCAGGACCTCACGGGTCCGGGCACGGGGGAGATCGACAACACGCCGCCCCGGGTTCGGGGCACCGGGAGCGAGGCGGGACAATAGCCGTATGAGTGCGCCAGAAAAGCTTCCGAACGCAGGCAAGAAGGCCAAGGACCTCAACGAGGTCATCCGCTACACCCTGTGGTCCGTCTTCAGGCTGAAGGACGTCCTTCCCGTGGACCGCGCCGGTTACGCCGACGAGGTCCAGGAGCTGTTCGACCAGCTCGGGGCCAAGGACATCACGGTCCGCGGCACCTACGACGTGTCCGGTCTCCGGGCCGACGCCGATCTGATGATCTGGTGGCACGCCGAGACCTCCGACGAGCTCCAGGAGGCGTACAACCTCTTCCGGCGCACGAAGCTGGGCCGCGCGCTCGAGCCTGTCTGGTCGAACATGGCGCTGCACCGCCCCGCCGAGTTCAACAAGTCGCACGTGCCGGCCTTCCTGGCCGACGAGACCCCGCGCGACTACGTCAGCGTGTACCCCTTCGTGCGCAGCTACGACTGGTACCTGCTGCCCGACGAGGACCGCCGCCGCATGCTCGCGGACCACGGCAAGATGGCCCGCGGCTACCCCGACGTGCGCGCCAACACGGTCGCCTCCTTCTCGCTGGGCGACTACGAGTGGCTCCTCGCCTTCGAGGCCGACGAGCTCTACCGCATCGTCGACCTCATGCGTCACCTTCGGGCCTCCGAGGCGCGGCTGCACGTCCGCGAAGAGGTCCCCTTCTACACCGGACGCAGGAAGTCCGTCGCAGACTTGGTGGCCGGACTCGCATAGCCAGCGTTTCCGGTCATCCCGACCCGGAAGATCAGTTGGCGGGCAACGGCGCGTGTGACGCCGCCCGTCGTTCCAGCGACACCGGGTCCGGTGCCGGGCGCACATCGGCCGACGGCCGGCGAACTGTCGTGTCCCGCGGGGGAGTCAGCCATTCCTCTCCGCGGGCCGCCGCTCCTCGCCGGTCCGGCCGATGTGTCCCGGGCCGCACAACTGGATAGGACAGCACACCAGGGCCGCCCCCGACGCCGGGGGCGGCCCCGGTGCTGTCAGCCCCGGACCAGGGGTCAGCCGCCGGTCCGCGCCCCGCTCAGCATGGCCGCCCGCAGGCCGGGGTCCTCCAGAGCTCCCACACCCCTCACAGCCACCGCCGCCAGCAGGTCGCGGTCCGCCCCGCGCACCGGGGCCGGCAGCGAGTCCAGCCAGCGCTGCCCGGACGGGGAGGCCCACGGGCTGTACGGATGGTTCTCCACCCTCGCGATGGCCAGGCAGCCCAGCGTCAGTACGAGCGGCAGGCCGAACCAGGCGGCCACCGGACCGGCGTCGCCGGTGTCCTGACCGGGCATCAGCATGGCGGCGGCCGCCAGGGCCACCACCAGCACCGCCGCGCCGCGCACGGCACGCACCGCCGACTCCAGACCCGTGCGGGTCCCGTGCGGTACGGCGAGGCCCGCAGCGACGAGACGGTCAGCGAGGGAGCGTACGGCGTCGGCCGCGGCCGCGGCAGCCCGTATGGGGGCTATCCGGGACTGCCCTTCCGGGCCGATCGCGCGGATCACGGTGCGCTCGACCTCGTCCCGCCCCTCCGGGTCGACGACCGTCGCCCAGCCCGTGTGGGCGAGCAGCAGCCGGCGTCGCAGATGCATGGAGACCAGCGCCAGATCGGCCACCCGCTGGGGCCCGCCGGCCAGGAACGCAGTCTCGTACAGATTGAGTTCGGGGGAGACGGGCGCCCGCGCGGCACGAGGCTGCCGCTGGGCCGCACCCGCGGTGAGGAGGCACAGCCGGATGCAGGAGACGGCGGCCGCGCCCCACGCGACCAGAAGAAACAGGACCCAGAGCATGGCCGAGTTCTATGCGAAACCGGCAGGGAAGCGCCATGGGTTGTTCACGATACGGACCAACCTCGGTCACGAACGGTCATGAGTGGCTGAATCCGTACGCCTGCCGATCCCGCTCCCTCACGAGCCGCCGCCGCAGCTGGAACCCCCGCCGCAGCTCCCGCCCCCGGGGCTCACCCCGGCGCACCACACCACCGGCACGAACGCGGCCGCCGCGGCGGACGCGGCGGAGACGGATGACGAGCGCCCGGCGGGCCGTTGCCTGGCCGCGGCCACCAACTGGCCCTGGAGTTCGGGGTCGGGGAGCGCGGCCAGCCCCCGGGTGGCCACCAGGTGGGCCGGGTCCGTCACATGGGCGTCGGCCGTCCGGCAGTTGTCGGCGGCCCTGCGACCCGCCCTGGTGATCCGTGCCCCGGCCGACGCCGCGGTGACCAGACCGACCACGGCCCCGGCCACGAGCGCGGGCAGCACCTTCAGGACGAAGGGGAACGGCAGATCCGCGTACGCGTCGTGCAGGGCGTACTGGGCGACGGTCAGCACGATGGAGACCGGGAACCCCACGATGCATCCGATGCCCAGGGTGAGCGCCCGGTTGCGGCGTGACCGGCTCTCACCCGGTGCGACCAGCAGGCCCCGGGCGGCCAGGCCGTCACCGATCTCCTGCACCGCCGGGTGCCGCATCACGGCCTCCCGCAGGGTGTGCAGCGCACCGCTCGGGGCCGCGGCCAGCTCCTGGAGCACGGCGCGCTCGACGGCGTCCCGGGCCTCGGGCCGCTGGACCACGACGATGCCGGGTCCACCGATGCTCAGCCGCCCGTCCGTGTGCATGCGGGTGAGCGCGGTGTCCACGACCCTGGCCGGGCCGCCGTTGAGAAAGGCCTCCTCGGAGAGGTCGTGCACATACCCGGCGGTGCCGTCGCCCCGCAGGCCGGCGCGGCGCGTCGCGACGACCAGGAGCGTGCAGGAGACGGCCACGGCCAGCGTCAGCAGGAGAGCGAGAGCGTTCATCCGAAGTCACCTTCCGAGCAGGGCGGTACGGGCGGCGTGGACCAGGCGGGTCCCTCGGCGCGGTGGACGGGGTGCCGCGCGCTCCTGCCACCAGCGGGTCAGCCTCCGCCGGGCCGCGTCGTCGGCCGGGCGGCCGGTGGCGAGCAGCTGCTCGGCGAAGCCGAGCGCGTCACGGCGGTAACCGCCGGACATCGGCCGGTTCCTGGCGTACGCGAGGAACGCCTTCCGGTAGCCGTCACCGAGGATCTCGGGCAGCTCCGGTGCGACCTTGGCGACGACGTCGGCCCGCTTCGCGGCCAGGGCACGGCTCTGCACCCCGAGGCGCCGGTGGTCGAAGCCGTCCGGGGCGGGCGTGCCGGCCACGAGGGAGGAGAGCAGCGCGGTCTGCGCGACGGCGGTACGGTCACGGGCTCCCGGTGCGCGGACGGCAGGCTCCGGGGGCCGGGAGGGCCGCCTCCCGCCGGCCCCCGGGGTGGTGGCCGCAGCCGCCAGGGTGGTGCGGATCGCGGTCAGTTCACCGGCCAGCTCGTCCGCCGGCGGGAAGTCGTCGTCGCGCTCCAGCAGGACCCCGGGCGGGTCGACGCGGGAGCGGAGCTCGCCCAGCACGTCCAGGACGGGGCGCGTCACGGGGTGGGCGTGCGTGTCGTGCCAGACGCCGTCCTTCTCGACGCCGCCCGCGACATGGACGTACGCGATGGCCTCCACCGGCAGTTCGTCGAGCGCCGTCGCGGGGTCCTCGCCGCGGTTCACGTGATTGGTGTGGAGATTGGCGACGTCGATCAGCAGCCGTACGCCGGTGCGCTCGACCAGCTCGGCGAGGAACTGCCCCTCGGTCAACTCCTCCCCGGGCCAGGAGATCAGGGCGGCGATGTTCTCCAGGGCCAGTGGGACGGGCAGCGAGTCCTGCGCGATCCGCACGTTCTCGCAGAGCGCCTCCAGGGCGTCCCAGGTCCTCGGGACCGGCAGCAGATGGCCGGCCTCCAGGACCGGTGACGCGGTGAGCGGCCCTCCGGCGCGTACGAACGCGATGTGCTCGGTCACCAGGGGGGTGCCCAGCAACTCGGCGCGTGCGGCCAGGCCGGCGAGGCGGCCCGGATCGGGGCGGTCGGCCCCGCCCAGGCCCAGCGACACCCCGTGCGGGACGACCGTGACCCCGCGCTCCCGGAGGCGTACGAGGGAATCGGGGAGATGGTCCGCGCAGAGGTTCTCCGCGACCGCCTCGACCCAGTCGATCTCCGGCAGCGCCTCCACGGCGTCCGCGATCTCCGGCCGCCATCCGATGCCGATCCCCAGCTTCATGGTGTCCCCTCCCCGTCCTGTGCAGGGGTCATGGCCCCGTCGCGGTGCGGTGAACCCGCAAAGGGGGACGTTCAGAGCTGAATTTGAGGTTCCCGGACAGGACGGAAGTGCGCCGTTATCCGATCGTGATGCTCCCTTCCGGCTGATCGGTACCCCACCGACCTGCGCAAACGCGGGGTGGCGCAGACATGCCGACGAGCCGGACACCCCGGATTAATTCCATGGTCTGTTGACGGAGATCAACAGGCCTTCGCATGCTGATCGACATGCCGTCCAAGGACGGCCGCACACTCCCGCCGGGGTGTCCGGGCCGGCACCGTACGACCGCCGCACCGCGCATCCCGTAGCCCGTGACACGGGCGTGGGCCGCCGCCCGGAGCCGCCTCCACCGGCGCGTACGTCCGGCGGACGAGCCGAACCCGAACAGACCGGAACCGGCCCGGGACCGGGCCGGACGAACCACCGTGCCCGCCGTCGGTCCTCCCGGACCGGGCCCGGCGTCCTGGACGAACGAAGGAGAACACGCCCGATATGACCAGCACCGAGAACAGCCCGCGCCTCGGCCGGCGGTCCCTGCTGGCCCGTGCCGCCGGAGTGGGAGCGGCGGCCGCGCTGCCCGTGACAGCCGCGTCGACGACGCAGGCCTCGGCCGCCCCGGCCCCGAGCCCTGCCGCTCCGGCCGGGGCGAAGCGGCGGTACCCGGCGAACTGGCCCGATCCCGAGCCCTACGGCCTCGCGGACACCCGGCAGGACCTGTGGCCCCGTGAGGACAACTCGTTCGTCCTCCCGCTGGAGCTGCGACCCCGTGACAGGGAGCGGGGAGTGGTGTGGATGCGGGACACCTACGTCAACTGCTTCGTCGTCGACGGCCGTCCGCTCTACGTGGCCACCGGCACCACCCGCGTGCCCGGCCTCGAAGCGGCCGGCCCGTGGAACGACGGCATCTTCGTCTGGACGGCCCGCTCCCTCAAGGGGCCCTGGAAGCTGGCCGACACCACGCGGATCCGGCCCGGCGCGGAGAAGGGCAAGGTGTGGTCGCCCGAGTTCACCGACGAGAACCGGCCCGGACGCACGGTCGTCGCCCCCTGGCAGGAGTACTGGTACGACGAGCAGTTCGGCAAGCGCGGCCAGGCGTGGGCCCCGGAGCTGCACCTCTTCCGGGGGAAGTGGTACATCGTCGCCTGCATGGGAGACCACTCCGAGAAGGTGGGCTCGTTCATGCTCGTGAGCGAGGGCGGGGTCGAGGGCCCGTACCGGCTCGTCGAGGGGAACCTGGAGAAGCCCTTCGGTGAGTCGTTCATCGGAGGGCCGAGCTTCATCAGGCCCGGCGCCTACCACCACATCGACGGGAGCCTCTACAGCGAGGGCGACGACGCCTGGCTCGTGCTGCACAACAACCTGTACGCGAAGTTCCGCGACGACATGGAGGACATCGTCCCGACGGCGAATCTTCCGCTGTTCCGGCAGACCCCCTACACGCCCGAGCCGTATCTCGAAGGCGCCTACGTGTTCAAGTACGGGGGGAAGTACTTCCTCCTCCACGCCGCCTGGGACCGGACGTCGGTCGAGGCCGACGGCACCGCGCGCCAGGCCTACGAGCCGGGCGGCACGGGCCGTGTGCAGTACCAGTACGACGCGGTCGCCGCCGTCTCGGACAGCTTCGAGGGCCCGTACTCCGAGCGCTGGACGGTCGGCGTCGGCGCCGGGCACAACAACTTCTTCGAGGATTCCCGCGGGGACCTGTGGGCGACGTTCTTCCGCAACCCGAACTTCGGCCACTGGTCCAACCCGTCACGGCTCCCCGACGCGGCCGTGCCCGGTGTCGTGCGGGTGGAATGGACGGGCCCGAAGGGCAACCGCCTCTACGTCCAGCGTCACGACCGTGACTGACCGGCCCTACGGCTGAGGCAGCGGAGCCATCGTCGGTGGCACCGGGCGGGAGGTGAACGACTGGTCGCCGCTCGGAGTCACCGGCACCGGGACCTGCGGGACGCCCGCACCCGACGGCACGGGAGGCCCGGACGGGCCGGCCGTCGAAGCGCCGGCCGCCTCGCGCGCCAGGCCGTCGAAGTCGACGAAGCCGGTGCGCTCCAGCATCGTGATGTGGTCGAGCACGGTCTGGTTGGCGTCGGAGGCCAGCTGCCGGATCAGTGAGTTGCGCGTGGTGTGCCGGACCTGCGCGATCAGCGCGAACACCTTGCCGTGCGCGGCGCGCAGCAGATTGGCGAACTTCTGCTCGTACTCCTGGCCACTCGCGGCGGTGAGCTCCCTGAGCCAGCCCTGCTGCTGCCCCGTCGGCTGGTTCGGGAGCTCCACCCCGAGCTTGGCGGCCACGTCGCGGGCCCGCCGGTCCAGGTCCGTGTGACCGACCACCAGGTGATCGCCGGCGAGCTTCACCCCCTCGCTCGGTGCGCGCTCGATGGCCTGCTGCCCGGCGGGCAGCTCCCACAGCCCGGCGAGACGCACCTTGACCAGGAAGTCCCGGTCGGTGGCGGAGAGCGGTCCCCACTGGGTCGCGACGCTGGAGGCGTTCAGATCGGCCTCGGCGGTGCCGGAGCGGTCGGCGTACGACCACACGGGAAAGGCGAGCGCGCCGAGCGTGGCGACAAGCGCGGCGATGATGAGGGCCGTTCCGTTGACGCGTCGCAGCAAGATGTCTCCCGGGCCGGTGCGTGACAGCTCGAATCAACCGCCAACCGACTCGGCGCGCAACCTACTTGGCGCTAATGCCGGTGCGGCGGTACGGGGAGATACGCAGATCGGCGCAGGGATGTTCAGCCGGGCGGGAATCTCCGGGCGCGCCGCCCGCTTTGTCCGGTCGGCCGGCGGCGCGGGACCACGTCGGACGGCCGGGCTCCCGGGCGCGTGAAGAGTCCGGCGGACGGCGTCACGGAGCCGGTGGTGGCCTCCGTCGGCCGCGTGACGGAGGTGGCCCGTACCTACGGGCCCGACCCCGTCGCCACCGTCAGCACCTGAGGGACGGCCCGGCGGGTCAGCGGCGCAGGGCCGGGTGGTCGGCGACGACCGTGCAGGACCCCGGGGCGATCTCGGTGAATCCGGCGTCCCGCACCACCGGCAGCCCGCTCGCGGTGAGTTCGCGCCAGCGGGCGGCGTCCGGAGTGGCGACGGAGAGCGGGAACCCGGCCTCGCGCCACGCCTTGCGCTCCGTGTCCGACAGCTCCCACCAGGCGAGCTGGGCGCCGTGGCCGGCCTGCGCCATGGCCTTGCCCGCCGACATCTCGACGTCAGGACTCATCCACAGCACCGGACCGGCCGCATCGGGCGCGGCCAGGGGCTCCGGGTCGTCCAGGTCGGTGCCCGAGACCTGGAGCTTGGCCAGCTCCTTGGGCCAGCCGTCCAGGGGCACCGGCGGGAACACCCGGACCTCGGCGTGCCCGCCCGTGACCGTGATCCCGGGCAGCGCGGAGGCCTTGCGCCACTCCGCGCCGCGCGCCCGCCGCACCACCTTGCGGATCCGGGCGTCCTGCCAGTCGCGCATGACCCGCGCCCACTCGCCCTCCGCCCCGCCCTCGTCCTCACCGAGCGAGCGGGGGTCCGAGAGGATCGTGAGCACCGCGCGGGCCGCGGTCACCAGCGCGTCGTTGCGCGCCGGGGGATCGGTCTTCTCCAGGTGCACCACCAGCGGCAGGACGAACTGCGGGGCTTCGTCACGGGCCGTCGGCTCCGTACGGAACGGGCTGTCGGCGGAGGTCTCCGGCGTGGCGGGAAGGGGCTCGGAAATGCGGTCGCTGCTCACGCGTCCAGTCTGCCAGGCCCCTCCGACAACGTGTTCTTGGCGGAACAGAGGGCTCCGGGTGAGGATGCGCGCTATGAAGAGCGACCTCTTTTCCAGTGAGCACATGGCGCAGCAGGCCACCGCCCCCGGCATGACCCTGCAGAACGCCAAGTCCATCAAGTACGCCGTCAACGGTGAGATGCACGCGCGTCAGGGTTCCATGATCGCCTTCCGTGGCGATCTCCGGTTCGAGCGCAAGGGCCAGGGCATCGGCGGCATGCTCAAGCGGGCCGTGACCGGCGAGGGGCTGGCCCTGATGGCGGTCACCGGCCAGGGGGAGGCCTGGTTCGCCCACGAGGCGGCCAACTGTTTCATCGTGGAGATGGAGCAGGGCGACGTCCTGACCATCAACGGCCGCAACGTCCTCTGCTTCGACGCCAGTCTCTCCTACGAGATAAAGACCGTGAAGGGCGCCGGAATGACCGGAGGCGGCCTCTTCAACAGCGTCTTCAGCGGATACGGCAAGCTCGGCCTGATCTGCGACGGCAACCCCATCGTGATCCCCGTCACCGCGCAGCAGCCGGTGTACGTCGACACGGACGCGGTCGTCGGCTGGAGCGCCCAGCTCTCCACCTCCCTGCACCGCTCGCAGAGCGTCGGCTCCATGGTGCGCGGCGGGTCCGGCGAGGCGGTCCAGCTGATGCTCCAGGGCGAGGGGTTCGTGATCGTACGCCCGAGTGAGCTCAAGCCGGAGAAGTCGTCCTCTTGATCCTTCGAGGAGTGGGCCGCCGGTACGGCCTGCGCGGCCCCTGGGTGCTGCGCGGGCTCGATCTGGAGCTGCCCGCGCGCACCCTGGTCCGGATCGAGGGCCCCAACGGTGTCGGCAAGTCGACTCTGCTGAGGCTGCTCGCCGGCGTCGACGCGCCGACCGAGGGACATGTCACGGGCCGGCCACGCGCGGCGTACGTCCCCGAACGCTTCCCGGCGGCGCTGCCGTTCACCGCGGCCGGCTACCTCGTCCACATGGGCCGCGTCCACGGCCTCCCGACCGCCGAGGCCGCCGCGCGGGCCCAGGAGTGGCTGGCGCGCTTCGGGGCCGCCGGGCACGCCCGTACACCTCTCGCGGAACTCTCCAAGGGGACCAGCCAGAAGGTCGCCGTCGCCCAGGCGCTCCTCGCCGAACCGGACCTCCTCGTCCTGGACGAGGCCTGGACCGGACTGGACACCGCGGCCCGGCACGAACTGGACCTGGCCGTCGCCGAGCGGGTCGCCGAGGGCGCCACGGTGGTGTTCGTCGACCACGACCCGAGGCGGCTCGCGGGGGCGGCCGACCTCGCGTACCGGCTGGAGGGCCGCACGCTCACCCCGGCGGCGGTGGATTCGCCCGGCGATGCCGGCCCGCGCGTCCGGATCGAGGCGACCGGCCGACCGCCCGCCGCCCTCCCGCCAGGGCTGCCGGGCGCACCCGTGGTGGAACGGGACGCGGGGAACCCGGCCGCCGTCCGGCTCACGACCACCGCGGCGCACTCGGACACCCTGCTGCAGGCCCTCCTCACGGCCCGTCCGCCGTGGCACGTCACCGGGCTCTCACAGCTCCCCGTACCGGCCCCGGTGCCCGCCGCCACGGACGGGGCGGCCGTCGGTCAGGTGCCCCGTCCCGCTCCCGGCGCACCGTCCGCGGCCCCCGCCGCTTCCGTGCCGGAGACGGTCTCGCGCCCGGCCCGTGCGGTCCGTCCGCCGGTGGGTGCCACGGCCGCCGTGATCCGCTACCAGGCCGCGACGCTGGCACGCTCCCAGCGCTGGCTCGCGCCCCTCCTCCTGTACGCGGCGGTCCTGGGCATCGGCGTACAGGCGGGGCAGCCCCTGCTGGACTCGCTCGGTTTCGCCGCCGCGGCGCTGCTCCCCGCGGCCGCCTGGTTCACGCGGCTGAGCGTGACCCAGGAGCCGCTCGCCGCGCGGACCGTCACCGCCTCCGCCGTCGGGCCGTCGCGCGCCCACCGCGCCTCGCTGCTCACCGGCCTGGGGTGCGCGCTCGCCCTGGGCGCCGCCGGAACGGGGATCGTCCTGCTGGTCAGCGCACCGGTCGGCACCGACCACACCGTGGCCGTACCGCTTCTCCCCGCCGCGCTCGCCGGACTGCTCGCCGCCGGGTGCTCCGCGCTGCTGGGAGCGGCGGTCGGGGCGCTCTGCGCCCGGCCGGTCCTGCACCGGCACGGCTGGTCGCTCGCCGCCACCGTGCTCGGCGCGCTGCTCGCCCTGGTGACGCAGGGCTCACCCGCGAGGGCCGCGGTGACGGGCCTGGTCTCCGGCTCGCTCACCGGCACGGTGCGGGTGCCGCTCCTGCCCCTGGCGGGTGCCCTCGCCGTCGCCGCCGTGGTGGGCGCTGTCACATCCCGGATCGCCGCTCTGCGCGAGTGAGTACGCTCGGACGTATGGACGATGCGTACTGCGAGACGCCCGCGCCGGCCCCCGCACCCGTGGACGCGGGCCCGCCGTACGCCGAGTGCGTGCTGTGCCGGCAGCCGACCGAACACCCGGAGTCGGCGAAGGGCGCCACCCTCTGCCCGGTCTGCGCATGGCAGGAGGCGGGGCGCACCGCCTGTTCCGGCTGACGCGGCGGACGGTGTGTGCTCAGCCGCGCATCAGCTCGGAGACCTTGACGAAGCGGTAGCCGCGCGCGCGCAGCTCCGGGACGATCCGGCGTACGGCGTCCTCGGTGACGGGCGCCGCGCTGCGGGTGCAGTGCATGACCACCAGGGAACCCGGCCGCACCCCGTCCAGCACCTGCTCGGCCACCGCGTCCGCGTCCGTGGCGAAGGCGTCACCGCTGACCACGTCCCACTGCACCGCGGTCACACCGGTGGGTGCCAGAGCCTTCAGCGAAGCGTCGTCGTAGCAGCCGCCGGGGAAACGGAAGTACGGCACGACGTTGCGCGCCCCGGTCTTCCGGATCGCTGTGAAGGCCCGCTCCACATCGCTCCGCATGTCCGCCTTCCCGACGGCCGGAAGGCCGTAACAGGGGGAGGAGAAGGCGTAGTGACTGAAGGAGTGGTTGGCGATCTCGAACAGGGGGTCGGTGCCGATCGAGCGGGCCTGGGCGGGGTACTCCTGCGCCCACCTGCCGGTCATGAAGACCGTCGAGGGGACCTCCAGCCGGCGCAGCGACGCGATCAGCCCGGGATTGTCGAAGCGCTCGCCGTCCGCGGCACGCGGCCCCTGATCCGCCGTCATGTCCGCGTCGAAGGTGAGGGCGACGGCCTTGTCGGCCCCGCCCGCTCCGCCCCGGGCGCCGGAGCCGTTGCCGGTCCCGCCCGCCCGTCTTTCGAAGACCGGCGTGAGACCGCCGGGGCCGGGGGCCAGGACGGGCGGCTCGCTCTCCGGCACCCGCGACGGGGACGCGGGCCCTGTCGCGGGTGCCGACGCCGGTGACGGAGAGGCCGTCGGGAGCGCGGCGGTCGTGGCGCGGGTCGCCCCGGAGCTTCCGCAGCCGGTGAGCACTCCACCCACCAGAGCTAGCACGATCATCGTACGAACGGATTTGATCATCGAAGGACGCTAGCCGTGGTCCTTCGAATCGTGCTCACGGCGCTCCGGCCGCCCGCCGGCCGGGCAGCCGGATCACCCGACTGCCCGTGCCCCCGTCAGCGCCAGGGGCCCGTCACCGCGAACGTCGTCCCCGGCGTGTAGCAGTTCACGAACATCGTCCCGCCGTCCGGTGAGAACGTGACGCCCGCGAACTCGCCCCACTCCGGTTCCTCGGCCGTCCCGATGTTCTGCCGGCCCCGCGCCATCGCGTAGACCTCGCCTCGCCGCGTCACCCCGAGCACGTGCTGTGCTCCGCCCCCGTCCTCGCAGACCATCAGCCCGCCCCCTGCGGCGAGGCAGATGTTGTCCGGGGACTCGCCGGGCAGCTGGACGTCGGTGTCCGGGCCGAAGACGATCACCAAGGTGAGCCTCCGCCGCTTCGGTTCGTACCGCCACACCTGGCCGAAGTGGTCGGCCGCCGACCCCTCCGAGCTGTGCGCGAAGCTGGAGACGAAGTACACCGAGGAACCGCCCCAGTAGCAGCCCTCCAGCTTCTGGGCGTGCGTGATGCCCTTCGGCCCGAAGTCCTGGAGCCGGATGGGCGTCTCCGCGGCCTGCGGGTCCGGCACGGGGACCCACTCGATCCGGTCGAAGCTCGCGCCCGTCTCCTGGATCACGGACAGGTCGGGTACACCGGGTACGCGCATGGCCTCCAGCGCGCCGCCGGCCCGCAGGGAGCCCGTGCCGCCCAGCGGCTTCTCGGGGAGGAAGCGGTAGAAGAGCCCGAACGGCTTCTCGAAGGCGTCCTCCGTCTCGTACACGATGCCGTTGTGCGGATCGACCGCGACGGCCTCGTGCTGGAAGCGTCCCATCGCGGTCAGCGGTACGGCCCCGGTGCGGCGCGGATCGGCGCCGTCCACCTCGAAGATGAAGCCGTGGTCCTTCGTGTAACCGTTGGTGCCGGCCCTGTCCTCGGTCTCCTCGCACGTCAGCCAGGTGTTCCAGGGGGTGGGCCCACCCGCGCAGTTGACGGCCGTACCCGCGATGGCGACGCGCTCGCCGCGTACGTTGCCGCGGCCGTCGAGTTCGAGGGACGTACAGCCTCCCTTGCCCATCGGGTCGTAGGTGAGGCCCTCGACCGTGGGCACGCCGATCTTTCCGGTGTTGCGGTTCTCGTGATTGCGTACGAGATGGACGCGGCCGTTGCGGCCCGCGAAGGCAGCCATTCCGTCGTGGTTGCTGGGAACCCGGCCCTCGCCGGAGCGGAGCTGGTCGCCCTCCCGGGAGAGCACCCGGTAGCGGAAGCCTTTCGGCAGATCGAGCAGACCGTCGGGGTCCGGCAGGAGGGGGCCGTAGCCGCTGTGCCCCCTGGCTTCGGCGGTGCCGGAGAAGAGTTCGGTGAAGGCCCCGGTGAAGGCGACCGAGGCCGCGGTCGCGGCGCTGCCGGCCAGGACCTGTCGTCGTGTTGCGAGGTGTCGAGATGTGGATGACATGAGGCAACTCCCTGTTGGCGGACAGGTGAAGTGACCCGCATGTGTGTACCACGCGTCGCGGCGCGCGGGAACCATGCGGGCCACGGTGCCCCTTGTGTCCCTGGGGCGGACGAGGCCCCAGGGACGTGTGGAATCAGGCCAGCGACGCGGTGAGCGTGATGGTGGTGCCCGAGAGCGCCTGGCTGACCGGGCAGTTCGCCTTGGCGTCCTCGGCGGCCTTCACGAAGCCCGCCTCGTCAAGACCCGGAACCTCGCCCTCCACCGTGAGGTGGATGCCGGTGATACCGGTGCCGGGCTGGAAGGTGACCTCGGCCTGGGTGTTGAGCCGGGTGGGCGGGGTGCCCGCCGTGGCCAGGCCGTTGGAGAGGGCCATCGAGAAGCAGCTGGAGTGTGCGGCCGCGATGAGCTCCTCGGGGCTGGTCTTGCCGTTCGCCTTCTCCGCGCGGGACGGCCAGGAGACCGGGTACTCCCCGATCCCGGAGGAGTCGAGGGTGACAACGCCGTTGCCCTCGAGCAGGTTGCCTTCCCAGACCGTGTGCGCCTGACGCGTGGTAGCCATGCTGGATCCCTTCAAACGGTGTGCGCGGTTATGGGACGTACGCGGACCCGGAGGCACCCGTACGCCCTTCAACCCCCGAACCTACTGCGCCACCAGTCCCTTTGCGTCACGCGCCAGCGCCGTCAGCCGCGAGATGGCCCGGAAGTACTTCTTCCGGTACCCGCCGTTCAGCATCTCGTCGCTGAACAGCCGGTCGAAGGGGAGGCCGGAGGCGAGCACCGGGACCTCGCGGTCGTACAGCCGGTCCGCGAGCACCACCAGGCGCAGCGCGGTCGACTGGTCGGGCACCGGCTGAACATCGGTGAGGCACACCGCGGTGATCCCGTCCGTCAGCGCGCCGTAACGGCTCGGGTGTACCCGGGCGAGGTGGTCGAGCAGAGCGGGGAAGTCGTCGAGCGAGGCCCCCTGGGTCGCGTACGCGGCCCTGGTCACCTGGTCGTCGGAGTACGGCGCCGGCGCCTCGGGCAGCCCCCGGTGGCGGTAGTCCTCGCCGTCGATCCGCAGCGGCCGGAAGTGCGAGGACAGCCCCTGGATCTCGCGGAGGAAGTCGGCCGCCGCGAATCGGCCCTCGCCGAGCTTGCCGGGCAGTGTGTTCGAGGTCGCGGCCAGTGCGACCCCCGCTTCGACCAACCTGCTGAGCAGGGACGACACCAGGACCGTGTCACCCGGGTCGTCCAGTTCGAATTCGTCGATGCAGAGCAGCCGGTGCCCGCTCAGGGTCTGGACGGTCTGCTGGAAACCCAGCGCGCCGACCAGGTTCGTCAGCTCGACGAAGGTGCCGAAGGCCTTGAGCGACGGCGCGGCGGGGGTGGCGTGCCAGAGGGAGGCCAGCAGGTGTGTCTTGCCGACGCCGTAGCCGCCGTCGAGGTAGACACCGCTCGGCCCTGTGGGCGCAGCCTGCTTCTTCCCGAACCGCCCGCCCGTCGCCCGCCACCATCCCGCGGAGGATGCGCTTCGCGCTCTTCCTGCCTTGCCCGACCCCGTGGCATGGGCGCCGCCGAGCCCCGCCGCGAACGAGCTGAGGACCTCGACCGCCTCGGCCTGGCTCGGCTGGTTCGGGTCGGGTACGTACGTATCGAAACGCACCGAGTCGAAGCGCGGCGGCGGCACCATCTCCGCGACCAGACGGTCGGCGGGGACGCGCGGCTCGAGGGCGCACAGGGACTGCGGGGCCGTTTCGGCTATGGGGCTCTGCCCCGGCACGGCTGTGGAGGACGACACAACTGTCCACTCTAAGGGCCGTGCCAGACTGCTGGGCATGCGACGCCTGCTCCCTGTGACGGACCTGACAACCCCGGCCGCGGCCGACGACCGCGAGTGGACGCTCCAGGAGCTGGCTGACGCCTACGCGTATCCCGACGACGAGCGCCCCTGGCTCCGGGCCAACATGGTCTCCACGCTGGACGGCGCCGCCCAGCACGACGGCCGCTCCCAGGGCATCTCCTGCCCCGCCGACATGCGGATCTTCGGCACCCTGCGAGGCCTCGCCGACGTGGTCGTCGTCGGCGCCGAGACGGTGCGCATGGAGAGCTACCGCCCGACGCGGGCCCGGGAGGCCTTCGCCGCCCGGCGCGAGGCCGCGGGCCAGGGCCCCGCCCCGGCCGTCGCGGTCGTCAGCGCGAGCCTGGACCTGGACTTCTCGCTGCCGCTCTTCGTCTCGCCGCTGGTCCCGACCCTGGTGGTCACCGGGGCGACGGCGCCCACGGACCGGGTCCGGGCGGCCCGGGAGGCGGGGGCCGAGGTGCTGTTCGCCGGGGACGGCGCCGCCGTCGACCCGGCACGTGCGGTCGCCGCACTGGGCCGGCGGGGCTTTCGCCGGCTCCTCACCGAGGGCGGGCCGCGTCTGCTGGGCCGGTTCGTGGCGGCCGGGGTGCTCGACGAGCTGTGTCTGACCGTGTCCCCGCTGCTCACCGCCGGAGACGCGCAGCGCATCGCGGGCGGTCCCGCCGTTGCCGTGCCGGAACGTTTCTCTCTCATCTCGCTCCTGGAAGAGGCAGGATTCCTCTTCACGCGGTACGGGAAGATCTGACACTTAGCGGAATTACCCGTTCCGGTTAGCTCCGGGTGGGCACACTTAGTGCTGCTACCCCGTGCAATTGCGGGGAAGGATGGTTTCAGCAACAGCGGCCGTCCCCGCGGCCGACGAGATGAAGCGGAAGGGCGCCTGCCGTGTTCACAAGCGTTTTGATGATCGAGAAGCCCCTCACCCCCGAGGACGTGGAATTCGTCACGACCCTCCACGGCGAGGAGCGGATCTCGTTCGTCGTGCTGATGCAGCCCCGCGGTGACCAGGCCGACGTGCTGCTGCGCGCGATCGACGACGTGGCGATCGGCGAGCTGCGGGAAGCCGTCCGCGAAGGGGAGCAGCCGGAGGGGAAGGAGGCCAGGGAGCCCGCCGAGATGGCGCTGGAGTTCTCGCTCCGGCAGCTGCGCGAGGCGGGGTCGGAGGCCGTCGGACAAGTGGTCGAGGACCACCCCCTGGACAAGCTGAAGACCGTGGTCGACGACTCCGGGGCCGACGAGGTCATCGTGCTGACGGCGCCCCACTACGTCGAGGAGTTCTTCCACCGCGACTGGGCTTCCCGGGCCCGCCACAAGGTCGGCGTACCGGTGCTCAAGCTCTTCGCGCACAGCGAATAGGCTGGGGTCCGACCCAGACCCACCACAGCTCGGGAGAGACACGTATGGCACCCGGTATTCCTGCCGCCCTGGAACGGCCGCACTTCATCGGCATCGGCGGCGCCGGAATGTCGGGCATCGCGAAGATCCTCGCCCAGCGCGGCGCGAAGGTGGCGGGCAGCGACGCCAAGGAGTCCGCCACCGCCGAGGCGCTGCGCGCGCTGGGAGCGACCGTCCACATCGGGCACGCCGCCGGACACCTGGCCGACGACGCGACCTCGGTGGTCGTCTCCAGCGCCATCCGCGCCGACAACCCCGAGCTGGTCCGCGCCGCCGAGCTGGACATCCCCGTCGTCCACCGCTCCGACGCGCTCGCCTCCCTCATGGAGGGCCTGCGCGCCATCGCGGTCGCCGGCACGCACGGCAAGACCACCACCACGTCGATGCTCGCCGTCGCCCTCTCCGAGCTGGCCCTCGACCCCTCGTACGCCATCGGCGGCGACCTGGAGGGACCCGGCACCAACGCCACGCACGGCAACGGCGACATCTTCGTCGCGGAGGCCGACGAGAGCGACCGGAGCTTCCAGAAGTACGCCCCCGAGGTCGCGATCGTCCTCAACGTCGAGCTGGACCACCACGCGAACTACGCCTCGATGGACGAGATCTACGAGTCCTTCGAGACCTTCGTCGGCAAGGTCGTCCCGGGTGGCACCCTGGTCGTCGCCGCCGACCAGCCCGGCGCAGTGGAGCTGACCCACCGCGTCCGCGAGCTCTCCTCCCTCACCGTCGTCACGTACGGCGAGTCGGAGGGAGCGGACGTACGCGTGCACAAGGTCACCCCGCGCGGCCTGACCAGCGAGGTCACGGTCGTCCTCAACGGCAAGTACCTCACCTTCACGGTCTCCGTGCCGGGCCGCCACTACGCGCACAACGCCGTCGCCGCGCTCGCCGCCGGTGTCGCCCTCGGCATCCCCGCGCACAACCTGGCCTCCGCCATCGGCAAGTACACCGGGGTCAAGCGCCGCCTCCAGCTCAAGGGCGAGGCGGCCGGCGTCCAGGTCATCGACTCGTACGCCCACCACCCCACGGAGATGACCGCCGATCTGGAGGCCATGCGCGGCGCCGCGACCGACGCCCGCCTCCTGGTGGTCTTCCAGCCCCACCTCTTCTCCCGCACCCAGGAGCTCGGCACGGAGATGGGCCAGGCCCTCGCCCTCGCCGACGCCTCGCTGGTCCTGGACATCTACCCGGCCAGGGAGGACCCGGTCCCGGGCGTCACGAGCGCACTGATCATCGACGCCGCGAAGGCCGCGGGCGCCGATGTCACGGCCGTCCACGACAAGGCCGCCGTCCCCGCGGCCGTCGCGGGAATGGCGAAGCCCGGCGATCTGGTTCTCACCATGGGAGCGGGCGATGTCACCGACCTCGGCCCGCAGATCCTGGACCACCTGTCGAGCTGAGGGAGCCACCGTGTCGTACGACGTCGAGAAGCCGGACGAGCAATGGCGGGCGGAGCTGACGCCCGCCGAGTACGCGGTGCTGCGCAAGGCCGGCACCGAGCCCGCGTTCGTGGGTGAGTACACCGACACAAGGACGGCGGGCGTCTACTCCTGCCGCGCCTGCGGTGCGGAGCTGTTCCGCTCCGACACCAAGTTCGAGTCGCACTGCGGCTGGCCGTCCTTCTACGACCCGAAGGACACCGACGCGGTCGAGCTGCTCCAGGACAACACCCTGGGCATGACCCGCACCGAGGTGCGCTGCGCCCGCTGCGGATCGCACCTCGGGCATGTCTTCGAGGGCGAGGGTTATCCGACGCCCACGGACCAGCGCTACTGCATCAACTCGATCTCGCTGACGCTGGCGCCGGACGAGAGCTGAGCGGCCGCACCTCCGGTGCCCCCGGCCCTCGGGCCGGGGGCACCGGTGCGCTCATGTCTTCACGAGCTCGACCGGCTCCCGCTGCACCGGGATCTCCCGTTGCAGCCGCTCGCCCTCGATGTCGAGGTCGGGCATGATCCGGTCGACCGGACGGGGCAGCCACCAGGCAGCCCGTCCCAGCAGGTGCATGACCGCGGGTACGAGCGCCATACGCACGACGAAGGCGTCGATGAGCACGCCGACCGCCAGGGCGAACCCGATGGACTTGATGATCGGGTCCGGCATGAACACGAACCCGCCGAAGACGGCCGTCATGATCACCGCCGCCGCCGTGACCACGCGCGCGTTGTGGCCGACACCGCTGATGACCGACTCGCGTGCGTCGGCGCCGTGGACGAAGTCCTCCCGCATACGCGAGACCAGGAAGACCTCGTAGTCCATGGCCAGGCCGAAGAGGATGCCGATCAGAAGGATGGGCAGGAAGCTGACCAGTGGCCCGGGCGTGTCCAGGCCGACGAGCTCCGCCAGATGGCCTTCCTGGAAGATGGCGACGGTGATCCCGAAGGTCGCGCCGATGGTCAGCAGGAAGCCCAGCGCCGCCTTGAGCGGCACCAGGACCGACCGGAAGACGAGCATCAGCAGCAGGACGGACAGCCCGACCACGAGCAGGAGATAGACCGGCAGCGCGGCGGCGAGCTTCTCGGAGACGTCGATGCCGACCGCGGTGGCACCGGTCAGGGAGACGGCCGCGCCCTCGACGCCCGCCACCCGGTCACGGATCTCGTTGACGGTGTCCTCGGTCGCGGCGGCGGTCGGACCGGTCTCGGGGATCACGGCCAGAAGGGCGGTGGTGCCCTTCTCGTTCATCTGCGGGGCGGCGACGGCCAGCACCCCGTCGGTCTCCATGATGAGCGCGGCGGTCTCCTTGGCCGCCGTACCGGTCGCCTGCGCGGTGCCGCCCGACACGACGGCGACCAGCCTGCCGTTGAAGCCCTCGCCGAACCCCTCGGTCGTCAGGTCGTACGCCTCGCGGTTGGGCGATCCGACCGCCTCGGTGCTCGCGTCGGGCAGCGCCAGACGCATGTCCTGCACGGGCAGGGCGAGAGCCCCGAGCCCGACCACCCCGAGGACGAGGACGGGCACGCGCAGCCGTGCCACGATCCGGCCCCAGCGGAAGCCGAAGCCGGCCTCGGCCTCGACGGGGTCCGGCGCGGATGTCCGGTCCGGGGTCCGCTGCTTGCGGGGCAGTACCCGGGCGCCCGCGAAGCCGAGGACGGCCGGCAGCAGGGTGAGGGACACCAGCACCGCGAGAGCGACCGTGGCCGCGGCGGCCAGGCCCATGACCGTCAGGAAGGGCACACCGGCGACGGCGAGACCCGCGAGCGCGATGACGACAGTCGCCCCCGCGAACACGACGGCCGAACCCGCGGTCCCGGCCGCCCGGCCCGCCGCCTCCTCCCCGTCCATGCCCTCCGACAGGTAGTGGCGGTAACGGGAGGTGATGAAGAGGGCGTAGTCGATGCCGACCGCAAGGCCCAGCATGAGCGCCAGGATGGGCGCGGTGCTGGTCAGTTCCACGGTGCTGCTGAGGGCGAACAGCCCCGCCATGCCGGCCGCCACGCCGACCAGGGCGTTCAGCAGGGTCATGCCCGCGGCCACCAGGGAGCCGAAGGTGAGGACCAGGACGAGAGCGGCGACGGCGACACCGATGATCTCGGTCGAACCGATCTCCGGTACGCCCCGCATGATCTCGCCGCCGTGCTCGACCCGCAGACCCGTGACGGACGCGCCCGCCTCGGTGAACGCCTCCCGCTGCGCGTCGGTGATGCCGTCGGCACCCGACTCGAACTGCACCTGGATCAGGGCGTAACGGCCGTCCTGCGAGACGGCCTTGGACACGAAGGGGTCGACGGCCGCGAGGACACCGGGGACCTTCGCCGCCTCCTCGGTCACGGGAGCCACAGCCGTGGGCGTGAGCTTTCCGCCCGCGGGTGCGGCGACGACTATGGTTCCCGTCGCGCCCCCAGCCTGCGGGAACTCCCGGGCCAGCGAGTCCAGGGCTTTCTGCGACTCGGTGCCGGGGATCGAGAACTTGCTGGTGGTGGGCCCGCTGAAGGCCGCGGCGCCCCCTCCGAGCAGGGCGAGCAGCAGCAGCCAGAGGGCGAGGACACGCCCTCGGCGGCGGAAGGACAGCCGGCCGAGCCGGTACAGCAGTATTGCCATGCGAGAGAGGCGTCTTTCTCTTCGTTCTGGACGGCTTCTGCCGGCTTCAGCCGGTCGGATGCCCGAGGGTTCTCAGTGCTCCCTGGACCAGTTCGGCACGCATCGTGCCGGGTTCGACATCCACGTCGGCCGCGACCGTGACAGCCACGCCGCCGATCACCATCTGCGCCATGACGCGCGCACGGGGCTCGTCCGAACGGCCGGCCAGCGCGGCCGCGAGCTGGTCGACCGCCCGGGGGATGACGGCCAGCACGGGATGGCTGAGCATGTCCGGCAGCTCGGCGAAGATGATCTTTATTTCGAGGTGGAAGCGCATGGCGAGGCCGACGTATGCGGTGACGGCGGATTCGACGGCCTGACCACCGGTCAGCGCGGCCAGCTCCTCGCCCATGGCGGAGAGCCCCTCGGCCGGAGGGGTCAGCAGCTCGGTGAGGATCGCGTCCTTGCCTGCGAAGTGGTAGAGCAGGGACGCCTTGGAGCAGTGCGCCTCGACTGCGATGTCGTGCAGCGAGGTCCCCTTGAAGCCGTGCTCGGCGAAGAGACGCAGTGCGGAGTCGAGAATCTGACGACGCATCGCGGAAGGCGGACGTGGCATGGGTACACCGTAGCTGACCGATCGGTCAGCCCTGACCGATCGGTCAGGTGTTTCGGGCGTACGTCCCTCCGTCCGCAGGTGAGGACGCTGCCGCCAGCCGTGCGGGCTCCGCGCTCGGTGGGGGAGGGCGTTCTCGACCCACTTCGGCGTGGCACGGAGCCGGCAGACGCATCCGGCCCCGGAGCGGCGCCCACGGAGATGGCACGTGGGCACCGCTGGTCGTTCGTGTGTCAGGGCCGGCGTCTCACGCCCGCTCCCGCGCAGCCCCGGCCGAAGCGCGGTCAGTAGTCCCAGACGACCGGCACGAAACGGAAGGCGTTGCCGGCGACCGCCACGCGGCAGACGGACGGGAACGGCAGGTGAGTGGCCACCAGTTGCTCGCCGCTCGCCGCCATCTCGGTCAGTAGACGGATCCGGACGCGGGCTGACTCCTCGGGGTCGTGGTCGAAACCGTTGTGCCAGTCGGGGCAGTCGAACCCGGGCTGGAACACGGCATCGCCCCCGAACGTCAGCCGGTCGCCGCCGGACTCCAGGCGGACGATGCTGTGGCCGGGGGTGTGACCGCCGGTGCGGGAGACCAGTACTCCCGGCGCCACCTGGTACTCCGTCTCGAACGGCCGCAACTGGCCGCGGTACACGTCAAGGAACCGCGAGGCGGTCGTTCGAAGCACCTCCGGCACCGGTGTCGGCATGGCGGTGCGGGAGAAGTCGGGCGCTTCCCAGAACTCGGCCTCGGCGGACGCCAGGTGGACCCGCAGGTCCGCGCGGAGCCGGCCCCTCAGCCCGTCGACGAGCAGCCCGCCGATGTGGTCCATGTGCAGGTGGGTCAGCACCACGTCGGTGACGGACGAGGGATCGATCCCGGCGGCGTCCAGCCGCATGGCCAGCTGACCGGCCCGCGGGAAGCCGGGGAACTCCGTCCCCAGCCCGGAATCGATGAGGATGGTCCGGCCACCGCTGCGCACCACGGCCACGTTCAGTGGCCAGTCGAGCATCTCCGGCGGCAGGAACATGTCGCTGAGCCAGGTCGCCAGGTCGGCCTTGGCGGCGTTGGTGGCCATCGTCACCGCGGGGATCGGCAGCACCCCGTCACTGATCACCATCACGTCGATGTCGCCGACCTTCAGCGCGTAGCGCGACGGAACCAACTCGTCATACCTCTGTGCGTCGGGGCGTGCGATGTTGACCTGGCTCATGGTGTTCTCCTCCTGAAGAGCGTTGACCGAAGACGTCGACGGCGCGATGAGTCACACCGTTCGGTCATCCCCTAGGACCGGACGGCAGCCCGGTCTGTGACAACCGCCCTGCTCGGATTCGCCCCCGCCTCGCCCGGCCCGCGCATGCCGAGGATCGGCATGCGCGGGCCGGGCGAGGCGGTCACCTCATGAAAGTCAGGTCCGGCGCCGCGATCGCGGCGGGCCCGGACTACTCCCCTGTCGGGGCACCCCGTCCGAGGAACTCTCCGTCGCGCGCCACGACGACCCCGCCGTGCACGACCATGTCCCGCTGGGGCATGTCCACGACGACCTGAGGCAGGCACTCGCCCCGCACGAGGACGAAGTCGGCCGGGGCGCCGGGCTCGAGGTCCGCGTGCGCGAGTCCCATGACGTCCGCGCCGCCGTGGGCCGCGGTGCGATAACAGTCCGTCAGTTCCTCGTCCAGGCGTACGTCCGTGACCCACCCGAGCAGATGCGCGCGATGCAGCATGTCGGCGTTGCCGAAGGGGCTCCAGGAGTCGCGTACGCCGTCGGACCCGAGCCCGACCCGTACGCCGTGCTCGCGCAGCCGTGCGATCGGCAGCACCAGGGAGTCGGACGGAGCCACCGTGGTGAGCGCGATGTCCAGATCACCCAGTTCGGCGGCGAGGGAGCCCAGTTCGCCGTCCGCCAGGCCGGTCAGGCAGAAGACGTGGCTGACGGTGACCTTGCCGGTGAGGGAGAGAGCGCGTGTGCGGTCGATGATGCCCCGCAGGGCCTCGGTCCCCTTCGCTCCCCGGTCGTGGAGGTGGATGTCGACGCCGACGCCGTGCCGGTCCGCGATACCGAAGACGAGATCGAGCTGCTCGTCCAGGGCCTGGTCGAAGCCGCTGGGGTCGATGCCGCCGATCATGTCGACGGCGCCGGAGCGCGCCGCCTCCTCCAGCAGTTCCGCCGTTCCCGGGGTGCGGATGACGCCGTGCTGCGGGAAGGCCACGATCTGGACGTCCAGGGCGTGACGGAGCCGCTCGCGCGCCTTCGACAGACCCTCGACGCCGGCCAGGTCGTAGGCCGGGGCCACGTCGGCGTGGGCACGCATCGCCCGCGTGCCGCGCGTGACGGCGTGGGCCATCAGGCCGTACGCGCGTTCCGCGACGGACCGGCGCTGGCTGTGGAACAGCTCCACGTCCTGGGCGACGTAGTCGGCGATGCCGCTCGCCGGCCGGCGCGACACCCAGGATCCGCCCCAGGTCGTCTTGTCGGGGTGGATGTGCGCGTCCACGAGGGAGGGCAGCGCGATCCTGCCGCCGCCGTCGACGACCTTCGCGCCGCGGGGCGCGGGCCCCCGCGCGATGCGGCCGTCGACGACCACCAGGTCCGTGGGGTCCGGAGCGGCGAGCGGGCGTACGTCGCGGAAGACGACGGTCCTGCCGCCGGCCCCCGCGGCACCGGACGCGGCCGCTTCGGCCGGGGCGGCCTCGGCCCGGGCGGCCGGGGCCACCACGGCCGCGGTCGTCGCGGCCGTGGCGCCGGCGAGTGCGGCGGCGCCGGCCAGCACCGTGCGACGGGAGAAGCTTCCGGGAACGGGCGATGACGGCTGCATGAGGACTCCTACTGCGGGTCGGCGCGGCGAGGGGATGGGGGATGGGCGTGGGCCCGGGACGGTCAGAGCGCGACGCCCGCCCGGACCACCCGTACCGGCTGCTTGAGTACGGTGACGTCGGCCAGCGGGTCGCCGTCCACGAGGATCGCGTCGCCCGCGAAACCCAGCGCGAGCCGCCCCACCGTGCGCTCCAGCCCGAGGAGGCGGGCCGCGCCCGTCGTGGCGGTGCGGATCGCGTCGAGCGCGGGCAGGCCGGCCGCGCGCATCAGCTCCACCTCCCGGCCGATCGGACGCACCGTGCCGCCGGACGAGTCGGTTCCGGCGGCGAGCGGGATGCCGAGTTCGTGTGCGGCGCGTACCGCCCGCTCCAGTGCGGGGAGGTAGGTGCGTCCCCGCTCGGCGAGGACCGGGTCCGTGGACTCGGCCAGGCCGGCGATGGCGGTGAGGGTGGGCGTGAAGTACGTACCTCTGCGGCGCATTTCGTGCAGCGTGCGCTCGCCGACGAACGCGCCGTGTTCCAGGGAGCGGATGCCGGCGGTGACGGCGTCGTGGCAGCCCTGCTCGCTGTAGCTGTGGCAGAGGACGCCCTTGCCCCGCCGCCGTGCCGCGGAGACGATCTCGGAGAGCTGTTCGTGCGAGTACACCTGGGTGAGCGGATCCTGCTCGGGCAGCCCGGCGCGCTCGTTGACCCGGGTCTTGATCACGTCCGCGCCCCGGGCGATGTTCACCTCGACGACACGGCGCAGTGCCTCGGCCGAACGGACGCCGTCCTTGAGGCGGGCCAGCGGGGTGAGGTCGGGGTCGGCCAGCACGGTCTCCCCGAGGTCCGGGGTGACGAAGATGCCCGCGGCGGTCAGCCGGGGCGCGAGACCGGGACTGTGCCGCGCGAGCTCGCGGACGGCGATGTCCTGGTAGAACGAGGTCGATCCGCTGCGCGCGCTGGTCGCGCCCTGGCGAACGGCGTCACGCGCCTCGGCCGCCGTACTCAGATGGATGTGGGCGTCGACCAGGCCGGGCAGGATCCAGCGGCCGTGCGCGTCCAGCACGTCGGTGTCCCGCGGCACGGTGACACTGCCGCGCGGGCCCGCGGCACGCACCGTCCCGTCCTGGATGACGACGACGGCGTTCTCGGTGACCTCGCCGGTCGCCGGGTCGAGGAGGGTGCCGCCCCGGATGACGAGGTCGGCGCCTCGTGCCGTGCTGCCGGAGGCGGTCCGGGCGGCGGGTGAGGCCGCGCCCGGGCCTGCGGGAGCGGCCACGGCCGGAGCCGCTGCTGCGACGGTTCCGGCGAGGGCGGCCGCACCGGCGAGAACTCCGCGGCGGGTCAGCCTGCCAGGGGGTGGGGGGAGGGCTTCGACGCACATGAGAGCTCCTTGGGGGAGTGGGCCGATGGCTCTCGTTTGTATACCAAGCGCAAGTCGATAGGCAAGGATCATGTCGTCGAACTGCTGAAATGTGTGCTGGTACCCCTTTGCGCACCTTGCGGGAGAGTGTGTGATTCGGGCTTGGTATACAAGCCTGCTTTGGTGTGCAAGCTCTCAGGAGTCACCGAAAAGGGAGCGCAGGGCGACGGCCCTGCTGTCGCGCACGTGCAGCAGCGTGCTGGCCGCGGCCGCCTCTCCGTCGCCGGCGGAGATGTGCCGGTACATCTCCGCGTGCTGGGCCCGCATGTGCGCGGGCTCCTCGCGCATGCCGAACAGCAGCCGGAGCTGCCAGCTCAGCTGTTCCATGGTGCGGGCGAGCAGGGGGTTGCCCGACATGGCCACGACGCCCTCGTGGAAGGCCGTGTGGGCGGCCACCTCGCGCGTCCCCTCGTCCGAGGCGGCGGCCGACTCGGCCTGACGGAGGGTGGCCTCCAGCGCGGCCAGCTGCACGGCGGCACCGGCCGCCACGGCGCGCGCCGCGAGCCGCGAAGCCTGCACCGCCAGGGGTTCCCAGACCTCGTACAGGTGCTCGACATCGGCGTACTCGAGGCGCCGCACCCGTACGCCGCTGTGGGGGAGCAGCTCCAGGAGTCCTTCGGCGACCAGTGCGCGCAGTGCCTCGCGTACGGGCACCCGGGACATGCTGAGCTCCTCGGCGACCTCCCGTTCGACGAGGCGGGCGCCCTGCTCGTAGCGCCTGTCGACGATGCGCTGCAGGACCGCTTCGCGCGCCCGCGCACTGAGTGAGGCCGGGGCTGTCGCTCCCGGCGCCGGCGCGTGTGACCCGCCGTCGCGTCCGTCCGCCACCTGTTCCGCCTTCATCCGCGCCTCGTCCGGTGTGGCCCGGAGGGACGACCCTAGCCCTCGTCGGACCCGGACTCCGCGGTCGCCTCGGCCCGCAGCATCGGGTGTACCACTCCGGGGAAGACCCGGGCGCGTACGACCTCCTCGGCCGCGCCGCCCCGCACCACCGTCTCGGCCACACCCCACGGACGCCCTGCCAGGTGAACGGTCAGCGTGTACGAGGACGAGCAGCCCATGCACTCGTAGCGGTCCGCCCAGACCTCCACGTCCGTGACGCTGCCCGGGTAGCGCTTCACGTGCCGGTGCCGCGCGTGGCAGTGGTCGCACGTCTCGCCCGGCTCGCACGTGCCGCCGCACGGGCACGGCACGTCCAGGGTCTCCGCGGGCTGCCACCGCTGGACGAGCAGGGCGTCACGGGTCGCGCCCATGTCCTTCATCGCCTTCAGGTTCCGGGCGGCGACGTTGTACGACTCGCCGGTCGCGGCCATCCGGTCACGGATGACGTCCTTGCGCCCGCGGTTCGTCGTCATGTGTTCCTCCTGGGTGTACGCAGCCCGTCAGGAGGCCCACGAAATCGTCCTCCCTACGGTACCTGCCGCTCCACACCCGTGATCCCGGCTCCGGTGCGCCGCCCCGGCCGCTGCCCCGCCGACCGTGGAGTCCGCGCGAATCCCATATGCCCCGAGTGCGGGATCCGTCCGAAATTCGAACCGAATAGCTATTGTTCACGCTCCGGATGCACGGCGGCGCGCCGTGCCCGAACTGATTCGGCTTGTTTCTCTCGTGGGCTCCGGGTTTTCTGTGAAGCGGTGGTGAATTGAATCTTCATACGCTGATCGGAAAGTCCTCTGACCACGTCGAATCATTTATTGCCGAATCGGCCAGACGCCATCACCGGATGACCGAATCACTGTCTTGACCGGTTCTCGTGGCGCGTTACACACTCGCAGGGCACTCATGCATCAGGAGCCACGAGCGCACATGGATGCGGATGGCCCTGCGAGACCAGATATCGCACGGGGTGAACGACGGGGGATACACGCGGGGGATCGTGTGTGCGGATTCGGCGTATGCACGCAATTCCTTCACCTCTCCTCTCATCTCTTGGTGCGCGAAGGGAATGGAGGGGGAATGCCGACCCACATGGGCTATCCCGGTGTCTACATAGAGGAACTTCCCAGCGGCGTCCGCACGATCGCCTCGGTCACCACCTCGGTGACCGCGTTCGTGGGACACACCCGCCGGGGTCCGCTCAACCGACCGGTACGGGTCACCAGCTTCGCGGACTTCGAGCGCCGGTTCGGCGGACTCACCTCGCGCAGCGCCCTCAGCTACGCGGTGCACCAGTTCTTCGGCAACGGCGGCACGCTCGCGGTGATCGTCCGCGTGGCCGAGGCCGGCACGGGTGAGGACGCCTGCGTCACGCTCCACTCCACCGAGGGGCGCAGCGAGTGCCCGGTGCTGGAGGTGCACGCCAAGGAGCCCGGAGTGTGGGGTTCGGGCCTGCGGGTGGCCGTCGACCACGACACCCCCGCGTCGGACAGGACCTTCAACCTCCACATCCTCGACGCCCGCGGTGAGGCCCGGGAGTCCTTCGCCGGACTGTCCATGGACGCCGGCCACGGCCGCTTCGCCGAGACCGTGGTCAGCGCGGGTTCCTCCCTCGTCCGGGTCAAGGCCCTCGACGAGGACCGGCCGGACCCCTCCGGCACGGTCTCCAAGCCCTTCGCGGCGAAACTCCCCGGCCTGGACGTCGAGCTGAAGGTCAAGATCGGCGATGTGGAGCGCGAGTTCACGCTCTTCGAGCCCGACCGTGACGGTGAGCCGCCGCGCAACGTCACCGAGCTCGCCCTCCTGCTGGAGCGCAAGCTGCGCGCGCTCCCCGACGCCCCCGGAAGGCACGCCTTCGCCGGGGCCGAGGTCACCGCCTTCGATCAGCGGCTCCAGGTGGTCGCAGGGTCCGTGGACCCGGACGACGTGGTCCGCTTCGTCGGGGAGTGCGCCAACGACCTGGGACTCGAGGCCTCGGTCAATCCGCCCGTCTTCCCGCTGGAGGGCGGCAAGGACGGGGACCCGCCCGGCCCGCGAGACCTGATCGGCAGCGAGGGAGACAAGACCGGTCTCCAGGCGCTGCGTGACGTGGACGACGTCAACCTGCTGGCCCTGCCGGAACTCTCGGCGTACGAGTCCACCGAGGACATGGTCACCGTCCTGTCGGCGGCCGAGCGGCTCTGCCAGGAGCGACGGATCTTCCTGCTCGTCGACTCGCCCTCGACGTGGGGCAGCGTCGACGCCGCGCGGGCCGGGATCGGCGCCTTCGAACCCGTACGCAGCAACCACGCGGGGCTGTACTTCCCGCACCTGCAGCTGACCGACCCGTTGACCGGACGGCTGCGTTCCTTCCCGCCGTCGGGTGCCGTCGCCGGGGTGATCGCCCGCACCGACGGCGAGCGCGGGGTGTGGAAGGCGCCCGCCGGGACCGAGGCACGCCTCGCCGGTGTCCGGTCGCTGACGGTCAAGCTGACCGACCGGGAGAACGGGCTGCTCAACCCGCTGGGCGTGAACTGCCTGCGTACCTTCCCCGTGGTGGGGCCGCTGGTCTGGGGCGCCCGCACGCTGGAGGGCGCGGACGCGCTCGGCAGCGAATGGAAGTACGTGCCGGTGCGAAGGCTCGCGCTGCACGTCGAGGAGAGCCTCTACCGGGGTCTGCAGTGGGTCGTCTTCGAACCCAACGACGAGCAGCTGTGGCAGCAGATCCGGCTCAAGGCCTCCGCCTACCTCAACGACCTGTTCAGGCAGGGCGCCTTCAAGGGCGGCACACCGCGCGAGGCGTACTTCGTGAAGTGCGACAAGGACACCACCACCGACGCCGACATCGAACGCGGAGTGGTCAACGTCGTGATCGGAATCGCCCCCGTCAAGCCCGCGGAGTTCGTGATCGTCAAGATCCAGCAGTTCGCCGGGCAGTTCGACCTCTCGTAGTCGAGGGCCTCCCGTAGTCAAGGAAAAGGAACACGAAGGAAACCGATGGCTGAGTTCCAGATAAACGCCCATCGCTTCGACCCCTACAAGAATTTCAAGTTCCTGGTCCTCTGGGACGGTCGAACGGTCGCGGGCATCAGCAAGATCAGTCCCCTGAAGCGCACCACCGAGGTGGTCAAACACCGCCACGGCGGGGACCCCAGCTCGCCGCGCAAGTCCCCGGGCCGATCCGAGTTCGAGGGCGTCACACTCGAACGCGGTGTCACCCACGATCCCGAATTCGACCGCTGGGCCAACAAGGTCTGGCAGGTGGGCGCCGGGCTCGGCTCGGAGGTCTCGCTCCGGGACTTCCGCAAGGACATCATCATCCAGGTGCTCAACGAAGCCGGACAGGTGGCCGTCTCGCACAAGCTCTACCGGGCGTGGGTCAGCGAGTACCAGGTCATCGGCGAGCTCGACGCGAACGCCAACGCCGTGGCCATCCAGAGCGTGAAGCTGGAGTGCGAAGGCTGGGAGCGGGACTACGAGATCCCGGAACCGGTCGAGCCGTCGTTCACCCACCCGGCCTGAACGTCGTCGTGATCCCTGGGACGGCCCCGGTGGGGCCCGCGGAGCTACTGGCCGCCTGGGAGGCCGGGCTGGCTCTGGGGGCGGCGGAGAAATCGCTGCTGCTGCACCGGGCGGCCCGCCCGGGGGCCGGTACCGACGAGTTGCTGTCGGTGCCGGTCGGCGAGCGGGAGGCTGATCTGTTCGCGCTGCGCCGGTCGCTCTTCGGTGAGCGGATGCAGGTGCGGACCGAGTGCGGCGCCTGCGGCGAGGCCATGGAATTCGACCTCGACGCCGGTGCGCTCGGCGCTCGCCCCGCGCCGGGGCCGCTGCGGGTGGCCGAGGACGACTGGGTGGTCGAGTTCCGGCTGCCCACCGTCTCCGACCTCGCGGCGGCCGGCCTGGCCGGCTCACCCGCCGAGGCGCGCCGGAGGCTGGTGACGGGGTGCACGGTGCGGGCACTGCGGGGCGGCGAGCCCGTCGCCGTGGAGCGGCTGGCCGCCGTGCTGCCCGAACGGGTGGAGCGGCTCATCGCCGAGAAGGCCGCCGAGGCCGACCCGACGGCCGAGGTGACGCTGAACGTGGCGTGCCCGGAGTGCGGTGAGGCCACCCCGGCCGAGCTGGACATCACCTCCTACCTCTGGACCGAACTGGACAGCTGGGCACGGGACCTGCTCCTCGATGTCCATCTGCTCGCCACCGCCTACGGGTGGAGCGAGCCGCACATTCTGGCGCTCAGCCCCCTGCGGCGTCGTTACTACCTGGAGCTGTGTACCGATGGCTGACTACTTCGACCGGCTGCTCGCCCGGTACACGCCGGCGGCAGCGGCCGACGGCACGGGCGGACCCGGCACGCGGGTGCGGGTACGGCCTCGGCTGTCCGGCCCGTTCGAGCGGGCCGAGGCCCTGCGCCACGGTCCGCCCGAGCCGGACGAGCCGGCCGCGCTGATCCCTTCCGCCCCCCGGGCGGACGAGGGCCGGCTCCATCTGGTGCGGCCGGGCCTGGAGGTGCGTACGGAGCGGCACACCGTGGTGCGCACCGAGCAGGCGCCGCAGCCCGGGCAGGGACAGCCGTCCCTGCCCGCGGAAGCGTTCCCGGCCCCCCTGTTGCGGCCGCCGGTGACTCCGTCACCGAAGTCGCGGCCCGGCGGGGAGGAAGCCGGGCGTGCGGCGCGCCGGGCACGGTCGACCGCACCGGACGCCCCGGCACCGGCGCCCGCCGCGCCCGGGGGGCCGGCCCAGCCCGCCCCCGCACCGCTGCGCGTCGCGGCGCTCCCCGCGCCACGCGGCTCCGACTCCGCCGCTGCCCGCGGAGCGGTGCCCGGCCCGGTGGGGCGACGGGCGCCGCGCCAGGCCGAACGCGTCGTGCACGTGCAGATCGGCCGGCTGGAGGTCAGCGCGGCGCCGCCGCCCGGGGCGAACGCCTCACCGGCCGGGCGCCCCGTACAGCGGACCGGGCGGCCCGCCCCCGTACTGACGCTGGACGACTACCTGTCGCGTGGCGGGAAGAGGGACTGACGACATGAGCAACGCACTCGCCGTCGCCACGGTCACCCAGGCACTCGCCCTGCTGATCGAGAGCAACCTGGGACCCGAGATGGACATCGCGGTCAAGGTGGAGACCCGTAAGCCGCCGGCGGAGCCGCCGGTCGAGCCGACCATCACGGTCTTCCTCTACCAGGTGACCCCGAACGCCGCCATGCGCAACAACGACCTGCCGACCCGCGCCGCCGACGGCACCCTGCGCAACCGTGCGGCCGCACCGCTGGACCTGCACTACGTGATCAGCGCGTACGGGGAGGAGACGGAGCTGGTCGGGCAGCGGCTGCTGGGATGCGTGATACGGACGCTGCACGAGATCCCGGTGCTGCCACGGGAACTGATCGAACTGGCCGCCGAACGGCCGCATCTGGCGGGCAGTGATCTGGCGGACTCGCTTCAGCAGGTGCGCTTCACACCGACGGTCATGGACGTCGACGAGACGTCCAAGCTCTGGGGAATGCTGCACCAGACCCCCTACACCCTGTCGGTGGCGTATCAGGCGTCGCTGGTGGTGATCGAGGGCCGCGAGAAGCCGGTCCCGGCGAGGCCGGTCGAGCAACGCACGGTACGGGCGGTGCCGTTCGGAACGCCGGGGGCCCCGGTACCGCCCGGGGCTGACGGGGGTTCCGAGGCATCCGCGGACCCTGTGCCCGCCGTTCCCGGTGCCCCTGCCGCTTCCGGTGCCCGGAAACGGGCTCCCGCGAAGAAGGCCCCGGCGCCGAAGGGAGCGGCGCCGAAGGGAGCGGCGACGGAGGCCACCCCGGCCAAGGCCCCCGCCAAGCCCACCAAGGCCGCCTCCAGGCGAGCGGCTCCGCCGCGTCCCCGCCGGGCGGCGGAGAGCGGCACGCCGACGCCGGACGACAAGGACTGAGCCGGAATGCGGAACACGGGGGGTGAGGACATGGGCGCGTACGAAGGTGCAGGCCGGAGCGAGGACCGCGACACGGCGGCGCAGGGCCGGGCACTCCTGGACGCCGTCCACGCCGTGCTGGCCCGCGTCGACACCCACGCCGGACGCGCGGCACACGGCTCGGGTACAGCCGCCGCGGCAGCCGGTACGCCGGGAGCCGCTCCACCCGCACAGGGCGGCGCCCCCGTGGCCCCCTCCGACAGCGCCGGCACCCCGTCCGGCAGCGGCGCCGCCCTGGCCTCCCGGCCCGGCCCCGCCGCCCTCGACGCCCTGGTCGCCTGCTTCGGCCTCAGCCCGTTCGAGCGCGAGATCGTCCTGCTCGCCGCGGCGGCCGAACTGGACCCCACCACGGCTGCCCGCTGCGCCGCGGCCAGCGGCGACCCGGAGCGCGCCCACCCCACCTTCTCGCTCTCCCTCGCCGCGCTGGCCGACCCGCACTGGAGCGCCCTCACCCCCGTCGCACCCCTGCGGGGCTGGCGCATCGTCGAGCTCGACGACGAGACTCGCCTGACCACCTCCCGGCTCCGGCTCGACGAGCGGATCCTGCACTTCCTGGTCGGCTCGCCCTATCTGGACGCACGGCTGCACGGCCTGCTGCGCCGCGCCACCGCGCCGGACTCGCTGCCCGCCTCCTACGGTCTGGCGGCGAGCCGGGTGGCGGCGGGCTGGTCGGGGGCGGGGCGCGGTGCACCGCTGAGGGTGGAGCTGGTCGGTGGCGATCTCCGTACCCGCGCGGACATCGCCGCCGTCGCGGCCGGCCGCTCGGGACTCAACCTCTACGAGATGTCGGCCGCCGACCTCCCGGCCGACCCCGCCCAGCGCGACCTGCTGGCCCGCCTGTGGCAACGTGAGGCGGTCCTGCTCCCGGCGGCGCTGCTGGTGGAGGTCGGAGACCTCGACCGTGACCAGGCCGCGGCCACCGACGCGTTCGTCGAGAGCGCGGCCGTGCCGCTGGTCGTGTCGAGCTCCGATCCGCGCCCGACGGCACGCCCCCGAGGCGAGCGCGTCGTCGTTCCGACCCTGGACGCGGAGGAGCAGCTCGGGGTGTGGACCGATGCGTTCGCCGAGGTACCGGATGTGTCGGTGCGCGACCTGCGCGACCTCGTGGCCCAGTTCTCACTGCCGCCGCACCTGGTCCGCTCGGCGGGAGCGGCCGTGGCCAGGGACCTGCCCGGAGAGGACGAGCTGGACGCGACCGGGCTGGCCTGGCAGGCGGGCCTCACCGAGGCCCGGATGGGTATGGACGGGCTGGGCCGCCGGATCGAGCCGCAGGCCGTCTGGGGAGATCTCGTGCTGGCGGAACGGCAGTTGAGGGTGCTGCGCGAGATCACCGCACATGTGCGGCAGCGGCCGACGGTCTACGAGGAGTGGGGTTTCGCCGGGACCCTGCGCCGGGGGCTGGGCGTCACCGCGCTCTTCGCGGGCGGTTCCGGCACCGGCAAGACGCTCGCCGCCGAGGTGATGGCGAAGGAACTGGGCCTGGACCTGTTCGTCATCGATCTCTCCCAGGTGGTCAGCAAGTACATCGGCGAGACCGAGAAGAACCTGCGCAAGGTCTTCGACGCCGCCGAGCAGGGCGGAGCGCTGCTGCTGTTCGACGAGGCCGACGCTCTGTTCGGCAAGCGCAGCGAGGTCAAGGACTCCCACGACCGGTACGCCAACCTCGAAGTCAGCTACCTGCTGATGCGGATGGAGGCCTACCGGGGCCTCGCGATCCTCACCACGAACATGAAGCAGGCGCTGGACACGGCGTTCATGCGCCGTATCCGCTTCGTCGTCGACTTCCCGTTCCCCGGCGAGAGCGAGCGCGCCGAGATCTGGCGCCGGGTGCTGCCCGCGCGTGCGCCGATGAAGGGAGTGGACCCGGCGCTGCTGGCGCGCCTGACCGTGGCGGGCGGTTCCATCCGCAACATCGCGCTGTCCGGTGCGTTCCTCGCGGCCGAGGAGGGCGACCGGCTCCAGATGCGCCACATGCTGGAGGCCGCCCGTACCGAGTACCTGAAGCTCGACCGTTCCCTGACACCTTCGGAGGTGCACGGATGGGTCTGAACGAACAGCAGCGCACGGTACGGGTGGACATCGGCGAGCTGGTGCTCGACGGCTTCGGCCGGGTGGACCCGGAGCGCGTGTCGGAGGCGTTCCAGGCGGAGTTGGGCCGGCTCGTACGGGAACGGGGCATCCCCCTCGCCGCCGACGGCGGACAGGCGCTGGACGCGCTGACAGGACTGCCCCCGCTGCCCGCCGACCTGTCCGCGCGGCGTCTCGGCCAGGAGCTGGCACGCGCGGTGCACACAGGCCTTTCGGGCGAGGGCGAGGTGACGCGATGAGCGCGTCCCACTCCCAGCAGGAGGCGCGGCCGGACCAGGCCGGCAAGCGGCGTAAGCGCAAGGAGCGGGCCGCATCGCGCGCACCCGAGCCGAAGAACATCGTCAGCGGCGCCGGCCAGCCGCTCGACCTGAGCGTACGGCGTGAGCTGGAGGAACAGCTCGGGCACGATTTCAGCCGGGTACGGCTGCACACCGACCGGGACTCGGGCGCGCTCACCGAGATGCTGGGCGCCGACGCGGTGGCGGTGGGCCAGGACATCTTCTTCCGCGAGGGCGCCTACCGGCCCGGCACGCTGGACGGCCAACGCCTCCTCGCCCACGAGTTGCTGCACACGGTGCAGAACCCGCACGGCCTGGGCGCGCTGCGGGCGGGGCGAGACCTGGGCGAAGTGAGCCTGCCGCAGCAGACGACGGAACGTGAGGCGGAGGCGGCGGCGCAGGAGTCCGTACGGGACGGGGAGCCCGGGACCCAGGTCGAGGAGAGGCGTTCGACGCCGGGCTGGCTCCGCTACGCGACCGTGGACGCGGACCGCAACCGGCTGGAGCAGATCGATCCGGCAACGCTGGTGGAGCGGCTGGCCAACTCCGTCGTACGGTCGCTGCGCGGTGACCCCGAGGACCGGTCGAAGCGCACCCGTATGCAACTGGCCCGGCTGCCCGAGGAGTTGCAGGAAACCGTTCTGGAGCGCCTGGAGACCAGGCTGCTCAGCTCGGAACACGAGCGGGTGCTCGACCTCGTCGACGAGGTGGAGGCCTACGACGACCTGGAGCGGAACTCGCTCGACGCGCCGACTGTCGAGAACGATCCGGTCGAGGAACTGCGGTACGAGCGCGAGACCCAGCAGCGGTCCGCCGAGGAGCAGCGGGAGGAGGAGCAGCAGCGGGAGGAGGAGCAGCAGCCCGCGGCAGCGCCGGGTCCGGAGAAGGACCAGGACGACGACGGTGGCGCTCATGGCGGTGCTCCGGAGGACGGAAGCACCCCGCAGGGCGGCGACCACGAGCAGGACCAGGACACCGGCACGGCTTCGGCACCACCGGCTGCGGCGCCTCAGCAGCAGTCGGCGTCCTCCTCCTCCTCCGGCTCGTCCTCCTCCTCGTCCTCGGCGGGTGAGAAGTCCGGGGGCGGAGGCAAGGAGACGGCAGGCTCCGCCGAGGGCGGCGAAGGGCGGGAGCAGCGGGGCACTCCGGCCGCGAGCGAGGAGGAGTCCGCGGCCAGGAACCGTCCGGGCGCGGTCGACGCGCTCGTGGCGGGCCAGCAGCTGAAGCAGGAGGACAAGCGGGGTTCGGAGCAGCCGACGGGCTCGGCGGCCAAGGCCGGCAGGGACGACCAGCTGCCTGGCGCGTTCAGCACGCTCGAGGGCGTGCGCAACCAGGACCTCGACGGTCCTGAGCAGCAGTCCGACGACGATCCGTTCGGTTCCGGCAGCGAGTCGGAGGTGGAGGTCGGCGGCGGGGAGCCGAGCGCCTGGGACGTCAGGCTCCAGCCGGAGGACCACCTGCCCGAGCAGGACCTCGACGTGTCCGCCGTGCCGACGGCGGAGACGCTGGACCCCTCCTCGTCCGGCACGGTGGCTGCCCCGTCGTTCCCCGCCCCTCCGGTGACGAAGGCCGACCGGGTGCAGGCCGAGCGGGATGCGGAGGACGCCGAAGACGCTGCGGCGGAGGCCGAACCCGAGCTGGACGGTGCCGTACCCGCGGACGCGGAGCCGTCGGCCGAGGCCGACCGAGGCGCGCAGCGAGACACACAGCCCGGCGGACTCGCCTTGGAACAGGCTGCCGACGTGCGGCCGGTGACCGACTCACGCGACCCGAAGAGCGGCTCCGACCCGAAGGCCGGGCCGGTCGCCGCGCAGACGACCGTCCAGGAGGCGCCGGGCAAGCCCGAGGCAGGGAGCGATGCCAAGGAGGCGGCCGCCAAGGAGGAGCAGGGGACGCCTGCCGGCGGCGAGGCGTCATCCGGTGCACAGGAGAAGGCCTCGCCGCAGGCGGTGGCGGGGAACGCCGCGGCGCCGGAGCCGGCTGCCAAGGAGGAGCAGAGGA
Source organism: Streptomyces sp. QL37 (assembly GCF_002941025.1). Classification (NCBI taxonomy): domain Bacteria; kingdom Bacillati; phylum Actinomycetota; class Actinomycetes; order Kitasatosporales; family Streptomycetaceae; genus Streptomyces; species Streptomyces sp. QL37. The sequence continues at coordinate 2,012,649 of NZ_PTJS01000001.1, read as the reverse complement.
AGACGGACGCGGCTCCGGCGGGCCGGAGCGAACCGACGGCGGACTCGCAGGCCCCCTCGCCCGCCCGGGACACGCATGTCACCGGCGGGTCCACCGCGGATGCGTCAGGCGGGGCGGCACCGAACGAGTCTCGGGGCAGCGGCTCGTCGGACAGCGAACCCGTCTCCCGTGCGGAGGCCCCCGCGCCCAGGGCCGCCGAAGCGCCGGAGCCCGCGAAGGCGGCCGACGCCCCGACAGCGGCGAAGGACGCACCTGCTCCCAAGGCCGCAGCGTCGAAGCGGGCACCCGCCGCCAGGGGACCGCGTGGCGGCGGTGGGGCCAAAGCGGCCGCGCCCGGCAAGGGCAAGAGGGACTCGGGACCGGCACCGAACCTCTCCGGGGTGGCCCCGGAAGCCGGCCTGTCCACCGCTTCCAAGCTCAAGCCGCACAAGGCGCTGCAGGCGATGACCGGTGTGAGCGGTTCCGTGGACCGCACCGTCGGCGACGAGCACAAGACCCTTGAGGCAGCGCCGCCCTCGATGGAGCGCCCGGCGGGTGCGCCGCAGACCCTCCAGGGCGAGCCGAAGGCCGACGCACCGGCCGAGTACTCCCAGGACCCCGCGCAGAAGTCCGAGGCTCCGGAGGACGAGAAGGCCGAGGTCAAGGGTGCCAAGGAGCCCGAGGGCCAGATCGAGGCGGAGAAGGCGGAGGAGCCGGGAGGCTGGGACACCTTCAAGATGGCCCTGGGCTTCGGCATCGGCAAGGTTCTGAGCTGGGTGGGCTTCGAGGTGGATGCCTCGGAGCTGGCCGCCAAGTTCGCCGGGCTGCCGACGAAGGACGAGGCGCTGAAGAACGCCCAGGCGGGCAACGCCCCGGGCGTGGAGATGCAGGGTGCCGCCGAGCAGACGGCGGGCGAGCAGGGCACGGCCGTGGACACCAAGGGCCAGGACACCGTCACGACGGGCCGTGACGACGCCGCCCGGCCGATGGGGGAGAACCAGGTCTACCCCGATGCTCCCAAGGAGCAGATGACGGCGAAGGTGCCCGGCGGGCAGGGCGGCAACGGCGGCGCGCCCGACGGCGGAGCCGGCACCGGAGCCGTACCCCCCGAGGCGGCCTCCGAAGTGGCCGAGCACGAACAGGGGCCGCAGTTCCAGGCCGCGTTCAGCGACGGACAGAAGGGCATGTCCGAGGGCCGGCAGACCAAGGACAGGGACTTCCGCGACTCGCAGCAGAAGCACAAGGCGAAGGTCGACGCCGAGATCGCGGCCAACACCGAGAGCCAGGCGGGCGAGCGCGACAAGGCTCTGGACGAGGTCACCGCCGAGCGGGCCGACTGGCGTACCGAGCAGGACGAGGAGCTCAAGACCCTCGGCACCAAGAAGACCGAGCGGCATGCCAAGGTCCGCACGGACGTCGAGGACAAGGAGAAGAAGACCGACGAGGACGTCGTCAAGGAGAAGGACGACGGCGACAAGAAGATCCAGGACGAGAACACCAAGGCCGAGAAGGACGCCGAGAAGCAGCGCGACGACAGCGTCGAGGACTCGGGCAACTGGGTCAGCAAGGCCTTCGACTGGATCAAGCAGAAGGTCATCGAGATCAAGAACGCGATCGTCCGCGTGATCAGAGCGGCGCGTGACGCGGTCGTCGGTTTCATCAAGAACTTCAAGGAGACGGTCGAGCGCTGGATCAACGAGGCCCGCACGTTCATCGTCGACGCGATCAAGAACCTGATCGACGACCTGATCGAGTTCGCGAAGGCGATGGTCCGGGCGGTCATCGAACTGGCCGGACGGATCCGGAAGTTCATCGCGGGCCTGATCGCGGCTGCGATCGCCCTGGTCAACAGGCTCGCCGCAGCGCTGAAGCAGGCCATCACCGATCTGCTGGACGCCATCGGCAAGCTCCTGAGCGGCATCCTGGACCTCCTCAAGAAGATGCTCCAGGCCGCGGTGAAGGCGGTCGTGGCCGCGGTGAAGGCGGTCCTGGACTTCGCCTCGAAGCTGCTGAGCGCACTCGGCGACTGGATGCTCATCGCCGTCGACTTCCTGTCCGACCCGGGCGGCTGGCTGGGGGGTGCCAAGAACTCGGCGGTGGACGGCGCGAAGAACCACCTGTTCCGCGAGGTCAAGTCTGCCGTCAAGCAGTGGTTCACCGACAAGATCCAGGAGATCATCGGCGTCCCGAAGGCCGTCCTGGACAAGCTGCTCAAGGGCGGCATGAAGATGGAAGAGATCGTCAAGGAGGCCTGGGACGCCGTCGTACCCCAACTCCCTTTGATCATCGGCGAACTGGTCATGACGAAGGTCGTCGCCAAGCTGATCCCGGGGGCGGGCTGGGTGATGGCCGTGATCGACGCCATCCGCACGGCCTGGGGCGCGTTGAGCGCGATCCTGAGCGCGCTCGGCATGGTCCTGGACTGGCTGAAGTCGGTCCGGAGCGGCGGCGCCGGCATCCTCTTCGCCAAGGCGGTCGCGGCGGGCGTGGTCGCTCTGCTCGAAGTCCTTTACCAGGCGCTGATGACGGGCATCGGCAAGTACGTCTCCAAGGTCGGCCAGCGCCTCAAGGGCGTCGCCGCGAAGCTCGGCAAGGACAAGGGCGGGGACAAGGACAGGAAGAAGGACGGCGCGGGCTCGGACGACAAGGGCGGCAACAAGAAGAACCAGGACCGGGACCCGAAGAGGGACACGGCCGCCCCGGGCAAGCGCCCCACCACCACGACTCCGAAGCCCGACCTCACCAAGCCCGGGAAGCCCAGGAGCAACCCGGGCAAGGGCAAGGACGGCAAGCCGGAGGACAAGGACGCCCCCAAGCCGGACACCCGCCCGACCCCGTCCCCGAAGCCCGAGCCGAAGCCGGAACCCCCGGCCAGGCCGAAGACCGAGCCGGACACGAAGCCCAAGCCGAAGGACGACACCCCGGGCAGGCCGAAGGGCAACGACAGGGACGCCCCGGGCAAGCCGAAGGACCAGGACCCGCGCAGGCCCAGGAGCGACGACAAGGACGGCCCGAGCAAGCCCGTCAAGGACAAGGACAAGGCCAAGGACGGCGACAGAGGTCCGAAGAAGCCGAGGCCGGGCAAGGACAAGGACGGGAAGCCGAAGGACAAGGACAAGGGCAAGGACCCGGCCAGGGAGAAGCAGAACAAGAAGGACCGGCGGAAGAAGGAAGAGGACTCGAAGGAGTCCAAGGACGAACGGCTTCGGAAGATCATTGCCCGGATGAGGCCCAAGCTCTCCCGGGCTGCCCGCAGAGGCATCCCCGCACCGGTGATGAGGGCCCTTCTCGCCGGAATGAAGGGCTGGTATCGGCTCACCGCTCTCTCCGTCCAGAAGGGTGGGACCGAGTACTCCGTCAAGGCGGTCCTCAATCCGGAGGGCAGTGCCCTTGATGATCTCGATGAAGGGGAGGAGCTGGCCCGGAAGAATGAGGATGAGCTCCTCGCGGCGCTGGAGTCCCAGGGAAGTTCACTGCTCGAGGACAGTCGTCTGCCCATGCTCGCCGAAAAGCTTGGCAAGGAACAGGAGGACTATCAGGGCAGCCGGAAGAAGGCTAAGGCCGAGGGTAAGAATCCGTCCGCTGTGACGCGTAAAGCCCGTGAGGCCGCTGTCGAAATGTTCGCCATTCGTGAAGGTCTGCGTCCTGCCGGAAGCGGATTCCTTCCCGCTCACGAGCGGATCGTCATGGCCGGAGATGAAAACTGGGACGTTCAGGTCAGCGAACAGCAGGGTTCCTTCCGGGCGAAGGACCATCCGATGAGAGGGAAGTCGAGCCCGGGTCTGATCAAGGTGAAAAGCGGATTCGGGATGGGTGGGCATTACGTCACGCCGCCGGGAGGGGCTGCGGGAGGGTCGGTCACGGACAAGCTCAACCTGGTGCAGGAACAACTTGAGTACTACCTACGCAAGCATAATCGCGGCGGTCCGTCCCCGGCTCTCACTGCTCGTCGTCTGATGAAATCCGCGTATTTCGACATCCTCAAGGGGAATCTCCCCAGCGACCCCTTCTTCCGCGACAACGTTCCGGCAGTCGAGACCATCGGAGCCGCGGTCCGCCTCATGGGTACGGTCGAGGGCGCCCGGTACCCGGCTGCCGCGCTGACGAACGTCATGGCCTGGCAGTTGGCCGACTTCCCCGGGGCGACGTGGGAAGACGTCGCGGCACGCACGAACACGATGTCTCCGCAGCACGCTGTTCGAGCCTCCGCCTATCTGGTCGACCCGAGCGGCATCGCCATGGACAAGGGCAACTCGAAGACGGGCGGCCTCACGGTCGAAGGGCAAGAAGACCAGGCGGCGGTGACGGCAATGCGGTCCAACGCTCGCCTTCTCCTGACTCGGGCATTTGCCAGTAAATTGTCCGGAGCTCTGTACCTGGATGAACAGGCGCTGATCGATGAGTTCCCTGAGTGGGCGAAGCACAATGCGGCAAGATATCTCTCACCGGGTGGCATATGGGTGCCGTGACCTAGGGAAGTAGCATGACCGCGACACCACTCAGATCGATCAGAAGGACATCATGTCGAGCAAAATCCGCCTCGTTCCCCGGACTTCGACAAGCCGAGCCGATATGGAGCAACTGGCGAAGCAGTTGGGCTGGACTCATCACCGGACCACGCAGAGAGGGGAGCAGGCCCCGTTCGAAATCACTTGGCTCGCGCCTGATCGCGGTGCGGCGATTCACTGGATCGAGGACCACCTCGTTCGCGTCGACTATCTACTCGTTCAAGGGCCGGCCATCGCACCCACAGTCAGCTCGCTGAAATCCCGGATCGACTTCCATAGTTCCGAATCTCTGCAAGAGGTTTTCGACGGGACGCGTGACAGTTCCGCCCTCATGGACGCCCTGCATGCTCTGGGGGTCTACTGCTCCGGTCCGTTCGACCCCGATCTCTTTGCACTGTTCCGCTGGTCCATGCATGATCCGGACCCCCTGGTTCGCCGAGTGGCTCTCCTTACGGCGTCGCTCACCGACTGGCCCGAATTCATCCCGCTGGTGAACTACGTGCGTACGCATGATCCGTCCGAATCCGTACGCGCGCAGGCGGAAACGATCTTCGATGTGATGTCGACTCGGGCAGAAGCTGTGCGCGAACCCGCCCAGAGTTCGCACCAGGAAGGTGGATGATGACCCGCTACGCAGACATCCCCAAGCCCATCCGCTCCGGCATGGTCGTAGTGGATCCCGAACGCGGCACCCCCCAGCGCATCATCGTCCTCCAGTTCAACCCCGACACCCTGGAACGCAGCCTCGCCCCCCAGTCCGCCGGCGGGAGCGGTGACTCCGGGGGAGGCGGTAGTGGGAACGGGGACCGTAACGAGGCCCTCCGCCTCAAGGGGCCCGCCGAGGAGACCTGGAAGTTCACCGCCGAGATCGACGCCACCGACCAGTTCGAGGTCGCCGCCCCCGACGGGATCCACCCCGAACTGGCCACCCTCGAAATGCTCGTGCACCCGACCACCGCCCAACTGCGCGAGGCCGGCCGGCTCGCCAGGAAGGGGACCATCGAGATCAGCCCGATCGAGATGCCGCTCACCCTCTTCACGTGGGGCAGCAAGCGCGTCATGCCGGTGCGTCTCACCGAACTGTCCATCAACGAATCCGCGTTCGACGTGAACCTGAATCCGATCCGGGCGAGCGTCAGCATCGGAATGAAGGTGCTCAGCGTCAGCGATCTGCCCGCAGGACACCGCGGGGCCGATCTGTACATGGCGCATCTCGCGCAGAAGGAGCAGCTCGCCAGGGCCGCGCGCAGTGGCGGGCTCGCTTCGCTGGGGCTGGCCGGGGGCAACACCGTCATGGGGAGGGGCTGAGGACCATGGCCGAGATCGAACCGTACGAGAGCGCGCTGGACGCCATACCCGGCGCCCACCCCTACCCCCGCTCCAGTCGGTACCACGACGCCGAGATCGGCGTGCACCGGATGGCCGACGGGACCGAAGTGCGCTACACGAAGCGGCGGTTGCTGCCACCGCTGGACGAGGCTGCGCAGGAGAGCGCCCCGCACACCGTCAGCAGCGGAGAGCGGCCGGACCTGCTCGCGCAGCGGTACTTCGGCGACCCGGGGCAGTGGTGGCAGATCGCCGACGCCAATCCGGTGCTGGATCCGCACGAGCTGACCGGGGAGCCGGGCCGCACCATCGCCGTCCCGCATGCCGGGGGCTTCCCCGGGACGGGAGCGCGGTATGTCTGACCAGCCCGTGGGGAGCGGGCCCGTCCACATCACCCTGGAAACAGGGCCCCGGCTGACCCGGCCCGTTCCGCCCGAGGTCACCCAAGCGCTCCTGTCCGCGCAGATCACCGCCACCGCAGGCGAACGCAGCGGTTTTCAGCTGGCGTTCGACCTCACCAAGCGGGGTGCTCTGACCACGCGCCTCCTGCCCGAGGGGTACTTCGACCCGAAGACCCGGGTGATCCTCTCCGTGAGCGTGAAGGGCACCGCATGGGTCCTGCTCGACGGACTGATCGTGCGCCAGGAAGTCGGGGCGAGCAACCAGCCGGGGCACTCCACCCTCACGGTCACCGGCGAGGACCTGACCCTGCTCATGGACCTGGAGGAGCGGACCGACCGGTACCCGAACCTGCGGCCATCCGGACGGGTCGCCCGCATCCTGGCCAAGTACGCCGAGTACGGCATCGAGGCCCGGGTCTTCCAGGAGCAGATCGAGCAGCCGCCGCGCGAACAGCTGAGGGTCGACTACCAGTCGGGCACCGACCTGAGCTACGTGAACGAGCTGGCCCGGGCCAACGGGTACACGTTCTACCTCGAACCAGGCCCCCGCCCCGGCCACTCGACCGCCGTCTGGGGCCCCGAGGCCCGCATCGGACAGCGGCAGCACGCGCTCAACGTGAACATGGACGTCAACTCGACCGTGGACCAGCTGACGTTCGCGTACGACGGAACCGCCCGCGAGGAGCCTCAGGCCCGGGTGCAGGACCCCGCCACCCGGGACAGCCGGCTCCTGCCGCAGCCCGACATCGGGCCGCTGCGCCCGCCGCTCGGCCGCCGTGCCACCCCCGCGCTCAAGCGGCGCACTCTGTCCGGCACGGCGAAGAAGGAGTCGGCGCAGGCGCAGGCGGAACTGCTGGCACGGGCCGCGCTCTCCGCCGACGCCATCTCCGGTTCCGGGTCACTGGACGTGAACCGGCACGGATACATCCTGCGGCCGCGCGAGCTGGTCGGCGTCCGCGGGGCCGGAGTGACGTACGACGGCGACTACTTCGTCAAGTCCGTCACCCACACCCTCAGGCCCGGCTCCTACCAGCAGAACTTCACGCTCTCGCGCGAGGGCCTCATCGCCCGGAGCGGCACCGTACGACCGTGACGGCCGCGGCGGCGGGAGCGGAGACGAATCAGGAGAACCACGCATGGCTGCAGGACCGAACAACCGGTTTCTCGGCAAGTTCCGGGGGCGGGTGGTGAGCAACGACGACCCGTTGAGGACCGGGCGGGTCACGGTCAAGGTGCCGGACGTCCTTGGCGACGAGACGTCCACCTGGGCCATGCCCTGCCTGCCGTTCACCGGACCGCAGTCGGGACAGTACGCGGTGCCCGCCGAAGGGGCCGGGGTGTGGGTGGAGTTCGAACAGGGGGATGTCAGTTTCCCCGTCTGGACGGGCTGTTGGTACGGCGACGCCTCGGAGCTCCCGCCGGACGCGCTGACCGGAGGACCTGCCCACCAGAACGTGGTGATCCAGACCTCCGACCGGCACAAGTTCGTCATGGGCGACGTGCCGGACGGCGGCGACGGCATCCGGCTGCAGGCCGCCACGGGGGCGTACATCCAGGTGGACGAGAAGGGCGTGACGATCGGTGACGGCCAGGGAGCCTCGATCGTGCTGGCCGGTGGCGAGGTCAACATCAACGACGGCCGGCTGATCGTGGCCAAGAAGCAGTGAAGCAGTAACAGACAACGGGGAGAGAAGACTTGTCCACCAGCTCAGGGACCATCGTCAGCGCCGCCGCGGCCCTCCACTGCCCGCACGGCGGCCGGGCCTCCGCCGCCTCCGCGTACGCGGCCGTGCGTCTGGACGGGCTGCCGGTCCACACCGCCTCCGACAGCTTCCTGGTGACCGGGTGCCCGCACACCGTCGACGGGGTGCCGCATCCGTGCACCACCGTCCGGTGGAGCCCGCGGCCGGACGGCGTGAGAGTCGACGGCGTACCCGTCCTGTTGCACACGAGTGCGGCGCAGTGCTTCAGCGCGGCGCTCGTCCCACAGGGGCCGCCGGTCGTGCACGAGGCCCGGCGGGGGGTGACATGCCGGTGAGGACCGTACGCGGCGACATCGCGTTCCCGTTCCGCAGCGACCGGCGCGGGCGGACGGCGCACGCCCGGTACGACGACCATGTGCGCGACCTGGTCGAGCAGTTGCTGTTCACCAGCCCCGGCGAACGGCTGATGAGGCCCGACTTCGGCTGCGGACTGCTCGACCTGGTGTTCACGCCGAACAGCCCCGAGCTGGCCTCGGCGCTGGAGCTGTCCGTGCAGGCCTCGCTGCAGCGCTGGCTGGGCGAGCTGATCGATGTGGAGTCCCTGGACGTGGTGAGCGAGGAGAACGTCGTCCGGGTGTACCTGCGCTATGTGGTGCGCTCCACCGGGAGCCGGCGCGACGAGGTGTTCGAAGGGAGCGGGCCCGCATGAGCGGCACGGACAGGGAGGTGGCCCGCCGGACGGACGGCAGGCGGGGCAAGGTGCGTGCGGCGCGGCTCCACGGCGTGGACTCCGTGGAGGCCGGCGACGACGGGCTCACCCTCGCGGTGACGTTCCTCGGCAAGGCCCCGCACGGGCTCCGCCCGGAGAACATCCGGATCGACGGAGGCCGCCGCGTCACCGGCATCGAGGCGGTCGAGGCGACCGTGGAGCGGGAGGACGACCCGGAGCTCGACGACCGGCTGCTCGTGACGCTCGACCGCACCGGCGACACCTCGCGCTACCGGCTGTCGGTGGTGGAGGCCGATCCGTACGGGCGACCGGGGGCGGAACCGTTTCCCGGCTTCGACCAGCGGTACTCCGGTGCGGAGTTCGAGTTCCGGACGGACTGCCCCACGCCCTTCGACTGCGTGGACGGTGCGGCGGGCCGCGACCCCGGCCCCCGGACCGAGGCGCCCGTCATCGACTACACGGCGCGCGACTTCGACTCCGTGCGCCGGCTCATCCTGGACAGGCTCGCGCTGACCACGCCCGACTGGGTGGAGCGCAACCCCGCCGACCTGGGTGTGACCCTCGTCGAACTGCTGGCGCACACGGCCGACCGGATCAGCTACCAGCAGGACGCGGTCGCGACGGAGGCCTACCTCGACACCGCCCGGAGGCGGGTGTCGGTGCGCCGGCACGTCCGGCTGATCGACTACCCGATGCACGACGGCTGCAATGCCCGGGCCCTTGTGACCGTCGAGGTGACGAAGCGGCTGACGTTGCTGCCGGGCACGTTCCGCTTCGCCGCTGTGGACGTCCGCACACCGGGACTCCGCGACCGGCCCGAGACCGGCACGGTCGTCGAGGACCGCGACCTGACGGTGCTGGCCGAACGCGGTGCGGTGGAGGTGTTCGAGCCGGTGGTGGACTCCGAGCCCGCCGAGCTGCGTCCGGCGCACAACACGATCCGCTTCTGGACCTGGGGCGACGAGGTGTGCGCCCTGCCGAAGGGCGCGGTGTCCGCGACGCTGCGGGACGAGTGGGCCGACCAGAAGTGCACCGTGCGGTCGCTGGACCTGGCCCCCGGAGATCTGCTGGTGTTCGAGGAGGTGCGCGGGGCGCGTTCGGGTACGCCGGGCGACGCTGACCCCGCGCACCGGCAGGCGGTCCGGCTGACCTCGGTCACCCCGGGCCTGGACGGGCTGGCCCGTCAGCCGGTGCTGGAGGTCACCTGGGCACGCCAGGACGCCCTCGCCTTCCCCGTGTGCCTGTCGACGCGCGGCGGTCCGGACTGCGAACCGGTCGCGGACGTCACCGTGGCCCGGGGCAACGTGGTCCTCGTCGACCACGGAACCTCCCTGACGTTCGGCGGGGCACTGCCGGAGACGGTGGTCGTGCCCCCCGAGCCCGCGGTCCCCGGATCCTGCGAGCCGTCCGGCTCCGGCTGCGGGGACGTCGACACGGGGAACGCGACGGCCCGGCTCCTGGCCGAGCGCCTGGAGCAGACACGGCGTGGACGACTGCTCACCGCCGAGCAGGTGAGGGAGCTGTCCGAGCGGGTCGGTGACGAGCAGGTGACGCGCGCCGGAATCGGCCTGGAGCTCGCGGGGCGGCGGCGTGAGAAGGTCGTACCCGGCACGGCGTACGAGCAGGCCGAAGCGCTGGGGACGCTCCTCGCGCAGGTGACCTACCCGGGCATCCGCCCCCGGTTCCGGCCGGTGCTCCGGCGCTCTCCCGTCGTCCAGGCGGCGCCGTTCCCGCTGCCGGAACACGTCTCGGCCGGACAGGCCGACCGGCTCTCCGCCATCCCCGGGCGGGTCCGGGAGCGGCTGGTGGAGCTGTGGCGCAGCGCCCGGGACCGTGACGGGCTGACCGAGGCGGAGATCGACGAACTGACCGTGCTCTTCGGGCTGCGGGCGCTGGAACACCTGGAGCTGCACCTCCACCCGGTACGCGCGCTGCGCGAACTGCTGCACCGCGGCGACCGGCTGCTGGCACCGAAGCTGCGCAGACTCCAGGTGCTGACGGCCCGGGCCCGGGCGGGTGCCGTGCTCGACGCGGGCATCGCCTGGGAGATCGCGCGGAGCTGGGGCCCCGGCCACGCGGCCGGACTGCATCCGGACGAGCCGGTGCTGCGGGGCCCCGCCGCCGCCCTCGTCCAGGACCCGCGGGCCGCGCTGCCGGCGGTGAGGGCCCTGGACGGCGACGAGGAGTGGACCGCGCTGCGGGACCTGCTCGCCGCCGGTCACAGGGACCGGAACTTCGTCGGTGAGCTGGAGGACGACGGGCGTATCGCGCTGCGGTTCGGCGACGGCCGGCACGGCGCCCGGCCCCGGCCAGGGGCCCGGCTGGAGCTGCACTACCGGCTCGGCGGCGGCACGGCGGGCAACGTCGGTGCGGAGGCCGTCAACCACCTGGTCCTGCACCGGGACCCGGAGACCGTGGACGCCGGGGAGCCGCTGCCGGTCGCGGGGGTACGCAATCCGCTGCCCGCGGTCGGCGGAACGGAACCCGAACCGCTCGAACAGGTGAAGCAGCTGGCCCCGCTCGACCTGAAGCGCACCGCGCAGCGCGCGGTGACCGCGGAGGACTACGCGGCCCTGGCCTCCGCACTGCCCGGGGTGCGGCGGGCGGCGGCGGAGATCCGCTGGACGGGCAGTGTGCAGGAGGCCCATGTCGCCGTCGACGCGCTGGGGGCCGGAGACCCGGAGCCCGAGCTGCTCGACTCGGTGGCGTACGCACTGGAGCGCTACCGGCGGATCGGCCACGACCTGGTGGTGGGCCCCGCGAGCAGCGTGCCGCTGGACATCGCCCTCCGGGTGTGCGCGGCCCCCGGTCATCAGCACGGGCAGATCCTGGCCGAGCTGTACCGGCTGCTGGGCCCCGGGCGGCTGCGCGACGGGCGGCTCGGCTTCTTCCATCCCGACGCCCTGACGTTCGGCGAACCGGTGCGGCTCAGCCGGCTGGTGGCCACCGCGGCGGCCGTGCAAGGGGTGGAGAGCGTGAAGGTGACCCGGCTGCGCCGGCTCTTCGACGACGCCGACGGAGACGGCACCGCCCTGGAGACGGGGGTCCTGCGGCTCGGCGCGCTGGAGGTCGCACGCTGCGACAACGACCCGGACCGCCCCGACGACGGGCGGCTGACCATCGAACTCGCCGGAGGTACCCGATGAGCGGCGCGGGCGGCTGCGGCTGCGGCTGCGGTGGACACGACGAACGACAGGCCCCCGAGGCCCTGTACAACCCGCCGGGGCGCACCGCTCTCGACTACCGGGTCGGGGACTACGGATCGTTCCTGGCGGCCATGGTGGACCGGCTCGCCTCCCCGGCCTGTCCGGCGCTGCGGGGACTGACGGTCCGTACCCCGGACGATCCGGCGATCGGACTGCTGGACTCCTGGGCCGTCGTCGGTGACCTGCTGACGTTCCACTCCGAGCGGATCATGGACGAGGCATACCTGCGCACCGCGAACGAGCACCGCTCGCTGGCGCTGCTCGGACGGCTGGTGGGGCACCGGCCGAGGCCGGGCATCGCCGCCGACACGCATCTCGCGTACACCCTGGACAGGGACCCGCGGGGCGTGGACGTGGAGGTGCTCGTTCCACGCGGGGCGCGCAGCAACAGCGTTCCGCTCACCTCGGAGGAGGAGTCGCAGGTCTTCGAGACGGACGCCGATCTGGCGGCCCGTGCCTCGTGGAACGAACTGGCGGTGCGCCGGCGCAGGCCCGCGCTGCTCACCGAGCAGGATCTGACGCAGCGCTCGGAGATCCAGGTGTCGGGCACCGCGACCGCCCTGCGGACCGGGGACAGGCTCCTGTTCGTCCTCGGGGGACAGGGCGGTGACGACCCGGGCCGGCGGCTGCTCCGCACCGTGACCCGGCTCCGTGTCGACCGGGAGGACGACGTGACGGGGATCGGGCTCCAGCAGTCCGCCCCGCCGTCCCTGGGGGAGCTGGTGGAGCTGCTGCGGGAGTGGATCACCGAGGACGACCGGGCGGTCGAGGACGGCGAACCCACGCCCGACAACCCCAATCCGCGTCCGGTGAGCAAATTCATCGCCGACTTCGACGCCCAGGTGCTCGCCCCGCTCCGGGCCGACCTGGACTCCGTCACCTCACCGGCCGCCCTCGTCACACGGCTGACCGGGCCGCACGAGCGGCTCGCCGAGGCGCAGGCCGTCGCCCGCGAGCACGCGGATGTCGCCGCCTGGTTCGAGCAGTTGGAGGCGATGACCGGCGAAGTGATCGCGCAGGCCGCGGATCTGGCCCCCTCCCGGCCCGCGCCCGCGTCCCCGCGCTCCACCACGCCGGGGTCCGCGGCGCTGAAGGCGCTCGGCACGGTGCTCCCCGCACTGCGCGCCGAGGCCGTACGGCCGTCCCGCAACGGGCCGGTACCGGCCGCCGCCCCGGGCTCCGACCTGGGCGCGCGGCTGCTGGCGGCTCTCGACCCGCGGATCGCCGACGGGCTGTACCCGGCATGGCGGCGGTCCGCCCCCACCGCACAGCCGCTCCTGCACGAGGTGCAGGCGATGCGGGTGACCGCCGCCCCGTTCGGGGCGATGGCGCCCCTGAGGCCGGTCCAGGACGAGCGGGGGCGGGTGATCAGGCAGGCGGACTGGCCGCTGACCGGATCGGCCCTCACGACGATGCGGGTGGTGTTCGACACGGCGGGCAAGGTCCCGGTGCGAGCCGAGTTCCAGCACACCGAGACGGGCTCGTCCGTCCAGCACTCGGAGAATCTGCCGTCGGAGGCGACGTTCGATCTCGGGCCCGGCCGGGTCGCGGTCATGACCCGGACCGCGCAGGACCACGATCTGAGCTGGCTGAACAGGCGCCCCGCCGACTCCCAGGAGCCCGGTGTCACCGCCCAGTTGCTCGACGGGCTGCCCGAGCGGACGCTGTTCGTGTCCCGGCCCGCCGACGACGGCCGCGTCCATGTCGCCGTGCACAACGGTGAGCCGAAGAGCTGGCGTCTGGCGCCCGGCGACCATCAGCAGATCAGGCACGAGGGCTACGAGCTGACCGTGCGCTACACGGTCGGCAGCGAGCCGGCGAACGTGGTGATCGGCATCGCCACGGTGCCGGAGCCCGCGAACCGGCAGGTGATCGCCCTGGACTCGGTGCAGGACTCGATCACGGCCGGCAGCTGGGTCGTGATCGAACGCCCCCGCAAGGGCGCCGAAGGACCGGACGGCATTCCGGGCGACCCGGCGCTCGCTTTCGTCACCACCAGGGTCACCTCCCTGCGCACCGCCGTGTACACCGACTTCGGCATCACCGGCCGGGGCACGGAGCTGACCCTGGCCGATCCGTGGCTCGACGAGCACGACGTACTGCTCTCCACCATCCGCGACGCCACCGTGCACGCGGGCGGGCAGGCACTGCGTCTCGCCGACGAACCGCTCGCCGAGGACGTGCACGGCAACGAACTGGAACTGGCCGAGCTCCACGACGGACTGCGCCCGGGACGGCAGTTGATCGTGTCCGGGGAGCGCACCGACGTCCCCGCCGCGCCGGCCACCGAACTCGTGACGATCGCGGGCGTCGAACAGGTGCTGGACCCCCAACTGCCCGGCGACCACGTGCACACGAGGCTGACCCTGACGACGGATCTGGCCCACCGCTACCTGCGCGCCACCGTACGCGTACGGGGCAATGTCGTGGCCGCCAGTCACGGCGAGAGCAGGGAGGAAGCCATCGGTAACGGGAACGCGGACCTCGCCCACCAGACGTTCGCGCTCTGGCAGTCGCCGCTGACCTGGCTGCCCGCCGACAACCCGCTGGGCGCGACCCCGGCCCTCGAGGTACGGGTCGACGGGCTGCTCTGGCACAGGGTGGACAGCCTCGCCGGGCGCGGCCCGCGCGAGCGGGTCTACGTCTGCGGCGCGGCGCGCGGCCGGACGACGGTGACCTTCGGCGACGGGGTGCACGGCGCCCGGCTGCCCACCGGCCACGAGAACGTCCGGGCCCGCTACCGCTTCGGCACCGGCCGGGCCGCCGACGTCCGGGCCGACCGCATCACCCAGGCGGTCACCCGGCCGCTGGGCGTCACCGGGGTCACCAATCCCCGGCCCGCGACGGGCGGCGCGGACGCGGACGGCCCCGGCCAGACCCGGTCCTCGGTCCCGCTCGCCGTGTCCGCGCTCGACCGGCTGGTGTCGGTCGCCGACTACGAGGACTTCGCCCGCTCCCGGGCCGGGATCGGGAGGGCGGTGGCGCGTGAGCTCTTCGACGGCAGACGGCGGGTGCTGCACGTCACCGTCGCCGGGGTCCAGGACATCCCGGTCGCGGAGGACTCCGACGTGCTCACCGCGCTGCGCTCCTCGCTCGCCCGGTACGGCGACTCCCGGCTGCCGGTCCGGGTACAGGTACGCGAACTGCTGCTGCTCGTCCTCTCGGCGAAGGTGAAGGTGGCCGAGGACCACAGCTGGCAGATCGTCGAACCGAGGCTGCGGCACGCCCTGTCGACCCGGTTCGGCGCCTCCCGGCGCGAGCTGGGGAGCCCCGCACACCTGTCGGACGTCCTGGCGACCGCCCACTCCGTACCCGGCGTCGACCACGTGGACGTGGACGTCTTCGGCGGAGTGCCCGCGTCCCTCACCCCCGACGGTCTGCCGACGCTCGCGGAGACGCTCGCCGCACCGCGGACGACGGTCCCGGCCCGGCTCGCGGCGTACGACGAGGACGTGTACCGGGTGACCGGCCCGGAGGGCGAGACGCTCACCTCGGTCGCCGCCCGGCACGGCATCGCGCTCGCCGAACTGCTGCGCCTCAACCCGGACATCACCGACACCCGGCGTCTGAGGGAGGGCCGTGCGGTGTGTGTCTTCCGCGGGATCAGGCCCGCCCAGCTCGCCCTGCTGTCCCCGGACGTCCCGGACACGCTGACTCTCACGGAGGTCACCGCATGAACACCCAGGAAGGGAGCGCCGCATGAGCAGGGAACCGGACGGTCTCGCGGAGCTGCTCCCGCAGTGGCACCGGCTGCGGGACGCGGAGGGCGGGGAGCCGCTGCGGGCACTGCTCGCGGTGATCGCCGAGCAGGTCGACCGGGTACGCGACGGGGTCGACCAGAGCTACGAGGACCTGTTCGTGGAGACGGCCGCGCCCTGGGCGCTGCCGTACCTCGGGGACCTCGTGGGCTATCGGCCGCTGCCCGGGTACGAGCGGGTCCGGTCGGCCGGACTCGGCGACCCGGACGACGCGGAGGCCCGTTCCCGGCTCGCCGAGGCCCTCGCCCCGCGCCGCGACGTGGCGGCGACCGTCGCCAACCGCCGGCGCAAGGGCACCCTCGCCCTGCTGGAGGAGCTGGCCCAGGAGGTCGCCGGATGGCCGTCCAGGGCAGTGGAGTTCTCCCGGCTGGTCTCCCACCAGCAGCCGGTCAGGCTGTACGGCACGGGCGCGGCGGCCACCGACGCGCGCAGGCTGGGCCGCGGCAGGCTGGCCGACGTACGCGACGGCGCGCAACTCGATCTGGCGGGCGGGCCGTTCGACACAGGGGCTCGCTCCGTGGACGTACGCAGAGCCGGTTCGACCCGGCGCAGGGGCGGTCATTCGCCCGCCGGGGCCGGGCTGTTCGTCTGGCGGCTGAAGCCGTACCGGGTGAGCCGGGCGCCGGCGTACTGCATCGACCGCGCCCGCAGCCTGTACACGTTCTCGATCCTGGGCAACGACACCTCGCTGGTGACCCGGCCGGTGCCGGAACCCTCCGCCACGCACATCGCGACGATCGACAACGTGCCCGCGGACATCGGCAGGCGGCAGCTCGCGGACCGGCTCGCCGACCACTACGGGCCGGGAAAGAGCTTCACGGTCTGGCGCGACGGGCAGGACGAACCCGTGCCGATGTCGGACATCGTCGTGGCGGACCTGTCCGGCTGGCGCTACCGCCCCAAGCCCGGCCAGGTGGCCGTCGACCCGGTGCTGGGCCGGATCGCCTTCGGATCCCGCTCGGCCCCCCGGCAAGGGGTCTGGGTCACCTATCACTACGCCTTCGGTGACGACACCGGCGGCGGCGAGTACCCGCGTGAGCGCGTCACCTCGCCCGCCGCCCGGATCTACCGCGTGGGCCCACGCCAGGCACACCAGCGGATCATGGACGCGTACGAGCAGTGGCGCACCGACCGCAGGTCCGGGCACTGCGGTGCCGAGGGCGTCATCGAGATCACGCACAGCGGCGCCTACCAGGAGCAGCTCGACTTCGACCTCGGCCGCGGCGACCGGCTGGAGCTGCGGGCGGCCGAGGGCTGCCGCCCGGTGATCCGGCTGCTCGACTGGTACAGCAACCGCCCCGACGCGCTCAACATCCGGGCTCAGGAGGGCGGACAGGACGCCGGGCGGAAGGGCGACGCTCCCCGTATCGTCCTGGACGGTCTGCTGGTCACCGGACGCGGGCTGCACGTCAGCGGCCCCGTCGGCGCGGTCGTGCTGCGCCATTGCACCCTGGTGCCGGGCTGGTCGCTGGAGACGGACTGCGGGCCGCACTCGCCGGAGGAGCCGAGCCTGGTCCTGGACCGGACCACCGCCTGTGTGTCCATCGACCGCAGCATCCTCGGCACCATCGAGGTGATCGGCGACGAGGTGAGCACCGACCCGCTGCCGATCCACATCCGTGACAGCATCCTGGACGCCACCGGCCACGGCCTTCCCGCGCTGTCCGCCCCGGACTGCCGCCACGCGCACGCGGTGCTCCACGCGCACCGCACCACGGTCATCGGCGAGGTCCACACCCACGCGGTGCGGATCGCCGAGAACAGCGTCTTCACCGGGCAGCTGCGGGTGGCCAGGCGAGGGATCGGCTGCCTGCGGTACTCCTACGTGCCCCCGGGCTCCCGCACCCCGCGCCGCCACCGCTGCCAGCCGGACCTCGTGGGCGACGGCCCGGCAGGCTCGGTGCGCCCGCTGCTGAGCAGCGAGCGGTACGGCACCCCGGCGTACGGGCGGCTCGCCGACGGCGGGCCGTGGCAGATCCGGCGGGGCGCCGACGACGGGTCCGAGATGGGGGTCTTCCACGACCTGTACGAGCCCCAGCGCGAGGACAGTCTCCGGGCCCGGCTCGCCGAGTACACCCCGGCCGGTGCGGACGCCGGGATCTTCCCCGTGACGTGACGTGACCTGCCCCGCCCGCCCCGATCCGCCCGCCCCGATCTCTTCCGACCGACGTACTTCCGAGGGGGACCCCTTCCCATGCACGCAGATCTCTCCCGCGACACCTTCCGGCCCGACCGGCACTACGCGGCGGTCCTCGCCCAGCAGGGCCGGGTCCAGCTGGACGCCGACGCCAACGAACAGGCCGCGATCCAGCTGCACCGGGCCCGGACCACCACCGCCGACCTGATCGGACAGCACGGGGGACCGCGCGGCGCGACCGGATTCGAGGTGGGCTTCCTGGGCGGCAGCCGGGAGCTCGACGACCTCTCGCTCGGCGGCGGCCGCTACTACGTCGACGGGATCCTCCTGGACGCGACCCGCCCCGAGCCCGGCGTACCGGCCGACGAGGATGCCGAGGGCGACGCGGAGGCCCCGGCGACCTGGACCTACTGGGACCAGCCGGACGGCTACCGCGACCCGGAGCGCCCCGGCGACCGGCTGCCCACCCGGTTCCCCTACCTCGCCTGCCTCAAGGTGTGGGAGCGCTCGGTGACCGCGGCCGAGGACCCGCTGCTGCGCGAGGTCGCCCTCGGGCCGGCCATGCCCGACACGGCGGCCCGGGTCAAGACCGTATGGCAGGTCCTGCCGGTGCCCGGTTCGCAGCTGGAGCTGGAGGACGGGGCGACCAAGGACCAGGTCCGCGAGGCGTTCGCGCGGTGGTCGGCGGCGCAGGCGCCGACCGCGCGGATGGCGGCCCGCAGCGAGCGTCCCGAGCACGCGGACGAGGACCCCTGCCTGGTGGACCCGGACGCACGGTACCGGGGCCCGGAGAACCAGATGTACCGCGTGGAGATCCACGAGGGCGGCCCGGCGGAGGACGCGACCTTCAAGTGGTCGCGGGAGAACGGCTCCGTGACGCTGCCGGTCGACGGACTCGACGGCACATGGGTGGAGCTGGCCTCGCTGGGCAACGACGACAAGCTCGGCCTGACCGTCGGGGACCAGGTGGAGTTCGTGGACACCGGCTACACCAGCCGGGGCGAGCCGCTGCCACTGCTGCGGATCGAGGAGATCGATCTGCCGGGACGGCGGGTACGGCTCTCGGAGGAGCCGCATCCCTCGGTCGGGCGGCGCCCCGGACTCCACCCGTACCTGCGGCGCTGGGACCAGCGGCCCGGCACCCGGCACGGGGGCGGCCCCGGCCGCACGAAGCAGGGCGCGGCGAAACTGCGCAACGGTGCGGTCCGGGTCGAGGAGGGCGGCTGGCTTCCGCTGGAGGACGGGGTGTTCGTGTACTTCGAGCGCGGCAGGACGTACCGGTCCGGTGACTACTGGACCGTCCCGGCCCGTACGGCGACCGGCGGTGTCGAGTGGCCGACGGACGCGGCCCGCCGCCCGCTGCTGCGGTCCCCGGAGGGCATCCGGGTCCACTACGCACCGCTGGCCTGGGTGCTGGGGGAGGGGTCGGTCGCGGACCTGCGCATGACGTTCGCGCCCCTGGCCGCCGTCGTCCCCGCGGCCGACGAGCAACAGCTCGCCGCGGAGGCGACGGCCGAGGAGGAGGCCAGGGCCGCGGAGGCCGCCACCGGTTCGGACGGGCGGACGGCGGGGCAGGACGACGAGGGACAGTCCGAGAACTGACGCACCACCTGGGTAAAGGAGCACCACGATGGCAACGCCTCTGTCCGCCGACAAACTCCTCAAGGCCCTGCGGGACGAGGGTCTGCATGTCGTCGAGCACCGGAGCTGGCGCACGCACAACCGCAACCACAAGGGCTCGTGGGGGCCCGTGCACGGGGTGATGATCCATCACACCGTGACCTCGGGCACCCAGAGCTCCGTGGACCTCTGCTACAACGGCCACTCGAGTCTGCCCGGCCCGCTGTGCCACGGGGTGATCGCCAAGGACGGCTCGGTCCACCTGGTCGGCCACGGCCGGGCCAATCACGCCGGGCTCGGCGACGACGACGTCCTGCGCGCCGTGATCGACGAAACGGCACTGCCCGCCGACAACGAGGCCAACACCGACGGCAACCGTTCCTTCTACGGCTTCGAGTGCATCAACCTCGGCGACGGCAAGGACCCGTGGCCCGCCGCCCAGCTGGAGGCCATCGAGAAGGCGGCGGCCGCCATATGCCGGGCACACGGCTGGAACCAGCGCTCGGTGATCGGCCACAAGGAGTGGCAGCCGGGCAAGATCGACCCGCGCGGGTTCACGATGGATTCGATGCGCAGCAGGGTGAAGACACGCCTCGGCGGGAAGCCGGACGGCCCGTCGAAGCCCCCTGCCCCCAAACCCCCGGCGAAGTACGAGCCCTTCCCCGGAGCCGCGTACTTCCGGGTCGGGCGGCGCAGCGCCGTCATCACGGCGATGGGGAAGAGACTGGTGGCCGAGGGCTGCGGAAAGTACGAGGTCGGACCCGGCCCGGACTGGTCGGAGGCGGACCGCAAGTCGTACGCCGCGTGGCAGCGCAAGCTGGGCTACTCGGGAAGCGGCGCGGACGGCATCCCGGGCAAGGCCAGTTGGGACAAGCTCAAGGTGCCCAACGTCTGAGCCCGCCGTGCGACGCCGGGTGCGGCGGCCTCTTCCCCACGAGGGCCGCCGCACCCGGCCGGCAGCGCGATGCCGCCCTGGGTCACCCCCGGCGTACCCGCCCCACGATCCTTCTGCCCAGGCGCCCGATCGAGCGCGACGGCCGGTTCCAGGCGCGGAACGCCTCCAGGGTGCGACTGCTGCCCTCACGCTCCACGGCCTGCTCCACGGCGGCGAGTTCCTCGGGGGGCAGGGCGCGGACCGCGGGGCGCAGCACCTCTTCGAGCAGCGCCGTCCGGGTCCTGGTCCAGCCGGTGCCCGCGTGCGGGTGGGCGTTCCACACGGTGAAGCAGTCCGCGACGTACGAGGGATCCGCCCGCAGCAGCGCCAGGACCGCTTCGCGGCGGGCCGCCCCGCCGTACGCCGCGATCAGGTCCTCGTCCCCGCTGTGGACGAACGCGTACAGCTCCTCCCCGGGCCGGCCTGGAGCGAGCAGCCGCTCCGCCAGAGCGCCGAAGGCGTGCTCCAGAGCGAGGGGTTCGGCCGGTTCGGCCCGGTCGCGCAGCGTCCGGACCCGGTCCGTCCAGCCGGGTTCCGCTGTTCCCGAGCGGATGTCGCGCGCGAAGTCCAGCAGCATCAGGCAGGCGCGTACCCGGGCGCCGATCTCCTGCGGGAAGCCGCGCAGCAGGTCGTGGGCGAGCTCGGTGGCGTCCTCGTCGCCGGACGGGGCGGCGAGCGCGGCGTCGACCAGGTGGGCCCAGGTGCCCGCCGTCCGGTGCGCGTCGGACGTGGTCTCGCCCAGCAGCGACCGGGCCTCGCCGGCCGTCGGGGTGTCCTCGCCCCACACCAGGCCGACGGCTGTCCGCAGCACCAGCGGCTCGGCGAACGGGGACATGCCCGCCGCGCGCAGCACGGTGTGCAGGATTCCCACCCGGTCGGCGCCCCGCGCCTTGGCTCCGGGTGCCTCGGCGCACATCCGCAGATGCGGCAGCGCCTGCGTCCCGGTGAACGGCAGGGCCACCCGGATCAGCAGACGTTCCGCGTCCGCCGGGCGGTCCGGGGCGAGCCGGTCCAGCTCGCCGAGGAGCGCCGTACGGACGTCGAACTGCTCGTCCAGCAGGTCCGGCAGCGCGCGGCACGCACCCGCCTCCGGGTCGTCGAGCAGTGCGCGGGCCAGCCGGCCCACCACGCCGGGAAGCAGCTCCGCGCGGTCGAGGCCGAGCAGCCGGGCGATCCGCAGCAGTTGCACGGTCCGGGCGACGCCCCCGGTCGACGCGGCGGAGAGCTCGGCCAGCAGCTCGTCGCCGAGCTCCCCGACCAGCGCGGCGAGCGCGCGTTCCCCCGCGGGCTCCTCGAACGCCGAGCGCGCGGGCGGCTCCAGGTCCACGTCGCCGCCCCGCACCGCCTCCGTCACCAGCAGCGCGGCCAGCGGCGCGGTGACGTCGGCGGGGCAGCGGCCGTCGAGGGCCGTCAGCAGCCGGAGCGCCGCCGCGCACTCCGCGGCCGTACGGTCGTCGGCGGGTGCGGTCAGGGCGTCGGTGAGCTGGCGGGTGCGCTTCTCGTCCAGCGCGTAGGGACGCTCGGCCGCCCAGTCGGCCGCCGCCGCCCGCTCGTCGGACCCGAGCGCGATGCCGGCGCCGAGCGCGGTGACGGCGAGCGGACCGGCGGCGAACGGCTCACCCGGCAGCTCCGCGGCCTCCCGGAAGAGCTCGGGGGACCGGCTCCGCCAGATCCGGGCGGCCGTTCCCGCCCACGCGTCGTCCACCGCTCCGGAAGGGCGCGGGCCGGAGGCGGCGTGCACGCGGAAGCGGGGGTCGCTGATGTCCGGCGCGTCCTCGGGAAGGACACCGATGACCTGATGCGTGGTGAGTCCGGGCCGCCGGGTGTACGTGGTGAAGGTCAGCCGCTCGGCATGCTCCGGGGGCAGCACGGCGGTGGCCAGCGCGACCCACCGGGCCACGTCCGCGCTCTGCCGCTCCACGAGCACGACCGGCGGCGCGGACGGGTCCTCGCTCACCCGGCGCAGATCGCTGAGCACGGCGGCGAGCCAGGGGCTGCGGGCCACGGCGAAGTCACCGAGGCCTTCCCGGGTGAGCCCCCGCGAGGGGCCGTGCGCGGTGAGCAGGGAGGTCAGGGGATCGGGCGGCATGCGGTCCGGGGTCGCGGAGAGCCATCCCGCGGCCCCCCACGCGGCGACCGGAAGCACCCGGCCGGGTATCGGCGTACCGGGCAGGAGATGTACGGCGTGGGCGTGGAACCCGCCCGTGCCCGTGGCCACCGTACGGCTGAGCAGATGGCTGCCGTCGGAGAGCAGGGCGAAGCCGAACGCCACCGGCAGCGCGCGGAGTCCGGCGTCGGTGAGCCGCTCGGGGGTGCCCGCCGGAGCGTCGTACGCCAGGATCGGCGCGGCCTCCGCGCGCACCGGCCCGGGTATCGCGGGGTCCACGGCGGTGAACCGGCCGGAGGGCACCCCGTCCCCGGACACGACGGAGGTGTAGTGCAACTGCGGGAGGCTCATGCGTAGGCCCTCATCGTCCTGCCACGTGCGTCCCCGTCACACGCACCGGCCGCCGCTCGCCGCCCTGTCGGTGCGGCCCGGCCCGGCGGAGCGACGACCCCGGCGGGGAGCTTTCCGTAGTCGTGCGGGCGACGCTATCAAGCCCTGACGCCCCGTTGGGCCCCACGGCGGGGGAGGACGCTCTAGGTTGACCGTATGACCGACGTGACGCTTTCCGCGGGAGTGGTGGAGTACGAGGACACCGGTGGCGACGGGCCCGTGGTGGTCCTGCTGCACGGGGTGGCGATGAACGGATCGCTCTGGCGCCACGTCGTCGACGGGCTGCGCTCCGACTACAGGTGTGTCGTGCCCACGCTGCCGTTGGGCGCGCACCGCAGGCCGATGCGCCCGGACGCCGATCTGACGGTGCTCGGAGTCGCCCACCTGGTGGCGGAGTTCCTGGAGAAGCTGGACCTGAGGGACGTCACCCTGGTGATGAACGACTGGGGCGGGACGCAGGCCCTCGTCGCGGAGGGCCGGGACCAGCGGATCGGCAGGCTGGTGATCACGTCCTGCGAGGCGTTCGACAACTTCCCGCCCGGTCTGCCCGGCCGCAATCTGTACGCCGCGGCGAAGGCGCCCGGCGGGCTGCGGCTCGCCTTCGCCCTGCTGAAGCTGAAGCGGATGCGCCGGCTCCCCCTGACATGGGGATGGATGAGCAAGCGGCCGGTACCGCACGACGTGATGGACGAGTGGTTCAGGCCGCTGTGGACCTCCGCCGCGATCCGGCGGGACCTGCGGGCATACGTGCTCGGGGTGCCGCCCGCGGACGAGCTCCTGGCCTGGGTGGAAGCGCTGCGCGCGTTCGACCGCCCCGCGCTCGTCGTCTGGGCGACGGAGGACAAGGTCATGCCGCTCGCCCACGGCCGGAGGCTGGCGGAGATGCTGCCCAAGGGTGAACTCGTGGAGATCGCCGACAGCTTCACGCTCATCCCCGAGGACCAGCCCCAGCGGCTGAGCGAGGCCGTCAGGGCGTTCGTACCGCTGTCCTGAACGCGGCCCGGCCGGGCGAGGGAGACGCGGACACGCGCTTCCCGTGCCCGGCCGGGGCGGGCAGGAGCAGCTTCAGCTCTTCACGGCCCCGGTGCGACCGCGCATCCCGAACCCCGCCAGCAGCGCACCGACGGCACACAGTCCCGCGGTGACGGCCACCGCGGCGTGCACGCCGTTCATGAAGGCCTGGCCGCTGCCCTCGATCACGGCGGCCCTCAGCTGGGCCGGCATGTCGGCGGAGACCGGCGAAATCCCCATGGACACCGCGTCCTTGGCCTCTTCGAATCCGGTGGCCGCCTCGGGCGGGACACCCGCGGAGGTCAGCTCGCCGGTCAGCGTGGAACCCACCTTGCCGCTGATCAGGGAGACCAGCACGGACGTGCCGAGCGCACCGCCGATCTGCAGCGAGGTGGCCTGGAGTCCGCCCGCGACCCCGCCGTCCTTCCGGGGGGCGTTGCCCACGATGGCGTCGGAGGACGCGGACATCACCATGCCGACGCCCAGACCGATGCCGAGGAACGGCGGCCACATCGCGGTGAACGCCGAATCCGCGTCCCACGTCAGCATCCACAGGGAGGCCGCCGCCTGGAGGGCCATGCCCGCCGGCATGGTCACCCGGGGGCCGAAGCGCTGCGTCAGGGCGGCGCCGAGCGGTGCCGCCACCACGGTGGCCAGGCTGAACGGCAGGGTGCGGACACCTGCCTCGACCGGGGTGAAGCCACGCACGTTCTGCAGATACAGCATCACGAAGAAGATGACACCGAGCATCACGAAGAAGTTGATCGCGGTGACGATCGTGCCGATGGTCAGCGAACGGTTGCGGAAGAGGCGCATCGGCAGCAGCGGATGCTCCTGGCGCGTCTCGTACCAGCAGAAGACGGCGAGCACGGCCAGGCCGGCGACGATCGACCCGAGCGTCCCACCGGAGGTCCAGCCCCAGGTCTCCCCCTTGACCACGCCGAAGATCAGGGCGACCAGGCCGACGGCGAGCAGCAGCACGCCGGGTACGTCGAAGCGGTGGTTCCCCGTGGAGTCCTTGCTCCTGGGGAGGACGAACAGGCTGAACACCAGGGCGAAGACGCCGATGGGGGCGTTGATGTAGAAGACCGATTCCCAGTTGACGTGCTCGATGAGGAGTCCGCCGACGATCGGGCCGAGGGCGGTGGAGCAGGACGCCACCATGGCCCACAGGCCCACGGCCATGCCGAACTTCCGGGGCGGGAACACCGCGCGCAGGAGGCCGAGGGTGTTGGGGATCAGCAGGGCGGCGAAAAGACCCTGGACCGCCCTGAAGGTGATGACGCCCTCGATCGAACCGGAGAGGGCGATCGCGACCGAGGCCAGTGTGAAGCCGACGGTGCCCGTCATGTAGACCGTGTGCCGACCGAAACGGTCACCGAGCTTGCCGCCCAGGATCAGCAGGGCGGCCATGGCGATCAGATAGGCGTTGGTGACCCACTGCAGGTCGGCCGTGGACGCGCCGAGGTCCCGGCCGATCTCGGGGTTGGCTATCGCGACGACGGAGGAGTCGAGGTTGACCATGAACAGACCGATCGCCACGGCGATCAGCGTGAGCCATGGATTGGTACGCCTGCCCCGGGGGACGTCGGGCGGACTGCTTTCGGGCAGGGCGGAGGTGTCCACGGTGGTGGAGGACATGCGGAGGCCTTGTCTGTGGAACTCGTTACGGGAGAGGTGACTTCGGGACGACGCGCCCCGGCTGCGACGGCCGGGCCGCAGGCGTGCCGGGGGGCCCGGTCACGGCCGGTGCCGGCCGTGGCGGAGTCAGCCGAGGGGGGAGTGGAGGCCCTGGTTCAATGAGGTCAGTGCGCCCAGGGCGGCACCGAGAGCGTCGAGCTCTCCCTCGGTGAGGGTGCGCAGCGCGCCTGCCAGATGGGCTTCCTTGAGCCCCCGCGCCTCGGCGAGCCGCTCCCGGGCCGTGGCCGTCGGGTGCAGATGGGCGACCCGCTTGTCGGCCGTGTCCTGCCGGCGTTCCAGCAGTCCCCGGTCGGTGAGCTGGGAGACGAGGGCGCTGACGTTGTTCGGCTTCATCAGCAGGGCTTCGGCCGCGTCCCTGACGGTGATCCCCTCGCGCTCCTCGACGAGGAACAACAGCGCCAACTGGCCGTCAGGGAGCCGTGGATGCGGGAAGCTGTGTGCGACCTGCCGCTCCAGACCCCGGTGCAGCGCAGGCAGGGACGCCACGAGCGCGGAGGCTACGTGGTCGATGTCCTGGTCGGGCGGGGTGGGGTCGGGCACCCTCGCAGCATAGGTACCGGAAGATAGCTATGTCAACATATCTAAATGGCCGCGGGTCCGCCGGGTGGTATATGTGCCGTGAAGAGAGCCCCCGAGGTGCCGCGCACGCGGTCGAGAGAAGGACCGTGGACAAGCCGACGCACAGAGTCGAATTCGAGGCGATGCTGCTCGGGCGGCACCTCCAGCCGGGCGCGTCCCGGGCGAGGCGTGGCGGCGGACACCTGGACCGCAGCGCGTACACCCTGCTGAGCCGGATCCGCATGGAGGGCCCGATGTCCATCGGGCAGCTCAGCGACGCCTTCGGCCTCGACGCCTCCACCCTGAACCGGCAGACCGCCGCCATGCTGCGGGCCGGTCTGGTCGAGCGCATCCCGGACCCCGACGGAGGCATCGCCCGCAAGTTCCGCATCACCGGTGCGGGTGAAGACAGTCTCGACGCGGAGCGTGCGGCGAACATCAGCGGCCTGGAACGGGTCATGGCCGACTGGTCCCCCGACGAGGTCGCGGCCTTCGCCGCGTACCTCAAGCGCTTCAACGGCGACATCGAGAACCTCGACGGACGGCCCTGGCCCCGGCCCTGATGGAACGGCCCCCGTTCCGCGGTGCGCGTGTCCCGTCGGTCGCACGGACACGACAGTCCGCCGGATCCCCTTACGGGGCGGGCACCTCGAAGGAACGGGCTGTACTCGGAGGGGCGAGGTGTGAAGCGAAGCTGCGGCGGCGCTTAAGAAATCCTCGATGGACCTGCGGTCCGGCGTGCGGCAAGGTCTCTGTGACGGCAGGGAGCGGCGGACGACGCACTCACCTGATCCGTCACCCCCCAGCCACCCCGGGCCGCAGGCTGCCTCAGGCATGCCCCCTGCCAGGGGTGTTCACCAGGTACCAGGTACAGGGAGCCGCAGCTGTGAAGGCACTCGTGAAGCACAAGGCCGAGCCCGGACTGTGGCTGATGGACGTGCCGGAGCCGGAGACCGGACCCGGGGACGTGCTGATCAAGGTGCTGCGCACCGGGATCTGCGGCACCGACCTGCACATCCGCGACTACGACGGCTGGGCGCGGCAGGCCGTGCGCACCCCGCTCGTCCTGGGCCACGAGTTCGTCGGCGAGGTCGCCGGGGTCGGCGCCGACGTCGTCGACATCAAGATCGGCGACCTGGTCAGCGGAGAGGGCCACCTGGTCTGCGGGAAGTGCCGCAACTGTCTCGCCGGGCGCCGTCACCTGTGCCGCTCCACCCTCGGGCTCGGGGTCGGCCGCGACGGGGCGTTCGCCGAATACCTCGCGCTTCCCGCGTCGAACGTCTGGGTGCACCGGGACAAGGTCGACCTCGACGTCGCCGCGATCTTCGACCCGTTCGGCAACGCCGTGCACACGGCGCTCTCCTTCCCCCTGGTCGGCGAGGACGTGCTGATCACCGGCGCCGGCCCGATCGGCATCATGGCCGCCGCCGTGGCCCGCCACGCCGGCGCCCGCAACGTCGTCATCACCGACGTCAGCGAGGCCCGGCTCGACCTGGCCAGGAAGGTCGGGGTGGACCTCGCCCTGAACGTCGGCGGCGCGACCATCGCCGACGGCCAGCGCACCCTGGGCCTGCGTGAGGGCTTCGACATCGGCCTGGAGATGTCCGGACGCCCCGAGGCCATGCGGGACATGATCGCGAACATGACGCACGGCGGCCGGATCGCGATGCTCGGACTGCCGTCCGCCGAGTTCCCCGTCGACTGGTCCCGCGTCGTCACCTCGATGCTCACCATCAAGGGCATCTACGGCCGCGAGATGTACGAGACCTGGTACGCCATGTCCGTTCTCCTGGAGGGCGGGCTCGACCTCGCCCCCGTCATCACCGGCCGGTACGGCTACCGCGACTTCGAAGCCGCCTTCGACGACGCCGCGAGCGGTCTCGGCGGCAAGGTCCTGCTCGACTGGGCCGCCTGACGCTCCTCGTACGCACCCGTATCCACCTGGGAGACACCCCTGATGTTCGATTCCGTACGCGATGACCTGCGCATCACCCTCGACGAGATCCGCGACGCCGGACTCCAGAAGCCCGAGCGCGTCATCGGCACCCCGCAGTCCGCCACCGTCGCCGTCACCTCCGGGGGCCGCGCCGGTGAGGTGCTCAACTTCTGCGCCAACAACTACCTGGGCCTCGCCGACCACCCCGAGGTCGTCGCCGCCGCCCACGAGGCGCTGGACCGCTGGGGCTACGGGCTCGCGTCCGTCCGCTTCATCTGCGGCACCCAGGAGGTGCACAAGGAGCTGGAGCAGCGGCTCTCCGCGTTCCTCGGGCAGGAGGACACGATCCTCTACTCCTCCTGCTTCGACGCCAACGGCGGAGTCTTCGAGACTCTCCTCGGCCCCGAGGACGCGGTGATCTCCGACGCCCTCAACCACGCCTCGATCATCGACGGCATCCGCCTCTCCAAGGCGAAGCGCTACCGCTACGCCAACCGGGACATGGCCGACCTGGAGCAGCAGCTCAAGGAGGCCTCCGGGGCCCGGCGCCGGCTCGTCGTCACCGACGGCGTCTTCTCCATGGACGGCTACGTCGCCCCGCTGGCCGAGATCTGCGACCTCGCCGACCGCTACGACGCCATGGTCATGGTCGACGACTCGCACGCCGTCGGCTTCGTCGGCCCCGGCGGCCGGGGCACCCCCGAGCTGCACGGCGTCATGGACCGCGTCGACATCATCACCGGAACGCTCGGCAAGGCGCTCGGCGGCGCCTCCGGCGGTTACGTCGCGGCGCGCGCCGAGATCGTCGCGCTGCTGCGCCAGCGCTCGCGCCCGTACCTCTTCTCCAACTCGCTCGCCCCGGTCATCGCCGCAGCCTCCCTCAAGGTCATCGACCTGCTGGAGTCCGCCGGTGACCTGCGGGAGCGGCTGAACGCCAACACCGCGCTCTTCCGCTCCCGGATGACCGATGAGGGCTTCGACATCCTGCCCGGCGACCACGCCATCGCCCCCGTCATGATCGGGGACGCGGCGAAGGCAGGCCGGATGGCGGAGCTCCTCCTGGAGCGCGGTGTGTACGTGATCGGGTTCTCGTACCCGGTCGTCCCGCAGGGGGCCGCGCGCATCCGCGTCCAGCTCTCCGCCGCCCACTCCACCGACGACGTCAACCGCGCCGTGGACGCGTTCGTCGACGCCCGGGCCGCCCTGGAGGCGTAGCACCGTCTCACCATCTGGGATCATGGGCGCATGATCGATGCACGGCGGCTGCGTATCCTCCGTGCGGTGGCGGACCACCGCACGGTGACAGCCGCGGCCGCCGCGCTGTATCTGACCCCCTCCGCGGTCTCCCAGCAGCTCGCAGCCCTGGAGCAGGAGACCGGCCACCGGCTGGTCGAGCGCGGGGCGCGCGGGGCCCGGCTGACCGCGGCGGGGGAGATCCTGCTGACCCACGCCAACGCGGTCCTCGCCCAGCTGGAGCGGGCGGAGGCGGAGCTCGCCGACTACAGCAAGGGCGTCGCCGGGACGGTCACCGTCGCCGCCTTCGCCACGGGCATCGGGCTCGTCCTCGCCCCCGCGATCGCCGAACTCACCCGCACGGCCCCCGGCATCCGGGTCCGGGTGCAGGACGCCGAGGGTGACGCCAGCGTGCCGATGGTGCTGGACCGGCAGGTCGATGTGGCGGTCGCCGTCGAATACCGGGGCGCGCCCGGCGACGACGACCGGCGGCTGACCCGGGTGCCGCTGTACTCCGAGCCCTTCGACGCGGTGCTGCCGGTCGGCCACCGTCTCGCGGGCCAGGACCACGTCGCCGTCGCCGATCTCGACAAGGACGCGTGGATCGGCCCGTACCCCGGCAACCCCTGCCACGACGTGGTGGTCCTGGCCTGCGAGTACGCAGGCTTCGAACCCCGGCTGGAGCACTCGTCGGACGACTTCCACGCCGTCGTCGCCCTGGCCGGGGCGGGCGCCGGGGTGGCGCTCGTGCCCCGCTCGGCGCTGCGCGGCACTGAGCTCGGCCAGGTCGTCGTACGGCCCGTGGAGGGCGCCGCCCCGACCCGCCGGGTCTTCGCCGCCGTGCGGCAGGGGGCCGAGGGGCACCCCCTGATCAGGCCGGTCCTGGAAGCACTGCGCACGGCGGCCGGGCCGGTGTGACGCGCCCGGGCCGGCCGTCACGCCGGCTGGAGCAGGTCCCACCGGTTGCCGTAGAGGTCCTCGAAGACCGCGACGGAACCGTACGTCTCGTGCCTCGGCTCCTCCAGGAAGCGGACCCCGGCGGCCCGCATCCGCTCGTGGTCGCCCGCGAAGTCCTCCGTGTGCAGGAAGAAACCGACCCGGCCGCCCGTCTGCGCCCCGACACTCGCGAGCTGGGCCTCGTCCTTGGCACGTGCCAGCAGCAGCCCCGTGCCCGTGGTGCCACGCGGCCGCACGACGACCCAGCGGGTGCCGCCGCCCCGGTCCGTGTCCTCGACCAGCTCGAACCCCAGGGCGCCGGTGTAGAAGGAGACGGCCTCGTCGTAGTCGCGGACGACCAGCGTGACCAGGGCGATGTGAGACATGGGGGACCTCGTCCTCGACGTGCGGACACTGCGTGAGTTATACGTAACACTAACGCGCCCCGGTTCCGTGCGGGGACAATGCCCGCCATGGAGACGATCGACCTCGCCACGCTGGCGGACCGCGCCCGGGGCCTCGCCGCCGGGGGCCACCGCCGCATCCTCGGCATCGCGGGCGCGCCCGGAGCCGGGAAGTCGACGCTGGCCGCCCGGATCGTCGAACGGCTCGAAGGCCGTGCGGTCCTCGTCCCGATGGACGGCTTCCACCTGGCCGGGGCGGAGCTGGAACGCCTCGGGCGGGCCGACCGCAAGGGCGCCCCCGACACCTTCGACGCCGCCGGATACGCCGCCCTGCTTCGGCGGCTGCGCGCTCCCGGGGGCCAGGACCCGGTGTACGCGCCCGCCTTCGACCGGGCGCTGGAGGAGCCGGTCGCCGGGTCGGTGCGCGTCCCGGCGGACGTCCCGCTGGTCGTGACCGAGGGCAACTACCTGCTGCTGGACGAAGGGCCCTGGGCCCCGGTGCGCGGCCTGCTGGACGAGGTGTGGTTCCTGGACGCCGACCCGGGGCTGCGGGTAGGCAGGCTCGTGGAGCGGCACGTGCGCTTCGGGAAGCCGCGTCCCCACGCCGAGCGCTGGGTCGCCGGCTCCGACGAGCGCAACGCCCGGCTGGTCGAGCGCCACCGCGACCGGGCCGACCTGGTCGTGCGGCTTCGCTGAGCGGACGCGGCGAGGCGCGGTGGTGCCGGCCCCGCGCGGCCATGGGCGGCTACGGGCCGTCGGCGCCGCGCGGCGACAACCGCCGGGTGATCCGGTCGAACAGCTCCGTCAGCGGCTCGCCGACATCCCGGCCGAACTCGGTCAGCCCGTAGGTGACCTGGGGCGGCGTCGTCGGCTCGACCTCCCGCCAGACCAGGCCGTCCTGGACCAGTGCGCGCAGGGTCTGGGCGAGCATCTTCTCGCTGATGCCCTGGATGCTCTCGCGCAGCTCATAGAACCGGAGGCTGTTGCTCCGCAAGGCGATCAGCACCCACACGCCCCACCTGCTGGTGACATGGCCGACCACGTCTCGCGCGGCGCAGTCCGTGTGAAACACGTCATACCGCCTGCCTGGCTCGACCTGTCTGCGCTGCGCGCCTTCCACCATGCCATGAGCTTACCTTGAGGTATGTCCTTACCAAAAGTTAGCCGACGCTCCTAACGTCAGGCCCACAGAAGGCATCTGACGAGGAGCTGACCATGATCGTAGTGACCGGGGCCACCGGAAACATCGGCCGTCCGTTGACGCAGGCACTGGCGGAGGCGGGCCGGCGGGTGACGGCGGTGTCGCGGCACACGGCGGCGGTGCCGGACGGCGTCCGCCACGTGGTGGCCGACCTGGCCGAGCCGGTCGGCCTGAAGCCCGCGCTGGCCGGGGCGGAGGCGCTTTTCCTGCTGCTCTCCGGCGACCTGCACGCCACCGGAGCCAACCCGGCCGACATCATCGGCGAAGCCGCGGCCGCCGGGGTCCGCCGGGTCGTCCTGCTCTCCACACTGGGCGTGGTGACCAGGCCCTCGGGCCGGACGCGGATCGCGATGCGCGCACTGGAGGACACGCTGCGGCAGTCCGGCCTGGAGTGGGTCCTCCTGCGGCCGGGCGGCTTCGCCTCCAACGCCCTGTGGTGGGCCGAGTCCGTCCGCACCCGACAGGTCGTCGCCGCGCCCTTCGGTGACATCGGGGTGCCGGTCATCGACCCCGCGGACATCGCCGCGGTCGCGGCGGCCTGCCTGCTGGACGGCCGGCACACCGGCGGCGTGTACGAGCTGACCGGCCCGGAGGTGATCACCCCGCGCGGTCAGACGGAGGCGATCGCCACCGCGCTGGGCTCATCCGTGCGCTTCCACGAGCTCACCCGTGACGAGGCACGGACCGCCATGAGCCGGAGCATGCCGGCGGAGCTCGCCGACGACACCCTGGACATCCTCGGCTCCCCGAGCCCGGCGGAGCTGCGCGTCAGTCCGGACGTCCAGCGGGTCATCGGCCGTGCTCCGCGCCCCTTCGCCGACTGGGCCGCCCGCAACGTCGCCGCGTTCCGCTGAGGCGTACGGATCCGCACGGCCGGTTCCCGCCGGCCGTGAACAGCGGCGCGGTTCGCCGAGCGCGGCGCGGCACACCCGGAATCCTGCTCGCGTCCGCCCGGGCGGCCGGGCAGGATGCTGTGTGCCGCGTCGCCCCGCCAGGAGGTCCTCATGTCCAGCACCGACCAGCCCGTGCCCTTCACCGCCGACGACTACCGGGCCAGGATGACCCGCGCCGCGGAGACGGCCGACGCGGCGGGCCTGGCCGGCGTGCTCGTCGCGCCCGGCCCCGACATGGTCCACCTCACCGGCTACCGGCCGACCGCGGACACCGAGCGCCTCACCCTGCTCGTCCTGCGGGCGGGCCACGAACCCGTTCTCGTCGTGCCGGCCCTGGAGGCAGCCGACGCGGAACGCGCGGCGGGCGCCCCCGCCCTCGCCCTGCGGGAGTGGACCGACGCGGCGAACCCCTACACCCTGACCGCCGGTCTGCTGCACGCCAAGGGCCGGTTCGGGATCAGCGACAACGCCTGGGCGCTGCATCTGCTCGCCCTGCGCAAGCTCCTCCCCGACTCCTCCTACGCCTCGCTCACCGAGGCCCTGCCGATGCTGCGCGCGGTCAAGGACGCGGCCGAGCTGGAGCGGCTCGCCGCCGCGGGGGCCGCCGCCGACGCGACGTACGAGGAGATCCTGAAGGTCCGCTTCTCCGGCCGGCGGGAGAGCGACGTGGCCGCCGATCTGGCCGCCCTCCTCATCGAACACGGGCACTCCCAGGTCGACTTCACCGTGGTCGGCTCCGGCCCGAACGGCGCCAACCCGCACCACGAGGCGGGCGACCGCACCATCGAGGGGGGCGACATGGTCGTCCTGGACTTCGGCGGGCTGATGCACGGCTACGGCTCCGACACCTCCCGCACGGTCCATGTCGGCGAACCCACCGCCGAGGAGCAGCGGGTCCACGACGTCGTACGGGAGGCACAGGACGCCGGCTGCCGTGCCGTGCGGCCCGGCGTGGCCTGCCAGGAGATCGACCGGGCGGCCCGTGCCGTCATCACCGAGTTCGGCTACGGGGAACGGTTCATCCACCGCACCGGCCACGGCATCGGCGTCACCACCCATGAACCGCCCTACATGATCGAGGGCGAGGAGCAGCCGCTGGTCCCCGGGATGTGCTTCTCCGTCGAGCCGGGCGTCTACCTCCCCGGCCGCTTCGGCGTCCGCATCGAGGACATCGTCACGGTCACGGAGAGCGGGGGCAGGCGGCTGAACACCACCGCGCGCGAACTGGCGATCGTCGAGTAGCGCTCGCTGCCGGGTGGACGGGCCGGGTCCCGGCCCGTCGACGGCCCCGGGGCCGCCTCACTCGTGCCGAGCGGGGTGGGTGACCTCCCAGGCCGCCTCGATCATCCGGAAGATCTCGTCCACCGCGGCCTCCGGATCGGCCGCCTCGCGGGCCAGCGAATGGGCGTCGACCACGAACCGCGCGATCGCCCGGCTCGCGGTCCCGGTCCGTGACAGTCCGGGATCGGCGGCGATGGCCGTCGCCAGCGTCTCCGCGTGGCGCAGCCTCATCGAGTCCTCGAACTTCCGCAGGGCGGGCGATCCGTCGATCATGCGCCAGATCGGCGCGCCGTCGCGCGTCGTGCAGTGCCGCACCATGGCGTGGATCTCGCGCCGCAGCGCGGGGATGAGCGGCTCCTGCGGAGCCCGGCCGGTGACCGCTCGCGTGAGGCGTTGCTCGAAGTCCTCGTCCTGCTCGAAGACCAGGGCCTCCTTCGAGGCGAAGTGGGAGAAGAGCGTGGTCACGGCCACATCGGCCTCGGCGGCCACATCACGGATGCCCACCGCGTCGTAACCGCGTTCCAGGAAGAGCCGCAGGGCGGCGTCAGCGATCTTCTGGCGGGTCGCGGCTTTCTTGCGCTCACGGCGCCCGGGCGGCACGGTCATGCCCGCACGCTATCAGCTAGGAAACCGTAACCGTTCCAAAACGCTAACCGTTCAAAAACCCTAACCGTTAGTGTTACGGTCCACCGCATGAAGAAAGTGAGCTTCGCCGAGTTCGGCGGTCCGGACGTCCTGCAACTCATGGATGCCGAGGAGCCCCACGCGGGTCCCGGTCGCATACGTATCGCCGTGCGGGCGGCCGGCGTCATCCCCCACGACTGGAGAGTGCGTGAGGGCCAGTTCCAGAAGGCCCGTCCGATGGAGTTGCCCTCCGGACTCGGGCTGGACGCCGCCGGGGTGGTGGACGAGGTCGGCGAGGGGGTCGAAGGGGCCGCGGTCGGCGACCACGTGTTCGGCAGGGGCTCCAGCACCTACGCCGAGTTCGCCGTGCTGTCGGCCTGGGCCCGGATGCCTGAGGGGCTGACGTTCGAAGAGGCGGCCGGCTACCCCTCCCCGGTGGAGACCGCGCTGCGCGTCATCCGCGAGGTCGGTGTGCGGCCCGGGCAGACGCTGCTGGTCAGTGGCGCGTCCGGGGGAGTCGGGTCGGCGGTGCTGCAGATCGCCCGCGACCGCGGCATCGCGGTGACCGGCATCGCCGGTGCCGCCAACCAGGACTATCTGCGGAGCCTGGGCGCCCTCGCCACGACGTACGGCGACGGCTGGGCCGAGCGGGTGCGGCGGCTCGGCCCTGTCGACGCCGCCCTCGATCTGGCCGGTTCGGGCGTGATCCGTGAACTCGTCGAGCTGACCGGGGATCCGCGGAAGGTGATCTCCATCGCCGACCTCGACGCACCCGCGCTCGGAGTCCGGTTCTCCGGCGTGGCGGGGAGCCTGCCGGACGCGCTCGTCCAGGCGTCCCGCCTCATCTCGGCGGGGAAGCTCCACATCCCGGTCGAGAAGACCTACACGCTCGCCGAGGCCGCTGCGGCGCACATCGACAGCCAGGCCGGTCACTCGCGCGGTCGCCGGGTCGTCGTCGTCTGAGCCCTCCGGCCCGGCAGCACGGACTCGCGAGGCTGAAACCTCTTGGAAGCAAGCCTAGTTGGTCGCTGCCTGAGTCGGGGGCACCCTCATGGTCGTAGGATCCGTACGCTCTTCGCAGCGGCGGGGACCGTACGAGGGAGGACACCGGATGACCGGCATGCTGACGATGAGTCACCCGAGGCGACCGGGGGGTGTCGCTCCCGAGCCGGTCGCCCGCAAGGTCGACTTCTTCGCCAAGCCGGGGCCGTCCTGGACCGTGGGGTATGTGGAACGGGAGCTGCCGCCGGGCGGCGTGCCCGCCTATCTCGCGGCCCGGGGCAGCGGCGCGCGCTCCTTCGTCCTGTGGGCGGACGAGTACCGCGGGGCACGGGCCGCCACCGTGGTGACCGTCTCCTGCGGGAAGGGCGTCTCGGTCTTTCAGGTGCTCGGCGCGCAGGGCGAACTCCTGTGCACCGTCGTACGCGAGAAGGGCTTCAGGAAGGGGCTGCGTACGCGGTGGACGGTGAGCCGGCCCGGCGCACCCGACGCGGTGGGATACAAGGGCCGGATCGTCTGGTGGTGCGTGTGGTGGCTGTTCTCGCCCCTGCTGCCGTTCCTCTTCGTGTCGGCCTTGTTCGGTGGCGGCGACGTCCCTCGCGGACCGGGCCGCATCATCTGGCGCGAGGGCGGCCGGGTCCCCCTGGAATTCAAGGCGCACGGGAACCGAATACACCTCCAGGAAGGGTTCCTGGACCCGCGTTCCGGGGCCGCTGTACTGGCCCTGGTCCGTTCCTTCGACGGGATGCTGAACGCGTGGGACCGGGGGAAGATCTGACGGCCGCCCGCAGGAGGCGCGGCCTCAGTCGTCGGCCAGCACCACGCACGACTCCGGCGGCAGGTGCAGCACCCCGTCGCCGCCCGGGGCCTCGGCCGGCTCCCAGGCGGCCAGCACCCTGCCCCCGGGCGCACGGTGGCGGCCGGCTCCCAGCGGGATGGCGGCCGGCTTCCCGGCCAGGTTGACCGCGATCCGCAGATCCCCCCGCCGGTAGGCGATCCAGCGGGCCTCCTCGTCGTACGCCGTCCGCACCGAGGCCAGATCCGGATCGGAGAGGTCCGGCAGGGCGCGGCGCAGCGCGATCAGCTCGCGGTACCAGGCGAGCAACCGGGCGTGGGGCTCGCGCTCCGGTTCGCTCCAGTCGAGGCAGGAGCGGGCCCGGGTGGCCGGGTCCTGCGGGTCGGGGATGTCCTCCTCGGCCCAGCCGTGCGCCGCGAACTCCCGCCGCCTGCCCTCGCGGACGGCCCGGGCGAGCTCCGGGTCGGTGTGGTCGGTGAAGAACTGCCACGGGGTGCGGGCGCCCCACTCCTCGCCCATGAAGAGCATCGGGGTGAACGGCCCGGTGAGCACGAGCGCCGCGGCGCACGCCTGGAGCCCGGGGGAGAGCCCGGCGGCGAGCCGGTCGCCGAGGGCGCGGTTGCCGATCTGGTCATGGGTCTGGGCGTAGCCCACGAAGCGGTGGGCGGGCGCCCGGGTGACGTCGACGGGGCGGCCGTGCGTGCGGCCCCGGAAGCTGGAGTATGTGCCGTTGTGGAAGAACGCCCTCGTCACGGTCTTGGCGAGGGCGGCCAGCGGGGCGGCCGCGAAGTCGGCGTAGTAGCCCTGGGACTCACCGGTGAGCGCGGTGTGCAGGGCGTGGTGGAAGTCGTCGTTCCACTGGGCGTGCAGACCGATGCCGCCCTCCGTGCGCG
This sequence comes from Streptomyces sp. QL37, assembly GCF_002941025.1. Lineage (NCBI taxonomy): Bacteria > Bacillati > Actinomycetota > Actinomycetes > Kitasatosporales > Streptomycetaceae > Streptomyces > Streptomyces sp. QL37. Next base: position 1,975,384 of record NZ_PTJS01000001.1, on the reverse strand, counting down.
GGGTGGTCGTCCGCGGGTCGCAGAGATCGGACTCCGCGATCAGCCCGAGCGGTCTGCCCAGCTCCGACGCGAGTGCGTCGACAGCCGTGGAGAGCTCCTCCAGGAAGGTGAGCGCCCTGCCGTCGGCCAGCGCGTGGACGGCGTCCAGGCGCAGGCCGTCCAGGCGGTAGTCCCGCAGCCAGGCGAGCGCACTGCCCAGCAGATACGCGCGCACCTCGTCCGAGCCGGGGGCGTCGAGATTGACGGCCGAACCCCAGGGGGTGTGGTGCGTGTCCGTGAAGTACGGGCCGAAGGCGGGCAGATAGTTGCCCGAGGGGCCCAGGTGGTTGTGGACCACGTCCAGGAAAACCGCGAGACCCAGACCGTGCGCCGTGTCGACGAAGCGCTTGAGCCCTGCCGGGCCGCCGTACGGCTCGTGCACCGCCCAGAGGGACACCCCTTCGTACCCCCAGCCGTGCGTGCCGGGGAACGGGCAGACGGGCATCAGCTCCACATGGGTGATGCCGAGGTCCACGAGGCTGCCGAGCCGCTCGGCAGCGGCGTCGAAGGTGCCCGCCTCGGTGAACGTGCCGATGTGCAGCTCGTAGAGGACGGCGCCCGGCATCCCGCGCCCCGCCCAGACGGTGCGCCAGGCATGGGCATCGTGGTCGACGACCGCGCTCTCGCCGTCGGGCCCGTCCGGCTGGCGGCGGGAGCGGGGATCGGGCAGCACGGGGCCGTCGTCGAGCGAGAACCCGTAACGGTCCCCGTCCGCCGCCTCGGCCTCCGCGGTCCACCAGCCCGCACGCAGCGGGTCCCGCTCCATCGGCCGGCGGCCGCCCGCCACGCACAGTGCGGCAGAGCCGGCCTCGGGGGCCCACACCTCGAACTGCATTCAGCACTCCTCGTCCATGAACCTGATGCCTCGACCGAGGCCCCACGATCGGCGGAATTCGCACGCACGGCCCCAGGACACTGGAACGAGCCCGTAAGTGGCGATTAGGGTCTGGTCCTGATCATTGCCCTACCGGGTTCTGCTCATTCGCGGCGAGCCCGGGCATTAGTACCAGGGTCTCCCGTTTGGATCAGGCAAGCCCGGCGTGATCCGAACGAAAGGCCCCGGGTCCCTCCTACGGCTGCTGGAGGCCGAGATGACCGTGCCGTCCTTCCCACCCGGCTTCCTCTGGGGCGCGTCCGCCTCCGCCTTCCAGACGGAAGGGGCCTTCGACGCCGACGGCAAGGGGCTCTCCGGCTGGGACGCCTTCGCCGCCCAGCCCGGCCGGATCAAGGACGGCACCGACACCACCCGGGGAACCGGCTTCCACGAGCACTACCGCGAGGACGTCGCCCTGCTCGCCGGACTCGGCGCGGACGCCTTCCGCTTCTCCATCAGCTGGCCCCGTGTCGTACCCGGCGGAAGCGGCGCGCTCAACCCGGCGGGGCTGGACTTCTACGACCGGCTCGTCGACGAACTCTGCGCCCACGGCATCACCCCGGCCCCGACGCTCTACCACTGGGACACGCCGCTCCCGCTGGACGAGGCGGGCGGCTGGCTCAACCGGGACACCGCCTACCGCTTCGCCGAGTACGCGGGCATCGTCGCCGAACGCCTCGCCGACCGGGTCCCCATGTGGATCACCATCAACGAACCGGCCGAGGTCACCATGCTCGGCTACGCGCTCGGTGAGCACGCCCCCGGCCGCACGCTCCTCTTCGACGCGCTGCCGGCCGCCCACCACCAGTTGCTCGCGCACGGGCTGGCCGTACGGGCGCTGCGCGCCGCCGGAGCCGGCGACATCGGCATCGCGCTCTCCCACTCACCCGTGTGGACGGCGGGGGACTCGGACGAGGACCGCATGGGCGCGGAGCTCTACGACACCCTGACCAACTGGCTGTTCGCCGACCCGGTGCTCACCGGCCGCTACCCCGACGAGGGCTTCGCCGCACTGATGCCGGGTCCGGTCGACGACGACCTCAAGGTCATCTCGACGCCCCTCGACTGGTACGGCGTCAACTACTACAACCCGACGCTCGTCGGCGCCCCGCGCCCCGAAGCGCTCGACACCTTCTCCGGCTACGCCATGCCCGGGGGACTTCCCTTCGGCATCAGGGAGATCAAGGGCTACGACACCACCGACTTCGGCTGGCCCGTCGTCCCCGAGGGGCTCGCCGAGACACTCGGTCTGCTGAGAAACCGCTTCGGCGACCGGCTGCCGCCCGTCTACATCACGGAGAACGGCTGCGCCGTCGACGAGCCCGTCGCCGACGGCCGCCGCATCGCGTTCCTGGAAGGGCACCTGGAGGCGTTGCGCAGGGCCATCGACGCGGGCGTCGACGTGCGCGGCTACTTCACCTGGTCGCTCACCGACAACGTCGAATGGACCGAGGGCGCCAGCAAGCGGTTCGGCCTGGTCCACATCGACTACGAGACGCTGCGCCGCACCCCCAAGGAGTCGTACGCCTGGTACCGCGACGTGATCAGCGCGCAGCGCACCGGGGGCTCGCAGGGTACGGCGCTCACACCAGGTGGACACGCTCCTGCGTGATGCGGCGACCGGCCCGGGCGAACACGGCCGCCATCGGCGTGTCGCCCCGGCCCGGCGCCCCCGCCGCGCCCCGGTCGGACCGGGTTCGACACCGTCCCGCGGACGGGACGGGAGCGCGTGGACGTGGTGCTGCGGGTGGTGCCGACGTCACGCACGCGTCTCGCCTCCCTCCCTGTCCGGTACGGGCGTCCGGGCGCCGACACCGCGTTCCCGGACCACCGCGTTCACCGGTTCACGGCTGGTCCCACACCATGTCGAAGGCCCGCTCGAAGTTGACGTAACCCAGGCGCTCGAAGGACCTCGCCATCGGGACGTTGCCGAGGTCGGTCGCCGCCCTGATCCGTTCCACGCCCTCCTGGGCGGCGAGCACCCGGGTGCCCTCGGCCAGGATGTCGTCGATGTAGCCGTGACCCCGGTGCGCGGGCAGCACCCCGATGTAGCTGATCATCGGGTGGTAGTTGTTGCGCGCCGGAATGACGAAGCCCACCGGCTCACCGTCCGGCAACTCCGCTATCCGCCACCACTCCTGAGGCGTCCTGAGACCGGCGAACTCCTCGTCGTACTGCTTCTCCGCGGCCTCCCGGGCACTCAGGCCGGAGGCCAGGTCCGCCTGGCCGTGGGCGTCCAGGGTGCCTTCCATCACCGGGATCATCAGAGCGACGAGGTCCTCGCGTCCGGTGACCCGGCGGAACACCAGCCGGCCGGTGTCCTCGGGGACCGGTGTGCCCGCCCGCCACTCCAGACGCAGCCGCTCGACGAGCATGCGGGCGCCGCTGGCCTCCATGACCCGTATCCGGGCCTCGACGACATCGCGGGCGGCGGGGTCCTCGCGCCAGTCCGGCGGGATGTAGCGACCGTACTCGGGCCGGGCGGGCCCGGCGGGGACGACCGCGGCGGTCGCCTTCTCCAGCAGTTCGAGCCCGATCTCACCGCGCTCCGGCTCCGGCAGGGTGTCGTCCAGGTCGAAGAAGTCCAGGAGCTGAGGGCTGTCGCCGTCCTTCCCCGTCCACCAGGCGATCCGTCCCACCACGCGGTCGCCGCGCAGGGCGACCCACATCCACTCGGGGCGGCGGCGGCCCGTGGCGAGGTCGTCGGCGAGCTCATGGTCGAGCACGTAGGGCAGCCGGAGGAACAGACCGAGTTCGTCCGCTCCGGTGAGCGGACGGATGGTCAGTTCCGATGGTGCAGGGGTCACAGAGTCTCCTCGACGCGAGTGCCGCTCACGACGGCGGCAGCGCGCGAGAATAACAAGTTCCCGGGCTCCCGGCGAGCGGTATTCACCCGCTCCGGCGCAGGTCAGGGTGGCAGGAAACGGGCATCGTCTGGACACCTCGGGCCTGTCGGACCGACAATCGGTGCTGTGACGTCCTCCTTCGAGCACTACACGTACCCCGCGCGGCTCTCGGACGCCGAGCGCGACCGTGTACTCGGTGTGCTCAGAGACGGCGCCGCGCAGGGCAAGCTCTCCCACGACACGTTCCTGCGGCGCATGGAACTCGCCCTGACAGCCCGGCGCTCCGAGGAGCTCAAGGCGCTCACCTCGGACCTGGAGCCGGGCGGACGCTGGTCACGCGGCCTGTTCCGCGCGGTGGGCGGGGTCTCCGCCTTTCCGGCCCGGGTGCGCAGGGCGTGGCAGTCCGAGCGGTTGCCCAGACTCCTGCTGCCCGTGCCCGGACCGCACCCGCTGCGCATCGGCCGCGACCCGGGCAACGGACTCCGGCTCAACCACGAGACGGTGTCGCGGACGCACGCCGAACTGACCGCGCACGGCAGCCGGTGGATCCTGCGCGACCTGGGCTCCACCAACGGCACGTGCGTCAACGGCCAGCGGGTCGTCGGCTCGGTCGTGGTGAGCGACGGCGATCAGGTGAGCTTCGGCCGGATGACCTTCCTGCTCTCCGCTTCACTGCCCGTGCCCCCGGCCTGAGCGAGCGCACCGCTCAGCGCCCCGCCCTCACCAGCAGCGCCACCGGCCGGTCCGCGAAGAGCTCCGCCACCGGGACCACAGGACCGGTGAACTCCCGCCCGGCGGACAGAAGATCGCTCCACGGGCCCTCGTCGGGGAGCGCCAGCCCGGTGTCGCGCCAGCCCCCCTCCTCGTCGAGCCGGAGCGACAGCCGGGTCACCGCCGTGACCACCTCGCCGGACCGGCAGAACGCCAGACAGTGCGCGGCCGCCGGGCCCCGGGCGGCCAGCGGGGCGTAGGTGCCCGACTCGCCGAAGAGCTCGGGGCGTTCCCGGCGCAGCCGCAGCGCGGCCGTGGTCAGCGCCGCCTTCTCGTCCTCGCCCCCGGAGGGCCTGCTGAACGGCCTCCGGTTGTCCGGGTCGACCAGAGCGACGTACTCCCGCTCCGTGCCCTGGTACAGATCGGGCACCCCGGGCATCGTCAGATGCACCAGCGCGGCACCCAGCACATTGGCGCGCACGAAGGGGGCGAGCGTGTCCGCGAAGCCGGTCATCATCGACCGGGCCTCGCCCGCGTCGCTGCCCGGGCCGGCCGCCACGAAGTCGGTCACCGCCCGCTCGTACGCGGGATCCGGCTCCGTCCAGCTGGTGAACAGCCCCGCCTCGCGAACGGACTTCAGCAGTGCGGGCTCCAGCCTGCCCGCCATCTCACCGGCGGGAAGGCCCGCGCAGCCGTACGCCGACTGCCAGGCCTGCCAGGCCAGCTGCGGGTCGGGGGCCGGCACGGAGGCCGTCCCGGACAGCCGCGCGACCAGCGCGGACCACCGCTCGGGGCACTCGGAGAGAACCGCGATCCGGGCCCGCACGTCACCGCTGCGCTTGGTGTCGTGCGTCGTCAGCACCGTGCCGGTGGCCGGCCAGTCCCGCGCGATCCGGGCACAGAAGGCGTGGAACTCCTCCGGGCTCACCGCCGGCCGGCCCGGGTCGCCGCCCACCTCGGTCGCGGAGATCAGCGGCACGTAGCGGTAGAACGCCGTGTCCTCCACCGACTTGGCGTGCAGCGCCGACGCGGTCTGCGCGAACCGGGCACAGAACGCCACGTGCTCCGGCCCGTCGCCGAGGCGGCCCAGTGCCAGATCACGCACCACGTCGACGGCGTCCGCCTCCTGGGCGACCGAGAACACCGCCCTGGCGTCCCGCACCGCCTCGGCCGGGAGCGTCGACTCGGCGATCTCCGTGAGAGGGCCGCCCGCGGTCACGTACGGCCGGTAGACGGGCACCCGCACCAGCAGCTCGCGCACCGCCGTGTGGAGCGCCCACGGCGCGTGGTCGCGCAGTGCGGCATCCCCGGCGCACGCCTCGACGGCGAGGCGGGTCAGCCACTCCGTCTCGGCGGCCAGCTCATGGGTGACCACCCGGTACGCCGCGCGGCGGACGGTCGCGGTCCAGTAACCGCCGCGGTCCCCGGGAGGGCCGGCGAAGTCCCGGTAGCGGCCGAGCAGGTCGGCCGCGCCCATGGGGTCGGTGAACAGGCCGTCGATCCGGTGCAGCGCGTCGTAACCGGTCGTCCCCGCCACCGCCCAGCCGGCGGGCAGGGCCTCGTCACCGGTGAGGATCTTCTCCACCACCGTCCACCGCCCGCCGGTGGCGTCACCGAGCCGCCCCAGGTACGCGGCGGGGTCGGCCAGCCCGTCGGGGTGGTCGATGCGCAGACCGTCGACGACCCCGTCGCGGACCAGTTCGAGGATCTTGCCGTGAGTGGCGGCGAACACCTCGGCGTGCTCCACCCGGACACCGATCAGATCGGAGATGGTGAAGAACCGCCGGTAGTTCAGCTCCGTCCTGGCCAGCCGCCACCAGGCGAGCCGGTAGTGCTGGGCGGCCAGCAGGTCGTCCGGCGGGAGGTCCGCCGTACCCTCGCGCAGGGGGAACTCCAGGTCGCCGTAGCGGAGCACCGGCGTGCCGTCGTCCCTGGTGCCCGGCTCGATGCTGCCGCGCTCCTCGCCGAACCGCCCTGCCAGCACGGGCAGCAGCACCTTCCCGCCGCCCGCCGCCCAGTCGATGTCGAACCAGCGGGCGTACGGGGACTCCGGGCCCTCGCGCAGCACCTCCCAGAGCGGCAGATTGTGCCGGGGCGCGGCGGCCATGTGGTTCGGCACGATGTCCAGGATCAGCCCGAGGCCGTGGGCGCGTGCCGTGACGGCCAGCTCCCGCAGGCCCTCCTCGCCCCCGAACTCGGCTCGCACCCTGCTGTGGTCGACGACGTCGTAGCCGTGCCCCGAGCCGGGCACGGCCTCCAGGACGGGGGACAGATGCAGATGGGAGACGCCGAGCTCGGCGATATACGGCACGGCGTCCGCGGCGGCGGCGAACGGGAAGTCCGGTTGGAGCTGCAGCCGGTACGTGGCGGTGGGCGTCATGGACTCGTACGTACCCACCCGGACGCCTCTCTCCCACCTTCTGCGCCACCCGGACCGGCCGGGCGGGCCCGCCCCGGCCGGCCGGTCACCCCATCGGCCGAAGGCCGGCCTACGCCGGACGCTTGAGCACCGTCAGACTCCGCCCGACGAGCGTCACCCGCTCGCCCGCCGACACCTTGGGTCCCGCTCCCGGCGGCACCCCGTCCGGGATCGCCGTGTCCACCACGACCTGCCACTGCTTGCCGTGGTTCATCGGAACCGCGAACTCCAGCGTCTCGGCCCCCGCGTTGAACATGAGCAGGAACGAGTCGTCGGAGATCCGCTCACCGCGCGGCCCCGGCTCGGAGATCGCGTGGCCGTTCAGGAAGACCGTCATGGCCTTGGCATGCGCGGCCTGCCAGTCCCGCTGGGTCATCTCCTCACCCCTGGGGGTGAACCACGCGATGTCGGACAGCTCGTCGTGCGTGCCCTCCACCGGGCGGCCGTGGAAGAAGCGTCTGCGCCGGAAGACCGGGTGGTCGCGGCGGAGCCAGACCATGGACCGGGTGAACTCCAGCAGACTCGTGTCCGTGGAACCGCCCTCCTCGTCGCCGTCCTCCGCGTGCGAGGCGGCGGCCGGGTCGGGCCAGTGGACCCAGGAGAGCTCGTTGTCCTGGCAGTAGCCGTTGTTGTTGCCCCGCTGCGTCCGCGCGAACTCGTCGCCGTGACTCAGCATGGGCACACCCTGGGAGAGCATCAGCGTGGCGATGAAGTTGCGCATCTGGCGGCTGCGCAGCTCCAGGACCTCCTTGTCCTCGGTCTCCCCCTCCGCCCCGCAGTTCCAGGAGCGGTTGTGGCTCTCGCCGTCCCGGTTGCCCTCGCCGTTGGCGTCGTTGCGCTTCTCGTTGTACGAGACCAGGTCGTGCAGCGTGAAACCGTCGTGGCAGGTGGTGAAGTTGATCGACGCCAGCGGGCGTCTGCCGTCGTCCTGGTAGAGGTCCGAGGAGCCCGTCAGACGCCCGGCGAACTCCGCGAGGGTCCGGGGCTCGCCCCGCCAGAGATCCCGCACGGTGTCCCGGTACTTGCCGTTCCACTCGGTCCACAGCGGCGGGAAGTTCCCCACCTGGTAGCCGCCCTCGCCCACGTCCCAGGGCTCGGCGATCAGCTTCACCTGGCTCACCACGGGGTCCTGCTGCACCAGGTCGAAGAACGAGGACAGCCGGTCCACCTCGTGGAACTGGCGTGCGAGTGTCGCGGCCAGGTCGAAGCGGAAGCCGTCCACGTGCATCTCGGTCACCCAGTAGCGCAGGGAGTCCATGATCAGCTGGAGGACGTGCGGGGACCGCATCAGCAGGGAGTTCCCGGTGCCGGTGGTGTCCATGTAGTACTTCTGGTCGTCCGCCAGGCGGTAGTACGAGGCGTTGTCGAGGCCCCGGAAGGAGAGCGTCGGACCGAGATGGTTGCCCTCGGCGGTGTGGTTGTAGACCACGTCGAGGATCACCTCGATGCCCGCCTGGTGCAGAGCCTTCACCGCCTGCTTGAACTCCAGCACCTGTTCACCGCGGTCGCCCCAGGAGGCGTACGCGTTGTGCGGGGCGAAGAAGCCGATGGTGTTGTAACCCCAGTAGTTGGCCAGGCCGGCGTCGGCGAGACGGTGGTCCTGGACGAACTGGTGCACCGGCATCAGCTCGATCGCGGTGACGCCCAGCTCCGTCAGATGGGCGATGATCTCGGGGTGCGCGAGTCCCGCGTAGGTGCCCCGGAGCTCCTCGGGCAGGCCCGGGTGGAGCATCGTCAGGCCCTTCACATGGGCCTCGTAGATCACCGTGCGGTGGTAGTCGGTGCGCGGGCGACGGTCGTCACCCCAGTCGAAGTACGGATTGACCACGACCGAGCTCATCGTGTGCGGCGCCGAGTCGAGGTCGTTGCGCTCGTCCGGCTTGCCGAACGGGTAGCCGTACACCGCCTCGCCCCACTGGATCTGCCCCGAGATCGCACGTGCGTACGGATCGAGGAGCAGTTTCGCCGAGTTGCAGCGCTGTCCGTGCTGCGGCTCGTACGGTCCGTGCACCCGGAAGCCGTAGCGCTGCCCCGGCATCACCCCGGGCAGATAGGCGTGACGGACGAAGGCGTCGGTCTCGCGGAGCTCCACCGCCGTTTCTGAACCGTCGTCGTGCAGAAGGCACAACTCGATCCGGTCGGCGGCCTCCGAGAAGACCGCGAAGTTGGTTCCGGCGCCGTCGTAGGTGGCGCCGAGGGGATACGCGTGTCCCGGCCAGACCTGCATAGATAGGACTCTTCCACTTCTGATCCGGGTGCTGGGGGTTTTCGCCCCGATACTCCCCGAAAGACGGTCCTCTACCTAGTACGTCGACCGGTGCGGCCGGTTTCCGTCGTGGGATCCCACCGGGCCGGTCAACCCGGTACACCTCGGTGTCGCCCGGACAGGGGCCCGGGCCGCCGGGCGGCTCCTCCGTCCGGTATGCGGCGTGCGAGGGGGTGCGCAATCACTATGAACCATCTCACTCCACCCGATCTCACCGCAAGGAACGAGCCTGCGCCATAGGGGAGTTGAGTAAGGAGCCTGTGCATCCTGCTGCACCGGCTCCCGCTACCGGAGTACCCTTCCTTGATCGTTGGTGGGGGAGCGGAAGGCGGTACACGGGTGAGCTCGGGAGGGTTCGAGCTGCCCCCAGGTGACGCGGGTCACGAGGGGGAATCGACCGATGCCCCGCCAGGGGCTGTCTCCCTCGCACAGCCCATGGAGATCGGTGCCGATCTGAACTGGGGAGCGGACGCCTGGAACGAGGTGCGCACCCGCGCCCAGCGGGCCGGGCGGGCGTACATCTGGCTGAATCTGGTGGAACAGCGGCTGCGCGCCGTGGTCTCCGCCGTCATCCGGCCGATCTACGAGCCGGTGCACGGCGAGGACTGGGTGGTGGCCGCCGCCGGGCCCGCGGGGCAGGAGTGGGTGCAGCGCGCCGTCGCGGTCCGGGAGGTCTCGCGCCGCAAGGGCTATCTGCTCGACCCGGCCGACGACAACGTCCTGAGCTTCCTCACGCTGCCGCAGCTGCGCGAGCTGATGGTCCAGCACTGGCCCTGCTTCGAGCCGTACTTCGACGACCGCCGTGAGGTGGAGCTCGCGCTGGACGAGCTGGAGGTGGCGCGCAACGTCGTCTCCCGCAACCGCGCGCTCAACGAGGCGGTCCTGGCGCAGGCCGAACGCGCCTCCGCGCGGCTCCTGGAGATCCTCGGCAGCGGCGCGGCGGTCCCCTCCGCCGACCGGCTGCCGGTGGACGCCGTGGAGGAGCTGGTCGGCGACCGCTACGCCGACGTGGTCTCGGTCCACCCGGACCGGGTGCGTCTGCAGCGTCAGCTGCCGGCCGAGGACCTGTTCGGGAGCGCGCGCAGGCTGGACGCGATCGGCATCGGGCTCAACCTCCTCACGCAGAACTTCTCGGGCCGCCGGCTGGTGCGCCTCGCCGAGTCGGGCTGCCGGGTCCGGCTGCTCTTCATCAATCCGGCGAGCAGCGCGGTCAAGCGCCGGGAGCGCGAACTGGGCCTCAAGAAGGGCGAACTGAGCCGCTCCGTCGAGATGAACATCCTCCACATGCGCCGGGTCCGCTCCAAGCTCCGCGACCCGGGGGCCTTCCAGATCCACGTCTTCGACGAGACGCCGCGCTTCACGGCGTATCTGGTGGACGGTGACGGACCCGACGCGGTCGGGGTCGTCCAGCCGTATCTGCGGCGCGCACGCGGCATGGAGGCACCCGTGCTGGTGCTGCGAGGAGGGGGGCGTGCGGTGGTCAGGACGGGGCAGGACAGCGAGCACGGCCTCTTCGAGACGTACCGCGAGGAGTTCGAGTCGGTCTGGACGGACTCCAGGCCCGTCTCCTGACGCCCCTTCCGGCGTTGTCAGTGGTGCGTGCGAAGGTGGTCATCACTTGGGGGAACGCACCACAGAAGGAGGTACGGGATGAGCTGGATCAGCGGGCCGCTGCTGGCGTTCGACCTGGAGACCACGGGGACGGACGTCGAGACCGACCGCATCGTGACGGCGGCGGTCGTCCGGCTGGAGGCCGACGGATCCGTCTCGGAGGAGCGGACCTGGCTGCTGGACCCCGGTGTCGCCATACCGGAGCAGGCGTCGGCGATCCACGGCATCTCGACCGAACGCGCCCGCGAGCACGGGGTGCCGGCCGCCTCCGCGATCGAGGAGATCACCCGGACCGTCGCCGACGGGCTGCGCTCGGGGACGCCGCTGGTGGTGATGAACGCGCGTTACGACCTCTCCCTGCTCGACCGTGAGTGCCGGAGGTACGGCGTGGAGTCGGTCAGCGAGCGGCTGGGGGAGGCGCCTTCGCCCGTCATCGATCCGCTGGTGATCGACAAGCACGTCGACAGGTACCGCAAGGGGAAGCGCGCCCTCCACGCCCTGTGCGCCCACTACGGGGTCTCGCTGGAGGACGCGCACGACGCGAGGGCCGACGCCGTGGCCGCGGCCCGGGTGGTGCGGCGGATGGGGGAGAGGCACCAGCCCGTCGGAGTGATGCCCCTGGAGGAGCTGCACGGCCTCCAGGTGCACGCGGCGGCCGAGCAGTCGCTCTCCCTGCAGGCCTATCTGCGGCGGACGGCGGATCCGGCGGCGGTCGTCGAGGCCGCCTGGCCGCTCATCCCCCGGAGGCGGGAGCCGCAGGCGGACGGGAGCGATGCGGGGGTGTCAGTTCGGAGCCGGTGAAGCCGTTTCGTCGGCCTGGATGTCGAAATCGATCCGGTCGCCGTCGACCGAGGTCACGGTGACGGACACGCCCAGGGTGCTGCCGTCGTCCGCCGTGAGCGTGCACCGGGTGGTGGTGCCGGTCTTCCCGGCGAGGTCCTCGGGGCAGGTGACGTCCGGCTTCGGCCGGTTCATCGTGGCGGCGAGCTTCTCGGCCACCGTGTCGGCCAGCTTGTCCGCGGACATCTTCGGCTCGGAGCTCCCGACGTCGACCGAGGCCGAGCAGCCGACGAGCAGCAGGCCGGCGGCCAGGGCCGAGAGGCTCCATGCGGCCGCGGTCGAGCGGGTCATGGCCATGGGGAAGCTCCGGTTCCTGGCGTTTCGAGGCAGTGGCCGGAAGCATACGTGGCGCGGTTCCGGCCGATGCGACGCGTCCGGATCCGGCCGGCTCACAGCTTCCCGAAGAGCACTCCGCGCCAGGTCCAGCCGGACGTGAGGGCGGTGTTCCGCAACGGGCCGGTCAGCTCCGCGCTGTCGAAGCTGGATGTCTCCGTCGCCTGGAGGCGCCCGTCCTCCCCGCGCTGGAGCGACCAGCGACGGGAGACGGTCCTGCCCGAGCCCCGCCCGTACTCCGCCGATGTCCGGAGCCGAGGGGGATTGCCGACGCGGGTGACCTCCCACTGCTCCTCGACGGCCCGCACCTCGTGGCTCTCCTCGACCAGGCGCATCCGTATCCGGATGGCGTGCGTCAGCTGGGACCCGATGAAGAAGGTCTGCCAGGCGGGCTCGGCGATCCGCCACTCCGCCACCAGGTCCGCGCCGTCCGACGCGCCGTCACGGATGATGTAGGGGACGTCGGACCGGTTGAGGCCGAGCAGGGCTCCGCGCAGCTCCTCGGCCGGACGTGGCGCGACCCCGTCCTCGGGGTGCCTGGTTCCGGTGAGCTTGTCGAGGATTCCCATGCGGTCAATCTATGTCACGCGTATCCGGCGCCGTGCGCGACGGGGGTGCGGTTCAGAACGGGTACCAGCGCACCTCGGGGTCGTCCTCGCGCAGTGAGGCCACCCTGCGCCGGAACTCCGCCAGCGCCTTCGGGTTGGCCGGGGCGTGCTGGGACACCCAGGCGCAGCTCGCCGTCTCGCGGGCGCCGCGCAGCACCGCGCACCCTTCCCAGGCGCGTACGTCCCAGCCGTACGCCTCCGTGAAGGCGTCGTAGGCCCGCGCGGGCAGGCCGTACCGGTCGCGGGAGAGCGCGAGGACCACCAGGTCGTGCTCGCGCAGGTCGGCGGAGAAGGTCTCCAGGTCGACCAGCACCGGCCCGTCCGGGCCGACGTGGACATTGCGGGGGAGCGCGTCGCCGTGGATGGGACCCGGCGGCAGGTGCGGCGCGAGGGCCGCCGCCGCCTTCGCGAAGCCGTCGCGCCGGCCGCGGAGATAGTCGGCGTCGGCCGGATCGATCGCGTCGCCCGCCAGACGCAGCCAGCGCTCGACACCGCCGAGCAGCTCACGCCGCGGCAGCGTGAAGCCCTCCGGGGCGGGCAGCGCGTGTACCTGGGTGAGCAGCGGGGCCAGATCGCGCGGTTCGGACGGGCGCACGGCGTCGGGCAGCCGGTGCCACAGGGTCACCGGGTGGCCCTCGATCAGGCGGGCCAGAGGTTCGGCGGCCCGCACGGCGGGTACGCCCGAGTCGGCGAGCCACAGTGCGACGGCCACCTCGCGCTCGGCCCGCTCCCGGAGCTCCGGGTGGTGTGTCGAGTCCCGGCCGACCTTGACCACCAGGTCGCCGAGGCCGAACACCGCGTTCTCGCCGAGCGCGAGGAGCTCCGCACCGGCCGGCAGTCCGGCGGCCGTCAGTACCTCGCGCGCACGCATGTCGTCCATGGCTCAATTTTCTCATCCTCGCAGGCCACCTTGACGAACGGGCGGCCCGTCAGCACGATGACGGGGGCCGCCGGGGCGGCGATACGGGGATGAAACCGATCCAAGGAAGTAAAGGGGTCGAATTCATGACATTGGCGACCGCAACGGAGCGGTCCGGGCGTAAGAACCCACAGGGCGGCCGGGGTGAGGGCCGCCGACGGGACGGCGCCGCCTGGTTCCTGGTGCTGCCCGCACTGATCCCGATCCTGATCCTGAGCGTCGGCCCGCTGGTCTACGGCATCCTGCTGGCCTTCACCGACGCGCAGTCGGGCCGCACCCGCTCCACCCAGTGGATCGGTGCCCTCAACTTCCAGGACCTGCTGCACGACACCCTGTTCTGGGACTCCTTCCGGATCGGCCTGCTGTGGGCGGTCGGGGTCACGGTCCCGCAGTTCGTGCTGGCCCTCGGTCTCGCGCTGCTGCTCAACGCGAACCTGCGGATGCGCTGGCTCGCCCGGGCCCTGGCGATCATTCCCTGGGCCATGCCCGAGGTCGTCGTCGGCATCATGTGGCGTCTGGTCTACAACCCCGACGCGGGCATCCTCAACGAGACCATCCGCGATCTCGGGCTCGGTGACGGCAGGGACTGGCTGACCGGTCTCGCCACCGCTCTGCCCGCCGTGATAGTCGTCGGCGTCTGGGCCGGCATGCCGCAGACGACCGTGGCGCTGCTGGCCGGGCTGCAGAACACCCCGCACGAACTCCACGAGGCGGCCGCCCTGGACGGAGCGGGAGCCTGGCGCCGCTTCCGCACGGTCACCTGGCCCGCCATCCGGCCGGTGGCGCTGGCCATCAGCGCGCTCAACTTCATCTGGAACTTCAACTCCTTCGCCCTGGTCTACGTCCTGACCAGCGGAGGACCGGGAGGCCGCACCAGGCTGCCCATGCTCTTCGCCTACGAAGAGGCCTTCCGCTACGGACAGTTCGGCTACGCCGCCGCGATGGGATGCGTGATGGTCGCCGTCATCTCGGTGCTCCTCGCCGTCTACCTCGTCGGCCGGCTCAGGGGAGGCGAGGACGCATGAGTCCGCGTACGGGCAGAACCGCGCGCGCCGGGCAGTACGCCGCGCTGATGTGCTACCTCGTCTTCCTGGCGTTCCCCTTCCTCTGGCTGATCTCCACCGCCTTCAAGCCGGCCCGTGAGCTCGGCTCGCTGCACCCCACGTGGATTCCCGAGGACCCGACGCTGGACAACTTCCGTCAGGCCTTCGACGAGCAGCCGCTGCTCAGGGCCGCGGCGAACTCGCTCACCGCGGCGCTCTGCGCCGCCCTGATCGCGGTCGTCATCGCCACGCCCATGGCCTATGTGATGGCCCGCCACCGCGGGCGGCTGTCCACGGCCGCCACCGGATGGGTCGTGGTCAGCCAGGCGTTCCCCTTCGTCCTGGTGATCATTCCGCTGTTCCTGGTCCTCAAGTACCTGCACCTGATCAACTCGCTGTGGGGGCTGATCCTGGTGTACGTCGTCTGGTCGCTCCCCTTCGCGCTCTGGATGCTGGCCGGATACGTACGGGCCGTGCCGCCCGAGCTGGAGGAGGCCGCCGCCGTCGACGGGGCCGGGAAGGCGCGGATCCTGATCTCGGTCACCGCGCCGCTGCTGGCCCCCGGGATCGTCGCCACCGCGCTCTTCGCGTTCATCACCGCATGGAACGAGTTCTTCTTCGCGCTCGTCCTGCTCAAGACACCGGAGAAGCAGACCTTGCCGGTCGTACTCACCCACTTCCTCGGCGCGGAGGGTGTGGCCGACCTAGGGCCGCTCGCCGCCGCCGCCTTCCTCGCCACCCTCCCCTCGCTCGTGCTCTTCGCGATCATCCAGAAGCGCATCACGGGCGGCCTCACGGCCGGGGCGGTGAAGCACTGATGCGCCGCCGGCTGCCCGCGCTCGCCGCGGTGACCACCGCCCTCGTCCTCCTGCTCGCCGGCTGCTCGGGGGAGGGCGGCGACAGGGACGCGGACGGCACGATCCGGCTCAGCTTCCAGTCGCTGGCCTGGCAGAAGGAGTCCGTCGACGCCAACAAGCAGCTCGTACGCGAGTGGAACGCCGCCCACCCCGGCGTGCAGGTGGACTACGTCCAGGGCAGCTGGGACAACGTCCACGACCAGCTGCTCACCTCCTTCGAGGGCGGTGAGGCGCCCGACATCATCCACGACGCCTCCGACGACCTCGCGGACTTCGCGTACGGCGGGTACCTCGCCGATCTGCGGACCCTGCTGCCGGACCGGCTGACCGAGGACATCCCGCAGCAGTCCTGGGCCACCACCACCTTCGGCGACGGCGTCTACGGAGTGCCGTTCCTCCAGGAGCCCAAGGTCCTGATCGCCAACAAGAAGATCCTCGAGTCCTCGGGGGTCCGTATCCCCACCCCCGAAAAGCCCTGGAGCTGGCCGGAATTCCGGCAGGTGACCGAGCAGCTGACGGGGAAGGGGACGTACGGGGTCGCCTGGCCGCTCAAGGAGCCGGTCTCCGTCACCCTCAACCTGGGGCTCTCCTCCGGCGGGCAGCTCTTCCACCGGGGCGCGGACGGCAAGGTGACCATCCGGTCCAACGAGGGCGACCGGGTCATGCCCGGCACGGTCCGGGACCAGGTCAACTCCGATCGCAGCGCCGCGCGTTCGGCGCTCGGCATGGGAGGCTCGGACACGCTCCCCGGATTCTTCGGCGGCAAGTACGCCATGGTCCCGCTCGGCTTCTCCTACCGCCAGCAGGTCGTCGAGCAGGCCCCCGAGGGCTTCGAGTGGACGGTGCTGCCCACCCCGGCAGGCAGCGGAGGGCTCGCACAGGGGGTCAGTCCGCAGACCCTCTCGGTCGCCGAGGACAGCCCGCACAAGAAGGAGGCCGCGCAGTTCATCGACTTCCTCCTGCGTCCGCCGAACATGGTGCGGCTGGCCAGGGGTGACTGGATGCTGCCGACCGGCACCGAGGCGCTCGCGGACCCCGCACTGCACACCGAGGAGAACGGCTGGGCGACGGGCACCGCTCTCGCCCGGTCGCTGCGCCCGGCCCCCGCGCAGTCGGTGCGCGGCTACCCCGAGTGGAAGGACAAGGTCGCCACGCCGGCGCTCCAGGAGTACTACAGCGGGGCCATCGGCACCGAGGAGCTGAGGAAACGCCTGGTCGACGACGGGAACAGGGTGCTGGCCCGCTATCAGCGCTGAACCGGGCCCGGCGAGGACCGGAAATACGCTGGACGAGACGTTGCGTCTCGTTTACAGTGGGGGCATGACACCGACCCCGCGTGCCCACATCGCCATGTTCTCCATCGCAGCCCACGGGCACGTGAACCCGAGCCTCGAAGTCATCCGGGAGCTCGTCGCCCGAGGACACCGCGTCAGTTACGCCATCCCGGCCTCCTTCGCCGAGAAGGTCGCCGCCACCGGAGCCGAGCCGGTGATCTACACCTCGGTGCTGCCCACCGAGGACAACCCGGAGGACTGGGGGACCGAACTGATCGACAACCTCGAACCTTTCCTCGAGGACGCGATCCAGGCACTCCCGCAGCTCGCCGACGCCTTCGAGGGCGACGAACCGGACCTCGTCCTGCACGACATCACCTCCTATCCGGCCCGCGTCCTCGCCCACCGCTGGGGTGTGCCCGCGGTCCAGCTCTGGCCCAACCTCGTTCCCTGGGAGGGGTACGAGGAGGAGGTCGGGGATCCGGCGAACGCCGAGCTGAAGCAGACCGGGAGGGGCAGGGCGTACTTCGCGCGCTTCGCGTCCTGGCTCGCGGAGAACGGTCTGGGCGACCTCTCGTCCGACGACTTCGTGGCCCGGCCGCGCCGTGGCCTGGTGCTCATCCCCGAGGCGCTCCAGCCGAACGCCGACCGGGTGGACCACGCCAGGTTCACCTTCGTCGGCGCCTGCCAGGGCGAGCGCGCCGACCAGGGGGAGTGGAAGCGGCCCGCCGGGGCCGGGAAGGTCCTGCTGGTCTCGCTCGGCTCGTCGTTCACCAACGAGCCGGCGTTCTACCGCGAGTGCGTCAAGGCCTTCGGCGACCTGCCGGACTGGCACGTGGTGCTGCAGATCGGCGCGCACGTCGACCCGGCGGACCTCGGGGACGTACCGGACAGCGTGGAGGTGCACTCCTGGGTCCCCCAGCTGTCCGTCCTGAAGCAGGCGGACGCCTTCATCACCCACGCGGGCGCCGGCGGAAGCCAGGAAGGGCTCGCCACCGGCACCCCGATGGTGGCGGTCCCGCAGGCCGTCGACCAGTTCGGCAACGCGGACATGCTCCAGGCCATCGGCGTCGCCCGGCACCTGCCGAAGGAGGAGGCGGACGCCGCGTCCCTGCGTGACGCGGTGCTCGCCCTGGTGGGCGACCCGGACGTGGCCACGAGGCTGGAGCGGATCCGGAAGCAGATGGCGGGGGAGGGCGGGGCGAAGCGGGCAGCCGACCTCATCGAGGCCGAACTCCCCGCCCGCCAGGCCTGACCTGCCTCGACGGGGCCGGCCGCTACCCGCGCCGTGCCCCGTCCTTCCCCGCGCCGGCCGACGGACGCACCGTCAGGGAGTCGAAGCGCGGCCAGCCCCCGTCGGGGTCACCGTTACGCACGCTGACGGCGATCCCCCCGGTCGCGTCGCCGCCGGTCGCGCGTGCGGCCTGCCGAATCTGAGTCCTCCCGTCGACGGCGACCAGGGTCCGGCCGTCCTCCACGGTGATCCTCACCCGGTGAGCCGAGGCGTCGGTCAGGGTGCGGCGGCCGATCTCGTGCCACCGCCCGCCCCTGTGCTCGCGAAGCCTGACGTAACTGAAGCTGAGCGACACCTCGAGCGGGTCGAGGCTGCCGTCACGCACGATCACGCCGACGCTGTTCTCGGACTCCCGCAGACCGGCCACCCGGAAGTCGACTCCGTAGCCGGTCCAGTCGGCGGAGCCCATCGGCCGGTAGGCGGCAGTCGCGTACCCCGTGGGACCGGGATAGGGGCCCGCGCCGGTGAACGCCCCGAGACCGGGGCCGCGCCAGCGGCCGTCGCGCCGCCACGAGCGCGGCTGGCCGAGCGGGGCCGGGCAGTCGGCCGGGGACACCGCCGTCCAGCGCCGGACCTCCGCCAGCAGCTCCCGGACGCCGGTGCCGGCGGTGACCTCCACCCGCTGCACCTCACGGGCGGACGCCGCCCGCCGCCCGGCCGGCAGCGGACGGCCGGAGTTGTTGGTCAGGGCGGCCACGAACCGCTCGGCGAGCGCCGTGTGCAGCGTCCGGTCGGTGGGCGACGCCGAAGTGTGGCCGTTCGTCTCGGAGAAGGGGTAGGCGAAGAGCCGGGGCCTGGGCAGTCCCCGGCGGGTGATGTCGCCGATCGACCGGTCCAGGTCGGCCTCGATCCGCCGCCGGTACTCCTGCGCCGTCTCCCGCCGCTCCTCGCCGGGCAGCCACAGCCGGGAGGCGAGCGCGGAGGACGTGCGGCCCGTCGCGTCCACGGCCTCGCGCCGGTGGAGGTCGTGCGTGTGGTTCTCGAAGTCCCAGCGACCCGACCGGGCCATACGGCCGATCTCCTCCCAGGAGAGGTAGTACGGGCGATGGCTCCCCACCGCCCGGGTGATGAGGAAGGCGGACGCCCGCATGCGGTACCTGGCGAGGATGCGGTCTGCGTGGACCCACAGCCCGTGGGCGCCGTCGTCGAAGGTCAGGAACACCGAGCGCGGCCCCGGCGCCGGCCCTCCGCGCAGGTACGCGGTGAACTCCTCGCTGCTCAGCGTGCGGTAGCCCGCCGCCGCGAGTGCGGCGAGCTGGGCGTCGAACGCCTCGGGGGTCACCGTGTAGCGGCTGCGACTGTCACGGCCGATGTCGTGGTATGCCAGCACGACGGGGGCGGGGCCTTCCGTCCGCCGCCCGGAGGCCTGCCCGCCCGCGACCTGGGCGGCCCCGCGAGCGGGAGGGGCCTCCTGCGCCGCCACGGACCGGTGGAACTCGTCGAAGCGCCAGGCGCCGTAGAAGGGCACGCAGGCCATCGCCGCGGCGAGCAGCCCGAGCACCGCCCGTCCGGGTGCGGAGTGGGTCACGGCAGGGCCCCCCGGGAGAGCACGAGAAGGTAGACGGCGACGACGGCGGCCGCGCTGAGCAGTGCGGCCAGCGCCCTGGTGACCAGACGGGACAGATCTCTCATGCCGCCCCCCTGGACCAGACGCCGCGCCGGACGGTGAGCAGGGAGTACGGCAGCAGCCAGGCCATCAGCACCGAGGAGAACAGGCTCATGAGGGGCCGATAGCGCCAGTGCGTGTCCCCGGGGTGGTCGATCCTGTACGCGAGGCCCCAGACGCAGCCCTTGAGGATCACTCCGCAGAAGTAGAGCAGGGTCAGGAAGAGCGCTCCGTGCACCGGCGCCCAGACCAGATGCCGGAACGCCATCACCGGTGCGGCGAGCACCCACAGCACGTGCCCGTAGTAGAGGGCCGCGGGTCCGGGACCGCGGCGCCACATGAAGGAACCGGTGAAGAAGAGGTTGCGGATGAAGCTCTTCTTCCAGCGGACCTGCTGCCGCAGGAGGGGCCCCAGCCGGGCGGGCACATCGGTCCACACCTTCGCGGAGCGTACGTACCCGACGCGCCAGCGGCGCTCGGTGAAGTCCTCCTCGACGAAAGGGGATCCGGCGTAGCGGCGCTTGAGCGCAGCGCCCCTCCACGCCTGTCCGAGGACGTATCCCGTCAGCTGGCGGTCCGTGGCGAAGCGGAACGGCGCGCCCATGAACCGGTCGTCGGCCCACGCGGGCAGGTAGTTGTAGACGGCGTCCCGGCGGAAGACGGCCAGCGGTCCCGAGACGCAGGACACCGAGCCGAAGGACGCCTCGGCCGCCTTGGCCACCCTGAACTGGCCCTCGTACCAGACGTCCTGGGCCCGCGCCAGGAAGCCGGCGTCCGTGTTCAGGGCCCGGCAGTGGCCGCTCACGGCCCCCAGCTCCGGGTGGGTGACCAGGGCGCGCACACAGCGGCGCAGGGCGTCGGGGGCGAGGACGCAGTCGGAGTCGGTGAAGGCGATGATCTCGGTGTCGGCGAGTTCGCAGGCGCGGACCAGCGCGTGCTTCTTGCCGACGTTGGAGTCCAGATGGATGACGGTGATGCCGAGCTCGTCCCGGAGCCGGCGCAGCACGTCACCCGTCCCGTCCTGGGAGTGGTCGTCCACGACGATGATCCGCACCCCGGGGCAGTCGGAGGCGGCCATGGAGCGTACGCACGCCTCGATGCCGTCCACCTCGTCCTTGACGGCCAGCAGGAACGCGACCCGGGGGGCGGCGGGCAGCGGCGGGAAGGCCTCGTCGGGGCCCGGACGCACCCGGAGTTCGCCCTCGGCCGGGTCCTCGTACCGGCTGTAGGCGATGTAGAGCAGGGCGATCGTGCCGGCCAGCACGACGAGCCCGTAGCAGACGGGCAGGTTCAGACGGGGCAGTCGTACGGCGTGATGGGCCAGGACGACCAGGAGCGGCATCAGGCAGAGCAGGACGAGCAGCCGGCGCACCCCGTGCCGGAGCGCGGGGTCGGTGGGCGTGACCCGGTGCGTGAGCGCGCGCATCCCGCGAGGGCCGGGCACGGTGTCGTGCCCGTCAGGCGCACAGGCGCGGGGACCGGCCTGCGGCCGGTGGAGGGCGTTCACCGGTACGCCCCGTCCGCCGGGGGATGTGGGGGACGGCGGCCGTGGTCCCGCGCCGTGAAGCCGAAGAAGGCCATCTCGGTGTTGTCGCCGCGCAGCCCGACCCCGCCCGGCTCCGTCAGCCGGCCCGGTTCCCGGTCCTCCGCGTCGAGGACCGTCCGGCCGTTCAGGGAGAGCGCGATCCGGACCCGGTCGTCCCCCCGGGTGGCCACCGTGGCCGAGATCTGGTGCCACCGGCCGTAGTCGAGGGCGTGATCCGCCGTCGCGAGTGTGGTGTAGACGCCCTCCTCGTCCACGGGCCGGCCCGGCGCCGGGTGTTTGCGCTTGAGAACGACCATGCCGTCGCGGCGGCGGAAGCTCAGGGCGTACAGCTCCTGCGCACTGTGGTGGCGGAGCCAGAGATGCCCGCCGTCCCAGTCCTGCGCGGGGGTGCGCCCGGTGGCACCCGGGGGCTTCAGGAACACCCAGGACCGCACGGTGGTGTCGCCGAAGTCCTGACGGCGGCTCACCAGCCGGAAGACGGCCGACCCCGTGTGCAGGCCCGAGTCGGGGCCGGGCGCCTCGCCGTCGGGCGCGCCGGTCCACCCGAAGGCCCACTGCGCGAACAGGGAACCGCTGGTCACGATCCAGTCGTGCGAGAGGCGGGCGTCCTCGGAGTCCGGACGGCTGTAGGCGTACTCGTTGGTGACCAGGCCCTCCGTCGGGAAGTCCGGGCGGAAAGGAGCCCCGGGACCACCGGCGGGCGCCGCCGGATCCGATTCCCCCGGGTTCGGGCCGGCGGACGCCGGGCCTCCGGCGGCCTTGCCGTCCCCTGGTCTGCCCGCGGCGTCCGGACCGGGCCCGTCCGAGGTCAGGACGCCGGCCAGCCCGGCGGCCGGGGTCGCGACGGCGGCGGTGAGCAGCATGCGCCGGCTGGGCGCCGGGGAGGCGCTCATACGGCGGCGCCGGTGGCCGTGGCCGGCCGATGCGTGACGTCCAGGACGGCGGGGCCGTCGTCCAGCCAGCCCAGGTCCGTCCCGGGGTGCACGGTGTGGACGACGACCAGGTCCCAGTCCAGCGTTCCGGGGGCGTCGACACTGCGCCGTACGACGCCGTGCCGGTCCAGGCTCGGGACCAGCGGGTCCGTGTACTCGACGGTGGCGCCCCAGGACGTGAGCCGGTCGATGATCTCCAGGGCCGGACTCTCGCGCAGATCCGCCACACCGGGCTTGTAGGCCACGCCCAGGATCAGCACCCGGGAGCCGGCGGTCCCCAGCCCCGCGGCGGCGAGGGCGTCCCGCGCCTTCCCGGCGACCCGGGCGGGCCGCTCGGCGATCGCCGTCATCGCGGTGTCCACCAGAGGGGACGTCCTCTTCCTCGCCCGCAACTGCCACAGCAGGTAGTGCGGGTCGCAGGGGATGCAGTGCCCCCCGACGCCCGCGCCCGGGTAGAAGGGCATGAAGCCGTACGGCTTGGTGGCCGCGGCTTCGATGACCTGCCGCGGATCCAGTGCGAACTCCAGGCAGCTCTCCGTCAGTTCGTTCGCCAGTGCGATGTTCACCGCCCGGAAGGTGTTCTCCCACAGCTTGCTCATCTCGGCGGCTTCCGGGCTGTCCACCCGGTGGACGGAGGGCGCGGTTCCGGCCAGCAGGGAGGCGGCGAGCTCGGCCGACCGGGGAGTGACACCGCCGATGACGCGCGGGGTCCGCTCGGGGGAGTGGGCGGGGTTCCCGGGGTCGATCCGCTCGGGTGCGAACGCCACGAACACATCGGTGCCGGGCCGCAACCCCCTTGCTTCGAGCGGCTCGACGAGGAGGTCACGCGTGGTGCCGACATAACTGGTCGAGGTCAGGACCAGCAGCTGTCCCGGTACCGCGTGGGCCACCACCGACGCGCAGGCGGCGGTCAGCGCGCGCAGATCGGGCACGAGATCCCTGTCGACCGGGGTCGGCACGCAGATGATCACCGCGTCCGTCCCCAGGACCGCGGCGGGGTCGGCCGTCAGCCGGAAGTCCGCGTCCTGGAGAGCCGTGGTCAGCCGGCCGTGCTGCGAGGGCAACAGGTCGACCCGGCCGGACCGGATGTCTCGCAGCCGGGGCTCGCTGATGTCCAGGCCGACCACCGTGTGGCCGGCCGCGTGGAGGGAGAGCGCGGTCGGCAGCCCGACGTAACCGAGGCCCACGACCGCGACCGTCGGGCGCCGCCCGTGCTGGGCCTGGGACGGCAGGCTCGCGGCGGCCACGGGCTCCGGAGCCGCGGCAGCGGCGGTGCGGGACCGACTGCCTGACGCCGCGTCACTCCCACTTGTCGTACAAGCGGTGTGCCATGTGTTTTCGCGTGAGGGGTGTGGTGGGTCACTGGGGGTCTGCACAAAAGAAACATGACATTCCGTTCGCGCGTTCATTAGCAATGAAGTGGGGTCATGCGTGCTCGATCGTGCCAAGTTCACCCGACCGGAACCCGCATGCGTCCTCATGTTCGGCTGAGGATGCGGCAGTTTGCCCGAGATGAAGAGGAGTGCGCAGGTTTCCTGTGACGAAAGCTTGCCGAGTACGTGACGGCTACATGAAGGTCTTGATCTGGGCGCGTCAATCGAGCAGGGTTTCGAGGCAGCCCCCGGAGATCTTCCGGCCGAGGGCCAATCCCCCCACAAAAGAATGACGAGGAGACCCCTCTTCATGGCAATTCACAAGCGCGTGCGTTCGGTCAAGCTCACCGCCGCGATAACCGCTGTGGCAGCGGCCGCCGGTGTCACCCTGCTCACCACCCCGTTCGCCGGAGCCGCCACGGCGCCTGCGACGGGCACCGTCTACGGCGCGGACGCGGCGACGGCCGTCTCCGGCAGCTACATCGTGATGCTGGACCAGAAGGCCGACAAGGCCGACCTGGCCAAGGAGTACGGCGGCACCCTCAAGCGGAACTACAAGTCGGCCATCAACGGCTTCTCGGCCAGCGGGCTTTCGGAGACCGAGGCCAAGCGGCTCGCCGCCGACCCGGCCGTGTCCAAGGTCGTCCAGAACAAGAAGTTCCACATCGACGCCACCCAGGACAACCCGCCGTCCTGGGGTCTGGACCGGATCGACCAGGCCGAGACCGCCGGTGACGGTGCGTACAACTACCCCGACGCCGCCGGCGGGGACGTCACCGCGTACGTCATCGACACGGGTGTCCGCGTCACCCACAAGGACTTCGAGGGCCGCGCCACTTCGGGCTTCGACGCCGTGGACAACGACGACGACGCCGACGACGGCAACGGACACGGCACCCACGTGGCGGGAACCATCGCGGGCGCGTCCCACGGGGTGGCCAAGAAGGCGAAGATCGTGGCCGTCCGCGTCCTGGACGACGCGGGCTCGGGCACCACCGAGCAGGTCGTCGCGGGCATCGACTGGGTCACCGCGAACCACGAGGGCCCGTCCGTCGCCAACATGAGCCTGGGCGGCTCCGCGGACCCGGCCCTCGACGCCGCCGTCCAGAAGGCCATCGCCTCCGGCGTCACCTTCGCGGTCGCCGCGGGCAACGAGTCGAGCGACGCGGGCGAGGGCTCTCCCTCCCGTGTCCCCGAGGCCATCACCGTCGCCTCGTCCACGGTGGACGACGAGCAGTCGTCGTTCTCCAACTTCGGTTCGGTCGTGGACATCTACGCCCCCGGCTCGGACATCACGTCGGACTGGAACGACAGCGACGACGGCACGAACACCATCTCGGGTACGTCCATGGCGACCCCGCACGTCGTCGGCGCCGCCGCCGTCTACCTCGGCGGACACCCGGACGCCACGCCGGAGGAGGTCGCCACGGCGCTGACCGACGGTGCCACCCCGGACGCCATCTCCAACGCGACCGAGGGGACGGCCAACAAGCTCCTGAAGGTCGTGGAATAGGCCCGGCAGGCCGGGTAGAACATGCATGAGGCCGCCGCGCCCTCCCCCACGGGGCGCGGCGGCCGTCGCCCGTGGAAAAGATCTAGGGTGGGGCCCATGAGCACGATGTACGCGGCGCTGCTGCGCGGGATCAACGTCAGCGGCCACCGGCGGGTTCCCATGGCGGAACTCCGTGCGCTGCTCGGTGAGCTGGGACACGAGGACGTCGCCACCCACCTGCAGAGCGGCAACGCCGTGTTCCGCAGCGCGTCGGGCGACGAGAGCGCCCTGGCCGCCGAGCTGGAGCGGGGGATCGAGGAACGGTTCGGCTTCCCGGTCGACTGTCTCGTCCGCACGGGCGCCTATCTCGCGGGCGTGGCCGGGGCCTGTCCCTTTCCGGCCGCCGATCTGGAGGCGAAGCAGCTGCACGTCACCTACTTCGACCAGGCCGTGGACGCCGCGCGGTTCGCCTCGCTCGACGCCGATGCCTTCCGCCCCGAGGAGTTCCGGCTGGGGGACCGCGCCCTCTATCTGTACGCGCCCGACGGGCTCGGGCGCTCCAAGCTCGCCGTGGTGCTCGGGCGGCCCGCCTTCACCCGTGGCCTCGTCGCCACGAGCCGTAACTGGAACACCGTGGTCAAGCTTGTGGAGATGACGCGTGACTGAGCCCTCGCCCGCCGTGGCCGCAGCCATCGAGGGAGAGCTCCGCCTCCTCGACCCCGTGGTACGGGCCTCCGCCGATGTGCTGGCCACGCTGCTGCACCCGGACTTCCGGGAGATCGGCACCAGCGGCCGCCTCTGGCGGCGGGACACGATCATCGCCATGCTCACACAACCGGACGCGGACCCGGATGCTCCGCCTCCCGTCCCGCTCACCGCGTCACGGATGCGTGGCGACCAGCTCGCGCCTGACCTGGTGCACCTCACCTTCGACACGGAGTCCCAGGGCCTGCGGTCCCACCGCAGCTCACTGTGGCGTCTGACGGGGGACGGGTGGCTGCTCTACTTCCACCAGGCGACGCCCTTCATCGACGATCCGTTCGCCGAGGTCTGAGCCGGCGCCTCCTGCCGGCTCCCTGGCGCCCCGCAGCACACGCCGGTGTGGCCACGCAAGAGTGCCGCGCCGGTCTGATCCGCGCCCGGCGCCCGGCCGGTTTTCGCCGGAGGGGCTGATTCCGGCCATCTGGAGCGCCCGGGCAAAACGCCGGTAAGCCGCCCGAACGGACCGCGCCCCGACAGGCCCGGTCCGGGCCGCGGAGACCCGTGCCGGTGCGCCACCCGGGCAGGGCATGGTGTGTGTGAACGCGATGCGCGTAGACAGCGGCCGACGTCCGCCCCCCGTCAGGGGCTTTGCTGCAATTCGCTCCTCTCCTCCGTTCGGTGAGCGGACGCCGTTGTTCGGAGGTCATCCGCTCGCATATCGGAGTTCAGGGTCCGTTCTCCGTCCCGGTCCGGAAGACGTCCTTGTCACCGGTTGAAGCGGAGTCAAGGATTCGAGGCGTGCGGTTGGCAGGTCCACGACTAGAACCCACTGGTCGCGGACAGCCGCATACTCCGGACCGCCCACCCAGCGGACCGGACACCCCCCAAAGACGGAGGATCCTGTGACCTTCAAGCGCTTCGCCCCTCTCTCCTCGATCTCCAGACGCGCCCGTCTCATCGCCGCGACCTCAGGTCTGGTCACCGCCGTCGCGCTCGCGGCACCCACCGCGGTCGCCCAGGCGGCACCGGACACCACCGTGACGAAGGCCGAGCTGGCCGACGCCAGTTCCGCCGTGCGCGGTGCCGACATCGCGGGCACCGCCTGGTACACCGAGGCGAGCACCGGCAAGGTCGTCGTGACCGTCGACAGCACGGTCACCGCCGCCGAGATCGCCACGATCAAGAAGTCGGTCACCGACTCGGGCGCGAAGGCCGACGTCAACCGCACCGAGGGCACGTTCAACAAGCTCATCGCGGGCGGCCAGGCCATCTACGCCGGCGGCGGACGCTGTTCCCTCGGCTTCAACGTCCGCAGCGGCAGCACCTACTACGCGCTGACCGCCGGGCACTGCACCGAGATAGGCAGCACCTGGTACACCAACTCCGGGCAGACCACCACCCTCGGCACGAGGGCCGGCTCCAGCTTCCCGACCAACGACTACGGGCTCATCCGGCACTCGAGTTCCGCCGCAGCGGACGGCCGGGTCTACCTGTACAACGGCAGCTACCAGGACATCACCTCCGCCGCGACCCCGCGCGTCGGCCAGGCCGTCCAGCGCAGCGGCTCCACCACCGGCGTCCACGGCGGCACGGTGACCGGCCTCAACGCCACCGTGAACTACGGGGGCGGCGACATCGTCTACGGCATGATCCAGACCAACGTCTGCGCCGAGCCGGGCGACAGCGGTGGCTCGCTCTTCTCGGGCACCACGGCCCTGGGCCTCACCTCCGGCGGCAGCGGCAACTGCTCCTCCGGCGGCACCACGTTCTTCCAGCCGGTCACCGAGGCTCTGAGCGCCTACGGCGTCAGCGTCTTCTAGGCGTCACGCACCGCACCACCTGCCGACGGGCCGCGCTCACCGAGCGCGGCCCGTTGTCGTGGCCGCTTCCCGTGGGAGCGGGCGCTGTGCCAGGCTCGCGGGCATGCGTTACATCATCGTGGGAACCGGCGCCGTCGGCGGCGCCATGGGCGGACGGCTGGCGGAGGCGGGCCACGAGGTGGTGCTCGTCGCGCGCGGAGCGCAGTACGAGGCTCTGCGGGAGGACGGCCTGCGCCTCACCACGCCCGAGGGCACCCGTACCCACCGGCTCCCCGTCGTCGACGGCCCGGAGGCACTGGACCTCGGTCAGGACGACGTCCTCGTCCTCGCCGTCAAGACGCAGGACGGCGTCGCCGCTCTCGACGCCTGGAGCGCACGGCCCGTGGCGGGCGGTGGGACGGCGGGGGAGCGGCTCCCCCTGATCTGCGCGCAGAACGGCGTCGAGAGCGAACGCCTGGCCCTGCGCAGGTTCCACCGCGTCTACGGCTGCTGCGTCTACCTCCCCGCGAGCTTCGTGGAACCGGGCAGGGTCCTCGCCGCCGGAGCCCCGCTCACCGGCATCCTGCACATCGGCCGCTATCCGTCCGGCGCCGACGACACCGTGCGGGCCATCGCCGCCGACTGGGAGAAGGCGAAGCTGGAGGCCCCCGTCGTTCCCGACGTGATGCGCTGGAAGTACGCCAAGCTCCTCTCCAACCTCGCCAACGCGATCGAGGCGGTCACCGGTGTGCTCGACGGCCCCGACGGATTCGCCCTCTTCGACCGGGCCCGTGCGGAAGGACGGGCGGTCCTCGCCGCGGCCGGCATCGAGGCGACCGGAAGCGCGGAGCAGGAGGAGGCCCGCGGTGGCAGGATCCGCTTCGACCCGGTCGACGGGGCCCGGCGCGGCGGTTCGTCCTGGCAGAGTCTCAGCCGAGGCACGGGCACCATCGAGGCCGACTACCTCAACGGCGAGATCGTCCTGCTGGGCCGGGAGCACGGCATCCCGACACCGGTCAACGAGGTGCTGCGGCGCACCGCGAACGCCTTCGCCCGGGAGCGGCGTGCCGCCGGCTCGATGACGGTGGCCGAACTCACCGCCCTGGCCGACGCGGCTTCCTGAGCACTCCGGGGCGCTGTCGCATTTCTTCAAGACCCGGCCGCCGGGCGAAACGCACGATGGGGCATGCATAACGCGTACGCACACTTGGCCGAATGCGCCACCGAGTCCGCCCGGATCGCCCGGGGCGTCGACGCCACGCTGCCGTCCTCCACCGCCACCCCCTGCCACGGCTGGGACCTGCGGGAACTGATCAACCACTGGGTGCTCCACAGCTCGTACGGGCTGGAGCACCGGGCCCTGCGCACCCTCGTCCCCGACGAGCTGACGGCCCGTGACTTCACGGCCGAACCCGGCTGGCCCGAGCGGTACGCGGCCCAGTTGGCACGCGCGGTCGCCGCCTGGTCCTCCCCGACGGCCAGGGAGGGCACCGTCGACACCGGGCACGGCTCCACCCCCGCCGGGGAGATGGCCGCGATGCTGCTCATGGAGACGGTGCTGCACGGCTGGGACGTGGCCCGGGCCACCGGGCAGGAGTTCCGGCTCTCCGGACCGGCGGCGGCCTGCCTCCTGGAAACGGTCGAGGGGACGGCCGCGCTCTACCGGCGGTACGAAGGCTTCGCCGCCGAGGTCACCCTGCCCGACGACGCGTCCGACTTCGAGCGCGTCCTGGCTCTCAGTGGCCGCGATCCGCGCGGGGTGGTCGCGTCCTGACGCTTCCCGGGGCGCCCGACGGAACACCGCCGAACCGGGCCTCTGCCCGCCGCACCGGCGGAGGCAGCGCAGACGTACGACGAGGCCGTACGCCACGGCCACGACCGGGGGAGGGACCCCGCTGCCGGTTCCCGCGTCGGCACTCCCGCGATCCATCTCGACGGCACCGTCCCGGTCCGCGCGGTGCTCAGCTCCATCCCACGCGGCGCGGAGGCGGCACCCGCTCTTCGACCGCTTTCGCGTCCTCGCCGGGCACCCGGTTTCTTCGAGCTGAGGAGCGAGCGGACGGGCGGTCTCGACCTCGGGTGAGTCCGGGCCGGCCTCCCTGAACCAGCTTCGCCGGAAGGCGAGTTCGTGAGCCCGGGGTGCGTCGCACCGACCGGCGCGGGCCCCTGCTCCGGTGGTGCGCGGAGGGAGGGGGGTGACCCAGGTCACCCCGTGCGGACTCTTGACGCCTGACGTTCAAACCGGTTTGGTTGGCCTCGTTCGACGGACTCAAACCGGTTTGAACACGGGCCGTACGCGACCCGGAGGCCAGGAGTTCAAGCACTTCAGGGAGTACGGCGCATGGCACGCAGGCCCACCATCGCGGATGTCGCACACCGTGCGGGCGTCTCGCGCGCCACCGTGTCCTTCGCGCTGAACGACCGGCCGGGCGTCGCCGGGGAGACGAAGGCCCGGATCCTCGCGGCCGCCGCCGAGCTCGGGTGGACTCCCAGCCGTCAGGCGCGGGCGCTGTCGCTCGGCAAGGCCGGAGCGTTCGGGCTCGTCCTGGCCAGGGAACCGGAGCAGATAGGCACCGACCTCTTCTTCCCCGCCTTCATCGCCGGCGTCGAAGCCGTCATCGGCCGCCGCGGCGACGGACTCATGGTGCACCTCACCACGCCCGAGGACGAACAGGGCGTGTACGAGCGGCTGGCCGCCGAGCGCCAGGTGGACGGCGTCCTCCTGACCGACCTGCGCCGCGACGATCCACGCCCCCCGCTGATGCGGCGGCTCGAACTCCCCGCCGTGGTGGTCGGGCAGCCCGAGTGGGGCGGTGGCCTGCCGACGGTGAGCCTGGACGACGAGCCGGCGTACGCCGCGGCGATCCACCGCCTCGCCGAGCTCGGACACCGCCGCATCGCCCACGTCGAGGGCCCGCAGGAACTGCGGCACGCCCATCGTCGCCGCCTGGCCTGGGAAGAGACGCTGCGCACGCTCGGCCTCCCCGAGGGGCCCGTGCTGCCCGGCGGGTTCAGCGCCGACGGCGGTGCCCGCGCCACCCGGGAGCTCCTCGCGCTCGACGAACCGCCCACGGCGATCGTCTACGGCACCGACCTCGCCGCGATGGCCGGCCTCTCGGTCGCCCAGGAGCTCGGCATCGGGGTGCCGGACCGGCTGTCGGTGGTCGGGTACGACGACACCCCTCTGACCCGCTACACCTACCCCCCGCTCTCCTCCGCCCGCGCGGACGCCCGCGGTTGGGGAGAGGCGGCGGCCCGCGCGCTCGACGCGGTGCTCGCCGGCGGTCCGGCGGCCCACGTGGAGCTGCCGCCCGCCCGGTTCATCCCCCGTGCGTCGATCGGACCCGCCCCGCGCGGGTGACGCACGCGCCGGGACCCGCGCCCCGCGGGCCCCGCCCACCGGTCGCCTTCGCGCGTGCCGGGACCTCCGCACGGCGACGAGGCCGCGCGTGAACAGTTCGGAGATCAATCATGTTGAGGAGAACGGCGTACGCGCTGCTCGTGCTCACGCTCGCGGGCACCGCCACGGCCTGTGGCCGGGCGGCTCCTGATCCGGCCACCGCGCGGGACGCGCGCGGCCCGATCACGGTCTGGCTCTCGAACAACGCACAGGAGGTGCGGTGGGGCAGGCAGATGGTCGCCGCCTGGAACGAGCGCCATCCCGGCCAGCACGTCACCGCGCAGCAGATACCGGCCGGCAAGACGTCCGAGGAGGCCATCAGCGCCTCGATCATCGCCGGGACGAGCGCCTGCCTGGTCTTCAACACCTCACCCGCGGCGGTGCCGACCTTCCAGAAGCAGAACGGGCTCGTCTCCCTGAGCGACCTGCCGGGCGGTGACGCGTACATACGCGAGCGCGGCGGTTCCCTCACCGACCAGTACCGGTCGCCGGACGGCGAGTTCTACCAGCTGCCCTGGAAGAGCAACCCCGTGATGATCCTCTACAACAAGAAGCTGTTCAGGCAGGCCGGGCTCGACGCGGAGCACCCGGAGCTCGCCACGTACGACCAGTTCCTGGACACCTCGCGCGAGCTGGTGCGCTCCGGGGCCGCGAAGGCCGCGATCTGGCCGTCGCCCAGCAGCGACTTCTTCCAGCCCTGGTACGACTTCTACCCCGCCTTCGCCGCGCAGAGCGGCGGCAAGCAGCTCATCGAGAACGACGAGCCGCAGTTCGACTCACCCGCCGGGCGGCAGGTCGCCGCGTTCTGGCGGAAGCTCTACGCCGAGAGGCTGGCGCCGCAGGAGGCGTACCCCGGCGACCCGATGAGCGACGGCAAGTCCGCGATGGCCACGGTCGGGCCGTGGGCGGTCGCCGCCTACAAGGACAGTGTGGACATCGGGGTCGCCCCGGTGCCGACCGCCGAGGGCGGCGCGGGCAAGCACTCGTTCAGCGACGAGAAGTCCGCGGCGATGTTCAACTCCTGCGAGAACCGGGCCACGGCCTGGGACCTGCTGAAGTTCGCGACCTCCACCGGCCAGGACGGCGCGTTCCTGGAGACGACGGGCCAGATGCCGATGCGGGAGGACCTGACGACCGAGTACGCCGGCTTCTTCGAGGCGAAGCCGACGTACAAGCCCTTCGCGCAACAGGCGGAGCGCGTCGTCGAGGTGCCCAACGTGCCGGGCTCCGTCGACATCTGGCAGGCCTTCCGGGACGAGTGGACGAAGTCGGTCGTCTTCGGCCGGGAATCCACGGGCACCGGGCTGCGCAACGCGTCGTCCAAGATATCCGACCTGCTGAACGAGTACGGAGACCCGTCATGAGCGTGCATCTCCAGTCCGCCCCGGGGCGCTCCGCGGCACGTGGATCCGGCACCTCCCGGCCGAAGTGGGAGAAGACCCCGCCGCGCAGGGACGGCGGCCGTTCGAGGGCCGGTGCGCTCTTCGTCTCGCCGTACGTGCTGTTCGTCCTGGTGGTCTTCGCGGTGCCGCTGGTCTACACGGTGTGGATGTCCTTCCACCGCTTCTACTTCACGGCTCCGGGGACCGACACCGACTCGCCCTGGGTGGGCCTGTCGAACTACCGGGACGTCTTCACCGATCCGGTGGTGGGCCGGGCCTTCCTCAACATCGCGATCTTCCTGATCATCAACGTGCCGCTCACCGTGGGCCTCTCCCTGGTCCTGGCGTCCGCACTGAACTCGAAGATACGAGGGCGCGCCTTCTTCCGTGCCGCGTTCTACGTGCCGTACGTGACGGCGAGCGTCGCCCTGGTCGCCGTGTGGCAGTTCCTGTTCGGCTCGGACGGCTTCGTCAACCACCTCCTCGGCTCGCACGCACCGGACCCCTCCTGGCTGGTCAACTCGCATCTCGCGATGCCGATGATCGCGGTCTTCGTGACCTGGAAGCAGCTCGGATTCTTCGTGATGCTCTACCTGGCCGCGCTGCAGAACGTCGGCAAGGAGCTGTACGAGGCCGCCTCCGTGGACGGCGCCGGCCGGATGCGCCAGTTCTTCTCGGTGACGGTCCCGGGGGTGCGCCCCGCGACGACACTCGTCGTGATCTACGCGATCATCACCGGCGCCAACCTGTTCAGCGAGCCGTACCTGCTGACCGGAGGCGGTGGCCCCGATCACTCCTCCACCTCGCCGGTACTGCTGATGTACCAGAAGGGCATCGAGCAGGGGCACCCCGACTCCGCCGCCGCGCTCGGCGTCGTCCTCGTCGCCTTCGTGGTCGTCGTCTCGCTCGCCGCACGCAAGCTCACCGAGAGGGGCGACTGACATGGGCGCCACCACCCCCCGTACCCGCCGCTCCGGCGGGAAGGCCGGCCGCTACGTCCTGCTGTCGCTCGGCGCGGTCGCGTTCCTGTTCCCCTTCTACTACATGGTCGTCGGCTCGCTGCGGAGGACCACGGCCGGCGACCTGTCGGCGGCCGTACCCACCGGCCTGACCGGCGGCAACTACACGGCCGTCAACAGCGCGATCTCGCTGGGCCGCTCCCTGCTCAACTCGGGGATCATGACGATCGGCGTCCTGATCTGCACGCTGGTCTTCGGAGTGCTCGCCGGGTACGCGCTCGCCCAGCTGAGGTTCCCCGGCAAGGGCGCGGTGTTCGCCGTGCTCCTGCTCGTGCAGATGATCCCCTTCCAGCTGCTCACCCTTCCGCTGTACGTCCTGGTCGTGCGCGACTACGGGCTCGGCGACAACTACCTCGGCATGATCCTGCCGTTCGCGATCAACTCGACGGCCGTGTTCCTGTTCCGCCAGTTCTTCTCGCAGATGCCGCGCTCCCTCTTCGAGGCGGCCCGCATCGACGGCGCGAGCGAACTCCGCATCCTGTGGCGGGTGGCGTTGCCGATGGCCAGGCCCGCGGTGCTCACCGCCCTGCTGCTGACGTTCATCGGGCCGTGGAACGAGTTCCTGTGGCCGTTCCTGGTCACCAAGGACGCCGACATGCAGCCGCTCGCCGTCTCCCTCGCGAGCTTCCTGTCCAACCTCCAGGGCACGGTGGCCAACCCCGCCGGTGCCCTGCTGGCCGGCGCGTGCGTGCTGGCCGTCCCCGCGGTGGTCCTGTTCCTCCTGTTCCAGCGCCACTTCACCTCTACCGACATCGACTCCGGAGTAAAGGGCTAACCCCACCATGAGCAACACCCACATCCCCTACCGCATGGTCCGCAAGGGCGTCGTCATGTCCCCGCTCGCCGGTGAGGCCGACGAGGTCGAGGGCGTACTGAACCCCGCCGCGGGCCGCACCCCCGACGGCCGGCTCCACCTGCTGCCCCGCCTGGTCTCCGAAGGCAACGTCTCCCGTGTCGGCCTCGCCGAGGTCACCTTCGACGAAGCCGGCGTGCCCAGCGGCGTCGAGCGCCGCGGCGTCGTCCTCGCCCCCGACGAGGGCTGGGAGCGGGGCAAGAACAACGCCGGCGTCGAGGACCCCCGTGTCACCTGGATCCCCTCGCTCGGCAAGCACGTCATGTCGTACGTCGCCTACGGCCCGCTCGGCCCGAAGCCGGCCCTCGCCGTCTCCGAGAACCTCACCGACTGGACCCGGCTCGGCCCGGTCCAGTTCCAGTACCAGGCCGGTCTGGACACCGACCTCAACCTGTTCCCCAACAAGGACGTCGTCCACTTCCCCGAGCCGGTCCCCGGCCCCGACGGTGAGCCGGCGTACGCGATGCTGCACCGGCCGATGTGGGACCTGGGCTGGTTCCGTCCGGGAGAGGGGGTGCACCTGCCCGCCGGCGTCCGCGACGAGCGCCCCGGCATCTGGATCTCCTACGTGCCGGTCGCCGAGGCCGAGGCCGACGTCCGCGCCCTGACCCGCCCGCGCGACCACCGGCTGGTGGCCCTGTCCGAGTTTCCGTGGGAGTCGCTGAAGATCGGTGGCGGCCCCGCCCCGATCCGCGTGCCCGAAGGCTGGCTGCTGATCCACCACGGTGTCTCCGGTTCCATCGAGGACCCGTGGGCGCAGAACCAGGACGTCTCGTACGCGGCCGGCGCCATGATCCTCGACCCGGCGGACCCGTCGAAGATCCTCGCCCGCTCCGACGAGCCGCTGATGGCCCCGGAGACCGAGGAGGAGCGCGCGGGCACCGTCCCGAACGTCGTCTTCCCGACCGCCGTCGAGGAGATCGACGGCGAACTGTACGTCTTCTACGGCATGGCCGACGCGCACATCGGTGTCGCCCTCCTGGAGCGCACGGCATGACCGGCGGCGCCTCCGCACCCCTCGGTATCGGCCTGGTCGGCTGCGGCGGTTTCGCCGAGTTCGTCCTGGACGCGGTGGCCGGTCTGCCGGGCCTGCGCCTGGCGGCCGTCGCCGATCCCGCGCGCGAGCGCGCGGAGCGGCTCGGCGCCCGGCACGGAGTGCCGACGCTGGCCTCCCTCGACGAGCTGCTGGCCCGCGACGACGTGGCGGCCGTACTGATCGCCACGCCGCCCGCCACGCATGCCGCGATGGCCACCGCCGCACTCCGTGCGGGGCGCCACGTCTTCTGCGAGAAACCTCTCGCGACCACGACCGAGGACGCGCTGGCGGTCGCCCGTGAGGCGGAGCGCGCCGGCCGCGTCCTGGTCGTGGACCACGTCCTGCGCTACAACCCGCTGCTGCGGGCCGTGCGGCGGCTGACCGAGAGGGGGCTGCTCGCGCCCCCGCGCCGGTTCCTGTTCGAGAACGACGCGTCGGACGAGGATCTGGGGCCCGGACACTGGTTCTGGGACCCGGCACACAGCGGGGGCATCTTCGTCGAGCACGGCGTGCACTTCTTCGACGCCGCCCGCACGCTGATCGGCTCGGATCCGGTGAGCGTGCGCGCCACGGCCGTCGCCCGCCCGGGCGGCGGTGCGGTGGACATGGTGAGTGCCGACGTCCTCCACCCCGGTGGTGCCCTCGCCTCGTACCTGCACTCGTTCACCCATGCCCACCGCGCCGAGCGTCAACTGATGCGCCTGGACCACGGGTTCGCCGAGTCGCGGATCAGCGGCTGGATCCCCGTGCGCGCGGAGATCTCGGCGTGGACGGACGAGGCCGACGCCCTGCGCTGGGAGCGACTCGTGACGGAACGGCCTGAGCTGCTGGCCGTGGACGGCTTCCGGCCGCACGGCGAGGAGCGCATCACCGTGCACGTCGAGCGGGACGCCGGCTCCGCCGAGCCGGCCCACGGGCGCGGGGAGGGGCGCACGGTGCCGCACCACGCCCGCGTCGTCATCGACCTGGGCGGTGAGGCGCGCAAGGAGTACGTGTACTCCCAGAGCGTGCGCGCCGCGATGGCCGACCTGGTCCGGGCGGTGCGCGAGGGAACTCCGCCCGTCGCGGACGCGGCGAGCGGGCTGAGCGCCGTCGCGGTCGCCGTGGCCGCGACCCGGGCCGGCGACACCGGCCGCGAACAGGCAGTGGAGTACGAGGAGCGTTCCGCATGAGCTGGTGGCAGGACATGGTCTGCTACGAGGTCTACCCCCGCGCGTTCGCCGACTCGAACGGCGACGGCATCGGCGACCTGCCCGGGGTGACCGCCCGTCTGGCACACATCAGGGAACTCGGCGCGGACGCCGTGTGGATCACACCGTTCTATCCGTCGCCGCTGGCCGACGGGGGCTACGACATCGCCGACCACACGGGCGTCGCCGAGGATCTGGGGACGCCGGCCGACGTCGACCGGCTGACCGCCCGCGCCCACGAGCTGGGCCTCAAGCTGATCGTCGACCTGGTCCCGAACCACACGTCCGACCGGCACCCCTGGTTCCAGGAGGCGCTCGCTGCGGGCCCCGGTTCGGCGGAGCGGGAGATGTACCTCTTCCGGGACGGGCAGGGCGCGGACGGCGGGCTGCCGCCCAACGACTGGCAGTCGGCCTTCGGCGGCCCCGCCTGGACCCGGGTCGCGGACGGCGCGTGGTACTGCC
Organism: Streptomyces sp. QL37; assembly: GCF_002941025.1. Classification (NCBI taxonomy): domain Bacteria; kingdom Bacillati; phylum Actinomycetota; class Actinomycetes; order Kitasatosporales; family Streptomycetaceae; genus Streptomyces; species Streptomyces sp. QL37. The sequence continues at coordinate 1,938,658 of NZ_PTJS01000001.1, read as the reverse complement.
ATCTGCACGCCCCGGAGCAGCCCGACCTGAACTGGCGCAACCCCGAGGTGCAGGACGCCTTCACCGACGTGCTGCGCCACTGGCTCGACCGGGGCGTGGACGGCTTCCGCGTGGACGTGGCCCATGCCCTGTTCAAGGCGGAGGGCCTGCCCGACGCCGGCCCCGGCCAGCACGGCGACCCACTGCGCAACCACCTGATGCCGTACTACGACCAGGAGGAGCTCCACCCGCTGTACCGCCGGTGGCGGGCGCTGCTCGACACCCATCCGGCGCCCGCGGGCGCGGTGGCCCCCGAGGACCGGGTACTGGTCGCCGAGTCGGCCGTCTTCGACGCGGAGCGCCTGGCCCGCTACATCCGGCCCGACGAGATGCACCAGGCGTTCAACTTCGCGTTCCTGGAGGCCTCGTGGGACGCGGCCGAGCTTCGCCGGGTCGTCGACGGCTCGTTCGCGGTGCCGGGCAGTCCCGTCACGTGGCTGCTGTCCAGCCATGACGCGGTCCGTCCGGTGACACGCCACGGGTCGCCCGCCCGGGCCCGTGCGGCGGCGCTGCTGATGCTGGCGCTGCCGGGGTCCGCGTATCTCTACCAGGGCGAGGAGCTGGGGCTGCCACAGGCGGAGGTGCCCGACAACCGCATCCTCGACCCGCTGTGGGAGCGCTCGGGCCACACCGACCGCGGCCGTGACGGCGCCCGGGTGCCGCTCCCGTGGTCCGGTGAAGCTGCACCGTACGGCTTCACGACGGCGGCGCCGGAGGCGACGTGGCTGCCGCAGCCCGGCGACTGGGGCCCCCTCACCGCCGAGGCCCAGGAGCGGGACGCGCACTCGACGCTGCGTCTCTACCGGGCGGCGCTGCGGCTGCGGCGCGCGCATCCCGCGCCCGACCCCGCCGAGCCCCCGCTCTGGCTCTCCCCGCCCGGAGCGTCTCATCTCGTCTTCCGGCGCGGCGACATGACCTGCGCGGTCAACCTCGGCACCCGGCCGCTGTCCCTCGCCGCGCTCGGCCTCACCGGCAGCCCGGTACTGAGCAGCGGGCCGATGGTCGGGGACGCGCTGCCTCCCGACACCGCCGTATGGCTCACCGAAGGAGACGCCGATGGCGTGCACGACTGACCCGACGCCCCGCACCGATCTGTCCGGCCTGGTCAAGGCCTACGACGTGCGAGGTGTGGTGCCCGACCAGTGGGACGAGGCGACGGCCGAACTGTTCGGGGCCGCGTTCGTGCGGGTCACGGGTGCGGACGCCATCGTCACCGGGCACGACATGCGGCCCTCGTCGCCGGGTCTCGCCGCGGCGTTCGCCCGCGGTGCCTGTGCGCAGGGCGCCGACGTCACCGGGACCGGCCTGTGCTCGACCGACCAGCTGTACTTCGCGTCTGGCTCGTCCGGACTGCCCGGAGCCATGTTCACGGCGTCGCACAACCCGGCGCGGTACAACGGGATCAAGCTCTGCCGGGCCGGCGCCGAGCCGGTCGGCCAGGACACCGGGCTCGCGGAGATCCGCGCGCTCGTCGAACGGTGGTCCGACGAAGGAGCCCCCGGACCCGCCGCACGGCGCGGCTCCATGAACACCCGGCAGACGCTGGGGGACTACTCCGCGCACCTGCGCTCGCTCGTCGACCTGAGCGGCATCAGGCCGCTGAAGGTCGTCGTGGACGCGGGCAACGGGATGGGCGGGCACACCGTCCCGACGGTGTTCGCAGGACTTCCGCTGGACGTCGTGCCGATGTACTTCGAGCTGGACGGAACCTTCCCCAACCACGAGGCGAACCCGCTGGAGCCGGCCAACATCGTCGACCTCCGGGCCCGGGTCCGGACCGAGGGCGCCGACCTCGGCCTGGCCTTCGACGGTGACGCGGACCGCTGCTTCGTCGTCGACGAGAACGGCGACCCGGTCTCGCCGTCCGCCGTCACCGCGCTCGTCGCCCTGCGCGAGCTGGCCCGGCACCCCGGGTCCCGTGTGATCCACAACCTGATCACATCCCGTGCGGTGCCCGAACTGATCCGCGAGGCGGGCGGCACACCGGTCCGTACCCGGGTCGGTCACTCCTTCATCAAGGCGGAGATGGCCCGCACCGGGGCGGTGTTCGGCGGTGAACACTCCGCCCACTACTACTTCCGGGACTTCTGGAACGCGGACACGGGCATGCTGGCCGCACTGCACGTGCTGGCCGCCCTCGGCGGCCAGGACGGCCCGCTCTCCGCGCTGACCCGCCGGTTCGAGCGCTACGCCGCCTCCGGTGAGATCAACTCGACGGTGACCGACCAGGCCGGGCGAACGGCCGCCGTCCGTGCGGCATGGGAGTCGCGCGGCGAGGTCGCCGTCGACGACCTCGACGGGCTCACGGTGAGCGGCCCCGACTGGTGGTTCAACCTCCGCCCCTCCAACACGGAGCCGCTGCTCCGGCTCAACGTGGAGGCGCGGGACCCGGAGTCGACGGGCCGTATCCGTGACGAGGTGCTCGCCGTCGTCCGTGCCTGAGCGGCGGCCGGCCCGGGCGGCCGGCCGCGCCCGGGCAGCCGGCTCCCATGACCGGGGTTCACCTACACGGTGGGCTCCAGCCGGACCACGATGCCCTTGGCGGTCGGCTGGTTGCTGGTCGCGGCCACACTGTCCAGCGGCAACAGGACATTGGTCTCCGGGTAGTAGGCGGCGGCGCATCCGGCCGACGTCGGGTAGGACACCACCTTGAAGTCCTCGGCACGGCGCAGCACATCGTCGGCCCACACGCTCACCAGGTCGACGCGCTGACCTTCCGCCAGGCCGAGCCGGTCCATGTCGTCCGGGTTCACCATGACCACCCGGCGGCTTCCGTGGATGCCCCGGTAGCGGTCGTTCTCGGTGTAGGGGATGGTGTTCCACTGGTCGTGGGAGCGCAAGGTCTGCAACAGCAGGTGGCCCTCGGGTGCGGACGACATCTCCCAGGCATTGCAGCTGAACAGGGCCTTGCCGACGGGGGTGGGGTAGATCCCCTCGTTGACGGGGTTGGGCAGCCTGATGCCACCGGGACGGACCACACGGCGGTTGAACTGGTGGAGCCCCGGCACCACGTTGGAGATGCGGTCACGGATGGCCCCGTAGTCGGCTTCGAACTGCTCCCACGGAATTCCGCCCCTGCCGTCGAGGGTCCGGACGGCGAGCCGGGCCAGGATGGCGACCTCACTGAGCAGCAGCTTGGAGGCCGGCTTCAGACGCCCGTAGGAGGTGTGCACCTCACTCATGGAGTTCTCCACGGTGACGAACTGCTCACCGGTCGCCTGGGTGTCCAGTTCGGTACGGCCCAGGGTGGGCAGGATGAGGGCGGTCCGGCCGCACACGGTGTGGGACCTGTTGAGCTTCGTGGAGATGTGGGCGGTGAAACCGCATCGCCGCATGGCGTCCTCGGTGAAGGCGCTGTCCGGAGCGGCTCGGACGAAGTTGCCGGCGACGCCGAGGAAGACCTTGACACGGCCTTCGTGCATGGCCTTGATCGAGTTCACCGAGTCGAGCCCGTGGGCGCGGGGCGGTTGGAAGCCGAACTCCCGCTCCAGCCTGTCCAGGAACGAGTCGGGCATCTGTTCCCAGATTCCCATCGTGCGGTCGCCCTGTACGTTGCTGTGCCCCCGCACCGGGCATGTTCCGGCCCCGGCCTTGCCCAGGTTGCCGCGCAGAAGCAGGAAGTTCACGATCTCCCGGACGGTGGGGACGCCGTGCTTCTGCTGGGTGACCCCCATGGCCCAGCACACGATGACGCGCTTGCTGCGCAGGACCTCGTCACGGACCGCCTCGATCTCCTCGCGAGTGAGATCCGTGGCGGTGAGGATGTCCTCCCAGGCGACGGTCCGGGCGTGCCGGGCGAACTCCTCGAACCCACTGGTGTTCGACATGATGAATTCGTGGTCGAGCACGGTGCCCGGCCGCGCGTCCTCCGCCTCGAGCAGCAGCCGGTTCAGGCCCTGGAACAACGCGAGGTCGCCGCCGCTGCGGATGTGCAGGAAACGGTCGGCGATCTGTACGCCGTTGCCGACGACGCCGCGGGCCTTCTGAGGGTTCTTGAACCGCAGAAGTCCGGCCTCCGGCAGCGTGTTCACCGCGATGACGCGGGCGCCGTTCCCCTTGGCCTCCTCCAGCGCGGAGAGCTGCCGCGGATGGTTCGTGCCGGGATTCTGCCCCACCAGGAAGATCAGGTCGGCATGGTGGATGTCCTCGAGGCTCACCGAGCCCTTGCCCGTGCCCAGGGTCTCGTGCAGGGCGAAGCCGCTGGACTCATGGCACATGTTGCTGCAGTCGGGCAGATTGTTGGTACCGAAGACCCTGGCGAAGAGCTGCAGGAGGAACGCGGCCTCGTTGCTCACCCGGCCCGATGTGTAGAAGACCGCCTCGTCCGGCGAGTCCAGCGCCTTCAGTTCCCCGGCGAGCAGCCCCAGTGCGTCGTGCCAGCTGATCGGCTCGTAGTGGTCCGAACCGTCCCGCTTCACCATCGGCTCGGTGAGCCGGCCCTGCTGGTTGAGCCACAGATCGGAGCGCTGTCCCAGTTCGGAGACCGAGTGCCTGCGGAAGAAGTCGGCGGTGACGCGGCGCGTCGTGGCCTCATCGTTGATGTGCTTCGCGCCGTTCTCGCAGTACTCGTTGAGGTGCCGATGGCCCGGGGAGGGATCGGCCCAGGCACAACCGGGACAGTCGATGCCGCCCACCTGGTTCATGGTGAGCAGCGTCGTCCCTGTCCGCCGCACCGACGTCTCCTCCAGGGAGTACTCCAGGGCGTGCGTCACCGCGGGCACTCCTGCCGCCCATTTCTTCGGCGGAGTGACGCTGAGTTCCTCGTCCGGTTCATGGCTCGGTGGCTTCTTCATCCCGTGCGTCTCTCGCTCTCTCGCGCCGAAGGAGGCGGGTCAGCCGACAGGCCAGTGGGGGACTCGGCTTCTGGGCGGTTCCGGCTCCATCGGCTTGACGTGACCATTGTGGATGGAGCCTCGCCAGGCCCCGCCCTCCTGGCCCAGGCCCTCGATGAACTCCTTGAAATGCGCGAGCTCGGACCGGACCACGCGACGCGTGAATCCGGAGCAGAAGTCCCCGACTCCGTGCTGCCTCACCTTTATGCGGACGGAAATCTCGGTACGGTCCGGCCCCGACGTACGGAACGACACCTCACCCTGATGGCCGGAGCGCCGCCGGAGGCTGCGCCACACCAGGTGTGAATCGGGGATCTGCTCCACGATCTCAGCGGCGAATTCGTGGCGCAGCGGGCCGAAACCGATCACCCAGTTGGTGAGATTCGGACGGATCTGCTCGACCTTCTTCACCGTGGACATGAATCGCGGGAAACTCTTGAACTGCGTCCACTGGTTGTAAGCAGTACGAACCGGCACCGCAACTTCAATTGCTTCTTCAACGATATTCATGTCCCACCTGTCCTCATGTGCGGCCGCTCCCGGTGTCACCGTTTCCGTACACGAAGAAGCCACTTCCGTAGACAGTCAAACCCGCCCCATATCGCTCCGCAAGCGGCGGAGCGCGGTGCCGGAATCCGGCCGGGTACGGTCCTGCCCGCGGTCAGCCCGTGACGATGCCGGTCACGAGGTTGATGGTGGTGGCCAGGATGACGGCGCCGAAGACATAGGACAGCAGGCAGTGCCGGAGCGCGACCGCACGAATGGTGGACGTGGACACATTGGTGTCGGAGACCTGGTAGGTCATACCCAGGTTGTAACTGAAGTAGAGGAAATCGCTGTACCGCGGCCGCTCGTCGGTGTTGAAGTCGATCCCGCCCTCGGGATCCCGGTAATAGATGTAGGCGTAGCGGGCGGCGTACATGAGGTGAAGCGCCGCCCAGGCTGTGAACACACCACAGAGCGCCGTCGCGGCGGCGGCGTGACTCAGGTCCGTATCGCTGACGAGGAGCAGCACCACGATGCCGACCAGGCCGCACAGCGCGGACCCGACCACAGCGATCTCCTCGGTGACGGGCCGGAACTCCTCGCGCCGGGCGTTCTCATGGGTGGTGGCCGCGTCCATGGGCCACAGAACGAGCCACCCCGCTACGACGAAGACCGCCTCCGCCGAGGCGATGCCCGCGAGGATGCCCAGCGGCGTACCGTTCGGACCGCTGACCACCGCCCCGGCGACCGCTCCGAGGACCGACGCGCCGACGAGCCGGGGCACGGCGGAAAGTACCAGCCTGCGGATCATGGGGACCTCGAAGTGGTGCCTCGGCCACCGGTGGGCGCGACCACGCACCGGTGCTGTCGCACCGTGACGCGGACGACGCCGGACACGGCAGTCCCAGAGTATCCGCGCACGGGTCGGACGGCAGTCCGCGCGGTGCGCAGCGCCTGCCGTGCCGTCGCGTCCGTGGGGCGCTTTCCCCGCGTTACCGGGTGCCGCACACCGCTAAGCGCTCAAGGTCCCCTGCACCGGCAGGCGCGCCTCGTCGTACCGGGTCAGCAGCAGCCGGGCGAGCGCCGGGGACGGCCCCAGGACGCCGGCCAGCACATCCGCCCCCGCCTCCTCCGCCCCCGCCGCGATGCGGTCGGGGAGACGGCCGGGAGCGATGACGTACGGCGCGACCGCGACCCGCCCCACGCCGTCGGCCCGCAGGGCGCGTACGGCGTCGGCGGTGCGGGGCAGTGATGCGGAGGCGAACGCAGGCCGCACGGCGCACCAACCGGTGTGCCGCAGCTCCCGCGCGATTTCAGCGATCACTGCGATCGCCTCCGGGTCCGTGGAGCCCGCCGATGCCAGGACCAGCCCGGTCGAGCCCTTGTCGCCGGGGGAGACCCCGGCCTCGTACAGCCTCTGTTCCAGTGCCGCGTTGAGCAGCGGGGACGGGCCGAGGACGTCGGCCTGGCCGATCCGCAGCCGCGGCAGCCGTGCGCGGGCCTCGCGCAGCACCGAGGGGATGTCCGACTTGGCGTGGAAGGCCCTGGTCAGCAGCAGGGGGAGCGCGACGACCTCGCCCGCCCCCTCCGCGGCCAGGCGCTCCAGCACCCTGGGCACGGACGGGGCGTTGAACTCCAGGAAGCCCGTCTCCACCCGCAGCCCGGGCCGCAGCGACCGTACCCGCGCGGTGAGCGCGTGGACGGCCGCCGCGTGCCGCGGGTCGCGGCTGCCGTGGGCTACGACGAGCAGGACAGGGGATGCCATGAGAACTCAGCTCTTCACGAGGAGACCGCGGCTGCGCAGCACCCGCCGCTCCAGCGGGCTGAAGATCAGCAGGTCGATCGCGATACCGACGAACAGGATGAGGAGGATCGCCAGGAAGATCCCCGGCATGTCGAAGTTGTTCCGGCCGTTCTCCAGCAACTGGCCGAGTCCCAGGCCCAGATCGGGCGAGGAGGCGATGATCTCGGCGGCCATGAGCGAGCGCCAGGAGAACGCCCAGCCCTGCTTGAGCCCCGCCAGATAGCCGGGCAGCGCCGCCGGCAGGACGATGTGGACCGTCCCGCGCAGCCCCGTCGCGCCGATCGTGCGGCCCGCGCGCAGGAACAGCGGCGGCACCTGGTCGACACCGGAGACCAGACCGTTGGCGACGGACGGCACGGCGCCGAGGAGGATCACCGCGTACATCGTCTTGTCGTCGAGGCCGAGCCAGATGATGGCCGGCGCCACCCAGGCCACGGACGGCAGGGACTGGAGCCCGGACAGGATCGGGCCGATCGCCGCCCGGACCACCTTCACCCGCGCGACGAGCAGCCCCAGCGGGGTGCCGATCGCGACGGCCATCACGAAGCCGAGCAGACCGCGCGACACACTGGTCCAGATGACCTCCAGCAGGGTGCCCTGCATCCACATGTCGGTCAGGCTGTCCCAGACCGCCGCGGGCGGCGGGAGCTTGTAGTCGTCGGTGACCTTCGCCCAGACCAGCAGCTGCCAGACCAGGACCACCAGGACGACGGCGACGACCGGCGGCAGGACCTTGTTGAGCAGGATCTCGCGGGTCGGCGTCCTGCGTACCTGTACGGCGTCGAGGGCGTCCAGGCCCGCCTCGAGACCCGCCAGGTCGTCGGCCTTCGTTTCAGTGCTGGCCATGTCGGCGGATCTCCCCACGCAGTTGTTCGGTGATCTCGACGGACAGCTCCGCCACGGCGGTGTCCTCGATGCGGCGAGGCTGCTCGATGTCGACCGTCCACTCCCGGGCGATCCGGCCGGGACGCGACGACAGCAGGATGACGCGCTGGGCGAGCCGCACGGCCTCACGCACGTTGTGGGTGACGAAGAGGACGGAGGCGTTCGTCTCCCGCCAGATCCGGGTCAGTTCGTCGTGCAGCACATCGCGGGTGATGGCGTCGAGCGCGGCGAACGGCTCGTCCATCAGCAGCAGCTGGCTGTCCTGGGCGAGCGCACGGGCCATCGCCACCCGCTGGCGCATCCCGCCCGAGAGCTCGTGCACCCGCTTCCCGTACGCCCCGCCGAGGCGTACGAGTTCGAGCAGCCGTTCCGCCTCCGGGCGGCGGTCCGACTTCGGCACCCCGCGCAGCCGCAGGGCCAGTTCGATGTTCTTGCCCGCGGTCAGCCACGGGAAGAGGGCGTGCTCCTGGAACATCAGGGCCGGCCGCCCGCCGGGGGTCTCGATGGACCCCGCGGTCGGGCGGTCGAGTCCGGCCACCAGGTTGAGCAGGGTCGATTTGCCGCACCCGGATGCTCCCAGGAGGGTGACGAACTCGCCCGGAGCGACATCGAGCGTGATGTCGTCCAGGACGAGCTGCTGCCCCGTGGGCCCGGCGAAGGACTTGGAGACGTGTCGGATACGAGCGGCGTGCTCGACCGCTGCACGGTCCTCGGCCTTGGTGAGGGTGGTGGTCGCCATGGTCGTCACCTCCTGGGAGTCGTCAGTGATCCTGATGCGGTCGGGCTTACTTGACGCCGAGACCGGCGTCGGCGACCTCGGGCTGCCCCGCGGCCTTGAGGATCTTGTTCAGCGGCTTCAGGTCGTAGATGCCGTCGAGGTCGGGCTTCTCCAGCAGGCCGGCCTTGACCGCGTGGTCCGCCTGAGCCTCGAGCGTGGCGGCCAGCGGGTCGTCGGTGATCTGGATGGACTTCCAGGCCGGGTCGAGGACCTCGGCGGGCAGGGCCTTGCCGCTCAGCTCCTCGAGCGCCGCGTTGGCCGAGGCCTTCGCCTCGTCCGGGTTGGCGTTGATCCACTTGTTGGTGTTCACCGTGCCGCGCAGCACCGCGTCCACGACGTCCGGGTGCTCGGAGAGGAACTTCTGCGACACGATGATGTTCGTGATGACGAACTTGTCGTCCGGCCACAGCGACGACTCGTCGAGCAGGACCTTGCCGCCCTCGGCGACCAGCTTCGAAGCGGTCGGCTCCGGGACCCAGGCACCGTCCAGGGAACCCGCCTTGAAGGCGTCCGGAGTCACCTTGTTGTCCGAACGGACCACGGAGACGTCGCCCTTGCCGCTCTGGGCGTCGACCTTCCAGCCCTTCTCGGAGATCCAGTGGAGGAACGCCACGTCCTGCGTGTTGCCGAGCTGCGGGGTGGCGATCTTCTTGCCCTTGAGGTCGTCCAGGGTCTTGATCTTCTTCGGGTTCACGACGAGCTTCACACCGCCGGAGGCGGAGCCGCCGATGATCCGCAGGCTCTGGCCCTTGGACTTGCTGTAGCCGTTGATCGAGGGGGAGGGGCCGATGAAGCCGATGTCGATCGAACCCGCGTTGAGCGCCTCGATCTCGGAGGGCCCGGCGTTGAACGTCGAGGGCTTGACCGTGGTGCCGCCCAGCTCCTTGGCGATGAGGCCTTCCTGGATACCGACCAGGGCGGTGGCGTGCGTGAGGTTCGGGAAGTAACCGATCTTCACGGTGTCGGCCGAGAGCTTCTTCCCGCCGGCGGAGACGTTCGACTTCGCGGAGTCGTCGTCCTTCGCCTCGGAACCGTAGCCGCAGGCGGTGACCGCCACGGCGAGCAGCGGCAGGGCGGCGGCAGCGGCGAGGCTGCGGCGGAGAGTGGTACGGGTGGCAGGCACGGGAGGCTTTCCTCTCGTTGGCCCGGTGCTCACGTCCCCCTGGGACCAGGTGGCGTGGCCGGGCGATCGGCAGGTCTTCGTCTGAACTGGCGGTGCGGTCGGTGCGAGCGGGCGCGCAGGCAGTGCGCGTACGTCATCACGCACATCGCCCGACCCCGCCCTGGCCGCTGCCGAGGGCGCCGCTGCCGACCCGGCCGCCCTCCTTCGCGAAGGTCGAGAAGAAGTCGGTGATCATCAGAAGTCCCACTCCGCGTCCTCGGCGGAGGTGTCCGCGTCCGCGTCCCCGTCGGTCACGGCGGCGAACGAGGCGCCCGCCATGCCGGCCGTCAGCGTCGTGCCGTCGGCCGGGTCGATCAGCAGGAACGAGCCGGTGCGCCGCGAGTCCGCGTAGGCGTCGAGCGCGAGCGGTTCGGCGGTGCGTACGACGACCCGGCCGATGTCGTTGGCCACCAGCTGCCCGGGGGCCGGGTGCTGGGAGAGGTCGTCCAGCGTCAGCCGCGACGGGATCTCCTTGACGATCGCCTTGACCGTGCGGGTGGTGTGCTTGAGCAGCACCCGCTGGCCCACCGTGAGCGGCCGGTCGGCGACGTGGCAGACGGTCGCCTCGACGTCCTGCGTGGTGGCGGGCACGTCCGCGCTCGGCGCGATGAGATCGCCGCGGGAGATGTCCAGGTCGTCGGAGAGCCGCAGCGTCACGGACTGCGGCGCCCAGGCGATGTCGACGCTCTCGCCGAGCGCGTCGATCCTCTCGATCGTCGTGGTGCGTCCGGACGGCAGCACGGAGACCGTCTCGCCGACCCGGAAGACCCCGGCGGCGATCTGACCGGCGTACCCCCGGTAGTCGGGGTGCTCGGCGGTCTGCGGGCGGATCACGTACTGGACCGGGAAGCGCGCGTGGCACTCGGTCAGGTCGTGGCTGACCGGCACCGTCTCCAGGTGCTCCAGGACCGTGGGGCCGCCGTACCAGTCCATGTGCGCGGACGGCTCCACGACGTTGTCGCCGGCCAGTGCCGAGATCGGGATCGCGGTGATCTCCGGGACGCCGAGCGAGGCGGCGTACGCGGTGAACTCCTCCGCTATCGCCGCGAAGACGGGCTCCGCGTACTCCACGAGGTCCATCTTGTTCACGGCGAGGACGACGTGGGGGACGCGCAGCAGGGCGGCGACGGCGGCGTGGCGGCGGGTCTGTTCGACCACGCCGTTGCGGGCGTCGACCAGGACGACGGCCAGCTCGGCCGTGGAGGCGCCGGTGACCATGTTGCGGGTGTACTGCACGTGCCCCGGGGTGTCGGCCAGGATGAAGCGGCGGCGGGGCGTGGCGAAGTAGCGGTAGGCCACGTCGATGGTGATGCCCTGCTCGCGTTCGGCGCGCAGTCCGTCGGTGAGCAGCGCCAGGTCGGGCGCCTCCTGCCCGCGGTTGGTGGAGGCCAGCGCGACGGCTTCGAGCTGATCGGTGAGGACCGACTTGGAGTCGTGCAGGAGGCGTCCCACGAGGGTGGACTTGCCGTCGTCGACGGACCCCGCGGTGGCGAACCGCAGAAGGGTGGTGGCCGAGAGCTGCTCGGTGGTGGTGCTGGTCATGGCGGGCCTCTCGTGTGGATCAGGCCGGATCAGGGAGCGGGGTCTGGTGCCGTGCGTCGCAAGGCGGAGGATTGAGGCACGCGGAGCGATCGGGGCCTCCCCCGCTCATCGGGGTCCCCCCGCTCGCGCGAAGCCGGGAGTGGGGGAGGAGCCGGGAGCTCGGGGAGGATCGACGACAACGCCGCGAGGTGCGGTGCCAGGACACGTGAGCCCGGCATGATCCACACGAGAGGCCCTCAGAAGTACCCCTCACGCTTGCGGTCTTCCATCGCGGCCTCGGACATCTTGTCGTCGGCGCGGGTCGCGCCCCGCTCGGTGAGGCGGGAGGCGGCGATCTCGGTGATCACGGCGTCCAGGGTGGTGGCGTCGGAGTCGACGGCGCCGGTGCAGGACATGTCGCCGACGGTGCGGTAGCGCACCTGGCGGGTCTCGACCCTCTCGTGCTCCTTGGGGCCGCCCCAGTCGCCCGCGGTGAGCCACATGCCGGAGCGGTTGAAGACCTCGCGCTCGTGGGCGAAGTAGATCTCCGGGAGCTCGATGCCCTCTCGCTCGATGTACTGCCAGACGTCGAGCTCGGTCCAGTTGGAGATGGGGAAGACGCGGACGTGCTCGCCGGGGGCGTGGCGGCCGTTGTAGAGCTGCCACAGCTCGGGGCGCTGACGGCGCGGGTCCCACTGGGAGAACTCGTCGCGCAGGGAGAAGACGCGCTCCTTGGCGCGGGCCTTCTCCTCGTCGCGGCGTCCGCCGCCGAACACGGCGTCGAAGCGGTGCTGCTGGATGGCCTCGGTCAGCGGGACCGTCTGAAGGGGGTTGCGGGTGCCGTCGGGGCGCTCGCGGAGCTTGCCCGCGTCGATGTACTCCTGGACGGAGGCGACGTGCAGGCGCAGCCCGTGCTTCTCCACGGTGCGGTCGCGGTAGTCGAGGACCTCGGGGAAGTTGTGCCCGGTGTCCACGTGCAGCAGCGTGAAGGGGATCGGGGCGGGGGCGAACGCCTTCAGCGCGAGGTGCAGCATCAGGATCGAGTCCTTGCCGCCGGAGAAGAGGATCACCGGCCGCTCGAACTCTCCCGCCACCTCACGGAAGATGTGCACCGCCTCCGACTCCAGGGAGTCGAGGTGGCTCAGCGCGTACGGGTTGACGGTGCCTTCCGGCACGGTGGCGACGGTGCTCATGCCAGGCCCCTCTCGGTGAGCAGCGCACGAAGCGCCGCTGCGGACTCCTGCACGGTCTGCTGGTGCGACTCGATCCGCAGATCCGGCGACTCGGGTGCCTCGTAGGGGTCGTCGACCCCGGTGAGACCGCTGATCTCGCCCGCTGCCTGCTTGGCGTACAGCCCCTTCACATCGCGCTCGGAGCACACCTCGACCGGGGTCGCGACATGCACCTCCAGATACGCGGTGCCCTCCTGCTGATGACGCTTGCGCACCGCGTCACGGCTGTCGGCGTACGGCGCGATGACCGGGACGAGGGCCTTCACACCGTTGGCGGCCAGCAGTTCGGCGACGAAGCCGATCCGCTGCACGTTGGTGTGCCGGTCCTCGCGGGAGAAGCCGAGGCCCGCGGAGAGGAACTCCCGGATCTCGTCACCGTCGAGCACCTCGACCCGGTGCCCGTCGGCACGCAGCCGGCCGGCCAGCTCGTAGGCGATGGTGGTCTTGCCGGCGCTCGGCAGACCGGTGAGCCAGACGGTGGCTCCCGTCTCCGTCACGCTCATCGATATCTCCTGATCAGTCGTCATCAGCCGTGCAGCCCGCATTCGGTCTTGCCCCGCCCGGCCCAGCGGCCGGCCCGTGCGTCCTCGCCCTCCAGCACCCGGCGGGTGCAGGGCGCGCAGCCGACGGAGGCGTAACCGTCCATCAGCAGCGGGTTGGTCAGCACGCCGTGTTCGGCGACGTAGGCGTCCACGTCGTCCTGGGTCCAGCGCGCGATCGGCGAGACCTTGACCTTGCGGCGCTTCTCGTCCCAGCCCACGACCGGGGTGTTCGCCCGGGTGGGGGACTCGTCGCGGCGCAGCCCGGTCGCCCAGGCCGCGTACGCCGTCAGCCCCTCCTCCAGCGGCTTGACCTTGCGCAGCTTGCAGCACAGGTCGGGGTCGCGGTCGTGCAGCTTCGGGCCGTACTCGGCGTCCTGCTCGGCCACCGACTGACGCGGGGTCAGCGTGATGAGGTTGACGTCCATCACGGCGCCCACCGCGTCCCGGGTGCCGATGGTCTCCTCGAAGTGGTAACCCGTGTCCAGGAAGACGACGTCGACGCCGGGGAAGACCCGGGAGGCGAGGTGCGCGACGACCGCGTCCTCCATGGAGGAGGTGACGCAGAAGCGCGCGCCGAAGGTGTCGGCCGCCCACTTCAGGATGTCGCTCGCGGAGGCGTCCTCCAGGTCGCGTCCGGCCCGCTCGGCCAGCTCCCTCAGTGCCTCGTCGGTGAGCTCGGCGGTGTGCAGCGTGTCCGTCATGTCCCGTCCCCTTCCACGTCGTTGCGCTGGAGCCCCTGGGCCAGCAGGCCCAGGAACTTCAGCTGGAACGCGCGATTGCAGGAAGCACATTCCCAGGCGCCGTGGCCCGTCTCGTGCGGGCGCAGGTCCTCGTCGCCGCAGTACGGGCAGTAGAACGGCGCGGCTCGTTCGCTCATGACAGCGACTCCGCACTGGCCCGGGCGGCCCAGGTCGCGAAGCGCTCGCCGTCCTCGCGCTCCTCCTGGAACCTGCCGAGCACCCGCTCGACGTAGTCCGGGAGTTCGGCCGAGGTGACCTTCAGCCCGCGGACCTTCCGGCCGAAACCGGCCTCCAGGCCGAGCGCGCCGCCGAGGTGCACCTGGTAGCCCTCGACCTGGTTGCCCTCACCGTCCAGCATGAGCTGGCCCTTGAGGCCGATGTCCGCGGTCTGGATGCGGGCGCAGGCGTTGGGGCAGCCGTTGATGTTGATGGAGAGCGGCTCGTCGAAGTCCGGCAGGCGGCGCTCCAGTTCGTCGATGAGCGCGGCTCCGCGCGCCTTCGTCTCGACGATCGCCAGCTTGCAGAACTCGATGCCGGTGCAGGCCATCGTGCCGCGCCGGAACGGGGAGGCGTTCACCTGGAAGTCCAGTGCCTCAAGACCGGCGGTCAGGGACTCGATCCGGTCCTGCTCCACGTCGAGGATGAGCATCTTCTGCTCGACCGTGGTGCGCACCCGGCCCGAGCCGTGCGCCTCGGCCAGATCGGCGATCTTGGCGAGGGTGGAGCCGTCCACCCGGCCGACGCGCGGGGCGAAGCCGACGTAGAAACGGCCGTCCTGCTGCGCGTGCACACCGATGTGGTCGCGCCAGCGGGAGGTCGGCTGGGCCGGCGGCGGCCCGTCCAGCATCGGGCGCTTGAGGTACTCGTCCTCGAGGATCCGGCGGAACTTCTCCGGACCCCAGTCGGCCATCAGGAACTTCAGGCGGGCACGCGTACGCAGCCGGCGGTAGCCGTAGTCGCGGAAGATCCCTACGACGCCGGCCCAGACGTCGGGGACCTCGTCCAGCGGCACCCAGGCGCCCAGGCGTTCGGCGAACCGCGGGTTGGTGGAGAGTCCGCCGCCGACCCACAGGTCGAAGCCGGGGCCGTGCTCGGGGTGGTCCACGCCGACGAAGGCGATGTCGTTGATCTCGTGCACGACGTCCTGGACCGGCGAGCCCGAGATCGCGGTCTTGAACTTACGGGGCAGGTTGGAGAATTCCTTGCTGCCGATGTAGCGCTCGTGGATCTCGTCGACCGCGGGTGTGCCGTCGATGATCTCGTCGGCGGCGATCCCGGCCACCGGGGAGCCGATGATCACACGGGGGCAGTCGCCGCACGCCTCGGTCGTCGAGAGCCCGACGGCCTCGAGCTTCTGCCAGATCGCCGGGACGTCCTCGATGCGGATCCAGTGCAGCTGGACGTTCTGCCGGTCGGTGACATCGGCGGTGCCGCGCGCGTACTCCTGCGAGATCTCGCCGATGACGCGCAGCTGCTCGGTGGTCAGCCTCCCGCCGTCGATGCGCACGCGCAGCATGAAGTAGCGGTCGTCCAGCTCCTCCGGCTCCAGGACGGCGGTCTTGCCGCCGTCGATGCCGGGCCGCCGCTGGGTGTACAGACCCCACCAGCGCATGCGTCCGCGAAGGTCGTTCGGGTCGATGGAGTCGAATCCGCGCTTCGAGTAGATCGTCTCAATGCGCGTCCGCACGTTGAGACTGTCGTCGTCCTTCTTGAACTGCTCGTTCCCGTTGAGCGGGGTGTAGTGGCCCATGGCCCACTGACCTTCACCACGGTGACGTCCGGCCTTGCGGCGGGGCGTGGCGGTAGCAGGCTTCTCGGGGATGGCGGCCATGGCTATACGTCCTTCGGGACTGCAGGAGGGCGGCTCTGAACTGCACACTCGCGTGAGGCGCGGCGGTGCGCAGGGGTGGAGCGGACTTCAGGAAATCGCGGTGCTGGAGACTCTCAGCGGACCGGACAGATGGCGCTGGACATGCGGCCGAGGTCGACGTGCCGCCGACTCACCAAGGCAATTCCAGTTCCAGACATGACGGAAGCGTGTCACGCGTATCTCGGGCCAGTCCACCACGATCCATCATGTGGACGGGATGGTCCCGAGGAGTGAGACGCTGTGGTGTCGGTCACGCCTTTCCTGTCGACAAAGCGACATGAGGGCGTGAATCCGGGCGTGCGATCAGGCGTGCGATCAGGCGTGCGCGCCGGGCCAGGGGCCGGGGTGGGCGACCTGGAGTTCCTGCTCGGTCTCCGTGTCGAACAGCCGGAATCCACGCCGCAGATAGTTGTCCATCGCGTGCGGGCCGTCGTCGGAGCACGTGTGCAGCCACACCCTCTTGGTGGGGGTCCGCTCCGGATGGCGCTCCGCGAGGTCCCAGGCGCGCGCCACGCCGTACGACAGCAGGTGGCCGCCGATCCGGCGGCCCCGGAACGCCGGGATCAGGCCGAAGTAGGTGATCTCGACGGCCCCGTCCTCCTGGGCGTCGAGCTCGATGAACCCCGCGGGGGTCCCGTTCTCGTAGGCCACCCAGGTCTCGACCCCCGGCCGCTCCAGGAAGGCCCGCCACTGCGCGTAGGTGTGGTCCAGCCGGTCGGTCCACCGGACGTCCGCGCCCACCGCTGTGTAGAGGAACCGGCTGAACTCCGGCAGCGGTATCTCCGAACGCGCCACCGTCACTCCGTCCGCGGGGAGGGCGGCGGGGGCCAGGTCGGCGGGCGACGTCTGTTCCAGATACCAGCCGGTCATGGTCGTCGACGGCGGGGGCGGAGTGCGTGGAGTCGCTCATGGCGGTCAGAAAACCACGGCCGCGACCCGCGGCCAAACCCGGCCCTGCTCAGACCGTCCCCGCGGGCGTACGTGCCCTGAGCACCACCGGAGCGGTGGAACGGGGCAGCAGGTCGGCCGGCACGTCCGGATGGACCACCTCCACCTCGACGCCCTCTCGGAAGCGGTAAGGCCGATGGGTCAGCACCTCCGCGAGATGGCGGCGCATCCGGGATATCTCGGCCCGCACCGTCACCGTCCTGGAGGCGTCACCGAAGACGTCCTCGGCCAGTTCGGCCGCCGTGCGCCCCTCCCGGTGCAGGGCCAGGGCGTACAGCAGCTCCGCGTGGCGGGGGGAGAGCGGGTGCGTCCAGCTGCCCACGGGACCCGTCACATGGATCGTGAGTCCCCGCTCCCGGCTCAGATCGAGCACCACCCGGCGCGGTGGGCGGTCGTGCGTGCCCTCCGCGACCTGGATCAGCCAGCCGCCGGGCAGCGGTTCCACCCGGCACATCCCGAGCGCGGCCAGCCACACCGTGCCCGGCTGCAACGACTTCGGCAGTGGCAGCCGGTCCACGGGCGGCATCCCGCTGACGGCGGCCAGCCAGCCATGGGTGTCCACCACCAGCGCCCGGCCCCCCAGCTTGCACAGGAGCGGCGCGGCCACCGAGCGCAGCCGCTCGATCGCCACCAGATGCCGGCCGCGCAGCTCGCTCTCCGCCAGCGCCGCCACCGAACCCACCAGTGCCAGCGTCGCCGGATGGAAGGTGGAGGCGGGCCCGCTGATGTCGACGATGCCCATCAGGCGGCCGTCCCGGGGGTCGCGCACGGGGGCCGCCGCGCAGGTCCAGTTGTGCAGGGCGCGGATGAAGTGCTCGGCGGAGTGGACCTGGATGGGCGTGCGCGCGGCGAGCGCCGTACCGATGGCGTTCGTGCCCGTCGCCGACTCGGCCCAGGCCGCACCCTCCTCCAGGCAGATGTCCTTGGCCCGGCGCATCACGGCCGGGTGCCCCTGACGCCACAGGACCCTGCCCTCCGTGTCGGTGACGACCATGATCTGCTGCGCGGCGTCCGCGATCGTCGCCAGTCCCTCCCGCAGTACGGGCATGACCGCGCCGAGTGCCGTGTCCCTGCGCCGGTACTCGATCTCGTCGGTCTCCAGCAGCCTGCTCTCCGGCGACTGCTCGGGATCGATCCCGCTGCGCAGCACACGGTCCCAGGACGCGCCGATCTCGGCGCGCGGAACCGCCGCCGTGTGCTCGCCCGCCAGCCGGGCCTCCCGTGCGCGGTGGACCGAGCGCTCGGTGAGCGCCGGGTACGAGGCGTTTTCCGGCCGCGGTCGCGCGACAGGGTCTGCTTCCATGACGGTCCCCCCAACACAACACGGGCCCGTCCCGGAAGAGGGAAACCCGGCCCGAAGGACACATCCTGCCGTGCAGGGTGCCCGTTGGCTCGTACTCCACGCAATGGTTGCAACCCTTTGCAACTCTGGTTAACAGGCCGCAGACCGTACGAGAGTGGCGGAACGCCGCGCGGGGAGTCATAGACCCGCCGTGCGGTGGTGCACAAGCGAGGAGGGTGGTGCCGTGTCGGCGCAGCACCACCCTCCGTCGTTTGTCGCCGTTCCGCCGGAATTCCTACCCCTCCTGGGCCCGCGCCCGCTCCACGACCGTGGCCAGATCCAGACTGTGCGGCAGCGTCCCGAAGGCCGAGCCCCAGTCCCCGCCCAGCCGTGAGGCGCAGAACGCGTCCGCGACCTCCGGCGGGGCCCAGCGCAGCAGCAGCGAGCCCTGCAGCACCAGCGCCATCCGCTCCACCAGCCGCCTGGCACGTGCCTCGACGGCGTCCAGATCGGCCAGTTCCGTCAGCAGATCCTTGATCGCCCCGTCGAGCCGGTGGTCCGCGCCGCGCGCCTTCCCGACCTCCTGGAGGAAGGCGTCGAGCGCCTGCGGCTCACGCTGCAGCGCCCGCAGCACATCGAGGGCCTGTACGTTGCCCGAGCCCTCCCAGATCGAGTTGAGGGGCGCCTCCCGCAACAGCCGGGGCATTCCGGACTCCTCGACGTAACCGTTGCCGCCGAGGCATTCGAGGGCCTCCCCGACCACCGCGGTGCACCGCTTCGTCACCCAGTACTTGGCCGTGGGCACCGCGATCCGCAGGAAGGCCCGCTCCTCCTCCGTGTCCGCGTCGTAGGCGGCGGCCAGCCGCAGCGCGAGCGTCGTCGCCGCCTCCGACTCCAGGGCCAGGTCGGCGAGTACGTTGCGCATCAGCGGCTTCTCGATCAGCAGTCCGCCGAAAGCGCTGCGGTGGGCGCTGTGGTGGATCGCCTGCGCCACCCCCTGACGCATCAGAGCCGCCGAACCGACCACGCAGTCCAGCCGGGTCGCCGCCACCATCTCGATGATGGTGCGCACCCCGCGCCCCTCCTCGCCGACCCGGCGGGCCCACGTCCCGTCGAACTCGACCTCGCCGGAGGCGTTGGACCTGTTGCCCAGCTTGTCCTTGAGGCGCTGGATCGCGAACGCGTTGCGGGCGCCGTCCGGCAGGACCCGCGGCACGAGGAAGCAGCTCAGACCGCCCGGCGCCTGCGCCAGCACCAGGAAGCCGTCGGACATGGGGGCCGAACAGAACCACTTGTGGCCGGTGAGCAGATACTCCCCGTCGCCGGCCAGCGGCTCGGCCCGGGTGGTGTTGGACCGCACGTCGGTGCCGCCCTGCTTCTCCGTCATGCCCATCCCGAAGAGCACACCGGCCTTCCGCGACGCGGGCCGGAGCCCCTCCTCGTACACGTGCGACGTCAGCAGCGGCTCCCACTCCGCGGCCAGCGCGGGGTCGGTCCGCAGCGCCGGGACCGCCGCGTGCGTCATCGACAGCGGGCATCCGTGGCCCGCCTCGGCCTGCGTCCAGACCAGGAATCCGGCCGCTCGCCGGACATGGCCGCCCTGCCTTCCCCAGGCGTCCGTCAGCCCGGCCGTGACCGCGTGCCCCAGCAGCCGGTGCCAGGCCGGGTGGAAGTCCACCTCGTCGACGCGGTTGCCGTAGCGGTCGTGCGTACGCAGCTTCGGCGGGTTCTCGTTGGCCTGCGCGCCCCACTCCTGGGCCTGCACGGAGCCCGCGGACCGGCCCAGCCCGCCGAGCTCCTCCCGGGCCTCGTCGAGGATTCCGGGCGCGAGATGCCGCTCGACGGCCTCCGTCAGCGCGCGGTCGGCCGCGTAGACGTCATAGCCGACCAGCGGCGGAACCTGGTTGGTCACTGTGTGGGTGCTAGGTGCCATGCCGATACGGTAAGGAGGTGCAGGCAGCAAATGAAACACCCGAGCGGCCACCGGGTCGGCTCCACCGGGCTCGAGTCCTCTACCGCAACGTCTCGAAGCGGCAGATGGCATGGCAGTTGCTCAAGGACACGGTCAATTCGTGCATCGAGTACCGCATCCTCGGCCTCGCGGCCGAGGCGGCGTTCTTCACCCTGCTGTCCCTGCCGCCGCTGCTGCTCGGCCTGATCGGCCTGCTCGGCTACGTCGACGACTGGACGTCCACCACGACGGTCGCCTCCATCGAGCGCAACATCCTGGGCGCGGTGCAGACGGTGCTGTCCGAGCGGGGCGTCAAGGAGATCGCCGAGCCCCTCATAGCCGACGTGACCACGGGCGCGCGCCCCGACGTCATCTCCCTCGGTTTCGCGATCGCGCTCTGGTCGGGCTCGCGCGCGGTGAACGTCTTCATCGACACCATCACCGTGATGTACGGGCTCGACGGCCACCGCGGCATCGTCAAGACACGTCTGCTCGCGTTCCTGCTGTACGTGGTCGCGCTGTTGCTGGGCGCGGTGGTGCTGCCGCTGCTGGTGGTCGGTCCCGACCGGGTGGTGGAGTTCGTCCCCTGGGGCACCGAGGTGCTCGCGGTCATGTACTGGCCGCTGGTGATACTGCTGTCCATCGCGTTCCTGACGACGCTCTACCACGTGTCCGTCCCCGTCCGTTCGCCGTGGATAGAGGACGTGCCCGGGGCGCTCGTCGCGCTCGGGATGTGGGTCGTGGGCAGCTTCCTGCTGCGGATCTATCTGACGAGCACGGTGGAAGGCCCCACCATCTACGGTTCGTTGGCGGCGCCCATCGCGGTCCTGCTCTGGATAGGGATCTCCGCCTTCGCCGTGCTCGTGGGCGCCGCCGTGAACGCGGCGATCGACCATGTCTGGCCCTCGCTCGCCACCGCCGCGGCCCGCGCCGCCAGTGACCGGATCAAGGCCGCCCAGGCCGCGGAGCTCGTGGCACGGGCGGCGAACTGGGACGCGTACGCCGACGAGGACGACGAGGAGGACGTGTCCATGCCGTCCGAATTCCCCGAGCGCTGGTCACGCTTCCTGCCCCCGGACGACGTGAAGTCCCGCCTGCACGGGAACCGGGACAAGGATTCCCCCTGAGGACCCGGGGGCTCTCCCGATAACCTGGTGACATGGGCGCACGGTACGAGGAGCGGGCATCGCGCTTCGGCGGCGCGGTCCTCTGGACCTGGTCCGGGCCGCGCGAGCCCTCACGGCCCGTCCTGCCCGACGGCTGCATGGACCTGCTGTGGGCCGGCGGGCGGCTCCTGGTGGCAGGCCCCGACACCCACGCGTTCACCCCCGCCGCGGCGCTCTCCGGCAGCTGCGCGGGCATCCGCTTCGCCCCCGGCACGGCACCCGCGCTCCTGGGCGTCCCCGCGCACGAGCTGCGCGACCGGCGGGTCGCGCTCGACGCCCTCTGGCCGGGCCCCGAGGTCCGCGGGCTCACCGAGCGGACCGGCGAGGCCGACGACCCGGCCGCCGCGCTGGAGGCCATCGCCCTGCGCCGGGCAGCCGGCACCGAGCCCCCGGACCCGCTCACGGCGGCCGTCGCCGCACAGCTGCGGCAGGGGCGTTCCGTCGCCGCCACCGCGCACGCGGTCGGGCTCGGCGCCCGCCAGCTGCACCGGCGCTCGCTGGCCGCGTTCGGCTACGGGCCCAAGACGCTGGCCAGGGTCCTCAGGCTGCAGCGCGCCCTGGACCTCGTACGGGCGGGAACGCCGTACGCCGAGGCCGCGTACGCCGCGGGCTGTACGGACCAGGCGCACCTGGCCCGGGAGATGCGGGACCTGGCCGGGACGACCCTCGGCGGCTATCTGGCCGCGACGGGTCACGAGGGGTTGGCGGCGAAGAGCGATACCCCGCAGCCGTCCGGGTCGAGGACGACCGCGTAACGCTGGCCCCAGACGGCGTCCCAGGGCTCCAGGCCGCTCTCGTAACCGGCGGCGGTCAGTTCGGCGTACACCGCGTCGACCTCCGCCGGGCTGTCGCAGAGGAAGGCGAGGCCGAGGCGCTCACCGCCCTTCGGAGCCGTCCAGCCGGGGTCGAACGAGCGGATGACGTCCTCGGTGTCCCACAGCAGGCGCTGCCCGCCCGGAAGGGCCACTTCGACATGGGGGGCAGATTCGGCCCCGGCGGGGATGTCGAGCCCGAGCCTCCGGTAGAAGGCGAGCGATGCGGCCATGTCGGCGGTGACGACGGAGATCGCGTCGAGTCGTGGAGTCATGGAACGACCGTACGGCGGGGGCCGTGACCAGGTCTTGTACGAAACGGTCACGGCCCCCGGCGTCCGCCTCAGGCGCAGTCGGCGGGCGAGGTGCCCGGGTCCGTCAGCGCCAGGCCCAGCTGCGCCCGCTCGGTGAGCCAGCGGGTGGGCCGGTGGCGCGGGTCGCCGGTCGTGGCGTGCAGGGACCGCTGGAGTTCCAGCATCCGCGCGGCGCCGACCCGGTCGCCCCAGGCCAGCGGTCCCGTCGGGTACCCGAGGCCCGTCGTGACGGCGAGGTCGATGTCCGCCGGGGTGGCCAGCGAGCGCTCCGCGATCGACGCGGCGACCGACACCACCGACGCGAGCAGCCGCTGCGCCACCGAGCCCGCGGTGTCACGCACCACCGACACGGCCCAGGGACCCTCGCCGTCCGCCGCGCGGGCCAGGACGGCACGCGCGTCCCGCGCCGCGGAGGGATCGGAGGCGGGCGTGACGGCGAGGACCCGTCGACTGCCCGCCGGGGCCAGCGGGTCGACGCCGAAGGTCCGTGCGGCGGGAAGCCCTTGCGAGGCGACGGCGGCAGCCGCCGTCGTCCCCCAGACCGGGACGAGGACCAGAGCGCGGCCGGAGGGCGCGGAACCGCTCTCCACCACCGCACCGGCTTCGGACAGCGCGGTCCGCAGCTCCTCGGCGCCCTCGCCCCCCGCCACGAACACGGGACGGTCCGCGTCACCCGTCACCGGCGCCTCCGGGGCGGGGGCGGGCGCCTCGGGGCCGTACGCGAACCAGCCCTGCCCGGTCTTGCGGCCGTGCAGGCCGGCGGTCACCCGGTTCGGCGTCAGGTAGGACGGGCGGAGCCGGTCCTCGTGGCGGAAGCCCTGCCAGATCGAGTCGATCACGGCTGCCGTGACGTCGAGCCCGGTGAGATCCATCAGTTCGAAGGGGCCCATGCGCAGTCCCAGGACATCCCGGGCGATCCGGTCGATGCCGGCAGGGTCGGCGACGGACTCCTCCAGCAGCGCCAGGGCCTCGGTCACCAGCCCCCGGCCGGCGTGGTTGACCAGGAAGCCGGGGGTGTCGGCGACGGTGACCGCGCGGTGTCCGCAGCTCTCGACCAGCTCCGTGAGAACCGGAGGGATCCCGGGGCGGGTGGCGGCGCCCGGCACGACCTCGACGATCCTCATCAGCGGCACGGGGTTGAAGAAGTGCAGCCCCGCGAGCCGCCCCGGGTCCCCGAGCGACGCGGCGATCCGGGTCACCGACAGGGACGAGGTGTTGGTGGCGAAGACGGCGGAGTCCGGCAGGGCCTGTTCCAGCTTCCCGAAGACCTCGGCCTTGGTGTCCAGGTCCTCCCGGACGGCCTCGATGACCAGTTCCACCTCGGGGCCCGGCGCCCACGGGTCGTCCAGCGGGACCAGCCGCTCCAGGGCCGCGTCCCGGTCCCCGGCGGACATCCGCCCCTTCTCCACCGCGCGTTCCAGCATGGACCGTACGAAGTCGACCGCCGCCGTCACCGCCTCGGTCCGGACGTCGCACAGCTCTACGGTGTGTCCGCCGGCCGCCGCCCACTGGGCGATGCCGCGTCCCATGGCTCCGGCGCCGACGATCCTGATACGCATGGCAGTTACGGTCCTCTCGGGGTGGGGATCGGGGAGGTGCTCCCCGGGATCGGGGGTGCCCTCAGCGAAGATAGACGCGGCCGGGGTCGACGTCCTCCCGGAGGAGCCGCAGCTCCGCGGCGGTCGGCGGCGGCACGGTGCCGACCTCGTCGGCCACCTTCAGGTCCCAGCCGGTCGCCTCCCGGACCTGTCCGACCGTGACACCCGGATGGACGGCGATCAGCTTCAGCTCCTCGCCGACGCCCTCGCGTGCCAGGATGCCCAGTTCGGTGATGACCCGGGTGACTCCCGCGCCCAGCGGCCTGATGCCCTCGGCGAGCGCGCGGTCGGGGCCCGGAGTGGTGCAGAAGTCCAGACTCTCCGTGAAGGAGCGCGGATTGTGACGGCGCATCACCACGAACACCTCGTGGGAGTTGGCCATCACCTCGATCGCGCCGCCGGAGCCGGGGAGCCGCACCGTGGGACTCTCCCAGTCGCCGATGACGGAGGTGTTGAGGTTGCCCCACCGGTCGATCTGCGCGGCGCCCAGGAAGCCCACGTCGATGTGGCCGCCCTGGAGGACGCAGCCGAACAGCGCCGGCATCGACAGCACGGCCTCCGCGCCCGAGATGAGTACCGCGTCGGCGATGGTCTCCGGCAGGTGCGAGGGGTGCGCCCCGCAGACCCCGGACTCGTACACGACCTCGATCTGCGGCGCGACGGTCAGATGGGCGAGCTCGGTGGCCAGCGTCGGCAGGCCGATGCCGGCGAACACCGTGCGGCGGGAGGCCAGTTCGCGGGAGGCGACGACGGAGAGCAGCTCGGACGAGGTGACGGTCTCCGGTGCGGTGGCGGTCATGGTCCGTTCCTTCCCCTGCGGCGCGCTCACAGCCGCCGCCCGTAGTTCACGGGTTCGCTGAGCGCCTCGCCCACCGCGAGCCCCGCCCAGAAGTCCTCGCCCAGCTTGTCGACGTACTCGGCGTGGTCCGCCGTTCCGTACACCCACTCGTCCAGCCACGCCCGCAGCCGCTCCGGGTCCTTGCTGATGTGCGACCAGGCCCGGTAGAAGGCGTTGTCGCGGTCGTAGTACCCCTGCGCGAAGGACGGGTGCGCGCCGCGCGGACATACGACGACGGCGTCCACGGCGTGGGACGGGACGAGCGTGCGGTTGGGGTCCGAGCGGACGACCTCGTCCCCGACGATCTCCTCGACGACGACGATCGCCTTGTCCGCGGCGTACACCGCCTCGGCCTGGATGCCGGTCAGCCCCCAGATCTGGGTGTTGCCCCGGCGGTCGGCCCGCTGTGCGTGGATGATCGTGACGTCCGGGTTGACGGGCGGCACGACGTAGATCTGCTCCGGCTCCCCGTCGGGCCCCGGGTAGGGCGACGTCACCTTGCGCAGATCGCTGTTGACGGACGGCAGATCGCTGCCGCCGTAGCTGCGCAGCGGGTAGAACGGCAGCCGCTGGGAGCCCGCGAGGTAGCGGCAGACCATCCCGTAGTGGCTGTACTCCTCGAAGGCCAGCGGAGCCGGATCGGCGCGCTCGATCCTGCGCCGCAGCTCCCCGAGCGAGCCGGCGGACGAGTTGCCCACGAAGGAGGAGACCAGTCGCGAGACGCAGCCCGCCGCGATCATCTGGTCCACCACGATGTCCGCCGTCATCCGTACGACGGTGAGGTCCTTGCGGCCCTGGCGGATGATCTCGTGTCCGGCGGCGGTGGGGACGAGATGGGTGAACCCTTCGATGCCGACGGTGGCCCCGTCGTGCACGAAGGAGGCGACGGCCTCCTTCATCGACATGACTTTGCCGGCCCCGTCGGCCGTATCCGTCCGCTCCACGGTGCTCCTCGGGCGAGTGCGTGCTGGTCGCCCTTACCGTGTCAGCGGCCATTGATTGCTGTCCAATACCAAATTAAGGTCGGATCAAGACTCATGGTTAATGAATGGAAGTCCTCATGGAACTGCGTCATCTGACCGCGTTCACCGCCGTCGCCGAGGAGCTGCACTTCGGCCGCGCCGCCAAGCGGCTCCAGATGGCACAGCCCCCGCTCAGCCAGCAGATCCGGCAGCTGGAGAAGGAGCTCGGCGTCCAGCTCTTCGAGCGGAACACCCGCTCGGTGAGACTCACCAGCGCGGGGGAGTCCTTCCTCGAACCCGTACGGACCGTGCTCGACGACCTCGACATCGCCGTACGCGCCGCCAAGGCCGCGGGCCGCGGGGAGTACGGCCGGGTCACCATCGGCTTCGCGGGGGCGTCGAGCCACGAGACGCTTCCCCTGCTCACCCGGGCCGTGCGGGCCGCCCACCCCGGGATCGAGCTGGCCATGAAGGGGCAGACCTACGCCAACGTGGCCCTGTCCCGGGTCGCCGACGGCTCCCTCGACCTGGGGTTCGTCCGGCTTCCGGTCACCCAGCCCGGAGTGGCCTACCGGGTGATCGACGAGGAGGAGCTGCTCTGCGCCCT
Organism: Streptomyces sp. QL37; assembly: GCF_002941025.1. Lineage (NCBI taxonomy): Bacteria > Bacillati > Actinomycetota > Actinomycetes > Kitasatosporales > Streptomycetaceae > Streptomyces > Streptomyces sp. QL37. The sequence continues at coordinate 1,912,289 of NZ_PTJS01000001.1, read as the reverse complement.
GCCCTCGGACCACCCGCTCGCCCGCCTGGAGAGCATCCCGATCGGGATCCTCGCCGACGAACCCTTCGTCTCCTTCCCCGCGAACGCCGGCTCCACGGTGCGCGACGCGATGGTCCAGGTCTGCGAGGCCACCGGCTTCAACCCGCGCGTGGTGCAGGAGGCCCCTGACTCGTACACGATCCTGGCCCTGGTCGCCGCGGGGGTCGGCGTCACGCTCACGGTCTCCTCCGTCCGCCACATCCAGCAGAACGGGCTCGTCTACCGGTCCCTCGCCGGCCCGCCCGTCCGGCGTCAGGCGGCGCTTGCCTGGCGCACGGACAACCCCTCGGCCGCGCTCCGGGCGGTACTCGCGGTCGCCGAGGAGGCCCTGCCCACGCCCTGAGGGTCCGATTGAGACGCGTGGCGTCTTGAATGTGCGGTAACTCGATATTGGACCGACTCAGTGGTCCAGTGCGAAGGTCACCCCACACACCCGAGCCGCCGAAAGGTGTTCCGCCGTGCCCGACCAGACCGATGTCGTCATCTGCGAACCGCTGCGCACCCCCATCGGGCGTTTCGGCGGAGCCTTCGCCCAGCAGACGCCCGCCGCGCTCGCCGCGCGCGTCATCGCCGAGGTCGTCGCCCGTACGGGCATCGACCCGGACCGGGTGGACGAGGTGATCCTCGGACACGCCTACCCCTCGTCCGAGGCCCCCGCCATCGGCCGGGTGGCCGCCCTGGACGCCGGACTCCCCGAGACCGTCACCGGCGTCCAGACCGACCGGCGCTGCGGCTCGGGCCTGCAGGCCGTCCTCGACGCGGCCATGCAGATCCGGGCCGGCTTCAGCGACGTCGTCGTCGCGGGCGGCGTCGACGTCATGAGCGCCGCCCCCTACTACACGCACGACGGCCGCTGGGGCATCAAGGGCCCCGGCCTCCAGCTCCACGACTCCCTGGCCCGTGGCCGCGTCACCGCCGGCGGCATCCACCACCCCGTGCCCGGCGGCATGATCGAGACCGCCGAGAACCTGCGCCGCGAGTACGGGATCAGCCGCGCCGACCAGGACGCCCTCGCCCTGCGCTCGCAGGCCCGCGCCGCGCGAGCCGTGCGGGAGGGGCGCTACGACGCGGAGACCGTCCCCGTGACCGTGCGCACCAGGAAGGGCGAGACGGTCGTCTCGGCCGACGAGCACCCCCGCCCGGACACCACCGCCGAGCAACTCGCCGCACTCCGCCCGATCATGGCCAAGTCCGACCCCGAGGCCACCGTCACCGCGGGCAACGCGAGCGGACAGAACGACGCGGCCGCCGCCTGCCTGGTCACCAGCGCCGCCACCGCCGAACGGCTCGGGCTCACCCCGCTCGTCCGTCTGGTCTCCTTCGCCCGCGCGGGTGTCCCCGCCGCGACGATGGGCATCGGCCCCGTCCCGGCCACCCACGCGGCCCTGGGCCGTGCCGGTCTCACCCTCGCCGACCTCGACCTGATCGAGATCAACGAGGCGTTCGCCGCCCAGGTCCTGGCCTGCACCCGGGAGCTGGGACTCGGCGAGAAGGACCACGAGCAGCGGATCAACGTCAACGGGTCCGGCGTCTCGCTCGGCCACCCGGTGGGCGCCACCGGTGCCCGCATCCTGGCCACGCTCAGCCGGGAGATGCACCGCAGCGAGGCACGTTACGGCCTGGAGACCATGTGCATCGGCGGAGGCCAGGGCCTCGCCGCGGTCTTCGAACGCATCACCGCCTGACCCCTTCCCCGTCCCCCTTCTCCGTCCCCTCTCCACCACGCGACCCAGGCCGTCTCGGGCGACGCCGGGCCAGCCGTGTCCATCCGCTCGATCAACCATGTTCACGGGAGCCACCATGAGTGCGAACACCGCAACCGCACGGGAGCGAACGAAAGCCGCCAACCGCGCGGGGTTCGGAGCCTTCATCGGCTCCACCATCGAGTGGTTCGACTTCTACATCTACGGAACCGCGGCAGCGCTCGTCTTCGACAAGGTGTTCTTCCCCGAACTCGAAGGCCCCATAGGCACCCTGGTCGCCTTCGCCACCTTCTGGGTCGGCTTCCTCGCCCGCCCCCTCGGCGGCATCGTCTTCGGCCACTACGGCGACAAGCTCGGCCGTAAGAAGACCCTCGTCATCACCCTGCTGATGATGGGCGTCTCGACCACCGCGATCGGTCTCCTGCCGGGGTACGCCTCCATCGGCATCGCCGCCCCGATCCTGCTGGTCTGCATCCGCATGATCCAGGGCATCGGCCTCGGCGGGGAGTGGGGCGGCTCCGTCCTGATCGCCTCCGAGCACGCCCCCAAGGGGAAGTCGGTTCTGTACGGGGCGTTCGCCCAGCAGGGCTCGCCCGTCGGCAACACCCTCTCCACCGTGAGCTTCCTCGCCATCAGCCAGCTGCCCGACGACGCCTTCGTCTCCTGGGGCTGGCGGGTGCCGTTCCTCGCCTCCGCCGCACTCGTCATGGTCGGCCTGCTGGTCCGCCTGAAGGTCTCCGAGTCCCCGGCGATGGCCAAGCTCATCGAGAAGAAGGAAGTCGTCAAGCTCCCGCTGACCGAGGTCCTGCGCAGTCACCCCATGCTGATCGTCCTCGGCATCGGCGCCTGCACCATCGGCCTCTCGGCCACGTACTTCAAGTCGACGTTCGCCCTGTCCTGGGCCACCACGTCCCTCGACTTCGACCGCAGCTCGTTCCTGACGATCATCCTCGTCGCCAACATCACCCAGATCATCGTCCAGCCCTTCGGCGCCCTCATCGCCACCCGGATGAAGAGCTGGTCCCGCGCGGTGACCGTGATGCTGCTCCCCGAGCTGATCCTGATGCCGGTGATGTTCCTCCTCATCAGCACCGAGAACTACGGTCTCGCGATGCTCGGCGTGGCCGTCGCCACCATCCCGCACTGCCTCTACTACGCGGCCCTCGCCGGCATGCTCGCCAGCCGCTTCCCGGCCCACCTGCGCTACACCGGCATCTCGCTCTGCTACCAGCTCTGCGGCACCCTGCTCGGCGGTACGACCCCGATCATCGGCCAGTTCCTGCTCAACCGCACCGGCTCGATCACCGCCGTCATCGCGTACGCCGTCTTCCAGGTGGCGCTGACCCTGGGCTGCATGCTCCTCCTGCTCAAGCGCCCCAACCACGACGAGCAGGCCGCGGAGCCCGTCGCCGCGCCCCGCACCGCGCCCGTCACCGCCTGACCACACCCCGTACGAGCAGAACGGAGCACCACCGATGCCCCTGACCGTCAACGGCATCCCGGAGATCCTCGCCCTCGGCGGGCGCGACCTCGGGCACTCGGAGTGGAAGGAGGTCACCCAGGAGCTGATCGACGCCTACGCGTACGTCTCGGGGGACCACCAGTGGATCCACACCGACGTCGAACGCGCCGCCGCCGGCCCGTACGGGCGCACCATCGCCCACGGCTACATGGTGCTGAGCTGGGGCATCCCGATGTTCGGCGAACTGCTCCAGGTCCGCGGCGTGGGGCGGGCGCTCAACTACGGGGTCAACCGGGTCCGGTACCCGGCGCCCGTCCCCGTCGGCAGCCGCGTACGGCTGCACGCGTCCGTCGCGGAGGTCACGGAGGTCGCGCGGGGCGGAGTGCGGATGACCCGGGCCTTCACCTTCGAGCTCGAAGGGTCGCAGAAGCCCGCCTGTGTCGCGGAGTCGCTGACGCACTTCTATCCCTGACGGCCGCTGCTCCCGTCGGGGGCGGCCCGAGGGAGCTCGCGCGCGAGGAGCTCGGCCAGGTGCAGGCCGGTACGGCCGGTCAGATCGGCGATCTGGGTCCGGCAGGAGTAACCGTCGGCGAGGACGGCCGTGCCCTCCCGCGCATCGCGCAGGGCCGGCAGGAGCTGCTGCTCCGCCACCGCGACGGACACCTCGTAATGGCCCTTCTCGGCACCGAAGTTGCCCGCCAGCCCGCAGCATCCGCCCAGGCGCCGGACCGTGGCACCGGCTGACTCCAGGAGCTCCGCGTCGGAGTCCCATCCCATCACCGCGTGGTGGTGGCAGTGGGGCTGGGCGACGACCTCGCGTCCGCCCAGATCCGGGGGCGCCCAGGCCGGGGTCGCCGCCAGCAGTTCGGCGAGGGTGCGGGTGGCCTCGGCGACCGGCCGGGCCCTGTCCCCGCCGAGGAGCTCCAGGGAGTCCGATCGGATCGACGCGGTGCACGACGGCTCCATGCCGACGATGGGCGTGCCCGGGGCCGCCGCGGCCCCCAGGACGTCGACCGTCCTCCCGAGTAGCCTGCGTGCGGTGTCGAGCTGCCCCGTGGACATCCAGGTGAGACCGCAGCAGAGCTGTTCCCGGGTGATCTCCGGCCGGTAACCGGCCTCCTCCAGGACACGGACGGTGGCGATGCCCACGCCGGGGGAGAAGTGGTCGGTGAAGGTGTCCACGAAGAGCAGCACGGGCCTTCCGCCCGCCTCGCGCCCGGGCCGGGTCCGCTCGAACCACTTCCGGAAGGTCTCGCGCGGGAACGACGGCACGGTCCGTCGGCCGTCCACACCGGCCGCCGCCAGCGCGAGCGGGGCGACACCGGGAAGCCGTGCCACCCGGTTGACCAGGCCGGGTGCGTGACCGGCGAGGCGCGCCCAACGGGGAAGCCACCCCAGGGAGTAGTGGATGGCGGGGCGGATCCGGTGCCGGTAGCTCTGGTGGAGCACCTCGGACTTGTACGCGGCCATGTCCACGCCCGTGGGACAGTCCGAGAGGCAGCCCTTGCACGACAGGCACAGGTCGAGGGCCTCGTGGACCTCCGGCGACCGCCAGCCCGAGTCGACCAGGGTTCCGTTGGCCATTTCCTGGAGGACCCGGGCCCGCCCGCGTGTGGAGTCCTTCTCCTCCTTCGTCGCCAGGTAGGACGGGCACATCACACCCCCGGCGGACGTGTTGTCCGCCCGGCACTTGCCGACGCCCGTGCAGCGGTGCACCGCCCGGGTGAAGTCGCCGCCGTCCTCCTCGTACAGCAGGGCGAGCCCGCGGCTCACCGGTTGCGCGGCGGGGACGCGCAGGTCGGCGTCGACGGGCCGGGGGTCGACGAGGACGCCGGGGTTGAGGATGTTGTCGGGGTCGAACACCGCCTTGACGCCGGCGAACAGCTCCAGGGCCTCGGGCGAGTACATGGCGGACAGGAGTTCGCTCCTGGCCCGCCCGTCACCGTGCTCACCGGAGAGCGATCCACCGTACGCGGCGACGAGTTCGGCGGCCTCGCCGAGGAACGTGCGAAGGACGGCGCCGCCCCCGGGTCTGTCGAGAGGCAGGTCCAGCCGGATGTGGAGACAGCCGTCGCCGAAGTGGCCGTAGGGCAGGCCGGTGACGCCGAAGCGGTCCATCAGCCGCTCGAAGTCGCGCAGATAGCCGCCGAGCGCCGCAGGGGGGACCGCCGAGTCCTCCCACCCGGCATGCGCCGGAAGGCCGGCCGGGCTGCGCCCCGACAGGCCCGCGCCGTCCTCGCGGATGCGCCAGAGTGCCGCCGCCCTGGCGGGGTCGGCGACGACCAGGCTGTCCCGCGCGCCGCACTCACGGCCCACCGCGCGGGCCCTGTCGGTGAGTTCGCCGAGGGACTCGCCCGACACCTCGACGAACAGCCATGCCCCGCCCGCCGGCAGCGGAGGCACGGCACCGGCTCCGTGACGCGCCCGGACCACGTCGACGATGCGCGAGTCGATCGCCTCGCACGCCGTCGGCCTGTGTGCCGACGCCGCGGGCGCGTGGTCCGCGGCCGTGGCGATGTCCGGGTAGCCGAGGACCACGAGAACGCGGTGGCGCGGGTCGGTGACCAGGCGGACGGTGGCCTGCGTGGACACGGCCAGCGTTCCCTCGCTGCCGACGAGGAACCGGGCGACGTCGAAGCGGTTCTCCGGCAGGAGGTGCTCCAGCGCGTACCCGGACACCTGGCGGCCGAACGTGCCGAACTCGGTCCGGATGGTGGCCAGGCCCGCCCCGACGACGCCCCGCAGCTCGGCCAGCTGAGCGCCGACGGGCACCGGGCCGGGCGGCGAGGTGAGGGCGAGTGTGCTGCCGGTGCCCGTCAGCACGGTGAGCCCGAGGACGTTGTCGGACGTCCGGCCGTACGCCAGCGTCCGAGTGCCGCAGGCGTTGTTCCCGATCATCCCGCCGATGGTGCAGCGGGTGTGGGTGGACGGGTCGGGGCCGAAGCGCAGACCGTGCGCGGAGGCGGCCCTCTGCAGGGTGGCGTGCACCGTCCCCGGTTCGACGGTCGCGGACCCGGTGGCCGGGTCGACCTCCAGCACGCGGTTCATGTGGCGGCTGAAGTCCATGACGACGCCCGGCCCGACGGCGTTGCCCGCCACCGAGGTCCCCGCGCCCCGTGAGGTGAGGGCGACCCCCCGCCGCCGGCAGACCTCCAGCGTCGCGGCGGCCTCCTCGGCCGAACGCGGCCGGACGACGACGAGCGGCGGCACACGGTAGAGGGAGGCGTCGGTGGAGTGGGCGGCCAGCGACGTCGTGTCGGTGAGGACGTCGAGGACCCCCGCCCGGCGCAGGTCGGTGCTGACCGCTGCGCCGAGACGGGGGTGGCGGGGCTCAGTCGTCGACAAGGCCACTTCCGACGGTTCCGGGCTTGCTCGTGGTGAACGCGATGGCCAGAGCATAGGGGAAGGAGAAACCGGTGGCCCGGAACCGCGTGGGCAAGGCTCAGGCCGGATCCCGGCCCGCCAAGTCCTTCCGCTCGCTCCCCGCGGCCTCGGAGGGCGCGGCCAGATGGTCCCTCGGCGCGTCGGGGTCCGTCAGGCGGTTCAGCCGGGCGGGTATGTCGAAGCCGACCAGCAGCACCACGATCACGGTCCCCGCGAAGGTCAGCACCGCCAGGGCCCGGCCCAGGTCCATCCCGGACGCCAGGTGCGCCCCGAGGACCGGCGCGACGGCCCCGCCGAGCGCTCCCACGTTGTACGTGAAGCCCAGCGCGGCCCCACGGTTCGCGGTCGGGAAGTGGCCGCCGATGTAGCGCGGCAGCAGACCCGAGATGCCGAAGCTGGTGGCCTGAAGCAGGAACAGCAGACAGCCGAGCACCAGCAGGTTGTCCCGCACCGCGAAGACCGGGTAGACGAAGGCGAGAGAGGCGAGCAGCGTCAGCGCGTACGCCTTCTTCGCACCGATCCGGTCACCCAGGAATCCCGCGCCCCAGCAGCCGACCATGGTGCCGAAGCCGGCGAAGTAGAGGACGTCGGTGACCTGGTCGGTGCTGTAGCCCAGCTCGGACTTCAGATACGTGGGCAGCAGGGCCTGGATGGGCCAGGAGTACAGGAACGCGAAGAACAGCGTCACGATCATCGAGACGTACAGCAGCCAGCCGCGCTTCCCGCCCAGCTGCACCGCGAACGCCACGAGGGCGAGCCCGGCGACCACCGACAGGACCGGCACCGTCCCCTCGCCGCTCGGGGTGAAGACCATGAACAGCGCGAGGGTGGCGACCACGATCAGGACCGTGTTGACCAGGGCCAGCCGCGGGGTGCGGAACAGCGGCCGGAAGGGGTTGGGCCTGGCGCCCCGGTCCGCGACGTCCGCGGTCCACTCCTCCGCCTCCGGCAGGGCCCGCCGCATCCACAGCGCGACCACGATCGGGATCAGGCCCAGGTAGAACATCCACCGCCAGCCCAGCGAGGGCACCACCCAGTCGTAGACCTGCGCCGCGAGGACCGAGCCGACCGAGAAGCCGGAGATCAGGAAGCCGCTAGCGCGGCTGCGCAGGCGGGCCGGCCAGCTCTCCATGACGTACGTGGCGCTGGCGCTGTACTCCCCGGCCATGCCCATGCCGATGGCGAGCCGGGCGGCGAAGAGGCTGTGGTAGTTCCAGGCGAAGCCGCAGGCGAAGGTGCCCAGCGAGTAGAGCAGGATGCTCAGCACCATGGAGAGCTTGCGGCCGTACCGGTCGCCGATGGCGCCCAGGACCGCGCCGCCCAGCCAGCGGGTGATGAAGGCACCGGAGATCAGGCCGGCCGCCTGGACGGTGCTCAGTCCGAACTCGTCACTGATCTCGGTGAGGACGAGCGTGATGAGGACGAAGTCGAAGCCGTCGAGGACGTAGCCGATCCAGGCGGCGAAGAAGGACTTCCACTGCGTACCGCTCACCTCGCGGTACCAGGGGAGCGTGGGAGGGGATTTCTGCACGGTGCGCTCCATGCTGCGGGACGGCGAGGCGTCGCCGTCCCGCGTGGTGAGGGCTGCTCAGGGCCGGGCGAGACCGGCGACGAAGCGGGACGTCAGGGCGGTGGGTGCGGTGATGGCCGTGCCGACCACGACGCTGTGGGCGCCGCGGGCGAGGGCCTCGGCAGCCTCCTGTGGGGTGTTGATACGGCCTTCGGCGACGACCGGTACGGGGACCGCGGCGGAGAGAGACGCCACGAGGTCCAGGTCCGGGCCGGTCTGTTCCGGGGTCCCGGGCACGTAGCCGGACAGGGTCGTGGAGACGAAGTCGGCTCCCTGGGCGGCGGCGGTGATCCCCTCGGCGAGCGTGGAGACATCGGCCATGACCAGGGCGCCCGCCGCGTGCACGGCGGTGACCAGCTCGGTGAAGGCCGAGCCGTCGGGGCGCGGCCGGTCGGTGGCGTCGGCGGCGACGACGGCCGCACCGGCCTGGACGATCGCCAGGGCGTGCCGGACGGTCGGGGTGATGCGGACGCCGGTCTCGCCGTCCTTCCACAGGCCGATGACCGGAAGGTCCACGGCCCCGGCGATCGCGGCGACGACCTCCGGCTCGTCGGCGCGGATCGCGGAGCAGCCTCCGGCCGCGGCCGAGAGGGCGAGGCGTACGAGGGTGGCGGTCTCCCGCATGGGGTCACCGGGAGGTGCCTGGCAGGAGACGATCAGCCGGCCCCGGAGGGTGTCGGCCAGGTCCTGTGCGGTCATCGGGGAGCTCCCGGGGGGTGGAGGGGAAGGGTGGTGGTCAGAACCGCGGCGCCCAGCACGGCGGCGTCGTGGCCGAAGCGCGGGGGCTCGGGGACGAGTCCGCGCAGCGGAGGCATCAGCTCGGCGGCGAAGGCGGCGGCCAGGGCGTCGCCGTACAGCGCACCGATCCGCGGGACCCCGCCCCCGACGACGACCCGGTCCGGGCCGAGCGCGTTGGCGAGGCCGCCCAGGGCCCGTCCGGCGGCGGTCGCCCCGGTGGTGACGGCGCGCACGGCGGCGTCGTCGCCACCGGCCGCCCTGGCGGCCACCGTTTCGAGCCGGTCCACCCGGGTGCCGGTGAGCCGCTCGTAGTGGGCGGTGATACCCGGGCCGGAGGCGATGACCTCCAGGTGTCCGGTGGCCCCGCAGGTGCAGGGAAGTCCGGCCGCCTCCGCGCTGGGGAGGTGGCCGAGGTGGCCGGCGATGCCGGACGCGCCGTGGAGCATGCGCCCGTCGACGGCGAGCGCCCCGCCCACGCCCGTACCGATGGCCGCGAACAGCAACGACCCTTTTGCGTCCGGGAGTTCGGCGAGCTCCGGTCCCGCGGTGGCGCGTACGTCGTTGTCGCAGGCCACCGGAAGACCCGTACGGTCGGCGAGACCCGCGGCGAGCGCGGTGCCCGCCCAGCCGCTGATCGAGTCGGTGGCGCTGGTGACCATGCCGCTGCGGGGGTCGACGACACCGGCAGCGGCGACGCCGAGCACCGTGGCCAGGCGGCCCGGGTCCACCTCGGCCGCCGCCGAGGCGAGCGCGTCGAGCACCGCGACGGCGCCGTCCCGGGCGGGGGTGGGCCGGGTGTGCCGGGCCAGCACCCTGCCGTCGGCGGCGAGGAGCGCGGCCGCGATCTTCGTACCGCCGAGGTCGAGGCCGATCACCACGGCCCCGGTCGCCGCGCTCACCGGACGGGCGGCAGACCGGCGGCGCGCAGCCGCTCGGCGATCAGTGCGACGGACCTGTCGGAGAGCTGGATCTGGGGGAAGGCGGTGGCGCCGTTCTCGATGACGCCGAGCAGCCGCAGCGCCTGCTTGAAGGATCCGAGCGCCGAGGAACTGCGGCCCATGTCCTGCTCCGGACCGACGTCGACCATGGCGAACAGCTCGACGAGACGCTCCTGCTCCCGGGCGGCCAGCTCCCAGTCACCGGCGCGCGCGGCGTCGTACAGCCGGACGTAGCCCGCCGGGTCCACGTTGCCGATGCCGGGCACCACGCCGTCCGCACCGGCCAGCAGCGCCGCGTCGACGGTGAGTTCGGAACCGGTCAGCACGCTGAAGTGCGGCACCGGGCCCCGCGCCCGGCCGTCGCGTCCGCCGAGCTCCACGATCAGCCGGCGGAGCCCGCCCTCGTCACCGCTGCTGTCCTTGAGGCCGGCCAGGGTGCCGTCCTCGGCGAGCTCGCGCACCAGGGCGGCGGAGAGCTTGGAGTGCACGGCCACCGGGATGTCGTAGGCGAACAGCGGGAGATCGACGGCTCCACGCAGCCGGCGGAAGTGCCCGGCGATCTCCTGGGGGTGCGTACGGGTGTAGAACGGCGCGGTCGCCACCAGGGCGTCCGCGCCGAGCTTCGCCGCGGTCCGGGCGTGCTCGACGACGCGGGCGGTCGTCGTGTCGATGACTCCGGCGAGGACCGGGACCCGGCCGGCGGCCGCGGTGACCACGGTCTCCAGCGCGGTGGCGCGCCGGCCGTCGGTCAGATAGGCGACCTCGCTGGTCGAACCGAGGGCGAACAGCCCGTGCACGCCGCCGTCGACGAGGTGGTCGACGAGCCGGGTGAGGGAGGCCGTGTCGACCTCCCCACGGTCGTCGAGCGGGGTGCAGACCGGCGGTACGACGCCGTGCAGCGGTGCGGTCAGGGACATGGTGAGGGGCTCCAGCCGTTCGGAACTCCGGCCCGACATCCGGAAGGGGAGACGGGACCGAGACGTGAGACGTAAGATGTCCTATGTCTGGACTCACCTTAAACAGATGCCCCGGCGACCGGTCAAGAGGTCCCGGCGGCCGGCGACACCGCAGGAGGACCGTTGTGGCCCGCCCCACCATGGCTCAGGACATCGAGCGAAAGATCAAGGAACTGATCCTCGAACGCAGGCTGGGGCCGGGCGACCCGCTGCCCACCGAGGCCGAGTTGATGGAGCTGTTCACGGCCGGACGCGTCTCGGTACGCGAGGCGCTCAAGGCACTCCAGGCCATGAACGTCGTCGAGATCCGGCGCGGCTCCGGGACCTTCGTCGGCTCCCTCTCGCTGTCACCCTTCGCCGAGGGGCTCGCCTTCCGGGCCGCCGTCCGGCACAGACAGGGCGAGCCGGGCCTGCTGGAGCTGATGAAGGTGCGCGAGGCGCTGGAGACCGGGCTGGTCGGCGCGGTCACCGCCGGTGTCCCAGCGGAGGACCTGGCCGTGCTGCGGGCCCTCGTCGTGACCATGGAGGGCGAGGCCGTCCGGGACGGCCGGGTCGCCCGCGCCACCGACCGCGCCTTCCACCTCGCTCTCTACGCCTCCCTCGACAACCACCTGCTCAGCGAGGTGCTGGACGCGTTCTGGGCGGCCATGGACCGGGTGCGCGAGGACGTGGACGACGGCCACCAGGACCCGGCCGTCACCTGCGCCCAGCACCACGAGATCGTCGAGGCGGTCGCGGCCGCCGACGGAGTGCGTGCGGTGCGCGCGATGAGCACCCACTTCGACGGAATCCGCAACCGCCTGGAACCTCAGTCCGCGTCCGCGTCCGCGTCCGCGTCCGCGTCCGCTTCCGTGTCCGCTTCCGTGTCCGCGCCCGTGTCCGCGTAGAGATAACTGCTCGTGCCCGCCAGGGTGGCGCGGCACCACGCGTCCACCGCGCCCTGGTCCATCGCGGTCCAGTCCGGGGCGCGCTCCACCTGGGCGCGGCCCAGTCTGCGGCCCAGCTCCACCAGCCGGGCCCCTTCCGGGGTGCGCTCACGGGCGTAGTGGCGCAGCGCTCCGGTGGCGGAGGCCGACGTCCGCAGCGCCTTCTCCAGGCAGAGGGCGTCCTGGAGCGCCTTGACCGCTCCGCTCGCCGTGTGCGGGCGGGTCACCCCCGCCGCGTCGCCCGCGAGGAGGAACGGGTGCTCCGCGGCGCGAGGCGCGTGCAGATCAACGACGGGGTGGCAGGTCATCGCGGTGTGCTCCCCGTGGGCCACGATCTCGGCCCACTCCCGGGGGAAGTACTCCTCGGCCACCTGCCGTACGTATCCGGTCCCGACCGGCGTCCGGCCGGGCGGTGTCGCGTAGATCGCGTAGGCGAGGAGGCGGTCGTCCGGCCCGGCACCGGCGGCCCGGGGGATCAGGTAGAAGATGCCGTGCCCGCCGGGGAAGCCGATCGTCACCCAGGCGTCACGCAGCAGCTCCAGGGGCCGGCGGTGTTCCGCACGCGCGCCCAGGGGGAGCGTGCCGCGCCACACCGTGTACCCGGCCGGGGCGGGCCGCAGGTCCGGGGCCAGGACGCGGCGGGTGAGCGACTCGTGCCCGTCGGCGCCCACGACGATGTCATAGGTGGCCTCGCTCCGTTCCGTACGTACGACGGCGCCGCCCGAGGGGGCCCGTTCGACGGAGGTGACGGGGCGTCCTCGGTGATGGCTCGCGCCGGCGGACGCGGTGCGCAACGCCTGCCACAGCAGACCCCAGTTGCACGGGGTCACGGGGCTGGGCTGCCGGGCGAACTCGCGAGCCGATCGGTCACCGGGGGCCCGGGTCAGCCAGACACGGGTCGCCACGGGAGCGGTGGGCATGGCGGCGTCGAGATATCCTGTGGCGACCAGCCGTTCGTGCAGGGCGGGCGGGATGACGATCCCGAGCCCACGGTCCTGGAGCATGCCCGCGCTGCGCTCGTACACGGTGACGTCGGCCCCCGCCCGGAGCCCGGCGACCGCTATCGCGCATCCGGCGATGCTGCCGCCGACGACGCCGATCCGTAAGCCTGTTGCCTCCATGCCGCTACCGCCTGTCCGCCGTCCCGGGTCCACGGAGTTGCCGTCCCCCATGGTCGCAGCCGGGCGGGGGCTGACGGGGGAACAACACCACCTGCGGGGAGGGGCGTCACGGGGCCACGGCCCCCGTCCGGCTGCCCGATGTCTGCTTGCCGTCGGCCTTGCAGGCCGTGGCGTCCCTGGAGGCGCCGGCGGGGATCGTGACCTCGGTGTTCGCCTCCGCCCGGACGCGTCGCCGGGTACACCACCTGCTTCGTCGTCCAGCCACCGGGCACCGTCAGGTCGAGCGTTCCCGCGCTGCGCGCCACGTCCATCCGGTTGACGACCCCGACGGTGGCCTCCGTGGGGGCCCCGCCTTCAGTGTGGCCGGCGGGGAGACGGTGACTTCTGCGCCTCGGCGATACGGCGCCTGACAGGTGCGTAGTGCTCGCCCAGAGCCTTCAGGAACGCGGTGGTGTCGCCCGCACGTGCCGCGGCCACGATGTTCTGGTGCGCGGCGATCGTCGCCCTCTCGTCGGCCTGCGTGAAGCCGTCGAGGTGCGGTGCGACGATCGTGTAGACGTCCCAGAAGGCCATCGAGAGCTGGCCGATCAGGTCGTTGCCCAGCGGGGCCACGAGCAGGGCGTGGAAGGACCGGTCCGCCGCGACGAAGCCGTCGCCCGCGCCGGTGGAGCGCATGGTCGCCACCAGGCCCTCCAGAGCGTCGAGCTGCTCCGTGGAGAGCGAGGAGATGATCCGGTCGGCCATGCCCCGCTCGAAGAGCTCACGCACGTCGACGAGGTCGGCCATCACCTGGAAGTCGTCGTCGGGGGAGAGCAGACCGCGGAAGGTGAGGCTCTCCACCAGCGCGGACAGGCTCAGCCGGCCGACGTACGTCCCGTGGCCGTGGCGCACCTCGACGATGTCGAGGGCGGCGAGGATCTTGACGGCCTCCCGGACGCTGGACCGGCTCGCGCCGAGCGCCTCGCACAGGGCGGGCTCCGTCGGGAGCGGGTCCCCGGGGCGCAGCCGCTCGTCGAGGATGTAGCGCTTGATGCCCTCGACGACCTCCTGTCGCAACAGGGTGCGACCGGGGCTTGTGCCGGACATGTGCGAACTCCCCACCTCTTGGCGCCTCTCCATTGTCAAGCTACGGTCCCACGCTATCAAGGCATCACACATCTGACATCGGATGTGTGATCTGGTCCGTCGGGTCACCGGGAACCGTCAGAACGCCCTCCAGGGGCCTGGTCGATCTCGATCCGGCCGGCTTCGGAGGCATCAGCTCGCACCCCGCCGGGGCCGAGAGTACGGTCCGGCGCCGATGCCGCGCGGCGTCGGCGCGACCTCCCGATGTGCCCGCCGACGCGCCGTCAGGACGTCGGCGGGACCAAGGCGATCGCCGTGCTCCTGGGGCGGGCAGGCAGTCCCTTGTCCGACGCCGCGTCCTGGCACGAGCGGAGGGGCCGCCCGGCAGCATCTCTGCTGCCGGGCGGCCCCTCCTCGTGCGCCGGACTAGTTGCGCGAACCGCGGGTGCGGCGCATGAGCACCGCGCCGCCCAGCAGCAGCGCGGCGCTGGCGCCGGCGGCCATGCCGATGTCGCCCGCACCGGTCTGTGCCAGCTGCGTGTCAGGCGTGTTCGGGCCGGGGTTACCGGCCGGGGGCTCCTCGGCCGGGGGCTCGACCGGCGGCTTCGAGGTGGGCGGCTCGACGGTCGGGGGCTCGACGGTCGGCGGCTCCACGACCGGCGGCTCGACCGGCGGGTGCTCGTAACCACTGTCGTTGACGCAGTCGTTGCCGAAGGCCGGGTTCAGCAGGCCCACCACGTTGACGCTGTTGCCACAGGCGTTGACCGGGACATGGACCGGGGCCTGGGCCACGTTGCCGGACAGGACGCCGGGCGAGCCGACGGCCTGGGCGTCCGCGCTCGCGCCGGAGCCCTGGTTGCCGTGCCCGCCGCCGTACGCGTCGCCGTGCTCGTCACCGTAGGCGTAGCCGTGCTCCTCCTTGTGCTGATCGCCCGAGCTGACATTCGCGCAGGTGTTGCCGAAGGCCGGGTTGAGCAGGGCGATCACGTTCACGGTGTTGCCGCAGAGGTTGACCGGGACGTGCACCGGAACCTGCACCGCGTTGCCGGAACCGACACCGGGGGAGTTCGCGGCAACACCGTCGGCCGAGGCGTCGGCGTGTGCGTAACCGCCCGCGGCGGTCAGGATGCCCGACGCCGCCGCCATGACGATCATGCTTTTGTTCAGAACCTGTCGCATTACATGCCCTTCTCCGGGAAATTCGCGTGGCCGGTGACCCTGATGGCAGTCATTCCATCGACGCGGACGTATCCATAACGACGCGAACGATGCGGGGGAAACTTGGAGATCGGTGGAAATTGTGTAACCACCCGAAAGGGTCACGTACGCGTGTTCGCCCAGCAGCGAAGTTCTGGCATTCGGGTGAACGGGGCCGAAGACGGGGAACCAAACGCCCGGAGGCGAGTTGATCAGGACGCTCCGCTGCGGGGCACTCGGTACAAGAAGGGTTCATCGTGATCAAGAAGGTTCTGGCCACCGGCGCCGTCGCCGCCTCCATCCTCGGTCTCTCGGCGACCAGCGCCATGGCGATCGGCGACGACACGGGTACGACGTCGATCAACGGCAACGGCGCCGAGGCGGAGTACGGCAACAGTGAGACCAAGGGTGACCAGAGCCCGCAGCTCAGCCTCGTGCAGGGCTCGCTGAACAAGCCCTGTGTCGCCCTGCCGGTCAAGGCCAACGTCGGTGCGCTCGTCGGCCTTCTGGCCGCGGTCGCGGTCCAGGACGTCAACGTCCTGTCCAACCCGCAGAACCAGCAGTGCGCGGACAACTCCACGCAGGCCAAGGGCGACGAGCCGCTGTCGCACATCCTGTCGGACATTCCGGTTCTCTCCGGCAACGGCGCCGGCAACAGCTGACCGGCCCTCAATGACCGGCCCGGGCCGCCGACACTCCTCCATCGCGCGGCCCGGGCCTGTGGCATTCGGGCGGTTTTCCGAGAAACGTCTCCCATAGCGTTTCGATGTCGCCCGCCAATCGTTACGGATTACAGCTCCGGAGTCACGAGCGCATTCAGGTAATCGCTCGTGCGGCACGAAAGACGTGTCCGCCCAGGACTCCGCTGCAGAAAGGGATGAAAGTGAAGTACACCAAGGTTGCCGCCGTCGCCGCCGGAACCCTCATGGCGCTCGGTGCCGCCGCCCCGGCCATGGCTGACGCCGGCGCCGGTGCCGCTGCTGTCGGCTCCCCGGGCGTCCTGTCCGGCAACGTCGTGCAGGTTCCGGTCCACATTCCCGTGAACGTCTGCGGCAACACCATCAACGTGATCGGTCTGCTGAACCCGGCCTTCGGCAACACCTGCATCAACGCCTGACCTTCTGCCGGTCGAGCCGATCGCTCGTCATGGGAAGGCCCCGGAGCGCATACGGCGCTCCGGGGCCTTCCCCCTTTTCCGGGCTCGCAGGCCGAACGGGAAATCCCGGCGCGCGCAGTTTCCCCACGTGGGGCTGGATCGTTGTCCTGTTCAGTGGCGGCGGACGCCGCCCGCAGAAGGGATTTGAGAAAGTGAAGTACGCGAAGACCGTCGCCGTTGTCGCAGGTTCCGTGGCCGCTCTCGGAGCGGCTGCTCCCGCCTTCGCCGCCAACACCCCCACGGCCCCCAGGATGAGCCTCACCACCGGTGTGAACGAGCTGACCTCCACCGCGCCGCAGATCCCCGACCAGGTGGTGAACCCTGTGGTGGACGCGGTCGGACAGACCGCCGAAGCGGTTCACGAGGACGGCACGATCAGCAGGTCGGCCGACGCCGTGACCGGTGTGGCCGAAGCGGCGGGGCCGCTCCTGGGCGGGCTGCCGCTGGGCGGCTGAACCACCGCGCGGCGCACGGCCCGCCCGTTCGCTCCGCGCTGTTCCCGTAACCGGATACCGCGCGCGTCGGCGGTGTTACGGCCGAGGGAAATCGTTCGAGTGAAATGGCGCAACCATTGTCACCGGGCGGAGTTGAACAGAATGCTCCGGACAGGCGGGCAACAGAAATACCAGAAGGGCACGTTTCATGATGAAGAAGATTCTGGCGTCCGCGGCAGTAGCCGCATCCGTCGCCGGCGTTTCCGCCGCCGCGGCCCCCTCGGCCATGGCGGTCGGCAACGACCACGGCACGACGTCGGTCAACGGCAACGGTGCCGACCAGTACTACGGCAACAGCAGCACGCACGGCGACATGAGCCCGCAGATCGGCCTGATCCAGGGTTCGTTCAACAAGCCCTGCATCGCGCTGCCCGCGAAGGCCAATGTCGGCTCGCTCCTCGGGCTCGTCCCGATCTCGGTCCAGGACATCAACGTCCTGTCCTCCCCGCAGAACCAGCAGTGCACCGAGAACTCCACCCAGGCCAAGGGTGACGAGGCGCTGTCGCACATCCTCAACGACATCCCGCTGCTCTCGGGCAACGGCGCGGGCAACAACTGACACCGCGCGAATCCGGCTTCCCCTGCGCCATTCCCGGCCAGGGTGCACGGTCTCCCGCCTCGTCGTAGTTCGTGAAGACGTGTGGGGCTGTTCCGTCCGTACCGCGGCCGACCTCGGTCGGCCGCGGGGACGAAGCGGCCCCACGCGCCTGTCCGCGTCCGGTCGGTCGCCCGCCGGTCCGCACGTCGGGTAGCCCGATAGTGCGGGAATTGGGCCGGTTGCCGCACTCCCGGCCCACAGCAGGCGCGCCGCCGGGTAGGTGCGCCTCATGGACCCGTACGACAGTCATCACGCGCCCGGCCGCGACCGGTCGCCGGAGAGCTCCACGCCCATCTATGACCGGCTGCTCGCCGAATGGCGGGAAGCGGCACGGCACGACGCCGGTCCGGGCCGCGTGGACGCGTCTCCCGGGCCGCCGGTGACCCGCGGCTCCGCACGGGACAGGCAGGGCGTGTTCGTCCCCGCAGCCCGCGCGGAGGAGTGGCGCGGGTAGCGGTCCACGTCGACCGGGAACGTGATCCAACTCGTTCGAGTGGTGTAGCGGAACCAAACCCTCCGATTTCGGTTAACAGTACGTTCCACAACGGGACGCTCCGAAAGGTGAAGCGCAATGAAGAAGATGACCGCCGCCGCCGCTGTGGCTGTGTCCCTGATCGGCCTCTCCGCCGCCGCGGCCCCCTCGGCCATGGCGATCGGCAACGACCAGGGCACCACCACGGTCAACGGCAACGGTGCCGAGGCGGAGTACGGCAACAGCGAGACCAAGGGTGACCAGAGCCCGCAGCTCAGCCTCGTCCAGGGTTCGCTGAACAAGCCTTGCATCGCTCTGCCGGTCAAGGCCAACGTGGGCTCGCTGATCGGCATCATTCCGATCGCGGTCCAGGACGTCAACGTCCTGTCCAACCCGCAGAACCAGCAGTGCGCGGACAACTCCACCCAGGCCAAGGGTGACGAGCCGCTGTCGCACATCCTCAACGACATCCCGGTGCTCTCGGGCAACGGCGTCGGCAACAACTGACACCATCGAATGCGGGCGGCTCCCGGGCGTATCGCCTGAGGGCCGCCCGCATTCGGCTGTACGGAGCACACGGCGGTGCCCACCACTCCACGGGGGGTGGTGGGCACCGTTCGCACGAGGGGAGCGGGTCAGCCCAGGCTGCGTACCGGCATGAGGCAGTGGGCGGAGGTGCTGATGACCTCGGGGTCGCCCACGAAGGACCGCAGCAGATCCTCGCCGACCGGCTGCCCGGGGACGGCCGCGGGCCAGGGGCGCGTGGCGAACATCCCGTGCACCGTGCCTTCCGACCGTGCCGCGGCCAGCCACTCCGGCGGGACGGTGTACTGCGCCGTGAAGTGAGGCAGTGTCAGGACGGCCTGCCCGGCCTGGATGAGCAGCTTCACCGGAAGGTTCGGCAGGTCCGAGGCGTCCAGGGTCTCGCCCCCGACCCGCAGGCCGCTGCGCTTCAGGGCGGTGTGCATGGCCCTCTCGCCGGCCTCCGGCCCGCCCGGAGCGTCGCCGAGGGTGTAGGTGAGCAGGAAGGCGGTCTCACGTCCTGTTCCGGGATTCGACCCGCTCCAGCCGATCAGGATCTGGGTGCCCAACTGGGCAGGGGAGAAAGGGGCGGTGGCGGCATTGGGTGAGGTCATGTCCGGCACCCTAACGGCCCGAGACCGGTCCTTGTGCACGCGTATCACCTGATCGGGGAATATCTCTGCCAACCCGGTCCAATACGCCGCACGCGAAGCGCAGTCCGGAAAACCCGTTGACTGCCCGGGGAGCCGTCGGGCTAAGGTGTGCCCAGTTCGAGGAACCAGGAGGTGAGGACATTGATGACTGTCGTTGCGGTGGGCGCTGCCCACGACCCGAAGTGCATCGTTCCCACCCCCGTGGCCACCGGCTGACCTTCATCCTTCTCCGCGCCTGAACGCGCGGTGCCGGGGCCGCCCTTGTGAAGGGTTTCCCTTGTCTTTCTCCATCTCCCAGGCCTCCACCCCGTCGCATCCGCTGGCCCCGTACGGCTGGGACGACGCATGGGCCGACACCTTCGCCCCGTACGCCGAGCAGGGACTCCTGCCGGGACGCGTGGTGCGGGTCGACCGCGGTCAGTGCGACGTGGTCACTCCGGACGGCACCCTCCGGGCGGACACCGCCTTCGTGGTGCCCCGCGACCCGATGCGGATCGTCTGCACCGGTGACTGGGTGGCCGTCGATCCCGACGGCGACCCGCAGTTCGTCCGTACGCTCCTGCCCCGGCGCACCGCCTTCGTACGTTCGACGTCGTCGCAGCGCTCCGAGGGCCAGGTGCTCGCCACCAACATCGATCACATCGTCATCTGTGTCTCGCTCGCCGTCGAGCTGGACCTCGGACGGCTGGAACGGTTCCTGGCGCTGGCCATGTCCAGCACCGCCGGCGCCGCTCTGCTCGGCGACGCGAGCCGCCCTGCCGGTCACGAGGCGTACGAGGCGCACCCGCTCGTGCTGCTCACCAAGGCCGACCTCGTCCCCGACGCCACGACGCTGTCCCACCTCGTCGAGGACATCGAGCGCATCGCCCCCGGGGTCCAGGTGCTCCCCGTCAGCTCCGCCACGGGGGAGGGCGTGGACGTCTTCGGCGCGATCGTCGGCGGCGGCACGAGTGTGCTGCTCGGGACCTCCGGCGCCGGCAAGTCGACCCTCGCGAACACGCTGCTCGGCGAGGACGTGATGGAGGTGCGGGCGGCGCGGGACGTGGACGGCAAGGGCCGCCACACCACCACCACACGCAACCTCCTCGTGCTGCCGGGGGGTGGCGTCCTGATCGACACCCCCGGGCTGCGGGGGGTCGGTCTCTGGGACGCGGAGGCCGGCGTCGGCCAGGTCTTCTCGGAGATCGAGGACCTGGCCCGGCAGTGCCGTTTCCATGACTGCGCCCACGAGGCCGAGCCCGGCTGTGCCGTGCTCGGCGCCGTCGAGGACGGGTCGCTGCCCGAACGGCGTCTCGACAGCTACCGCAAGCTGCTCCGGGAGAACCACCGCATCGTCGCGAAGACGGATGCCCGGCTGCGTTCCGAGACCCTGCGCGAGTGGAAGCGCAGGGGAGCGGAGGGCCGGGCGGCCATGGCGATGAAGCGCGGCAGGACGCGTTAGCGAGAGCAGCGGGAGGGGGCCGGGGCGGCGACGGAGTTCCGGCCCCCTCCCGCTCTCAGCCCCAGATGACGGCACCCAGCCACGCCCCCGCCGCCAGAAGACAGCAGAACAGCTCCACGAGCACCGAGTACCCCGTCGCCCGCATCACGGACCGGAGCGAGGTCCAGCCCGCCGCCCGGCTGCCGAGGCGCAGGCGCTCGGCGCCGTAGACCGCGCCCACGTATCCCAGGATCCCGCCCACCACCGGGACGACGAAGAAGCCGGCGATCGCCGCGAGCCCGCCGGCCATCAGCGTCCCGCGCGGCGCCCCCGACTCGCGGGGGCGCCGCGCGGGCAGGAGTGCCTTCAGCGCCTGGTTCAGCAGCAGGAGGCACGTCGCGCCGATCAGCACGCCCCAGGCGACCGGGGTCGGGTCCGTCAGCGCCCACCAGAGCACCGCCGCCCAGACGATCGCCTGCCCGGGCACGCCCGGCACCAGTACGCCGACCAGGCCGAGCAGCATCACCGCCCCGACGGCAACGAGCTGCCACACACTCATTCGACCAGCGTGCCGGAGTACGCCGGGTCCCGCCCGTCAGCGCTGTCCCGAGGAGCTGCCGAAGCCGCGGTCAGCGCGGGGCGCGGGCCACCCAGCCACGTTCGTACGCGTGCCAGCCGAGCTGTAGCCGGGTGGTGACCCCGGTGAGCTCCATCAGCCCCTTCACGCGCCGCTGCACCGTCCGCAGCCCCAGGTCCAGCTGCTTCGCCACGCTCGCGTCCGTCAGGCCCGCCAGCAGCAGCGAGAGGATCTCCAGATCGGTCGGATCGGCGCCCGGCCCGTTCTCCTCGTGGATCCCGCTCCCGCCGAGCCGCAACGGCATCGCGTCCCGCCACACCGCCTCGAAGAGGCCCATCAGGGACTCCAGCAGCCCGCTGGCGTGGATCACCAGGGCGGCGGGCTCGGCCCCCCGTCCGGTCAGCGGCACCATGGCCAGCGCGGCGTCGGCCACCACCAGCTTCGTCGGCACCCGGTCGACCACCCGGCACTGCTCGTCCCGGCCCAGCGCCGCCGACAGCTCCACGATCCCGGACGGCAGCGAGAGCACGTCGCGTTCGACGACCACGCGGTAGGACACACCGCGCATCGCCGCCCGTTCCTCGGACTCGTTCTCCATTCCGGTGACCGCGATCGGCTTCCCCGTGACCAGCGCGCAGACCTCGGACGTGGCGCCCAGTTGCAGTTGGTGGAACCGGTGGGCCACCGCGCTCGCACCCGTCACCACCTCCACCAGGTCGTGCACGGCGGGTTCGGCGGCCTCCGCCCGGTATTCCTCGGCGAGCAGCGCGGACGCCAGCTCCGCCTGTTCGAGCTCATGGCGCTGCTGGGTCAGCAGCGCGCCCAGGGCGACCCCGGGAGGCGCGGCGACCCAGCGGTCCGCCCGCGACGACGACTGGGCCACGAGACCCTGCTGTTCCAGCCGGCGCAGCGCGCGTTCGGTGTCCGCCTCCGGCAGGGCGAGCCGGCGCGCGAGGTCGGAGAGCTCGGCGGCGCCGGCCGCGACCAGCGCCCGGTAGGCCGCTTCCTGTCTCTCGTCGAGACCTATCGCTGACAGCATCCTCGGCCCTCCCCGGCTCCGTGCTCGCGCGTTTCCGCGCCCGTCGGGCGGGGTGCGCGGTGGCGGGAAAGAGCCACGGCGTAAACCCGCCGGGCCCATCATGCCCCGTGGTACCCGTCTCTCTGACAATCTGGCGCCACCGTAGCGACGCCCGCCCGACGGGCGGCGGGCCGAGCCCACAGACCGGCCCGCCGGGCGACCTTCCCGTGGGGGGTGGGGACGCCTGGCGGGTCATCTCCCGAGCCACTTCCGGGCCACTTTTCCGGATGACCCGGTTTCGTACGCCGCGAGCGGTCGACAATACGGTCATGAGCCAGCAGGGGGAGAAGCCCGCCGCCCACGAGGACGACTGGTGGGGGGCGCTGTACGACGAGACCGCGCCGGACACCGGGCCGAGCGGTGCGGCCGACAGTGTCGACGACCGCTTCGACTCCGCGTCGGACGCCGTGGGCGGACCGGAGACGGACCAGGTGGACCACCCGGTCACGGTGGTGCCGCTGCCCGACCCGCGCCTGCCGGAAGCGGACCTCGCGCCCGGGCCCCCGGCACCGCCGCCCGCGCCGGAGCCCCCGCCCGCGCGCACCGTCGCGGTGGGGCGCGCCCCCTGGGAAGCCCCCACCGGACCGCCCGAGCCGCGGACCTTCGCGGTACGGGCGCCGGCCGCCGGGCCGCCCGCCGTGCAGGAGCCGCCCGGGGCCCCGCCGGTACGCCCCGCCGTCGTCCACGTCGGGGACCGGCCCCCCACCTACGACGCCGAGCCGTCCGCGCTGCCCGCCTCCGGCCCCGACGACCTCGACGGCCTCGTCCCCGACACGGTCCTCGACGGCGCCACCTACGGGACGTACACCCTGCGGGCCGCGTCCGTACGGGGCGACTCGGCGCGCTTCCGGGGCGAGCCCCGCCGCGACGCCCTGCTCACCGCCCGCTTCGGCGCCGGGGACAGCGCCCTGGTCCTCGTCGCGGTGGCGGGCGGTGCCCGGGGGACGGAACAGACCCGCCTCGCCGCCGCCGACGCCTGTCGCTGGATCGGCGGATCCGTCGCCCGCAGTCATGCCCGGCTCTCCCACGACATAAGGGCAGGACGCAGGGGTGACCTCAAGGCAGGGCTGCAACGCCTCACCGACCGCACCTACGGCAAGCTGCGCGCCCGGGCCGCCGAGATGGGCCTCGAACCCTCCGCGTACAGCGCCGCCCTGCGCTGTCTGCTGCTGTCCGCCGACCCCGAGTGCCGTACCCGGGTCTTCTTCGGCATCGGGCCCGGCGGCCTCTTCCGCCTGCGCGACGGGGTCTGGAAGGACCTCGACCCCGCGCTCCCCGCGACCGGCGGAGAGGTGAGCGAGGAGAGTCCCGGCGGGGACCGGCTGACGCTGGACCTGCAGATCACCACGGCCCGGCCCCCGTACGCCGGGAGCCCGCCGCCGCCCGCGGAACCCTTCCGCTTCCGTGCCTCCGTGGCACGGCCGGGGGACACGCTGCTGCTCTGCGGAAACGGCCTGGCCGACCCCATGCGCGGGGAGCCGGCGCTCGCCGAGGAGCTCGCGCGGCGCTGGACAGCCGGCGGCCCGCCCGGGCTGCCCGCCTACCTGGCCGACACCCAGCTGAGGGTCAAGGGGTACGCCGACGACCGTACGAGCGCGGCGGTCTGGGAGGCGTAACCCGGCACGCCATGGGTTGATGGAGGCACGGAAAGCCGGAGGCAGAGAGGGTGCGCACCCATGGCCAAGCAGAACGTGTCGGAACAGTTCGTCGACATCCTCGTGCGGGCGGGGGTCAAACGGCTGTACGGCGTCGTCGGCGACAGCCTCAACCCCGTGGTCGACGCCGTCCGGCGTAACCCCGCCGTCGAGTGGGTCCAGGTCAGACACGAGGAGACCGCCGCGTTCGCGGCCGGCGCCGAGGCCCAGATCACCGGCACCCTCGCGGCCTGCGCCGGTTCGTGCGGGCCGGGCAACCTCCACCTCATCAACGGCCTCTACGACGCCCACCGCTCCATGGCCCCGGTGCTCGCCCTCGCCTCGCACATCCCGTCGAGCGAGATCGGCCTCGGCTACTTCCAGGCGACGCACCCGGAGCTCCTCTTCCAGGAGTGCAGCCACTACAACGAGATGATCTCCAACCCGCAGCAGATGCCGCGGCTCCTCCAGACGGCGATCCAGCACGCGATCGGACGCGGCGGCGTCAGCGTCGTGTCCATGCCGGGCGACATCGCCTCGCAGCCTGCCCCGGAGAAGTCGATCGAGCACGCCCTGGTCACCTCGCGGCCCTCCGTGAAGCCCGGTGACGAGGAGATCGAGAAGCTCTGCGGAATGATCGACAAGGCCAGACGGGTGACGCTGTTCTGCGGAAGCGGAACGGCGGGGGCGCACGCCGAGGTCATGGAGTTCGCCGAGCGGGTGAAGTCCCCGGTCGGCCACGCGCTGCGGGGCAAGGAGTGGATCCAGTACGACAACCCGTACGACGTCGGCATGAGCGGACTGCTCGGCTACGGCGCCGCCTACGAGGCGACCCACGAGTGCGATCTGCTGATCCTGCTGGGCACCGACTTCCCGTACAACGCGTTCCTCCCGGACGACGTGAAGATCGTCCAGGTCGATGTGCGCCCGGAGCACCTGGGCCGGCGGTCCAAGCTCGATCTGGCCGTCTGGGGCGACGTACGCGAGACGCTGCGCTCCCTGACCCCGCGCGTGAAGGTCAAGACCGACCGCAAGTTCCTCGACCGGATGCTGAAGAAGCACGCCGACGCGCTGGAGGGCGTGGTCAAGGCGTACACCCGCAAGGTCGAGAAGCACGTCCCGATCCATCCCGAGTACGTCGCCTCGGTCCTCGACGAACTCGCGGACGACGACGCCGTGTTCACCGTCGACACCGGCATGTGCAATGTGTGGGCCGCCCGCTATCTCACGCCCAACGGCAAGCGCAGGGTGATCGGTTCGTTCAGCCACGGCTCGATGGCCAACGCCCTGCCGCAGGCGATCGGGGCCCAGTTCACCGACCGGAACCGGCAGGTCGTGTCGATGTCCGGCGACGGCGGATTCACCATGCTGATGGGCGACTTCCTCACGCTCGTCCAGTACAACCTGCCGGTGAAGATCGTCCTGTTCAACAACTCCTCGCTCGGCATGGTCGAACTGGAGATGCTGGTCGCGGGCCTGCCCTCGTTCGGTACGACCAACAAGAACCCCGACTTCGCGGAGATCGCGCGGGCCGCCGGGGCCTACGGTGTGCGGGTGGAGAAGCCCAGACAACTGGAGGGTGCGCTCAAGGCCGCCTTCAGGCACAAGGGTCCGGCGCTCGTCGACGTGGTCACCGACCCGAACGCCCTCTCCATCCCGCCGAAGATCAGTGCCGACATGGTCACCGGCTTCGCGCTCTCCGCCAGCAAGATCGTCCTGGACGGCGGGGTCGGCCGGATGCTCCAGATGGCCCGCTCCAACCTCCGTAACGTCCCGCGGCCCTGAACGGGGCCGGCGCGGGATCACATCAGGCGTAGGGTCCCGGGCCCGGTCCGCTCCCTGATGATCTCGACCAGCTGGTCGAAGAGCGTCGGGCCCCGGCCCGCCCGGGCCTCGGCCAGTTCCCGCTCGACGCGCGCCCTGCCGGTGGGGTGGGCCCGGGGGAGCAGCGCCGCCAGCCTACGGGCGGTCTCCTCGTGGCCGAGGACACGGGCGGAGCGGGTGTGGTCGTGCCACTCGATGACGAAGGAGCCGTCCTCCGGAGTGCCGAAGCCGCCTCCGAGGCAGTCCGCGAAGGCGTCGAGGTTCCGGCCGAAGTAGCCGCCGGGGCCGTTCACCGCCTCGCCGACCGCATCCCAGAAGCCGTCCAGGCCGCTGAACCCGGAGCCGTCGATCACATAGGTCACGGTCATGCGTGGAGCGTACAAGCGCGTGCTCTCCCGATGCCGGTCCGATGGTCCGCGCCGCAGGTGGGGGACTGCGGCGCGGACCGGTCAGTGGGTCCGCGGCTCAGCAGCCGTGGTCGACCAGGTCGAAGGACTCGTAGTGGTCCGCGGTGTAGTAGTCCTCCTCGGCTTCTTCGCCCGTGACGATCCGGCGGGCCCCGCGGTCCGGGGAGCCGGGGGTGATGACGGTGTACTCGTGGTAGTAGCCCGTGCTCTGACTGGGCAGCAGGGCTTCCCGGTTCTGGAAGACGGTGCCGTCCTGTTCGTAGGGGAACGGGCCGCCCGCCTCGATGAGGTCGAGCGTGTCGTGGGCCTGGGACGGCAGCGCGGAGTAGCAGACGCTGCCGACCGCGGCGGTCGAGGGCGGCGTCGCGGCCGATGCGGTGACCGGCCCGCCGACGAAGAGGACGGACAGGAGGGCGGCGATGCCGCCGAGCGTGGTGATCCGTGGGGGGATTCGCATGCCCACCATGATGACGCGCGTAGATCCCCATCCGTCAACGCCAACACGAGTGAATTTTTGGGAAGTTAACGGTGAGTACGAAAAAAGTAACGCGCCGGCCGTCGGTCGGGGGTTGCGCGACCGCCCGTTCATATGTTGATGCCTCGGGACGCGTGACCGCTGCCCTGTGGGGCATGCATCCGGTGACGGTGTTCGACACATGACGTCATGAAACGGAACTCAGGGAGGCCGATTCAGCGTGCGTGCGGGGGACATGACGAAGCGACAGGAGAGCCCGCCCATGCGGCTGCACCGCAGACTCGGCCATGCCGATCTGTCGGCCGTGGGGGAGATACGCGAAGCGCTACGGGAGTTCCTGCGCTACCGCAGGCGGCCGGAGGAGACGGAGGTGGCGGAGCTCCTGCTCAGCGAACTCGTGACCAACGCGCTCATCCACACGAGGAACGGCGCCGTGGTCACGGTCACCTCGGTGCCCACGCGGGTGCGGGTGGAGGTGCGCGACTTCGTCACCGGACAGGAGCCCGCGCCGTACGTACCGAACGCCGACGACGGTACGCACGGCAGGGGACTGATCCTCGTCCAGAGCCTGGCCGACTCCTGGGGAGTGACGACGCAGGCACTGGGCAAGGTGGTCTGGTTCGAGCTGAGCGCCGCGAAGGCGTGACGCTCAGCCG
The DNA here is from genome assembly GCF_002941025.1 of Streptomyces sp. QL37. NCBI lineage: Bacteria > Bacillati > Actinomycetota > Actinomycetes > Kitasatosporales > Streptomycetaceae > Streptomyces > Streptomyces sp. QL37. The sequence continues at coordinate 1,885,224 of NZ_PTJS01000001.1, read as the reverse complement.
AACTGCTGCTCCAGGTCCTTCAGCTTCTGCTCCAGCGAGTCGAGCCGGGGCAGGGCCTGGGTGTCGTCCTCGGCTGTGAGGTCGACGGCCGCGGTCTCACCGTTGGTGGTCTGGGCCGAAGTACTCCTGGGGTTCGAGCCGTTCACGGCTTGGAGGGATGGCCGGGGGCGCAGTGGCAGCTGTCCCGGTTCTGTTATGGCAGGTTCCGCGACGGCCGGTGGGCCGCCGCCCGGTGCCGGGGCGATCGCCTGGACGTCCACCTGGCGGCCGGTCCGGCCGCCACGGCTCCAGACCCGGTTCTGCCGGTTCAGGGCCTTGATGTGGGCGCGGTCCAGCTTCGCCTGGTCCCTTCTGCGGTGCCGGTCCTGTTCCTTCTCCCGGCGGTCCTCGCGTACCTCGTCGACCGCCTCGTCCAGGGTGCGTACGCCCTCGAGGAGCATCAGCGACCAGGCGCCGAAGGTCTCCCTGGGGGCGCGCAGCCACCGCACGATCCGGATCTGGGGCAGCGGGCGGGGCACCAGGCCCTGCTCGCGCAGCGCCGCACGGCGGGTCTGCTTCAGCGCGCGGTCGAAGAGCACCGCCGCCGAGAGCGACATCCCGGCGAAGAAGTGCGGGGCGCCCGCGTGGTCCATCCCGCGCGGCGCGTGCACCCAGTTGAACCAGGCGGCGGCGCCGGCGAACGTCCACACCAGCAGCCGGGAACCCAGCGCGGCGTCCCCGTGGCTGGCCTCGCGCACCGCGAGCACCGAACAGAACATCGCGGCCCCGTCGAGGCCGAACGGCACGAGGTACTCCCAGCCCCCGGAGAGGCTGAGGTTTTGCCGGCCGAAGCCGACCAGCCCGTGGAAGGAGAGGGCGGCGGCGACCGCGGCACAGCAGAACAGCAGGACGTACGAGGCGGTGGCGTAGAGCGCCTCCTTGCGCCTGCGGCGCTCCTCGCTGCGTTCCCAGCTGTCGTCGGCCGCGGCCTTCCCAGCGGCGCGCTTGCCGCGCGCGACCACCGTCACCGCCGCCATGACTCCCACGAGCAGCACGGCGCCCGGAAGCAGCCAGTCAAGCGATATATCGGTCAGTCTCATGCGCGGTCCCTTGCGTCACGTAGGGCGTTTCGGGCGCCATCGTGGCGGAAATACTGCCGCGCTCAGGGGTTTTCGGGGCAAGTGGACGCGATTGGGGTGGCCGGCCTCATCGTTGGGCGGAATCTTTTCGAACGCCCTCTCGTGGAAGTCGAGTTGCATTCGAATTCGGGTCGCCCGCCCGGGTGGTTCGGTTCGGAGCGCGTCTCAGACTGCCGGCGTCAGCTTCCGGACTCGGTCGGCGTCGCAGGTGCGCGGGCAGGTCACGCAGGTGTCCTCGGGCCGCAGCGTGTAGAAGAGGCAGCAGCTGGCGCGGTCACGCGTCGGGAGCGATTCGCCGTCAGGGCCCGTCAGTTCACGGAATCCGGCCGTGCCCACGTACGGCTTGGTGGTGCCGGGCAGCAGCAGCTCCAGCTCCTTCATCGCCCGGTTCTCCTCGCCGAGCAGATGGGCGATGTACCAGAGGCCCTCCACGATCTCGTCGGTCGCCATGCCCCACAGGGCCCGCTTCCCGCGCCGCATGCGTGGCCGGAAGCCGTCCAGCACCGGGCCGAGGTGCTGGGCCACGGAGTCGAGGACCTCGGCCCGGAGAGCCGCCTCGTCCGGGACGACCCGGGCGCCCGGCAGTCCTGCCGCCGGGTCGTCGGGCAGGCAGGCGAACTCGCTCACGCGCAGAGTGAGATGGCCCAGGCCCCGGTGGAAGGAGACGTCCGCGACGGGGATCCGCGGCACCCGGCGGTGCGTGAACCACGGCAGGGTCACCAGGAGGCAGGCCGGCCAGGCGTAGCGGTGCAGCCCGAAGCTCGCGATCACGTCGGGGCGGGCCCGGGTGCCGTAGTCCCGCAGCACCTGTGCCTCGTCCCAGGCCAGGAAGGCGTCCAGCGCGGCGCCGCCCGCCGCGAGCTCGGAGGCGCCGACCCAGCCGTTGTCCGAGGGCGCCGCGACATCGTCGGTGAGCACCTCGGCGCGCAGTCCGGGGAAGACCTCGGCCAGACGTTCGTACGCCGCCGTCAGCGGGGACGGGGCGGTGGCGGCGAGCAGGGCGGGCACGGTCATTGAGGGACCACCGAATCACGATCTTTTGCAGGTAAGCCTTACCTTACCCGAAACGATCGGTGTTTGAACTGAGGCCCGCTCCGCCTATCGTGCACAAGGGCCCGGACGCACGCGAGTCGGGCACGCCAGTCCGAGGAGGGTGCCGTGGAGCAGGGCGGAGCGCGTGGGAACGCGCGGCCGTACGCGTCCGCGTGCACCCCGCAGGACGTGCACGTGCCCGAGCAGGCGCGCGGCGAGCACACCCACGGCGAGCCGCCCGCGCCGCCCCGCGTGGTCCAGCGGCACTCCGTGCGCGGCCAGATCCTGGACGCCCTGCGCGCGGCGCTGGTGGGCGGGGAGCTGGCGCCCGGGGAGGTCTACTCCGCCCCGGCGCTCGGCGCCCGCTTCGGCGTGTCCGCGACCCCCGTGCGCGAGGCGATGCAGCAGCTGGCCGCCGAGGGTGCCGTCGAGGTCGTGCCGAACCGCGGATTCCGGGTCAGTGAACGGGGTCCCCGCGAGCTGGCGGAGCTGGCCGAGGTGCGCGCCCTGATCGAGGTGCCCGTCATGCTGCGGCTCGCCCGCGCCGTCCCCGCGTCCGGCTGGTGCGCACTGAGGCCGCTGGCCGACGCCACGGTCGCGGCGGCCGCCGTCGGTGACCGTGCCGCGTACGCGGAGAGCGACCGCGCCTTCCACGGCGCCGTCCTCGCGCTGTCGGGCAACCAGCAACTCGTCGCGGTCGCCGACGACCTGCACCGCCGGTCCCAGTGGCCCCTGGTCAGCAGTTCCGCAGGCCGTCGGGCCGACCTCCTCGCCGACGCCTCGGAGCACACCGCGCTGCTGGACGCGCTCATCGCCCGGGACCTCACGGTGGTGCAGTCCCTCGTACGTGAACACTTCAACGGCGCGGACGTCTGAGAAGGCGCTCAGTTCGCCTCGACGGTCTCCGGGCACGGCGGCTCCAGCCGGGGCGCCAGCCACGTCGGTACGCCGCCGAGCAGCCGGAACAGCCGGCCCGCCTCGGCGCGCAGCCGGGCCGCCGCCTCGGGTTCCGGCTCGGCGTCCGCGAGGGAGATGAGTGCCGGGGCCGTCCCCACGAGATAGCCCAGCTCCTCCCTTATCCGCAGCGACTCCGCGAAGCCGTGCCGCGCCTCCGCCAGCTCACCCTCGCCCAGGGCGAGGGAGGCGAGGTGGCGCCAGGTGAAGGAGAGCAGGAGCTCGTCACCCCGGGCCGTGGCACCGGCGTGCGCCCTGCGGTAGGCGGCGCGGGCGGACTGCGGGGAATCGGCGATGTTCTGGGCGATCAGGCCCCGGCGGAAGTCCAGCAGGGGGCGGCCGGCGGCCGAGGGGGAGAGCAGGGCGGCGGCCCTGCTGAGCGCCACGCTGGCCTCGTCCGCCCGGTCGCGCGCCCCCAGCAGGGTCGAGGCGTAGGCGAGGTAGCCGCGCTCGCAGGCGGCCGCACCCCGCTCCGAGTCGTCCTGGGCGAGCGCCTCCGCGGTGCGCAGCGCGTCCTCGGCGTCCGTCCACCCGATGCCCGTGTAGAGGCACCGCTCCGTCAGCAGCGAGGTCCGCTGGAGGGCTGCCGCGGGGTCGGTGGCCGCCCGGGGTTCGAGCAGCGCGGCGGCGTCCGTCCAGCAGGCTCGTGAGCGCAGCCGCCACACCGCGGTCTGGAGCGGCGGATCGTCATCTGCGGTCGTTCCGGAACCAGACATGGCGGTATGCGCCACATTGCCCTCCCCGAGCGCGCCATCGAGCTGTGGAGGCCGGCCGGCGAGCGCCGGGGTCGGCCAGGGTCTGCGCGCATCTCAGCACGGAATGGCACGCCGGGCCAAGGGGTGGGATCAATGTCAGGTGAAAGATTTCACAATCACCTGGAGCCCGGGAGGGCGTCGACGCGCCCGTGAAGTCAGCTCATACGCAGGGCGAGGAAGAAGTCGAGCTTGTCCTCCAGCCGCGAAAGGTCACGTCCCGTCAACTGCTCGATACGTCCGACGCGATAGCGCAGCGTGTTGACGTGCAGGTGCAGCCGGGCCGCGCAGCGGGTCCAGGAGCCGTCGCAGTCCAGGAAGGCCTCCAGCGTCTCGATCAGCTCCGCGCGGTGCCGCCGGTCGTAGTCCCGCAGCGGGTCGAGAAGCCGGGCGGTGAAGGCGCGGCGCACGTCGTCCGGGACGAAGGGCAGCAGCAGGACGTGCGAGGCGAGCTCGTGGTGGCCCGCCGCGCAGACCGGGCCCGGCCGGGCCGCGGCGACCCGGCGGGCGTGCCGGGCCTCCTCCAGCGCTCCGCGCAGCCCCTCGGCGGAATGAACCGCGGCGCTGACACCCAGTGTCAGGCGGCCGTCGTCCGCCAGGCCGGCCGAGAGCGGTGCGCGGACGGTGTCGAGCAGGGCGTCGGCGTGAAGCGCGGTGCCGTGCCGCTCCGGGGTGCCGGGGTCCCCGGACGCGTCGGCCCCGTCGTTCCCCGCCGGGGGGAGCGCGGTCAGCGGTACGAGGGCGATGGCCTCCTCGCCGGTGTGCGCCACGGCGATCCGGTCCGCCGAGTCCGGGCCCGTCACCGCCGGATCGACCAGGATCTCCTCCAGCAGGGCCTGCGCGGCCCGGCCGCCCGCCAGGTCCGTGCCCTCGGCCGACCACTCGACCCGGGCCACCACGACCTGCCAGTGCGGCGCCGTGCCCAGGCCCGGCAGCAGGACCGGGGCGGCCACCCGCAGCCTCGCCGCGATCTCGGCCGGGGCGGCGCCCGTCTGGACCAGCTCCAGGACCTCCTGGGCGAGCCTGCGGCGTACCGCCCGGGCGGCGTCGCGGCGGTCCCGTTCGACGGCGATCAGCTGGGTGACGCCCTGGAGCAGGTCCAGGCGGGCCGCGGGCCAGTCGCCGGAGTCCGCCGCAACGGCGAGCAGCCAGTCCGAGAGCACGGACTCGCGCACATCGCGGGACGGGGCGGGCAGGGCTCCCCGGGCGGTGTTCCGGATCGGGAACAGCGAGTAGGCGGTGCCGTCAACCTCGGCGCGGTGCGGCCCCGGGCGTCCGGTGCGGGTCGCCGCGAGATGCCGGCCCGCCAGCTCCGCGCCGACGCGCGGGGGCAGCGGCTCACCCGCCCCGGCGATCTGCCGGCCCGTAGGGGACAGGACCCAGGCGCGCAGGTCCAGGTCGGAGGTGAGCAGGTCGAGGACCACCTCGGGGCCGCCTCCCGTGGGGCCCGAGGTCATGAGCCTGCGGTGGCGGTCGACGACCGCGGCGAGATCACCGGCACGCTCCCCGGAGACCTGACGCACCACGTGCTCGGTGATGGTCGCGAACGCAACGGTCTCGTCGACCGCGAAGAGCGGGAGCCGGTGCCTGAGACACGCCTCCACCAGATCGTCGGGGACGGCCCCGAGCTCCGCCTCACCCGCGGCCAGGCCGGCCACGCCCGCGTTCGCCAGGATCCGTACGAAAGGTTCCGTGTCCGACGCGTTCCGGCGCCACGCCAGACCCGTGAGGACCAGCTCGCCGCCGGAGAGATAGCGGCTCGGGTCGCGCAGGTCGGTCGTCATGACGCCCCGGACCGAACGGTCCAGCTCGTCCTCGCCGCCGAGCAGCCGCAGGCCCAGTCCCTCGGTGTCCAGCAGTGCGCGCAGCCGCATCGTCGATTGCCGCCGATCTCTTCGTTGGTGCGGGGGAGGGCGGAGGTCACCTGTGAATTGCGGTGAGGTTACTGATACCCGCCATTCGTTCGAATCTACAAGACCGGGACGGGGACCAGCCAATTCCTTCATGGTTTCGGTGACTGCACCGAGTGGAGCAAGGCTTGTGTACTGGGCCACACACCGCGTGAACAACACATGAACGACCCATCCAGGGCCGGCCGTCCCCAGCCCAGCCGAACGACCCGATTGAGAAGAAGAGAGCCACTCATGGACTTCCTTCGCCCCGCCAGCTGGGAGGAGGCGCTCGCCGCCAAGGCCGAGCACCCGACGGCTGTGCCCATCGCGGGTGGAACCGACGTGATGGTCGAGATCAACTTCGACCACCGGCGGCCCGAGTACCTCATGGACCTCAACCGCATCGGTGAGCTGTCCGAGTGGCAGGTGGGCCCTGACGCCGTACGCCTCGGCGCCTCCGTGCCGTACAGCGCCGTCATGGACCACCTGAGGGCCGAGCTGCCCGGCCTCGCACTCGCCTCGCACACCGTCGCCTCGCCGCAGATCCGCAACCGCGGCGGCGTCGGCGGCAACCTGGGCACCGCCTCGCCCGCCGGGGACGCCCACCCGGCGCTGCTCGCCGCAGGAGCCGAGGTCGAAGCCGCGTCCGTACGGGGGACGCGGATGATCCCGATCGACGACTTCTACACCGGCGTCAAGCGCAACGCCCTCGCCCCGGACGAGCTGATCCGGGCCGTGCACATCAAGAAGGCCGACGGCCCGCAGCAGTACTCCAAGGTCGGCACCCGCAACGCGATGGTCATCGCCGTCTGCGCCTTCGGTCTCGCGCTCCACCCGGAGACCCGGACCGTGCGCACCGGCATCGGCTCCGCCGCCCCGACCCCGGTCCGGGCGAAGGAGGCGGAGGCGTTCCTGAACGCCGCGCTGGAGGAGGGCGGGTTCTGGGAGAGCGGAAAGATCATCACCCCGTCCGTGGCCAAGCAGTTCGCCCAGCTCGCCGCCGGGGCCTGCAACCCCATCGACGACGTACGGGGCACCGCCGCCTACCGCAGGCACGCCGTCGGCATCATGGCCCGGCGCACGCTGGGCTGGACCTGGGAGCAGTACCGCGGAGCGGGACGCACCCTCGAAGGAGCTGCTTAACCATGCGAGTGAATTTCACGGTCAACGGCCGGAAGCAGGAAGCCGACGACGTCTGGGAGGGCGAGTCCCTCCTGTACGTCCTGCGCGAGCGCATGGGCCTCCCCGGCTCCAAGAACGCCTGCGAACAGGGCGAGTGCGGCTCCTGCACGGTGCGCCTCGACGGCGTGCCGGTCTGTTCCTGCCTCGTGGCCGCGGGCCAGGCGGAGGGCCGCGAGGTCGTCACCGTCGAGGGCCTGGCGGACTACGCGAGGCACCGCGACGACGCCCACCCCGGCACCGGCTGCGCCGCGGGCACCTGCGGCACCTCGCTCGACGCGGCCCAGCGGTGGCAGGCCAGGCCCACCGACGGGCAGAGCGCCGAGGCGGAGGAACTCTCCCCGGTCCAGCAGGCGTTCATCGACGCGGGCGCCGTGCAGTGCGGCTTCTGCACCCCCGGTCTGCTGGTCGCCGCCGACGAGCTGCTCGAGAAGCAGCCCTCCCCGTCCGACCAGGACATCCGCGAGGCACTCTCCGGGAACCTCTGCCGGTGCACCGGTTACGAGAAGATCCTCGACGCGGTCCGCCTCGCGGCCGCCCGTCAGGAAGAGGCGGTCCGATAGCCATGGCGCTGCACCCACGAGCCGCGTCCGTACCGGCCGGCACCCCCACCAGGATCACCCAGGGCTCCGAGACCCGGGGCGGCATCGGCGAGTCCACCCTGCGCCCCGACGGCACGCTCAAGGTCACCGGTGAGTTCGCGTACTCCTCGGACATGTGGCACGAGGACATGCTGTGGGGCCACACGCTCCGCTCCACCGTCGCGCACGCCGAGATCCGCTCCATCGACATCGGCGAGGCCGTGGCCACCCCCGGCGTGTACGCCGTCCTGACCTACGACGACCTGCCCGCGGCGATGAAGAACTACGGGCTGGAGATCCAGGACACCCCCGTGCTCGCCCACGGCAAGGTCCGCCACCACGGCGAACCGGTGGCGCTCGTCGCCGCCGACCACCCCGAGACCGCGCGCCGCGCCGCCGCCAAGATCCGGATCGACTACGCCGAACTCCCCGTGATCACGGACGAGGCGTCCGCGACGGCCCCCGACGCGATCCTGGTCCACGAGGGACGCGACGACCACCACATCGGACACGTCCCGCACCCCAACATCGTCCACCGCCAGCCCATCGTCCGCGGCGACGCGGACGCGGCCGCCGAGCGGGCCGACGTGATCGTCACCGGCGACTACGTCTTCGGGATGCAGGACCAGGCATTCCTCGGCCCCGAGTCCGGCCTCGCCGTGCCGTCCGAGGACGGCGGTGTCGAGCTGTACGTCGCCACCCAGTGGCTGCACTCCGACCTCAAGCAGATCGCCCCCGTCCTCGGTCTCCCCGAGGAGAAGGTCCGCATGACGCTCTCCGGCGTCGGCGGCGCATTCGGCGGACGCGAGGACCTGTCGATGCAGATCCACGCCTGCCTGCTCGCGCTGCGCACCGGCAAGCCCGTCAAGATGGTCTACAACCGCTTCGAGTCCTTCTTCGGGCACGTCCACCGCCACCCCGCGAAGCTCCACTACGAGCACGGGGCCACCAAGGACGGCAAGCTCACCCACATGAAGTGCCGGATCGTGCTGGACGGCGGCGCCTACGCCTCCGCGTCCCCGGCCGTCGTCGGCAACGCCTCCTCGCTCGCGGTCGGACCGTACGTCATCGAGGACGTCGACATCGAGGCGATCGCCCTCTACTCCAACAACCCGCCCTGCGGCGCCATGCGCGGCTTCGGCGCGGTCCAGGCGTGCTTCGCCTACGAGGCGCAGATGGACAAGCTGGCCGCCGCGCTGGACATGGACCCGGTCGAACTCCGGCAGCTGAACGCCATGGAGCAGGGCACCCTGCTCCCCACCGGCCAGCGCGTCGACTCTCCCGCTCCGGTCGCCGAACTGCTCCGACGCGTCAAGGCGAGGCCCCTGCCGCCCGAGCAGCAGTGGCTCTCGGCCGACGCGGAGGGCAGCTCCGTCGACGTACGCGCCCTGCCCGGCGGGCTGTCCAACACGACCCACGGCGAAGGCGTGGTGCGCGGTGTCGGTTACGCCGTCGGGCTGAAGAACGTCGGCTTCTCCGAGGGCTTCGACGACTACTCCACCGCCCGGGTGCGGATGGAGGTCATCAACGGGGAACCGGTCGCCACCGTGCACACGGCGATGGCCGAGGTCGGACAGGGCGGGGTCACCGTCCACGCCCAGATCGCCCGTACCGAACTGGGCGTCAACCAGGTGACCATCCACCCGGCGGACACCCAGGTCGGCTCCGCCGGCTCCACCTCCGCCTCACGGCAGACGTACGTCACCGGCGGCGCCGTGAAGAACTCCTGCGAGGCCGTCCGGGAACAGGTCCTGGAGATCGGCCGCCGCAAGTTCGGCACGTACCACCCCGCCTGGGCCACCGCCGAGCTCCTCCTCGAAGGCGGCAAGGTCGTCACCGACGGCGGGGAGGTGCTCGCCTCGCTGGCCGACGTGCTGGAGGACGAGGCGGTCGACGTCGAGCTGGAGTGGCGCCACCGGCCCACCGAACCCTTCGACCTGCGTACGGGACAGGGCAACGGCCACGTCCAGTACTCCTTCGCCGCGCACCGCGCGGTCGTGGAGGTCGACACCGAGCTCGGCCTGGTCAAGGTCATCGAGCTCGCGTGCGCGCAGGACGTCGGCAAGGCGCTCAACCCGCTGTCGGTCGTCGGCCAGATCCAGGGCGGCACCACCCAGGGGCTGGGTGTCGCCGTCATGGAGGAGATCATCGTCGACCCGAAGACGGCGAAGGTGCGCAACCCCTCCTTCACCGACTACCTGATCCCCACCATCCTCGACACGCCGACCATCCCGGTCGACGTGCTCGAACTCGCCGACGACCACGCCCCGTACGGGCTGCGCGGCATCGGCGAGGCCCCCACCCTCTCGTCCACCCCGGCCGTCCTCGCGGCGATCCGGAACGCGACGGGACTGGAGCTGAACAGGACACCGGTGCGCCCCGAGCACATCACCGGCAGCTGACGGTTCCCCAAGACCCTCCGGGCGGTGCGTGCCTGCCGTGAACGTCACACTTCCCCGCGCCTCGCACCGTCCGGAGCCATCGCACAACCGCACCATCTGCACGAAGAGTTCGTCTCGGGCCGTCCCCCGGGTCGTGCGCCTCGCAGTCATCCCAAATCCCGCAGTCTCCAGAGCTCCACGCGGGTGCCCCTGTGAACCTTGGGAGTCAGGCAAATGACCCAGCAGTCCGTGGAACCCAGGACGAGCGCGGAGGACGCGGGCCCCGGCTCGCGTGTCCCCGCCGGACGGTCCTGGCTCGACCGGTACTTCCACATATCCGAACGAGGATCGACCGTCGCGCGCGAAGTGCGCGGCGGCGTCACGACCTTCATGGCCATGGCGTACATCCTCCTGCTCAACCCGCTCATCCTCGGCGGCAAGGACGTCGACGGCCAGCTCCTCGGCCAGTCCGGGCTGATCACCGCCACCGCGCTCGCGGCGGCGGCCACCACCCTGCTGATGGGCTTCGTCGGCAAGGTCCCCCTCGCGCTCGCGGCGGGACTGAGCGTCTCCGGGGTTCTCGCCTCGCAGGTCGCACCCGCCATGACCTGGCCGCAGGCCATGGGCATGTGTGTGATCTACGGGCTGGTGATCTGCCTCCTGGTCGTCACCGGCCTCCGCGAGATGATCATGAATGCCATCCCGCTCGCGCTGAAGCACGGCATCACCATCGGGATCGGCCTCTTCATCGCCCTCATCGGCCTCTTCAAGGCCGGCTTCGTCCACCAGGGGGAGGCGACGCCCCTCTCCCTCGGTCCGGCGGGTGAGCTCGCAGGCTGGCCGGTCCTCATCTTCGCCGTGACCCTGCTCCTGATCTTCATGCTTCAGGCGCGCAACGTACCCGGCGCGATCCTGATCGGCATCGTCGTCGGCACCCTGGCCGCGATCGTCGTCAACGCCGTCGGCGACATCGACCCCAAGGCGTGGAGCAGCGGCCCGCCCGAGCTGAGCGGCAGTGCGGTCTCCTCACCCGACTTCTCGCTCTTCGGGAACGTCGAGTTCGGCGGCTGGGGCGACGTCGGCGTGATGACGGTCGGCATGATCGTGTTCACGCTCGTGCTGGCGGGCTTCTTCGACGCCATGGCCACCATCATCGGCGTCGGCACCGAGGCGAAGCTCGCCGACGACAGGGGCCGGATGCCGGGCCTGTCCAAGGCCCTGTTCATCGACGGCGCGGGCGGCGCGATCGGCGGTGTCGCCGGCGGTTCCGGCCAGACCGTGTTCGTCGAGTCGGCGACCGGCGTCGGCGAGGGCGCCCGCACCGGGCTCGCTTCCGTCGTCACCGGCGTCTTCTTCGCCGCCTGCCTCTTCTTCACCCCCCTCACGGCGATCGTGCCCGCCGAGGTGGCGTCCGCCGCCCTGGTGGTCATCGGCGCCATGATGATGCAGAACGCGCGGCACGTGGACTGGGCCGACCGCTCGGTGGCCGTACCGGTCTTCCTGACCGTGGTGCTGATGCCGTTCACGTACACCATCACCACCGGTGTCGCCGCGGGTGTCATCTCGTACTCCGCCATCAAGCTCGCGCAGGGCAGGGCACGCGAGGTCGGCGTCTTCATGTGGGTCCTGACGCTGGTCTTCATCGTCTACTTCGCCCTGCACCCCATCGAGAGCTGGCTGGGCGTCAGCTGACGCCCGCCGCGCCCCCACCCCAGTCAGAAGGAGACACGCCATGCTGGACATCGCCGAGGAGCTCCACCGGTGGGTCGGGCAGGGGCGCGCGTTCGCCGTGGCCACCGTGGTGGCGGTCGGCGGCAGCGCGCCCCGGCAGCCGGGCGCCGCCCTCGCCGTGGACGGCGACGGCACCGCCATCGGATCGGTCTCCGGCGGGTGTGTGGAGGGCGCGGTGTACGAACTGTGCCGGCAGGCGCTCGAGGACGGCACCACCGTGCGCGAGCGCTTCGGCTACAGCGACGACGACGCCTTCGCGGTCGGCCTGACCTGCGGCGGCGTCATCGACATCCTGGTGACCCCGGTGCGCGCGGACGACCCCGCGCGCCCGGTGTTCGCCGCCGCGTTCGCCGCCGCGGCGGAGGGCCGGGCGGCCGCGGTCGCCCGCGTCACCGAAGGGCCGGACGGCCTCCTCGGCCGCCCCCTCCTCGTCCACCCCGACGGCACCCGCGAGGGCGGGCTCGGCGGACATCCCGAGCTGGACCGTACGGCCGGTGCCGAGGCCCGCGCGATGCTCGACGCGGGCCGTACGGGTGAGCTCGTCATCGGCGCCGAGGGCTCCCGCTGCGGCAGCCCGGTCACCCTGCTCGTCGAATCGAGCGTCCCACCGCCCCGGATGATCGTCTTCGGCGCCATCGACTTCGCCGCCGCCCTGGTGCGGGCCGGGCGCTTCCTCGGGTACCACGTCACCGTCTGCGACGCCCGCCCGGTCTTCGCCACGGCCGCCCGCTTCCCGGACGCCGACGAGGTCGTCGTCGACTGGCCGCACCGCTATCTCGCCACCACCGAGGTGGACGCGCGCACGGTGCTCTGCGTCCTCACGCACGACGCCAAGTTCGACATCCCGCTGCTGGAACTGGCGTTGCGGCTGCCGGTCGCCTACGTCGGCGCGATGGGCTCGCGCCGCACCCACCTGGAGCGCAACGAGCGGCTGCGCGCGGCCGGCGTCAGCGAGCGCCGGCTGGCCGCGCTCCACTCGCCGATCGGGCTGGACCTCGGCGCCCGTACCCCGGAGGAGACGGCCCTGTCGATCGCCGCCGAGATCGTCGCGGAGCGGCGCGGCGGCAGCGGACTGCCGCTGAAGGGCGCCCACACCCCGATCCACCACGAGAGCGGCAGCCCGCTGGCCCCGGTGGCCTGGTCCGGACCATCGGCAGCTGATCACGACGGGCGGGTTGCCGCCACGGCGGCTTCACGCCAGGGGTGAAGACGTCCGTAGCCCCGGATTTACCGGTAGATCAGCTGCATGACATTTTCCCTCTCCTCCGTTTCCGGCCGGGCGAGACCCGCTCGCGCGGGACGCAGGGCTCTGCTCATAGCGACCTCGGTCGCCCTCGTGAGCGGTGCCATGCTCCCCGCGGCGGGCTCCGCCGCAGCCGCCCCGAAGCCGCCGACCGCCGAGGACCGCCACGGATCCGAGGCCCGCGACCACGACATCACCCTGGTCACCGGCGATGTCGTCCACTACTCGGACGGCGCGGGCAACCAGGACACCGTCACCGTCGACCGCCCCGACGGTGCCAAGGGCGGCGTGCACGTGCAGCAGGCCGGGGAGGACATCTTCGTCATCCCCGACGAGGCGAGCGCCCTCATCGCGGCGGACAGGCTGGACCGCCGGCTGTTCAACATCTCGACGCTGGTCGAGATGGGCTACGACGACGCGCGGTCCGGCGGCATCCCGCTGATCGCCACCTACCCCGCGAGCACGGCGCGTTCGCTGCCCGCCGCTCCGCGCGGCAGCGAGACGGTCCGCCGGCTCGAGTCGGTGAACGGCGTCGCGCTGAAGACCGACAAGGACGACGCCCGCGCCTTCTGGAGCGACATCTCCCGTACGGAGAAGGGACGTTCGCCGGCCAACGGCATCGCCAAGCTGTGGCTCGACGGCAAGGCCGAGGCGGCGCTCAAGGATTCCGTGCCGCAGGTCAACGCACCGCAGGCATGGGCCGCCGGCTACGACGGCAAGGGCACCACGGTCGCCGTCCTGGACACCGGCATCGACGCGACGCACCCGGACGTCAAGGACCGCATCACGCGGTCAAGGAGCTTCGTCCCCGGCGAGGAGGTCGTCGACAAGCACGGTCACGGCACCCACGTCGCCTCCACGATCGCGGGTTCGGGCGCGGCGTCGGACGGTGCCAACAAGGGTGTGGCGCCCGGCGCCGACCTGATCGTCGGCAAGGTCCTGAGCGACGAGGGATCCGGCGCCGACTCCGGCATCATCGAGGCCATGGAGTGGGCGAAGGCCGAAGGCGCCGACGTCGTCTCCATGAGCCTCGGGTCCAGCATCCCCGACGACGGCACCGACCCGATGGCACAGGCCGTGAACGCGCTGTCCGCCGACGGTGGGCCGCTGTTCGTGATCGCCGCCGGCAACGCCTACGGCGCGGGCACCATCGGGTCGCCCGGTTCCGCGGCGAGCGCGCTCACCGTCGCCGCCGTCGACAAGAGCGACAACCGCGCCGACTTCTCCTCCATGGGGCCGCTGGTCCGCTCCTACGGTCTGAAGCCGGACCTGTCCGCGCCCGGCGTCGGCATCAACGCGGCCGCCTCCCAGGCGGTGCCCGGCATCGAGGGCATGTACCAGTCGATGGACGGCACGTCGATGGCCACCCCGCACGTCGCGGGCGCCGCCGCCATCCTGAAGCAGCGTCACCCGGACTGGTCCGGCGAGCGCGTCAAGAACGCGCTGATGAGCTCCTCCGAGGAGCTGGCCGGCTACACGCCGTACGAGCAGGGCACCGGCCGCCTCGACGTGAAGGCGGCGATCGACACGACCGTCGAGGCCACCGGCTCCGTCGAGGTCGCGTCGTACGACTGGCCGCACGCCGCGTCCGATCCGGTCGCCGAGCGCACGATCACCTACCGCAACAATGGTGACGACGACGTCACGCTGAACCTGGCGACCGGCACGGACTCCGAGGCCTACACCCTGTCCACGTCGGAGCTGACCGTCCCGGCCGGCTCCACCGCCGAGGCCGTCCTCTCGATCGACCCGTCGAAGGTCGCGAACGACACCCGGTTCTCCGGCCAGGTCGTCGCCACCGACGCGTCCGGCACGACGGTGGCCCACACCGGCTTCGCCGTGAACAAGGAGCAGGAGCTCTACGACCTCACGCTCCGCCTCCGCGACCGTGCGGGCGAGCCCATGGACGGCAACGTGGTCTTCGCCGCGCTCGGTGACCCGCAGCTCGGCGTCGTCCAGGTCTCGGGCGAGACCACACTGCGGCTGCCCCGGGGCAACTACACCGCCTGGACCTCCGCCGACATCGACGGTGACCGGGCCGACTCGAAGGCCGTGGCGTTCCTCGCGGCCCCCGAGACGATCCTCGACAAGGCCACCACCGTCACCCTGGACGCGTCGAAGGCCCGCAAGGTCGCCGTGCGCACCCCGAAGGAGACCGAGACCCGGCAGCTGCGGTACGACATGGCACGCACCGCCCCGGACGGCACCGTCCAGCGTGACGCGTTCCAGATCCCGCTGACCTACGACCAGCTGTGGGCGAGCCCGACCAAGAAGGTCACCGAGGGCAGCTTCAGCTTCCTGACGCGCTGGCGGCAGGGCGAGGAGCTGATCGACCTCACGGCCGACGGCCGCGACGTCCCCGTCACGGTGCAG
Source organism: Streptomyces sp. QL37 (assembly GCF_002941025.1). NCBI lineage: Bacteria > Bacillati > Actinomycetota > Actinomycetes > Kitasatosporales > Streptomycetaceae > Streptomyces > Streptomyces sp. QL37. Next base: position 1,869,988 of record NZ_PTJS01000001.1, on the reverse strand, counting down.
AACGGCTCGGCCGTCGCCGAGGACAGCGAGCAGAAACTCACCGGTGTCTTCGCCGGCGACGGAGCCGCGGCCGACTACAAGGGCCGCGGCGTCAAGGGCAAGGCCGTCGTCGTCACGCGCAGCGACGCCGTCCCGCCGGCCGAGCGGCTGGCCAACGCACTCGCGGCGGGCGCCAAGGCGCTCTTCGTCGTCAACGACGGCCGCGGCGTCGCGCTGGAGAGCTACACGCCGTACGGCGAGGAGACCACCATCCCGGTCGCCTCGGTGCAGAGGATCGCGGGCGAGACCCTGATCAAGGCGGCGCAGCGCGGCAAGAAGCTCTCCGTGGACCAGAGGAAGTTCGCCTCCTACGTCTACGACCTGGTGGACCGTCACGACGGCACCATCCCGGACCGTTCGCTGGCCTTCGCCCCGTCCACCCGGCAGCTGGCGAAGGTGGAGAACACCTTCTACGGCCACAAGGCGACGCTCGGCGGCGGCTACCGCTACGACATCCCGGACTACGGCCCGGGCCTCGGCTTCGAGGAGTACGAGCAGTTCCCCGGCACCCGCACCGAGTGGGTCAACCCCCTCCCCGGTGACTCCTTCTGGTACGAGAACCACTCGGTCCTGAACGCCGACGCCTCCGACCGTGCGCAGGAGATGCGCAGCGCCGAGCTGGACTACACGGCGGGCCGGACCTACCGCGCCGACTGGTTCGCCCCGGTGACCGGACCGCGTCTCGGCACCGGCTACTGGGGGCCCTTCCGCACCTCGTACAACGATGTCCAGTTCAACATCACGCCGTGGACCGACTCGGGCGAGGGCCACTCCGGCGCGATGCCCGCGGACGAGTACGACACCACGTCCTACGCCTTCTACCAGGGGGACACCCTGATCAAGAAGGGCGCGGGCCGGGCCGGTTACGCGTGGGACCTGTCGGCCGAGAAGGTGCCCTACCGCCTGGTCATCGACTCGGTGCGCGACGAGGCCACCTGGAAGACCTCGACGCGGACGCACACCGAGTGGGGCTTCGTCTCGGGCGCGCTGCCCGAGGGCACGCAGCAGGCCGACATCCCGCTGCTCCAGCTCGGCTACGACGTGGACACCGACCTGGCCGGTGACGTCAAGGCCGGCAAGCAGGTCGAGGTCGGCATCGAGTCGGGCACACAGGCCTGGCTGGACGGTGCTCTGAAGGCGACCAAGGCCTCGCTGTCGGTCAGCTACGACGAGGGCAGGACCTGGAGCAAGGCAGAGCTGCGCAAGGGCTCGTCGGGTAAGTGGACCGCGAAGCTCAGGACGCCGAAGCACGCGGACTCCGTCTCGCTCAAGGCGCATGCCGAGGGCCCCGGCGGCCTGGCCGTCGACCAGGAGATCATCAAGGCCTTCGGCCTGAAGTGACCTGCTGAACCCGCCTGCGGAAACCCCTGATCGAGGTGGTCCCGTGCTCCCGTGGGGAGCACGGGACCACCTCGTTTCCGCGTGCTTCGAGGACCAAAATATGCCCGCTTCGCCCGTATATGGCGGGTCATAACCCCAGAAAGGGACTTTTTGCGGTGCGGAGCGAGTTGCCACGGGCCTGTTCCGGGGTTTATAAGAGGAGCGTGGCTCAGGCGCTTCCGGGAATTCCGGGAAATGCCGCCATGGAGGTTTCCCATGTTTCTCACTCCGTCCGACACGGAGAAATTGCTGCTGAGCGTCGCTGGAATGATTGCCCGCGACCGGCGGGAGCGCGGTGTATTGCTGAATTACCCGGAGTCCGTCGCCCTGCTGTCCTGCTGGGTCCTGGAACGGGCGCGTGAAGGTGCCCGGGTCCATGAGCTCATGACCATGGGGCGCGCTGTGCTCACCCGCTCCGACGTGCTCGAAGGAGTGCCTGAGATGCTGCACGACGTCCAGGTCGAGGCCACCTTCCCCGACGGGCGCAAGCTCGTCACGATCACCTCGCCGATCCCGTGATCCCCGGTGAGATCCGGACGGGGTCCGGAGTTCTGGAGATCAATGCGGGCCGGGAGATCCGGAATATCACCGTGGTCAACGACGGAGATCGGCCCATTCAGATCGGCTCGCACCTGCATCTGCCCGACGCCAATCCCGCGCTTTCCTTCGACCGTGCTCACGCGCGAGGTTTTCGACTCGATATTCCGTCCGGTACCTCCCTGCGCTTCGAGCCCGGGGTCGGCGCCGCCGTCTCGCTCGTCGCGCTTGGCGGCCGGCGGGTGGTGCCCGGCCTCGTCCTGCGGGCGGACCGCGGCGAGGAAGCACGTACCGAAGAGAGGGAGGAGAGCTGATGGCGCAGCTGACCCGCGCCGCCTACGCGGCGCTGTACGGCCCGACCGTGGGCGACCGCATCCGGCTGGCCGACACCGGTCTCTGGATCGAGGTGGAGGAGGACCGCTGCTTCGGCGGGGACGAGGCGGTCTTCGGCGGCGGCAAGTCCATCCGCGAGTCGATGGCCCAGGCCACCACGCCGAGCGCCGCGGGCGCTCTGGACCTCGTCATCACCAACGTCGTCGTCCTCGACCACTGGGGCGTCGTCAAGACCGACGTCGGCGTCCGCGGAGGTCGCGTGGTGGCCCTCGGGCGCTCCGGCAATCCCGACATCAGCGACGGTGTCCACCCGGATCTCGTCATCGGCCCGGGCACCGACGTCGTCTCCGGCGAAGGGCGCGTCCTGACCGCCGGGGCCGTCGACACCCATGTCCACTTCCTGATGCCGGAGACCCTGGGCGAGGCGCTCGCCACCGGAACCACCACCGTCATCGGCGGCGGCACCGGAGCCTCCGAAGGCTCCAAGGCCACCACCGTCACCCCAGGCGCCTGGAACCTCGCGATGATGCACCGGTCCCTGGACCGGATCCCGCTCAACGTCATGCTCTTCGGAAAGGGTTCCACCGTCGGGGAGGAAGGGCTGCGCGAGGCCGCGCTCGGCGGGGCCGGCGGCTACAAGGTCCACGAGGACTGGGGTGCCACCCCCGCCGCGATCGACGCCGCCCTGCGGGCCGCCGACACCTTCGGACTCCAGGTCGCCCTGCACGCGGACAGTCTCAACGAGGCCGGCTACGTCGAAGGCACCCTCGACGCGATCGGCGGACGCGGCATCCACGTGTTCCACGCCGAAGGCGCCGGCGGCGGCCACGCGCCCGACATCATCACCGTGGCCTCGCACCCCCACATCCTCCCGGCGTCCACCAATCCCACGCTCCCGCACACCGTCAACACCGTCGCCGAGCACCTCGACATGCTGATGGTCTGTCACCACCTCAACCCACGCGTCCCCGAGGACCTGGCCTTCGCCGAGTCCCGGATCCGCGCCACCACCATCGCCGCCGAGGACGTCCTGCACGACATCGGCGCCCTTTCCATCACCTCGTCCGACGCCCAGGCCATGGGGCGGATCGGCGAGGTCGTCTGCCGCACCTGGCAGGTGGCCCACGTCATGAAGGAGCGCTTCGGCGACCGGGGCACCCTGCTTCCGGCCGACAACGAACGGGCACGTCGCTATGTCGCCAAATACACCATCTGCCCCGCCGTCGCCCATGGCATCGACCACGTCGTCGGCTCCGTCGAGCCGGGCAAGCTCGCCGACCTGGTGCTCTGGGACCCCCCGTTCTTCGGGATCCGCCCCGCCGCGGTCATCAAGGGCGGCATGGTCGTGCTGGCGCCGCTCGGCGACGCCAACGCGGCCATCCCCACGACCCAGCCGGTCCTGCTGCGCCCGACCGCCGCCGCCGGAGCGGCCGCCCACCTGTCGGTGAGCTTCGTGGCCCCGGCCGCCCTGGAGGGCGGCCTCGCCGAACGGCTCGGTCTGGAACGCGAACTGGTCGCCGTGCGGCCCACCCGCCACCTGACCAAGGCCGACCTGCCGAACAACACGGCGCTGCCCGTCATCGACGTGGACCCGGAGACCTTCGCGATCCGCGTCGACGGGGAACTCGTCGTACCCGGCCCGGCCACCGGACTGCCGCTCGCCCAGCGGTACAGCATGTTCTGATGGGCGCGCTCGGACCCCTGCTCCTGGCCGACGGCCGGCTCCCCGTCGGCGCCTACACGTACAGCGCCGGCCTGGAACCCGCCGTCGCGGCGGGCCTCACCCGCGACCAGGTACCCGCACTGCTGCGGGCCCGGCTGCACACCACCGCCGTCACCGAGGCCGCCGCCGCGGTCCTCGCCCTGCGGGCCGCCGGGCAGGACCCGGTGGACTACGGCCGCGTCCAGCAGGCCCTGGAGGCCCGCACCCCGGTGGCGCCGCTGCGGGCGGCGTCCACGACGCTCGGCCGTGGCGTCCACCGGCTGGCGCGGCGCCTCGCCCCGGGCCACCCGGCGGTCCTCGCCCTTTCGGGCGTCCGGCCGAAGCCACTGCGGCCGGTGGCGCTCGGCGCGCTCGGGGCGGCGCTCGGAGTGGGGGAGGAGGAACTGGCGTACGCCGTCGTCTACGACGAGCTGCAGACCGTCACCTCCGCCGCGCTGAAGCTGCTGCCCGGTGACCCGCTCGACTCGGTCGTCTGGATCCTCGGCGCGGAACCGGACGCCGCGGCCGCGGTGTCCGCCGCCCTCGCGGTGCGTACGCCGGACACCCTGCCCGCCCGCACCGCCCCGCTCACCGAGCGGTGGGCGCTCGACCACGAACGAAGCGAACGGAGACTCTTCCTTGCCTGAGCAGAACAACCAGCACTTCCACGAGCCCCTCAACCAGCCCCGCGCCCTGCGCCTCGGGGTCGCCGGACCCGTCGGCACCGGCAAGAGCTCCATCCTCGCCACCCTCTGCCGTCAGCTGGCCGGGGAACTCTCCATGGCGGTCGTCACCAACGACATCTACACCGACGAGGACGCCCGCTTCCTCCGCTCGGCCGGGGTCCTGCCCACCGAACGCATCCGCGCGGTGGAGACCGGGGCCTGCCCGCACACCGCGATCCGCGACGACGTGAGCAGCAACCTGGACGCCGTCGAGGACCTGGAGGAGGCCTACGGGCCGCTGGACCTGATCCTCGTGGAGAGCGGCGGCGACAACCTCACCGCCACCTTCAGTCCTGCCCTGGCCGACGCCCAGATCTTCACCATCGACGTCGCGGGCGGGGGCGACGTGGCCCGTAAGGGCGGCCCCGGCATCACCCGCGCCGACCTGCTGGTCATCAACAAGACCGACCTCGCCCCGTACGTCGAGGTCGATGTGGAGCGGATGGTCGCCGACGCCTCCTCCGTGCGCGACGGCCTGCCGGTGCTCGCCCTGTCCAAGCACGACGCGGACTCCGTCGACCGGCTCGCGGACTGGGTACGGTCGGTGCTCGCGCGCCACCGGGCGGGCAGCCACATCCCCAACGACCCCGGACCGATGGCGCCGCACAGCCACCCGCGCCGGTGACCCGGCACGGCGAACCGACCGTCGTCACCGTCCACCGCGACGCCGGCGGCCGGGACGTCGCGACCGACCTGCGTCCTGGCGGCTTCCTCGCCCCGCGCCCCCTGTGCCCGTCCGGGGGCGGGCTGCACCTCGCCCTGGTCGGTACGACGGCGGGCCTGCTCGCCGGTGACGAACTGCGGATCCGCGTGACCGTCGGCCCGGGAGCCCGGCTGCACCTCATGGAGCCCGCAGGCCTGGTCGCCTACGACCACCGGGGCGGCCGCTCGTCGTGGCGGGCCGTCGTCGAGATCGCCCCGGGTGGTGAACTCACTTGGGACTCCAAGCCGTTCGTGGTCTCCACCGGAGCCGATGTCACCCGGGACATGGACGTGACGACGGCCCCCGGGGCCCGGATGCTGTGGCGCGACACCCTGGTACTCGGCCGCTCCGGCGAACGCGGAGGCCGGATCAGAGCGAGGACCAGAGCCGTTCACGACGGCCGCGAGCTGCTCGTGGAGGACCTCGACCTCACCGACCCGGGCGTACGCGAACTCCCCGGCGTGCTCGGCCCGCACCGGATCGTCGGCGCCGTCACCGCCCTCGGGGCCGACCCCGGCGGAGCGACGCACCCCTCCCGCACGGATTTCGCGGGCCCGGGCGCGCAGGTGCGGCTGCTCGGCACCGAAGCTCCCTCCGTGGAAAGGGAACTGACGGGCGTATGGCAGAGCTGGCGTGCGTCCGGTGACGGCTGACGGGCCGGCCACCCGACCTGCTCACGGGCCTCAGCGGCCGAAGCGTGCCAGCAGGTGCCACACCCGCTTGAGGTCCTGCGGATCGTGCGCACCGGTACGGGCGGCCTCGCCGAGGACCAGGGGATCGAGGAATCCGCCGACGGCGAGGGCGCGGCCCAACTCGACGTACTCGGGGCCGCGGTACTCCGGGTGGCGGGCCAACTCGTCCACGGAGAGCCGGAATCCGCTGTGCCACTCCACGGGGAAGGGCAGCGCCTTCGCCGCGGCCTCCGTCTCCGTGCCCTCGTGACACGGGTCCAGGACGACCGCCTCGACGTCCCGGACGAGGCGGACCGGGCGGTGCACCTGGGCCTCGACGTAGTCGTCCAAGGCGTCGCGGTCGACGGCAGCGGCGAGCGCGACGACACGGCCGGCGTTCGCCACCACGCCGAAGTCCTCCGGCTCCATGAAGCTGTCCGGGTAGCAGAACGTGGACCGCCCCAACACCGCTGCTCCCAGCCGGAGATGGGCCGAGCCGAAGCGGGGCGCGGCGCCGTACGGGGAACGGCGGAAGTTCAGCGCGCCGTAGACGGGCCGCTCCCGCGCGCTCGCGCGGTCGTAGGCGCCGCCGAAGATCCGGCTCTCCCAGCGCCACCGGTCACCGCCCGGGTGCGCGGTGAGACCGCCGTTGCTCGTGCCGGTGACGAACTGGGAGACGTACACACCGTCCTCGGCGAGCCGTTCCAGGACGGTGCGTCCACCGCTGACGCGGTCGGGGTGGAAATTCAGCGTCACGCGCAGGGAGGGGTCCAGGGGCGGCCCCGCGGACAGTGACGCCACGTGTCGCAGGGCGCGTGCCCATGCCTGCGGGAGGTCGGCGCTCATCGGCCCATTCTGCACGGACGCCGCCCGCGCCGGCGGACGGGTTCACCGCCGGCGGACCGTCCTCTATCGCCCCTTGCGCCGCGCCACGGTGTAGTCCGACCAGTCACCCCGGTGCCGGTCGCACCGGGAGGCGCCCTTCATCGCCAGCCGTTGGCAACGCGTGCCCTTCTGGGTGAGTGCCCCGCATTTCGACTGCGTACGAGCCATGATCGACCGCCCTCCGGGTCCCGTCGGCCGGACGCCGACAGGGCCCAGGTTCGTCCGTGGGCGTGGTTCGGCGGAAGGCGCACCCCCGTCGGCCGGGTGCGCTCCGGAGTGCACGGGCGGCCGGGGCGGCGTCAGGACGCCGCGTCTCCCACGCCGGCGGCGTCCGTCTCCCGCTGTTCCTCGATACGGCGCTTCGCCTCGGCCCACGTGATCGGCAGCTGTCCGACCGGAGCCTCCCAGAAGGTGAACGTGGAGGAGCGCATCGTGGGCTTGAGGGCGGTCATGATGCCGCGGTGCGGCTCCGTCCTGGCGAAGGTGTAGAGCGCGTCGCGGCTCTCCCAGGCCGAGAGCGTGTAGAACACCCGCTTCGCCGGCTGGGCGACGAGCGAGGCGCCGAAGGCGCCCGGCGCGGACCGGACCTGCTTCCAGGCGACCATCGACTTCAGGAAGAAACGCGGCACATCGCGCAGGGACCGGACCTCGAAGCGTGAGGCCATGACCACGGTCGTGCCTTCGGACGGAGGCGGCTGGGGGGTGACCCACGGCAGAGTCGGCATCGCACTACTCACCTTCGATATAGATAGTGGTGCTGTCTGCTTCCTATGTTAGAGAGTGGCACTCTCCAACGCCACCGGAATGTGCCCACAGATGTCAGGCCCCCGCCGCGCCGGGAGTCCGGTGCGGCGGGGGCCCGGTGCGGCGGAGGGTCAGCGTCCGGACTGCAGTGCCTTCCAGGTGTCCGGGCCGACGCTGCCGTCCACCGACAGCTTCCGTGTGCTCTGGTAGTCGCGGACCGCCTTGTCCGTGTTCGCGCCGAAGGCGCCGTCGACGGCCACGGTTCTGCCCAGCGCGGCGGTCAGTGCCCGCTGGAGCCGCTTCACCGCGTCGCCCGAGGCGCCGCTGACGAGCGTCGGCGTCGTGCCGGCCGAGAGCAGCGCGGTCCAGGTCTTCGGGCCGACCGCCCCGTCGGAGTCGAGACCACGGGCGGTCTGGAACAACCGTACGGCGCTCTCCGTCTTCGCCCCGAAGATGCCGTCCTCGGTGCCCGCGTCGTACCCCTGCTTGTTGAGCAGTGCCTGCACGGCCTTGGCCTGGGCGCCCGTCGAACCCGTCTTCTGGGTCGTGTACGACGCGAAGCTCAGCCCGTCGGCCCCGCTGCCCGAGCCGCCGACGAGCTGCATGTAGTAGGTCCAGTTCCAGTTGGCGCCCGGGTCGGTGTGGTCGTTGCCCGGGGCCTCGCTGTGCCCGATGATGTGCGACCGGTCCTTGGGGATGCCGTACCGGTCGCAGAGGTACGTCGTCAGTGCGGCCGAGGAACGGTACATCGTGTCGGTGAACCACGACGGGTCGTCGACGAACCCCTCGTGCTCGATGCCGAGCGACGAGGCGTTGGCGCTCTTGGCGTGGTACGCGGTGTCCGAGTCGCGCACCATCTGGGTGATCTGGCCGTCCGAGGAGCGGACCACGTAGTGGGAGCTGACCTTCGACGTCGCGTTCTGGAACCAGCTGATGGTCCCGGCGTACGAGCCCTGCGTGACATGGATGACGACCTTGTCCACCGTCGCCGTGCGGCCCGCCGCGAAGTTGGCGGAATTGGCGGCGACCCAGAGCGCGGCGGGGTAGTCCGGGCTCTTGGCCGTGAGGTCGGCCTTCGCGAGGGGGCCCTTCTCGGGGGAGACGGGGCGGGAGGTGACCGTGACCAGCTCGCCCCCGGCGACGGTGGCCCGCAGCCCCTGGGCGAGGAAGGTGTAGACGGTGTCCGCGTAGAGCGCGGCGACGGCGCCGTCGGTTCCGCTGTAGCGGGCCACGGCCGGGTACCAGGCGTCGATGTCCGCCCGCTCGGCCGTGTCCAGCCCGAGCGCGTCGGCGTGGCTGCGCAGTACGGCCGCGCCGCCCAGGATGTTGGCCTCGGTGTCCTCGCGCAGGTCGGCCGTGGACTCACCCGTCAGTGCGGCGGCCTGCTCCAGGGAGTGGTTGAGGGGGTTGCTCACGAGATGCATGACGCCGTAGCCGTTGTCCTGGCTGGGGCGTCCGGAGTGCCCGTTCAGGTGCGTCTCGCCGTAGCCGACGGCGGCGAGCAGGTCACGCGGTACGCCGTATTCCTCGGCGGCTTGCTCGAAGGCCTGGTTCATCGGGTCCGTGTCCGTGTCCGCGGGAGCGGCGCCGGCCGGGTGGCCCGTGGCGACGAGTGCGGTGACGGTGAGAGAGGCCAGAACGGCTGCGCGGCCGCGGGTGTGGCCGGCGGGACGTCGGGGCATACCTGCTCCAGGTCTGTGGGGGAGAGGGGGCCGCCGGTCCCGTGGGGGTTGGCCGAGGGCCGCTGAGCCCGCACAGGCTATCCATCTGCCCAGGGCATGACAATGACGCCTCCGTGTGTCCAAAACCCGTTCACTCCAATGGAGTTGAGGTGTCGACGGAGTGCCGTCCGGCGGCCGTCACCCCCCGGTGGAGGGTGACGGCACGCGGGAGTCGTTACCAGCGGTTCCGGTGGATCACGTCGGCCACCGGGCGACGGCGGACCGGCCCGAAGTTGCCCTGGGGCCACCCCACCGGGATGACGGCGAAGGTGTGCGTGTCCGACGGGATGCCGAGCGCCTTCTTCCACTCCCCCTCCAGCATCAGATGCCAGATGGTGAGATTGGCCGCGAGCCCCAGCGCCCGAGCGGCGAGCAGGATGTTCTGGACGCCCGGATAGACGCAGGAGCCCTCCGCGAGCGCCTGGAAACGCGTCTGCGTGTTCCCCATGTGCTCGAGACCCGCGGGGCCGAGCGACTCGGCGTAGACCCCCAGACCCTCCTCGTCGAACTCCGGCTCCGGGAACTTGTAGCAGGGGATGATCAGCGCCGGGGTGTCCGCGAAGTGGTCGCGCTGGTGCTCGATCGCCGCGACCATCCGCCCGTACGCCGCGTCGTCCATGCCCTTCGGCGCGTGCTTGCCGGTCGTCGCGAGATAGGCGTCCACGCACCGCTTCCAGAGCGGGGCCAGCTCGGCCATCACCGCGCGGTCGGTGACCACCACGTACTCGTAACACTGCATGTTGCCGCCGCTCGGCCCCCAGACGGCCGCCTGTACGAGCTGGTCGATCGTCTCGTCCGGGACGGCGTCCGGCTTGAGGCGGCGCATGGCGCGCATGGTGGACATGGTCGGGAAGAGGGCGGGCCCGTCGGGGGCGGGGGCGTCGGCGTACACCGTTTCGAATGTCATGATCGCGGAGTGTACGGCCCAAGGCCCGGCGCGGGCAGTCCCGTTGGGTGCCCCGCCCTTCCCTGTCCCGCGCGGTTCAGCGCCGTCGGAGCCGGACGACGGGGATGTCGCGGGAGGTCTTCGCCCGGTACTCGGCGTAGCGGGGGAAGACCTCCACCAGATGGGGCCACACCCGCTCCTTCTCCTCGGGGGAGAGCGTCTCGGCGAGGGCCGGGAAGCGTTCCGTGCCCACCCGTACGTCCACCGCGGGGTCGGCCAGCAGGTTCAGGTACCAGAGGGGATGGCTGTCGGAGCCGCCGTTCGAACCTACGATCAGCCAGTCGTCGCCGTCCCGGCCGTACATCAGCACCGTCCGTCGCACGGCGCCGCTGCGCCGGCCGACATAGTCCAGCAGCAGGCAGTCCACGCCGAGCTGGGTGGTGCCCTTCGTGCCGCCGGACGACTCGTACAACTCCGCCTGTGCCGCCACCCACTTGGCCGGGCTGGGCGTGACCGCCCCGTCGTTCCGCTCCGTCACCACTGCTGCCTCGTCCTCCGCCAGGTCCTCGTGTCCGTACGTCCGTACGGCCGTGCCCATCGTGTCACCCGCCGCCGCGGCGCGCCGGAATCGCACACCTGGCCGTCCCCCCTCCTCACGGGGGAACGGCGTCGGGAACGGCGGTCGCGGAGGCGTATAAAGGGTCCCTCCGAGCAGCCGGCGTCCCCGATGGCCATCTCACCCCCCACGCGGCCGGCGTCACCGCGTACCGAGAGCGGAGGAGCGTCCCATGAGCACCTCGGAAGAGATCAGCGCCTTGCTCGTCACCAGGTTCGGAACCGATCCGGAAGCCATCCGGCCCGAGGTGCCGCTCAGGCAGCTGAGGCTGGACTCGCTCGCCCTGGAGGAGCTCCGGCTCCTCATCGAGGACCGGATGGACATCGATCTGGAGGACGTCGTCCTGTCGTCACGCGACACCGTGGGAAGTCTGGTCGCGGCCGTGCGCACCAAGGCCGGCGCGTGACGGGCCGGGGGCCGTTCGCACGCAGGTCCGCCCGGCCGGGCATCGAGCCCTTCAGCGCAGCCGTCACCGGTGTCGGCCTGGTCACCGCGGCCGGAGTGGGGGCCGAGGAGGCCTGGCGCGGCGTGTGCGACACGGCGTCCGCCCCCTCCGTGCCGCACCTGCCGGAACTCGACGGGCTGCCCTGCGACTTCATGTACACCGTCGACGCCCTGGACACGAGGGCCGCGCTGGGCGTGGCCGCGCAGCGGCTGATGGACCGCTTCTCGCAGCTCGCCGTCGTCGCCGCCCGTGAGGCCGTCGCGGACGCGGGGCTCGACCCCTCGGTCTGGGACAGCGGACGGGTCGCCGTCGTCATCGGCTCCGCCCACGGCGGCCTGCCCTTCTACGACGAGCAGCACACCATCCTCACCGAGCGCGGCGCGCGCCGTGTCTCCCCGAAGCTCGCCCCGCTGACCGTCGTCAACGGCGCCGCCAGCAGCGTCGCCATGGACCTGGGTGTGCACGGCCCGAGCCAGGCCGTGTCCACGGCCTGCTCCTCGGGCACCGTGGCCATCGGCACGGCCCACCAGATGCTCCGCACCGGGGCCTGCGACATCGTCGTCGCGGGCGGAGCCGAATCGGTCCGTTCCCGGCTCCTGATCGCCAGTGCCTGCCAGATGCGGGCCGTCTCCACCCGCCGGGACGACCCCCAGGCCGCCTGCCGCCCCTTCGACACGCACCGCGACGGCTTCGTCGTCGGCGAGGGCGCCGGCCTCCTCGTCATGGAGCACCCGGAGCACGCCCGGGCCCGGGGCGCCACCGTCCGAGCGCATGTCGCCGGCTACGGGGCCTCCAGCGACGCCCACTCCGCCGTCGCCCCCGACCCCGACGGCCTCGGCATCGAGCGGGCCCTGCGGACGGCCCTCGCCGACGCGGGCATCGACGCCCTCGACGTCGGCCATGTCAACGCCCACGGGACGTCGACGGTCGCCAACGACCTCATCGAGGCGACCATGCTGCGCCGCGTCCTCGGCGACCATCCGCTCGTCACCTCGACGAAGGCCATGACCGGGCACACCCTGGGCGCCGCGGGAGGCATCGAGACCGCGCTGACCGTCCTGGCGCTCCAGCGCCAGCTCGTCCCGCCGACCGGCAACCTCGACGCCCCCGACCCGGCGATCCCCGTCGAGGTGGTGAGCAAGGAGGCCCGGCGCGCCGCGTTCGACTGCGCCGTCAAGACCTCGCTCGGCTTCGGCGGCCACAACGCGGCGCTCGTGCTCACCAGGGCCTGACGGGAAGTGAGGACCACCATGCCCGAGGAGATCATCCGGTCCCTCACCGTGGACGGACTGCGCTACGGCTATCGTCTCCTGCCCCGTGATCCGGCCGCGGAGGGAGCCCATGTCACCGAACCGGTCCTCGTCATCGGCGGGGCGCTCCAGGGCATGTTCGGCTGGCCGCAGATGGACGAGCATCTGGGCCCGGTGGCCGACGTGGTGACGGCCGACCTGCCGGGCATGGGCTCCGCCGACCCCCTGCCGCCCGGTCCCAGCGCCCCGGTCCTGCGCGCCGCGGTCACCGGGATCATCGACGACCTGGGCGTTTCCCGGATCAACCTCTTCGGCTTCTCCTACGGCGCCGCCATCGCCTTCGGCTGCGCACGGCACGACCCGGGCCGCGTCGCCCGGCTGGTCCTCGGCGGAGTCCCCACCCACATCGATGAGGACCGGCGGGCGTACTGGCAGCGGGCGACGCAGACCCTGGCCGAGGGGGACGCGGAGGGCTTCGCGGCGCTGGCCGCCGACGGGCTGATGTGCCTGGACCCGGACCGCCCCGTGCACCGGAGGGAGCTCGCGCGGCGCTATGTGCGGCGCTCCTTCCTGCACGCGCTCGCCCACTCGGAGCACGCCGCCGACTCGTTGCGGCGGGCGCTGGGCGACCGGCCGGACTTCTCCGGCGGACTTTCGGGCGTACCGGCCCTGGTCTTCGCCGGGGAGCACGACACGGTCACCTCGCCGGAGCTCCAGAGGGAGTTCGCCGCGACCATCGAGGGGAGCCACTTCCTCACCCTCCCCGAATCCGACCACTGGGTCGTGCTGGAGCGGTCGGACGAGGTCGCCGCCCTCGTGACCCGCTTCTTCACGGACCAGCCGCTCGGACCGGCCATGGCCCGGCTCCCGCACCAGGCGCGGGCCGACGAGGCCGTAGCGGCGGAATCCGCACCCGCACCCCCTCCGGAGCCGGGTTCGTACGCCTCGCGGTGAGGCCCTGTGGTGGCGGCCCGCACGGGGCCGCCACCCGGTGGGTCAGCGCCGGTGGCCCCGGCCCTTCACGTCGATCCGCACGATCTGCGGGTCGTGGTCGCTGGCCTGGTCGGCGAACTCCGCGTTGATGTGCACCACGTCGTAGTCGAAGCGGCGGATCGCGGGGCTGGTCAGGATGTGGTCCAGCGTCTGCGAGTTGCCGTCGTAGACGTAGCTGTACCGCTCGCCCGCGGGCAGCGTCGTGATGAGCGGCTGGAGCACCCTGCCACTGGTCAGCGCCTTCATCGTGGGGGAGAAGGCGAAGTCGTTCAGGTCGCCGAGCGTGACGACCCTCGCCGACCTGTCCGCCTTCAGCAGCGAGGTGACGAAGGTGTTGACCTCCGTCGCCTGCCGCACGCGCTGCGTCTCCGAGCTGCGCACCGGCTCCTGGTAGCGGCCGTGCAGGGACTGGTCGCCGCCCTTCGACGCGAAGTGGTTGGCGATGACGAAGACCGGCTCGCCACGGAAGCGGAACTCGCCCACCAGCGGCTTCCGGCTGCTGTCCCAGGCCGTGCTCGTGGGATTGATCCGGCCGGGCGAGACGGAGAGCGTGGCGCCCTTCCTGGTCTTCACCGCCTTCACCGCCGTGGTCGCGTCGCCGCCCGGTCGGTCCACGAAATCGACCCGGCCGGGGTTGAAGAGAAAGACGTTACGGATGTTGCCGCCGGGCTCGCCGCCGTCCTGGCCGTCGGCGGGCGCGACGTAGCGCCACGCGTAGCGGGGGCCGCCCGCCGCGACGATCGCGTCCGTGAAGCGCTTCAGAGTCGCCTCGGAGCCCACGGTGCCGTCGTCCACCGCACCGTTGTCGTCCTGGATCTCCTCCAGCGACACGATGTCCGGGGACGAGAGGCTGACCGCCACGCCCCGGGCGAGCGTGTCGAACTTGGCCTGCTCGTCGGCCGCGTCGAGGTTCTCCACGTTGTACGTGGCGACGGCGACCTCCGTGCGCTTCTGCTTGCGCGTCACCTCGCGCTTCAGGCCGTTGTCCTTCAGCGCGCCCAGCTCGGTGGCCTGCACGTTGTAGCCGCCGTACGACGCGTAGTCGACGACGCCCGTGGTGGAGCCGGACAGCACGTCGCCCACGTCGGCGACCGGGACGGGCCGCTCCGCGTCCAGCGACATCACCTTGAGGCGGCCGGTGTTCTGGTCCTCGTACGAGGCGTACAGCGTGCCGCCGCGCCGGGTGGGGTTCTCCCGCGGCTTCACCGTCACCCAGACCTCGTCGTACGCGGTCGTCGCGCCCGTCACCCGGGTGTCGGCCATCGTGACGCGGGCGCCCTCCAGGGACTCGTACAGATCCAGGGCGTACGTCTCCGGGGCGAGGGCGAGCGCCTCGATCGAACCGCCGCCGGCTGTAGGCACATAGCCGTCCGGCACCGAGGAGGCGTCGAGGACGACCGCCTCCGGAAGCGGGTTGCCCGAGGACAGGACCGTGGTCAGCGGGGCGGTGATCTGGGTGAGCGACTGGGCGCCGGTGGCCGGGTAGTACTCGGCGACCTTGCCGCTGACCAGCACCGAGTCGCCGACGGCGACGGCGGGGGCGGTGGACCCGGTGTAGACGAACAGGCCTTCGCTCGTACGGGAGTCGTCGTCGGGTGCCGTGTCCTGGATCCAGAAGCCGCGGGAACCCGTGGTCCGTACGCCGGTGACGACGCCGGGGACGCCGGAGACCGGCTGCCCGGCGAGCGGGGAGAGGCGGGTCGTGCCCTGGATGTCGTGCACCCGCACCGTGCCGGGCTCGGTAGGCCCGCCGGGCTCGCCCGGTCCGGAACCCCCGGAGGTCTCGCCGGCGGCGTTGACCGGCGTCGGGGCTCCGGCGGTCAGGTCGGCCGCGTTGTCGTCCGTGTCCGCCAGGGACGTGCCGCGCGCCACCGAGGCGGTCGCGGAGGCGCCCGCCGCCGGGCCGCCGCCCTCGCGCACGACCGCGGAGCCGTAGCCGACGAGATCCACGATCCGGGTGTCGGCCGCGCAGTCCGCCGCGGTCCTGCACGTCAGCGGGGTGGTGCCGGAGACGAGCGCGACGGTGCCGCTGGCGGCGGACATCGCGACCGTGCCGGCGGCGTCGGGGGCGGGCAGGGCCACCGTGCCGCCGGTACCCGTGGCCTGCGCGACGAGGTAGCGGCCGCCGGGCGCGACGGCGCCGGACAGTGCGGAGACCTGCCACAGCGATCCGGCGGAGGGGGTCCCCGGGAGGTACTGGACGCTGAAGCCGGACAGCGCGAAGGAGGTCCCGCCGGCGTTGGCCAGCTCGATGTAGTCACGGGTGAGCGTCGCGCCGGAGTTGCCCCCGCCGCCGTACACCTCGGAGATGACGGCCGAGGACGACGGTGCGGCGAAGGCGGCGGGCAGCGCGGTCACCGAGAGGGTCACGGCGACGGCGGCGGCCAGCAGGGCGGAGCCGGGTCTGGCTATGTGCACGGGAACTGCCCCCAAGTGTGTAGTGAGGGCCAAAAACTATGCGCGTAGAACGGTCGTGACAAGAGACCGGAGGTTAATTCCGGGCGTCATCCCGCCGCTCGCGGCGGTCAGTTGGGACTCCCGCGCGGACCATGACGGGCGCACGTCTCCCCGTGTCCCACTTCGTGGTGCGGGAGTCCACCATGCGGTCAGGTGTTTGACCGGCTCGCGGCGTTGCGGATACGTTGCGTGACATGCAGCGATCCGCACACCTGACGACGCGAGGTCACGTCGACCTGAAGCGTGTGTGCTCCGCGGCGTGTCACCGGGGCTGAACACCCCGTAGTCCGCGCGCCCGCCGGAGGATCCGCCCCCTCCCGGCCATGCGTCGGCTGAGCGGGACGCCGGCCTGCACGATGCCGCCGGGTTCCGCCAGGAGGCCCCCGTTCCGGGGCACTCACCTCCATGCCCGCTGCCACCGAGGACCTGGAAGACCTGTGACACGTCTGCCTGCGCCCGCCCGCCGCTCCCGGCCACCGCGCCGCTCCGAGATTCCCTCCTCCGGACACGCCCGCCGTGCCTCCGGCACGGGCTCCGTGCTGGGCGCGATCCTCGACCACGGCCCGGTGGCCCGCTCCACCGTCGCCCGGCTCACCGGCCTCTCGCCCGCCTCGGTGACCGGCCACGTGGCGCAGCTCCTCTCCCGCGGCCTGGTCCGGGAGAGCGCCGAGACGACCGGACCGCGCGGACTCGGGCGCCCTCATGTGCCCCTGGAGATCGACACCTCCCGCTTCCTGGTGGCCGGGGCCCACATCGCCGTCGCCCACTCGACGGTCTCCCTGATGGACCTGCGTGGCCGGGTCGTGGCCGAGGACCGCAGACCGCACCTCGACACCGACCCGCGCCGGATCCTCGACGGCCTGGCCGCCAGGCTGCCGCTGCTGACGGCGGCTCACGCTGCCGGCCGGCAGGTGCTCGCGCTCGGCTTCGCCACCGGGCACCGGGTGGACCCCGCCGCCGGAGTCGTGGTGGAGCATCCGCATCTCGGCTGGCGCGCCGTCCCGGTACGCGAGATCCTGTCCGCCGCCACCGGTCTCCCCGTCCATGTGGACAGCCACTCGCGGGCGTTGGCGCGTGCGGAGCAGATGTTCGGTGAGGTCTCGACCCGGCGCAGCACCGTGCTGCTCTTCATCGGCGCGGTCGTCGACGGTGCCTTCGCCACCTCCGGTGAACTGCACCGGGGGCCGCGGTCAGGCGCCGGCAGCGTGGCCCATCTCCCCCTGGGATCGGGCGGATCGGGCGACGCGGAACCCTGTAGCTGCGGGCGTACCGGGTGCCTGCAGTCCGAGGTGTCCGAACGGGCCATGATCCGCCGAGCGGCCGCACAGAGCCTCTACGTCAGCACCTTCCAGGAGCTTCTGGACCACGCCATGGCCGGGGAACCGCGGGCCGTGGCGCTGTTCCGCCGCCGTGCCCGGCTGGTGGGCAGGGCCGCCGCGCTGCTCCTGGACATGTTCGACCCGGAGTGCCTGGTGGTCGTGGAGCCCGGGGCGGGCCGGCTGCCGGAATGCCTCGCCGACCTCCGTGAGGAGGTGGGGGCGCGCTCCTCGGTCTGCGACGACCCCGAACGGGCCGTGGTGCCCAGCAGCTTCACCGGATCGGTGCTCGCCACGGCGGGCGGCGCGGTGGCCCTGGGCGCCCTGTACGACGACCCGCTGGGTTCCTGGCCCGCGCTGCCCGCGGTGTCCTGAACCCGGCCGATACCCGCTTTAATTCAGAACGTTGCATTGTTGACCCGGCCGTACCCCGAACGGGAAGATGGATTCATGAACAGCCGACAGCGGAATTCAGAGAACGCGCCCGCAGTGGCACGCTCCTGCCGCCCGGCCGCGCCGTCGAGCGAATTCGCCCGGCGCTCCTGTTGTCGTCCCTGACCGGGAAACCGACAACCCCCAGCTGAATTACCGGCGGTCCGCATCCCTGCGTGATTCCCCTTCCGCCTGTATGTCCTCACGCCCGCACGCCTCCGTGTGCCCCCGCAGGCCTCGCGCGATTCCGCATGCCCGAATTCCACCCTCCGACCGGGGAGAGACATTGACCGTCACCGTGTCCTCGTACGCCGCCGTCCGCCCCATTGAACCCGCCACGACCCCAGCCGCCCCCGGTATCGCGCCGGAGCGATTCAAACAGGCCTTCCGCAGGTATCCGGCGGGCGTCGTCGTCGTCACCGCCGACGCCGGGGGCGGGCCGGTGGGATTCACGGCCACCTCGCTCAGTTCGCTGTCCCTGGACCCGCCGCTGGTCTCCTTCGGGATCGGCACGTCCACGTCGTCCTGGCCGCACATCGAGCGGGCCTCCACGGCCGTCGTGAACTTCCTCGGCGTCGAGCAGCAGCAGCTTGCCACCACGTTCGCCACCAGCGGCATCGACCGTTTCGCCGCCCCGACCCGCTGGCGCCGGCTGCCCGGCGGGGAGCCCGTGCTCGACGGGGTCACCGGCTGGCTGCGGCTCACCTTCCAGAGCATCGTCCCGGCCGGTGACCACCGCATCGTCGTCGCCAGGGTCGAGGAGTCCTGGCTGGACGAGGGACGCAGCCCGCTCCTCTTCCACGACGGCTCCTACCACTCCATCCGCCCCGCGCCCGACCAGTGATCAGGAACTCACGATGACACGCCACGACAACAGGCGGGCCCTGGCCCGGAGGTCGTTCCTCGCTCTCGCGGGAGGCACCGTACTGAGCCTCGCCGCCTGCTCGCCGCAGGTGAAATCCGTCGCCGACGCGGAGCCCGCCGGCGCCCTTCCGTCCGGGGATCCGGCGTCCGGGACGAAGCTGAAGATCGCCGCGCGCAGGACACAGCTCCAGCTGGAACCGGCGGGGCTGGCGAAGGAGCTTCCCTTCACCGTCGCCGAGTGGCCGAACCTCTCCGCCGGTCCTGATGTCATTCAGGGATTCCGTGCGAAATCGATCGACCTGGCCACCAATGCGGGAATTCCGCCGATCCAGGCCCACGCCATCGGCGTCCAGGCGAAAATCGTCGCGGTCCAGGTCCGCCGGCACCCGATCTACACCTTCGCGACGGCTCCTGGCTCGTCCATCAGGAGGGCCGAGGACTTCCGGGGGAAGAAGATCGGGTTCTCCCAGGGCCAGGCCCAGGGTGTCGTCGTCCTGCGAGCGATCGAGGAGGCGGGACTGAAGAACTCCGACGTCGAACTGGTCGACCTGCCCAGCACCCAGTTCCTCACCGCCCTGCAGTCCGCGCAGGTCGACGTGGCGCCGCTGGGCGAGCCGACCCTGACGAAGTATCTCGACCAGTACGTCAAGGACGGCGCCCGCGGGGTGAGGACGGAGGTCGTCGACCTGCTGACCGTGCTCTGGGTGCCGAACGAAATCCTCAACGACCCCGAGAAGGCGAAGGCCGTACGCGGTTTCGTCCCGCTGTGGGCGCGCGGTGAGGTATGGGCCTGGGAGAACCAGGACGAGTGGATCGACACGTACTACGTCAAGGACCAGGGCGTGTCGAAGGAGGACGGCCGGCGCATCGTCGAGTCCTATCGGAAGCCGCAGTTCCCGGTCAGCTGGGACGAGGCCGTCGACTGGGAGCAGAAGACCGCCGATCTGCTGGCCGAGGGGGGCTTCGTACCGGAGCAGAAGGCCTCCGAACTGTTCGACCGCCGATTCGAAGGGCTGGCGGCCGAGGCCGTGACCGCCGAGTACCGGGAGGGGTCATGACCGACCTGTTGGCGAAAGCGCGGACGACCGGCCCGGAGACGGCGGAACCTGCCGTACCACCGGCAACCGAAGGGACGGCGCACGTCTCCAAGGGCACCCGCCGGCGTCTCGGCCCCGGCCGGGCCCTGCCCTTCGGACGGCTGATCGGCCCGGCACTGCTCGTGCTCGCGTGGTGGGCGGCCTCGGCGTCCGGCTACCTCGATCCGCGGATCCTGTCCTCGCCCGGCACGGTGTTCGCCACCGCGGTGGACCTGGTCAGCACCGGCCGCCTCCAGGACAACGTCCTGATCTCGCTCCAGCGCGCCGGTCTCGGCCTGTTCTTCGGCGTGTCGGCCGGTGTGATCCTGGCCGTGGCGGCGGGGCTGAGCCGCAGCGGTGAGTATCTGCTGGACGGTCCGCTCCAGATCAAGCGGGCCATCCCCTCCCTGGCCATGCTCCCGCTGCTGATCCTCTGGCTCGGCATCGGCGAGCAGATGAAGGTCACCGTGATCGCGCTCGGCGTCGCGGTGAACATGTACATCAACACGTACGCCTCGCTGACCGGCATCGACAGCAGGTACGTCGAACTCGCCGAGGGGCTCGACCTGAGCCGGGCGACGTTCATCCGCAAGGTCGTCGTCCCCGGTTCGCTGCCCGGCTTCTTCGTCGGCCTGCGGCTCGGCGTCACCTCGTCCTGGCTCGGCCTCATCGTGGTCGAACAGATCAATGCCACCAGCGGCATCGGCTACATGATGTTCCAGGCCCAGCAGTACGCCCAGTCCGACGTGATCATCGTGGGGCTGGTGGCCTACGGGACCTTCGGCTTCGCCTCGGACGCGGCGGTACGCGCAGTCGAAAGGAAGGTCCTGTCATGGCGACGCACACTGGCGGGCTGACGGAAGCCCGACCCGCGATCCGCACCTCGAAGCTGGTGCGGCGGTTCGGTGACCGGGACGTACTCAAGGAACTCGATCTGACCGTGGCGCAGGGGGAGTTCACGGCCCTACTCGGACGCAGCGGCTCCGGCAAGTCCACCCTGCTGCGTGCCGTCGCCCGGCTCGACCACACCGTCGAGGGGTCCGGCGAACTCTCCGTGCCCGACAGGGTCTCGCTCTCCTTCCAGGACTCCCGGCTGCTGCCCTGGCTGAAGGTGCTCGACAACGTCGTCCTCGGACTGCGCGGCCCCGGTGCCCGGGAACGCGGTCTGACGGCGCTCGCCGAGGTCGGTCTGGAGGGCCGCGACAGCTCCTGGCCCCACGAACTGTCCGGTGGCGAACAGCAGCGCGCCGCCCTGGCCCGCGCCCTCGTACGCGAACCCGAACTCCTCCTCGCCGACGAGCCGTTCGGCGCGCTGGACGCGCTGACCCGGATCAAGATGCACGGCCTGCTGCGCGAGCTGTACGAACGCCACCGCCCTGCGGTGCTGCTGGTCACCCATGACGTCGACGAGGCCGTGGAGCTCGCCGACCGGGTCCTGGTCCTGGAGGACGGCCTCATCTCCGTCGACCTCAGGATCGACCTGCCGTCCCCGCGCTCACGCCGCGAACCGCGCTTCCAGGAGTACCGCGACACCCTGCTCGCCGCCCTGGGCGTGGCACAGCCGCAGCTCACGCACTGATCTTCCGAGATCCTCCGAGGAGAAGACACCCATGCCGCGCAAGCAGCTCCATCTGAACGCCTTCCTGATGTCCACCGGCCACCACGAGGCGTCCTGGAGGCTCCCCGAGAGCCACGCCGAGGCCAACTCCGACCTGGAGCACTACAAGAACCTCGCCCGCATCGCCGAGCGCGGGCTCCTGGACTCCCTGTTCCTCGCCGACGGGCCCGTCCTCATGGGCGATCCCGGCCGGCGGCCCGCCGCCAAGCTGGAACCCACCGTGCTGCTCACCGCGCTCGCCGGGGTCACCGAACACATCGGCCTGATCGCCACCGCCTCCACCAGCTACAACGAGCCGTACAACCTGGCCCGTCGGTTCGCCTCGCTGGACCACGTCTCCGGCGGCCGGGCCGGCTGGAACATCGTCACCACCGCCGGTGCCGACGCGGCCCGCAACTTCGGCCTCGACGACACGCCCCTGCACCACGACCGCTACCGGCGCGCCGCCGAGTTCGTCGAGGTGTCCACGAAGCTCTGGGACAGCTGGGCGGACGACGCGGTCGTGGCCGACAAGGAGGCCGGTGTCCACGCGCTGGCCGACCGGGTCCGCACCATCGCTCACACCGGTGAGTTCTTCCGGGTCGACGGCCCGCTCAACGTCGAGCGGCCGCCGCAGGGCTACCCGTTGCTCGTGCAGGCGGGGTCCAGCGAGGACGGCAAGGACTTCGCGGCCCGTTACGCGGAGGCGGTGTTCACCGCACAGCAGACCCTGGAGGAGGGCATCGCCTTCCACAAGGACGTCAAGCAGCGTGCCGCCGCACTGGGCCGCAACCCGGACGGCGTCAAGATCCTGCCCGGCATCGTCCCCGTCATCGGCGACACCGAGGCCGAGGCGCTGGCACTGGACGCCGAACTCGACCGGCTCATCGTCCCCGAGTACGCCAAGCGTCAGCTCGCCAGAACGCTGAAGCTCGACCCGGCCGAGCTGCACCTCGACCGGGAGCTTCCGGATAACCTGCCCGACGAGGACGAGATCGAGGGAGCCAAGAGCCGCTACACCCTGGTGGTGGAGCTCGCCCGGCGCGAAAGGCTGACGGTACGTCAGCTCATCGGGCGGCTCGGCGGCGGGCGCGGACACCGTACCTTCGCGGGAACCGCGGAGCAGGTCGCCGACACCATCGAGCACTGGTACGACAGCGGGGCTGCCGACGGCTTCAACATCATGCCGGCCGTGCTCCCCTCCGGGCTGGAGGTCTTCGTGGACCGGGTCGTCCCGATCCTCCAGGAGCGGGGCCTCTTCCGCACCGAGTACACCG
Organism: Streptomyces sp. QL37; assembly: GCF_002941025.1. NCBI lineage: Bacteria > Bacillati > Actinomycetota > Actinomycetes > Kitasatosporales > Streptomycetaceae > Streptomyces > Streptomyces sp. QL37. The sequence goes on along the minus strand of NZ_PTJS01000001.1, from coordinate 1,847,339 downwards.
GAGCCACCCTGCGTGAGCACTACGGCCTGCCGAGGCCGGCCAACCGGCTGTTCGACCCCGTCGACACCGGTGAGGGCCACACCGGCATCGGCCTCGCCGGACTGGCCGGGGTGAGCGCGGGATGACGGAGTACCGCACCCTCGGGCGCACCGGCGTGAAAGTCAGCCCGCTTGCCCTCGGCACCATGATGTTCGGCCCCCGCGGCAACCCCGACCACGACGACAGCATCCGGATCATCCACCACGCGCTGGACTCGGGCATCAACTTCGTCGACACCGCCGACGTCTACTCCGCGGGCGAGTCGGAGACCATCGTCGGCAAGGCCCTCGCCGGCGGCCGGCGCGACGACGTGGTGCTGGCCACCAAGTTCCACGGCAGCCTCGGCGACGACCCCAACGAGCGGGGCAACAGCCGCCGGTGGATCATCCGCGAGGTCGAGAACAGCCTCCGCCGGCTCCGCACCGACCGGATCGACCTCTACCAGGTGCACCGCCCCGAGCCGGACACCGACTTCGACGAGACCCTCGGCGCGCTCTCCGACCTGGTCCACCAGGGCAAGATCCGCTACATCGGCACCTCGACCTTCGAGCCGTCCGCGATCGTCGAGGGCCAGTGGCTCGCCGAGCGCAGGGGCCGCGAACGCGTGGTCGCCGAACAGCCGCCGTACTCCCTGCTGGCACGGGGGATCGAACGCGAGGTCCTGCCGGTCGTCCAGCGCTACGGGCTCGGGGTGCTGTCCTGGAGCCCGCTGGCCGGCGGCTGGCTCTCCGGCCGGTACCGCACGGGCGCGGCGCAGCCCGCGTCCAGCCGTGCCGACCGCCAGGCCGCACGCTTCGACGTCTCCGCACCGGAGAACGCCGCCAAGCTGGCCGCCGCCGAAGCCCTGGCCCGGCTCGCCGAGGAGGCCGGACTCACCCTCGTACAGCTCGCCCTGGCCTTCGTGCTGGAACACCCCGCCGTCACGTCGGCGATCATCGGCCCGCGCACCTTCGAACAGCTGGAGAGCCAGCTGGGCGCGGACAAGGTGAGGCTGAGCAGGGACGTCCTCGACCGGATCGACGAGATCGTCCCGCCCGGCACCAACCTCTCGGCGCGCGACACGGGTTACACCCCGCCGTCGCTCACCGAATCCGCGCTGCGCCGCCGTTCCGCCTGAACGTTTCCGTTCAGCGGTTCTCCGGCAGCCGCGCCGGATACACGGCCAGGGAGAACGAGTGCCCGGCCGGATCGTTGTAGAGCCGGACATCACGCGGACCGCTGTTGCTGTTCCCCGTGTCCACGGGCCGGGCGCCGAGGCCGATCGCCTCACGCTCGGCCTCGTCCATGTCTCCGGGGTCCACCAGAATGCGCAGATGCGCCTGCAGCGAGTCGTCAGGGCGCGGCCAGCTCGGCGGCGCGTAGCCGTGGTCGCGGCGGACGGCCAGGTGCACCCCGGTGTTGCCGACGATCTCGACGAAGTCGGGATCGCTCCCGATCCGCGTCTCCGCGCCGAGGAGGTTCGCATAGAAGTCCGCGAGCTCAAGCGGCTCGGCACAGTCCAGGACCAGAACGCTCGTTTTCCCGACAGTCATGCCCCACGGGTACCCCCGATGGGACCGGGCACGCAGGACCGACGTCCTCCGTCGCACGGCGCGCCCGGGATGAGGACCGGGCGGGCGCGAACTAGGGTGCGGGACATGGCAGAGAGCACGGAGCACCGGCCCACGGGCATGCCTGGCCCAGGCCCCTCCGACCCCCGTCGCTGGCGTGCCCTCGCCGTCTGCCTGGTGGCCGGCTTCATGACGCTGCTGGACGTCTCCATCGTCAACGTGGCGCTGCCGTCCATCAAGGAGGGCCTCGACACCCCGGAGTCCGACCTCCAGTGGGTGCTGTCGGGCTACGCGCTCGCCTTCGGCCTCGTCCTCATCCCGGGCGGACGCCTCGGCGACGCACGGGGGCGGCGCGCGGTCTTCATGGCGGGGCTGACCCTCTTCACCCTGGCCTCCGCGGCCTGCGGAGCCGCCCAGTCCAGTCTCTGGCTCGTCATCGCCAGGCTCCTCCAGGGCGCGGCGGGCGGTCTGCTCTCGCCCCAGATCTCCGCGCTGATCCAGCAGATGTTCTCCGGCCGCGAGCGTGGCCGCGCCTTCGGCATGTTCGGCACCGTGGTCGGCATCTCCACCGCCGTCGGACCGCTCCTGGGCGGCCTCCTGATCCAGGTGGCGGGAGCACAGGAGGGCTGGCGCTGGGTGTTCTACGTCAACCTGCCGATCGGCGCAGTCTGCCTCCTGCTGGCCCGGCGGCTGCTCCCCGACACCCCGTCGGCGGGCCGTGTACGCCCCCGTGACCTGGACCCCGTCGGAGTCCTGCTGCTCGGGGCGGGGGTCCTCGCCCTGCTGCTGCCGTTCGTCCAGGCCCAGCAGTGGCCGGGCAACGGGAAGTGGCTGCTCGTGGCGGTGGCCGCCGTCCTCCTCGCCGCGTTCGTCGCCTGGGAGTCCCGCTGCGCGCGACGGAACGTCCAGCCGGTGCTGAACCTGTCACTCTTCCGGCTCCGGTCCTTCTGGCTGGGCTGCCTGATGATCCTGCTGTACTTCGCGGGCTTCACCTCGATCTTCTTCATCAGCACGCTCTACCTGCAGTCCGGGCTGCACTACAGCGCCCTGGAGGCGGGCCTCGCCATCACCCCGTTCGCCCTGGGCGCGGGCGCGTCGGCGAGCATCGGCGGCCGGCTGGTCGGCCGCTTCGGGCGGCCCCTCATCGTCGTGGGCCTCACCATGGTGGCCGTCGGCCTCGGGCTCACCGCTCTTGCCGCGCACCTGGTGCCCGGCAGGGGAGCCGGGCTCGCGATGGCGGCCCCCCTGCTGCTGGCCGGCCTGGGCAGCGGACTCGTCATCGCACCCAACCAGACCCTCACCCTCTCCGAGGTGCCGGTGGAGAACGGGGGCAGCGCCGGCGGCACCCTCCAGACCAGCCAGCGCGTCGGCTCGTCCATCGGGATCGCCGCGGTGGGCTCGCTCTTCTTCGCCCAGCTGGGCGACGGCGACTGGGCAGCGGCCTACGACCACGGGCTCCTCATCTCGGTCGCGTTCGTCCTCGCGGGGCTGATCGTGGCCCTGGCCGATGTCGCGGCGGGCAGACGGGGAAGGAGAGGTGACCAGACGTCCGACGCGACCGACGCCACGAGGAGAACACCATGAGCGGCACCGAGGACCGGGAGCAGGGCGGGAACACCTCGTACGGCCGCAAGCCCTTCAAACGCTCCCGCAGCCACTTCGCCGACCGGATCACCGCGGACGGCCGTGACGGCTGGCCCGTCGAGGCCGGGCGCTACCGCCTGGTCGTCAGCCGGGCCTGCCCCTGGGCGAGCCGGGCGCTCGTCTCACGGCGGCTGCTCGGTCTGGAGAGCGCCCTCTCGCTGGCCGTCGCCGACCCCATCCAGGACGACCGCAGCTGGCGCTTCACCCTCGACGAGAACGGCAAGGACCCGGTGCTCGGCATCGGCTATCTGAGCGAGGCCTACGACGCACGGGAGCACGACTACCCGGGCGGCGTCAGCGTCCCCGCGATCGTCGACGTACCGACCCGGGCCCTGGTCACCAACGACTACCAGCAGATCACCCTGGACCTGGCCACCGAATGGACCGGCCTGCACCGCCCCGGCGCCCCCGACCTCTACCCGGAGCGGCTCCGCGGCGAGATCGACGAGGTGATGGACGGCATCTACCGGGACGTCAACAACGGCGTCTACCGTGCCGGGTTCGCCTCCGAGCAGGGGGAGTACGAGGCGGCGTACGTCGATGTGTTCCGCCGCCTGGACCTGGTCTCCGACCGGCTCGCCGGGCAGCGGTACCTGGTCGGCGACACGATCACCGAGGCCGACATCCGGCTGTTCACCACCCTGGTGCGCTTCGACGCGGTCTACCACGGCCACTTCAAGTGCAACCGCTCGAAGCTCGCCGAGGACCCCGTCCTGTGGGCGTACGTCCGCGACCTCTACCAGACCCCGGGCTTCGGGGACACCGTCGACTTCGACCACATCAAGCGGCACTACCACCAGGTGCACACCGGCATCAATCCGACCGGGATCGTGCCGCTCGGCCCCGACCTGTCGGGGTGGACGGCCCCGCACCACCGGGAGCAGCTGGGCGGCCGGCCGTTCGGCGACGGCACCCCGCCCGGACCGGTGCCGCCGGGCGAGGAGGTCCCGGCGCGGGGACGGCCCTGACCGGGCCGGTCACTTCACGCGTGGTGGCGGTGCCGGGTTCGCGGTCGCCAGCGGGGAGCGGGCGAGGACGACACAGCCGACGGTGATCAGCGCCACCCCCGCCAGCTGGGGCAGCAGCCACCACCCGGTCCGCAGCTCCTCCCCGAAGAGGGTCACCCCGTAGGTGACGCTGATCAGCGCGTCCCCGAGCGTCAGCATCGGCTGCACCGCCACCAGCGAGCCGGCCTGGAGCGCGTTCTGGAGGAGGAACAGCGCGCCCACGCCGGCCGCCGCGGTGGCGTACAGCTGCCATGCCGTCAGCAGGCCGGTCACACCGTCGGTGTCCAGCCGCGACATGGCGTCCTTCATCAGCGCGGCGGTCAGCGCGTACCCGCACGCCGCGGCCAGCCCCAGCAGTGCGGCCCGGGCGTTGCCGCCGGTGCCGAGCGCCGCGGCGACGAGCACCGCCTCGAAGATCCCGGTGGCCACCAGAGCCGGGATCCAGGCCGCCCCGTGCACGTCCTCGCTGCCACCGACCGGCGCGGCGGCCGCCATGGCGAGGGCCAGGCCCACGGTCACGGCGGCCACCCCCAGCCAGACCCGGCGCTCCACTCCGACCCGCATGACGAACCCGGCGACGACCAGCGTCGCGGGCAGCTCGATCACGAAGATGGGCTGGACCACGGCGATGGGGCCCGTGGCCAGGGCCACGGCCTGGCAGACCGCGGCGACGATCACGAGGCCGATCCCGGCGAGCCACACCTTCTGCCGCAGCAGATGCCCGATCAGCGACAGGCGCATCGCCTCGCTGTCGGGCACATCGAGGGCGGCGCGGCGCTGCAGTACCGATGCGGTGCCGTTGCTGAGCGCGGTCAGAATGGCGAACAGGACGCTGATCACCGCCCCATCATGAGGGGCGACGCGCTCCGGGCAGCGGTGCCGCGTGCCCGTGCGAGTGTCGTCCTTTCCGGGGCGGTGTCGCAGGGCCCGCGTAGTCTGCGGGCCATGGCCGCCACCTTCGCTCCCGTGCTCTCCACCCGCGCGCTCAACAGGGCGACGATGAGCCGCCAGTTGCTGCTGCGCCGCGCCGCCGTGCCGGTGAAGGACGCGGTCGGTCACCTGGTCGGCCTGCAGGCGCAGAACACCAGGCCGCCGTACTTCCAGCTCCACTCCAGGCTGGAGGGCTTCGATCCGGCCGAGCTGTCGGCGTTGATGGAGTCCCGTGAGGTCGTCAGGATCGTCACCCTGCGCTCCACCATCCACACCCACACCGCGGAGGACGCCCTCACACTGCGCCCCCTGGTCCAGCCGGCGCGCGACCGGGAGCTGAACATGTTCCGCAGCGGGCTCACAGGCGTGGATCAGGACCGGCTCTCCTCACTCGCCAGGGAGCTCGTCGAGGAACGGCCCCGCACCATGAAGGAACTGCGGGAGGAACTCCTCCTCCACTGGCCGGACGCCGACCCCCGGGCACTCGCGGTCGCCGCCCGCTGCCGGCTGCCCCTGGTCCAGGTCACCCCGCGCGGGCTGTGGGGGCGCAGCGGGCAGGTCTCCCTGACGACCGCCGAGCACTGGCTCGGCACTCCCTCGCAGCCCGCGGCCTCACCCGACGGGACCGTGCTGCGCTACCTCGGGGCCTTCGGCCCGGCCTCGGTGAAGGACATGCAGATGTGGGCCGGCCTCACCCGGATGCGCGAGGTCTTCGAACGCCTGCGGCCCCGGCCGCTCGGCCGGAGACCGTGAAGAGCTATCTGCGGTCCGCGATGCGGAAGCTGGGGGCGCACACCCGGATGGAGGCGGGGGGGGCGGCCCGGCGCGCGACCGGGAGCTGAACATGTTCCGCAGCGGGCTCACAGGCGTGGATCAGGACCGGCTCTCCTCACTCGCCAGGGAGCTCGTCGAGGAACGGCCCCGCACCATGAAGGAACTGCGGGAGGAACTCCTCCTCCACTGGCCGGACGCCGACCCCCGGGCACTCGCGGTCGCCGCCCGCTGCCGGCTGCCCCTGGTCCAGGTCACCCCGCGCGGGCTGTGGGGGCGCAGCGGGCAGGTCTCCCTGACGACCGCCGAGCACTGGCTCGGCACTCCCTCGCAGCGCTCTGGCGCCTCGACGAGACGGCGGAGACCGCGACCGTCACCGTGCAGGCCCTGGGCACGCTCGACCGGGCCACCCGCGAGGAGATCACCCAGGAGGCGGTGGTGGCGGCCCGTCGCGCGGGGCTGCTGCCGTGAGGCCCTCAGTCCCCGAGTTCGACAACGTCCTGCTGGGTCACGCCGACCGCACCCGGGTGATCCCGCCCGCTTACAAGGGCCGCAACGGCGTGGGCAACCAGACCTACGGGACCGTCCTGGCCGACGGCTTCCTCGCCGCGCTCTGGCGCCTCGACGAGACGGCGGAGACCGCGACCGTCACCGTGCAGGCCCTGGGCACGCTCGACCGGGCCACCCGCGAGGAGATCACCCAGGAGGCGGTGGAGATGCTGACGGTGATGTCCTCGGCGCCCGCCCACGACACCCGTTTCGGCACGTTCGTCGACTTCGGGGACTGAGGGCCTCACGGCAGCAGCCCCGCGCGACGGGCCGCCACCACCGCCTCCATCCGGGTGTGCGCCCCCAGCTTCCGCATCGCGGACCGCAGATAGCTCTTCACGGTCTCCGGCCGCAGCCCCAGCCGCTCGGCCGCCACGGCGTTCGTCGCACCGGACGCGACGCAGGCGATCACATCCACCTCGCGCGGCGCCAGCCGCACCCGCCCGGCCGCCGGGGACCGGTCCGCCCCCGCGGCCGACGCGAGCCGTCCGCAGACCGCGAGCAGTTCGTCGCGCAGCGCCGGGTCCACGATCTTCGGGGCGAGGGCCCGCAGCTCACGATGAGCCTCACGGACGTCCTCCCAGGTGCCGGGGCCCACGCCCGGATCGGCGGACCGCTCCCGGGTGGCCGCCAGCAACTGCTGCACCTCGTCCCGTACGGCCAGGGCCTGCTCCACGTCGCGGGCCGCCGACGCCGCCGCGTCGAACGTACGGTCGCCGAGCGTGAGCGGCTCGCGCAGCGCCCCGTACAGCACACCGCGCACCCTGCGGCGTACGACGACGGGCACCACGACGACGGAGCGCAGGCCCTCCGCCGCGACGGCCGCGTCGTACTCGTGGCTGATGTGGCGCGACGACGGGTAGTCCGTGACCGCGCACGGCCGCGACAGGGCGATCGCCTTCCCGCCGAGCCCGCTGCCCGCCGAGATGACGAGCCCGCGCAGCGCGGGGGTCTGCGCCCCGCTCAGCTCGGCGATCCGTGCGTGACGGGCGTCGGACAGCAGCCCGCCGAAGACCACGGGCAGCCCGCTCGTCCGGCGCAGCCTGAGCATGGCAGCCCGCAGCTCCGTCGCCTCGCCCGGTTCCGGTACGCCCATGACTCTCCGTCCCGTCGGAGCCCGGCAGACCTACCCCCGTCCGGGGGTGGTGAGATCTGGGTCACTGTTTACATGATGTTACGGCCGAAGGACGGGTTCGCGACGAGGAGAGCACATGCCGGCAACGAATGCGACGGAGACGTTCCGGGCGGCCCGGGACTTCCTGATCGAGCACCGTGAGGACTACACCACGGCGTACGAGGGCTTCCGCTGGCCCCGCCCCGACCACTTCAACTGGGCCCTCGACTGGTTCGACGTCATCGCCGAGAACAACGACCGCACCGCCCTGCACATCGTCGAGGAGGACGGCGGCCGCACCGAGGTCTCCTTCGCCCGGATGGCCGCCCGCTCCAACCGGGCCGCCAACTGGCTGCGGGACCAGGGCGTGGCCGAGGGCGACCGGATCCTCGTGATGCTCGGCAACCAGACAGAACTGTGGGAGACGGCGCTGGCCGCGATGAAGCTGCGCGCCGTCGTCATCCCCGCCACCCCCTTGCTGGGGCCGGCCGACCTGCGCGACCGGGTCGGACGCGGCAGGGTCCGCCACGTACTCGTAGGGTCGACCGACACCGCCAAGTTCGAGGAGGTGCCCGGCGACTACACCCGGATCTCGGTCGGCGCCGACGTCGAGGGCTGGATCTCCTACGGCGGGGCCGACGAGGCGCCGGAGACCTTCACCGCGGACCGCCGGACGGACGCCGACGAACCCCTGATGCTCTACTTCACGTCGGGCACCACGGCCAGTCCCAAGCTCGTGGAGCACACCCATGTCTCCTACCCCGTAGGACACTTGTCGACGATGTACTGGATCGGGCTCAAGCCCGGCGACGTCCATCTGAACATCTCCTCACCCGGCTGGGCGAAGCACGCCTGGTCGAACCTCTTCGCGCCGTGGAGCGCCGAGGCGACCGTCTTCATCTTCAACTACACCCGGTTCGACGCCGCCCGGCTGATGGCGGAGATGGACCGCTCGGCCGTCACCAGCTTCTGCGCCCCGCCGACGGTCTGGCGGATGCTCATCCAGGCCGACCTCGCCCAGCTCAGGACACCGCCGCGGGAGGTCGTCGCCGCCGGCGAGCCGCTCAATCCCGAGGTCATCGAGAGCGTCAGGCGCGCCTGGGGCGTCACCATCCGCGACGGGTTCGGGCAGACGGAGACCGCGGTGCAGGTGGCCAACACCCCGGGACAGCGGCTCAAGACCGGCTCCATGGGACGGCCCAGTCCCGGATTCAAGGTCGAACTGCTGGACCCGGTCACCGGTGCACCGGGCGTGGCGGAGGGCGAGATCTCCCTCGACCTGTCCGCCGCCCCGGTCGGCCTGATGACGGGCTACCACGGGGACCCGGAGCGCACGGCCGAGGCCATGGCCGGCGGTTACTACCGCACGGGTGACATCGGCGCGCGGGACGAGGACGGCTACATCACCTACGTGGGCAGGAGTGATGACGTCTTCAAGTCCAGCGACTACAAGATTTCGCCCTTCGAGCTGGAGAGCGCCCTGCTGGAGCACCAGGCGGTCGCCGAGGTGGCGGTCGTCCCCGCCCCCGACCCGGTGCGGCTCTCCGTCCCGAAGGCGTACGTCGTGCTCGCCGCGGGCTGGGAGCCCGGGCCCACCACCGCCGAGGTGCTGTTCGAGCACTCCCGGGCGGTCCTCGCCCCGTACAAGCGCGTCCGCCGGCTGGAGTTCGCCGAGCTGCCCAAGACCGTCTCCGGGAAGATCCGCAGGATCGAGCTGCGTGAGCGCACCGCGCAGGGTACCGGCACCGAGTTCCACGAGGGGGACCTGCGATGAGCCGCCTCTCCTACGCACACGGCACCAGCTCCACGGAGCTGCTCGGCGACACCATCGGACGCAACCTGGACCGCGCGGTCGAGGCGTACGGGGACCGGGAGGCCCTGGTCGACGTGGTGTCCGGCCGCCGGTGGACGTACGTCGAATTCGGTGCCGCCGTCGATGAGCTGGCCCGCGGACTGATGGGTTCGGGGGTGGCCAAGGGCGACCGGGTCGGGATCTGGGCGGTCAACTGCCCGGAATGGGTCCTGGTCCAGTACGCCACCGCCCGCATCGGCGCGGTCATGGTCAACATCAATCCGTCCTACCGCGCGCACGAGCTGGAGTACGTGCTGAAACAGGCCAGGATCTCCGTGCTGGTCGCCTCACTCGCCCACCGCACCAGCGACTACCGGGCGCTCGTCGGCCAGGTGCGACCGAACTGCCCCGCACTGCGGGCCGTCCACCACATCGGCGACCCGTCCTGGGACGAGCTGACGGCCGCGGCGGGGTCCGTGACGGCGGAGCAACTGGCGGAGCGCGAGGCGGAGCTGTCGTGCGACGACCCGATCAACATCCAGTACACCTCCGGCACCACCGGATTCCCCAAGGGCGCCACGCTCTCCCACCACAACATCCTCAACAACGGCTACTTCGTGGGGGAGATGGTCGCCTACACCGAGCATGACCGGGTCTGCCTGCCCGTGCCGTTCTACCACTGCTTCGGCATGGTCATGGGGAACCTCGGCATCACCTCGCACGGCGCCTGCATCGTGATCCCCGCGCCGTCCTTCGAGCCCGCCGCCGTGCTGGCCGCCGTCCAGCGGGAACGCTGCACCTCGCTCTACGGCGTGCCCACCATGTTCATCGCGGAACTGGGCCTGCCCGACTTCGCCTCGTACGACCTCTCCTCGCTGCGCACCGGGATCATGGCCGGATCGCCCTGCCCGGTCGAGGTGATGAAGCGGGTCGTCGCCCAGATGCACATGGAGGAGGTCTCCATCTGCTACGGGATGACGGAGACCTCACCGGTCTCCACCCAGACGCGGCGGGAGGACGACCTGGAGCGCCGCACCGGCACGGTCGGCCGGGTGATGCCGCACATCGAGGTGAAGGTCGTCGACCCGGTGACGGGCGTGACCCTCCCACGCGGTGAGGCCGGTGAACTGTGCACCCGGGGCTACAGCGTGATGCTCGGCTACTGGGACCAGCCGGAGCGGACCGCCGAAGTCATCGACGCGGGACGCTGGATGCACACGGGGGACCTCGCGACGATGCGGGAGGACGGCTACGTCCAGATCGTCGGCCGCATCAAGGACATGATCATTCGCGGGGGAGAGAACGTGTATCCGCGCGAGATCGAGGAGTTCCTCTACGGTCATCCGAAGATCGCCGACGTCCAGGTGGTCGGGGTGCCCGACGAGAGGTACGGCGAGGAGATCCTGGCCTGCGTCATTCCCCGCGATCCGGCCGACCCGCCGACGCTCGACGAGGTGACGGCCTACTGCCGGGATCAGCTGGCGCACTACAAGATCCCGCGGGGGCTGCGCGTCCTGGAGGCGTTCCCCATGACCGTCAGCGGCAAGGTCCGGAAGGTCGAACTGCGGGAGGGATACGGCGCGTAGCACGGCGCGTGGCACGTGCCGGAGGCCGCGGGGTCAGGCGGCCTCTATGACGCCGGAGCCTATGCCCTGGGTCGCCGCCGCCCACTCGATGAGCAGTATCTCGTACTCCGCGGCTTCCACCGGCGTCCAGTCCTGGCCGGCGCGTGAGTCGACGAGTGCGCGGATGGCGTCGTTGGCCTCGACGACGGACGGGTGGACGGGCTGGGTCAGAAAAACGGGGGCGGAGTGGGTGGGAAGCCGAGGAGTTAAGACCATGCCTTCACTCTACGTCCTCATTCCGACAACAGCTCGAACATATGCGGCTGGCAGGGCACAGGTGACCGAAATCATTCGGCGGAGGCCGGGCCGACGCTGATCAGTTCGTCGGCGGGGCCGTTCACCGGCTGCGGTGTGCCGGTGAGATCCAGGACGAACAGCGGGATGGCGAGACCGTCGGCGCGTGAACGGGCCTCGTCCGTGTAGCCGGCGAGGGAGAACAGGACGCCGGACACCGAGGTGTTCAGGGCGTTCAGCCAGAGGCACTCGACGTCACGCAGGGCGGTCGGGTGCGTGGTCGCGTCGACCTGGGCGATGAGACCGGCCGCCCTGAGATCGATCCGGGAACTGGGCCGCACCTCGGGCTGGACCACGTCGCGGAAGCCGAGCCATTTCAGATAGAGCGCCGCGGTGTCCACGGCGTCCCGTGCCGTGCGTATCACCAGGGGCCGGAACGACGGACGCGGGTGTGCGGCCGTGCGCGGCAGCGGTATGTGGGACGGGCCGGGCGAACCCCCCGCCGTGGACGGTGGCGTGGTGCCGCGCGTGGCGACCGGGCGCACGGGGATCCGGAGCACCGCGCCGCAGGGGCAGCAGAGTTCGGGGTGCGGCCACTGGTCGCGGCGTCCGCAGGAGTGGCAGCGCACGCTGACCCAGTCGTCGTTCCAGGTGCGGTGCGTGATGAGCACGGCCGGTGCGCCGCGCATCAGCGGCGGGGCGGTCGGGGAGCCGCAGGGGCAGGGGTACACCGGCGTGATGTACGCGTGGTCCCGGCGGCAGGCCGGGCAGCGCACCGGTACGGACTCCACGGGCTGCCCCCCTTCTCCCGCCCCTGTGGCGGCGACTGCGTTCCGTACCTCCATCGTCCACCAGGAGCGACGCTCCGGGGGGTGATTCGCGCACTTCGGGCCGACGGTCTCCGCCGCTTTCCCCGTCCTCCCTTGACGGCTGTCCCGGACCGCCCTAAATTGATTTCACATAGCAGAAAGAAGTTTCCGTAATGTGGAATTAGTGCTCTCAGGTGGCGCGACAGAGCCCGACTCCACCAGGTCCGAGCAGGAGCACTCATGCCTCGTATGACCGCTGCCCGAGCGGCAGTTGAGATCCTCAAGCGCGAAGGCGTCAGCAACGCGTTCGGTGTGCCGGGTGCGGCGATCAACCCGTTCTACGCGGCTCTCAAGGCCTCCGGCGGGGTGCAGCACACCCTCGCCCGCCATGTCGAGGGCGCCTCCCACATGGCGGAGGGCTACACCCGTGCCAAGGCCGGGAACATCGGCGTCTGCATCGGTACGTCGGGGCCCGCCGGCACCGACATGATCACCGGTCTCTACTCGGCCATCGCCGACTCCGTCCCGATCCTCTGCATCACCGGCCAGGCGCCGACCGCCGTCCTCCACAAGGAGGACTTCCAGGCCGTCGACATCGCGTCGATCGCCGCGCCGGTGACCAAGGCCGCGACCACCGTCCTGGAGGCCGCACAGGTCCCCGGCGTCTTCCAGCAGGCCTTCCACCTGATGCGCACGGGCCGGCCGGGGCCGGTCCTCATCGACCTGCCGATCGATGTGCAGCTCACCGAGATCGAGTTCGACCCCGAGCTGTACGAGCCGCTGCCCGTCCACAAGCCCGCCGCGAGCCGCAAGCAGATCGAGCGGGCCGTCGAGATGCTCAACGCGTCGGAGCGCCCTCTGCTCGTCGCGGGCGGCGGCATCATCAACGCCGACGCGTCGGAACTCCTGGTGGAGTTCGCCGAGCTGACCGGCGTCCCGGTCGTCCCGACCCTGATGGGCTGGGGCATCCTCCCCGACGACCACGAGCTGAACGCGGGCATGGTCGGCCTCCAGACCTCGCACCGCTACGGCAACGCGAACTTCCTGGAGTCCGACTTCGTCCTCGGCATCGGCAACCGCTGGGCCAACCGCCACACCGGCAAGCTGGACGTCTACACCGAGGGCCGCACCTTCGTCCACGTCGACATCGAGCCCACCCAGCTGGGCAAGATCTTCGCCCCGGACCTCGGGATCGCCTCCGACGCCAAGGCGGCACTGGAGCTCTTCGTCGAGGTGGCGCGCGAGCTGAAGGACGCGGGCAAGCTGAAGAACCGCTCGCGGTGGGCCGCGTCCACGCAGGAGCGCCGTGCGACCCTGCAACGCCGTACACACTTCGACAACGTGCCGCTGAAGCCGCAGCGGGTGTACGAGGAGATGAACCGGGCCTTCGGCCCCGAGACCCGGTACGTGACGACGATCGGCCTCTCCCAGATCGCGGGCGCGCAGATGCTGCACGTCTACCGGCCGCGCCACTGGATCAACTGCGGCCAGGCCGGGCCGCTGGGCTGGACGATCCCCGCCGCGCTGGGCGTCGCCACGGCCGACCCGGACGGTTCCGTGGTCGCCCTCTCCGGTGACTACGACTTCCAGTTCATGCTGGAGGAGCTCGCCGTCGGCGCGCAGCACCGCATCCCCTACGTCCATGTGCTGGTGAACAACTCCTACCTGGGGCTCATCCGGCAGGCGCAGCGCAACTTCGACATCGACTTCCAGGTCAACCTGGAGTTCGAGAACCTCAACTCCCCGGAGCTGGGCGTGTACGGCGTGGACCACGTCAAGGTCGTGGAGGGCCTGGGCTGCAAGGCGATCCGCGTCACCGAGCCGGACCAGCTGCTGCCGGCCTTCGAGGAGGCCAAGAAGCTCGCGGCCGAGCACCGGGTCCCGGTCGTCGTCGAGGCGATCCTGGAGCGGGTCACGAACATCTCGATGAGCGGGACCGACATCGCCTCGGTCAACGAGTTCGAGGACGTGGCCTCCGAGCCGGGCCACGCACCGACGGCGGTCATCCCGCTGACGGTGTCCTGACCCGCGTACGACGCCGGCCTCCACGACCCGTGCGGTCGTGGAGGCCGGCGTCATGTCCGGGCGCGGTGGCGTCCGGTCCGGCCGCCGCTCGCACGGAAGCGGTCCTGTGGGACGCCGGCCGGCCAAGCGGTGTGGGCAGCCCGTGTCAGGGCGCGCCTCATGTGGTGTCCACGAGCTCATGGCGGCGGTCCCGCATCGTCCGGCGCGGCCGGATCGCACCCTACCCGCACTGGTGAAGTGCCCCGGATCCTTGGCCCATGGGGGACAACGAGAGCACCTCACCCTGCCCGGACCGATCCGACGGCGACTACTTCCAGGTACTCCTCGAAGGCGCCACCGCGCCACGGCCGCCGGCGCCGCCCGAGTGCCCGTTCTGTGAACTCCTCCAGGACCGGTACGCCACCTCGTACACCGGGCACTGGGTCCTGCTGGAACCCCGCATCGTCGTACCGGCCCGCACCGTCCCCCCGCGGCGACGGTGGATCATCACCTCGACCGGTACCGCCATGAACCTCTGGGACGCCGAGCCGCTCCCCGGTGCCAAGTGCCGCATTCCGCACCGCATCGTCTGTCCCTGGCTCGAACCCGAGGACCACTGGCCGTGGGTCACGGCTCTTCGGCAGTACAACAGCCGGCGCTCACAGCGCCTGTTCGACCTGCCGGACACGGGGTGAGCCGAGGACAATGACCGTCATGAGGACGAGGCGGGGGGCGCCGGGCACCGGGCGCCGCTGGATGAAGTCCGTGACCTGGGAGACGGCCATGGACGGTGACCGACGCGTCTGCACGGCCTGCGGAACGTCCGTCCGCACCTACCGGTACCGCTTCCATCCGCCCGGCAGCCCCATGTTCGAACGGTGCGTCGGGTTGGCGTGGTGTTCCGGCTGCCGGGTCTACTCCGGCGCGATGGTGCGTGTCCCCCGGGACCAGGTGCTCGTCGACGCCCTGGCGTCCCTGCCCCGGGAACGGCGGGAGAGCCTGGAGCGGAGCGAGCGCAGGCTCGTCGGCCATCTCGACGAGTGGCTGGAGGGCCAGGGCTCCGCGACATCGTCCTGACGGCAGGTCATGGAAAGACCGGGGTGCGGTGCACGCCCCACGCGTGCACCGCACCCCGGTGATCCGTCACAGCGACCGCGACGGCGGACTCCGGGCGGCGGCCGGTCCGGATCCTTCAGGTCTGGACACGGGCCGGCCGGCCCTTCACCACCGCACTGGCGTCGTCCGCCGCCGCGGCCTCGTCCTGGCCGTGCCGCGTGCTACCCCTCATCCGGGCGCGCGGCACGGGCAGGGCCCTTGGGGGAGGCTCAGTCCTCGCGCAGGGCGCGGACGGCCTCCTCCACGCGCTTGCCGTACTCGGCGTCGGCGGCGTGGAAGTGAGCGAGGTTCTTCTCGATCACGTCGTCGCGGGTGACCTGTGAGAGTCCGCCGGCGATGTTGGCGATCAGACGGTCCTTCTCGTCCGCCGACATCAGCCGGTAGAGCTCGCCCGCCTGGAAGAAGTCGTCGTCCTTCGCGTGCAGGGGCGCCTCGTGCGTGCCCGTCCAGCCGTGCACCGCGAGCGGGGAGGCGAGGGCCGCACCGGTCTGCGCCGGGCCGGCGTACGAGTTGGGCTCGTAGTTCTTGTCCTGGCGTGAGCCGTAACGGGTGGCGTGCAGCCCGTCGCGGCCGTAGTTGTCGACGTCGGCGGCCTTCGGCGCGTTGACCGGGAGCTGGGTGTGGTTGATGCCCAGCCGGTAGCGCTGCGCGTCGGCGTACGCGAACAGCCGGCCCTGGAGCATCTTGTCCGGCGAAGGACCGATGCCGGGCACGAAGTTGTTCGGCGAGAACGCCGCCTGCTCCACCTCGGCGAAGACGTTGTCCGGGTTGCGGTCCAGCACCAGCCGGCCGACGCGCTGGAGCGGGTAGTCGGCGTGCGGCCACACCTTCGTCACGTCGAACGGGTTGAAGCGGTAGTCGGCCGCCTCGGCGGCCGGCATCAGCTGCACGTGCAGCGTCCAGGACGGGTTGACTCCGCGCTCGATGGCCTGGAGCAGGTCCGTCTGGTGCGAGTTGGCGTCCTTGCCGACCTGCTCGGCGGCCTGCTCGGCGGAGAGGGAGCGCACGCCCTGGTTGGTCTTGAAGTGGTACTTGACGAAGAAGGCCTCGCCCTTCGCGTTCGTCCACTGGTACGTGTGCGAGCCGAAGCCGTTCATGTGACGGTACGAGGCGGGGATCCCGCGGTCACCCATCAGCCAGGTGATCTGGTGCGTCGCCTCGGGGGAGTTCGCCCAGAAGTCCCAGACGTTGTCCGGCTCCTGGCGGCCCGTGAACGGGTCCCGCTTCTGGGAGTGGATGAAGTCGGGGAACTTGATCGGGTCCTTGATGAAGAACACCGGGGTGTTGTTGCCGACGAGGTCGTAATTTCCCTCGTTCGTATAGAACTTGAGGGCGAAGCCGCGCGGGTCGCGGACGGCGTCCGCGCCGCCCAGCGAGTCCGCGACGGTCGAGAAGCGGATGAACGTCTCGGTGCGGCGGCCCACCTCGGAGAGGAAGTCGGCGCGGGTGAAGCCGGTGACGTCGTCCGTCACCTCGAAGTAGCCGTACGCGCCGGAGCCTCGGGCGTGGACGACGCGCTCCGGGATGCGCTCACGGTTGAAGCGGGCGAGCTTCTCGAGCAGGTGCTGGTCCTGGACGAGGATCGGCCCGCCGGCGCCGGCCGTGGCGGAGTTCTGGTTGTCGGCGACCGGGGCGCCTGACTCGGTCGTGAGCACACGCTGGGACATGGAGGCCTTCCGTACGGGGCTGCTGACGGCCTCAGGAGCGTAGATTCGCCGATGTCGAAGCGTCAACAGTTTGTTGAAATTGGAGGAGGAGGTTCCGGGTCGCGGCAGCGCCTGGGCGCGACAGGACAGGTGTCAGCGCCACCGCGACCCGGAGTTCATGGGGCCCTGTGGAGGGCCGGATTGTCAGACCTGGGAGCCGGAGAGCCGCTCGACCGAGCGCAGCAGCGCTGAGTGGTCCAGGCCGCCGTCACCCTGGGCGCGCAGGGAGGCCACCAGCTGGGCCACGACCCCGCCGACGGGCAGTGCCGCGCCGACGTTGCGGGCGGCGTCCGTGACGATGCCCATGTCCTTGTGGTGCAGGTCGATCCGGAAGCCCGGAGCGAAGTCCCGCTTGAGGAAGTTGTCCTTCTTGCGGGTCAGGACGGTCGAACCGGCGAGGCCGCCGTTCAGCACGTCGAGCGCGGCGGACAGGTCGACCCCGGACTTCTCCAGGAAGACGACGGCCTCGGCGCAGGCCTGGATGTTGACCGCGACGATCAGCTGGTTGGCCGCCTTCACCGTCTGGCCGGAGCCGTGCGGCCCGCACAGGACGATCGTCTTGCCGAGCGCGTCGAGCAGCGGCTTCGCGGCGTCGAAGTCGGTCTGCTCGCCGCCGACCATGATGGAGAGGACGGCCTCGATGGCGCCGGCCTCGCCGCCCGAGACGGGGGCGTCCAGCACTCGGATGCCCTTGTCCTTCGCGCTCGACGCCAGGTCCACGGAGGTCTGCGGCGTGATGGAGGACATGTCGATCAGCAGGGTGCCCTGCCTGACGTTCTCCAGGATGCCGTCGGGGCCGTACGCGATGGCCTCGACCTGCGGGGACGCCGGGACCATGGTGATGACGACATCGGCGTCGCGCACCGCGTCCGCGATCGAGGCGGCACCCTTGCCGCCCGCCGCGACGAGCCGGTCGATCTTGTCCTGCTCCAGGGTGTAACCCGTGACCTGGTATCCGGCCTTGACCAGGTTCTCGGACATGGGGGAGCCCATGATGCCGAGCCCGATCCAGGCGACCTTGGGGAGATTGCTGCTCATGAGGGTGCCTTCCGGTAAGCGTGTGTGCGGGAGGGGGAGGGCCTCAGCGGGCCGGCCGGTGCCCGGGCCTGTCGCCGGCGGGGAGCCAGTCGAAGGACTCCGCGCTCGGCCGGTCGCCCGGCTTGTACTCCAGGCCGACCCAGCCGTCGTAACCGGCCTCGGTCAGCTCGTCGAGGAGGCGCTCCAGCGGGAGCGAGCCGGTGCCGGGCGCGCCGCGCCCCGGGTTGTCGGCGATCTGGACGTGGCCGGTCTTCGCGGCGTACGCCTTGATGACCTGGCTGAGGTCCTCGCCGTTCATCGACAGGTGGTAGAGGTCGAGCAGGAACGTGGCGTTGCCCAGGCCCGTCGCCTCGTTGACGCGGTCGACGACCTCGATGCCCGCCGGTGCGCTGACCAGGGGGTAGAGCGGCGACTCCGTGTCGTTGAGGGTCTCGATCAGGAGGGTCGCCCCGACCCGGTGGGCCGCGCGGGCGGCCAGGACCAGGTTCTCCAGAGCGAGTTCGTCCTGGACGGCCGGCTCCACGCCCTCGACGCGGTTGCCGTAGAGGGCGTTGAGCGCCTTGCATCCGACCGAGGCCGCGAAGTCCGCCGCCACGTCGATGTTGGCGCGGAAGCGGTCCGACTCCTCGCCGGGCAGCGAGAGCGCCCCGCGGTCGGGACCGGGGAGCCGGCCCGCGTAGAAGTTCAGCCCCACCAGCTGCGTGCCCGCGTCGTCGAGCGCCTTCTTCAGGGCGTCGAGCTCGGCCTGCGCGGGGGTGGGGGTCTCGATCCAGGGCCACCAGAGCTCGACCGCCGTGAAGCCCGCGGCGGCGGCCGCCGCGGGGCGCTCCAGGAGCGGGAGTTCGGTGAAGAGGATCGAGAGGTTCACATCGAAGCGCTGGTCCGAGTAACCCATCATGCGCTCCTTCCGTATCGCGGAAGTTAGTTTCTGCTTAACGGAAGATTGCCTGGCGGGTGGTGAGGCTGTCAAGGGGGAAACCGAATTCCGGACACGCGGGAGCGGGGCGGCGGGCTCCTCGCCCTCCGCCCCGCTCCCCCTCACATCTGCCTGGTCAGGCGGTCGGCACCGTGTCCTGGAACGTGGTGCCCGCCGCGCGGTACCCGCTCACCAGCGCCGAGACCTGGGCGGGCGAGAGGACCTGGTCCTTCACGTGCAGGACGTAGTCCACCTGCTGGTCGTACGAGCGCGGGGTCGTGCTGCTCTGGCCGGCCAGATCGATCAGCCACTGGTTGAAGTTGATCGACATCGGCCGCTCCGGGAGATAGGCCGCCCCGTGCGTCCCGAAGAGCTGACCGTCGACGTAGTACGTGATGGCGCTGTCGTCGATGGTCACCACCAGGTCGTGCCAGCCCGCGTAGCTCTGCCGCGCCTCGCTGTGCTGGTTGACGGCCTCCCACGGGTCGGGGCGGTAGGTCTCCCAGGAAGTGGTGTAGAGGATGTTGGCCGGCTCGCCCCAGCCGCCGTTGGGCAGGTACTCGAAGTCGTACTCGGCGTAGTCGTCCGCCATCGGCGCCTTGAGGTCGTTGATGGTGAAGAAGGTCTGGACGAGGTGGTCCCCGTCGGGCCCGGACCTCGGCGCGTCACTGAACTTCACGCGGGCCGCGTAGGTGCCGTTGCGGAACTTCATGGACTGCGTGAGGATCTCCGTCTGCACCGTCGTGGCTCCCGTGCCCGCCGTGGACGTCTCCAGGTTCATCACCGAGTTTCCGCTCTGGCTGGTGAAGGTGACGTTCTCCGGGGCCCAGACGGCGCCCGGCACCCCGGGGCCGCCGGAGTTCGAGCGGACGCTCCAGCCGTTCGCCGCGATCCTCGGGTCCGTGTGACCGCTGTAGTCGAAGTCGTCGAACAGCCTGGGCCCGTCCGCCGGCGGGTCGGTGGGGGGATCGGTCGGGTCGGTCGGACCGTTGCCCTCGGGCGCCTCGCCCCAGGCCGTGACGGCGCCCACCTGCGCGGTGATCCTGGGCCAGTCCCCGTACGTGCTCCGTCCGGCGCCGAAGGAGTAGTCGTCGCTCTGCCCCAGCGGCTGCCAGTCCGCGCGGTGGAAGCGCAGCTGCATGTCCCCGGTGTCCGCGCCGGGAGCGAGCGAACCCGCGCCGGAGGTGAAGGCGATCTCCAGATAGCGGTCGGCGGTGGCGGTCGGGTTCGGAAGGGTCTTGAACGTGCCGGTGATGTTCGCGCAGCCCTTCACCGCCCAGGAACAGGCGAACCGGTAGGCGGCCGCCGCGGAGTCGCCCTTGAAGTAGTACCGCACCTTGACGTCGGAGAGAGGCACACTCGCGCTCCCGGTGTTGCGTACCTTCAGCCACGGCTCGCTCTGGTCGGCCGTCGCTCCCGACGCGCTCGTGCGGTACTGGACGACGAGCCCGCCGGCCGCCGCGGCACCGGCGGTCGAGGGCAGGGCGGCGAGGGCCGTGCAGCCCAGGGCCAGGGTGACGGCGGCGGCCGCCGCCGCGCGGATACGGCTCCTGCGGAATGTCCTCATTGCGTGTTCCTCTCCGGAACGGTGGGGGATGAGTTACCGAGGGGGTCGCGCTGTACTTCCGGACGCGGTCGCCAGGGACCGCGTGGTCAGGGGCCGGTAGGGGACTCCGAGGGCGTCCAGCCGGGCGGTGTGGTCGCGCAGCCGCTCGACGAACCCGGCCCAGTCGCCGCGCCCGCCGGACCAGGCGCGGTCCGCCAGGGCGCACAGCCGGGGGTAGGTGAGGTACTCGATGCGGTCCGGCGTCGTCACGTACTCGGTCCACAGTTGCGCCTGGGTGCCCAGGACGCGGGAGGCCTCGTCCGGTGCCCAGTCCGCCGGCACCGGCTCGTTCGTGTGGACCGCGTGCAGGGGGACGGGCTCGCCCCGCTGCGCGGTGGGTTCGTCCGGATCAGTCGACTGGGCGTAGTCCAGATACGTCGCGCGGTGGTGCGCGGTCACCACCTGGTGGCCGCGCCGCGCGGCGGCGAGCGCGTGCGCGGGGTCGCGCCAGGTCATCACCGTGAATTCGGGAGGCAGTTCGCTGCCGGTCTCGGCCCAGCCGGTCGGCCGCCGGCCGTGCTCCACGAGGAACGAGCCGATCCGGCCCATGAACCAGCCGTGCAGCCCCCGGGGGCCGTCCAGCCCCTCGGCCGCCGCACGGGCCCGGGCCGCCGGGCTGTTCTCCCACTCGGTGACCGGACACTCGTCGCCGCCGATATGGACGTACGGGGACGGGAAGACGTCCATGACCTCCTCCAGCACCGTCCGGCAGAAGTCGAACACCTCCTCGTGGACGCCGAACACGGTGTCGCAGACGCCCCACCGGGTCCACACGTCGAGGCGTCGCTCCGGGTGGTTTCCCAGGTGGGGGTAGGCCGCGAGCGCCGCGCGCACATGGCCCGGCATCTCGATCTCCGGCACGACGGTCACCCCCCGCTCCCGCGCGTGACGGACCAGGCCCCGCAGCTCCGCCCCGGTGTACGCCCCCGTGTGCGGCACGCCGTCGGACAGGGACTGGGCCCGGTGCCCGCCCACCGAGGTCAGCCGGGGGAAGGCTTCGACCGGCATGCGCCAGCCCTGGTCGTCGGTGAGGTGCAGATGGAGGACATTGA
The DNA here is from genome assembly GCF_002941025.1 of Streptomyces sp. QL37. Lineage (NCBI taxonomy): Bacteria > Bacillati > Actinomycetota > Actinomycetes > Kitasatosporales > Streptomycetaceae > Streptomyces > Streptomyces sp. QL37. Next base: position 1,825,837 of record NZ_PTJS01000001.1, on the reverse strand, counting down.
GCTTGTGCAGCGCCATCAGGTCCACGTAGCGGCGCAGGTAGGAGACGGGCTGGAAGTGCCTGGCGACGTCGAGCATCGCGCCGCGCCAGGGATACCGCGGAACGTCGCTGATCTCGACGCACGGCAGCTCCCAGGAGACGCCTCGCGCACCACCCGACAGGGCTGCTGGCGGCAGCAGTTGACGGATCGTCTGGACGCCCCGGAGCAGCCCGTCCGGCCGGGCGGCGCGCAGCAGGAGCGCCTCCGGGCCGACCGTGAGGCCGTACCCCTCGTCGCCCAGCCCGCCGAGGTGCGGGTCGAGCGCCAGGACGACACGGCCGTCGGCCGAGGGCGGCAGGGGCAGACCGGTCGTCGGCCCGAGGAGCGTGCGTAACAAGTCCGCCGCGCCCTCCGCGCCCGGCAGGGCGCGTACGGCGGTGTCCTGGCCGAGGACGAAGCGGCCCGGGCGCGGCGAGACCTTGCCGGGCCGGGGGAGGAGGGAGAGCTCGGGGCGTGATGCGGGCACGGAGGGCCTCCGGGGCAGGGGATGTCGGACGGTTCGCGAGTACGCCGACGGGGCTCAGCCCTTGACGGCGCCGGCCGCGAAGCCGGAGGTCACATGACGCTGGAGCAGGAGGAAGATCACGAGCGCGGGCAGCGCGAAGAGCGTCGAGGCGGCCATGGTGGCGCCCCAGTCGGTGCCGAAGGTGTTCTGGAAGGAGGAGAGCCAGACCGGCAGGGTGCGGTTGTCCTGCTGCTTGATGATCAGGAAGTTGGCGTAGGCGAACTCGTTCCAGGCGGTGATGAATCCGAAGAGCGAGGTGGCCATCAGACCGGGGGCGAGCAGCGGCAGGGCCACCCGTACGAACGCCCCCGTCCTCGTGCAGCCGTCGACCTGGGCGGCCTCCTCCAGTTCGGGTGGGATGGTCGCGAGGAACCCCCTCAGCACCACGATCGTGAACGGCAGCGTGATCATGAAGTAGACGAGAGTAAGGGTCGGCAGCCGGTCGAGCATGTCCGTGTCGCGCGAGATGATGTAGACCGGGATGATCAGCGACTCCCAGGGCGCCATCTGGGCGACGAAGACCAGCAGCATGAACTGCCGCCGGCCCCTCCACCGCAGGCGCGCCACGGCGAACGACGCCCCGAGCGCCACGACGAGAGAGAGCAGTACGGCCCCCAGCGTGACCAGGACGCTGTTGCGCCAGAACAGTTCGAAGCCGTCCGCCTGCACGGCCCGGCGGAAGTGGTCCAGGGTCCAGGTGTAGGGCACGAGCCGGGGTTCGGCGGACCGGATGTCCCGGGACGGCTTGAACGCGGTGGAGATCATCCAGTACACGGGGAAGAGGCAGACCACGACGGTCACGACGGCGGCGGCGTTCAGCGGGATCCGCCGGACCCGGGGGCGCAGCAGGGTCATCCGAGATCGTCCTCCTGACGGAACATCTGACGGAAGTAGAGGACCAGCACCCCGGACATCAGGACCACGGTGATCATCGAGGCGGCGGAACCCAGGTCGTAGCGCTGGCTGGAGAGCGCCGTCTGGACCGCGTAGACGGGCAGGATGGTGGTGGCGTCGCCCGGGCCGCCGCGGGTCATCACCCAGATCTGGACGAACGCCTTGAAGGTCCAGATCACCTCCAGGGAGAGGACCAGCATGAAGATCGGCCGCAGCATCGGGAAGGTGACCGAGCGGAAGACGCGCGATCCGGAGGCGCCGTCCAGGCGGGCCGACTCGTACAGCTCGGCGGGGACCGTGGTCAGCGCGGAGTAGAGGGTGACCGCCGCGAACGGTACGGACTGCCAGACGATCAGCAGGACCAGGATCGTGAACGACGCCGTACCGTTCGCGAACCACGGGTAGCGGTCGAAGGACCCGAAACCGAGCGCGGTCAGCAGCTGGTTGACGATGCCGAACTCGGAGTGGAACAGCCACTGGAAGACCGTCGTGGCCGCGACCACCGGCATGGCCCAGGCGAGCACCAGCGAGCAGAGCACGACCGTACGGCCGGCCCGGCGCAGCCGTTCCGTCATCAGCGCGACCAGGGTCGAGACGACCATGATCAGTACGACGTTGACGGCCATGAAGACGAAGGTGCGGCCGGTCACCTCCCAGAAGCGCGGGTCGGACAGCAGCGTCCGGTAGTTGCGCAGGCCCACGAACTCGGCGTCGCCGCTGATCAGCTGGCGGAGCCGGAAGTCCTGGAGGGAGATCACCACCGCCCGCACCAGTGGGTACACCAGCAGATAGAGCATGCCGCCGATCGCGGGGGCGATCAGGGCGTACGGCCACAGGTCGCGCGGGGGGCGTCCCGGCCGCCGTCCCGGCGGCGCCTTCGGGGGACGGTGGACGCGGGGAGCGGGCCGTTCACGCACATCCGGCACGGCGGGCCTCCTCTCGGTGGTGGGAACGGACGGGCCTGGTCAGGAGCCGGCGTTCATGGCCCGGGTGATGTCCGCGGAGGCATTGGCCGCCTCCTCGGCGGCGTCACCGCCGGTGAGGACGGCGGTCATGTAGTCCTTGACGGGGTTCTCGGCCTCGACGGCCGCCCAGCCCGGGGTGTTCGGCGTCGCGTGCCCGTTCGCCGCACCGACGGCCATCGCCGAGGCACCCGGGTCGCCCGCCACGGCCGAGGCGAGGGTGGTCCGGTTGGGCACATAGCTCATGGCCACCGCGAGCTTCTTCTGCCAGGCGTCGCCCGTGAGCTCCTTGATGAAGGTCACGGCCTCCTCCGGATGGCCGGACGCGGCGGGGACGACCAGGTCGGAACCACCGGTGAACACCGCACCCGGAGTGCCGGCCGTCTTCCCCGGGATCGGGAAGAAGCCCAGCTTCCCCTTGAGCTCCGGGTTGTTCTCGACGACCACGTTGGCCCCGCCAGGGGTGGAGATGACCTGCGCCACCTGCCCCTGCGCCATCACCTCGGCCTGCGGCGGATCGTCCTCGTCGGAGTCCTTGGGGCCCTTGCCGAGCGCCTGGAGCCGCGCGTAGAAGGCCATGCCACGCTGCGCCTCGGGCGTGTCGAGCGCGCCCTTCCACGTGCCGCCGGACTCGGTGGCGAAGTCGCCGCCCTCGTCCCAGATGAACCCGCCCAGCGCGTACCAGAGCTGGCCCGGCAGATAGATGCCCTGCGTGCCGTCCTTGTTCAGCTTCTCGGTGGCCTCGATCCACGCGTCGCGAGTGGTGATCTCCGTGGCGTCGACACCCGCCTTCTCGAAGAGGTCCTTGCGGTAGATCACGACCCGGTTGGCGGCGTAGTAGGGGATGCCGTACTGCTTCCCCTCGTACGCGCCGGGCTCGGCCAGCCCCTTCAGCCAGTCCGCGCCGTTCAACTCCTCCTTCCTGTCGCTGAGGTCCAGCAGCCCGCCGCTCTCCGCGTACTGGGCGACCTGCGTGTTGCCCGCCTCGATCACGTCAGGGGCGTCGTTGCTCGCCAGGGCGGCGGTGATCTTCTGGCCGATGCCGTCCCACTCCTGGATCTGGATCCGGACGTCGATGTCCGGGTGCGCCGCCTCGAAGCCCTCGGTGAACTCCTTCTGGAACGCCGCCGAGACGCTGTCGCGCATCAGCCAGACGTCGACGGTCGTCACGCCCCCGGCCTCGTCGGCGCCGTCCCCACCGGAACTGCAGGCACTGAGAGCGGCGGCCGTCACGAGCGCGGACACACCGGCAAGCAAGCGGTACTTCACGGTTCACCTCAACGGGAGCAGAGACCTGACCACCTGACCAGTGAAGCCCACTGGACAGCTCACCTCTTGGTGGTGGATGAAGGTGGCATAGACCAATGAGGTCGTCAACCCCTCCTGTATGAAGGGATTTTGGGGAATCTGATCGAGATCTGCCTCTGTTCATGCCGACGGGGGTGGCTAGACTCTTCCTGACCAGTGGCCATCGGTCGCCCAACTGGTAAAGGGAGCGGAACGCGCGAAGGGGAACGCATGAAAGCCGACGTACCGGGGACGGTGCTCAAACGGGAACGGGTGCGCGACGCGGTCCTGGAGCTGATCGAGAGCCGCAGCCCCGGCGACGCCATCCCGTCCGAGCGGTCCCTCTGTGCCCTGCTCGGCGTCTCCCGGCCCACCCTGCGGGCCGCCGTCGACGAGCTGGTGGCCGCCGGTCTGCTGGTGCGCGAACACGGACGCGGGATGTTCGTCGCTCCGGAGAAGATCACCCAGGAGCTGGTCTCCGCCGACCTCGCCCTGAGCGTGCCGCAGGCGGCCGGAGCGTGGTCGAGCAGGCTGCTGGAGTTCACGACCCTCCAGGCCGGCGCCCGGGTCGGCCGCAAGCTGCGGATGTCGCCCGCCGACGAGATCGTGTACGTCGCTCGGCTGCGCCTGGTCGACGGCGCGCCCATGGCCATCGAGCACCTGCACATCAGGGCGGCGCTCGTCCCCGGCCTGTCGGCCCAGGAGCTGGAGGACGGTGATCTCTACGAGCACCTGCGTCACACCCACGGGGTGCATGTCCGTGAGGCGGTCCAGGCCATCGAGCCCACCGTCGTCACGAGGGCGGAGGCCCAGCTCCTGGAGGTCCCCGAGCTCTCTCCCGCCCTGCTCTTCGAGCGCCTGACCTCGGACACCGCCGGGCTGCCCGTGGAGTACGTCCACTCGCTCTACCGGGGTGACCGCTACCGGATCGTCTCCCGGCTCGCGCTCGGCCCGGCCGCCGCCACCGCCCCTCTGGTCAGGGACGGGCACCACCCCGGGATCCCGCCCGGGGACTTCGCGCACGGCGACCCGATCGCCTCGTCCACCCGGGGGGACATCCAGGCCGGCCCCTGAGGCGTGGACCGTCCAGCAGGCCCCCGTCCGGGCCCACCGGGCCCGGGGCCCCGTGCCTTAGGGTCGGGACGAGCCGTGCGAGCCGACGGACGCGGCGGGACATGAGGGAGGCATCGTGCGCTTGAGGGTGGAATTCACCACCGAGCCCTTCGATCTCGACGAGGCACCCGCTCACGCGGTGGTGGCCCGCGAAGTGATCCAGACGGCCGGCCTGGACGCGGTGGACGTGGGCCCCTTCGGGAACACGGCCGAAGGCGGCGTGGACGAGGTGCTCACCGCCGTGGACTCCCTGCTGCGCAGGGCCCTGGCCTCGGGTGCCACCCGGGTCTCCCTCCAGGTCAACGTGATCGGGGAGGACACCCCGTGACCGAACCGGCCGACCACCCGCTGGTCACCGCTGTGAAGCCGCTCGTCGACGCCATGGGAGCGGAGCTCCTCGCCCCGGAGCGGGCCACCACGGAGGACGTGGTGCTCGCGTGGGAGGGGGCCGACGTCATCGCGGTGCGGCTGCCCCAGCTCTCCGAATCGCTCGACCACATTCTGGCCGCGATGGAGCGGCGGCACGGGATGCCGCTCGCCGAGCTGGACCGTAAGGCCAAGCAGGGCGTCGTACGGATCCTTGAGGCACGCGGTGCCTTTTCCGTACGGCACGGAGTGGAGACCGTGGCGGGCGCGCTCGGAGTCAGCCGCTTCACCGTCTACAACTACCTGAACCGGGACAATGCCGCCAAGAGCGAGTAGCTGAGCGTAATGCGGCCCAATGCCGTCGTCCGGGAACTCGGGCGGCGGCATCATCTGTTCGTGGAATTTCAACAAACTGTTGACGTGGTGTTGCGAAGGGCGTTAGCTATCCGCAGCCCGACAACGCACAGCGAAAAAAAGCCACGGAGGCTCCCGTGACTACGAGCTCCACACCGGGCCTCGCCCGGTTCAACACCCTGGCGGCCACAGAGGCCACAGCCGCGCTGCACGAGGTCTGTGCCAGTGCGACCTGGGGAAGCTTCATCCTCGCCCGCCGGCCCTACGCCTCCACGGAAGCCCTGTTCTCCGCCAGTGACGCCGCAATGGCCGAGCTCTCACCGGAGGACCTGGCCGAGGCGATGGCCGGTCACCCGCCGATCGGCCGCCCCAAGCCGGGGGACCCGGCCTCCGCCCGTGAGCAGCGGGGGATGGCCGGTGCGTCCGAGGAGCTCAAGGCGGAGATGCTCGATCTCAACCTGGCCTACCAGGAACGGTTCGGACATGTCTTCCTGATCTGCGCCACCGGAGCCACCGGTGAGCAGATGCGCGACGCGGTGAAGGACCGGATCGGCAACTCGCCGGAGCGGGAACGCGAGATCGTCCGCACCGAGCTGGGCAAGATCAACCGCATCCGGCTGACCCGCCTCGCAGAGGACTCCTGAGGACCAGGACCTCGTACAGCACTCTTGAGAACAAGGAGCGTGACGGTCTTGAGCACCGACACCACCGCATCGGTGTCCACCCACATCCTGGACACCAGCACCGGCCGCCCCGCCGAAGCCGTCACCGTCTCCCTGGCCGCCCGTAGCGGCGGCGACGCGCAGTATGTGACGCTCGGCGGATCCGCGACCGACGCGGACGGGCGCTGCAAAGACCTGCCGGCCCTGCCGGAAGGAACCACCCACGTACGGCTCGTCTTCGACACCGAGTCGTACTTCACCGCGAAGAAGCAAGCCGAGGCGCAGCAGGACGCCCCCCGCGTAAGGGACAGCGGCGCGTTCTTCCCGGAGGTGGCGATCGCATTCGCCGTCACCCCGGGCGAGCACTATCACGTACCGCTGCTGCTCAACCCGTTCGGCTACTCCGTTTACCGAGGGAGCTAGCAGACAATGCCCACGATTCTCGGCCAGAACCAGTACGGCAAAGCAGAGAACCGCGTCGTCAAGATCACGCGGGACGGCGACACCCACCACATAAAGGACCTCAACGTCTCGGTCGCCCTCTCCGGCGACATGGACGACGTCCACTACTCCGGCTCCAACGCCAACGTCCTGCCGACCGACACCACCAAGAACACGGTGTTCGCCTTCGCCAAGGAACACGGCATCGAGTCGGCCGAGCAGTTCGGCATCCACCTCGCCCGGCACTTCGTGTCCTCGCAGGAGCCGATCGAGGTGGCCCGGATCAGGATCGAGGAGTACGCCTGGGAGCGCATCGCGACCTCCGACGGCAACTCCAAGTTCATCGGCGCCGACGAGGTCAAGCACTCCTTCGTCCGCAAGGGCCAGGAGACGCGCACCACCCAGATCACCTTCGACGGTGAGAAGTGGGAGGTCATCTCCGGCCTCAAGGACCTCACCGTCATGAACTCCACCAACTCGGAGTTCTGGGGTTACGTCAAGGACAAGTACACGACCCTGAAGGAGGCGTACGACCGCATCCTCGCGACCGACGTCTCCGCCAGGTGGCGGTACAACTGGACCAGCGACGAAGAGCGCATGCCGAACTGGGAGAAGTCCTACGAGCAGACGCGCAAGCACATGCTCCAGGCCTTCGCGGAGACGTACTCGCTCTCCCTCCAGCAGACCCTGTACCAGATGGGTTCGCGCATCATCAACAGCCGCAGCGAGATCGACGAGATCCGGTTCTCACTGCCGAACAACCACCACTTCCTCGTCGATCTGGAGCCCTTCGGCCTCAAGAACGACAACGAGGTGTACTTCGCAGCCGACCGTCCGTACGGCCTCATCGAGGCGACGGTGCTCCGGGACGGCGTCGAGCCGAAGATCCCGGTCGACATGACCAACCTCTGACGCGGTGCTGAACCGGCCCCCGCCCCGCTGCGGTCGGGGGCCGGTCATCCCGGAGGGAAATTCCATGGCACAGCCTGCAACGGGGCCGGCGAAAGGCCCATGTAACGCACCACCGACCGCTGCCGGCACGGCAGTTCACCCGGTGGACGAGAAGCTTCCGCCCTCGCGGCTCGTTCCCGCCGCGCTCCAGCACATCGCCGCCATGTACGCGGGCGTCGTCACCCCTCCGCTCATCATCGGCCAGGCCGTCGGACTCGACGCGGCCGGCATGACCCGGCTGATCGCGGCGAGTCTCCTGATCGCCGGACTGGCCACCCTCCTCCAGACCCTCGGCGCCGGACGCTTCGCCGGGAACCGGCTGCCCTTCGTCAACGCGGCGTCCTCCGCCGGGATCGCGCCGATGCTCGCCATCGCGGAGACCAGCGCCCCCGGCCGCCAACTCCCCGCGATCTACGGGGCGGTACTCGTCGCAGGGGTCTTCTGCCTGGCCGTCGGCCCGTTCTTCGGACGGCTGCTGCGCTTCTTCCCGCCGCTCGTGACCGGGGTCGTCATCACCCTCATCGGCGTCACGCTGATGCCGGTGCCCGTCGGCTGGGCCCAGGGAGGCGACGCCACCGCCGACGACTTCGGCGCCATGAAGTATCTGGCGCTGGCCGCCTTCACCCTCGTCGTCATCCTGCTGATCCAGCGCTTCGGCCGCGGCTTCGTCAAGCAAGTGGCCCTGCTCGCAGGCATGTTCATCGGCACGCTGGCCGCCATCCCGTTCGGACTCGCCGACTTCTCCGCGCTCGGATCCGCACCCGTCGCCGCCCTGCCCACGCCCTTCGCCTTCGGGCCGCCCGAGTTCCAGCCCGCCGCGATCCTCTCCCTCTGCATCGTGATGCTCGTGCTGATGACGGAGTCGTCCGCCGGCATGCTGGCGCTCGGCGAGATCTGCGACCGGCGCACCGACGGCCCCACCATCACCCGCGGTCTGCGCACCGACGGCATCGCCACCCTCCTCGGCCCCGTCTTCGGGGGCTTCCCGACCAGCGCCTTCGCGCAGAACGTCGGAGTCGTCTCCCTGACGCGGGTACGCAGCCGGTACGTGGTGGCCGCCGCGGGCGGCGCCCTGATCGTCCTGGGCGCCTTCCCCGTCCTCGGGGCGGTCGTCTCCCTCGTCCCGATGCCCGTGCTCGGCGGGGCCGGCATCGTCCTGTTCGGGTCGATCGCGGTGAGCGGCATCCGGACCCTGTCCGAGGCGGGGCTCGACGACAGCTCCAACATCATCCTCGTGGCCGTGGCACTCGGCGCGGGCATCATCCCGCTCGCGGCACCCGGCTTCTACGCGGGATTCCCGTCCTGGGCGCAGACCGTGCTCGGCTCCGGCATCAGTGCGGGAGCGCTCGTGGCGGTCCTGCTCAATCTGTTCTTCCATCATCTCGGCACCCACAGCCGTAACGCTGTGGCACTCAAATCCTCCTAGGGTCCTGCCGTGCCCACACATCCCCGGAAAGAAGAAGGAAGCGCCATGGCAGCATCGGCAGACCCGCAGCGCATCGTCATCGAGAACTGTTCCATCGCCACGGTCGACGCCCACGACACCGAGTACGCGTCCGGGCACGTCGTCGTGGCGGGCAACCGCATCGAGTCCGTCGGCGCGGGCAAGGCTCCGGAGGGCCTCGGAGGCGTCGTACGGCGCGTCGACGGTACGGGCCACCTGGTCACGCCGGGCCTGGTCAACACCCACCACCACTTCTACCAGTGGATCACCCGGGGCCTGGCGACCGACCACAACCTCTTCGACTGGCTGGTCGCGCTGTACCCGACGTGGGCACGCATCGACGAGCCGATGGCCCGCGCGGCCGCCCAGGGGTCGCTCGCGATGATGGCCCGCGGCGGGGTGACCACCGCGATGGACCACCACTACGTCTACCCCCGTGGCTCCGGCGACCTTTCCGGCGCGATCATCGGCGCCGCCCGTGACATGGGCGTACGCTTCACCCTCGCCCGCGGCTCCATGGACCGCAGCGAGAAGGACGGCGGGCTGCCGCCGGACTTCGCCGTGGAGACCCTCGACGGGGCGCTCGCCGCCACCGAGGCCACCATCGACGAACACCACGACACCGCGTTCGGCGCGATGACGCAGATCGCGGTCGCCCCCTGCTCGCCCTTCTCCGTGTCCACCGAACTGATGCGCCAGGGCGCCGAGTTGGCCCGCCGCCGCGGCGTGCGGCTGCACACGCACGGCTCGGAGACCGTCGAGGAGGAGCAGTTCTGCAAGGAGCTGTTCGGGATGGGGCCGACCGACTACTTCGAGTCGACCGGCTGGCTCGGTGACGACGTGTGGATGGCGCACTGCGTCCACATGAACGACTCCGACATCGCCGCCTTCGCCCGCACCGGCACCGGCGTCGCACACTGCCCGTCCTCCAACGCCCGCCTCGCCGCCGGCATCGCACGCGTCCCCGACATGCTCGCCGCCGGCGTCCCGGTCGGGCTCGGCGTCGACGGCACCGCGTCCAACGAGTCCGGCGAACTCCACACCGAACTGCGCAACGCCCTCCTCATCAACCGCCTCGGCGCCCACCGCGAGAAGGCCCTCGACGCGCGCCAGGCCCTGCGCCTCGGCACGTACGGCGGCGCTCAGGTCCTCGGGCGGGCCGACGAGATCGGCTCCCTGGAACCGGGGAAGCTCGCCGACCTCGTGCTCTGGAAGCTGGACACCCTGGCCCACGCCTCCATCGCCGACCCCGTGACCGCCCTGGTCTTCGGCGCCGCGGCCCCCGTCACCCTCTCCCTCGTCAACGGCAGGACCGTCGTCGAGGACAACCGCCTCACCACCGTGGACGAGGACGCCATCGCCCGCGCGACCCGTGACGAGGCCAGGCGCCTCGCACAGATCGCCGCCGGCGCCTGACGCCCCGCACCCCCCTGACAGGCCGGCCGAGGGGGACGGCCCTCGGCCGGCCGCCGTGGACCCATCAGGTTCACGGCAGCCTGTGCGGGTGCGCGTACGTCCCGTACGCGCACCCGCACAGGTGAGCTCCAAGCTGCCCGCACCAGCTGCACGACCTGCACCAACGCACCACTCAGCACCACCTCCCTGACACCCACGTCGCCCGACGTGCACCCGACCGGAGGAAGCCGTGGCAGCTAAGCCCAGGTTTCGCAAGAACGCAGTCGACGCAGACGCAGTAGCAGTAGGCGCAGGACAAGGAGAGCCGGACCGGAAGCACCCGGTCGACGAGACGCTCCCGCCTCTCAGGATGTTCACCAGCGGCCTTCAGCACGTGGCCGCGATGTACGCGGGCGTGGTGGCCCCGCCCATGATCGTGGGGCCCGCCGTGGGCCTCAGCGCCAAGGAGACCGCCTTCCTCATGGGGGCGAGCCTCTTCACCGCGGGGATAGCCACCCTGCTCCAGACCCTCGGCTTCTGGCGAATAGGTGCCAAACTGCCGTTCGTGAACGGTGTCTCGTTCGCCGGGGTCACCCCGATGATCGCGATAGGCAAGGACCGGGGGCACGACGGCATCGCCGTCATCTTCGGCGCGATCATCGTCGCCGGTCTGCTCGGTTTCGTCCTCGCCCCGTACTTCTGCAAACTCGTGCGGTTCTTCCCGCCCGTCGTCACCGGCACCGTCATCACGCTGATCGGCGTCTCGCTGCTCCCGGTCGCCTTCAACTGGTCGCAGGGCGGCAACGCCACCGCCGACGACTACGGCTCGATGACGAACATCACGATGGCCGCCGTCACCCTCGTGATCGTGCTGGCCCTGCGCAAACTGCTGCGGGGCTTCCTCCAGCAGATCGCCATCCTGCTCGGCCTGGTCATCGGCACCCTGATCGCGATCCCGGCCGGCATCACCGACTTCGGGGCACTGGGCGACGCCGACGTGGTCGGCTTCCCGACACCGTTCCACTTCGGCGCACCGCAGTTCGAGATCGCCGCCATCATCTCGATGTGCATCGTGATGCTGGTCTGTATGACCGAGTCCACCGCCGACATGCTGGCCCTCGGCAAGATCGTCGGCCGTCCTGCGGACGAGCGGACCATCGAGGGCGGACTGCGCGCCGACACCCTGGGCAGCGCCGTCAGCCCGCTCTTCAACGGCTTCATGTGCAGCGCGTTCGCCCAGAACATCGGGCTGGTCGCCATGACCAAGGTCCGCAGCCGGTTCGTCGTCGCAGCGGGCGGAGTCATCCTGGTGCTGCTCGGGCTGGTCCCCGTGGCCGCGTCCGTCATCGCACTCGTGCCGCTCCCGGTCCTCGGCGGCGCGGGCATCGTGCTCTTCGGCTCGGTCGCCGCGAGCGGGATCCAGACGCTGGCCACCGCCGCCCTGGAGAAGGGCGAGAACGCCCTGATCGTCGCGGCGGCCGTCGGCGTCGGCCTCATCCCGATCGCCGCGCCGGACTTCTACCACGCCTTCCCCGAGGACCTGCTCGTCGTCCTGGACTCGGGCATCTCCACCGGCTGCGTGGTGGCGATCGTGCTGAACCTGGCCTTCAACCACTGGGGCCGGCGGCCGGACGAGGAGCCGGAGCCGGAGACGGGGGTGCCGGACAGCGAACAGCCGAAGGACCCGATGGCCCTGCCCGTCGCACACTGACCCGTGCGCGTACGGGCCCCCTCCGCGGGGGACCCGTACGCGCACCGTGTGCGGGTGAGGTCAGCCGATGTGGAAGCTGTCGCCGTAGACCTGCCAGTCCAGTGGCGGATCGAGATCCAGATTGCCGTTCCGCAGGAACACCCGCTGGGCCGTGTCCACCCGGCTGGTGTCCGAGTGGGCCTCCTCCTGCTTCATCGCCCAGACCCGGGCGTCCAGGAACGCGTCGAGGTAGGCCACCTCGTCGCCGCCCTGCGACGGCGGGCTCGCCTGGGCCAGCGCCCTCTCCCTGATCGAGCCGAAGCTCGTGCCGTCGCTGCCGCCGCCGTGCATCACGATGGCGTCGTAGTACGCGAACTGGCCCAGCGTGCCGAGCCCGTCGGCCTTGCCCTGGCGCACCGCCGGGTCGAAGTAGACCCGGTCGCGCTCGTCGTTCTGCGCCTGCTGGAAGGCGGGATCCGACGCGGCCTCGGCCCAGTGGCCGGTGAAGCCGGGGTCCAGTCCCTCGTGAGAGTCCGTGCCGTCCACCGCCCTCAGGGCGGGCAGGTACGCGGCCAGGACGTTGCCCGGCTTCCGCTCGGTGTACAGCTCCACCAGGTCGAGCATGTCCCCGGTGCCGGAGCAGAATCCGATGATGCCGGCGGTGTAGCCGCGGCCGTCGCCGATGTCCTCGATGTAGCCGTACTGGGCCTTCCAGTCCAGCGTGGAGTTCTCCGCGCTGGACACCAGCCGCATCGCGATGTCCTTCTTCGCGGGGTCGTCGAGTCCGGTCGCGGCTGCCTCCAGGTGTGCGGCCGGCGGCGTGGGGGCGCCGGCGTGAGCGGTGGCCGGAATCGCGGTGAAGGTCAGCCCGAGGGCCAGCGCGGCGAGTCCGGCGGTGCGGATGAATCGGGTGGTGCGACGTGAGGTGCTGTTGTGGGGGTGATGCACCGGTCCTCCCAGGGGAGTTCGTCGTTCCGATGTTCTGTTAGGAAGCTTTCCTATCAGGCTTCGGAGCGGGCGGTAACCCCCTGACACGCAGTTGGCCGGACGCTGTTCAGCCGCCGTCGATGCGGAAACCCTCCCCGTAGACCTTCCACGCCAGCGGGGTCTCCAACTGGAGCTTCCCCTCGCGTACGAAGACGCGTTGCGCGGTCTCCACCCGGCTGGTGTCGCTGTGCGACGGCTCCTCGCGGATCGCGGCCACCCGGGCGTCCAGGAAGGCGTTGAGGTACGCCTCCTCGTCGCCGCCCTCGGAGGGCGGATCGGTCTCGGCGAGGGCCTGGGCACGTATCGTCCGGAAGCCGACCGTGCCGGGGGTGTCGGCGTAACCGTGCATCACGTAGGCGTCGTAGTAGATGAACTGCCCCAGGGCGCTGAGCCCGTCGGCCTCGGCCCGCTCGACCGCAGGGTCGAAGTAGGAGCTGTCCCGCTCGGCGTCCTGTGCCGAACGGAAGGCGGGGTCCGCGGCGGCCTCCGCCCAGGCCTCGGTGAAGGCGCTGCCGAGCCCCTCGTGCGAGTCGCTGCCGTTCACCGCGCGCAGCGCCGGCAGGAAGTCCTGGAGCGCGTTCTCCGGACGCTCCGCCGTGTAGCGCTCGACGACCTTCAGCAGATCGCCCGTGCCGGAGCAGAATCCGATGATGCCGGCGGTGTAGCCGCGGCCGTCGCCGATGTCCTCGATGTAGCCGTACTGGGCCTTCCAGTCCAGCGTGGAGTTCTCCGCGCTGGACACGAGCCGCATCGCGATGTCCTTCTTCGCGGGGTCGTCGAGCCCTTTCTCGGGGGAGCCGGACCCGGACCCCGAGCAGCCGGTCAGGACGAGGGCCGCGACGGCGGCGAGGGCGAGACGTCTGTGCTTCACGCACCAAGCGTGCCAGGCCGGGGGGCGGCGTCGGCGGGGGCGGGACGCCTGTAGCGTTCGGGACATGGAAGATCAGTCTGTTGTGGACGTCGGCGAAGTGCGGCTGGCGTACCGGACCTGGGGCGATCCCTTCGGGTCGCCCGTCGTCCTCTTGCACGGCCTCGGCGGTTCGTCCCTGAGCTGGGAAGCCGTCGGCACCCTGCTCGGCGAGGAGTGGCGGGTGTACGCCATCGATCTGCGCGGCCACGGCGAGAGCGACTGGCCCGACGAGTACGGCTTCGAGCAGATGCGGGACGACGTCCTGGAGTTCCTCGACGCCTGCGAGCTCGACCGGGTCGGCCTCGTCGGCCACTCGATGGGCGGGGTGGTCGCCTATCTGCTCGCCGAGGAGCACGCGGACCGGGTGGAGCGCCTGGTGCTGGTCGAGACCCCGCCGCCGTTCCCGGGGCAGCCGGTGACCGACGACCGCCCCGAAGGCCCGGTGGACTACGACGAGAACGCCGTGCCGGCCGTCCGCGCCCAGGTCGCCGAACCGGATCCCCGGTGGGAGCAGGAGCTGGGGCAGATCGTCGCCCCGACGCTGATGATCGCGGGGGGCCCGGAGAGCAGCATGCCGCAGGACAGGCTGGCCGACATGGCCTCGCTCATCCCCGACTGCCGGCTGCTCACCCTGGGCGGCGGTCACCATGTGCACAAGAAGCACGCGGACCAGGTGGCCCAGCAGATCACCGAGTTCTTCACCAGCTGAGCGGCCCGGGCCGGGCGCACCCGCGAGGCCGGGGCCTCAGTCGCCCGGCCGCCAGCCGGGCCGGCGCCCGCTCAGCGCGATCACCCGGTCGGCCAGCGGTGCGTCGGCCGGGACGGGGACCGGCGGTCCGAAGATCGCGTCGGGGCCGGACCTGTCGTCGTCCCCGGGCTCCAGCATCGCCTCCGAGGCGCGGAGGCTCGCCTCGTCCGCCCGGAACTCCTGTCCCGTCGCCCTGGCCAGGTCCCAGCCGTGCACGACCAGCTCGTTGCGCGCGACCATCCCGGCGACCTCGCCGGGGAGATCCACCCCGCCCGCCCGGGTCATGCCCTCCAGCGCGGCCGGGGAGCGCCAGGCCGCGACCAGCTCGTCCAGCAGCGGCGGCAACGCCGTACGCCAGTCGGCGGGCAGCGCCGGCGGCGCCGATGCCGGCGGGGTGCCGGTCGTCGGGCCGGACTTCTTGCGTGCCGCGTCGCGGAAGGCGACGGTCAGCCCCAGCAGGTGCCCGAGCAGCTCCCGTACCGCGTAGTCGGGACAGGGGGTCGGGCCGTCCAGCTGCCCGTCGTCGATCGCGCCGATCAGCTCCTGGACCTGCCTCGCCGCCGGTCCGAGATCGATGCCGGGCATGGTCGTGCTGTTCGTTTCCATACTCTTCAGACCGTTTCCGCACCCCGAACTCATCGGGGACATCGCGGAAGGTTCCGGTCCGCCCTCTTGTCGGCGGCCCCGTCCGCATGGCATATAGGTCTGGACCATTGCTGTCGGATGGAAGGCATCACCGTGCAACGCCCCCACGCACGCACCGCGTTGGCCTGTTCCGCCACGCTGCTCATCGCCGGTCTCACCGCCTGCGGCGGACCCGCGGAAGCGGACACCAAGAGCCCGACAGCCCCCACGGGAGTGACCGCACAGGCCGGCAGCGCCACCTCCGCCCACGTCATGTGGGAGCGGGCCTCCGACAACGAGGGGATCACCGGCTACGACGTCTACCGCGAGGGGAAGAAGGCCGCCTCGGTGGCCGCGACGAAGCTGATGACCGACATCGACGGTCTGACCGCGTCCACGGCCTACACCTTCACCGTCAGGGCCCGCGACGCCGCCGGCAACCTCTCCGCCCCGAGCGCGGCGGCCGCCGTCACCACGCCCGCCGCCGCGCCCGCCGACGAGGAGGCGCCGACCGGACCGACGAAGCTGCGGGGCACGGCGGACAGCGGCCGGACGGTCACCCTGTCCTGGGGCGGCTCCACGGACGACGTGGGCGTGACCTCGTACGACGTCTACCAGGAGGATTCCAGGATCCACAGCGTCCCGGGCACCCGGACCACGGCCCGGCTCACGGGCCTGCGCCCCGGGACCGTCTACACCTTCACCGTCCGCGCCCGCGACGCCGCCGACCGTTCCTCGCCGGACAGCAACGCGCTGGACCTCACCACCCCGTCCGCGCCGGGCGCCCCCGCGAGCACGGCACCCACCGGACTGCGGACGACGACGACGGCGCAGGGCGAGGAGTACCTCGTCGACCTCTCCTGGGACCAGCCGGACACCGGCGGCACGATTCCCGCGTACCAGCTCTTCCTGAACGGAAAGCTGACCACCACGATCGTCTGGGGCGGCACACCGCCCAAGGGCCGGGCGACGTACCGGCTCACCCTGACCGACCCGCCCGGCACCCGGTACTCGCTCAAGCTCCGGCCCAAGCTCCCCGACGGGACATGGGGCGACTTCTCGGCCCAGCGCACGGTGGTGCTCCGCGGCTGACCCGAGGCCGGTCGTTCACGGTCCGCGCCAGAGGTTGGCGAAGGCGGAGTTCTCGATGGTCCGCCTCTGGCGTACGGCCTCCAGCTCCATCACCGCGTCATGGACGGCGGCCACCACGGTCGTCACCGCCTCGTCGTCGAGGCCGGGCTCCTCATCGGATTTGCCGCCGTCGATTCCAACGGCCGAGGCGAGCGCGACCAGGACGGGTTCCCTCGCATCCCAGCGGTCGGCCGCCCGGCGGCGGCCGGGCGTATCGACCGGTTCGACACGCTCCGAGCCGAAGGGCGACCGGCCGCTCCGCCTGCGCGTCAGCTCGCCGTCCCTCTCAAGACCGGCCTGGTACGCGGCCGAGAGGTCCTGGCCCCGGCGCCACAGCCAGTCCTCGATCCGCTCGTGGGGCGGTTGCCGGGTGAGCTCCGCCGCGGCGTCGCCGAGGAGCGCGTCGTCCGGCGTCCGCGGCCCACCCGGCACGATGCGGTCGCCGTCCACGGTGACGGCCCCCGCCCCGATGAGATCGATCAGCTCGGCTCCCGCGAGTGCGAGGGACAGGTCGCCCTGCCCCACGGCATGCTCCGGCCGTGGGTCCAGGGTGATGATGAACAGGTCTTTCGCCGTGGTCATGAACGGCTCCCCTCGGAGGCATCGACTCAAGTGCGTCCTCACCGGCCCGCATCCCGGGCTGGTGCCCGGCGAGGCGACCGTCACGATCAGTATCGCCCTCCGGAGCGCCGGCGCGCTAAGGTACCGGCCCCCGGCGGCGGTGCCGGAGTCGGCGGAGGAGGCGGTCGGCATGCGAGGTGCGCGGGCTTCCCGGCGTGTGGTCACCCGGGGCCATGTCGTGCAGGGAGCCTGCGGGTTCTTCCTGCGGCACGGCACGGTGGACATGGACGCGCTCGCCCTGGACCTCGCGGTCAGCCGGGCCACCCTCTACCGCGTGGTCGGCAGCCGGGACGCGCTCCTGGCCGATGTGCTGTGGGAGCTGGCCGAACACCTCCTGGACCGGGCGAGGCGCCGGCGTACCCGGGCGGGTGTGGACGGTGTCCTGGAGATCACCCGCCACTTCGTCACGGCCCTGCGCGGTTCCGTCCCCTTCGAGTGCTTCCTGCGGGCCGAACCCGAGACGGCGCGGCGCCTGCTGACCGGCGGCTGCGTACACCGGCGGGCCGTCCTCGCCCAGCGCGGCATCCTGCTGGAAGCGGGGGAGCGGGACCGCCTCTGGCCCCGTTCCGGCATCGACGATCTGGCCTACCTCTACGTCAGGGTCGTCGAATCCACCCTCTACGCCGAGCTGCTGAGCAGCCGCCGGCCGGACCTCGCCCTGGCCGAACGCACTGCCCGTGCCCTTCTCCAGCAAACCCGCCGAGCGTCACCGGACGCGATCTGAGACCGCTGTCTCACCCTCGGTCCGGTCCCTGGTGGGCCCGTCGGCACCGGCCGTAGTTTCCGACTCCGACGACGGCAACCCGGAGGACACGATGACCCGCTCCCAGCCGGCCCGGACGGGCCGGGCGACCTTGCTCGCGGTGCTTCTCGCACTCGTCGGAACGCTCGCCGCACCGACTACCCCGGCGCAGGCCGCGACCGCGCCGCGCGCCACGGTCAATCCCGTGATCTTCGTACACGGCCAGGAGGGTTCGGCCCAGCAGTGGCAGTCCCAGGCCAAGCGGTTCTCCGGCAACGGCTACCGCGACGACCTGCTGTACGTCCACGAGTACGACACCTCCGTCGCGACCGACGACCACGCGATCGCCGGGCTGGAGGACCTGGTCGACTCGGTCCGGGCGCGAACCGGCGCGCAGAAGGTCGACATCCTGGCCCACTCGCGAGGCACGCGTGTGATGCACGCCTACCTCGCCGTGCCGGAGCGGGCGGCGGAAGTCGCCAAGTACGTGAATCTGGACGGCCGTACGGCCGCCGCCCAGCCCGGCGGGGTGCCCACTCTCGCCATCTGGAGCAGCCTCCAGCCGAACGGGTCGATCGGCGGGGCGCTCAACGTGCACGAGCCGGAGGCGAGCCACACGGAGAGCGCCACGTCCGCCGAGAGCTTCGCCCACATCTACGCGTTCCTCCGCGGCCGGCCGCCGCTCACCACCCGGGTGCTGCCCGAGCCGCCCACCTCCGTGGAGATCACCGGACGCGCCGTGCACTTCCCGCAGAACAAGGGGCTCGCGGGCCGCCTCGAAGTGTGGCGGCTCGACCCCGCGACCGGCGCCCGGGCCGGCCTCCTCCCGCAGCACGTCGTGCGGACCGGCGCGGACGGAGCCTTCGGCCCGCTGGGAGTGAGCGGACGCGGACACTACGAGCTGGCGTTCATCCGCTCCGGCGAACGCACCAGCCACTTCTACTTCGAGCCCTTCGAGCGCAGCGACCGCTTCGTGCGCCTGCTGGTCTCCCCGCCGGGCGGCGTCGCGGACTCCATCGACACCTGCCCCGCGCACACGGCGCTCACCATCGTCCGCGCACGTGAGTGGCGGGCCGGCACGGCCGAGGACGACCGGCTCCGCATCGCCGGGACCGATGTCCTCAACCCGGCGGTCTCCCCACAACTGCGCCAGATTCTGGGCCTGTTCGCGTTCGACAAGGGCTGCGACGGAGTCAGCCACCTCGAAGCGGCGCTGCCGCCCTTCGACCGGATCCCGTTCCTGACGGCCACCGACCTCTCCCTGCCGGCCGACCCGCAGGCCCGTGGAGCGATCCCCGTCACGGAGACGATGCGCGGGGCCGGTGTGGACGAGACCATCACCGTGCCCAACTGGCCCTCCGACCGCCACACCGTGTCGCTGCTCTTCAAGGACTACGTGGACATCCCGTCCGGCGGGTGAGCCGGTGGCGGTGCCGGCTCAGGCGGCCAGGGCGGCGGGTTCCCCGAGCCGGGCGGCCGCCGTGCGCCAGGCGGCCGTCACCGCCGTCCGGGCCTGCTCGGTTTGGGCGGCACCGTCGGCCGTCAGCACGACCGGCTCACCCACGTGCACATGGAGCTCCGGACGGCGCAGCGGCGCCGTGAACAGGCCCGCGAGCTGCTTCGCCGTGCTTCCCGAGGTGACCCGGCGGGCGCCCGCCTGGCCGACGGGAACCACCGGAGCACCGGTGCGCAGGGCGAGGCGGGACAGGCCGCTGCGGAAGGCCTCGGGTGCCGCCTCCGCGGCGTCTGTCCGCCGGGGGATGCCGCCTTCGGCGTAGATCAGGATCAGACGCCCGCTTTTCAGCACCTCGGCGGCGGCGTCCAGGGCGTCCGCCGCGCGCCGGTCGCCGCGGTGGACGGGGATGTGCCCTTCGCGGGCGAGCACACGGCCGAGCACCGGCACGCGCCACAGCCCGGCGGCCGCCATGACGACGGGACGGGCCCCGAGCCGGTGCAGCGCGGCCAGCACGACCGCCGGGTCGGCGAGCGACGTGTGGTTGGCGACGATGATGCTGCCGGGGGCGAGTTCGGCGTCCGCGTCGGTGGTGACCGTGAGGCGGCCGACGGCGGGCACCAGGACGTCGGCGAGGCGGCTGAGCATGTCCGGACTCCTGAGCTCGGCGATGTTGATCCCCATCGTCGGCCGCGGGGACGCCCGGAGCCTGAGTAGCCGCACTCATCTTCCGCGGCACGGTGCCCAGACGGATTGCGGTTCGCTGCGGCACCCCTGGGCTCAGCCCGTGACGCGTACCGTCCCGACCCTCGGGGGAGCGGCCGGTGCGGACGGGCCTATGAGGGCGGCGATGTCCCGGCGCGCCGGGATCTATTCCGGCCACGGCGCATGACGGCCCGTCAGGACGCTTATCGAGTACGGGCGTTCGCGCCCCTCCAGCGCCGTCGCGATCCCGACCCGCATGTCCGTGCCTCTGCCGCCGCCGAGGGTGACCTGCTCGGCGGACGTCACCCGGGAGACGGCCTGGACATCGGCGTCGCGGGCCAGGACCGTGACCCGGTTGCCCTGGATCCCCACCTCGCGCAGCACACCGGTGACCTCGGCGAGCGCGGCGGCGATCTCCGCCTCGCCCGCCGGACGGAACTCACCGGCGTCCCAGGTGATGACCTCCCGGTCCCACCATGATCCTTCGGGCAGTTGGACGTCGACGTGTCGCTGTCCCGCGTTCATTCTTGGCCCCTGGCACCGTCGGAACCGGCCCGCCCGCCGCCGAACACCTCCGTGACCAGCCTCTGCGTCGCCTTCTGGAACGGCTCCGCCATGGACAGTTCGGCGTCGTCGACGTAGTTCAACGCGGCGGTCAGCGTCCTGCTGCCGTCGGGTGTGCTGTACATCAGCGCCGCGTGGCCCGCCATACCGCCGTTGTGGGTGATGACCGTACCGCCGTCCCCGCCCGCCTCCTGCACGAACACCCCCAGGCCGTAGCCGGCCTTGGGATGTGGGCTGCACATCTCGCCCAGCAGCGGGGCCGGCAGGAGCTTGCCGCCCAGCAGCGCGGAGATGAATGTGTGGAGGTCCCGGGTTGTCGAGATCATGTCTCCGCCGGTGGAGATCCAGGACGGGTTCTGGCGGGTGACGTCGACCGTCTTCTGCCGGCCGTCCTCCTCGTACCGGTAGTAGGCATGGGTGTGCGGTTCGGGGATCTCCGGGCCGGTCTCCGGCAGGATGGTGCCCGACAGCCCGAGCGGCTCCAGGATCAGCCGCCGCATCTCCTCGGCGAGCGAGTTGCCGGTGACCCTCTCGACGAGAAGCCTGGCCAGCACGTAGTTGGTGTTGGAGTAGCTCCAGTCCGTCCCGGGCTCGAACCGCGCCGGCTTGGACAGCGCCAGCCGGACCAGCTCTTCCGGCCGGTAGGTCTTGAACCGGTCGTCCACCCACTCCTGGCCCGCGGTCGTGGCGGGTATCCCCGGCGCGTACGTCCCGTCGTCGTAGTACTCGCCGGTGAAGTTGAACACCCCGCTGGTGTGCTGGAGCAGCATCCGCACCGTGATCGCCGGGTCCAGTGCGAACCCGGGCAGGTGGTCGGCCACCGGGGCGTCGAGCGCGATCAGGCCCTCGGCCACGAGTCGCAGTACGACGGTCGCGGTGAAGGTCTTGGTGTTGCTGCCGATCCGGACGTGCCCGTCGGCCGGCGGCTGCGCGGTCCCGCCCAGTTCGCGCACCCCGGCGCTGCCGACCCACTCGCCCCGCTCGTCGTGCACGCGCATCGTCACCCCGGTGAAGCCGGACTCGGCCATCTCCTCGATGATCTCCTGCAGTTCGGGTCGGTCCCGGTCGGTAGGAGTGATGGACATGGTGGTGCTCCCTCGGGTTGTTCCGGAATTCGGCTGAACGGACGGGATGACGGCGGACGGCTCTCTTACACGCTGCGGGCGGTGATGTCGCCGTAGGCGGTGGTGGCGTGGATGGCGAGGCCGGCGGTGGCGCCGTCGGTGTTGCGGAGTGTGTTGAGGATGCGGCCGTAGGTGGTGCCGGCGTCGAGGGAGGCGGAGACTCCGCGGGCGGCGCCGACGGTGATCTCGCCCTGCTGGGTGCGTAGTTCGACGGTGCCGTGAAGGGCTTCGGTGATGTTGATGTCGCCCTTGTGGGTGCTGATCTGCGCGGGTCCGCCCAGGCGGCCGAGGGTGATGTCGCCGTCGAGGAGGGTGAGGTGGGCGCTGGCGGTCTCGTCGAGCTTGACGGTGCCCTGGGCGCCGTCGAAGGTGACGTCGCCGAGTCGTCCGACGCCGCGGATGTCGGCGGCGGCGGTCCTGGCCTCGATGTGGGAGCCGGTGGGCAGTTGGATGGTCACTTCGAGTGATCCGGAGCTGCCGAGGACGGAGTTCTTCGCGGGCGGGGCCTCGATCCGCAGGATGCCGTCGCTGTAGTCGACCGTGGTGCGTTCGGCGGCTTTCAGGTCGCGGCTCCTGGTGGTGTCCGCGGGGAGGACCTCGACCGTGGTGTCGTTCCGGTCCGCGGCGATGATCCGGATGCGGCCGGCGGGGATGTCCACGAGGGCGGAGACCGTGGTGGGGGTGTCGAACTTCTGCATCGTGAGCTCCTTCATCCGTGGTGCGTGGCCTGTGGGCCTCGCTGTTTCCGATGAGTGAAACGCTACGTTGCGTTCATTGTGTTGGCAACAAGCTTGTTGCGTCCTAACCCTGATATTGCAGGTGAGGGGAGGTATTTCGTTGCAATGGTCTTGAGTCTAATGCAACGAGGTGACCCTTGAGGTGTTGCAATGAATTGAGGGTGAACGCTTCGGCGTGCGGCTCGTGGGCCACCGCCGCGCCCGAAGGCCGGGGATGGTGCGGTGGTGTGTCGGTCGGCGGCGGTGAGCGTGCACGCATGTGTGCATCTGTTCTCGAGCCAGGGAGGTCTTCGCCCACCGGGAGAAGGGCGCCACGCTGGTGCCTAGGTGGGGCTCGTGGAGCCGCAGGAGTGGTTCGAGGCCGTCGATCTCACCGATTCCGCAGCGGCCACCTCGCGGATCGCCCGGGAGTTCGAGGGGTGGGCGCCAGAGCTCACCGCTCTGGTGACCGACGGCGGCGCCGCGCCGGTCCTGCGCACCCTCCACACCCTGCACGTCGGGCACCGGTGGGACCGGGTGCCGGGGGTGAGCGAGGGCCACGGGGCCGGCTCCGACGGCACTACGGCGCAGGACCTGATCGCCGCGTTCGCCCGGCACGAGGAGCCGCGGTAGGGCCTCGCCCCGGCGTGTTCGCCGGTGGACGCGCTGCGGGGCGCCAGGGGATTCCCGGCATGCGGAAGCGCCGCACCCCGGCGCGGTGGACGCGGGGTGCGGCGCTTCTCGGGGGTGCGGTCAGCCCAGCTGCTCGTACGCCGGCAGCGTCAGGAAGTCCGCGTAGTCCTGGTCCAGCGAGACCTGGAGCAGCAGGTCGTGGGCCTGCTGCCACTTGCCGGACTCGAAGGTCTCGTCGCCGACCTCCGCGCGGATCGCGGCCAGTTCCTCGGCGGCGACCTTGCGGGCCAGGTCCGCGGTGGCGTGCTCGCCGTTCTCGAAGACCACGTCCGCGTTGATCCACTGCCAGATCTGCGAGCGCGAGATCTCGGCGGTGGCCGCGTCCTCCATCAGGTTGAAGATGGCGACCGCGCCCATGCCCCGCAGCCACGCCTCGATGTAGCGGATGCCCACCGCGACCGCGTTGCGCAGGCCGTCGTACGAGGGCTTCGCGTCCAGCGTGTCGATGGCGATCAGGTCGCCGGCCGCCACCGAGACGTCCTCGCGCAGGCGGTCCTTCTGGTTCGGCTTGGTGCCCAGGACCGCGTCGAAGGACTCCATCGCGATCGGGACCAGGTCCGGGTGGGCCACCCAGGAGCCGTCGAAGCCGTCGTTCGCCTCGCGGTCCTTGTCCGCCTTGACCTTCTCGAAGGCCACCTTGTTGACCTCGGCGTCCCGCCTCGACGGGATGAACGCCGCCATGCCGCCGATGGCGTGCGCGCCGCGCTTGTGGCAGGTGCGGACCAGGAGTTCGGTGTACGCCCGCATGAACGGGGCGGTCATCGTGACCAGGTTGCGGTCCGGCAGGACGAACTTCGAGCCGCCGTCGCGGAAGTTCTTGACGATGGAGAAGAGGTAGTCCCAGCGGCCCGCGTTCAGCCCGGAGGCGTGGTCGCGGAGCTCGTAGAGGATCTCCTCCATCTCGTACGCGGCGGTGATCGTCTCGATCAGGACGGTCGCGCGGACCGTTCCCTGCGGGATGCCGACGTAGTCCTGGGCGAAGACGAAGATCTCGTTCCAGAGGCGGGCCTCCAGATGCGACTCCGTCTTCGGCAGGTAGAAGTACGGGCCCTTGCCGAGGTCGATCAGGCGCTGCGCGTTGTGGAAGAAGTAGAGGCCGAAGTCGACCAGCGCGCCGGGCACCGGGGTGCCGTCGAGCTGGAGGTGGCGCTCGTCCAGGTGCCAGCCACGCGGGCGCGTGACGACGGTCGCGAGCTCCTCGGCGGGCTTGAGGGCGTACGACTTGCCCGACTTCGGGTCGGTGAAGTCGATGTTCCGGGTGTACGCGTCGATCAGGTTGAGCTGGCCGGTGATCACGTTCTCCCACGTGGGGGCGGACGCGTCCTCGAAGTCGGCGAGCCAGACCTTGGCGCCCGAGTTCAGGGCGTTGATGGTCATCTTGCGGTCGGTCGGACCGGTGATCTCCACCCGGCGGTCGTCCAGCGCGGCCGGGGCCGGGGCGACCTTCCAGGTGTCGTCCACACGGACTGCTTCCGTCTCCGGCAGGAAGTCCAGTGTGGAGGTGCGGGCGATCTCGGCGCGGCGCTCACCTCGGCGGGCGAGCAGCTCGTCACGCCGGGGCGTGAACCGCCGGTGGAGCTCGGCCACGAACGCGAGGGCCGCATCGGTCAGGACCTCGTCCTGCCTCGGCAGGGGCTCGGCGTCGACGATGGCCAGCGGGGACGGCGCTGGTGCGGACATGAGCTGTCACTCCTTCAGCGGGTGGTGCGGCGGCAGCCCACGGCCGCCGGGTCGCCCGGGACGGCACGGGGTGCCAGGGCTCCGAGATACGGCCATGGGTACCGCCGAGGAACCGGAAGCGGAACCATGGGCTTCTGATCAGTGGATATTAGTTTCCTCATGGTGGAAGTTCAATGGTTTGTTGATGTCGAGATTCTCCGGGTCGACAGACGTGCGGGTCCGGTGGCGCGGCGTGCCAGGTCCGGTACGGTCCGTTCACTCCAGGCGCGTCAGGTCCTCCGCCGTGTCGATGTCGTACGCCTGAGCCACATCGGAACACTCGACGAGCGTGATCGCATCGCGATGCGCCCGCAGGTACGCCCGCGCGCCCTGGTCGCCGACCGCGGCCGCGGAGATGTCCGCCCACCGGTCGGCCCCGAACAGCACGGGGTGGCCGCGTTCCCCGTCGTACACGGCGGCCGCCAGCGATGCCCGGGAGCGGTACGCCGAGCGCACGCGCGCCACCGCCTCCGCCCCGATCCCCGGCTGGTCGACCAGGAGCACGAGGGCCGCGTCCACGTCCGAACCCGCGAGGGCGCCCAGGCCGGCCCGGAGTGATGAGCCCATCCCCTCCTCCCACGACGGGTTCACCGTCACCGCGCACGCCGAGAGGTCCGCCAGAGCCCGCACCTCCTCGGCCGCCGCACCCAGGACGACTCGGACAGGTCCGCACCCGCCGTTGCGCAGCGACCGCACCGCGTGCTCGACCAGGGGACGGCCGCGGTGTTCCAGCAGGGCCTTCGGCCGGCCGCCGAGGCGACGGCCGCCGCCGGCGGCGAGCAGCACTCCGGCGATTACGGGGATCGGTTGTGTGTGAGCCATGTGCCCTGGATACCACTGAGCCATGCGTACCGGCGGAGTGGCTGTCATACCCCGGAGGTACCCTGATTCCTTGTCCGCACAGTGGCGCACGTCACCTTCGGTGGCGTTAACTTGCGGACGACCCCGGGCACTTGACCGCCGTCCGGGGTCAGGTCGACACACCGGCACAATGATGTGCGAGGGGGAGTGCTTTGTTGCGAAGCGTGGGGCAGGAGCGGTTGACCGGGAGCGGCGAGGACCCGAGGGTGACGGAGCTGCGTACGGCCGTCTCCCGGCTCCGCCGGGAACTCGCCGGACATCCCGCCGAGTTCCCGGACCGGGGTATCGCCGAGGACGAGCTGGCCGCGCTGGACGCCATGGCGGTCAGCGGGAGGCCCGAGGTGCCCAGGCTGCGCCGTTCGCTGCTGCTGGTCGCGGGGGCGATCGGTTCGGTCAGCGCGCTGGCACCGGGGCTCCGGGACGTACGGGTCGCCGTCGAGCTCTTCGGGGAGCCGCCGCGCCGCCACCCGTGACGGCAGGGGCGCCTGTTTCGTCAGCGGTGGTCCGAGTCGGCGCGCCGCAGGCCACGGCCGAGGTGCGTGAGCGGAGGCCGGGCCCGGTGACGGCGTGTGCCGGGGGTGACCGGGCGCACCTGGACCGGGCGGACATCACGGTGGGCATGGAGGACGGGCGGCTCTCGGTGCCCACCCCGGTCCGAGGCGCCGCCCTGAGAGGTTCAGCCCGTCGTGCCGCCGCTGCTGGCCAGCGCCTCCGAGAGCTCCTTCGCGATCTGCTGGAGGATCGGCACGATCCGCTCGGTCGCCGTCTCCGTCACCCGGCCGGCGGGCCCCGAGATGGAGATGGCCGCCGATGTGGGGGAGTCCGGCACCGAGACCGCGAGGCAGCGGACCCCGATCTCCTGCTCGTTGTCGTCCACCGCGTAGCCCGCCCTCCGCACCTGTTCGAGCGCGTCGAGGAAGCCGTCCGGAGTGGTGATCGTCTTCTCGGTGGCCGCCGGCATGCCCGTACGGGCCAGCAGGGCGCGCACCTCGTCCGCCGGGGTGTCCGCGAGAAGGGCCTTGCCCACACCGGTGGAGTGGGGGAGCACCCGCCTGCCGACCTCGGTGAACATCCGCATCGAGTGTTTCGAGGGCACCTGGGCGACGTACACGATCTCGTCCCCGTCGAGCAGCGCCATGTTGGCCGTCTCGCCGGTCTCCTCGACCAGCCGCTGGAGGTAGGGCCGCGCCCATGTGCCCAGCAGGCGGGCCGAGGACTCGCCGAGGCGGATCAGGCGGGGGCCCAGCGCGTAGCGCCGGTTGGGCTGCTGGCGTACGTAGCCGCAGACGACCAGGGTGCGCATCAGCCGGTGGATGGTCGGGAGGGGGAGCCCGCTGCTCGCGGAGAGCTCGCTGAGGCCGACCTCGCCCCCGGCGTCCGCCATGCGCTCCAGTAGATCGAAGGCGCGTTCGAGGGACTGCACGCCGCCGCTGGGACCGGCGGGCTTGGAGTCGGATGTGCTGGCGTGGGACGGCGGCACGTCAACGGTCCTTTCGAAGCGGAGGCAAGGCAGCAGCCTACCGGGCTGTTCCCGATCGGCCCACTGCTCCCGGTGCGGCGTCCTTGCCGGTCAGGACCTGTTTTGTCCTGGTGTCGGCGTTCCGGGCCGCGTTCGGCCCGAAGCGCGGTGGTGCCGCTCCTGGTCTATTCTACGTTCCGCCTGTCGAAAATGAACTTTTACTTCGTGGAAATGTCCAATCGGCTTCACGGGTGGTCCACTGGCCCGTCCAAGGGTGAGCCCGAGGGGCGGGAGGGGTCTTGACGGGCCGCTTTCCCGAGTGAAGACTCCTTCAACAAATCGTTGAAGTCTGCGTGAGGAGCACAGGTGTCCGGAGTGGACAAGAAGCAGGTACTCCGCTCGACGCGCGTGGTCACCCCCGAGGGAACCCGCGCGGCGGCGGTCCTCGTCGCCGGCGGGGAGATCGAGGCGGTCCTGCCGTACGACACCGAGGTGCCCGGCGGCGCCCACGTCGAGGACTTCGGGGACGACGTCCTGCTGCCCGGCCTCGTCGACACCCACGTCCATGTGAACGACCCCGGCCGCACTGAGTGGGAGGGCTTCTGGACCGCCACCCGCGCAGCTGCGGCGGGAGGCATCACGACCCTCCTCGACATGCCGCTCAACTCCCTCCCGCCGACCACCACCGTCGAGCACCTGCGCGTCAAGCAGGGTGTGGCCGCCCCCAAGGCGCACATCGACACCGGCTTCTGGGGTGGTGCGATCCCCTCCAACACGAAGGATCTGCGCCCGCTGTTCGAGGCCGGGGTGTTCGGCTTCAAGTGCTTCCTCTCGCCCTCCGGCGTCGAGGAGTTCCCCGAGCTGGACCAGGAACAGCTGGCCCGCTCGATGGCCGAGATCGCGGGCTTCGGCGGGCTCCTGATCGTGCACGCGGAGGACCCCCATCACCTGGCCGAGGCTCCGCAGAGGAGCGGGGAGAAGTACGCCGACTTCCTCGCCTCCCGCCCCCGGGACGCGGAGAACGCCGCCATCGAGGGCCTCATCGCCCACGCGAAGCGACTGAACGCCCGCGTGCACGTCCTGCACCTCTCCTCCAGCGACGCACTGCCTCTGATCGCCGCAGCCAAGCGCGAGGGTGTCCGTGTCAGCGTCGAGTCGTGCCCGCACTTCCTCACCCTGACCGCCGAGGAAGTCCCCGACGGGGCCACCGAGTTCAAGTGCTGCCCGCCCATCCGGGAGGCCGCGAACCAGGACGCGCTCTGGGCCGGGCTCGCCGACGGCACGATCGACTGCATCGTCTCCGACCACTCGCCCTGCACCACGGACCTCAAGACCCCCGACTTCGCCTCCGCCTGGGGAGGGATCTCCTCGCTGCAACTGGGCCTGCCCGCCATCTGGACCGAGGCGCGGCGGCGCGGCCACACCCTCGACGACGTGGCCCGCTGGATGTCGGCCGCCCCCGCCGGCCTCGCCGGGCTGACCCGCAAGGGCGCCATCGAGGCCGGACGGGACGCGGACTTCGCGGTTCTCGCCCCCGAGGAGACCTTCACCGTCGATCCGGCCGGACTCTTCCACCGCAACCAGGTCACCGCCTACGCGGGGAAGACCCTGCACGGCGTCGTCAGGTCCACCTGGCTGCGCGGCACGCGGATCGCGGCCGACGGCGTACTCGCCGAACCCACCGGCCGCCTCCTCGAAAGGAACCACTGACCCATGACGGCGACACCGCACTTCACCGGCGACGCGAGCCCGTACGGGGGTGGCGACCCGTACGCCGACTACCGCACCGCCGACTTCCCCTTCACCCACCTCGTGGACCTCGCCGACCGGCGGCTCGGCGCGGGGGTCATCGCCGCCAACGACGAGTTCTTCGCCGAGCGGGAGAACCTGCTGAAGCCGGAGCCCGCGGAGTTCGACCCGGAGCGCTTCGGACACAAGGGCAAGATCATGGACGGCTGGGAGACCCGCCGCCGCCGCGGTACCGGCGCCGCCGAGCCGCATCCCACCGACGAGGACCACGACTGGGCCCTCGTGCGCCTCGGTGCTCCCGGTGTGGTGCGCGGGCTGGTCGTCGACACCGCGCACTTCCGCGGCAACTACCCGCAGTCCGTATCCGTCGAGGCGACCTCGCTGCCCGGCTCCCCGTCGCCCGAGGATCTCCTGGCGCCCGACGTGAAGTGGACGACCCTCGTCCCCCGTACGGCCGTCGGCGGCCACGCGGCCAACGGCTTCGCCGTCGACGCGGAGCAGCGGTTCACCCACCTCCGGGTCAACCAGCACCCCGACGGAGGCATAGCCCGCCTGCGCGTCCACGGCGAGGTGGCCCCCGACCCGGCTTGGCTCACCGCGCTCGGCACGTTCGACCTGGCGGCACTGGAGAACGGCGGCCAGGTCGAGGACGCCTCCGACCGCTTCTACTCCCCGGCCACCAACACCATCGCGCCGGGCCGCTCCCACAAGATGGACGACGGCTGGGAGACCCGCCGCCGGCGCGACAAGGGCAACGACTGGATCCGCTACCGGCTGGCCGAGCAGTCGGAGATCCGGGCGGTCGAGATCGACACGGCCTACCTCAAGGGCAACGCGGCGGGCTGGGCAGAGATCTCGGTCAGTGACGGCGAGGACGGCGAGTGGTCGCAGATCCTGCCCCGCACCCGGCTCCAGCCCGACACGAACCACCGCTTCGTCCTGCCGGAGCCCGTGCGCTCCACCCACGTCCGGATCGACATCTTCCCGGACGGCGGGATCTCCCGTCTGCGGCTCTTCGGCTCGCTCACCGAGGAGGGGGCGGCCCGGCTGACCGCCCGTCACGAAGCGCTCGGCGGCTGACGGTCCAGGGCTGGTGTGCCGGTTCGAGCCCGGCCTGTACGGATATGGGACCCTGGTCGGGACGCCGCCGCCCCCGACCAGGAGTCGCCATGATCTTCATCGCCGTCAAGTTCACCGTGCGTACCGCCGAGCGGGACAACTGGCTCCCGGCCGTCGAGGACTTCACCCTCGCCACCCGCCAGGAGCCGGGCAACCTCTTCTTCGACTGGTCCTACAGCGTCGAGAACCCGGACCAGTTCGTCCTGCTCGAGGCGTTCGCCTCCGAGGAGGCGGGTGCGGCGCATGTGAACTCCGAGCACTTCAAGAAGGCGATCGACACCATGTCGGAGCTCGTCAGCGAGGTACCGGAGATCATCAACGTCGAGGTGCCAGGGGACGACTGGTCCCGGATGTCGGAGGTCACCCCGCGCAACCGGTGACCTGGCGGCCCCGCGCGACCGGTGACGGCCGGGCAGCCCCCGGCCGTCACCGACGATGCCGCGACCGCGGTCAGAACTCCTCGTGCGTGTCGGGGTCCCCGCCGAAGCGGTGAGGCGGCCGGGCCCCGATCAGGTCCAGCTCCCGCTGTGTCAGCTCGAAACCGAACAGGTCGAGATTCTCCCGCTGCCGCCCGGGATCCGCGGACTTCGGGATCGGCACCGCCCCCAGCTGCGTGTGCCACCGCAGCACGACCTGGCCGGGCGTCACACCGTGGGCCTCGGCGGTGGCGACCACCTCGGGCGCCTCCAGCACCTGGCGCCCCCGGGCCAGCGGACTCCAGCTCTCCGTGACGATGCCCTTCGCGTCGTGCACCGCCCGCAGCTCCTCCTGCGGGAGCAGCGGATGCATCTCGATCTGGTTCACCACGGGCAGCACACCCGTCTCCCGCTCCAGCCGGTCCAAGTGCTCGGCCGTGAAGTTGGAGACGCCGATGGAGCGTACGAGGCCTTCCTCGCGGAGCTTGATCATCGCCTTCCAGGTGTCGACGTACTTGTCCACCCGGGGCAGCGGCCAGTGGATGAGGTACAGATCGACGTACTCCAGCCCCAGCTTGCCGCGCGACTCCTCGAAGGAGGCCAGCGTCTCCTCGTAACCGTGGTGGCGGCCGGGCACCTTCGTCGTGACGAAGACGTCCTGCCGCGGCACTCCGGAGCTCGCGATGCCCCGGCCGGTGCCGGTCTCGTTCCCGTAGTTCAGCGCGGTGTCCACGAGCCGGTAGCCGGCCCGCAGCGCCCCGGCGACGGCCTGCTCGGCCGCTTCGTCGTCGAGTGGCCAGGTGCCGAGGCCCACCGCGGGGATGGTGCTGCCGTCGTGGAGATTGCGGACCGGGGGCGGTGTCTGGCTCATGGTCTCCCATTTCGTTCGCGTACCGTCCCCACCAGCGTAGGACGGGCCGTCGGGCGCGGCGCCGTCAGCAGAGGTTGTTGTGCCACTCACCGCCCTCCCGCACCCAGGAGGAGCGCTCGTCGTACTCCGGTTCGCCCACGCCGTAGGTCACCCGGGCGTCGTTCCCGTGGACGCTGTCCACGGACAGCCGCTTCAGTGTGTAGGTCTTTCCGAGCTGCTCGGCCGTCTGTGCCGCCCGGTCGACGAGGGCCTCGAACTGCGCCTCGGACATGTCCTTCCGGCAGCGCTTGGAAATGAGCGCGTACGCGGCGTCGGTGTCCGGCTGGTAGTAGGCCGTCACGTACGCGCGTACGGACGATTCCAGTGCAGCCGTGTCCACCGGGGCGGTGGGTGACGACGTGGACGGACCGGCGGAGCGGGACGAGGAAGGCGCGGCTCCGGGAGTCCCTCCCGGCTCCTGGGTGCAGGCGGTCAGTGCGGCCAGGGCGACGAGCACGGAGAGTCCGGCACGGGTGATGTGTGTGGTGCGCATGCACCCTATGTATCGAAGGTACGTGCGAGATCTCGGTGATGTAGTCGATCTGTGACCGTTGAATCGCGGCGGACCTGGTCGGGCGTACCGATGACTTTCGCCCGAAAGTGGTGTCGGAACAGGTGGAAGCGGACGGACTGCCGGGACCCATGACCCCTGGCACGAGGCGAAGGAGCGGAACCATGGCGAAGCTGACTCTCACCACGTTCGTGTCCCTCGACGGCGTGATGCAGGCGCCCGGGGGCACCGAGGAGGACACCAGCGGCGGGTTCGAGTACGGAGGCTGGCTGGTGCCTTTCGCGGACGACGGCATGGCGGCCTTCACCGACGAGGTCTTCGACCGGTCGGGCGCCTATCTCCTCGGACGGCGTACGTACGACATCTTCGCGGCCTACTGGCCCAAGGTCACCGATCCGCAGGACCCGATCGCCACACGGCTCAACACCCTGCCCAAGCATGTCGTCTCCACGACCCTGACCGACCCGGAGTGGGAGAACACGACAGTGGTCTCCGGCGACGTGCCGGCCGAGGTCGCCCGGCTCAAGGAGCGGACCGCGGAGGGTGAGCTGCAGATCCACGGCAGCGGCACCCTGGCGCGGTCCCTCCTGGCGCACGGCCTGATCGACGAGGTCAACCTGCTCGTCTACCCGGTCTACCTGGGGAGTGGCAAGCGCCTCTTCGCGGACGGCGGGAAGCCGACGGCCTTCGAACTGACCGGGGCCCGGACCACCGGAAGCGGCATCGCGATCCACACCTACCGGCCGGGGGGCCCGGCCCGGTTCGGAGACTTCGACCCGCCCGGGGCGTGACGGGAGCGGCCCGCCCCGCGGGTCACCACACCTCCGGCGGTGTCCAGCCGGCGGGCCGTCCCAGGGCGGCGAGGACGAGGGGGAGAGTGCCGGGTGGGGCGGTGCCCGTCGCGTCCTGCGGGAGGAGGGACGGGCGGAACGCGGAGTCGGAGGCGCGCCGTGCGGCACCGTCCGGCACGGCCGACGCGATCGGCAGCGCGGCGCGCAGCACGGGTTCCGACAGGCGGACGGGGAGTCCGAGTGCGACTGCCACGTCCCACGCGTGCACCACGTAGTCGACGAAGTGGAACTCGACGGCCCGTCCGCCGGGCACCGGCCGCGTGCTGATCTCCGGCAGGGCGAACGGTCTGTCCAGCAGTCCGGGGGAGGCGAAGGCGTCGAGGAGTACCCCGGCGGCGGCGCGGTAGGCGCCGGCCGGGTCGTCCCCGAGATCCGCCGTCCGCCAGGCGGCGGCTTCCGCTCCCTCGCCACGGGCCGCCGCCGCGAATCCGTGGTGTTGCGCGGCCATGTGCGTCACCAGGTCCCGCAGATCCCACCGGTCGCACGGGGTCGGACGCCGCCAGTCGCCGGGGCGGGCGCGGTCCACGACGCGGACGGACTCCAGGACGGCGGCGCGGTCGAGCAGGACGATGTCCATGAACGCCTCTCAGCTCCAGGGCTCCGCGCCGGTCAGGATCCGCTCCGCGTACGCCCACACCGGGCCCAGTCGAGGGTCGGCCGCGGATTCGGGACGGGCACCCGGCTCGGAGAGCGCGGCCGGTGTCGTCCCGCGCAGGAGCGACCGCGTCACTCCGCGCCCCCGGAACGCGCGCACGACGCGCACGTGATCCGGCCGGGCGACGAACCGCATCAGGGAAGCCTCATCGGTCCAGACGGTGACTGATCCCGACCGGTCGAGCCGGGGGCCGATGTCCATCCAGAGTCGGATGGCGACCGCCCCGGGTGTCGAAGGCCAGCTGCGCCGCAGCCGGAAGCCTTCGGTTGCGACGGCGGGCGTGCCCCACGGCCGGTGGGTGACGAATTCGGTGACGCTGACGACCACGGCCGAGCCGGGACCGGTGCTGTGCGCGGCCGGACCGGGCTTCCATGACGTCTTCCAGATGATGGGCGGCACAGCCGACCCCTCCGTTCGGTCAGGCAGGCGGGACGAACGGACCGGACCCGTGTCCCGGCCTCCCGCCCACCATATAACTAAACGAACGAGCGTGCAGTTATTTTCGATCGGGGATCGCGGGCAGCGTGGAGGGGTCGGTGGCGGCGGCGTGCAGGCGCCCCAGGATGGCCCGCGTCGCCTTGGTGTAGCCGGGGTTGTTGTTGTGCAGTACGGACTCGGCGTTGGCCAGTTCCATGAAGGCGATGAGCTCGAAGGCCAGTTGTGAGACGTCCGTGTCCGCCGCCAGTTCTCCCCGCGCCCTGGCCTCCTCGAGGGTCTCCTCCACGAAGGTGACCCAGCCCGTCTGCGTGGAGGCCAGGGCGTCGTGCACCTTGCCCTCCCGGGAGTCGAACTCGGCGATGGTCGCGTAGAAGAAGCAGCCGCCGCTGAACACCCGGCGCTGCGAATAGGAGAGCCAGCTCTCGCACATCCGCCAGACACGGCCCAGTCCGGGCGGAACCGCCCTGGTCGGAGTCAGCACGTGCTCGACGAAGACGGTCACCGCGGCGCGCACCGTGGCGAGCTGCAGCTCCTCCTTGGAGCCGAAGAGGGCGAACACCCCGCTCTTGCTCAGCTTCAGCTCCGTGGCCAGCCGGCCGAGCGACAGGCCCTCCAGTCCCTCGGTCGAGGCGACGTGGACCGCGCGCCCCAGCACCAGCTGCCTGGTCTGGTTCCCCCGCTCGACCCGTCCGTCCAGCCGCGCTCCACCCATGTGCCAACTCCGTGTGTCCGAGCGTCCCAAGACCGACATTCTAGGAGGAGCCGGCGCCGCCGGGGGACCGCTTCCAGCTGTGACGACTCCTGCGAACTGGTGGCCGAGTCACCCTGCGGACAGAGGTACCCGAGCGCAGTGGCGTTCGGTACGGTGATCGCTCCCCGTGTGAGCCGGCGAGGTCTCCACGTCGTTCCCGTCGTGGAGAACCAGGAGAACCAGGTGTCCGCTGCCGCCCTGCCCGCTCTCGCCCCGCCCCGCCGCGCATGGGTGACGGATCTGCCGCTCCTGCTCGTCGCCGCCGTCTGGGGGGCCAGCTACCTCGCGGCCAAGGGCATCACCACGACGCACACCGTGATCGCCGTCCTCGTGCTCCGCTTCGCGATCGTGCTGCCCGCCCTGGCCGTCGCCGGATGGCGCGGGCTGCGGGCGCTGAGCGGTGCGCAGTGGCGGGGCGCCGGCCTGCTGGGGCTGGTGCTCAGCGGGATCTTCCTGCTGGAGACGTACGGGGTCGTCCACACGTCGGCCACCAACGCGGGGCTCATCATCAGCCTCACGATGGTCTTCACGCCGCTGGCCGAGGCCGCCGTCACCCGGGTCAGGCCGCCGGCCGCCTTCCTGGCGGCGGCGGGGCTCTCGGTCACGGGCGTGGTGCTGCTGACCCAGGGCGCCGGCTTCACCAGCCCCTCGGCAGGGGACCTTCTGATGCTGCTCGCGGCCGTCGCCCGTACGGTCCACGTCCTCGCGATGGCGCGCATCAAGGCGGTCCAGGACGCCGACTCGCTCTCCCTGACCACCGTGCAACTCGGCAGCGCGGTCGCCGTCTTCGCCGTACTGGCCGCCGCGCCCGGAACCGGAGTGGCGCCCTGGACGGTGGCGGCGGACTTCGGTCGGGCCGAGTGGGCGGGGCTGCTCTTCCTGTCCGTGTTCTGCACGCTGTTCGCGTTCTTCGTGCAGATGTGGTCGGTACGCCGCACCTCTCCGTCCCGCGTCAGCCTGCTCCTCGGCACGGAACCGCTCTGGGCCGCCGCCGTCGGCATAGCGATCGGCGGCGAGCGTCTCGGCGCGCCGGGGGCGGTCGGCGCGGTGCTCGTGCTGACCGGCACCGCGTGGGGACGCCGCCGCGCGGACGGCACGTCCTGATGCCGCGGCCCGGCGTCGCGTCCCGCGTCATGTCCTGACCGGGCCCGCCGCGATCAGCACGGCTGCGCCGGTCACGATCAGCACGATGCCGACGAGGAGTCCGTGGTCGCCGAGGAAGCCGGGCTTCCTCGGGGACCGGGACCGGATCGCGCTGTCGGTGAACGACGCGGGTCTCCTCCATGAGGACGAGGACGGAGCGCCGGACAGCCGCCTAGGCTGAACCGGTCAGACCGGAGGAGGGGGCGGGACGATGACAGAGGTCGATCTGCGCGGAGCGGCGGACTTCAGCGCGAATCCGTATCCGTACTACGCGAAGATGCGCGCCGAGGGACCGGTGCACCTGGTGCGTACGGACGAGGTCGAGCGGATCTGGATGATCGTCGGTTACGACGAGGCCCGTGCGGCCCTCGCGGACCAGCGGTACAGCAAGGACTGGCGTACGACGGACCTCTTCTCCGCGACGAGCAACCCGATCAACGCCAACATGCTGGAGATGGACGCCCCGCACCACACCAGGCTGCGCAAACTCGTCGCACGCGAATTCACCGCCCGGCGGATCGAGGCGCTGCGTCCGCGCGTCGAGCGGATCACCGGGGACCTCCTCGACGCGATGGTGCCCGCCGGGAGCGCCGACCTCGTCGACGCGTTCGCCTTCCCGCTGCCGATGACCGTGATCTGCGAGCTTCTCGGCGTACCCGACATCGACCGGGACGCCTTCCGCCTGCTGTCCAACGCCATCGTCACGCCCGTCTCGCCGGAGAAGGAGAGCGAAGCGGTCCACGCGATGGGCGCCTACCTGGAGGAGCTGGTCGAGGACAAGCGGTGTGCTCCGGGCGACGATCTGATGAGCGCCCTGATCCAGGCGCGTGACGACGACGGTGACCGCCTGTCGCCGGACGAGCTCATCGGCATGGCCTTCCTGCTCCTGGTCGCCGGACACGAGACGACCGTGAACCTGATCTCCAACGGCGTACGCGCCTTGCTCGACCACCCGGACCAGCTGGCCCTGCTCCGCGCCCGGCCGGAGCTGATCGACGGCGCCGTCGAGGAGATGCTCCGCTACGACGGGCCCGTCGGGACGGCCACCTTCCGATTCACCCGCGAACCCGTCGCGATCGGCCCTGTCGTCATCCCGAAGGGCGAGGCCGTGCTGGTCGCCCTCGGCTCCGGGGACCGGGACCCCGGCCGCTATCCGGACCCGGACACCTTCGACATCCGGCGCGCGGCGCAGGGGCACCTGGCCTTCGGGCACGGCATCCACTTCTGTCTGGGCGCTCCACTGGCCCGGATGGAGGGCCGCATCGCGATCCGCGCCCTGCTGGAGCGCTGCCCCGGGCTCGTCCGGGACCCGGACGGAGGGGAGCCCGACTGGCTGCCCGGGCTGCTGCTCCGGGGCGTCCGACGCCTTCCGGTGCGCTGGTGAGGTGAGATGGCGTCCATGACCGGACTCACCCTGGACACGGCGCGGCAGGTCCTCGACAGCCAGCCGTTCAGCGGGCTGGTCGGCGCGCGGATCACGGCGTTCGGCGGCGGCGCGGCCGTCCTGGAGGTCGACGTACGCGAGGAGCTCACCCAGCAGAACGGGTTCCTGCACGGCGGGGTGCTGTCCTACGCGGCCGACAACGCGCTGACCTTCGCCGCCGGGACGACGCTCGGAGCGGCCGTCCTGACCGGCGGTTTCTCGATCCAGTACGTCCGCCCGGCGAGCGGCCGCACCCTGAGCGCCCGTGCCGAGGTGGTCCACACCGGCCGCAGACAGGCCGTCGTGCGCTGCGACCTGTACACCGTGGACGACGAGGGAGCGGAAACCCTGTGCGCGGTCGCGCAGGGGACCGTTCTCTCCGCCCGCCCGGTCCGAAGGGACACACCTTGACCACCCAGGCCGTGCTCGACCTCGGCGCGCTCGGCGACGACTTCATCCGCGACCCGTATCCCGTCTACGCGCGCCTACGAGCCCGCGGCCCGGTGCACCGGGTCCGCATCCCGGAGGGCGCCGAGGCCTGGCTGGTCGTCGGGTACGACGCGGGGAGAGCCCTCCTCGCCGACCAGCGGCTCTCCAAGGACTGGCGCGCCGCGTCACCCTCGCTGGGCATCGGCAAGGTGTCCGTGGGCACGTCCATGCTGGGCAGTGACGCCCCGGTCCACACCCGGCTGCGCAGGCTCGTGGCCCGGGAGTTCACCCCACGCCGTATGGAACGGCTCGCCCCGCGCGTCCAGGAGATGACGGACGCATTGCTCGACTCCATGACCGACGGCCCCGGCCGGTCCGCCGACCTGGTCGAAGCACTGTCGGTCCCCCTGCCGATGGCCGTCATCTGCGAGCTTCTGGGTGTGCCGTCCCTGGACCGGCAGGCCTTCCGCGCATGGTCCGGCGCCGCCGTCTCGTCCCTGGACGCCGACGCGCGTGGCCGGGCCAAGGCCGCCATGTCCTCGTACCTCGCCGGGCTGGTCGAGGGGAAGCGCGGGGTCCCCGGGGACGACCTGATGAGCGCGCTGATCCACACGTCGGACGACGACGGCGACCAGCTCTCCGCCGACGAACTCATGGGCATGGCCTGGCTGCTGCTCGTCGCGGGACACGAGACCACGGTCAACCTCATCTCCAACGGCGTCCTGAGCCTGCTGACACATCCCGGGCAACTCGCGGCGCTGCGAGCGGATTTCCGGCTGATCGACAACGCCGTCGAGGAGACGCTCCGCTACGAGGGGCCCGTCGAGACCCCCACCTACCGCTTCACCACCGAACCGCTCGACATCTCGGGCACGGTGGTCCCCGGCGGTGGCGAGCTCGTCCTGGTCGCGATGGCCGACTGCGACCGCGATCCCGCCCGCTACCCGGACGCCGGACGCTTCGACATCACGCGGGACGCCCGCGGGCACGTCGCCTTCGGACACGGCATCCACTACTGCCTGGGTGCGCCACTGGCCCGCATCGAGGCCCGCATCGCCATCCGGTCGCTCCTCGAACGCTGCCCGGAGCTGCGGCTCGACACGGACCCGGCCGGCCTGTCCTGGCGTACGGGAATGCTGATCCGGGGCCCACTGAGCCTCCCGGTGGCCTGGTAGCGGGGCTCACGGCCCGGTGCACGGCGACGAGTGGCGTCAGCCCTCGGCGATCTCCGCCATCGTCACGGGACGCCGCTCCCGGCGCGACAGCTCGCACGCCTCGGCGACGCGCAGCGCGTGCAGTGCCTCCCGGCCGTCGCACGGGTTCGGAAGCTCTCCGCGTACGACGGCGAGGAACGCGTCCAGCTCCGCCTCGTACGCCGGGGCGAAGCGCTCCAGGAAGCCCGGCCACGGCTTGGCGGGGGCGGGCGGCCCCTGCGGCTCGGCGGACGTGAGCGGCGTGCGGTCGTCGAGGCCGACCGCGATCTGGTCCCGCTCACCCGCCAGTTCCATGCGTACGTCGTAGCCCGCCCCGTTGCACCGGGTGGCCGTCGCCGTGGCGAGCGTGCCGTCGTCCAGGGTCAGCAGCGCCGCCGCGGTGTCCACGTCGCCCGCCTCCCGGAACATCGCCGGGCCCGCGTCGGAGCCGGTGGCGTACACCTCGGTCACCTCACGGCCCGTCACCCAGCGCAGGATGTCGAAGTCGTGCACCAGACAGTCCCTGAACAGCCCACCGGAGAGCGGCAGATAGGCGGCGGGCGGGGGAGCGGGGTCGGAGGTCGCCGCCCGTACGGTGTGCAGCCGCCCCAGGGACCCCCCGCGCACGGCGGTGCGCGCCGCGGCGTAGCCCGCGTCGAACCGGCGCATGAAACCGAGCTGGAGCACACTGCCCGCCCGCTCGACCTCGCGCAGGGCGCCCAGCGTGCCCGCCAGGTCCAGTGCGAGGGGCTTCTCGCAGAAGGCGGGCAGACCGGCCCGGGCCGCCCGGCCGATGAGATCCGCGTGTGCCGAGGTGGCCGAGGTGATCACGACCGCGTCCACGCCCGCGCCGAGGACGACCTCCGCGGAGGCGACGGGTGTGGCCCCCGTCCGCACCGCGACCTCCGAGGCGCGGGCGGCGTCCGGATCCGTCACCACGAGCGAGGCGACCGCGGGGTGGCGTGCCAGGACGCCCGCGTGGAAGGAACCGATCCGGCCCGTGCCGATGAGTCCGATGCGCATGGACCCAACGTGCCGCCCCCCAGGCGCACTGTCAACTATATGTCCTGACAAATTGAGGGGTGCGGCGCGGCGGCAGGAGGTACGCTCCGTGCCGTGCCCAAACCCGCCGCCGACTCCGCCGCCCTCGGGCTGGGCGTGGACCGCACCAGCCCCGTCCCGCTCTACTACCAGCTGGCCCAGCAGCTGGAGGCGGCCATCGAGCAGGGGCGGCTCGCACCGGGCAGCCTTCTCGGCAACGAACTGGAGCTCGCCGCACGGCTCGGACTCTCCCGGCCCACCGTCCGCCAGGCCATCCAGTCCCTCGTCGACAAGGGGCTGATGGTGCGTAGGCGCGGTGTCGGCACCCAGGTCGTGCACAGCCGCATCAAGCGCCCGCTGGAACTGAGCAGCCTCTACGACGACCTGGACACCGCCGGCCGGAGACCGGCGACCCGGGTCCTGCGCAACACGGTCGAGCAGGCGGCACCCGGGGTCGCCGCCGCGCTCGGTGTCGAGGAGGGCAGTGACGTCCATCTCGTCGAACGGGTGCGCTACGCGCACGACGAGCCCGTGGCTCTCCTGCGCAACCACCTGCCGCCGCAGCTGCTCGACCTCTCCACCGAGCGGCTGGAGTCGACCGGCCTGTACCGGCTGATGCGTGCCACGGGGATCACGCTGCACAGCGCCCGGCAGACCGTGGGGGCACGCGCCGCCACCGCGGAGGAGGGTGAACTGCTCGCGGAGCCCGTCGGAGCCCCGCTGCTGACCATGGAGCGCACCACCTTCGACGACGGGGGGCGGGCGGTCGAATTCGGCTCGCACGTCTACCGGGCGTCGCGGTACGCCTTCGAGTTCCAGCTGCTCGTCCGGCCCTGAATCCCCGGCCGGCGGCCTCCGGTAAGAATGTTCGGACAAAAACGTTGACGCGGTCATGCTAGGTCGCTAGAACGACGGGAGGGCGCGGCCCGCGCCCCTGCCGGTCCACGCCGGTCCGGGCTCGGGGATACTTGGCCCGCCGGGCGGCGAGTCCGCCCTCCCCGGCTTCACCAGGCAGCACAGCGAGCAGCACAAGAAGGGCACGGCGTCGTGGCAAGGGTTCGGACAGGGGTACGCGCGATGGGCGCCGTGCTGGCAGCGGTACTGGCAGCCTCCCTCGCGGGATGCAGCAGCACCGGCGGCAAGCGGGCGGAGGAGCGCGCCGCCCAGGCCGCCGAGGGCCGGTCCGCGGTGAACACGCCCCGCTGGACGTTCGCCATGGTCACCCACTCGGGTGATGGCGACACCTTCTGGGACATCGTCCAGAAGGGCGCCAAGCAGGCGGCGCAGAAGGACAACATCAACTTCCTGTACTCGCACAGCGACGAGGGCCAGCAACAGGCCGAGCTCGTCCAGACCGCGATCGACAAGAAGGTCGACGGCCTGATCGTCTCGCTGGCCAAGCCCGACTCGATGAAGACCGTCGTCGCCAAGGCGGTGAAGGCCGGCATCCCCGTGATCACGGTGAACTCCGGCTCCGCCGAGTCCAAGGCCTTCGGGGCGCTCACCCACATCGGCCAGGACGAGTCCATCGCGGGCGAGGCCGTCGGCGACGAGCTGAACGAGCGGAAGCGCAAGAAGGTGCTCTGCGTCCTGCACGAGCAGGGCAACGTCGGCCACGAGCAGCGCTGCGCCGGGGCCAAGAAGACCTTCGACGGCACGATGCAGAACCTCTACGTCGACGGCACCAACATGCCCGACGTCCAGGCGTCCATCGAGGCCAAGCTCGACTCCGACCAGGACATCGACGCGGTCGTCACCCTCGGCGCCCCCTTCGCCGCCGCGGCGGTCAAGGCGAAGCAGACCGCGGGCAGCAAGGCCGAGATCGACACCTTCGACCTCAACGCGAGCGTCGCCACCGGCCTCCAGAACAAGACCCTCGGCTTCGCCGTCGACCAGCAGCCCTACCTCCAGGGCTACGAGGCCGTCGACCTGCTCTGGCTCTACCGCTACAACCAGAACGTGCTCGGCGGCGGCCTGCCCGTCCTGACCGGCCCGCAGGTCATCACCCGCGACGACGCCGACGCTCTGGCGGAGTACACGAACCGGGGGACCCGATGACATCGACCGGGCAACCGGCGGCGCCCCCCACCGACGAACGCCTGCTGCGCACCTCTCCGCTGCGCAAGCTCCTCGGCCGGCCCGAGCTCGGTTCGGTCGTCGGGGCAATCGCCGTCTTCCTCTTCTTCGCGATCGTCGCCGACAGCTTCCTTCAGGCCTCCAGCCTCGGCACGGTGCTGTACGCGGCCTCCACCATCGGGATCATGGCGGCGCCCGTGGCGCTCCTGATGATCGGCGGCGAGTTCGACCTCTCCGCCGGCGTGATGGTGACCAGCTCGGCGCTGATCTCCTCGATGTTCAGTTACCAGATGACCGCCAACGTCTGGGTCGGCGTCTTCGTGTCGCTGCTGGTCACCCTGGGTTTCGGCGCCTTCAACGGCTTCATGCTGACCCGCACCAAGCTGCCGAGCTTCATCATCACGCTCGGCACTTTCCTCATGCTGACCGGTCTGAACCTCGGCTTCACCAAGCTGATCAGCGGCACCGTGTCGACCAAGGCCATCGGGAACATGGAGGGTTTCGACTCCGCCCGCAAGGTCTTCGCGTCCTACCTCACCATCGGTGACGTCGAGCTGAAGGTCACCATCCTGTGGTGGGCGGCGCTCGTCGCGATCGCCACCTGGATCCTCATCCGCACCCGCTTCGGCAACTGGATCTTCGCCGTCGGCGGTGAGGCCGACGCCGCACGCGCGGTCGGCGTCCCGGTGATCCGTACGCGGATCGGGCTCTACCTCGGCGTCGCCTTCGCCGCATGGGTCTCCGGGCAGCACCTGCTCTTCTCGTACGACGTGGTCCAGTCCGGCGAGGGCGTCGGCAACGAGCTGATCTACATCATCGCGGCCGTCATCGGCGGCTGTCTGATCACCGGCGGCTACGGCTCCGCGATCGGCTCCGCCATCGGCGCGATCA
The DNA here is from genome assembly GCF_002941025.1 of Streptomyces sp. QL37. Lineage (NCBI taxonomy): Bacteria > Bacillati > Actinomycetota > Actinomycetes > Kitasatosporales > Streptomycetaceae > Streptomyces > Streptomyces sp. QL37. The sequence goes on along the minus strand of NZ_PTJS01000001.1, from coordinate 1,783,081 downwards.
TCTTCGGCATGACCAGCAAGGGCATCGTGTACGCGGAGTGGAACCCCGACTGGTTCAAGTTCTTCCTGGGAGCGATGCTGCTCCTGGCCACCCTGCTCAACCACTGGGTACGCAAGCGTGCGGAGGCGACGAAATGACGTCCACCCAGGCTACGGCCCCCCGGGACGCGACAGGCGCGGCGCTCGTCGAGCTCGACGGCGTCAGCAAGTACTACGGCAACATCAAGGCCCTGGAGAACGTCTCGCTGGAGGTGCACGCGGGGGAGATCTCCTGCGTCCTCGGGGACAACGGCGCCGGCAAGTCCACGCTCATCAAGATCATCGCGGGGCTGCACCGGCACGACGCCGGGACGTTCCTGATCGAGGGCGAGGAGACCACGCTCGCCAACCCGCGTGACGCGCTGGACCGGGGCATCGCCACCGTCTACCAGGATCTGGCCGTCGTTCCGCTGATGCCGGTCTGGCGCAACTTCTTCCTCGGCTCCGAGCCGACGAAGGGCGCCGGCCCCTTCAAGCGCCTCGACGTACGGCGGATGCGCGAGACGACCCGCGCGGAACTGCTGCGCATGGGCATCGACCTGCGCGACGTCGATCAACCCATCGGCACGCTGTCAGGCGGTGAACGCCAGTGCGTGGCCATCGCGCGTGCCGTGTACTTCGGCGCCAAGGTCCTCGTCCTCGACGAGCCGACCGCGGCGCTGGGCGTCAAGCAGTCGGGGGTCGTGCTCAAGTACGTCGCGGCCGCCAGGGACGCCGGGCTCGGCGTGGTCCTCATCACGCACAACCCTCACCACGCGTATCTCGTCGGCGACCGGTTCGTGCTGCTCAAGCGTGGCGCGATGTCCGGGAGCCACACGAAGGACGACGTCACACTCGACGAACTGACCCGTCAGATGGCCGGTGGGAGCGAGCTCGACGAGCTCAGCCACGAGCTCGAACGAGCCCCCTCGCCGGACCACCTCGGCGGCCGCCCGGTCGGTGACGACACCCCGTAAACCACGGTCCGCGTTCCCCGCCCCGGGCCCGGAGACCGGTTCCGGGGGTGGGGGAATGGCAGAATCGTGTGCGGCGGGCGCCGTCCGCCGCCGGACGGACCACCGACCGGCCCCCCGACCTGCGCAGGGACGATGAGCACGTACCGCGACTTCACACACCGCGGCTCCGCCCGCGCCACCGTCCTGCGGACCGTCGGCACCAAGGAGCGGCGCTCGCACCTCACGGCGCCCAGAGTTCCGACCGTCGGCATCGACATCGGCGGGACCAAGGTGATGGCCGGAGTCGTCGACGCCGACGGCAACATCCTGGAGACCCTGCGCACCGAGACGCCGGACAAGTCCAAGAGCCCCAAGGTCGTCGAGGACACCATCGTCGAGCTGGTCCTGGACCTCTCCGACCGGCACGATGTGCACGCCGTCGGGATCGGCGCGGCGGGCTGGGTCGACGCGGACCGCTCCAAGGTGCTGTTCGCCCCGCACCTGGCGTGGCGGGACGAACCCCTCCGCGACGCGCTCGCCTCCCGGCTGGTGGTCCCCGTGATGGTCGACAACGACGCCAACACGGCGGCCTGGGCGGAGTGGCGCTTCGGCGCCGGCCGCGGCGAGGACCACCTGGTCATGATCACGCTGGGCACCGGCATCGGCGGGGCGATCCTCGAGGACGGGCACGTCAAGCGCGGCAAGTACGGCGTCGCGGGTGAGTTCGGCCATATGCAGGTGGTGCCCGGCGGGCACCGCTGCCCGTGCGGCAACCGCGGCTGCTGGGAGCAGTACAGCTCGGGCAACGCCCTCGTGCGCGAGGCCAGGGAGCTGGCCGCGGCTGACTCCCCGGTGGCCCACGGCATCATCGAGCGGGTCAAGGGCAACATCCCCGACATCACCGGGCCGCTCATCACCGAACTGGCCCGTGAGGGCGACGCCATGTGCGTGGAGCTCCTCCAGGACATCGGCCAGTGGCTCGGCGTGGGCATCGCCAATCTCGCAGCCGCCCTCGACCCCTCCTGCTTCGTCATCGGCGGGGGTGTCAGCGCCGCCGACGACCTGCTGATCGGTCCGGCCAGGGACGCTTTCAAACGCCACCTCACCGGCCGCGGCTACCGCCCGGAGGCCCGGATCGCGAAGGCGCAGCTCGGCCCCGAGGCGGGGATGGTCGGCGCCGCCGACCTCGCCCGTCTGGTGGCCCGGAGGTTCCGCCGGACCAACCGGCGCCGGGTCGAGCGCTACGAGCGGTACGCGCAGTTCTACGACCAGGCCGCGAGCACCATCCGGAACACGCGCGGCACCCGCCCCGTCGAGTGACCGGGGGCCGCGTTCCGGCCATCCGCACCCCGCCCCGTACCGCAGCTTCGAGGGATCACCGAACATGACCGCAGCCGAGCACCACATCGTGCCGCGCCAGCCTCCTACGTCCGGCTCCCCGGGGTCGTCCGGGTCGTCCGGCGCCTCGGGTTCTTCGGGGTCCTCCGGGTCCTCCGGCTCGTCCGGGTCCTCGGGGGACGGCACGCCCCCCGAGGACCGGCGCAGGGTGGTCAGACGGCGCCTGATCACGCTCACCATCATCGTGCTGCTCATCGGCATCCCGGCCGGCTATCTGGTGATCTCCGCGGGCCAGAGCCGCCGTTCCGGCAAGGACAAGGAAGCCGAGGCCGCCGCCCAGGGGCTGCGCGAGGACTGGCCGTCCGGCATGCAGCGCCGGATCTTCGAGCTGCCCATCCCGGGCAATGCGCAGGGGGTCCAGTACTACGAGACGAACAACTGGAAAGCCAGCCGGATGTACGTGAAGTTCCGTACGACCTCCGCCGGGCTCGACCGCTTCCTGAGCGGTGTGGGCACCGGCCGTGCCGCGCTGGAGACCGGCAAGGTCACCATCGGCGAACGGGACATCAAGATCACCGGGTGGTACTTCGGACCGGGCGTCGACTGGGCGGGCACGGTCCACAAGAACAAGGACCCGCGCCCCACCCAGACCATCACCGTCAACATGACCGATCCGGCGGCCCCGGTCGTCTACGCGGTCTCCGCGTCGACCCCCTGACGGGGAGCGGACGGGCCGCTCATTACCCTGGAGCGAGTGAGTGAAGTGAGCGAGACGACCCCGCAGCCCGCCCGGCCCCCGCGGACGGCCAACCCCGAGCCACTGCGGGGCGAAGTGATCCGGCAGTCGCCCCAGGCCCCTCAGCCCGCGCCCGGCCAGGCGTACGCGCAGGCCCCCGGGCCGACGGCCGCCCAGCCGCCGCAGGCGGCCGCTCCGCCTCCGCAGCAGGCGCCCGCCCCGGCTTCCGGGCCGCAGTACGCACAGCCGTACGCCGTTCAGTCCGCCCCTGCGCAGCCGTACGACCGGCCGCAGGTCCCGCACCCCGCGCCGGCCCAGCCGCACTCGCAGCAGCCCTCCGGGCCGCAGCACACCCAGCCGCTGGCTCCGCAGCCCGCACAGCCGCTGGGTCCGCAGCACTCCCAGCCGCAGGTCCCGCACCCCGCGCCGGCCCAGCCGCACTCGCAGCAGCCCTCCGGGCCGCAGCACACCCAGCCGCTGGCTCCGCAGCCCGCACAGCCGCTGGGTCCGCAGCACTCCCAGCCGCAGGTCCCGCACCCCGCGCCGGCCCAGCCGCACTCGCAGCAGCCCTCCGGGCCGCAGCACACCCAGCCGCTGGCTCCGCAGCACTCCCAGCCGCTGGCTCCGCAGCACTCCCAGCCGCTGGCTCCGCAGCACTCCCAGCCGCAGACCGCGCAGCAGCCCCAGGGCCCCGGCGGAGCGCCGCCGGCCGGTCCTGCGGCGCAGGCACCGCAGCCCGCCCCCGGCCCCCAGACCGCGCAGGGGCCGGGGCCCGGCCGGCTGCTCCAGTACCGCTTCGACGGTCCGGAGGACGCCCCGGTCCTGGTCATCGGGCCCTCGCTCGGCACCACATGGCACATGTGGGACCGCCAGATACCGGAGCTCTCCCAGCACTGGAGGATCTTCCGCTACGACCTTCCGGGGCACGGCGGAGCCCCCGCTTACCCCGCCGCAGCGGTCACCGACCTCGCCGACCGCCTCCTCGCCACACTGGAGAGCGTCGGCGTCCAGCGCTTCGGTTACGCGGGCTGTTCCATCGGCGGCGCCGTCGGTGCCGACCTCGCGCTGCGCCACCCGCACCGGGTCGCCGCCCTGGCGCTCGTCGCCGCGTCGCCCCGCTTCGGCACCGCCGACGAATTCCGGCAGCGCGGGGTGATCGTCCGCAGCAACGGCCTGGAGCCGATCGCCCGGACCTCCCCGGAGCGCTGGTTCACCCCCGGCTTCGCCGCCGCGCAGCCGGCCATCGTCGAGTGGGCGGTCCAGATGGTCCGCACCACCGACCCCGGCTGCTACATCGCCTCCTGCGAGGCCCTGGCCGCCTTCGACATCCGTACGGAACTGCCCCGCATCGGCGTGCCGACCCTCGTCCTGGTCGGGGCCGAGGACAAGGTCACCGGCCCGGCCGAGGCCCGCACCCTGGTCGCGGGCATCCCGGACGCCCGGCTCGCCCTCGTCCCCGGAGCCTCCCACCTGGCCCCGGTCGAGCAGCCCGCCGCCGTCACCGACCTGCTGCTGATGCACTTCTCGACCGCCTGGCAGGACACCCAGGCGTCGATCCCCGTGCCGCCGCCGTCCCCGGGCTTCTCCGCCCCGTTCGCCCCCGTCGTCCCCGTCGCGGAGATCGCGGCCGCGGCCGACCTGCCCGACGCCTCTCCCACGGGACGCAGCGACCGGTACGACCGGGGGATGAAGGTCCGGCGCGAGGTGCTGGGCGATGCCCACGTGGACGCGGCGACGGCGGCCTCGGACGGCTTCACCGACGACTTCCAGAACCTCCTCACCCGCTACGCCTGGGGCGAGATCTGGAGCCGGGAGGGCCTCGACCGCAGGTCCCGCAGTTGTGTCTCCCTCACCGCGGTCGTCGCGTCCGGGCACCTGGGCGGGCTCGCACAGCACGTCAGGGCGGCCCTGCGCAACGGGCTCACACCGGTCGAGATCAAGGAGGTGCTGCTCCAGACCGCCGTCTACTGCGGCATCCCGGCGGCAGGCGCGGCGTTCGAGATCGCGCAGTCCGTGATCCAGGAGGAAACCACCCCGCCCGCGTAGCAGGATGGGTGCATGAACGCTTCGTCTCTCACCCTCACCAAGAAGATCCACTCCTGCGTCCGCCTGGAGCGGGACGGGCAGACGCTCGTCATCGACCCCGGTGGGTTCGCCGAGGACGACGCCGCGGTCGGTGCCGACGCGATCCTGGTGACCCACGAACACCCGGATCACTTCAACGAGGCGCGGCTGCGCGCCGCGTTGGAGTCCAACCCCGCCGCGCGCGTGTGGACCCTGCGCAGTGTGGCCGAGCAGGTGTCCGCAGCGTTCCCGGGGCGCGTGCACACGGTCGGTCACGGCGACACGTTCACCGCCGCGGGACTCGATGTACAGGTGCACGGGGAACTGCACGCGGTGATCCACCCGGACATCCCGAGGATCACCAACATCGGGTTCCTCGTGGACGGTTCGGTCTTCCACCCCGGCGACGCCTTCACGGTGCCCGACCACCCGGTGGACACGCTGATGCTGCCGGTCATGGCCCCCTGGAGCAAGATCTCGGAGGTCATCGACTACGTACGCGAGGTGAAGCCGCGCCGCGCGATCGACATCCACGACGCCCTGCTCACCGACCTCGCCCGCCCGATCTACGACATGCAGATCGGCGCACTGGGCGGCGCGGACCACGGGCGGCTGGCCCCGGGCGACGCGACCCGTCTCTGACCCGGCTGTCAGTGGGAGCGGTTAGGTTTACCGCATGCGCATCGCCACATGGAACGTCAACTCGATCACCGCCCGGCTCCCCAGGCTGCTGGCCTGGCTGGAGAGCAGCGGCACGGACGTGCTCTGCCTCCAGGAGACCAAATGCACGCTGGAGCAGTTCCCCGCCGAAGCGCTGCGCGAGGCGGGTTACGAGTCCGCGGTCAACGCCACGGGCCGGTGGAACGGCGTGGCGCTGCTCTCCCGCGTCGGCCTCGCGGACGTCGTGACGGGCCTGCCCGAAGGCCCGGACTACGAGGGAGTGCAGGAGCCGAGGGCGGTCTCGGCGACGTGCGGCCCCGCCCGCGTCTGGTCGGTCTACGTCCCGAACGGCCGCGAGGTCGACCACGACCACTACGCCTACAAGCTTCGCTGGCTGGAGGCGCTGCAGAAGGCCGTCGCCGCGGACGCGGCGGGGACCCGGCCGTTCGCGGTCCTCGGCGACTTCAACATCGCGCCGACGGACGAGGACGTCTGGGACCCGGCGCTCTTCGTCGGCGCGACGCACGTCACCCCGGCCGAGCGGGCGGCGCTCGCGACGCTGCGCGAGGAGGGGCTCTCCGACGTGGTGCCGCGCCCCCTCAAGTACGACCACCCGTACACCTACTGGGACTACCGCCAGCTCAGCTTCCCGAAGAACAAGGGCATGCGCATCGACCTCGTCTACGGCAACGCCTCCTTCGCGTCGGCGGTCAAGGACAGCTACGTCGACCGTGAGGAGCGCAAGGGCAAGGGGGCGTCCGACCACGCCCCGGTGGTCGTGGACCTCGACGTCTGACGGCCGGCTTCCGACTGTCAACCCTCGGTTGACGAGTCGTGGGTGTCAACCTAGGGTTGCCCCATGACGAAGCCGCTGCGCGCCAATCCGCCCATCCGTCTCGACGACCTGATCGACGCGATCAAGGAGACCCACAGCGACACCCTGGAACAGCTCTCCGGAGCGGTGGTCGCCGCGGATCACCTCGGGGAGGTCGCCGACCACCTCATCGGCCACTTCGTGGACCAGGCGCGCCGCTCCGGCGCTTCATGGACGGACATCGGCCGGAGCATGGGCGTCACGCGGCAGGCCGCCCAGAAGAGGTTCGTGCCCAAGAAGCCCGGCGAGGCCTCGGACCTTGATCCGGGCCAGGGCTTCGGCCAGTTCGACCAGGAGGCCAGGAATGTCGTCATGGGTGCCAACAACGAGGCCCAGGCCGCCCGCAACGACGAGGTGGGGGTGGAGCACCTGGTCCTGGGCCTCCTGGCCGAGCCGGACTCCCTCGGTGCCCAGGTGATCGTCGGACAGGGAGTCGCACTGGAAGCGGTCCGGGAGGCTGCGGCACTCGCCCTGCCGGCCGCCGCCGCCGACGTCCCCGAGCTGATCCCGTACGACGCCGGGGCCCGCAAGGTCCTCGAACTCACCTTCCGGGAGGCCCTGCGCCTCGGCCACAACTTCATCGGAACCGGGCACATCGTGCTGGCCGTGCTGGAGTTCGAGGGAGGCGCGGGCCTGCTCGCGGGGCTGGGCGTCGACAAGGACGTGGCGTCGTCCGACGTCGCCGCCGCGGTCGCGGCCGATGAAGGGGAGCCGGCCCCGGACGCCCGGAGCTGAGAACGCGAAGGTGCCGCGATGCCGCCCTTGCCGGGCGGCATCCCGCGTTCACCGGATCACCTCAGTGGACGGAGAACCCGCCGTCGACGAACAGCGACTGCCCGGTGACGTACGAGGAGGCGACGCTCGCGAGGAACACCGCCGCGCCGGCGAAGTCCTGGGCCAGCCCGTTGCGTCCCACCATCGTGCGGGCGGCCAGCGCCGCCACCCGCTCCGGGTCGGACGACAGCCGTTCGTTGAGCGGAGTCATCACGAACCCGGGCACCAGCGTGTTGCAGGTGACTCCGTGCGGCGACCATGCCTCGGCCTGTGAGCGGGCCAGCGATTCCAGCGCACCCTTGGAGACCCCGTACGCCCCGCTCTGCACGAACGCGCGGTGTGCCTGCTGGGAGGTGATGTGGATGATCCGGCCGAAGCCGCGCTCCGCCATGCCCGGTCCGAACCGGCGGCCCAGCAGGTAGGGGGCCTTGAGGTTCACCGTCATCGTGGTGTCCCAGACGTCCTCGTCGAGCTCGCTCATCGGCGGCCGCAGGTTGATACCCGCGCAGTTGACGAGGATGTCGGGCTCACCGAACGCGGCGACCGCACCCTCCCCGGCCGTACGCACGCCTTCGGTGGTTCCGAGGTCGGCGCTCACCCAGGCCGCACGGCAGCCTTCGGCGTCGAGTTCACCGACGGTCCGCACCAGCTCCGCCTCCCCGCGCGCCACGACCACGACGCTCGCGCCGGCGTGCGCCAGGGCCCCTGCGATGGCCCGGCCGATGCCGGAGCTGCCGCCGGTCACCACGGCGACCCGGCCTTCCAGCGAGAAGAGTTCGGAGAGATAGTTCTGCGACGTCATCCTCGTACCCTAAAGACGTGGCCGGCGGGTGTACGGGCCGGGTCCCGGAACCGGAACAGTCGCGCGCCCTGCGGTGCGGAAGCCGTCCGGGGTGGGATCCTGGTGGTATGAACATTCCCTTCCTGGACAACTGGCGGAAGCGCCAAGGCGGTACACGTGCGGCGGCTCTCGCGGCCGCCGTCGGGACCGACCCGGACGGCGTGGCCGAGCTGTTCGCGGAATGCGAGTTGCTGCGCGCCCGGGCAGGGCAGTGCGGGCTCGAACTCGACGACAGCCCCGCCTCGTTGTCCGCGCTCGACCAGCTGACGCCGATCTGGCGGGACGACCCGGAGGAGCTGCCCTGGGTGGGCAACGACGCGGGCCTCTACCTCGGCACCGTGCTGGTGCGTACCGTCCCCGGGGCCGCATGGGACATCCTGGCCGGTGGAAAGCCCGTGGTGCGGCTGGGTTCCGGGCGGGAGATCGATGTGGTCGCCGCCGGTCTCGACTGGGCGATGTCGGGAAGCCCCGAGCTCTCCGAGATGTACGCGGAGTCGGCGGAGAGCGGCCCGGAGGCCAAAACGCGATAAACAGCCTTATGCGCCGCCGGTGCGTGTCGGCCCCGAAGCGCGTGTTCACCCCGGATAGTTTGCGCTGACCTCGACACAAGCGATAAGTGGGTAGGGCAGCGTATGGCCGTCGATCCGTTGATCGAGCTGCGGGACGTCAACAAGTACTTCGGGAAGTTGCACGTACTGCAGAACATCAATCTCACCGTCGGCCGCGGGGAGGTGGTGGTGGTCATCGGCCCCTCCGGATCGGGAAAATCAACGCTCTGCCGGACGATCAACCGGCTTGAGACGATCGAGTCCGGGCATATCGCCATCGACGGCAAGCCACTCCCCGAGGAGGGGAAGGGCCTCGCGGAGCTCCGGGCCGAAGTGGGCATGGTCTTCCAGTCGTTCAACCTGTTCGCCCACAAGACCGTGCTGGCGAACGTCTCGCTCGCCCAGCTCAAGGTACGCAAGCGCAGGAAGGACGAGGCCGACCAGCGCTCCCGGGAACTTCTGGAGCGGGTCGGGCTGGCCTCGCAGGCGGACAAGCTTCCCGCGCAGCTCTCCGGCGGCCAGCAGCAGCGCGTCGCCATTGCCCGCGCCCTCGCCATGGACCCGAAGGCGCTCCTCTTCGACGAGCCCACCTCCGCCCTGGACCCGGAGATGATCAACGAGGTCCTCGAAGTCATGCAGCAGCTCGCCCGCGAGGGCATGACCATGGTGGTCGTCACGCACGAGATGGGCTTCGCCCGGTCCGCGGCCAACCGCGTCGTCTTCATGTCCGACGGATGCATCATCGAGGACCGCACGCCGGAGGACTTCTTCACCTCCCCGGAGAGCGACCGCGCCAAGGACTTCCTGTCCAAGATCCTCAAGCACTGACAGGGGGCACCGTGTTGCGTACGAGGAACATCGCGGCCGTGCTGGTCTGCCTCCTGATCGTCGCGCTCACCGCGGGCTGCGGCAGGGAGGGCAGCCCGCCGGTCAAGGGGCCGAAGGCCGAGGCGCTGCCCCGGTACAAGGTCGACACCGACTTCTCGCTGCCGGAATCCAGGACCTGGAAGAAGGCCAAGAAGCGTGGCCATCTCGTCGTCGGCGCCAAGGAGGACCAGCCCTACCTCGGCGAGAAGGACCCGGCCACCGGGACCTACTCCGGCTTCGACATCGAGATCGCCCGCATGATGGCGGCCTCCCTCGGCTTCGACCCGGACACGATCCGCTTCCGGACCATCGCCTCCGCCAACCGGGAGACGGCACTCCAGAACGGGCAGATCGACTACTACGTCGGCACCTACACGATCAACGACATGCGCAAGAAACTCGTCGGCTTCGCCGGGCCCTACTACATGGCCGGTCAGGGGCTGCTGGTGCGCACCGACGAGAACGACATCCACGGCCCGCAGGACCTGGCGGGCAAGACGGTCTGCTCGGCCGCCGGGTCCACGCCGTACCAGCGCATCGCCGCGGACTTCCCCAAGGCGGATCTCGTCGCGTACGACACCTACTCGATCTGCGTCGACAACCTGCTGACCTTCCAGGTCGACGCCGTCACCACCGACGACGCCATCCTGCTGGGCTTCGCCGCCAAGGCCCCGGACGAGATGAAGGTGGTCGGCAAGCCCTTCTCCGAGGAGCCGTACGGCATCGGAGTCCCGCGTGGTGACAACGCGCTGCGCGCCGCTCTCAACGACGCCCTGGAGGCCAACGAGAAGAACGGCAACTGGAAGAAGGCGTTCGAAGCGACTCTGGGCCTGTCCGGGGTACCCGCCCCGAAACCGCCGCCCATCGACCGCTACCCGTCGAACTGAGGGGCCGGCCACCACCATGGATGTACTGACAGAGAACTGGTCGCTCTACGGCAAGGGCTTCCTCGGCACCGTCGAACTCACCGTCTACGCCTCGATCCTGGCGCTGGTGCTCGGCTTCGTCATGGCCTCGTTCCGGGTCGCGCCGGTCGGCTCGCTCCGGGTGATCGGCACCGTATGGGTCGCGGTGCTCCGCAACACCCCGCTGACGCTGCTGTTCTTCGCGGTGCTGCTCGGTCTGCCGCGCTTCGGCCTGGTCCTGCCCTTCCAGGTCTTCGCGGTCCTCGCCCTCGGCTGCTACACCTCGGCCTTCATCTGCGAGGCCCTGCGCTCCGGCATCAACACCGTGCCCACGGGACAGGGCGAGGCGGCCCGGAGCCTCGGGATGTCCTTCGGGCAGACACTGGGCAACGTGGTGCTGCCCCAGGCCTTCCGGTCCGTGATCCCGCCGGTGGGCTCGACACTCATCGCCCTCGCCAAGAACTCCGCGATCGCCGGGGCCTTCAGCGTCACCGAGCTGCTGGGCACCTACAAGACCCTCAACGAACTCGGCTACAGCATCATCTGGTCCTTCGTCTGGATCGCCGTCGGATATCTGATCATCACCCTCGCCATCAGCGCGATCTTCAACGTGTTGGAGAAGCGCTGGGGAGTCGCCCGATGACCCACTCCACCGCCTCAGCCTCCGCGCTCTACGACATCCCCGGGCCCGCCACCCGCAAGCGGCACTTCCTCTACGGGGTCGTGTCGACGGCCGTGATCCTCGCGCTGTTCGGCTGGATCCTCTATCTCCTCTTCGACACCGACCAGTTCACCAGCGAGAAGTGGACGCCCTTCACCTACAAGGGCATCCAGGAGCTGCTGCTGCGCGGGCTCGGCAACACCCTGAAGGCGTTCGCGTACGCGGCGGTCCTCTCCCTCGCGCTCGGGGCGGTACTCGCCGTCGGACGGCTCTCCGCCCACAGGCCGGTGCGCTGGATCTCGACGCTGCTGGTCGAGTTCTTCCGGGCCATGCCCGTACTGGTGATGATCTTCTTCATCTTCGTCGCGCTCAAGGTCCAGCCGCTGCCGGCGCTGGTTGCAGGACTGACCCTCTACAACGGGTCGGTGCTGGCGGAGGTCTTCAGGACGGGGATCAACTCCGTGGAGCGGGGGCAGCGGGAGGCGGCGTACGCGCTTGGCATGCGCAAGACGCAGGTCACCACCCACGTCCTGGCCCCGCAGGCGGTCCGCGCGATGCTGCCCACCATCATCAGCCAGCTGGTGGTGGCGCTCAAGGACACCTCGCTGGGCTATCTGATCACCTACGAGGAGTTCCTCCACGCGGGCAAGCTGATCGCGTCGAACCTCGACTACGATCTGCCGTTCATCCCCGTGGTCATGGTCATCTCACCCATCTACATCGGCATGTGCATGCTGCTCTCCTGGTTCGCCACCTGGGTGGCCAGACGGCAGCGGCGCAACCCGAAGACGGAGGGGACGGGCGTCGCCGCCGCCGAACCCGGAACGGTGCTGCCGGGCCGCCGACCGCAGTAGTCCCCAATCCGCCCGGCAGCAGCCGGTGATCACTCCTCGCACCCGGCACCGGTACGCGATCCGTACCGGTGCCCGGTGGGGGAGAAGGTCAGCTGCGCGCCGGCCGGGTCGCGGCCGCTGCGGCGGGGACCGGCGAAGGTCACGAGGCGACGTGTGACCGGCCTGGACGCCGTGGGCGTGGAGCGAGGCTCCACGCCCACGGGGAAACGGCCGTCCCGATGCCGGTCCGTGGGGATCCGTGGGAGAGGTGAGGGGCGGTCGCACCCCGGAAGGGGGAGCTCGTAGAATTCCTCCTGCGGAAACGGCGAAGGCCCTTTTCCGCCGGGGGAGTTGTCATGCGATACGCCGATGGGTCCAGCACACACCGTGAGATCCGGGTCGCCGCCGGCCCCGCTCGCGTCTGGGAGATCGTGGCCGACGTCGAGGCCATGGCCGGGTGGAGTCCCGAACTGCTGGAGGTGGAGTGGCAGGACGGCGCCACCTCTCCGGCGGCCGGTGTCCGCTACATCGGGCACAACGAGCACCCCCTGAACGGCCGTTGGCGCACCATCGCCCACTTCACCGAGTTCGAGCCCGGCAGCAGGCTCACCTGGTGCGTCCTGGACGTCGACGGACGGTACGGCGAGTCGGTCGAGGACCCCGAACGGAGGATGGCGACCTGGTCCTTCACGCTCGCTCCGGACGGCGACGGCACCCTGCTGCGGCAGTCGGTCACGATCGGGCCCGGCCGCAGCGGACTCAACGCCTACATCGACCGTACGCCCGAGCGGGAGGAGGCGATCATCGCGTACCGCTTCGACGAGCTGGGCAAGGGCATGGACGCCACCCTCGACGGCATCAGGGCCGCGGCGGAGCAGCGGCGGGGCTGAGGACGGGGGTACACGCTCGGCCCTCACGTATGTCCGCGGGGACGAGAGGCCGGCATGGGTTCCGGCCGGTCCGGTGCCGTTCGTCAGGCATGCCGTTTCGTCCATGACCCCTCCTTCGCCGCGTCCAGCAGGACCTGGCAGGTGTAGCGGAACTCCTCCGTGAGCCGTGTCGCCTCGGTGACCAGGACGCCGTACGGGACGGTGGGGTCGGAGAGGGACAACGACAGGCGGTCGGTCACCTCGATCACCTCGTCGCGGCGCGCCTCGGCCTCGTCGGTGAGGCGGTCCAGCCGTTTCGCCTGCTGGAGCAGGGTCGTCTCGTCCAGCGTGGTCAGCACCTCGGTGACCGCGCCCCCCGCCTCCAGGAACGCCCCGTACCGCTGCAGGAAGGGCGGGAGGGCCTCGCCACCCTCGCGGGACCGGTCGAGGCCGCGGGTGAGGGCGGCGACCTGGTAGAGCATGCGCTCCAGGGCACCGAGCACTGCCTCGTACCCCTGGAAGCCCGGGTGCCCCCGGTAGCGGCGCCACAGCCGCCGGGGATTGAGCAAGGTGCTCTCCTTGGCCGTCCGGAGTCCTGACTGGGCCTGCTTGATCATCTCGCCGGTACGCGCCGCGCGGTCCCGCCAGTCCGCGGCGGTCTCCTGGTCCGGAACCTGGTCGGCGAGCACCGGATAGATGTCGGTGAGGAGGTCGTGGAGGGTCCGGGCGAGGTTGCGGATGCTGTACTCCGCGCTCCGGTAGCGCAGAGGAGGGGCCACGAGGACGTTGACGGCGATGCCGATCGCGCAGCCGATGAGCACGAGCACCACGATCTCCCCGAGCCGGAAGAACCGTTGCGAGTCCCCCGACGACGCGGTGTAGGTCGAGAAGGCGAAGAAGGCGGCGGTGGCGACCTGCGGCCCCTGGACGCCCAGAACGGTCCAGCGGCCGATCGCGAGTGCGACGAGGGCCACCAGCACGAAGGTCAGCAGATCCGGGCCCGCGAGGTAGCCGAGTGCGGCCTGGACCAGCACTCCCGCGACGACCGCACCGACGTAGCGGAGCGACTGCACGACCGAGCGGTAGACCGTCACCTGCATGATCAGCACGGCGGAGAACGGTGCGAATGCCGGCGAGGCGGCGTCGAGGACGTCGTACGCGATCACCCAGGCGAGGGTGGCGGCGAGGGTGCTCTTCCCGACGACCAGCAGGGTGGCGCGCTCGTCGCCCGCGTACGAGTACGCGCGTTGCCACCACTGGGCCACCGCGGTGAGCCGCCCTGCTCCCGTTCGCTCGCTTGCAGAGCCGTCAGTCATGAACGTCCACGTCCTCCTTCGATCAGAACCCGTCGGGCCTGCCCTGGGGCGGGTGGGGCCGAGGGGAGGACATATGTGTTCCCCAAACGGAGCGACCAAATCCACTTGGACCCGTCAGCTGCGCCGGGCACCCGTCGCCGGTCGACCGTTGCCGGCCTGGGGGAGGGGGCCACGAGGTGGTCGAGGTGACGTACGAGCACGGGAGGCGGAGGCCCACGACGCGGGCCTCGACCGGGCCGGACTCAGCCACGCTCCGCGTGGTGGCTTCCCCGTCCGGACCCGGAGTGGGCGAGGACCCCGGAGCGGATCGCGGCAGCCGACTTCCGCACGGTGTACGGGTAGACGTCGGCGGGGTCCCACCCGGTGTCCGTGGTGAAGCCGGACACGGCCCAGTCCGGGGCAGCGGAGCCGGCGGCCTCCGCCTCGGCGATCGCCGCCGCCGAGGCTGTCCGGTACTTCGCCCGGGCCACGGCGACCAGGTTCACGGGCCGTCCGTTGAACCAGGAACCGCGGTCGGCCAGCTGATTGCCTTTGAGGTTGGCCACGGTGATGTCCGGGCTCGCGCCCGGGCCGGTGTAGTCGAAGGCGTTCGCCTCCGAGACGATCTTGGACTCCAGTCCCATGCCCAGGAAGTACGAGGAGCCACCCGCCGACTGGCTCACCAGAGGGTAGTCCGGGTCGCCGACGGACCCCCGGAAGTAGTTGCCGTACAGGTGGACCTGGCCGAAGCGGACCCGGGGACTGCGCTGTTGGGTGCTGTCGAAGAGGTTGTGGTGGAAGGTGACACGCAGGTGGCCGCGGTCGCGGTCGCCCTTGCCGTCGCCGGAGCCGATCATGATGGTCTTGTCGTGGCCCTGGAAGCGGCTGTGGGAGACGGTGACGTAGTCGGTTCCGTCCTCCAGGTCGAGGAGGCCGTCGTGGCGGCCGACCGGTTTGCCGTGGAAGCCGGCCGGGGCTTCGCCGTCCGGGAAGTCTCCGTCGTCGAAGGTGCAGTGGTCGATCCAGAGATGGGTGCCGGTGACCACCGTGAACGCGTCGAAGCGGGCGTTCCACGAGCCCTGTGCGCCGTCGTCCGGGGACCAGCTGGGGAAATGGTCCACCGGTGCCTTGAAGCGCAGATTGCGTACGACGATGTTGCTGCCGGTGTTCACCGTCAGATAGACGCTCTCCAGGACGGCGTCCACGCCTTCGCCCACCAGGGTGGTGTTGGAGGGGACGGTGAGCTGGATCTGTTTCTTCTCCGCGTTGGACCCCTCCACCCGGAGCCCGCGTTGTGTCTTGCACCATTCGTGCGCCGTATCGCTCCAGGTCCGTCCGTCCACGAAGCAGGCCATGTACGCGCCGAGGTCCCAGCCCGGGGCGTAGTCCTGCTCGCCGAGGAGGGTGCCGTCACCGGCCTCGTGCCCGTTGACGGTCCCCTCGACCCGGATGATCTTCCGACCGGTCGGACTGCCGCCGTTGTCCAGGGCGGCGAGCAGCTCCGCGCGGTCGCGGACCACGTACTCCGTGCCGCCCGCGCCGCCGGTGGTTCCGCCCGCGACGGAGGCCCAGCCCTGGGGCCGGTCCTTGTGCTGTGGGGTGGCCGCGGCCGGAGCCGTGACCAGCAGGGCGGCGCCCAGCGCAAGGGGCAGAGTCAGGGCTACAGCTCTCAACGTGACGCTCCCGCAGTGGAGTTGAATCGTTACAGGCGGCCCTGACGTTACCCCGCCGGCTCACGAGGGCGGAAGGCTCAGGTCGCGGGACCGGGCATGCCGCTGCGTTCGGCGTGCCGGGTTCGTGTCCGCTCCCGCGGGGCAGTGCGGCCGCGGCTGACCGTGCCGTGCGGTCCGGTGGCACCGGTCTCAGGCGGGCGTGTTCTGCCGGCAGGGGGCGCCGGTGTGCATGGTGGCGGAAGCGCCGACGATGACCGAGTCGAGGCGGTCCCGGGTGCGTGTGAGATCCGCGAGGTGCTGGTCGATGCGATCGCGCTCCACGGCCAGGCGGTCGAGGAGCTCTGGCGTGGCCTTGCCGTCGACGACGCAGGGTGTGAGCTCGGCGATGGTCCTGCTGGACAGGCCGGCGGCGTACAGCTCCAGGATCACCCGGATCCGGTCGACGGCAGCTTCCGGGTAGTGGCGCTGACCGCTGTCGCTGCGCTCGGAAACGAGCAGGTTCTGCTCTTCGTAGTACCGCAGGGCCCGAGTGGTGACTCCGGTCCGGCGGGCGAGTTCCCCGATGCGCATCCCGTCTCCATCTCCATGTGACGCGCGTCACATTCGCTTGCCCTTCACGTCGACGTGAGGTTTTAGCGTACCGATATGCGTACCCGCAGGGCTTCCTGCCGGTACGTCCCCGACAGGCCGCGGCTCGGACGAAGTGGAGCATCCGATGAGTGAGGACATCGCCCCCGTCGGTGCTCGCGGCCCCGGGGGCGTCGACCCCCGCACCTTCCTTTACGCCGCTCCCCTCGACGAGCAGGACGGGCCGGAGCTCGGTCACCTCGGCGCCGAACGCACCTTCGGCCTCAAGGCCGCCTGATCCACCGCACGCACCACCCCACCTGGGAGAGACACGCGCATGACCACACACCGGACGACCGGTCTCACCGGCCCCGAGCCCACCCCGACCGTAGCGGTCAAGCCGATCGTGCTGGCCGCACCGCGGCGCGGCGAGGACCTGCACGTACGCGTCTGCGCCCCGGTCACCGGCGGCAACCTGCCGATCGTGCTGTTCGCGCACGGATTCGGCTCGGACCTGGACGGCTACGCACCCCTGACCGACCACTGGGCCTCTCACGGTTTCGTGGTCATCCAGGCCACCCACCTCGACTCCAAGAGGCTCGGCCTGGCCGCGGACGACCCCCGCGGGCCCCAGATGTGGCGCCACCGCGTACGGGACATGAAGCGCATCCTGGATGAGCTCAAGTCACTGGAGGGGGCCGTGCCCGGCCTGGCCGGCCGGGTGGACCGCAGCCGCGTCGTCGCGGCGGGGCACTCCTTCGGCGGCCAGACCGCGGGCATCCTCGTGGGTCTGCGCGTCAAGGACCCGCAGACCGGCGTCGCTGAGGACCTGTCGGACTCCCGGGTCCTGGCCACCATCCAGCTGGCCACCGCCGGCAAGGGCGGTGACGAACTGACTCCCTTCGCCCACGAAAACCTCCCGTGGCTGCGCGACCAGGACTTCTCCCGCATCACCGCCCCAGGACTGGTCGTAGCCGGAGACAAGGACGACCTCCCGCTCTCCACCCGTGGGCCGGCCTGGACGAGCGACCCCTACACCCTCAGCCGCGGCGACAAGAGCCTGCTCACCGTCTTCGGTGGTGAGCACTTCCTCGGCGGCGTCTCCGGCTACCAGGTGGCGGAGACCACGGACGAGGATCCCGGCCGTGTCGCTCTCGTCCAGCAGGTCACCCTCGCCTTCCTGCGGCACGTCACCGGCATCGACGATGCCGACTGGGAGACGGCGCGCACCGTCCTCGCCGGTGATCACCCCCTGGGGCGTCTGGAATCCAAGTGACCCCGCCGGCCCCGTGCACTCGTCCGCCCCCGGGTTGATCTTCACACCCGGCAGCAAGGACTGGAGGTGCGCGGCCATACGCCGGTTCGGACGCGTTCACGGAGTCCCACCTTCGGCTCAATCGCGGTGCTGCCCCACTCGGCCCTGCGGCTTTGCCGTGTGACGGTCCCGTCCTCGTCGACGAGGACGGTGGGTGTCAGGACGAGGTCCGTGACGATCGTGAAGCCGCCACGAAGGATCGAGGCCAGGGGGTCGTCATGGTGGGCGCCCGGGTGGAGGTCGTCAGGCCGCGCCGGGTTCAGCCGGTGGCGCGGTGGGAGGCGCGGGGTGCGGCGGGCAGTGGGGCCTGTGCCGCGCGTGTCACGTCGCCGACCAGCTCGACGACATCGGGGCCGTACGCCTGGGAATTGACCACTTTCAGCAGCAGCACGAAGGATCCGCCGCGGTGCTTGCGCTGGAGCTTCTCGTGGTTGCGCATCAGATACCGGGAGGCGGCCTGGTTGGTGATGGCGCGCTGGCCGCAGAGGAGGAAGACTGGCCGTGCGTCCGGGCCGCCGGTGAGCCGGGCGAGCAGGACGTGTTCGGAGGTTCCGGGCTCCAGCCGGTAGCGTTCCGAGCCCACCTGGAAGGCGGCGCGGTCGGGGCCGGGTTCCGGACCGGTGTTGATCTTCACGCCCGGCAGCAGGGACTGGAGGTGCGCGGCCATACGCCGGTTGGACCCGGGGCCTCCGACGCAGAACTCCGTTCGTTCGCCGAACCCCTGCTGAGCGGTGTCGTGGGACACGATCTGCGCGTGTGCGGCGCAGTCCTTGATGAGAGCGGAGAGTTCGAGCAGCGCGAAGACGTCGTGGCGGTGGACCGCGCCGTCCCCTCCGGCGTCCCGGTTGACGACGAGCAGGCATTCGGAGTTCCCCGGCAGTCCGAAGAAGGCCTGCTTGCGGCGGAGTCTGCGCCGCCACAGGTATGTGCGGGCGAGCCAGCCGAGGGCGGCGCTTATTCCGGCGGCTATGAGACCGAGCACGATGTTGCGTACGTCGTCATTCATGAGCGGGCATATTAGCGGTCTGTTAGGACGTGCGGCCGGGGCGGTCAAGGGCCTGGAGGGGACACCCTAGGGGGTCATAGGGGATGCGGCCCTCGGAGGCGCGTTCGTAGGCTGCCCACCGGTCATCTTCATCTTCGTCCGACGCCCGGAAAGCAGGCGGTACACCATGACGTCGGTCCTCATCACCGGTTGCAGCAGCGGGATCGGCCTGGAGACCGCGCTGGCGTTCGCCCGCAGGGGAGACCGCGTCCACGCCTGCGTACGCGATCCCGCCGGCGCCCGTGAACTGCTCGCCCGTGCCCGGGCGGAGAACCTCACCCTGGACGTGCCCCGGCTCGATGTCACCGACGACGCCTCGGTCGCCGCCGCGGTCGACGGGGTGCAGGAACGGCACGGCGCCATCGACGTGCTGGTCAACAACGCGGGCATCGACCGCACCGGGCCCGTGGAGACCATGCCGCAGGACGAGGCGCGGGCGGTGCTGGAGACCAACTTCTGGGGCCCGGTACGCACCGTGCGCGCGGTCCTTCCCGCCATGCGCGCACGCGGCAGCGGCGTCATCGTCAATGTCTCCTCCCTCGCCGGCCGTACGTTCGCCGTGCCGCACGGTGGTTTCTACGCCGCCGGCAAGGCTGCCCTGGGCACGCTCAGCGAGGCGCTGTCCGCCGAGGTGCGGCCCTTCGGGATCCGCGTGGTGTGCCTGGAGCCCGGCAGCTTCGCCTCCCGCATCCACCGCGAGAGCACCACGGGCGCCGCCCCGGCGGAGCCTTCCGCGGCCGGTGCCTACGCCGCCGACCGTGCGTGGACCGCGCGGTTCCTCGCCCGCGTCCAGGAGGGTGCCGGTGACTGCGGCGAGGTGGCCGAGGCGGTCCTGGCCGCCGTCGACGACCCCGGGACGCCGCTGCACGTGCCCGTCGGCAAGGACGCGGAAACGGCGTCGCGGTATCTGGGCACCGCTTCCTACGAGCAGTGGCTGCCGCTCTTCCTCCAGCAGGCCGAGTCGCTCGTGGGCCCCCGGCCGGAGGCGGGCCGGGGGTGAAGGCTCCCCGCGGGCCGACGGCCCCGGGGGAGGTCCGGCCGGGGATCAGAAGAGCTCGCCGGGGGTGTACGTACCCCAGATCTCGCGCAACGCGTCGCAGACCTCTCCCACGGTCGCGCCGACGGACAGGGCGTCCTTCATCGGGTACAGCACGCTGTCGTCCCCGGCCGCGGCCTTCTGCAGGGCGGCGAGGTGCCGGTCCACCCGGTCCTGGTCCCGCCAGGCCCGGAGCTTGGCGATGCGTTCGGCCTGCTGGGTCTCGATGAAGGGGTCGACGCGGAGGGGTTCGTAGGGTTCCTCCTCGTCCAGGCGGAAGCGGTTGACCCCGACGACGACCCGCTCGCCGGAGTCGGTCTCCTGGGCGATGCGGTAGGCGTTCTCCTCGATCTCCCTTTTCTGGAAGCCGTGTTCGATGGCGGCGACGGCCCCACCGAGATCCTCGATCTTCCGCATCAGTTCGACCGCCGCGGCTTCGACGTCGTCGGTCATCTTCTCGACGACGTAGGACCCGGCGAAGGGGTCCACCGTCGCCGTGACGTCCGTCTCGTAGGCCAGGACCTGTTGGGTGCGCAGTGCGAGGCGGGCGGACTTGTCGGTCGGCAGGGCGATGGCCTCGTCGAAGGAGTTGGTGTGCAGTGACTGCGTGCCGCCCAGGACCGCGCCCAGGCCCTGCACGGCGACCCGGACCAGGTTGACCTCGGGCTGCTGGGCGGTGAGCTGGACCCCGGCGGTCTGGGTGTGGAAGCGCAGCATCAGGGACTTGGGGTTCTTCGCGCCGAACTCCTCCCGCATCACCTTCGCCCAGATCCGGCGCGCGGCACGGAATTTGGCGACCTCCTCCAGGATCGTCGTACGGGCGACGAAGAAGAAGGACAGGCGCGGCGCGAAGTCGTCCACGTCCATGCCGGCCGAGACGGCGGTGCGGACGTACTCGATGCCGTCCGCGAGGGTGAAGGCGATCTCCTGTGCGGGCGAGGCGCCGGCCTCCGCCATGTGGTAGCCGGAGATGGAGATGGTGTTCCACTTCGGGATCTCGGCCCGGCAGTACTTGAAGATGTCCGCGATCAGCCGCAGCGAGGGCTTGGGCGGGAAGATGTACGTGCCCCGGGCGATGTACTCCTTGAGCACGTCGTTCTGGATGGTGCCCGTCAGCCGGTCCGCCGGGACGCCCTGCTCCTCGGCGACCAGTTGGTAGAGCAGCAGGAGGAGCGCGGCCGGGGCGTTGATGGTCATCGAGGTGGAGACCTCGTCCAGCGGGATCCCGCCGAACAGGACGCGCATGTCGTCGAGCGAGTCGATCGCCACGCCGACCTTGCCGACCTCACCGGAGGCGATGGGGGCGTCCGAGTCGTGCCCCATCTGGGTGGGCAGGTCGAACGCGACGGAGAGTCCCGTCGTGCCGTTGGCGATCAACTGCTTGTAACGGGCGTTGGACTCGGCGGCGGTACCGAACCCGGCGTACTGCCGCATCGTCCACGGCCGCCCCGTGTACATCGACGGATACACACCACGCGTGAACGGGTATTGCCCCGGCTCGCCCAGCTTCTCGGCCGGGTCCCAGCCCGCCAGGGTGCCGGGCCCTTGGACCGGCTCGATGGGCAGTCCGGATTCGGAGGAGCGAGGTCGGTTCGTCACCACGGGTTCACGTCCTCGGTTGTCGTCATCGTGCCGGGCGGACTGCGCGCCCCGCAGTACGTGGGCCGGGTGGCGCTGCCCCGCGGTACGCAGGCCGGACGCCCGCGCCGCGGTGCCGGTGCGGGCCCGCACGGGACCGCGGCGCGAGGGGTGGAACGGATCAGCCGGTGACGTGGATGGACCGTGACGGGCACAGGTCCGCGGCACGGTGGACATCGTCCAGCAGCTCCGCGGCCGGCCTCTCCTGGAGGACGACGACGAGACCGTCGTCGTCCTGGTCGAAGACCTCGGGGCTGAGCATCGCGCACTGACCGGAGCCCACGCAGCGGTCGTGGTCCGTGGTGACATGCATGACAGGGCTTCCGATCGGGTCGGCCGTCACCAGGTGACGGGCAGTTCGTAGACGCCGTAGACCATGGCGTCGTCCTTGTACCGCAGTTCTTCCACGGGCACGGCCAGCCGGAGCCCCGGAACGCGGCGGAGCAGGGTGCCGTAGACGATCTCCAGCTCCGCGCGGGCCAGGTTCGCGCCCATGCACTGGTGGATGCCGTACCCGAAGGCGAGGTGGCTGCGCGCCTCCTTGCGGTGGAAGTCGAGGGTGCCGGGGTCGGCGAAGACCGCCTCGTCGTGGTCGGCCGCGTTGTTCAGCGCGAGGATGCCCTCACCGGCGCGGATGGTGACACCGCCCACCTCGATGTCCTCGACCGCGACGCGGGCGGTGCCCGAGTCCGAGATGGAGAAGACCCGGAGCAGTTCCTCGATCGCGTTCGGCAGCAAGGTGTGGTCCGACCGGAGCTCGGCCATCTGGTCCGGGTGTTCCAGCAGGGCCAGCACACCGAGCGCGATCATGTTGGCCGTCGTCTCGTGGCCGCCCACCAGCATCATCCGGGCCATGGTCACCACGTCGACGTGGTCGGCGGCCTGCTCGGTGCGGTTCTTCTCCAGGAACCGGCTGATCAGGTCGTCCCCCGGCTCGGTCTCCTTGAGGGTGACCAGCTTGTCGAGGTACATGTCCAGGGACTGCACCGCCGCCCCGTACTCCTCGGGGCTGAGGTCGTGGTTCATGAGGGCGCCCGACCACTCCTCGAACTGGGCGTGGTCCTCGTAGGGGACCCCGAGCAGCTCGCAGATGGTCAGGGACGGCACCGGCAGGGCGAGGGCCTGGACCAGGTCCACCGGGCCGCCCGCGGCGAGCATGGCGTCGATGCGTTCGTCGACGATCTGCTGGATCCGCGGACGCATCTCCTTCACCCGCCGCGCTGTGAACTCCGGTATCAGCATGCGGCGTTGCGCGGTGTGGTCCGGCGGGTCCATGGACAGCATCATCAGCCGGACGTGGGCCAGCATCTCCTCGGAGATGTGGAACTGGTGCGGGTAGCCGGGACGCTTGAGGTTGGAACTCACCCGCGGGTCGCCGAGCACCTGCTTCACGTGCTCGTGCCGGGTCACCAGCCAGGCCGGCTTGCCGTTCACCTTGAGCGAGGCGCGCGACACGGGCTCGTCCGCGCGCAGCCCGGCGTACTCGCGCGGCTCGCTGAACGGGCAGGTGCGTCGCATCGGGAACTGCGGATACGGCGACGCCGTCCCGCCGGCCGGGTCTGCGGACTGGGTCATGGCTGCCTCTCGAACGGAACGGTGGGGGAGGGAATGCTCATCGGGGTGCCCGGCGTCACCAGGTGACGGGCAGCTCGTACAGGCCCCAGACGATGGCGTCGTCCTTGAAGCGCAGCTCGTCGACCGGCGTGGCCAGGCGCAGTGTCGGCACCCGGCGCAGCAGCGTGGAGTAGACGACGTCGAGTTCCATCCGGGCCAGGTTCTGGCCGACGCACTGATGGACGCCGTACCCGAAGGCCACGTGGCTGCGGGCCTCGCGGCGCACGTCCAGCCGGTCCGCGTCGGGGAAGACCTGCTCGTCGTGGTTGGCGGCGTTGTTCAGCGGCAGGATGCCTTCACCGGCGCGGATGGTGACACCCCCGAGCTCGATGTCCTCCATGGCCACGCGCGCGGTGCCGGCGTCCGAGATGGAGAACAGGCGCAGCAGTTCCTCCACCGCGCGTGGCATCAGCTCGGGCTCCTCGCGCACGGCGGCGAGCTGGTCCGGGTGTTCGAGCAGCGCCAGCACACCCAGCGCGATCATGTTCGCCGTGGTCTCGTGCCCGGTGACCAGCATCAGCTTGGACATGCTGACGATGTCCGAGTGCTCCACCGCCGGAGTCTCCCGGTTGAACTCGATCAGCCGGCTGATCATGTCGTCGCCGGGCTCGCTCTCCTTCGCGGTGACCAGCCCGTCGACGTAGCGGTCCAGCTCGTAGTGGGCCATGCCCCGGTCCTCGTCGCTGACCTCGTGGTTCATGATGGCCCACGCCCACTGCTCGAACCGGGCGTGGTCCTCGTAGGGGACGCCGAGCAGTTCGCAGATCACCAGGGACGGCACCGGCAGCGCCAGGGCCGTGACGAGGTCCACCGGACTGTCGCAGCCCTTGGCGAGCATGTCGTCGATCTGCTCGTCCACGAGCTCCTGCACCCGGGTGCGCAGCTCGCGCATCCGGCGCACGCTGAACTCCGGTGCCAGCATGCGGCGTTGCACTGTGTGGTCGGGTGGGTCCATGGACAGGAAGGTGAGGGGGACCGACTGGAGCGTCTCCTCCGGCACCGGCACCTGGAGCGGGTAGCCCGGCAGCTTCAGATTGGCGCTCACCCGCGCGTCGCCGAGCACCTTCTTGTACAGGTCGTGGCGGGTGACCAGCCAGGCCGGCTTGCCGTTGACCTTCAGCTGCGCCCGGGAGACCGGTTCGTTCTCGCGCAGCCCGGCGTAGGCGGCCGGCGGACTGAAGGGGCAGGCCCTACGCATCGGGAACTCCGGGAGGGCGCCCTCGGCGGCCGCTTCGGCAGGTGCAGTCATGGTGTCCTCTTCGCACGGGAGGGAGCGGGCCGCGCGGTTCACCCCGGGGAAGGGCTCCGGGCCCGGCGCCGGCGCGGTTTCCGCCGACCGTTTCCCGCACGCTAAGGAGCGGCGCCCGGGATGGCCCACCCCTATGTGCCCCTAGCGGCGCGACCCGCTGAGGGGTGCGGCCGTGGCGCCCGTCACTCCCCGTACCACTAGGGGCGGTTAGGGGTCCGTCGAACGTCTGGGCGACGGTTAGCGTCGGCTGCGGACCACGGCGGAAGCACGGTCCGCCCCCAGCACCACACGCTCCGCGGTCCCGGCCGGATCTCCTGACCGGACGGCCGCCGCACTCCGCAGCCGACTAGAGGTGATCAGCGTGTCCCCGAAACCCAGTGCGCAGGGTCTGGTGCCCGGCGTCAAGGGCACCGTCCCCTTCGGGGAGTACCGGACCTGGTACCGCGTGACCGGGGAACTCGGGGCGGGGCGCCCCGCGGTCGTCGTCGTCCACGGCGGCCCCGGCAGTACGCACGACTACCTGCTGCCGCTCGCCCGCCTCGCCGAGTACGGCTGGCCGGTCGTCCACTACGACCAGCTCGGCAACGGGGGCTCCACCCATCTCCCCGACAGCGCCCCGGACTTCTGGACGGTCGACCTCTTCCTCGACGAACTCGGAAATCTCGTAAGGGAACTGGGCATCGCCGACGACTACGTCCTGTTCGGCCAGTCCTGGGGCGGCCCGCTCAGCGCACGGCACGCCATGGGCCGTCCCCCCGGCCTCCGCGGTCTGGTCGTGGCCAACGCGCCCGCCTCGTACCCCATCTGGCTCCAGGAGATGGCCCGGCTGCGGGCCGCCCTGCCGCCGGACGTGCAGGAAGCCCTCGTACGGCACGAGAGGGCCGGCACCTACGAATCCGAGGAGTACCTGGCCGCGATGCGGGTCTTCTACGACCGCCACGTGTGCCGCCTCACCCCGTGGCCCCGCGACTTCCTCTCCTCCTTCATGGAGATCTACAACGACCCGACGGTCTACTACGCGATGAACGGCCCCACCGAGTTCCACGTGATCGGCTCCCTGAAGGACTGGTCGATCGTCGACGAACTGGACACCATCCGGACACCCACGCTGCTCCTGAGCGGACGTCACGACGAGGCCACCCCGGCCGTCGTCCAGCCCTACATGGACCGTGTCCCGGGGGCCCGCTGGGAGATCTTCGAGGAGTCCAGCCACCTGCCGCACCTGGAGGAACCGGACCGGTTCTTCGAGGTGCTGACCGACTTCCTCGCCGGCCTGTGACGCGCCGCGCCACGACGCCGGGCCGGGCGTCGCAGACCACAGTGAGAGGGGGCGGGGACACCGCCATGGCGTACGACACCGCTCTCGTCTTCCCCGGCATGGGGCCCGTCCCCTTCGCCGACGTGGGCCGCTTCATGGTGGCCAACCCCGTGGCCCGGAACCTGGTCGCCGTCGCCGACGACGCCCTGGGCTACTCGCTGGTGGACGCCTTCCGCCGTTCCGAGGGCGACTACTCGGAAGCCGCCCAGGTCGCCTTCTTCGTGAACTGCCTGGCCAGCGCGTACTGGGCGACCGAGCACCTGGACGTCGTCCCCGACATCGTGGCCGGTCCCAGCTTCGGGGAGAAGGCCGCCCTCGCCTACACCGGCGCCCTCGACCTGCCCGACGCGGTCCGGCTCACCGCCGGTATCGCGCGGTGCCTCGAGTCGTACTTCGCCGAACACCACAAGGACATCGTCACCCTGTCCTTCGTCCGCGCGCCGAGCGAGGAACTGGACCCGATCCTCGCCGAACTCGGCGAAGCCGGCGAGTGGCACGAGATCTCCTGCCACATCGACGACGGCTTCTGGATGGTCTCCCTCGCCGAACACCGTGTGGAGTGGATGCGGGAGCGGCTGCGCGGCATCGGCAGCCTCCCCCTGTACACCATGCGTCCCCCCATGCACGCGTCCGCGTTCGCGCCGCTGCGGGCCAAGGCGGAACGCGAGGTCATCTCGCGCTACACCTTCGCCGATCCCTCCCTGCCGGTCGTCGCCGACCAGGACGGCAGGCTGCTGCACACGGGCGCGGAGCTGCGCACCATGCTGCTCGACGGCTTCGACCACCCCATGAACTGGCCGAGCGTCACCACGGCCCTGCGGGACGCCGGAGTCCGGCGGATGTGCGTCGCCGGCCCCGACAGTCTCTTCGGCCGGGTTCCCTGTACCACCCGCACCTTCGAGGTCGTCGCCGCCCACCCCCGCCTGGCGATGACCCCCCGGCGCCGTGCACGCGCCGCCTGAACCGTCCGATCCGCCCTATCCGCAGGAGACACCCATGTGGGACGACCAGTTCGAAGAGATACTCCGCACCTTCCTGCCGTTCCTGCCCCCGCAGGAGCCGCTGACCACCGACGACGAGCTGAAGGACCTCGGCCTGGACTCGCTGGGCATGGTCCAGCTGCTCGGCACGCTGGAGGACGCGTACCAGGTGCGCTTCCGTGACAGCGCGCTGACCATGGGCACCTTCCGCAGCGCGGGCACGCTGTGGGAGACCGTCGAGGGCATGCTCCAGCGCACCACGAGCTGACGGGACGGACCCCTTGGACGCCACCATGGACGGAGCCCTGTCCGGACGGTTCCTGCGCGGGCTGGCCCTGGCGCCCGACCGGCCCGCGCTGCGGGCCGACGGCGCCGCCCACACCTACCGCGAACTGCACGAGCGGGCCCTCCTGCTCGCCGGCTCCCTGCTGTCCGGTCTCCCCGACCAGCCGCCCGCCGTGGGCGTGCTGGCAGGCAAGGGAGCTTCGGCATACCCGAGCCTGCTGGCCGGTCTCTACAGCGGGGTCACCGTCGTCCCCCTGCAGCCGGCCTTCCCCGCCGCCCGCACCCGGCAGATGATCGAGGCCGCCGGAGTGGGCGCCCTGCTCGCCGACGACGACGCCCTGCCCGCGCTGACCGCGCTGCACGAGGACGGCGTCACCCTGCCCACCCTGTTCGCCCCCGGCGGGCAGCCGATGCCGGCACTCGCGGTCGACCCCGACAGCGTGCTGAAGGCACCGATGCCCGCCCGCCCGGACGACACCGCCTACGTGTTGTTCACCTCCGGCTCCACCGGACGGCCCAAGGGCGTGCCGGTCACCCACGCCAACACCGCGCACTACTTCTCCCTGCTCGACGAGCGGTACGACTTCGGGCCCGAGGACGTCTTCTCGCAGACCTTCGACCTCAACTTCGACTGCGCGATGTTCGACCTGTTCTGCGCCTGGGGGGCCGGAGCCACCGTCGTCCCCGTCCCCGCGCGGGAGTACGCGCGCCTGCCCGAGTTCGTGGCCGAGCAGGGGCTGACCGTGTGGTTCTCCACGCCCAGCGCGATCTCCCTGGTGCGGCGCACCGGCGGCCTTTCAGCCGGTGCGCTGTCCTCACTGCGCAGAAGCTTCTTCGCGGGGGAGGCGCTCAGCTGCCGGGACGCCGAGGACTGGGCGGCCGCGGCCTCCGGCACGGTGCTGGAGAACATCTACGGGCCGACCGAGCTGACCATCACCGTCACCGCGCACCGCTGGCGGCCGGGCCACCGGCACCTGCACGGCATGGTGCCGATCGGGACCGTGAACCCTGGCCACACGGTCCTGCTGCTGGACGCCGACGGCTCGCCCAGCACGACCGGCGAGGGCGAACTGTGCATCGCCGGACCCCAGCTGACCCCCGGCTACCTCGACCCGGCCGACGACACCGGACGCTTCCTGGAACGCGACGGCCTGCGCTACTACCGCACCGGCGACCGGGTCCGCAGCACCGAGGGCGACGGACTGCTGTACCTGGGCCGCCAGGACGCCCAGGTCCAGGTGCACGGCATCCGGACGGAACTGGCCGAGGTCGACGCCGCGGTACGCACCTGCCCGGGCGTCGAGGACGCGGTGACCGTCGCCGTGCCCGTGGACGGCACGGTCGAACTCGCCGTCTTCCACACCGGCGACCCGGTGCCGGCCGCCCGGCTCGCCCGTCACCTGCGGGAACTGCTGCCGGCCGCGGTCGTCCCCCGGGCCTACCACCACCTGGACACACTTCCGCTCAACCCCAACCGCAAGACCGATCGCAGGAAGCTCACCTCCCGCGCCGCGGCCCTGCGACAGCAGCCCGCCGGAGCCGGGACCAGGACCGAAGGACGGCAGGAGTCGCAGTGAACGGTCAACCGACAGCGCAGGCCCGCACCGACGCCCGGATACACGACCTGCTCGACGAGGCCACCGCCGAGCACCCCGACGCGGCGGCCGTCACCGACGGCACCGGGCGGTGGACCTACCGGGAACTCACCGCCTGGAGCCACGCCGTCGACGCGTGGCTCCGGACCCAGGGCATCGGCCACGGCGACCGCGTCCTGGTGCAACTGGCCAGCACCCGCGAGCTCGTCGCCCTGCTGTACGGCACCGCCCGCCGCGGCGCCGTCCTCGTCCCCGTGAACACCGGCATGAAGGACTACCACCTCACGGCCGTCGTCGAGAACTCCGAGCCGTCACTGGTGGTCGTCGACGGATCCGCCGTGTCCCGCGTCGCCACGCTCGCCGAGCCGGTCACCGTCCTCGGCCTGGACGAGGTCTGGCAGGCGGTCACCGACCTGCGCGACAAGGACGCCCGGGGCGACGGCGATCCCGTCCACAGCGACGACCTCGCCGTCCTCGTCTACACCTCCGGCTCCACGGCGGCCCCCAAGGCCGTCGTCTGCCCGCACGGCCGGATGGTCTTCGCCACCGAGGCCATCAACCTCGAACTCGGCTACCGCCCCGACGACGTGGTCTTCTGCCGTTTCCCCATCTCCTGGGACTACGGCCTCTACAAGGTGCTGCTCACCGCGGCCGGCCGCAGCGAGATCGTGCTCGCCGACGGCGAGTCCGACCTGGTGCTGCTGCGCCGCATCCGCGAGACCGGGGCCACCGTCGTCCCCATCGTGCCGTCCCTGGCCACCATGATCTGCGCGCTGGCCGAACGCGAACCGCGGCAGGACTCCACGGTCCGCATGTTCACCAACACCGGGGCCGCGCTGCCGAAGCCCACCGCCGACGGGCTCCGCACGGCCTTCCCCGGATCCGAGGTGGTCATCCAGTTCGGCCAGACCGAGTGCAAGCGCGTCTCCGTCCTGCCGCCCGACCAGCAGGACGCCAGGCCCGAGTCCGTCGGCCGCCCGCTGCCCGGCACCCGGGCCTTCACCGTCGACGACGACGGCAACGCGCTGCCGCCCTGGCAGACCGGGGAGATCGTCGTCGAAGGCCCCCACGTCATGCCCGGCTACTGGCGCGCGCCCGAGCAGACAGCGCGCGCCTTCCGGCCCGCGCCGGACGGCGGACTGCGCCTGCACACAGGCGACTTCGGACACGTCGACGAGGAGGGGTACCTGTACTACGAGGGCCGCCGGGACGACATGTTCAAGCACAAGGGCGTCCGCATGAGCACCACCGAGATCGAGGCCGCGGCCACGGACGTACCCGGTGTCAGGGCCGCCGCGGTCCTGCCACCCGCCCCCGGCCGCGATCTCGCGGTCTTCGCCGAGGGCGGCATCGACCCGCACGTGCTGCTCCGGGAGCTGTCCCTCCGGCTGGAGCCCGCCAAGGTGCCCGGCGTCAGCCGTGTCGTCGACGAACTGCCGCTGACCGCACACGGCAAGCACGACCGCAAGCAGCTCCTCAGCCTTCTGGAAGGAACCACGCCGTGACCGGCACCACCGACCTCGCCCGGCGCTTCGGCACCCCCTCCTACGTCTACGACCTGGACCGGGTCGCGGCGGCGCGGGACGAGCTGTTCGCCGCGCTGCCCGAAGAGGTGGCCGTGTACTACGCGGCCAAGGCCAACCCGCACCCCGAGATCCTTCGTGAGATGCGGGCCGGCGGTCCCCGGGTCTGCCGCGCGGAGATCAGCTCCGTCGGGGAACTCGACGCCGTCCTGCGGGCCGGCTACGAGGGGACCGAGATCCTCTACACCGGCCCCGGCAAGACCACCGAGGAGCTGGCCGAGGCCATGACCCGGGGCGTGCGGACGTTCTCCGTGGAGTCGCCCGGCGACCTGAGGCACGTCGGTGAGACGGCGGTACGGCTCGGCATCACGGCCGACTGCCTGATCCGGGTCAACAACCCCACCGGGGCCGCCGCCACCAGCATCCGCATGACCGGGGTGCCCTCACAGTTCGGGTTCGACGGCGAGACCCTGCCCGGCCTCGCCGCGGAACTGCGCGACGTACCCGGCACCACCCTGGTCGGCCTGCACTTCTTCCCGCTGAGCAACGCCAAGGACGAGGCGAGCCTCATCGCCGAGTTCCAGCACACCATCGCCACCGCCGCCGCGCTCCAGCGGGAGCTGGGCGTCGACTTCCGCATCGTCGACCTCGGCGGGGGCTTCGCCGCACCGTACGCGGTCCAGGGACGGCGCCCGGTCTACGGCGAACTGCGCGAAGCCCTGGCCACGTCGCTCGACGAGCACTTCCCCGGCTGGCGCGACGGTGCCCCGCGCATCGCCTGCGAGTCGGGACGGTACCTGGTCGCCGACAGCGGCACCCTGCTCACGAGCGTCGTCAACGTCAAGGACAGCCGGGGCACCCGCTACGTCGTCCTCGACGCCGGCATCAACACCTTCGGCGGCATGTCCGGCCTCGGCCGCATCCTGCCGGTCTCCGTCGAGCCGCAGGAGTCCGTCGGCACCGACGGAGTCCCGGTCCAGCTCGCCGGACCGCTGTGCACGCCCGGCGATCTGCTCGGACGCCAGGTCCCGTTGTCCGACCCGGCCCCCGGCGACCTGCTGACCGTTCCCAACGCCGGCTCCTACGGGCCCACCGCCAGCCTCCTGATGTTCCTCGGCAGGCCCGCCCCCACGGAGGTCATCGTCCGCGGCGACGACCTCGTCTCGGTGTCCCGCATCGAGCACACCCGAACCTACGAACACGGACAGGCCCTGTGATGAGCGATTCCCTCACCCCCGCCCCCGGTGACCAGCCCGTCCTCGTGGCGGGCGGCATCTCCGACTCGCACACCTGGAACCTGGTCTACCTCCAGCTCCTCGTCGAGGAGCACGGCCACCGCGTGGTCAACCTGGGCCCCTGCGTCCCCGAGGACCTGCTGATCGGCGAGGCCCTCGCGCACGACCCCGCACTGATCGTGATCAGCAGCGTCAACGGACACGGCTACCACGACGGCATGCGCACCGTCACCCGGCTGCGTGAGCACCCCGGCCTCGGCGCCGTGCCCGTCGTCATCGGCGGCAAGCTCGGCATCGCCGGGCCCTGCGGCGACGAGGAGGCGGCGGCACTGCGCGCGGCCGGCTACGACGAGGTGTTCGAGGAGTCGGCCGACGGCATAGCGGCCTTCCGCCGGATGCTCGACGCCCTGCCCCAGCGGGCCCTGGTGTGACCGGTGCCGGATTCGGCGCGTTCGTGCGCCGGGCCCACGACGCCGGCCGGCTGGTGGTGCAGCCCCGGATGGGAATGAGCAGCCCGCAGCGCATGCGCGCCGGGCTGCTCGCCACCCGGAACGCCGACGCGACGACCGTCGGCACTCTCACCCTGGACAGCTACACGCGGGTCGGCGACCTGGAGTCGGCGCAACTCGCCGTCCTCGAAGGGGTCGACCTCAACGGCTATCCGCTGGTGAGCCACGAAACGGCCACCACGCGCCGGGTCCTGGACGGCATCCACGGGCCGGACTTCCCGGTGCAGGTGCGGCACGGCTCGGCGGCGCCCCAGCACATCTTCCGGGCACTGACGGCCGTGGGGCTCGACGCCTCGGAGGGCGGGCCCGTCTCCTACTGCCTCCCGTACGGCAGAGTCCCGTTGCGCGAGTCCGTCGCCCACTGGGCGGAATCCTGCGAACACTTCGCCACGCTCCGCCGGACCGGCGCCGAACCGCACCTGGAGACCTTCGGGGGGTGTGTGCTCGGCCAGCTCTGCCCGCCCGGCCTGCTCGTCGCGGTGAGCGTGCTCGAGGCGCTGTTCTTCCGCCGGCACGGAATCCGGAGCATTTCGGTGAGTTACGCCCAGCAGACGAATCGGCGTCAGGACTCCGAAGCGGTCGCGGCGTTACGCAGCCTGTGCGCGCGGTTCCTTTCGGACACCGAATGGCACGTGGTCGTCTACGCCTATATGGGATTGTTCCCCGAAACCGAGCACGGCGCCCGCCGACTGCTCGCGCAGGCCGCCGAACTGGCCGTCGGGAGCGGCTCCGAGCGTCTCATCGTGAAAACCGTCGCGGAATCCCGGCGTATTCCGTCGGTGGCGGAGAACGTGTCCGCGCTGGAATACGCGGCCGCGGTCGCCGCGCGCACCGCCCAGGACCCCTTGGAGGGCACCGGGACGGAGACGTACGCCGAGGCGTACGCGCTGGTCGACGCGGTGCTGAACCTGGACGACGACCTCGGCACCGCACTGCTGAAGGCGTTCTCCGAGGGCCGGCTGGACGTGCCCTACTGCCTGCATCCCGACAATGCCGGACTGAGCCGGAGCTATATCGCCGAGGACGGCCGGCTGTGCTGGTCCGACGTGGGAAAGATGCCGCTGTCCGGCGCCGTCGACGCGCGCCCGGCCCACACCGTCACCTCCGCGGAGCTGCTCGCCTCCCTGTCCTACGTCCGGCGTTCGTTCGACGACCACAACGCCTTTCCGTAAGCCGGGGATCAGTCCGGACCGGCCCCTAGGGGTGCCTAAGGGTGTGGGCCTCCAGGGGTCGTCATTACCGTGAGAAAAAAGGTGGAAAAACGGTGTCGGTCGAAAGTGGAGATGCGTGGATGAACGGGCACGGATCCGAATCAGCCCTGGCACGACTGCTTGCCGAGGCCGCACCGACGCAGCACCGCAGACTCGTGACGGATCTGGTGCGCACCGCCGTGACCGAGGCGGTGGAGGCGGCCAGGCCGGGCACCTCGCAGACCCTGGACCCGTCCGTACCGCTGGCGGAACAAGGGCTCGACTCGCTCGCGGCGGTGGACCTGCACCGGAGGCTGACCGAGCGGACCGGCCTCGACCTGCCGGTCGGCCTCGCCTACGACTGCCCCACCGTGCGCGATCTGGCCGACCGCCTGCTGGCCGGGGACGGTGCCGCCGACGAGGCCCCGCCGGAGCCGGCCGGTGACGGCCGCACCGACGAACCCGTGGCGATCGTCGGCATCGGCTGCCGCTTCCCCGGGGGCATCGAGACCCCGGCCGACCTCTGGCGCCTGCTGACCGACGGTGGCGAAGTGCTCTCGGACTTCCCCCAGGACCGGGGCTGGGACCTTGAGCAGCTGTTCGACGAGGACCCGGACGTCCCCGGCAGCTCCTACGCCCGCACCGGCGGATTCCTCGACACGGCAACCGAGTTCGACGCCGAGTTCTTCGGCATCAGCCCGCGCGAGTCGATGGCCATGGACCCGCAGCAGCGACTGGTCCTGGAGACCTCCTGGCTGGCCCTGGAGGACGCCGGCATCGACCCCACCGCCCTGCGCCGCACCGCGGCCGGCATGTTCTTCGGGGCCGAGGTCCAGGAGTACGGTCCGCGCCTGCACGACGCGCCGGACGGACTCGACGCCCATCTGCTGGCCGGCAACGCCTCCAGCGTCATCTCGGGCCGCGTCGCCTACGTGCTGGGCACCGAGGGACCGGCCGTCACCGTCGACACCGCCTGCTCCGCCTCCCTGGTCGCCATCCACCTGGCCTGCCGCTCGCTCCTGCAGGGCGAGTCGTCGCTGGCGCTGGCCGGCGGGGTCGCGGTGATGGGCGGGCCCGGCGTCTTCACCGCGTTCAGCAGGCAGCGCGGGCTGTCCGCGGACGGCCGCTGCAAGGCCTTCGCCGCCGCCGCGGACGGCACGGGCTTCGCCGAGGGCGTCGGCGTCCTCGTCCTGGAACGGCTCTCCGACGCCCGCCGCAACGGCCACCAGGTGCTCGCCGTCGTACGGTCCTCCGCCGTCAACCAGGACGGTGCCTCCAACGGGCTCACCGCCCCCAACGGCACCGCGCAGCAACGGCTGATCCGCCGGGCGCTGGCCGTCGCCGGACTCGGACCCGCCGACGTCGACGTGGTGGAGGCACACGGTACGGGCACCCGCCTCGGCGACCCCATCGAGGCGACCGCGCTCCTGGCCACCTACGGGCAGGGCCGCCCGGCCGGAGCCCCTCTGCTGCTCGGCTCGGTCAAGTCGAACCTGGGCCACACCCAGGCCGCCGCGGGCGTGGCCGGCGTGATCAAGACCGTCCTCGCCATGCGGCACGGTCAGGTCCCGGCGACCCTGCACGTCGACGCCCCCACTCCGCACGCCGCCTGGGCGTCCGGCAGCGTGGAACTGGTCACCGAGCCGAGGCCCTGGCCCCGGACCGGCCGCCCCCGCCGGGCGGGTGTCTCCTCCTTCGGCGTGAGCGGCACCAACGCCCACGTCATCCTGGAGCAGCCGGACCCCGAGGACCACGCCGAGGACCCGGCCGGTGTCCGGGCCCCGGACCCGGAGCAGCTCACCCACGGGAGCGATGCCGGGGACGCCCCCGACGGCGGTCAGCTCCCGCTCGTCTTCCCGCTGTCCGCCCGTGGCGGGGCCGCCCTGCGGGCCCGTGCCGCCGACCTGCTGCCGCTGGCCGGCACCGCGGAACCGGCCGACCTCGCCCACGCCCTGGCCACCACCCGCGCCGCCCTGCCCGACCGGGCCGTCCTCGTCGCCGCCGACCGCGCCGAACTGCGGGCGGCGCTCACCGCCGTGGCCTCGGGCAGCACCCCGGCAACCGGGCGGACGGGCGGCGAACTCGGCTTCCTCTTCACCGGTCAGGGCAGTCAGCGCGCCGGCATGGGCCGCGAACTGGCCGCCGCGTACCCCGCGTTCGCCGACGCCCTCGACGACGTCTGCGCCCACTTCGACCTCCAGCTCCCCAAGCCCCTCAAGAGCGTCCTGTTCGCCGGTCCGGACACACCCGACGCGGAGCTGCTGCACCGCACCGAGTACGCGCAGCCGGCCCTGTTCGCCGTCGAAGTCGCCCTCCACCGCCTGCTGGAGAGCTGGGGGATGCGCCCCGACCACCTGGCCGGGCACTCCGTCGGCGAGATCGCCGCCGCGCACGTGGCCGGGGTCCTCACCCTGCAGGACGCCACCATCCTGGTGGCCGCGAGAGGGCGGCTCATGCAGGCGCTGCCCGAGGGCGGCGCCATGGTCGCGGTCCGCGCCGGCGAGAGCGACGTCGCGCCGCTGCTCACCGGGCGCACGGGCATCGCGGCCGTGAACGGCCCCGCCGCCGTCGTGATCTCCGGCGACCTGGACGACGTCGAGCGCATCGCCGGTGAGCTCGCCGACCGCGGGCACGACACCAAACGCCTGCGCGTCAGCCACGCCTTCCACTCGCCGCTGATGGAACCGATGCTGGACGAGTTCCGCCGGGTGGCGCGGGTACTGGACTACGCCGAACCCACCGTGCCGGTCGTGTCGACCGTGACCGGCGCCCCCGTCGGCCGCGAACTGTGCGATCCCGAGTACTGGGTGGAGCACGTCCGCGCCCGGGTCCGCTTCCACGACGCCGTGCGGTGGCTCTCCGACGCCGGAGTCCGGACCTTCCTGGAGATCGGCCCGGACGCGGTGCTCACCGCCATGGGACCGGACTGCGCGGACGCCCCCGGCACGGCCTTCCTGCCGGTGCTCCGGCGCGATCGGCCCGAGGCCCGCGAGGCCGTCACCGCGCTCGCCACCGCCCACGCCCGCGGCGTCCCCGTCGACTGGGCCCTGCACCACGCCGGCCGGGACGCCCGCCGCGTCGAGCTGCCCGGCTACCCCTTCCAGCGGCGCCGCTTCTGGCTGGAGCCGGGCACCCCCGCCGACGCGGCCGGTCTGGGGCAGATCGCGGCCGGACACCCGCTGCTGGCGGCCGTGGTCGCGGTCGGCGCGGAGGGCGTCGTCCTGACCGGACGTCTCTCCACCCGCACCCACCCCTGGCTCGCGGACCACGTGATCGCAGGCCGCGTACTGATGCCCGGCACCGCCTTCGTCGAACTCGCCCTGCGGGCAGGCGACCACGTCGGCGCCACCGAGCTGGAGGAACTCACCCTCGGCGCCCCGCTGGTGCTCGCCGCGGACGAGTACGTCGCCGTCCAGGTGGCCGTCGGGGAACCCGACGACTCCGGCCGCCGCACCGTCACCGTCCACTCGCGCGCCGACGAGGACGCGCCCTGGACCCGGCACGCGGCCGGCCTGCTCACCGACGCCGACACCGCCGCGCCGGCCGCCCCCGCCGAGCCGGGGGCCTGGCCGCCGCCGGACGCCGTACCCCTGGACACCACGGAGGTGTACGCGCACCTCGCCGACCAGGGTTACGCCTACGGCCCCGTCTTCCAGGGCCTGCGTGCCGCCTGGCGGCACGGCCAGGACGTCATCGCCGAGGTCGCCCTGGCCGGGGAGGCCGCGGGGGACGCCGCGCGCTTCGGACTCCACCCCGCGCTGCTGGACGCCGCGCTGCACGCCGCCGACCTCGACGCCCCGCCGCGCGGCGAGGTGCTGCTGCCGTTCGCCTGGACCGGTGTGCGCCTGCACGCCACCGGCGCCTCGGCCCTGCGCGTACGGATCACCCGTGGCGACGGCGACACCATAGGCCTGCACCTGTCCGACACCACCGGTGCCCCCGTGGCCGATGTCGAGGCCATGACCTCCCTGCCCGTGCCCGACGAGGACGTCCTGTACGCCGTGCAGTGGTCGCCGCACCCCCGGCCGGCGGCCACCGCGCCCCTGCGCACCGCCGTCCTCGACGGAGCCCACCCGGACGGCCCGTCCGACGACGGCCCGTCCGACGACGGCCCGTCCGACGACGGCCCGTCCGACGACGGTCCGGCCGAGGACGCGCTCGCCCGCGCCGTGGACGCGCTGCTCGACGCCCCGGCCGCGGACGCCGTGGTGTACCGCCCGGCGGGCCCCGCAGGAGCCGACGCCACCGAGGCCCGCGTCCACGTCCTTCGCACCCTGCGCCTGCTGCGGACCTGGCAGTCGGACGAACGGGCATCCGGAACCCGCCTCGTCCTCGTCACCCCGCCCGCCAGCCCCGCCCACGCCGCCGTACGCGGTCTGGTCCGCTCGGCACAGGCCGAGAACCCGGGCCGTTACGTCCTCGTCGAGCACGACGGCCTGCCCTCCGAGGCGGAGCTGTGCCAGGCGCTCGCCACCGGGGAGCCCGAACTCTCCTTCAGCGGAGGCCGGTTCGCCGTGCCCCGGCTGGCCGCCGAGCCGGCTGCCACACCCCGGCCGACGGCCGCGTGGGGCACCGTCCTGATCACCGGCGGCACCGGCGGTCTCGGCGCTCTGCTCGCCCACCACCTGGTGCGCGCCCACGGCGTCACCCGCCTGGTTCTGGCGGGCCGCCGGGGACACGCCCCCGAACTGCACGCCGAACTGACCGCGCTGGGCGCCGAGGTGACCGTCGCCGCCTGCGACGTCGGCGACCGGGAGGCGCTGCGCGACCTACTGGCCCGACACCCGGTCGACTCCGTCGTCCACGCCGCGGGCACCGTGCGCGACGGCATCGTCGAGAGCCTCACCGACGACATGGTCGACGAGGTCTTCCACGCCAAGGCCGCCGGCGCCTGGCACCTGCACGAACTCACCCTCGACCGGGACCTGTCCCACTTCGTGCTGTTCTCCTCGCTCGCCGCCGTCCTCGACGGACCGGGCCAGGGCAACTACGCCGCCGCCAACGCCTACCTGGACGCCCTCGCCACCCACCGCGCGGCGCACGGACTCCCCGCCACCGCCCTCGCCTGGAGCCTCTGGGCCACCGGCACCGGCATGGGCGCCGAACTGGACGCCGCGGCCCTGGAGCGCGTCGCCGCGTACGGGGTCCCCGGGCTGTCCGCCGGACACTCCCTGCGGCTCTTCGACGCCGCGATCCGTTCCGGCAACCCCCACCTCGTCCCCGTGGAGATCGACGCCGCAGCCGTACGCCGGCGGCCCGACGGCCCGCCACCACTGCTGAGCGGCCTCGTCCGCCCCGTCACCCGCCGGGCCGCCGCCCACACGGCGCCCCACCAGGAGCGCGGGCTGGCGCAACTGCCCGCCGCCGACCGGGAACGCGCCCTGCTGGACCTGGTCCGCACCGAGGTGGCCGCGGTCCTGCGGCACGACTCCCCGTCCGCCATCGACCCCGGGCGGGCCTTCACCGAGCTGGGATTCGACTCCCTGGCCGCCGTCGAACTGCGCAACCGGCTCAACACCGTCACCGGACTGCGGCTGCCGGCCACCCTCGTCTTCGACCACCCCACCTCGCGCGCCCTCGCCGACCACGTCCGGGACGCCCTCTTCGGCACCTCGCGGCCGGCCGGGGAACCCGCCCCCGGACCGCGCCCCGCCGACAGCGACGACCCCGTCGTCATCGTCGGCATGGGCTGCCGCTACCCCGGTGGCGTCCGCTCCCCGGAGGACCTGTGGCGCCTTGTCGCCGACGGCGTCGACACGGTCGGCGACTTCCCCGCCGACCGGGGCTGGGACACGGACACCCTGTACGACCCCGAGCCCGGCACCCCCGGCCGCACCTACACCCGCGAGGGCGCCTTCCTCTACGACGCGGCCGACTTCGACCCCGGCTTCTTCGGCATAGGTCCGCGCGAGGCCACCGCCATGGATCCGCAGCAGCGGCTGCTGCTGGAGGTCTCCTGGGAGGCCCTGGAGCGCTCCGCCATCGACCCGGCGGCCCTGCGCGGCTCACGCACCGGTGTCTTCGCGGGCGTCATGTACCACGACTACGGCACCTGGCTGACCGAGGTCCCCGACGACCTAGCCGCCTACCTCGGCAACGGCAGCCTCGGCAGCGTCGTCTCCGGCCGGGTCGCCTACGCCCTCGGACTGGAGGGACCGGCCGTCACCGTCGACACCGCCTGCTCCTCCTCGCTGGTCACCCTGCACCTGGCCGCGCAGGCCCTGCGCCAGGGAGAGTGCGACCTCGCGCTGGTCGGCGGCGTCACCGTCATGTCGACCCCGGACACCTTCGTCGACTTCGCCCGGCAGCGCGGCCTGGCCGCCGACGGCCGCTGCAAGTCGTTCGCCGCGGCGGCGGACGGCACCGGCTGGGGCGAGGGCGTCGGCATGCTCGTCGTCGAACGCCTCTCCGACGCCCGCCGCAACGGCCACCGGGTGCTGGCCACGGTGCGCGGCTCCGCCGTCAACTCCGACGGCGCCTCCAACGGCCTGACCGCTCCCAACGGTCCCTCCCAGCAGCGTGTCATCCGCGCCGCGCTGAGCGCCGCCGGGCTCACCACCGCCGAAGTCGACGTGGTCGAGGCGCACGGCACCGGTACGACCCTCGGCGACCCGATCGAGGCGCAGGCGCTGCTGGCCACCTACGGACAGGAGCGCCCGGACGACGAGCCGCTGTGGCTGGGCTCCGTCAAGTCCAACATGGGGCACACCCAGGCCGCCGCCGGAGTCGCCGGCATCATCAAGATGGTCATGGCGATGCGGCACACCACCCTGCCGCGCACCCTCCACGTCGACGCGCCCTCGCCCCAGGTGGACTGGACGGCGGGCGCGGTGCGGCTGCTCACCGACGAGCGGCCCTGGCCCGCGCCGGACCGGCCGCGCCGCGCCGGTGTCTCCTCCTTCGGGATCAGCGGGACCAACGCCCACGTCATCCTGGAGGAGTTCACCGCCGGGGAGCCGGAGACCGCGGAGCCCGACCCGGCCACCGTGCCGCCCGTGCCCGCCCTCGCGGTCTCCGCACGCTCGCCCGAGGCACTGCGCGGCCAGGCCGCACGGCTGCGGGACCTGACCGGCGTCGCACCCGCGGACCTCGGCCTGGCCCTCGCCACCACCCGCACCACCCATCCGCACCGCGCCGTCGTCCTCGCCACCGACGAGGCGCGGACCGCGGAAGCACTGGACGCCCTGGCCCGGGGACACGAGGCGCCCGGCCTGCTCGTCACCGGTGCCGCCACCGACGGCACCCTCGCCCACCTGTTCTCCGGGCAGGGCGCCCAGCGGCCCGGCATGGGCCGCGACTGGTACGACGGCTACCCGGTCTACGCCGAACACTTCGACCGCGTCGCCGAACTCTTCGCCAAACACCTGGAACGGCCGCTCGCCGAGGTGGTCCTCGGCGACCACCCCGACATCCTGGAGCAGACCGCCTACACGCAGGCCGCCCTCTTCACCACCCAGGTCGCCCTCCACCGCCTGCTGGAGTCCTTCGGGGTGCGGCCCGCCTGGCTGGCCGGTCACTCCGTCGGCGAGTTCGCCGCCGCGCACGTCGCCGGGGTCTGGTCACTTCAGGACGCCGTGACCGCCGTAGCCGCACGCGGGCGGCTCATGCAGGCGCTGCCCACGGGCGGCGCGATGATCGCCGTACAGGCCTCGGAGGAGGAGGTGACGCCGCTGCTGGACGAACGGTGCGGCATCGCCGCGGTCAACGGCCCGCGCGCCGTGGTCGTCTCCGGCGAGGAGGACGCCGTCACCGCCGTCGCCGCGCACTTCGCCACCACCCGGCGGCTGGGGGTCTCGCACGCCTTCCACTCCCCTCGCATGGAGCCCATGCTGGAGGAGTTCCGCCAGGTCATGGCGGCGCTCCCGGCCGCGGAACCGGCCCTGCCGATCGTCTCCACCCTCACCGGAGCCCAGGCGACGGCCGCCGAACTCGGCTCCGCCGACTACTGGGTGCGGCACGTACGGCAGACCGTGCGCTTCGCCGACGCCGTCGGGACGCTGGCCGCGCAGGGCGTCGACACCTTCCTCGAACTGGGCGCCGCACCCGTACTGACGGCCATGGGACCGGACTGCCTCCCCGACGCCGAGGGCACCGCGTTCGTCCCCACGGCCCGCAAGGACACCGCCCAGGTCCCCGGCCTGCTCGCCGCCCTGGCCGCCGTGCACACGCGGGGCACGGACGTCGACTGGCCGGTCCTGTACGACGGCTACGCGGGCCGCCGCACCGAACTCCCCACCTACGCCTTCGAGCACCGCCCCTACTGGCTGCCGACGACCGCCGCCCGGGGCGACGCCGCCGGGCACGGGCTCGCCACCGCCGACCACCCGTTCGTCAGCGCCCGGCTGGACCTGCCCGGTGACGGCGGAACGCTGCTCACCGGACGGATCTCCACCGCCACCCACCCGGTGCTCACCCAGCACGCCGTCCTCGGATCGGTGCTGGTACCGGGCGCCGCCCTGGTCGACCTCGCCCTGCACGCCGGCCGGCTGACCGGCCGGCCCGTCCTGGAGGAACTCACCCTCCAGGCCCCGCTGGCGCTCCCCGGGGACGGCGCCGTGCATCTCCAGGTCGCCGCGCGGCCCGACGGCTCCGTGGAGATCCACTCCCGGCCCGGGAACGCACCCGAGGACGAGGACTGGACGCGGCACGCGACGGGCACCCTCACCGCCGCCGGCGCCCTCACCGGCACGGAGACGGCACCGGACGGCGTCTGGCCGCCACCGGGCGCCGTCCCGATCGACACCGCCGGCCTCTACCCCCGCCTGCACGGCGAGGGCTACGACTACGGGCCCGTCTTCCGCGGCGTACGAACCGCCTGGCGGCTCGGCGACACCGTCCTGGCCGAGCTGGAACTGCCCGCCGACGCACGGCAGGACGCCGCCCGGCACACCCTGCACCCCGCGCTGCTGGACTCCGCACTGCACACCACGTCCCTCACCGGGGAGGACCCCGGTGACGACACGCCCGCCGGCACGATCGCACTCCCCTTCGCCTGGACAGGGGTCACCGCGCACGGCCGGGGTGCGCTCACCGCACGCGTCCGGGTCACCCCGCGGCAGGAGGGCACCCGGATCGAGCTGACGGACACCGAGGGCAGGCCGCTGGCCACCGTCGAGTCCTACGTCACCCGCCCCGTCAACGCCGACCGGCTCACCGGACGCGTGCGTTCCCTCTACGTCACCGAGGGCGAACCGCTGCCGGACGCCGCAGGGCGCCCCGAGCGCCGCACCTGGGCCGTGCTCGGCCCCGACGACGCCGGTCTCGGCGCCCCCGCCCACCCCGGACTGTCCGCGATCGACGGCCCCGCACCCGATGTCGTCGTCCTCCCGGTACGGGCCCCGCACCACGACG
Source organism: Streptomyces sp. QL37 (assembly GCF_002941025.1). Lineage (NCBI taxonomy): Bacteria > Bacillati > Actinomycetota > Actinomycetes > Kitasatosporales > Streptomycetaceae > Streptomyces > Streptomyces sp. QL37. Next base: position 1,740,720 of record NZ_PTJS01000001.1, on the reverse strand, counting down.
CGGAGCAGGTGCCGGGGGCGGTGCGCAGCACGCTGGACGCGACCCTCGCGACCGTCCAGGAGTGGCTGGGCGACGAGCGGTGGGCCGGCTCGGTGCTGCTGGTCCTCACCGCCGGCACCCTCGCCGACGCCGCCGTGCACGGACTCGTACGGGCCGCCCAGGCCGAGGACCCGGACCGGATCGTCCTCGTCGGCCGGACCGGGCCCGACAGCTCCCTACCCGACCGCGCCGCGCTGGCCGCCGTCCTCGACTCCGGTGAGCCGGAGGTGCTGTGGCGGGACGGCCGGGCCCACGCACCGCGCCTGACCCGCGCCCCCGAACCGGACGCCCCGCGCACCGGCCGCCCCTGGGGCACCGTCCTGGTCACCGGCGGCACCGGAGGGCTCGGCGCCCTCGTGGCCCGCCACCTCGTCACCCGGCACGGCGTCACCCGCCTCGTCCTCGCCGGCCGCCGGGGGCCCGACGCGCCCGGCGCCGCCGAACTGGCGCGGGAACTGGCCGCCCTGGGCGCCCGCACCGACCTCGTCGCCTGCGACGTCGCCGACCGGGCCGCGCTCGCCGCCCTGCTCGCCGCCCACCCCGTCGACAGCGTCGTGCACACCGCCGGCGTGCTCGACGACGGGCTGGTCCCCTCCCTCACCCCCGAGCGCCTGGACACCGTGCTCCGGCCCAAGGCGGACGCCGCCTGGCACCTGCACCAGCTCACCCTCGACCGGGACCTCTCCCACTTCGTGCTGTTCTCCTCGGCCGCCGGCACCATCGACGCCACGGGCCAGGGCAACTACGCCGCCGCCAACGTCTTCCTCGACGCCCTGGCGGCCCACCGCGCCGACCTGAACCTTCCGGCGACCTCGCTCGCCTGGGGACTCTGGGCCGGCAGCGGCATGGGAGCCGGCCTCGACCGGGACGACGTGCAGCGCATCGAGCGGTCCGGCATCGGCGCGCTCGACCCGGCCGAAGGGCTGGAACTGTTCGACGCGGCCCTGGAGTCCGGGCTCCCCGCCCTGGTGCCGGTCCGGCTGGACACCGCCGCGCTGCGCCGCCGAGGTGACGACGTACCCGCCGTGCTGCGCACCCTGGCCGGGGTCACCGCCCGCGCGGCGCAGGACGACCGGACCCGCACACTCGGCGAGCGCCTGGCCGGGCTGCCGGAGGCCGACCACGGGCACACGGTGCTCGAAGCGGTCCGCACCGAGGTCGCCGCCGTCCTCGGCCACGACGGACCCGCGGCCGTCGACCCCCGGCGCGCCTTCACCGAGCTGGGATTCGACTCCCTGGCCGCCGTCGAACTGCGCAACCGGCTCAACGCCGTCAGCGGACTGCGTCTGCCCTCCACCCTCATCTTCGACTACGCCACCCCGTCGGCCCTGGCGGACCACCTGCTCGACCGGCTCGCCCCGGACGCCGCCCCGGAGCCCGCCGACCCTCGGGCCGACGACGAGGTGCGGAAGCTCATCGCCCGCATCCCGGTCGCGAGGATCCGTGAGGCGGGACTGCTCGAAGGACTGCTGGGTCTGTCGGGCTCCGCACCGGCCGAGGCCGCCGCCGAGCAGCCCATGGACATCAAGTCCATGGGCGTGGCGGACCTGGTGCGCGCCGCCCTGAACCGCAGCACCCCCGAGTGACCCGCCCCGGTGCCGGACGCCGCGCCGCGTCCGGCACCGGCGATCCGCTTCCGGCGCACCATCACCGCATCCCCACCTTCACCGCATCATCAGCGCCGCCGAGTCAGCAGGGAGCGACACCGACCGTGGACACATCTGTCGAGGAGATCGTCGAGGCGCTGCGCCAGGCCATGCTCGAGAACGAGCGGCTGCGCCGGAACAACGACCGGATCTCCGAAGCGGCGCACGAGCCCGTCGCCGTCGTCGCCATGAGCTGCCGCTACCCCGGCGGCGTCAGCACGCCCGAACAGCTGTGGCAGCTGGTCGACGCCGGAGTGGACGCCGTGGGTGACTTCCCCGCGGACCGGGACTGGGACGTCGACGCGATCTACGACCCCGACCCCGACGCGCCGGGCCGCACCCATGTGCGAGAGGGCGGATTCCTCCACGACGCACCGCGGTTCGACCCGGGGTTCTTCGGCATCAGCCCTCGCGAGGCCGTCGCCATGGACCCGCAGCAGCGGCTGCTGCTGGAGACCGCCTGGGAGGCGTTCGAACGCGCCGGCATCGACCCGCACACCCTGCGCGGCAGCCGCACCGGCATCTACGCCGGCGTCATGTACCACGACTACGGCAGCTGGCTCACGGATGTTCCCGAAGGCGTCGAGGGTTACCTCGGCAACGGCAACCTCGGCAGCGTCGCCTCCGGCCGCGTGTCCTACACCCTCGGGCTGGAGGGCCCGGCCGTCACCATCGACACCGCCTGCTCCTCCTCGCTGGTCGCCCTCCACCTGGCCGTGCAGGCCCTGCGCACCGGTGAGTGCGGCCTCGCCCTGGCCGGCGGGGTGACCGTCATGTCCACCCCCGACACCTTCATCGACTTCTCCCGCCAGCGCGGCCTCGCCCTGGACGGCCGCTGCAAGTCGTTCGCGGAGGGCGCGGACGGCACCGGCTGGGGCGAGGGCGTGGGGATGCTGCTCCTGGAACGGCTGAGCGACGCCCGCCGCAACGGCCACCGCGTGCTCGCCGTCGTACGGGGCACCGCCGTCAACCAGGACGGCGCCTCCAACGGCCTGACCGCCCCCAACGGCCCCTCCCAGCAACGCGTCATCCGCGCCGCCCTCGCCGACGCCCGCCTGGAACCCCGTCAGGTCCACGCCGTCGAGGCACACGGCACCGGCACCCCGCTCGGTGACCCGATCGAGGCCCAGGCTCTCCTGGCCACCTACGGCCAGGACCGCGAGGAGCCGTTGTGGCTGGGCTCGGTGAAGTCCAACATCGGGCACACCCAGGCCGCCGCCGGAGTCGCCGGAGTCATCAAGATGGTGATGGCCATGCGCCACGGCCGGCTGCCCCGGACCCTGCACGCCGGACAGCCCACCACCCAGGTCGACTGGGAGGCCGGCGCCGTCGAACTGCTCGCCGAGCCGCGGGAGTGGCCCGCCCCCGGGGAGCTCCGCCGCGCCGCCGTGTCCTCCTTCGGGATCAGCGGCACCAACGCCCACGTCATCGTCGAGGCGGCCCCCGAACCCGAGCCGCGCGACGAGGAGCCGGTCTGGGACCGCCCTCTGCCCCTGGTGCTGTCCGCCCGTGACGAGCCGGGACTGGCCGCCCAGGCCCGCCGCCTCCTGGACCACCTGGAGGCCGGCACCGATCCGGTGCCCGACGTCGCCCACACCCTGGCCACCACCCGCGCCGCCCTGGACCGGCGGGCCGTCGTCGTCGGTGCGGACCTGGCCGCGGTGACCGCCGACCTCACCGCCCTGGCCGAGAGCGACCCGGCGACCGGCGTGGTGCGCGGCGCACCGGCGGGGGAGTCCCGCATCGCGTTCGTCTTCCCCGGGCAGGGCTCCCAGTGGGCAGGCATGGCAGCCGACCTGCTGGACGCCTCCCCGGTGTTCGCCGCCACCATGGCCGACTGCGCCGAGGCCCTCGCGCCCTTCACCGACTGGGATCTCCTCGGGACCGTGCGCGAACGCCGCCCGCTGGAACGGGTGGACGTCGTGCAGCCCGCCCTGTGGGCGATCATGGTGTCGCTGGCCGAGGTGTGGCGTGCGCACGGTGTGCGTCCCGCCGCCGTCATCGGCCACTCCCAGGGAGAGATCGCCGCTGCCTGCGTGGCAGGCGCGCTCAGTCTCTCCGACGGGGCCCGCGTCGTGGCCCTGCGCAGCCAGGCGATCGCCGAGGCGCTCTCCGGCCAGGGCGGCATGATGTCGGTGGCCCTGCCCGAGTCCCGGGCACGCGAGCTCGTCGCCGCCCACGACGGGCGGGTCGCCGTGGCCGCGGTCAACGGCGCCTCCTCGGTGGTGCTCTCCGGGGACGCCGACGCCCTCGACGCCCTGCGCGAGACGATCGTCGCCGACGGCGGACGCGCCAAACGGCTGCCGGTGGACTACGCCTCGCACTGCGCCCACGTCGAGTCCATCCGCGAACGGCTCCTCACGGACCTCGCGGACGTACGAGCGCGCCCCGCCGACGTGCCCTTCTACTCCACCGTCACCAACAGCGTGCTGGACACCACCACGCTGGACGCCGATTACTGGTACACCAACCTGCGCCGGAGCGTCCTGTTCGAGCCGACCACCCGGACCCTGCTGGCCGCAGGCTACGGGGTGTTCGTCGAGTGCAGTCCGCATCCGGTCCTGCTCAACAGCATCGAGGAGACCGCCGACGCCGCCGACGCGGCCGTCACCGGCCTCGGCTCGCTGCGCCGTGACGACGGAGGTGCCGGACGTCTGCTCACCTCGCTGGGCGAGGCGTTCGTGGCCGGCGTCCCGGTCGACTGGTCCCCGGTGTTCGCCGGGACGCAGGTGCGGACCGCGGACCTGCCCACCTACGCCTTCCAACGTGAGCGCTACTGGCTCGGCCGGTCCGCGGCCGCCGGCGACGTCACCGCCGCGGGTCTCCGGAGCGCCGGCCACCCGCTGCTGGGCGCGGCCGTCCCGGTCGCCGGCGGCGGCACGCTGTTCACCGGCCGGCTCTCGCTGTCCACCACGCCCTGGCTGGCCGACCACGCGGTCTCCGGCACCACCCTGCTGCCCGGCACCGCTCTGGTCGAGCTGGCGCTGAGCGCCGGCCACGACCTCGGCTGCGGACACGTCACCGAACTCACCCTGCAGGCACCCCTGCTGCTGCCCGAGCGGGGCGCCGTCCAGCTCCAGCTCCACGTGGCCGCAGCCGACGGCCAGGGGCACCGCGCGGTGACCGTCCACTCCCGCCCCGAGAGCGCCGACGAGGCCGCCTGGACCCAGAACGCCTCGGGCCTCCTCGCACCGCAGTCCGCGCCGCCCGCCTTCGACCTCGCGGCCTGGCCGCCCCCCGGCGCCGTACCGGTCCCGGTGGACGACGCCTACACCGAACTGGCGGCCCTCGGCTACGACTACGGGCCGGCCTTCCAGGGCCTGCGCGCGGCCTGGCGCCGCGGCGAGGAGACGTACGCCGAGGTCGAACTGCCCACCGAGGCGGGCGGCTTCGGTCTGCACCCCGCTCTCTTCGACGCCGCCCTGCACGCCGACGGCCTCGGCGCGCACGGCCAGGAGACGGCCCGGCTGCCGTTCGCCTGGACCGGTGTGTCGCTGTACGCGGCCGGGGCCACCGCCCTGCGGGTCCGCCTCCGCGGCGGCGACACGCTCTCCCTGGAACTGGCCGACCCCACCGGTGCCCCGGTCGCCGCCGTCGAGGCCTTGGTCTCCCGACCGGTCGACGGCGGAGCGCTGGCCTCCCCGGTCCGCGCCGACGACCTGTACCGGCTGGACTGGCCCGTGGTGCCCGTACCGGATGCCGCGGCCCCCGCCCACGCCGTCCTGGCGGAGGGCGGCACGGCCGAGCTCGCACCGCTGCCCGACTGGGTGGTACTGCCGGTGGCCGGCGGCGAAGACCCGGCGGCATCGGTGCGCGAGGCGACCGGACGGGTCCTGACCGCCCTGAAGGACTGGCTGGCGGACGAGCGGACCGCCGAGGCCCGCCTGCTGGTCCTCACCTGCGGCGCGGTCACCACCGGTGAGGAGGGACCCGTCGACCTGGCGGGCGCCGCCGTCTGGGGCCTCGCCCGCGCCGCCCAGGGCGAACACCCCGACCGCATCGTCCTCGTGGACACCGCCCCCGGGACGGCGGACGACGACCGGATCGCCGCCGCCGTGCGCGCCGCCGCCGCGAGCGGCGAGCCGCAACTGGCCCTGCGGGGCGACACCGTCCGGGTGCCCCGGCTGGCCCGCGCCGACGTACGCGGGAGCGCCGCCACGCTCGATCCCGACGGCACCGTACTGATCACCGGCGGCACCGGCGTGCTCGGCGCCGTGGTCGCCCGGCACCTCGCCACCGGACACGGCGTGCGCCGTCTGGTCCTGGCCGGGCGCAGCGGCACCTCGGCGGACGACTTCGCCGACCTCGCCGAGTCCGGCGTCCAGGTCGTCGTCGCCCGGTGCGACGCCGCCGAGCGCGACGACCTGGCCGCACTCCTGGCCGACGTGCCCGCCGCGCACCCCCTGACCGCCGTGGTGCACCTCGCCGGCGTTCTCGACGACGGACTGGTCACGGACCAGACCCCCGAGCGCCTGGACGCCGTGCTCCGGCCGAAGGCGGACGCGGCCTGGAACCTGCACGAACTCACCCGGGACATGGACCTCGCGGCGTTCGTGCTGTTCTCCTCGGCCGCCGGCACCGTCGACGGAGCCGGACAGTCCGGATACGCCGCCGCGAACGCGTTCCTCGACGCCCTCGCCGCGCACCGCGGCTCCCTGGGGCTGCCGGGGCTCTCGCTCGCCTGGGGCTTCTGGGAGCAGCGCACCGGCATGACCGCCCACCTCACCGACGCCGACGTCGAGCGCATGACGCGTGCGGGAGTCCGGCCCCTGCCCACCGAGGAGGGACTGCGGCTGCTCGACGCCGCGCTCGCCGCCGACGAACATCTGCTGCTGCCCATCGGCCTGGACCTGCGTGCTCTGCGCGGCGCCGACGGTGTCCCGGCCCTGCTGCGCGGTCTGGTGCCCGCTCCCGCCCGCCGGGCCGCCGCCGCCCGGACCGCCGGGTCCTCGCTCGCCGACCGGCTGGCCGCCCTGGGACGCGCCGAACAGGACGCGGAGCTGTCGGAGTTGATCCGTACACAGGTGGCCGCGGTCCTCGGTCACGGTGCGGACATGGTGCTCGACCCGCGCCGCTCCTTCCGTGAGGCCGGGTTCGACTCGCTGACCGCGGTCGAACTGCGCAACCGTCTGGGCGGCGCCGTCGGCCTGCGGCTGCCCGCCACCCTCGTCTTCGACCACCCCGACGCCGACGCCCTGGTGAGGTATCTGAGGACGGAACTCCTCGGCGCCGACGCCGGGGACGCCCCCGGGGCCGTGGTGCCGGAGACGGCACCCGCGGCGGACGAGCCCGTGGCGATCGTCGGCATGGCCTGCCGCTACCCCGGCGGTGTCACCACACCCGAGGAGTTCTGGCGGCTGCTCGCCGACGGCGCGGACGGCATCGGCGACTTCCCGGACGACCGGGGATGGGACCTGGACACCCTGTACGACCCGGAACCCGGCAAGCCCGGCCACTGCAGCACCCGCTCGGGCGGATTCCTGTACGACGCCGCCGACTTCGACCACGACTTCTTCGGCATCGGCCCCCGCGAGGCCCTCGCCATGGACCCGCAGCAGCGGCTTCTGCTGGAGACCTCCTGGGAGGCGCTGGAGCGCGCGGGCATCGACCCGCACAGTGTGCGCGGCAGTCGCACCGGGGTGTTCGCCGGCGTCATGTACCACGACTACGGCAGCCGGCTGCGCGACGTCCCCGAGGCCGTCCGCGACTACCTCGGCAACGGAAGCCTCGCCAGCGTCGTCTCGGGCCGGGTCGCCTACGCCCTCGGCCTGGAGGGCCCGGCCCTCACCGTCGACACCGCGTGCTCCTCGTCCCTGGTCGCGCTGCACCTCGCCGCGCAGGCGCTGCGGCGGGGCGAGTGCACCCTGGCGATGGCCGGCGGAGTCTCCGTCATGTCGACCGTCGACACCTTCGTCGACTTCAGCAGGCAGCGCAATCTCGCCGCGGACGGCCGCGTCAAGTCCTTCGCCGAGGAGGCCGACGGCACGGCCCTGTCGGAGGGCGCCGGTGTGCTGGTGTTGGAGCGGTTGTCGGATGCGCGGCGTCTTGGGCATCGGGTGTTGGCCGTGGTGCGGGGTAGTGCGGTGAATCAGGATGGTGCGTCGAATGGTCTGACGGCGCCGAATGGTCCGTCGCAGCAGCGGGTGTTGCGGCAGGCGTTGGTGTCGGCGGGTGTGTCGGCGGGTGATGTGGATGTGGTGGAGGCGCACGGTACGGGGACGGAGTTGGGTGATCCGATCGAGGCGCAGGCGTTGTTGGCTGCGTATGGTCAGGATCGGTCGGAGGGGCGTCCGTTGTGGTTGGGGTCGGTGAAGTCGAACATCGGGCATACGCAGGCGGCTGCGGGTGTGGCGGGTGTGATGAAGATGGTGTTGGCGTTGGGGGAGGGGGTGTTGCCGCGGACGTTGCATGTGGGTGAGCCGTCGCGGAAGGTGGAGTGGGGTGCGGGGCGGGTGCGGTTGTTGGAGGAGGCGCGTCCGTGGGTGCGGGGTGAGCGGGTGCGTCGTGCGGGGGTGTCGTCGTTCGGGATCAGTGGTACGAACGCGCATGTGATCCTGGAGGAGGCACCCGACGACGACAGCGCGGACACCTCGCCCGGTACCGAAGCCGCTCCCCTGCTCCCCGTGGTGGTCTCCGGGGCCACCCCCGCGGCATTGGCCGACCAGGCGGACCGGCTGTGCTCCGTAGCCGACGAGCGGATCACCGACCTCGTCCACTCCCTCTCCACGGGCCGTGCCGCACTCACTCACCGGGGCGCGGTCGTCGCCCGTGACCGGGACGAACTGCTGGCGGGCCTGGCCGCGCTGGCCGACGGCGCCACCGTCGACACCGTCGTGCGCGGCCGGCCGGTCGCCGGCCGCACCGCCTTCCTGTTCACCGGGCAGGGCGCCCAGCGGGCCGGCATGGGCCGCGGCCTGTACGACGCCCACCCCGCCTTCCGGCGGGCCCTGGACGAGGTGTGCGAGGCCCTGGACGCCCACCTGGACCGCCCGCTGCGCGAGGTCATGTGGGCCGAGCCGGGTACCGACGCGGCCGGGTCGCTCGATCACACGCTCTACACCCAGAGCGCCCTGTTCGCGGTGGAGACGGCCCTGTACCGCCTTCTGGAGTCCTACGGCATCCGTCCTGACCGGCTGGCCGGCCACTCCATCGGCGAACTGACCGCCGCTCACGTCGCCGGGGTCTGGGACCTCGCGGACGCGGCCCGGCTGGTCACCGCCCGTGGCCGGCTCATGCAGGCCCTGCCCGCCGGTGGCGCCATGCTCGCCGTGGACGCCACCGAGGCCGAGGTGCTGCCGCATCTCGGCCCCGACGTCTCCCTGGCCGCCGTCAACGGCCCGCGCGCGGTCGTGGTCTCCGGTACGCGCGCAGCCGTGGACGCGGTCGCCGCCGCCTTCGCCGTCCGCCGCACCAAGCGGCTGAAGGTCAGCCACGCCTTCCACTCGCCCATGATGGAACCGATGCTCGCCGAGTTCGAGAAGGCCGCTCGCGAACTGAGCTACGCCGCGCCCACGATCCCCGTCGTCTCCGACGTCACGGGCACGTACGCCACCGAGGACGAGCTGTGCTCGCCCGAGTACTGGGTGCGTCACGTCAGGGAGGCGGTCCGCTTCGGTGACGTGATCCGGGCCCTGGAGGACGACGGCGTCCGCACCTTCCTCGAACTGGGCCCCGACGCCGTCCTGTCGGCCATGGGCACGCACGCCCTAGCCGACCCGGAACGGTCGGTGTTCGTACCGGCCCTGCGCCGCGAGCGCGACGAGGAGATGACGCTCGCCGCGCTCGTCGCCGCCGCTCACGTCCGAGGGGTGCCCGTCGACTGGCAGCGGATTCACGCGGGCACCGACGCCCGGCGTGTCGACCTGCCGACGTACGCCTTCCAGCGGCAGCGGCTGTGGCTGGACGACGGGCCCGGGGCGGCCACCGACGCCGGCGGGCTCGGCCAGACGGCCGCCGGGCACCCGATGCTCGGCGCCGCCCTCACCCTGGCCGCCGCCGGTACCCTCGCGCTGACCGGCCGCCTCTCCCTGGCCACCCACCCCTGGCTGGCCGACCACGCCGTCGCGGGAGTCGTCCTGGTGCCCGGCAGCGCCTTCGTGGAACTCGCCCTCCAGGCCGGCGACCGCGCCGGCTGCCCGCACGTGGAGGAGATCACCCTGGAACGGCCGCTGGTTCTTCCCACGCGCGGTTCCGTGCACCTCCAGGTCACCGCCGCGGCTCCCGACGCCGACGGGCGCAGGCAACTGGCCGTGCACGCCCGGCCCGAGGGCACCGGCGGCGACTGGACCCGCCACGCCACCGGCGTCCTCACCCCACGGACCGCGCCCGAGCCGGCCCCCGTCGGCGTCTGGCCGCCGGAGGGTGCCGTCCCCGTCGAGGTGAGCGGACTGTACGACCACCTCGCCGAGCAGGGGTACGGCTACGGCCCGCTGTTCCGCTGCCTGCGCGCCGCCTGGCGGCTCGGCGACGAGGTCTGCGCCGAACTCGTCCTTCCCGACGCCGAAGCGGCCGACGGATTCGGACTGCACCCCGCGCTCCTCGACTCGGCGCTGCACGCCATCGACCTGCTGGACGGCCAGGACCCGACCGTCATGACCCTGCCCTTCGCCTGGGAGGGGGTCACCCTGCACGCCACCGGTGCCACGGCCCTGAGACTGCGGCTCACCCCGCACGGCACGGACCACATGACCCTGGGGCTGTACGACGCCTCGGGCGCACCGGTCGCCGAGGCGGCGTCGCTGCGCGTCCGCCAGGTGACGGCCGAGCAGCTGAACGCGGCCGCGCCCGCCTCCGGCGACCTGTTCGCCCTGCGCTGGACCCCGGCGGACGTGACCGCGGACGGGGTGACCGCCGAGCCCCGCACCCTGACCGTGACCCTGGACGACGCCACGGACGGCGACCTGCCGGCCCGCGCCCGCGGCACCGCCGTGCGCACCCTCGCAGCGCTCCAGGAACACCTGGCCGAACCGGCGGACGGCGCCCCCCTGGTGGTCGTCACCCGGTCCGCGGTCGCCGTCGCCCCCGACGGGGTGCCGGACCCGGCCCAGGCCGTCATCTGGGGCATGGTCCGGTCCGCCGCCGTCGAGCACCCCGGCCGGTTCGTGCTGGCCGACACCGACGGTGACGCCGCGTCGGCCGCCGTCCTGGCGGCCGCCGTCGCTACCGGAGCACCCGAACTCGCCCTGCGCGGGGGCACGGTGTACACACCGGAGCTGACCCGGGCCGACGGGGCCCGGACCGGGCCGGCCATCCCGCTGAACCCCGGGGGCACCGTCCTCATCACCGGCGGCACCGGCAGTCTCGGCCGCCTGGTGGCCCGGCACCTGGCCGAGCACCACGGCGTCCGGCACCTGCTGCTGGTCGGCCGCGGCGGCCGGACACCGGACGCGCGAGAGCACGAGGAGGCCGTCGCCTCCGGCGCGCGGATCACCTTCGCCGCCTGCGACACCACCGACCGCGCCGCGCTGGCCGAGCTGCTGGCCTCCGTTCCCGAAGCCCACCCGCTGACCGCCGTCGTGCACGCGGCCGGCGTCCTGGACGACGGTCTGCTCACCGACCTCACCGCAACGCGCACGGAGACGGTGATGCGGCCCAAGACCGATGCCGCCTGGCACCTGCACGAACTCACCCGCGACCTGGACCTGGCCGCCTTCGTCCTCTTCTCCTCCGCCGCCGGCACGCTGGGAGCGGCGGGTCAGGCCAACTACGCGGCGGGCAACGCCTTCCTCGACGCCCTCGCCGCCCGGCGGCGGGCGGAGGGGCTGCCCGCCCTGTCACTGGGCTGGGGGCTGTGGGACACCGGCGACGGCATGGCGGCCGGCCTCGGTGAGGCCGAGATGCGCAGGCTGGCCCGTGACGGCATCCTGCCGCTGCCCGCCGACCGGGCGCTGACGCTGTTCGACCGGGCCCTGGCCACCGGCGAACCGTCGCTGCTGCCGATCCGCGTCCAGGTCACCGAGGACGCCCCGGCCCTGGTCCGCGCCCTGGAACCGGCGTCGGCGCCGGCCCGCCGGGCCGTCCGGGCGGTGGAGGCCGCCCCGGAGGAGCCGGAGCCGTTGGCGCGGCGGCTGGCCGTGCTCGGCGCCGCGGACGGCAGGCGGCTGCTGGTCGACACGGTGTGCGGGCACGTGGCCGATGTCCTCGGACACGGTTCCGCGGGCGCCGTCGACGCCGAACGTCCGCTGGGCGACCTCGGCGTGGACTCGCTCGCCGCACTGGAGCTGCGCAACCGCCTGAGCGCCGAGACGGGCCTGCGGCTCTCCACCACCCTCACCTTCGACTACCCGACCTCCGAGGCCCTCGCCCATCACCTGTTCGAGGAACTGGGCGGGGCCGGGACCGACGAGGAGCTCGTCGACGTAGAGGCGGAGGTGGTACGCCTGGAGACGCTGCTGGGTACGGTGCTCGGCTCCGACGGGCTCGACGACGAGCGCCGTGCCCGGGTGGCCGCGCGGCTCAGGTCCCTCACCGCCAGGTGGGACGGATCGGCGCAGTGGCCGGAACCCGGGAAGCCCGGCGAGACCGGGGAGAAGGGGCTGGAAGCGGCCACGGCCGACGAGCTCTTCGGCATCCTCGACGGCGAACTCGGCAGCTTCGGCTGAACCGCCGGACGCACGGACGGGTGAGCCCGGGGCGCGTGTACCGCGCCCCGGGCTCACCCGTGCCCCGTCCCCGCACGACGCGTCTGTTCGTCACCGGTGCAGGTGCGGGGCGCCTGTCCCGGCACCCGTCCTTGCCCTTGCCCTTGCCCTTGCCCTTGTCCGGGCGGGACCGGGTGGGCAGAACGGAGCCCCCTCCGGGGCCCGTGGGGACCCGTGGAGGGGGCGGTGCGGTGCGGAGAGGTGCGCCGTAGGTCAGCCCGCCGAGGAGTGGCTGGCCGCCCATCGGTCGGAAAGTTTCGGGATGCGGTGCTCCAGCATCTTCGGCGGCAGTTCGGCCCGGCTGGCCACGTGCAACTTGCGGTAGACCCTGGTGAGATGCTGTTCCACCGTGCTGATCGTGACGTGCAGCCGGCCACTGATCTCGCGGTTGGTGTACCCCAGCGCGGCGAGACCCGCGACCCTGCACTCCGCGTCGCTCAGGATGGCCGAGCCCTCCGCCTCGGATCCCTCGGACTGGCCGGGGTCCTCCAGCAGATGTGCGTCGACCGGTGAGTCGACGCTGCACGCCTCCGCCTCCAGGGCCGCCTGGCGGGCGACCAGCCGGGCACGGGCGTACTCGCCCAGTTCGTAGTGCGCCGCGGAGAGATCGGCGTAGGCCTGGGAGAGGGTGTGCTGGTCGCCGCAGAGCTTGAGCAGGTCGATCGCCTCCCGCAGCAGCAAGGCCCGGCGGTGCGGCTTGCTCGTGGCGGCCAGCATCCGTAACGCCATCGCCCGCGCGCGGGAGCTGTGACCGCCGGGCAGCCGCAGCTGCTCCTCGGCGCACTCCCGGGCGGTGCGGGCCTTGCCGATCCGGAGATTGGCCAGGGCCAGGTCGGAGCGCCAGGGAATGCCCTTCTGAAGGCTGGAGTTCCCCTGCCGCATCAGGCTGCTGCACGTCTCGAAGTCGTTGAGCGCGGCGAACGGCCGGTCCGTGACGAGGTAGTGGTGTCCGCGGGCCCGCAGGTACTGGATGCCGAAGACGGTGCGGAACATCGGCTCGGGGACGTCCCGTTTGAGCACCCGCTCGGCCTCGTCGTAGGCGCCCATGGCGGTGTGGGCGAAGATCGCCGTCGACAGCGGGAGCCCGGCGAGGACTCCCCAGCTTCCGTCGTGCAGGCTGCTCAGCGCTCTGTCGGCGCCCTCGGCCGCGGTGGTCATGTCGCCGCGGAGCAGCGCGATCTCCGCCCGTACGCTGCCGAGCACTGCCTGCCACGTGGTCGCCCGGCGCTCGACCGAGGACTCCAGCAGGGCGTCGCAGGCTTCGGCGGCGACCGCGGGCCGGTCGGCGTGGGCGATCGCGAGGAGCGCCATCGCCACCAGTTCCAGGTTGAGGTGGTCGAGTTTGCGGCCCTGCAGCGCCTGGGCCACGGCCGCGGCGGAGTCGTCCGTCGCGACACCGCCGACCAGGACCGCCACCTGCGCGGCAAGCCCGCCGTACCGGTCGGCGGGAGTCCGCCGGCGCGGGTCGCCACCGGCGCCCCGCGGGCTCCGTGCGGGCAGCGCGACGCCGTAGAACCACTGCCGTACGAACTCGACCTCGAGGAGGATCTGCGCGTCACCGGGGGAGTGCGCGGGCACCAGTGTGGCGACGGTCTCGGCGGCCAGTTCGGTGTCGCCCTGCCACAGCATGTGCCGCAGGACGGTGGCGGTGTCGCGCATGCTCAGCTCGCCGTCCAGCGCGGGCCGGCGCAGCGGCTCCAGGTGGGCGCCCGCGGCCGCGGGGTTCACCCGCCACTCCGCTCGGGCGAGGGCGGCGGACAGGGCGTTGCGCTCCTGCGGGTCGGCGCAGTCGCGCAGCATCAGATTCAGGTAACCGCAGCACAGTTCCACGTCGTCCGCGGCCAGGGCCTGCTCCGAGGCGGCGCGCAGCACGCCAGGGCCCCACGGCTGCGGGACCCGGTCGGCGGCGCGCAGGTGCCGGGCCACGTCGCCCACCGGCGCGCCGCTGCGGTACAGCAGGTCGGCGATGCGTCCGTGCAGCGCGGCACGCGCGGTGGCGTCCATGTCCTCGAGCACCGCCGTCGCCGCGGCCGGCAGCCGGAAGACGTGGCCGTCGAGCAGCCCCACGGAGCCGAGGGCCTCGACGGCCTCCTCGACACCGGCGGGCGTGGTGTCGGCCAGCTCCCCCAGGATGTAGGCGGAAGCCGGTGCGCCGAGGGCGGCGAGCGCCCGGATCACCCGTATGTGGCGCGGTTCCCCGCGGTGCACGAGTGACAGCACCGCCTGACGGTAGGCGGTGCTGGCGAGGGGGCGGTCCATGTCGTGGCCGAGGCGGGTGCTGTCGTCCAGCAGGGCGTGCACCAGCAGGGGGTTGCCCGCCGTGGCCCGGTGGAAGGCGCGGCCCACCCCGGCGGACCGGGCGGCTGTCGACTGGGCGCTGATCAGTTCGCCGACGCCCCGCTCCGACAGGGGGCCGAGCCGGGCCCGGCGGTGCGGCCGGCGGATCAGTCCGGCGTGGGAGGCGGAGTGTCCGGTGCCCGGGTGCCCGGATGTGGCGCACACCACGAGGACGGGCCGGAAGCGGCTCCTGTCGAGCAGGCGGACGACGGCGCCCAGCGAGGCCTCGTCCATGAGATGGGCGTCGTCGACGGCCACCACCAGGGGGCGTTCACCGTCCGCGAGCCGCAGCAGTGTCTCCGTCGTCGCGTTGTCCGGATCGTCTGATCGCGTGTCGCCCCGGTGCTCGGAATTCCGGGGGAGAGGCTCCGTACGCCTGCCCGCCGGACGAGCGGGGTCCGACGGAACGGGCAGCACCTCACCGTTGCGCAGCAATTGCCGCAACAGGCTCATCGGCCGGTCACGCTCGGCCGGGTGTGCCGTGCCCTGGAGTATGTGTGCGCCCGAGCGGCCCGCAGCCGCCAGGAATTCGTGCAGAAGCTGGGTCTTCCCGGAACCGGGACCGCCCGTGACTATCACGAACCGCCCGGATCTTCGAGTGCTCTCGGTAAACGCTTCGTTAAGTATGTGTAATTCTTTGGAGCGGTCGTAAAGGCGCAAGGTGTTCCCCCTGTGTCCAGTTAACGTCCGTGGATTCGCGCCCGTCTGGGGTGAAGTGCTGTTGCACGGGATCGGTCCGAGTCCCCGTTTGACCTGCATTTGCTTCTGTTCGAGGGCTGTTACCGCAGTTCCGGCGAGGTAGCCCTCGATGTCGCGGTCCAACCCCCTACGGCTGCTCTTGGTATGAGCACAGTAAGAATGAAAGCCAGTCATTCGTGGTGTGGCCTGATCTGTTCGGCAAGTTTTTCCGGAGGGAGGAAAAATAGCTAATCGATCAAACAAACAGCGAGGCTATAGGCCCTTGTCAACCTTGTCAACCAGGCCTTTCCGGAAGTTACTTCTCACTCATGAAGCCCGTCCGGGGTGACTTTCCACGGTCAGTTGATTTACCGGGAAGTAAAGAAAAGAAGCGGGCCTCCGCACGCGCGATCCGGGCACGTACCCGCGCGACACTGCCCGTTCGGGCACACCGTACGGCCGCCCGCGCCCCCGTCCATGGCCCCCTGGGGGCCGTAGGGGTATCAGGCGCGCCCGCCCCCTGCCTAGCCTCCGTCAACGGAGGGGGAAGCGGACCGGGACCCGTCCGGAGACAGTCCGCAGGACCGAGGCCCACTTTCGATCCCGATCGGATGGCGCGCTGGTGAACAACGAAGAGCAGCTGCTCGACTACCTCAGGCGGACGACCGCGGATCTGCGGGAGGCACGACGCAGGCTGCGCGAGAACGAACAACGCGCACACGGCCCGGTGGCCATCGTGGGCATCGGCTGCCGCTACCCGGGCGGTGTCACCTCGCCCGAGGACCTGTGGAACCTGGTGGCGACGGGGACCGACGCCGTGTCGGACTTCCCCGCCGACCGCGGCTGGGACGTGGACGCCCTGTACGACCCCGACCCGGACCGGGCCGGTACGACCTACGCGCGCACCGGTGGCTTCCTGCACGACGCCGCCGACTTCGACTACGACTTCTTCGGCATCAGCCCCCGTGAGGCCCTTGCCATGGACCCGCAGCAACGCCTGCTGCTGGAGACCTCCTTCGAGGCGTTCGAGCGGGCCGGCATCGTCCCGGCCTCCCTGCGCGGGAGCCGCACCGGCGTGTTCGCCGGCGTGATGTACAACGACTACGCCACCCGGCTCGACACCGTCCCCGACGACCTCGACGGCTACCTCGCCAACGGCAGCGCCGCGAGCATCGCCTCCGGGCGCATCGCCTACACCTTCGGCCTGGAGGGCCCGGTCGTCACCGTCGACACCGCCTGCTCCTCCTCGTTGGTCGCCCTGCACTGGGCGGTGCGCGCCCTGCAGGCAGGCGAGTGCTCCCTCGCGCTGGCGGGCGGGGTCACCGTGATGTCCACCCCGGAGACGTTCGTCGACTTCAGCAGGCAGCGGGGCCTCGCACCCGACGGCCGCTGCAAGGCCTTCTCCACCGGCGCCGACGGCACCGGCTGGGGCGAGGGCGCCGGCATGCTGCTCGTCGAACGCCTGGCCGACGCGCGGCGCAACGGCCACCCCGTGCTCGCCGTGGTGCGTGGCAGCGCCGTCAACTCCGACGGTGCCAGCAGCCGGCTGACCGCACCCAACGGCCCCTCCCAGCAACGGGTCATCCGTCAGGCGCTGGCCGGCGCGGGGCTCACCGCCGCCGACGTCGACGTGGTGGAGGCGCACGGCACGGGGACCTCGCTCGGCGACCCGATCGAAGCACAGGCGCTGCTGGCGACGTACGGCCGCGAACACCCCGCCGACCGGCCCCTGCTGCTGGGCTCCGTCAAATCCAACCTCGGCCACACCCAGGCCGCCGCGGGCGTCGCCGGGGTCGTCAAGATGGTCATGGCCATGCGCCACGGTGAGGTGCCGCCCACCCTCCACGTCGATGCCCCCACGGACCAGGTCGACTGGGACGCGGGAGCCGTCGAACTCGCCCTGGAGCGGAGCCCCTGGCCCGACACCGGCGGTCCGCGCCGCGCGGCCGTCTCCTCCTTCGGCATCAGCGGCACCAACGCCCACGTGGTGCTGGAGCAGGCGCCCCTCGAAGAGGAAGCGGCCGCCCCCGACGCGGAGGAGACACCGGCCGCCACGTCGGCTGAATCCCGTGCCGCCACACCCGTGCCCTGGATCGTCACCGGCCGCAGCCCCGAGGCCCTCGCCGGTCAGACCGCCCGCCTGCGCGAGCACCTCACCGGACGCGAGGACGCCGCTCCGGCGGACGTCGCGCTCTCACTGGCCACCACCCGCACCCACTTCGAGTACCGCGCCGTCGCCGTCGGCAGCGAGTCAGGCGCACTGCTGGACTCCCTGGCCGACGCGACCCCGCTCACCCCGGTCGGCGGCAGAACGGCCTACCTGTTCACCGGGCAGGGCGCCCAGCGTCCCGGCATGGGCCGCGAACTGCGCCGCGCCTACCCGGTCTACGCGGAGGCGTTCGACGCGGTGTGCGCCCTCGCAGACCCCCGTCTGGAGCGTCCGCTCGCCGAGGTGATCGACGGCGACCCCGCGCTGCTGACCCGCACCGATCACGCGCAGATCGCGATCTTCGCCACCGAGGTGGCCATGTACCGGCTGCTGGAGTCGTGGGGCGCGGTGCCGGACTACCTGGCGGGCCACTCCGTCGGCGAACTGGCCGCCGCCCACGTCGCCGGAGTGCTCTCCCTGCCGGACGCGGTCTCCCTCGTCCTCGCCCGGGGCGGCCTGATGGCGGCGCTCCCGGCCGGCGGTGCCATGGCCGCGCTGCGGGCGACCGAGGAGGAGGTCACCCCTCACCTCGACGAGCGGGTCGGCCTCGCCGCCGTCAACGGCCCCCGTTCCGTGGTGGTATCGGGAACCGAGGAGGCCGTCGACGCGCTCGCCACCCGCTTCGGAGGCGGCAAGCGGCTCAAGGTCTCCCACGCCTTCCACTCGCCGCTGATGGACCCGATGCTGGAAGCCTTCGCCGAGGCCGCCTCCCGGTGCGCCTACCAGGAGCCCCGGATCCCGGTGGTCTCCGCCCTCACCGGCGCCCTCGCCGCCCCCGGCGAACTCACCACCCCCGGCTACTGGGTGGACCATGTCCGCCGCCCCGTCCGCTTCGCCCCCGCCCTCGCCGCCCTGCACGACCTGGGTGCCCGGGCGTTCCTCGAAGTCGGCCCGGACGCGGCGCTCACCGCCCTGGCCGCCGAGTGCCTCCCCCCGGACAGCGTCTGCCTGCCCGTCATGCGCCGTGACGGCGACGAGCCGCACGACTTCGTCACCTCCGTCGCCCGGCTGCACGCCGCCGGGGGAACCGTCGACTGGGAGGCGTTCCACGCACCGCACCACGCACGGCGCACGGACCTGCCCACCTACGCCTTCCGGCGGACCCGCCTGTGGCTGGAAGCCGCCGCGGGGGGCACCGGCGACGCCGAAGGACTCGGACAGCAGGCCACCGGCCATCCGCTGCTGACGGCCGCGACCGAACTGCCCGACACCCAGGGCGCGGTCCTCACCGGACGGCTGTCCCTGTCCTCCCACCCCTGGCTCGGCGACCACGCCGTCCACGGCACCGTCCTGCTGCCCGGCACCGCCTTCGTCGAGATGGCGCTGCTGGCCGCGGCACAGACCGGCTGCGACACCGTCGGGGAACTCACCCTGCACGCCCCCCTCACCCTGCCCGAAGAAGGCTCCGTGGCCGTACAGGTCGCCGTCGACGCCGAGCGGGACGGACGCCGTGAACTGACCGTCTGGTCACGCCGCACCGACACCCCCGGCACCCCGTGGACCCGCAACGCCGGTGGCGTCCTCACCACCGTGCCCTCCGACGGCGGAGCACCCGCAGACCCCGCGGCCTGGCCGCCCGCCGGTGCTGAACCCGTGGACCTGGAAGGGCTCTACGAGCGGCTCGCCCGCACCGGATACGGCTACGGCGAGGTCTTCCAGGGCCTGCGCGCCATGTGGCGCCGGGGCGAGGAGCTGTACGCCGAGGCCGCCCTGCCCGACGGAGCACGCACCACCGCCGGCGCCTTCGGCCTCCACCCGGCCCTGCTGGACGCGGCCCTCCACGTCAACCTGCTGGACCTGCCCGGCGGACAGGCCGTGCTGCCGTTCGCCTGGAGCGGCGTCACGCTGCACCGGGCCGGCACCGACCGCCTGCGCCTGCGCCTGTCCCCGGAGGGCAACGACGCCGTACGCCTCGACCTGGCCGACGGCGACGGCGCACCCGTCGCCACCGTCCGCGGCCTCGTGGCCCGACCCGTCACGGCCGAGCAGCTCACCGCGGACGCGGACGACCCCCTGTACCGGGTCGACCTCGTCCCGGTCCCCGGCGCCGCGCGCCCGGACCCGTCCGACCTGGCGGTGTGCGGTGCCGACGCCGGCCTCGACGCACCCCGGTACGCCGATCTGGCCGCACTGGCGGACGCGGGCGACGTGCCCGGCACGGTCGTCCTGGCCGTACCCGCCGACCCCGACACCGGCGCCGGCCTGCCGGAGCGGGCACGTGACCTGGTGGGCTCCACCCTGGACACCCTGCGGCTCTGGCTCGACGACCAACGCTTCACCGGCCGCCGGCTCGCCGTACTGCTGCGTGGCGACCACCTCACGCACACCCCGCTGTTCGGCCTGGTGCGCGCCGCGGCGGCCGAGAACCCCGGCCGCTTCCTGCTGATCGGCACCGACGGCAGCGCCGCCCCGAACGCGGCACTCGCCACCGCGCTGGCCTCCGACGAACCGGAGACCGCCGTCCGCGACGGCGAGGTACGCGTGCCGCGCCTGGCCCGCGCCAAGCCCGGCGGCCCCCACGTCTGGGACCCGGACGGCACGGTCCTCGTCACCGGCGGAACCGGCGGCCTGGGCGCCCTGATCGCCCGTCATCTGGTCACCGAGCACGGCGTACGACGTCTGCTGCTGGCCGGCCGGCGGGGCGCGGACGCCCCCGGCGCGGCCGACCTCCGGGCCGAACTCGCCGCGCTCGGCGCCGAGGTCACCCTCGCCCGCTGCGACGTCGCGGACCGCGCCGACCTCGCCGCGCTGCTCGGCCGGTACCCGGTCCGCGCCGTGGTGCACGCCGCCGGCGTCGTCGACAACGGCGTCCTGGCCACTCTCGACGCGGACCGGGTCGAGCGGGTCCTGCGGCCCAAGGTGGACGCCGCCTGGCACCTGCACGACCTGACCCGGGAGTCGGACCTGTCCGCGTTCGTCCTGCTGTCCTCCACCGCGGGCCTGCTCGTCGGAGGCGGCCAGGCCAACTACGCGGCCGCCAACACCTTCCTCGACGGCCTCGCCGCCCACCGCCGCTCCCTCGGACTGCCCGCCGTCTCCCTGGCCTACGGCCTGTGGGCATCGGGCGGCGGCATGAGCGCCGGCATCGAAGCGGCCGACCTGGAGCGGCTGCGCCGTCTCGGCCTGCCGCCCCTCGCCCCCGCCCAGGGACTGCGCATGTTCGACGCCGCCCTCGGCGCCGAGGACGCCCTCGTGGTCCCCGTCCGGGTGGACGGCGCCGCCGTACGGGCCCGGCCCGACGGCGTCCCCGCGCTCCTGCGCGGACTCGTCCGCCCCGCGGCCCGCAAGGCAGGCGCGGGGACCGCCGGGAGCACGTCGTCCGCCTCCTGGCGCGAGCGGCTCGCCGGCCTGCCCGACACCGAACGCGACCGGGCCCTGCTCGAACTGGTCCGCACCCATGTCGCAGGCGTGCTCGGGCACCCCTCACCGCAGTCGGTGGACCCCGGACGCGCCTTCCAGGAGATGGGCTTCGACTCGCTCGCCGCCGTCGAACTGCGCAACCTCCTCGCGGGGGCCACCGGCCTCAGCCTCCCCGCGACGCTGGTCTTCGACCAGCCCTCGCCCCGCACACTCGCCGCCCACCTCAAGACCGAACTGGTCCCGGGACCGGCCGACCTCGCCCGGACCGCCCTGGCCGAGGTGGACCGGCTCGAGGCCGTGCTGCTCGGCCTGCCCGACGAGGAGGGCAGCCACACCCGCGTCACCGCACGCCTCGAAGCCCTCCTCCGCGGCTGGCAGGACGCCCGTGGCGGCGACGCCGCGCCCGCGCCCGCGCAGGACTTCGGCGAGGCCAGCGACGCGGAACTCTTCGCGACGATCGACAACGAACTGGGAGCCCTGTGATGGAAGACCCGGCAACGGCCGACAAGCTCCGCGACTACCTGAAGCGGGCCACGACCGAGCTGGAGCGCAGCCGGCGCCGCGTGCGGGAACTGGAGGAGCAGGACCACGAGCCCGTCGCCATCATCGGTATGGGCTGCCGCTACCCCGGAGGCATACGCACCCCCGAGGACCTGTGGCGCATCGTCGACGAAGGCGTCGACGTCGTCTCCGACTTCCCCACCGACCGCGGCTGGGACGTCGACGCCCTCTACGACCCCGAGCCCGGGGCCCCCGGCAAGACGTACGTGCGCCACGGCGGATTCCTCTACGACGCCGCCGAGTGCGACCCCGCCTTCTTCGGCATCAGCCCCAAGGACGCGCCCGGCACGGACCCCCAGCAGCGCATGCTGCTGGAGGTCACCTGGGAGGCCTTCGAGCGGGCCGGCATCGACCCCACGGCCGTGAAGGGCACCCCGACCGGTGTCTTCGTCGGCCTGATGCACCACGACTACATCGGCGGCACCATCTCCGGCAGCATCGTCTCCGGCCGGATCGCCTACACCCTCGGACTTGAGGGCCCGGCGGTCACCATGGACACCGCCTGCTCCTCCTCCCTGGTCGCCCTCCACTCGGCGATCCAGTCCCTGCGCAAGGGGGAGTGCTCCCTCGCGCTGGCGGGCGGCGCCGCCGTCATGGCCAGCCCCGAGATGTTCGTCGAGTTCAGCGAGCGCCGCGCCCTGTCGCCCGACGGCCGCTGCCACTCCTTCTCCGACGACGCCGCCGGCGCCGCCTGGGCCGAGGGCGCGGGCATGCTCCTCGTCGAGCGGCTGTCGGACGCCCGCCGCAACGGCCACAAGGTGCTCGCGGTCGTCCGCGGCAGCGCCGTCAACCAGGACGGCGCCTCCAACGGGCTGACCGCGCCCAGCGGACCGGCCCAGGTCCGCGTCATCCGGCAGGCGCTCGCCGACGCCCAACTGGCGCCGCACCACATCGACGCGGTGGAGGCCCACGGCACCGGCACCACGCTCGGCGACCCCATCGAGGCCCAGGCCGTCATCGCCGCCTACGGGCAGGACCGTCCCGAGGGCCTGCCCCTGTGGCTGGGCTCCATCAAGTCCAACATGGGCCACGCCCAGGCCGCCGCCGGAGTCGGCGCCGTCATCAAGATGGTCATGGCGATGCGCCACGGCACCCTTCCCCGGACCCTCCACGTCGGCACTCCCAGCACCGCCGTCGACTGGAGCGCGGGCGACGTCGAACTGCTCACCGAGCCCCGCCCCTGGGGCGGCGACGGCAGGCCGCGCCGCGCCGGCATCTCGTCCTTCGGCATCTCCGGCACCAACGCGCACACCGTCCTGGAGGAGGCCCCGCCCACCGCGACCGACGGGAGCACCCCACACCGCACCGAGCTGCCCGTCGTGCCGTGGCTGCTCTCCGGCAAGGGCGCCGACGCCGTACAGCGCCAGGCGGAACGGCTGCTGGCGGTCGCCGGCGACCTCGACCCGTACGACGTCGGCCACTCGCTGGCCACCACCCGCTCCCTGTTCACCCACCGCGCCGCCGTCACGGGACGCGACCGGGACGAACTGCTGGCCGCCCTGCGTGAGGTCGCCGACGGCACGCGTACGCCCGTCGTGGCCCCCGAACCCGGGCGCCTCGCCTTCCTCTTCTCCGGACAGGGTTCGCAGCGCCCCGGCATGGGCCGCACCCTGCACGCCGCCTTCCCGGTGTTCGCCGCGGCCTTCGACGACATCTGCGCGGCCTTCGACGAGCATCTCGACCTGCCCCTGCGCGACGTCATGTTCGACGAGGACGCCGACGGCGCCGACGCGCCGCTGCACCGCACCCTGTACACCCAGGCGGCGCTGTTCACCTTCGAGACCGCTCTCTACCGGCTGCTGGAGCACTGGGGCGTCCGCCCCGACCTGCTCGCCGGACATTCCATCGGCGAGATCGTCGCCGCCCACGTCGCGGGCGTACTGGACCTGAAGGACGCGGTCACCCTGGTCGCGGCGCGGGGCCGCCTCATGCAGGACCTGCCGGCCGGGGGCGCGATGGTGTCCCTGCGCGCCAGCGAGGCCGACGTGGTCGCCCTCCTCACCGACGGTGTCGACATCGCCGCCGTCAACGGCGCGCGCTCCGTCGTGGTCTCCGGCGACGAGGAGGCCGTCCTCGCCGTCGCTGCCCACGCCGAGAAGAGCACCCGGCTGAAGGTGTCGCACGCCTTCCACTCGCACCGCATGGACCCCATGCTCGAGCCCTTCCGCGAGGTACTGGCAGGCCTCACCTTCCACGAGCCCACGCTCCCGGTCGTCTCCAATGTCACCGGCCGGATCGCCGAGGACCTGGCCGACGCCGACTACTGGGTACGGCACGTCCGCGAGGCCGTCCGCTTCCACGACGGGGCCACCACGCTCGCCGCCGAGGGAGCCACCCGCTTCCTGGAGATCGGCCCCGACTCGGTGCTCAGCACCATGGCGCAGGACGTGGTCCCCGACGCCATCGGCACCCAGCGGCGCGACCGTGCCGAGGACACCGCCCTCGTCGACGCCCTCTGCCGTCTCCACCTCACCGGCACCGGCCCCGACTGGCCGACGGTCTTCACCGGCGGCCGCACCGTCGACCTGCCCACCTACCCGTTCCGCCGGGACCGGCACTGGGAGGACGCCCCCATCCTGCAGGCCGAGCGGCAGGCCGGCTCCGGCGGCGACGCCGGCGACCCGTTCTGGGACCTGGTGCGCGAGCAGGACGTGAGTGCCGTCGCCGCCACCCTCGGTCTCGACGACGAGAGCTCCGTCGCCGCAGTCGTGCCCGCACTCGCCACCTGGCACGGCCGGCGACAGGCGCACGCCGCGGCGGACGGGCTTCGCTACCGCGTCACCTGGGAACCGCTGGCACCTCCCGCCACCCCGGCCCTCGGGGGTGCCTGGCTGGCCGTCGTCCCCGCGTCCACCGCGGAGGACCCGTGGACCCGCGCGGTGACAGAAGGCCTGGCAGGCCACGGGCTGGACGTCGAGATCCTCACCGTGCCGGACACCGCCGACCGCGCCGCACTGGCCGACGCGCTCACCGGCCGGACCCCGACCGACGGCATCCTGTACCTGCCCGCCCCGGCGACACCGCCGGACGCCCTCGCCGCGCTCGTCCAGGCACTCGGGGACACCGGCGCCGACGCCCCGCTGTGGTGCGCCACCAGGGACGCCGTCGCACACGGAGCCGGCGCCACCGTCACCGGCTTCGCCCAGGCCGCCCTCTGGGGCCTCGGCAGGGTCGCCGCCCTGGAGCACCCCGACCGGTGGGGCGGCCTCGTCGACCTGCCCGCCGAGGCCGGCCCGCGGACCGTGGCGCGCCTGGCCGCGCTGCTCGGTGACGCCGGCGGCGAGGACCAGGTCGTGATCCGCGAATCCGGCGCCCACGGACGCCGGCTGGAGCACGCCCCGGCCCGCGCGGGCGCCCCCTGGAAGCCGTCCGGCACCGTGCTGGTGACCGGCGCCACCGGCGCGGTCGGCGCGGTCGTGGCCCGCCGGCTCGCGGCCGAGGGAGCCGAGCACCTGCTGCTCGCCTCCCGCCGGGGCCCCGACGCACCCGGCGCCGCCGACCTGGTCCGCGAACTCACCGCCACCGGTACCGGCGTCACCCTGACCGCCTGCGACACCGGCGACCGGTCCGCACTGGCCGGCCTGCTGGACTCCGTACCGGCGCAGCACCCCCTGACGGCGGTCGTGCACCTGGCCGGTGCCCTCGACGACGGCGTCCTGGACGCCCTGGACGCCGACCGGTTCGCCCGCGTCCTCGGTCCCAAGGCGGACGCCGCCCGTCACCTGCACGAACTGACCGCCGGGCTCGACCTGTCGGCGTTCGTGCTGTTCTCCTCCCTGACCGCCACCGTCGGCGGCGCCGGCCAGGCCAACTACGCCGCCGCCAACGCCTACCTGGACGCCCTGGCCGAGCACCGTCACGCGGCGGGGCTGCCCGCCACCTCCGTGGCCTGGGGCCCCTGGGGCGGCGACGGCATGGCGGCGCACGGCACGGTGCGCGCCTCGGCCAAGGCGATGGGCATGTCCCTGCTCGACCCGGACACCGCCCTCACCGCGCTGCGCCGCGCCCTGGACGGCGGCGACACCACCGTCACCGTCGCCGACGTCGACTGGTCGGTGTTCGCCCCCGCGTTCACCTCCACCCGCCCCAGCCCGCTGCTGTCCGCACTGCCCGAGGCGCGGCGCACCACGAGCGGCCCGGACGGCGCGAACGCGGCCGACGGTTTCGCCGAGAAGCTCGCGGGACTCACCGGAGGGGAACGCGAGCGCGCCCTGCACGACCTGGTCTGCGGCCAGGCGGCCACCGTCCTCGGATACGGCGACGCCTCCGCCGTCGAACCGACCACCGCGTTCCGCGACCTCGGTTTCGACTCGCTGACCTCGGTCGACCTGCGCAACCGGATCAGTGGCGCCGCCGGAGTGCCGCTGCCGGCCACGCTCATCTTCGACTACGCCACACCCGCCGCCCTCGCCAAGTACCTGGGCACCGAACTCGCCGGCGCGGACACCTCCGTGGACGCCGTGGTCGCCGAGCTCGAACGGGTCGCCGCCCGGCTGGGCGACCTCACCGCCGAGGACCTGGAGCAGAGCAGGGTCACCACCCGGCTGCAGACCCTGCTCAACGACCTGGACAAGACCCTCGGCCAGGACGCGGCAGCCGTCACCGGCCGGCTGGAA
Source organism: Streptomyces sp. QL37 (assembly GCF_002941025.1). Lineage (NCBI taxonomy): Bacteria > Bacillati > Actinomycetota > Actinomycetes > Kitasatosporales > Streptomycetaceae > Streptomyces > Streptomyces sp. QL37. The sequence continues at coordinate 1,714,634 of NZ_PTJS01000001.1, read as the reverse complement.
GAGGCCTCCGCCGACGACGTCTTCGCGTTCATCGACAAAGAACTCGGCTCGGCGTGACCCGGCACTCCCACGACACCCCGGCCCACCCGCAGCCCACCTCTTCGCACAGGAGTGGCGACACCCGATGACCAACGACGAAAAGCTGCTCTCCTACCTCAAGCGGGTCTCCGCCGATCTGCACCAGACCCGTCAGCGGCTGCGCGAGGTGGAGACCCAGGACCGGGAACCCATCGCCATCGTCGGAATGAGCTGCCGCTTCCCCGGAGGGGTCACCACCCCCGAGGAGTTCTGGCAGCTGGTCCACGAGGGCACCGACGCCATCGGGGACTTCCCCGGGGACCGCGGCTGGGACGTCGACGCGCTGTACGACCCGGACCCGGACGCCACGGGGAAGACGTACTCCACGCGCGGCGGCTTCCTGCGCGACGCCGCGGGGTTCGAGCCGGACTTCTTCGGCATCAGCCCGCGGGAAGCCGTCACGATGGACCCCCAGCAGCGCCTGCTGCTGGAGGTGTCGTGGGAGGCGCTGGAACGCGCCCGTATCGCTCCCGACTCGGTGCACGGCGCCCGGGTCGGGGTGTTCGCCGGGACCAACGGCCAGGACTACCGGGACCTGCTGGCGCGGATGCCGCAGGACTCCGAGGCGGCGCTCGGCACGGGTGCCCTGGCCGCCGTGATCTCCGGCCGGATCTCCTACACCCTCGGGCTGGAGGGCCCGGCCGTCACCATCGACACCGCCTGCTCGTCGGCGCTCGTCGCGGTGCACCTCGCCGTACAGGCGCTGCGCGGCAAGGAGTGCACCCTCGCTCTGGCGGGCGGCGCCACGGTCATGTCCACCCCCAACTCGTTCGTCGCCTTCAGCCGCCAGCGCGGCCTGGCCGCGGACGGCCGCTGCAAGTCCTTCGCTGACGCGGCCGACGGCACCGGCTGGGGCGAGGGCGCCGGCATGCTGCTGCTGGAACGGCTGAGCGACGCCCGCCGCAACGGCCACGAGGTCCTCGCCGTCATCCGGGGCTCGGCCGTCAACCAGGACGGTGCCTCCAACGGCCTGACCGCCCCCAACGGCCCCTCCCAGCAGCGGGTCGTGCGCGCCGCGCTGGCCGGCGCGCAGCTCACCCCGGCCGACGTCGACCTGGTGGAGGCGCACGGCACCGGTACCACGCTCGGCGACCCCATCGAGGCACAGGCCCTGCTCGCCACCTACGGGCAGGACCGGCCGAAGGACGCACCGCTGTGGCTGGGTTCGGTGAAGTCCAACATCGGCCACACCCAGGCCGCGGCGGGCGTCGCCGGAATCATCAAGGTGGTCATGGCGATGCGGCACGGCGTGCTGCCGCGGAGCCTGCACGCCGAGGAGCCGTCCGGCAAGGTCGACTGGAGCCAGGGCAACGTCCGCCTGCTCACCGCCAACCGCCCCTGGACCGACCCGGGGCGCCCGCGACGGGCCGCGGTCTCCTCCTTCGGCGCCAGCGGGACCAACGCCCACACCATCCTGGAGGAGGCCCCCGCCGAAGAACCCGCCGCAGAACCCTCCGGGGAACCCGCCGCGGACCCCGCACCGCGCACCGCGCCGCCACTGGTGCCGTGGGTGCTCTCCGGCCGCAGCGAGCGAGCCCTGCGCGAGCAGGCCGCCCTCCTGGCCGCGGCCGTCGGCGATGCCCATCCCGTGGACGTGGCGCACTCGCTGGCCGTCACCCGCACCGCCCACCCGTACCGGGCCGTGGTCCTCGGTGCCGACCGGGACACACTGCTCGACGCCGTGACCCGCCTCGCGGAGGGCGGCCGTGCCACCGCGCTCGGCCGCGTCCGCAAGGGCCAGACCGCCTTCCTGTTCACCGGCCAGGGCTCCCAGCGGCCCGGCATGGGCCGCGAGCTGCACGCCCACTTCCCGGTCTTCTCCCGCGTGTTCGACGAGATCTGCGAGCTGTCCGGCGACGGTGACCTGCGCGAGCTGGTCCTCGGTGACGATCCCGGGCCGCTGAACCGCACGGCCCGTACCCAGACCGCGCTGTTCGCCTTCGAGGTCGCGCTGTACCGGCTGGTGGAGTCGTGGGGCCTCGCCCCCGATTACGTCGCGGGCCACTCCATCGGCGAGATCGCCGCCGCCCACGTCGCGGGCGTGCTGGACCTCGCGGACGCCGTCACGCTGGTGGCCGCGCGCGGCCGGCTCATGCAGGCCCTCCCCGAGGGCGGCGCCATGATCGCCCTGCGCGCCACCGAGGAGGCCGTACGCCCCCTGCTCACCGGCCGGGTCGGCGTTGCCGCCGTCAACGGGCCGGACTCCGTCGTCGTCTCCGGCGACGCCGCCGAGGCCGAGGCGGTCGCCGCGCACTTCGAGAAGAGCCGCCGGCTGAAGGTGTCGCACGCCTTCCACTCCCCGCTGATGGAACCCATGCTGGCCGACTTCCGGTCCGTGGTCGCCTCCCTGACCTTCCACCGGGCGACCGTCCCCGTGGTCTCCAACGTCACCGGCCGGCTCGCGACCCAGGACATCGGCACCCCCGACTACTGGGTACGGCACGTGCGCGAGGCCGTCCGCTTCCACGACGGGATACGCACCCTCGCCGCGGAGGGCGTCACCCGCTTCCTGGAGATCGGCCCCGACGCGGTGCTGACCGCCATGGCCCGCGAGTGCCTGGCCGACACCGACGGCGACGCCGTCCTCGCCGCCGCCACCCGCCGCGGCCGGGACGAGACCGAGACCCTGCTCACCGCCCTCGCCCAGCTGCACGCCGGTGGCGCCGGCCCGCGCTGGGAGGAGCTGTTCACCGGGGCCCGCACCGTCGACCTGCCCACCACGGCCTTCCAGCGCGAGCGGTTCTGGCCCGAGACGGCCGCCCCGGCCGGCGACGTCGGCTCGGTGGGACTGGACTCCGCCGACCACCCGCTGCTCGGTGCCGCCACCGTGCTCGCCGACTCCGACGGGGCCGTCCTGACCGGCCGGCTGTCGGTGCGGACCCACCCCTGGCTCGCCGACCACGTCGTCGGCGGTTCCGTCGTGGTCCCCGGCACCGCGATGGTGGAACTCGCGGTCCGCGCCGGCGACCAGGTCGGCTGCGGCCGGCTGGAGGAACTGGCCCTGGAGACACCCCTGGTGCTGCCGCCCGCCGACGGTGTCCGGGTCCAGGTCGCCGTCGGCACCCCCGACCCGTCCGGGGCCCGCACGGTCCAGATCTACGCCCGCGCCGAGAACCAGGCCGCCGACGAGCCCTGGACCCTGCACGCCTCCGGTCTGGTGGCCGACGGCACCGCGCCGCCCGGCGCCCGGCTGGACGTCTGGCCGCCGCAGGACGCCGAGGAGCTCGACCTCACCGGCCTGTACGAGCGGCACGCGGCCGCCGGCCTGGACTACGGGCCGGCCTTCCGTGCCCTGACCGCCGCCTGGCGCGACGGCGACACGGTCTACGCCGAGGTGCGTCTTCCGGAGCGGCCCGCGGCGGACGCCCCCCGCTTCGGCCTCCACCCCGCCGCCTTCGACGCAGCCCTGCACTCCCTGGCCCTGCTCGGCGACGGCTCCGGTGACGACACCGCCCGGCTGCCCTTCATGTTCGCGGGCGTCACCCTGCACGCCGTGGGCGCGTCGGTCCTGCGGGCCCGCATGACGCCCGCCGGTGACCACACCTTCGCCGTCGACCTGGCCGACGCCACCGGCGCTCCCGTCGCCACCGTCGACTCCCTGGCCTCCCGTCCGCTGACGCGGCTGCGCGGCGCCCAGGACACCGCCGGCGAGGCCCTGTTCGTCCTCGACTGGCAGCCGCTTGCGCTGGACCCCGACGCCCCCGCCGCCGACCACCGCCTGCTGGAGATCCCGTCCGGCGCGGACGCCGGCTCGGTACGCGCCGCGCTGCACACCGCACTCGTAGCCCTCCAGGACGACGACGCCCGGCCGCTGGCCCTCGTCACACGGGGCGCCGTCTCCACCGCCGGTGAGGACGTGCCCGACCTGGCCGGCGCGGCGGTGTGGGGCCTCGCGCGCTCCGCGCAGTCGGAGAACCCCGGCCGGTGCGTCCTGCTCGACCTCGAACCCGGCGCGGACCCCGGCACCCTGCTGCCCGCGGTCCTCGCCTCCGGCGAACCGCAGGTCGCCGTCCGCTCCGGCACCGCCCGCGCGGCCCGGCTGGTACGCGCCGAGCCCCTGGAAGGCACGTTCGCCCCGGCCCTCGACCCCGACGGCACCGTGCTGCTGACCGGCGCCACCGGCGGACTCGGGCCCGTGCTCGCCCGGCATCTGGTCACCGCCCACGGCGTGCGCCACCTCGCACTGGTCAGCCGCGGCGGCAGGGCCGACGACCTGGTCGCCGAACTCACCGCGCTCGGCGCGAGCGCTTCCGTACACGCCTGCGACATCGCCGACCGCGAAGCCGTCTCCGCGCTGCTCACCTGCCTCGGACAGGACCGTCCGCTCACCGCGGTCGTCCACGCCGCGGGAGTCCTCGACGACGGCGTGGTCGCCTCCCTGACGCCCGAGCGGCTCGACGCCGTCCTCGCCCCCAAGGCACTCGGCGCCCTCCACCTGCACGAACTGACCCGTGGTCACGACCTGGCGGCGTTCGTGCTGTTCTCCTCCGTCGCCGGCACCGTCGGCGCCCCCGGCCAGGGCAACTACGCCGCCGCCAACGCCTGCCTCGACGCGCTCGCCGCCCACCGCGCCGCGAACGGTTCGCCCGCCCTGGCCCTGGCCTGGGGGCCCTGGGCCCCGACCGGCGGCATGACCGGCGCCCTGGACGAGTCCGACCTCGCCCGCATGTCCCGCGGCGGCATGGTCCCGCTCTCCGCCGAGGAGGGCACCGCCCTGTTCGACCGGGCACTGGGCACCGGACGCCCAGCGGTGGCCCCCGTGCGCCTGAACCTGTCCGCGCTGCGCGCCCAGGGCGGCGAACTCGCCCCGGTGCTCCGTGCCCTGGCCGGGCGCCCGGTCCGCCGGGAGGCCGCCACCGGGGACACCGGGTCCGGATTCGCCGAACGCGTGGCCTCCCTCGGTGAGACGGAGCGGGCCGAGGCGCTGCTGCACACCGTCCGCACCCATGTGGCCGCCGTCCTCGGACACGCCGGACCGGACACCGTGGAGACCGACCGGGCCTTCAAGGACCTCGGCTTCGACTCGCTCGCCGCGATCGAACTGCGCAACTCCCTGTCCGCCGAGACGGGGCAGCGACTGCCCGCCACCCTCGTCTTCGACCATCCCTCGCCCGAGGCGCTCGCCACGCATCTCGGCACCCTGGTCGCCGGGGCCTCCGGCGCCGTCCGCCGCACCCGGCGCACCGGACGGGTAAGCGCCGACGAGCCGCTGGCGATCGTCGGCATGGCCTGCCGCTACCCGGGCGACGTCCGCACGCCGCAGGACCTGTGGCGGCTGGTCGCCGAGGGCACCGACGCCATCGCCCCGTTCCCCGCCAACCGCGGCTGGGACGTGGACCGCGTCGTCGATCCCACCCGGCAGCGCCCCGACACCTCCTACGTCGGTGAGGGCGGGTTCCTCCACGACGCGGGCGCGTTCGACGCCGCGTTCTTCGGCATCAGCCCCAAGGAGGCACTCGTCACCGACCCGCAGCAGCGGCTGCTGCTGGAGGCCTCCTGGGAGGCGCTGGAGCACGCAGGCATCGACCCGCACTCCCTCAAGGGCAGCCCGACCGGTGTGTTCGCGGGCGTCCAGTACCACGACTACTTCGGCAGCTTCGGCTCCGGCAGCATCATCTCCGGCCGGGTCGCCTACACCCTCGGCCTCGAAGGCCCCTCGCTGTCCGTCGACACCGCCTGCTCCTCCTCGCTGGTGGCGCTGCACCTGGCCGGGCAGTCGCTGCGCCAGGGCGAGTCCTCCCTCGCCCTGGTCGGCGGCGTCGCCGTCATGGCCACCCCGGAGACCTTCATCGAGTTCAGCCGGCAGGGCGCCCTCGCTCCCGACGCCCGTACCCGCGCGTTCGCCGACGCGGCAGCCGGAACCGTGTGGGGCGAGGGCGTCGGCGTCCTGGTGGTGGAACGCCTCTCGGACGCCCGCCGCAACGGCCACCCGGTCCTCGCCGTCGTCCGCGGGACCGCCGTCAACCAGGACGGCGCCTCCAACGGCCTGACCGCACCCAACGGCCCCTCCCAGGAACGCGTCATCCTCCAGGCCCTGGAGAACGCCCGCCTCACCACCGCCGACGTCGACGTGGTGGAGGCGCACGGCACCGGTACGACCCTCGGCGACCCGATCGAGGCGCAGGCCCTGCTGGCCACGTACGGCCAGGACCGGCCCGAGGACCGGCCGCTGTGGCTGGGGTCGGTCAAGTCCAACATCGGGCACACCCAGGCCGCGGCCGGCGTCGCCGGCGTGATCAAGATGGTCATGGCGATGCGGCACGGCAGCCTGCCCAGGACCCTGCACGTCGACGAACCGTCGGGCAAGGTCGACTGGGAGGCGGGGCAGGTGCGCCTGCTGACCGAGGAGCGGACCTGGCCCGAGGCCGGCCGGCCGCGCCGGGCCGGGGTGTCCTCCTTCGGGATCAGTGGCACCAACGCCCACGTCATCCTCGAACAGGCTCCGGCGGCCCCGGAGCCCGCCGCGGCGCCGGATTCCGACACCCCGGGACACGCCGTCCCGTGGCTGCTCACGGCGAAGTCGCCCGCAGCGCTCGCCGGACAGGCCGCCGCGCTGCTCGGTCACCTCGACGCGCACCCCGAGCTCGACCCCCGCGACGTCGGCTGGTCGCTGGCGACCGGCCGCGCCCACTTCGCGCACCGTGCCGCCGTCACCGGCACCGACCCCGCCGGACTGCGCGGGGCACTCGCCGCACTGGCCGACGGCGGCACCGCCCGCAACCTCGCCGTGGGCACCGCCACCGGACGGGCCCGCCCCGTCTTCGTCTTCCCCGGCCAGGGCTCGCAGTGGTCCGGCATGGCCACGGAACTCCTCGACGGATCACCGGTGTTCGCGGCCCGCATGGCCGAGTGCGCCGCCGCCCTGGAGCCCTGGACCGACTGGGACTTCGCCACCGAACTGCGCGGCGGGCTCGACCGGGTCGACGTCGTCCAGCCCCTGCTGTGGGCCGTGATGGTGTCCCTGGCACACACCTGGAGCGGCTACGGCGTCGCCCCGGCCGCCGTCATCGGCCACTCCCAGGGCGAGATCGCCGCCGCCTGCGCCGTCGGCGCGCTCTCCCTGGCGGACGGCGCGCGCGTGGTCGCCCTGCGCTCCCAGGCCATCGCCGAACTGCTGTCCGGCTCCGGCGGCATGATGTCCGTGGCCGAGGGCGCCGACGCGGTCCGCGCACGGCTCGCCGAGTGGGACGGCCGGCTCTCGGTCGCCGCGGTCAACGGCACCGCCTCCACCGTCGTCTCCGGGGACTCCGACGCCCTCGACGAACTCCTTCTGCGGCTGCGCGCCGACAAGGTCCGCGCCAAACGGCTGCCCGTCGACTACGCCTCCCACAGCGCACACGTGGAGTCCCTGCGTGAACGCCTCGCCGAGGACCTCGCGGGCATCGAGCCGCGCAGCACCGATGTGCCCTTCTACTCCACCGTCACCGGCGCCCCGATCGACACCGCCGAGCTCGGGGCCGAGTACTGGTACACCAACCTCCGCAGCACCGTGCTGTTCGAGCAGGCCGTACGCGGCGCCGTCACCGGCGGCCACACCCTGTTCGTGGAGTCCAGCCCCCACCCGGTGCTGACCGTCGGAATCCAGGAGACGGACGACGCGGTCGCCGCCGTCGGCTCGCTGCGCCGCGACGAGGGCGGCCGGGACCGGCTGCTCGTCGGTCTGGGCGAGGCCTTCACCCACGGCGCGGACGTCGACTGGGCCGCGGTCGCCGAGGGCCGTCGCGCCCGCCTCGTCCCCCTGCCGGCGTACGCCTTCCAGCGTGAGTGGTACTGGCTCGACAGCACCTCCACCGGAGCCGACGTCACCTCCGCCGGCCTCTCGGCCACCGACCACTCCCTGCTCGGCGCCGCCATCGCGCGGGCCGGCAGCGAGGAGGCCGTACTCACCGGCCGGCTCTCGGCGGGCACGCACCCCTGGCTGAACGACCACCGCGTCGGGGACCGGCTGCTGTTCCCCGGCACCGGACACCTCGAACTCGCCCTGCGCGCGGGGGACCAGGTCGGCTGCGGCGACCTTGCCGAGCTCACGCTCCACGCCCCGCTGGTCCTGCCCGACCACGGAGCCGTCCAGCTCCAGGCCGTCGTCGGCCCGCCCGACGGGGGGACCCGCCCGCTGACCCTGTGGTCCCGTCCCGAGAGCACCGACGAGGACCTCCCCTGGACGCGGCACGCCGACGGCCTGCTCGCTCCGACCGGCTCCCTCCCGGCCGTCGTCGAACCACTCACCTCCTGGCCGCCGCGTGACGCCGAACCGGTGCCCCTCGACGGCCTGTACGACGAACTCGCGGCCCTCGGACTCGGCTACGGCCCGCTGTTCCAGGGTTTGCGCGCCGCCTGGCGCACCGAGGACGCCGTGTACGCCGAGGTCGCCACCGAGGCACCCGTCGACGGTTTCGGACTGCACCCGGCTCTCTCCGACGCCGTCCTGCACACCGTCGGCCTCACCGACGCCGTCCTGCACACCGTCGGCCTCACCGACGCCGCCGGCGACCAGGCTCTGCTGCCGTTCGTCTGGTCCGGGGTACGACTGCACGCCACCGGAGCCACCGCGCTGCGCGTGAAGGTCCGCGCCACGGGCGAGGGCACCGTCACCCTCACCCTGGCCGACCCGGCCGGAGCACCCGTCGCCACGGTCGACTCCCTCACCCTGCGCCCGCTGCGCACCGACGTGTTGGACACGGCCGCCCGGTCCGCCCGGTCCGGCGCGCTGCACCACGTCGACTGGGTCCCCGCACCGGCCCCGGCGGGGACCGAGCTCACACCGTGGGACGGGGAGGTGCTGCGCGCCCCGGCGGGTGTGGGCGCCGCCGAGACGCGCGGCGCCGTCGCCACCGTCCTCGACCGGCTGCGCGACCGTCTCGCCGACGAACAGGACGGCGACCGCGCCCTCGTCGTCGTCACCGGCACCGACCCGGCCGGCGCCGCGGTCGGCGGGCTGGTCCGCTCGGCACAGTCGGAGAACCCCGGCCGCATCGTCCTGGTCGAGAGCGCGACGGACGTTGGCCCGGACCGTCTCGCCGAGGCTCTCGCGAGCGGCGAACCGCACCTCGCGCTGCGCGACGGCACCTGGTACGTGCCGCGTCTGGCCCGTGTCCCGGCTACGGACGCCGGGTCCTCCACCACCGCAGACTCCGGCCTCGGCTCCGGCACCGTCCTGCTCACCGGCGCGACCGGCGCCCTAGGCGGGATCATCGCCCGCCATCTGGCCGGCCCCCTCGGCGTACGCCACCTGCTGCTGCTCAGCCGGAGCGGCGCCGACGACGGCCTGATCACCGAGCTGACCGAGCTGGGCGCCGAGGTGACCGGCGTCGCCTGCGACACCGCCGACCGCGAGGCCCTCGCCGGGGTGCTGGACGGGATCCCCGCCGACCGTCCGCTGACCGCCGTGATCCACGCGGCCGGCGTGCTGGCCGACGGCGTGCTCGCCTCCCTCACCCCCGAACGCGTCGACGCGGTCTTCCGGCCTAAGGTCGACGCCGCCTGGAACCTGCACGAACTCACCGCGGACCTCGGCCTGTCGGCGTTCGTGCTCTTCTCCTCGTCCGCCGCCACCCTCGGCTCCCCGGGCCAGGGCAACTACGCCGCCGCCAACGCCTACCTCGACGCCCTCGCCGTCCACCGGCACTCCCTCGGCCTGCCCGCGCACTCCCTGGCCTGGGGCCTCTGGGCCCAGGCGAGCGGCATGACCGGCACCCTCGACGAATCCGACCGGGCGCGCATCGCCCGCGGTGGTGTCGCCCCGCTGGATACCGAGGAAGGACTGGCACTGTTCGACGCCGCCCTGCGCGGCACCGACCCCGTCGTCCTCCCGGTCCGGCTGGACACCGCGGCGCTGCGCGGCCAGGCGGACGCCCTGGCCCCGCTCTTCCGCGGCCTGGTACCCGTACGCCGCGCGACCGCCGGCCACGCGGCCGCAGGCGGGGCCGACTCGCTGCGCGACCGGCTCGCCGGGCTGCTGGAGCCGGAACGCGAGCCGTTCCTCACCGAACTCGTGCAGAGCCGGGTCGCCACCATCCTCGGCTACCGCTCCGCCCAGGAGGTCAGCCGTACGCTGCCCTTCCGCGAGCTGGGCTTCGACTCCCTGGCCGCGGTCGAACTGCGCAACGGACTCGCCGCGACGACCGGACTGCGGCTGCCCGCCACCCTGGTCTTCGACCACCCCACCCCGGCCGAACTCGCCCGGTACCTGCTGGGTGAACTGACCGGTGCCCTCGACCGGGCCGCGCCCGCCACCGCCGTACGCGCAGCCGCCGACGAGCCCATCGCCATCGTCGGCATGGGATGCCGCTTCCCCGGCGACGTCTCCTCCCCGGAGGAGCTGTGGCGCCTCGTGGCCGAAGGCCGTGACGCCGTGGGGGAGTTCCCCGCGGACCGCGGCTGGGACGTCGAGACCCTCCACGACCCCACCCTGGACAGGCCGGGCACCAGCTACACCCGGCACGGCGCCTTCCTGTACGACGCGGCCGACTTCGACCCGGCCTTCTTCGGCATGGACGAGGAGGAGGCTCTCGTCACCGACCCCCAGCAGCGGCTGCTGCTGGAGACCTCCTGGGAGGCCCTGGAGCGGGCCTCCATCGACCCGGCCACGCTGCGCGGCTCCGACACCGGCGTCTTCGCGGGCGTCATGTACCACGACTACTTCGGCAGCTTCGGCTCCGGCAGCGTCGTCTCCGGCAGGGTCGCCTACACCCTGGGGCTGGAGGGGCCGACCCTGTCCGTCGACACCGCCTGCTCCTCGTCGCTGGTCGCCCTGCACCTGGCCGCGCAGGCGCTGCGTCAGGGCGACTGCTCCCTCGCCCTGGCCGGGGGAGTGACCGTCATGGCCACCCCCGGCACCTTCGTGGAGTTCAGCCGGCACCGCGGCCTCTCCGGCGACGGCCGCTGCCGCCCCTTCGCCGACGCCGCCGACGGAACCGGCTTCGGCGAGGGAGCCGGCGTGCTGCTGCTGGAGCGGCTCAGCGACGCCCGCCGCAACGGCCGGACGATCCTCGCCGTGCTCCGCGGCACCGCCGTCAACCAGGACGGCGCCTCCAACGGCATCACCGCCCCCAACGGCCCCGCGCAACAGCGCGTCATCCGCCGCGCCCTGGAAGCGGCGGGCGTCGGGGCGGCCGACGTCGACGTGGTCGAGGCCCACGGCACCGGCACCACCCTCGGCGACCCCATCGAGGCCCAGGCCCTGATCGCCACCTACGGCGCGGAGCACACCGAGGAACGCCCGCTGTGGCTCGGCTCGGTCAAGTCCAACCTGGGCCACACCCAGGCCGCCGCCGGTGTCGCCGGTGTCATCAAGATGGTTCAGGCGATCCACCACGAGACCCTGCCGGCCAGCCTCGGCATCGACATACCCTCCCGGCACGTGGAGTGGGAGGGCGGCAACGTCCGCCCGCTGACCGAGTCCCTGCCGTGGCCGGACCCCGGCCGTCCGCGCCGCGCGGGCATCTCCTCCTTCGGGATCTCCGGCACCAACGCCCATGTGATCGTGGAGGCGCCGCCCGCCGAGCCGTCCGCCCCCGCCACGCCGCCCGCCGCGCCCGTTGCGGGTGCCGTGCCGTGGCTGCTGTCCGGCCGCACGCCCCAGGCACTGAGGGCACAGGCCGGCCGGCTGTTGGACCACCTGAACGGCCACCCGGACGCCGACCCGCGCCGGACCGCCGGCGCCCTCGCCCACGCCCGTACCGCACTCGGCCACCGCGCCGCCGTCGTCGGGCACACCCGCGAGGACCTGACCGCCGGGCTGCGGGCGCTGGCCGAGGGACGCACACCCCCGGTCGGCACGGCCGGCCCGGCGACCGACGGCAAGCTGGCCCTGCTCTTCTCCGGCCAGGGCTCCCAACTGCCCGGCATGGGCACCCGGCTCGGCATCACGTTCCCCGCCTTCGCCACCGCCTTCGAAGAGGTCCGCTCCCACCTGGACCCGCTGCTGGAACGGCCGCTCGGCGACGTCCTCGACTCCGCCGGACTGCTGGAGCGCACCGAGTACACCCAGCCCGCCCTGTTCGCCTTCGAGGTGGCCCTGTTCCGGCTGCTGGAGTCGTTCGGCGTCAGGCCGGACCTGCTCGCCGGGCACTCCGTCGGCGAGATCGCCGCCGCCCATGTGGCGGGCGTCCTCGGCCTCCAGGACGCGTGCCGGCTCGTCGCCGCCCGGGGAAGGCTGATGCAGGCGCTCCCCGACGGCGGGGTCATGATCGCCGTACGCGCTGCTGAGGACGAGGTCACGCCGCTGCTCGGGGACGGGGTCGGCCTCGCCGCCGTCAACGGCCCCACGTCCGTGGTGGTCTCCGGCCCCGCCGGCCCGGCCCGCGCGCTCGCCGCCCGCTTCGACCGGAGCAAGGAACTGGCCGTCAGCCACGCGTTCCACTCGGCCCTGATGGAACCGATGCTCGACGAGTTCCGCGAGGTCGCGGAGTCGCTGTCGTACGGGTCGCTGCGCCTCCCGCTGGTGTCCACCCTCACCGGCGCCCCCGCGGCCGCCGACGAACTGTCCACCCCCGACTACTGGGTACGGCACGCCCGTGAGGCGGTCCGCTTCGCCGACGCCGTGTCCGCCCTGCACGACGCGGGCGCCCGGCACTTCGCCGAGGTCGGGCCCGGCAGCGCGCTCACCGCGGCCGCCGGTGACTGCCTGCCCGAGGACACGGCCGCCGTGGTCGCCCTCCAGCGCAAGGACCGCGAGGAGACCGAGGCCCTGGTCACCGGGCTGGCCGCGCTGCACGTGCACGGCGCCACCGTCGACTGGACGGACCTGCTGCCCCACCGCGACGGCTCGGACCTGCCGACCTACGCCTTCCAGCGGGGCCGCTACTGGATGACCGGCGACCATGGGCAGCCCGGGCCCGCTGTCGGCCACCCGCTGCTCGGCGCCGCCGTCGAGCGCGCCGACGCCGACGCGGCCCTGCACACCGGCCGGCTCTCGCTCTCCGCCCAGCCGTGGCTGGCCGACCACCGTGTCGGCGGCGTAGCGCTGCTGCCGGGCACGGCGTTCGTCGAGATGGCCCTTGCCGCGGGGGCCGGGCTGGGCTGCCCCGTGGTGGAGGAACTGACCGTCTCCGAACCGCTGGTGCTGCCCGAGCACGGCGGCGTCCGCCTCCAGGCCACCGCCGGTGAGCCGGACGCCACCGGCGCCCGGGACTTCACCGTGTACGCGGCGGCCGACGACGACCCCTGGACCACCCACGCCACCGGCGTCCTCCGGCCGGCGGACCCGCTGCCCGCCCACGACCTGACGTCCTGGCCGCCGGCCGGCGCCGAAGCCGTCGACCTGGACGACGTCTACGACCGGCTCGCGGCGCTGGGAGCCGAGTACGGGCCCCGCTTCCGGGGGCTGCGCGCCGCCTGGCGCCTCGATGACGAGGTGTACGCCGAGGTCGCCGTCGACACGGACGGTGCCGCCTTCGGACTGCACCCGGCGCTGCTCGACTCCGCGCTGCACGCCGTCGGCCTGCGCGCCGGAGCCTTGGAGCGGATGGCGTTGCCGTTCGCCTGGAGCGGCGTCGAACTGCACGCCGCGGGCGCGACCGCCCTGCGTGTGCGGATCGCACCCCTGGACTCCGGCGCCGTACGCATCGACGCCGCCGACGCCGCCGGCCGGCCCGTCGCACGGGTCGCGTCGCTGGCGCTGCGGGAGGTCGACCCCGCCAGGATCGCCGCGGCGGCCGACGGCGGGCACGAGGACCTGTTCGCCCTCGACTGGGTTCCCGTCGCGGTGCCCACCGCCCCGCAGGCGGGCCGGTGGGCCGTCCTCGGCTCCGGCCACGAGGACCTGGCCGCCGCGCTCGGCGGGGAGATCGCCGAGGTCACGACCGTCACCGGACTGTCCGAAGCCGCAGCCCTGGCCCCCGACACCCTGGTCGTCCCGCACCCCGGCGGACGGAACCCCGAAGAGATCCGCGCCGGGGCCCGGCGGCTCCTCGCCGTGGTCCAGGACTGGCTGGCCGACGAGCGGTTCGCCGGCACCGGCCTGGTTGTCACCACGCGGGGGGCCGTCGGCCCCGACGCCGCGGCGGTCACCGACCCCGGTGCCGCCACCGCGTGGGGTCTGATCCGCTCGGCCCAGTCGGAACACCCCGACCGGATCGCCCTGGCCGACCTCGACGACACCGACGCCTCCCGCCGACTGCTGCCCTCCGCCGTCGCCTCCGGCGAACCCCAACTGGTGCTCCGGGAAGGCACGGTGAGCGCACCGCGCCTCGTCCGCGCACCGCGCCGGGACGGGCACGTAGCGGCCGACTGGACGGGCACCGTGCTGATCACCGGCGGCACCGGCGCTCTCGGCCGGGAGGTGGCCCGCCACCTGGCCACCGAGCACGGCGCCACCAGGCTCGTCCTGCTCAGCCGCGGCGGCGACAAGGCCCCCGGCGCCGGGGAACTGCGGGAGGAACTGGCCGCCCTCGGTGCGCGGGTCACCCTCGTCGCCTGCGACGCCTCCGACCGCTCCGCCCTCGCCCGCGTACTGGAGGACCACCCCGTCACCGCGGTGGTGCACACCGCCGGTGTCCTCGCCGACGCCGTCCTCACCTCCCTCACGCCCGAGCAGCTGGACACGGTGCTGCGGCCCAAGCTGGACGCCGCCTGGCATCTGCACGAACTCACCGCGGACCGTCCGCTGACCGCGTTCGTGCTGTTCTCGTCCGCGGCCGGCCTGTTCGGCAGTCCGGGCCAGGCCGCCTACGCCGCGGGCAACGCCTTCCTCGACGCCCTCGCCGCACACCGGGGCTCCCTGGGGCTGCCGGCCGTCTCGCTCGCCTGGGGTGCCTGGGCGGGCAGCGGAGGCATGGCCGACCGCCTGGGCGACAACGACGCGCGCCGCATGGCCTCCGGGGGCGTACTCGCCCTCGACACGGCGGAGGGCCTGGGCCTCTTCGACACCGCGGTGGGACGCGGGGAGCCGGTCCTGCTGCCCGCCCGCCTGGACCTCGGCACCCCGCGGGACGCCGGCCACGTCGCCCCACTGCTGCGCGGCCTGGTGCGCGCGCCCCGCCGCAGCGGTGCCACCGCGTCCGTGGCCTCGGCGGCGCTCCGCCGCGACCTGGCCGCCCGTACGCCCGAGGAGCGGACCGCGCGCCTGCTCGAACTGGTGCGGGACGAGGCCCGACAGGTGCTCGGGACCGAGGAGTTCGAGGCGGAGGTGGCCTTCAAGGACCTCGGCTTCGACTCACTGACCGCCGTCGAGTTCCGCAACCGGCTCAACGAGGCGACCGGGCTGCGCCTGTCCGCCACCCTCGTCTTCGACCACCCGAGCCCGGCCGTCCTCACCGACCACCTCGCCGCCGAACTGGCGCCGTCCGTCACGGAAGGCCCGCGCGAGGAGGAGACCGTCCGTGCCGCACTGGCCGCCCTTCCGGTGGCCAGAATCCGCGAAGCAGGACTGCTGGACAGCCTGCTCGAACTCGCCGGACTGCGGCCCGACCGCGAGCGGTCCGCGAACGGCGAGTCCGGCCGCCCCGCGATCGACGCCATGGATGCCGAGAGTCTGATCACCCTGGCGCTCGACGACCTCGTCGGCGACGACGACGCCCTGTGAGAAGGAAGAGAACCATGGCCGAGTCCGAGAAGCCCGACACCAGGATGATCGAGGCGCTGCGCGCCTCGCTCAAGGAGATCGAGCGGCTGCGGGAGCGCAACCGGGCGCAGACCGCCGCGGCCCGGGAACCGATCGCGATCGTGGGTATGGCGTGCCGCTACCCGGGCGGAGTCCGTTCGCCCGAGGACCTGTGGCGCCTCGTCGCCGAAGGCCGCGACGGCATCGGCGCGTTCCCCGACGACCGCGGCTGGGATCCGGACCTGCACGACCCGGTACCGGGAACCCCGGGCCGCTCCTCCACCGGCGAGGGCGGATTCCTCTACGACGCGGGGGACTTCGACGCCGCGTTCTTCGGCATCTCCCCGCACGAGGCCCTGGTGATGGACCCGCAGCAGCGGCTCCTGCTGGAAGGGTCCTGGGAGGCACTGGAGCACGCCGGCATCGATCCGTCGTCGCTGCGCGGCAGCCCCACCGGGGTGTTCGCGGGCGTCATGTACCACGACTACTTCGGCAGCTTCGGCTCCGGCAGCGTCGTCTCGGGCCGGGTCGCCTACACCCTCGGCCTGGAGGGCCCCGCCCTCACCGTCGACACCGCGTGCTCCTCCTCCCTGGTCACACTCCACCTGGCCGCGCAGGCGCTGCGCCAGGGCGAGTGCACCCTCGCCCTGGCCGGCGGAGTGACGGTCATGGCCTCACCGGGCACCTACGTCGAGTTCAGCCGCCAGGGCGCCCTCTCCCCGGACGGCCGGTGCCGGTCCTTCTCCGACGACGCGAACGGCACCGGGTTCTCCGAAGGCCTCGGTGTGCTGGTGTTGGAGCGGTTGTCGGATGCGCGGCGTCTTGGGCATCGGGTGTTGGCCGTGGTGCGGGGTAGTGCGGTGAATCAGGATGGTGCGTCGAATGGTCTGACGGCGCCGAATGGTCCGTCGCAGCAGCGGGTGTTGCGGCAGGCGTTGGTGTCGGCGGGTGTGTCGGCGGGTGATGTGGATGTGGTGGAGGCGCACGGTACGGGGACGGAGTTGGGTGATCCGATCGAGGCGCAGGCGTTGTTGGCTGCGTATGGTCAGGATCGGTCGGAGGGGCGTCCGTTGTGGTTGGGGTCGGTGAAGTCGAACATCGGGCATACGCAGGCGGCTGCGGGTGTGGCGGGTGTGATGAAGATGGTGTTGGCGTTGGGGGAGGGGGTGTTGCCGCGGACGTTGCATGTGGGTGAGCCGTCGCGGAAGGTGGAGTGGGGTGCGGGGCGGGTGCGGTTGTTGGAGGAGGCGCGTCCGTGGGTGCGGGGTGAGCGGGTGCGTCGTGCGGGGGTGTCGTCGTTCGGGATCAGTGGTACGAACGCGCATGTGATCCTGGAGGAGGCACCCGACGACGACACCTCCTCCCACCCGGAGCCCGAACCCCCCGCACCGGCCGTCATGCTGCCCCTGTCCGCCCGTTCCGCGCGTGCCCTTCCCGCGCAGGCCGCGCGGCTGCGCGACTTCCTCGACGCCCGCCCCGGACTGCCGGTGTCCGCCGTCGCGAGGGCCCTGGGCACCCGGCGCGCGGCCTTCGGCCACCGGGCCGTGGTCGTCGGTGGCGACCGGGAGCAGGTCAGGGCGGGGCTGGACGCTCTCGCCGCCGGAGGCGCCTCGGCCACCGCCGTCACCGGCCGGGCCCGAACCGGTGGCCGCACCGCGTTCCTGTTCACCGGCCAGGGCGCGCAGCGGCCCGGCATGGGGCTCGGACTACGCGCCCACTACCCGGTGTTCGCCGAGACGTTCGACGCGATCGACGCCCACCTCGGCCTGGACCTGGCGGGTGTGCTGAGCGGCGAGGACACCGAGGCGGTGCACCGCACGCAGTACGCGCAGACCGCCCTGTTCGCCTACGAGGTGGCCCTCTTCAGGCTGCTGGAGTCCTGGGGGGTGCGGCCCGACGTGCTGTCGGGGCACTCCGTCGGCGAGATCGCCGCCGCCCATGTGGCCGGAGTACTGGACCTGGCCGACGCCTGCACCCTGGTCGCCGCGCGCGGCCGGCTGATGCAGGCCCTGCCCGAGGGCGGCGCCATGGTCGCCGTGCGGGCCGGTGAGGACGAGGTCGGCCCGCTGCTGGACGAACGGGTGGGCCTGGCGGCGGTCAACGGCCCGTCGGCGGTCGTCCTGTCCGGGGAGCGCGATGCGGTGCTCTCCGCCGCCGCGGGATTCGAGAAGACCAAGCGGCTCAGCGTCTCGCACGCCTTCCACTCACCGTTGATGGACGCCATGCTCGACGACTTCCACGCGGTCGTCTCGCAGCTCACCTTCCACGAACCCCGCGTGGACGTGGTCTCGGCGCTCACCGGACTTCCTGCCACCGGGGAGCAACTGCGCGACCCGCGCTACTGGGTACGGCACGTGCGCGGCACCGTCCGCTTCTCCGACGCCGTCGCCGCCCTCGCCGGGTCGGGCGTCACCCGCTACGTCGAGGTCGGTCCCGACGCCGTCCTGACCGGTCTCGTCCGGGAGTGCGTCGGCGAGGACGACGCCGCCTTCGTGGCCCTCGGCCGACGCCACGGCGCCGAACCGGCGGCCCTGCTGTCCGGGCTCGCCCGGCTGCACGCCGACGGCCTGCCCCTGGACTGGGCGGCGCTCTTCCCCGGTACGGCCCGCGCCGAGCTGCCCACGTACGCGTTCCGCCACGAACGTTACTGGCTGGATGCCGACGTCCCTCTCACCATGGACCGGCCCACCGCGCGGCCGGCCGCCGGACCGGCCGATTCCGTCGCCCCCGCCGCGGTCCCGGAGGCGCAGGGTCTGCGGGAGCGGCTGGCGGCGGCCCCGGAGGCCGAACAGGAGGCCCTGCTCACCGACCTGGTACGGGCGCAGACCGCCGCGATCCTCGGACACGCGGGACCGCAGGCCGTCGAACCCGACGCCGCCTTCCTGGAGATCGGCATGGACTCGGTCTCCGCCGCCGAACTGCGCGGAGCCCTCGCCGACGCCCTCGGCGTCACCGTCGCGGCCGGGGTCGTCTTCGACCACCGCACGCCCACCGCGCTCGCCGCCCACCTGCGCGAACACCTCGCCGGGGACGGCGCCGAGCCGGCGGACGACGACATCGAATCGGTCAGCGGGCTGGTGCGGCGCGCGGCGGCCGACGGCAACTGGGAACGGGCCATGACGCTGCTGCACAGCGCGGCGGACATCCTGCCGGGCTTCTCCTCGGCAGCCGAGTTCGGCGACGTGCGCGACCCCGTGCGCCTGGCGACGGGGGACGAGGGACCCCGACTGCTCTGCCTGCCCTCCCCGATGGCGCTGGGCGGCGCCCACCAGTACGCCCGTTTCGCCCGGCACTTCCACGGCCGACGCGACGTGCTGGTCCCGGACGTTCCCGGCTTCGTGCCCGGGGAGCCGCTGCCGCGCTCCGTCGACGCGGTCGTGGAGGTCGTCGTCGACGGCATCCGGCGCGCCTGCGCCGACGGACGGCCCTATGTGCTCCTCGGCTACTCCTCCGGCGGGCAGTTCGCCCACGCGGCGGCCGAGGCGATGGAGAAGGCCGGCCGGCCGGCTTCCGGCGTGGTCCTGCTGGACACCTACCTGCTCGCGGACGACGGCACCGAACAGCTCCGGCGCGAGATGTTCAACGGCATGCTGGACCGCGAATCGTCCGTGGGCGGCTTCGGCACCGCGCGCCTCGCGGCGATGAGCCGTTACAGCGACCTGATCGGGGACTGCCTGCCGGGCCCGCTGACCGCTCCGGTGCTGTTCGTCCGGCCCGAGGAGCCCTTCGCACCCGGTCTCGACGGCTGGCAGGCGGTCTGGGAGGGCGCGCACGAGCTCGCCGAAGTACCCGGCACCCACTTCACGGTCATGGAGGACCGGGCCGAATCCACCGCCGGAGCGGTGGAGAAGTGGCTCTCCGACATCGCTGCGGTCTGACGCCGGGAGCACCGGAAGGGTACCGGCGGCCGTGCGTCCCGCACCGGCCGCCGGACCTGCGGCGGGGCGCGGCGGCCGCAAGGCCGCCGCTCCACGGCTTCGTCACCGACTCGCCTCACGGAAATGCGACATCCATGCCTGGATATCACATCGAATACTGTCCGGATGTACCCCCAGTCGCACAGCGACATCTTCCGCGGCGAGTTCCGTCTGCCAGTCACTGCGCTGCAGCGCGAGCCACATCGTCGTACCACGAGGACCGCACCTGTGGCGCTTCCCGGTGAGCGGCACGAACAGGTCCAGGTACCCGTCGGGCCGCACGCTGGCGATGAGCCCGTGGTCACGCCCCATGCCGCACCGGCCTCGCGTATGCGGCGCCGTCATGCCTCTCGGCCGTGGGGAGGCCGGCTGTCCTGGACACATGGAATCCAATCCCTTGACGTGTTTTCGGATACTGAGACGTTACCCGCTCATTCGCATTGTGGCACTGGCAATGGCCGCACTTTTACGGTGGGGTAAACGATTCGGACAAACGTGTGGCGACTGCACTGTCCTGCGGGTATTTCTGCCCCCTTGACAAGGAGTCGGTATTTCTTTCGGGAAAATCGTGTTCCGGGTCCGGTCCGGGACAGAGGTGTGCGCACCGGCTCGAAGGCGCCCGGCGCCTGCTGCGGAAACCGCCGCAGGTGCCCCCAGGGTCACCGAAATCCCGAAGCCCGTAGTCCCTCTTCACGGCGTTTCGACGTGAACTCGCGAAAAGCTCCATCGTATGGAACTGCTGCGCGACTCCACATACATGCCTACGGAGGTAGAGAAACCTCTACCTCGAATCGGCGGTATAAGGCCAATGTGCGACGGCCTCGCCGCTCCTAATCTGATCCACAGACACCGCGTGGGAAGCGCGTCATTTCATTGGGGAGCACGATGCACACATCACACGACCTCCGTCGGACGGAGGCGGTACGACTGGACACCGTGTCGAAGATCTATGGACGAGCGGACAGCCAGGTGGCCGCACTCCGGGAACTCTCCATGAGCTTCGCCGACGCCACCTTCACCGCGGTGATGGGACCGTCCGGTTCCGGCAAGAGCACCTTCCTGCACTGCGCCGCGGGCCTCGTCAGGCCCACGTCCGGATCCGTGACCGTCGGTGGCACCGACCTCGCCGGCCTGGACGACACCCAGCTGACCATGCTCCGCCGCGACCGGATCGGCTTCATCTTCCAGTCGTTCAACCTGCTGCCCGCCCTGACGGTGATGCAGAACATCACCCTGCCGCTGCAACTCGCCGGAAAGCGCCCCGACAAGAACCTGATCCGCACCGTCGTCCAGCGCGTGGGCCTGGCCGACCGCCTCGGCCACCTGCCGTCCGAGCTGTCCGGCGGTCAGCAGCAGCGCGTCGCCATCGCGCGCGCCCTGGTCACCCAGCCCGCCGTGGTCTTCGCCGACGAGCCCACCGGAGCGCTGGACACCCGTACCGCTTCGGCCGTGCTCTCCCTGCTGCGCGAGTCCGTCGACACGGCCCGCCAGACCCTGGTCATGGTCACCCACGACCCGGTGGCCGCCTCGTACGCCGACCGGGTCGTCTTCCTCGCCGACGGCGCCCTCGCCGGCGAACTGCACCGGCCGACGGCCGACGCGGTCGCGGCGCGGATGACACGGCTCGGTGCCTGGGAGGACGAGAACCGCCAGCAGGCCGCACCGATGACGTCCGGAGGGCTGTACTGATGTGGCGGCTCGCCCTGCGCACCCTGAAGTTCCGGCGGACCAGTTTCGTCGCGACCTTCCTCGCCATGTTCCTCGGCGCCGCGATCGTCATCGGCTGCGGCGGCCTGATGGAGACCGGCGTCCGGATGGCCGCCGACCCGCTGCGCCTGAACAGCGCCCCGGTCGTGGTCACCGGCGAACAGTCCTACGACGGTGCCGCCCTGACCGAACGGCACCGTATCGACCCGGAGCTGGCCGGTGAGGTGGCGCGTGCGGACGGCGTCCGCGACGCCGTCGGCGACGTGTCCTTCCCCGCCACCGTCCTCAAGGACGGCAAGGCGCTGACCGGCGAGGACGCCTCGTACGGCCACGGCTGGGCCGGTGCCCGGCTCACCCCCTATACCCTCGCCGCCGGCGCCTCCCCCGTCGCCGGCGGCGAGGTCGTACTCGACTCCGGGCTCGCCGAGCGCGCCGGTGCGGGACCGGGCTCCGTCGTCGAGATCGTCGTGGGCGGCGACACCCGGCGGTTCACGGTCAGCGGTGTCGCCGGCCAGCGCGGCGACGGCAACCCCGACGCCGCGCTGTTCTTCAGCGACGAGCAGGCCCGCACCCTGGCCGGCGGCCGGATCGACTCGATCGGCGTGCTGCCGGAGAACGGCGCGGACACGGCGGCGGTCGCCGACGCGGTGCGGTCCGTCGTCGGTGACCGGGCCGAGGTGCTCACCGGCGAGCGGCGCGGCCTGGCGGAACTGCCCGGCACCCTCTCCAGCCAGCGCACCGTCGTGATCCTCGCGGCCATCTTCGGCTCGTCCGTGGTGCTGATCGTGATGTTCGGCGTCGCCTCCACGCTCGGACTGTCTCTCCAGCAGCGAACCCGGGAGATGGCCCTCCTGCGGGCCGTGGGCTCCACCCCGCAGCAACTGCGCCGGATGATCCTCATCGAGACCGCGGTCCTCTCGGTCGCCTCGGTACTGCTCGCCCTGTACCCGGGATATCTGCTGGGCCGGCTGCTCTTCGGCGTGCTCACCTCCAGCGGCGTCGTCTCGTCGGCGATCGTCTACCACGCGGGCTGGGTTCCGATGGCCGTCGGTGCCCTCGTCACGGTGCTCGCCGCGGCCGGTGCCACCCGCTTCGCGGGCCGCCGCGCCGCCCGCACCGAACCGGTCGCCGCTCTGGCCGAGTCCGCCGCGGGCACCCGCTGGTTCAGCGTGCCGCGCCTGCTGATCGCGCTGTTCTTCCTCGCCAACGGCATCGGCCTCGCCGTCGCCACCGCCACGGTGATGGAGGACGGCCCCACCCTGGCCAGCACCGCGGGACCCGCCTCCGTGCTGTTCTGCATCGGACTGGCGCTGCTCGCCCCCGGCATCACCAAGGTGATGGTCGCCCTGCTGCACCTGCCGGTGCGCGCCTTCTCCGGCATCCCCGGCATGCTCGCCCTGCGCAACGCCACCACGGCCAACGTCCGTATGGCGGGAGCCGTCGCGCCCATCGTCCTGCTCATCGGCATCGCCACCGGCACCCTCTACATGCAGGCCACCGAGGACCACGTCTCCCAGAGCTCCTACGACCAGAACGTCCTGGCCGACTACGTCCTCGACTCCACCACGGGCGGATTCGCCCCCGCCGTCGTCGACCAGGTCCGGGCGACCCCCGGCGTGGCGGCCGCCTCGGAGTTCGTCACCAGCCGCGGCTTCGTCGACGCCCCCGACGGGCGTACCGACACCGAACTGCGGGGCGTGTCCGCCGAAGGCGTGCGGGAGAGCCTCGATCTGAGGCCCGTCGCCGGGTCCCTGTCCGGCCTGCGCGGAGACACGGTCGCCCTCTCCGACAAGAAGGCCGAGGAATACGGCGTGGGAGTCGGGGACCGGCTTCCGCTGCACCTCGGCGACGGCACCGCCGTACGTCCCACCGTCGTCGCCCTCTACGCCGACAACCCCAAGCAGCAGTACGTCACCCTGCCCGCGGCGACCCTGGCCCCGCACACGAGTGACGGGCTTCCGCACCAGATCCTGGTCCGCTCCGAACAGGGCGGCCCCGCCGGACTCCGTGAGGCACTGGCCGGGCTGGCCGCGAGCGTGCCCGGCACCGAACTGGACGACGGGGACTCACTGGCCGGCCGCAACAACCAGATCCAGCAGATCCTGGTCGCCGCGAACTATACGATCGTCGCCATGATCGTCGGATACGCCGCCATCACCGTCGTCAACACCCTCGTGGCGGTGACCCGCAAGCGCCGTGCCGAGTTCGGCCTCCAGCAGCTGACGGGCGCGACGCGCCGCCAGGTGCTCGGCATGCTGACCGTCGAGGGCGTCCTCATCGGAATCATCGCCACCGTCCTCGGCACGATCGCCGCGGCGACCACCATCGTGCCGTACAGCATGGTCAAGTCCGACTCCTATCTGCCCTCCGGATCCCCCGGGATCTACATCGCCATCGTCGGAGGGTCCCTGGTGCTGGTCTTCGGCGCCACGCTCCTTCCCTCTTGGCGCGGGATGCGCACGCCCGCCGTCGACACGGTGAAGGCCGCGTGAGCCTTCCGCGAACCGGACCGTCCCCGGCACCCCCGTCCGGGGACGGTCCTTCCCCCGCCCGTCCCCGCGAGTGGGAGGATGGGCGCATGCGACTGAGCCGGGCCGCCCAGGACACACTGGTCGGCGCACTGATCGCCGCCGGAGCCCTGGCCTCGGTCGTGCTCTTCGTCACGACCACGTACTTCGTCATCCTGTGCCTCATCGGGATCGGTTTCCTCGCGCTGCCCCACCTGACCACCGCGGTGCGCTGGGTCTGCGACCTGAACCGCCGTGCCGCCGCCCGCTCCGGAGTCCCGGTGGAACGGCCCTACCGGCCCGAACCGGAGGAGATCGAACGGGACATCGTCGGCTGGGTGCGCCGCTGCAAATGGATCCTGGCCGACCCGGCGAGCTGGCGTGACCTGCTGTGGCTGCTCCTCAACAGCGTTGTCGGCCTGCTGCTCGGCAGCGCCCCGGCCGCGCTGCTCTACTACGCGGGGGAGGGGCTGGCGCTGGCCTGCGGCCTGTGGCGGCCCGTCGCCTCCGACGGAGTGGGCCGCTGGTACGCGTTCATCACCGTCGACAGCTGGCCCGCCGCCCTCGGCGCGGCCCTGGCCGCCCTCGCCGTGTTCGCCGGCTGGCTCCACCTCAGCCCCTGGATCCTGAAGGGCCACGCCTACTTCGTCCTGTTCCTGCTGGGCCCGACCCAGGGCGCCCGCCTGGCCTCCCGGGTCCGGCACCTGTCGGAGACGCGCTCCGGCGCTCTGGACATCCAGGCAGCCGAGGTGCGCCGCATCGAACGCGATCTGCACGACGGCGCCCAGGCCAGGCTGGTCAGTCTCGGCCTCACCCTGGGCGCCGTCGACCGGCAGCTGGACCGGGACACCGACGAGGCACGCAGGCTGCTGAACGACGCGCGCAGTTCCTCCGTACAGGCTCTGCGTGAGCTGCGCGGTCTGGTCCGGGGCATCCACCCCCCGGTGCTCGCCGAGCGCGGACTCGCCGACGCCGTAAGGGCTTTGGGCCTGGCCAGTCCACTGCCCGTCACGGTCGTCGCGGCTCTTCCCGGAAAACTGCCCGATCCCGTGGAGTCCGCCATCTACTTCTCGGTGTCGGAACTGCTCACCAACGCCCTCAAGCACGCCGACGCCGGACGGGTCGAGGTGGCCCTGCGCTACGCGGACGGCGTCCTGCACGGGCAGGTCACCGACGACGGCCGAGGAGGAGCCGAGATGTCGGCCGGGAGCGGCCTGGAGGGGATCCGGCGGCGGCTGGCATCCTTTGACGGCGTCCTGGAGATCGACAGTCCCCGGGGCGGGCCGACCGTCATGAAAATGGAGTTGCCGTGCGCGTTGTCCTCGCCGAAGACCTCTTCCTCCTGAGGCAGGGAATCATCCAACTGCTCGAGGCCTACGACTGCGAGGTGGTCGCCGCCGTCGACAACGGGACGGACCTGGGGCGGGCCATCGCCGAACACCGTCCCGACGTGGCCGTGGTGGACGTCCGCTTACCGCCCACGTTCACCACCGAGGGCCTGCAGGCCGCCCTTCTGGCCCGCCGCGAGCGGCCCGGTCTGCCGATCCTCGTCCTGTCCCAGCACGTCGAGCAGATGTACGCCCGCGAGCTGCTGGCGGACGGCACCGGCGGCATCGGCTATCTGCTCAAGGACAGCGTCCTGGACGACAGGCAGTTCATCGACGCCGTCCGCCGGGTCGCGGCCGGCGGCATGGCCATGGACCCCACCGTCGTGGCCCAGCTGATGACGTCCCACTCCCGTGACGAGCCGCTGTCCGCGCTCACCGCGCGGGAGCGCACCGTGCTGGAACTCATGGCGGAAGGCTGCTCCAACACGGCCATCGCCCAACGGCTGACCGTCACCGAGGGGGCGGCGGCCAAGCACATCTCCAGTATTTTCTCCAAGCTGATGCTCCCCCCGTCGAGTGACAACAACCGCCGCGTCCTGGCGGTGCTGGCCTACCTCAACGCGTGAGGTCCCGCCTGCCGCCCCCGGACCTGGGGGCGGTAGGGGTGTGTGCCGCCGGCCCCGAGGGGTGAGACTGCTCGGGCATGCCCGGTGCGGCCCGTCCGCGCCGCCGCCACGAAGGGAACCCGCACCCCATGACCACGTCGGCCGAACACAACCGCCTGTGGATACGCCGCTACCACCCCCGCCCGGACGCGGCGGTCAGGGTGGTGTGTCTGCCGCACGCGGGCGGCTCGGCGAGTTTCTACCAGCCGGTGTCGGCGGGCCTGCCCGCCGGCATCGACGTGCTCGCCGTGCAGTACCCGGGGCGCCAGGACCGGCGGGCCGAGCCCTGCGTCGCCACGATCGCCGAACTGGCCGACCAGGTGACCTCCGTGCTCCTGGAGTGGACGGACCGCCCACTGGTCCTGTTCGGGCACAGCATGGGCGCGACCCTCGGCTTCGAGGTCGCGCGCCGGCTCGAGCGCGACCACGGTGTCGTGCCGCACGCCCTGTTCGCCTCCGCGCGGCGCGCGCCGTCCGCACCCCGCACGGAGGTCGTCCACCTGCGGGACGACGACGGCATCGTCGAGGAGATGAGGCTGCTGAGCGGTACGGACTCGGCGATCCTCGATGATCCGGAACTGATCCGCATGGCCCTGCCGGCGATCCGAGCCGACTACCGCGCCGCCGAGACCTACGTCTACGAGCCGGGTCCCGCGCTGCACTGCCCCGTGTGGAGCCTCGTGGGCGACGACGACCCCAAGGTGAGCGTCGAGGAGGCACAGGCCTGGTCGAGGCACACGGAGGCGGCCTTCGAGTTCCGCGTCTTCAAGGGCGGTCACTTCTACCTGGCCGCGCACCGGCAGGAGATCCTCCAGCTGATCGCCGAGCGGGCGGCCGTACCCACGGGCACGGCCTGACAGCCCGTCCGTACATGTGCCCGAGGCGGTCCTGACGGTACGGCCGATGCGGCGTTACCCTGCGCGGACAGTCCTTCACAGGAGGTACGGATGCGTCGTTCCATCGGCCGGAATGTGTCGTTCTCAGTCGTGATCGCCGTCATCGGCTCGCTCGGTGCCGCGGCCCCCGCGGCAGCGGCGCCACCCGTGCCGCCTCCCAAGTCCCCGGTGGCGGCGGGGTACGGGGGAGCGGTGTCGAGTGTCGACGCGGACGCCTCGGCGGCCGGTATCGAGGTGCTCCGCAAGGGAGGAAACGCCGTCGACGCGGCGGTCGCCACCGCCGCCGCGCTGGGTGTCACCGAGCCCTACTCGGCGGGCATCGGAGGCGGCGGCTACTTCGTCCACTACGACGCGAGGACGGGCAGGGTACAGACCATCGACGGCCGCGAGACCGCGCCCCGCAGCGCGGACTCCTCGCTCTTCCTGGAGAACGGCAAACCGGTGCCCTTCGCCGACGCCGTCACCAGCGGACTCGGGGTCGGCACGCCCGGCACGCCCGCCACCTGGGAGAAGGCCCTCGACGCCTGGGGCAGCAAGCCGCTCGGGCGGCTGCTCGAACCGGCCGAGCGGCTGGCGCGCGACGGCTTCGTCGTGGACGAGACCTTCCGCTCCCAGACCGCCTCCAACGAGGCCAGGTTCGCCGATTTCCCCGCGTCCGCGGAACTCTTCCTGCCCGGCGGTGAGTTGCCGGTGACGGGATCCGTGTTCAAGAACCCCGACCTCGCCCGCACGTACAGGACGCTGGCCCGCGAGGGCGTCGACGAGCTGTACCGGGGCGACCTGGCCCGGGACATCGTGTCGACGGTACGCAAGCCGCCCGTGGACCCTGCGGCAACACGTGTGGTGCGTCCGGGAGATCTGACGACCGCGGACCTGAAGTCCTACCGCGCGCTGAGCCAGGCCCCGACGAGGACCGCCTACCGGGGCCTCGACGTGTACGGCATCGCGCCGTCCTCGTCAGGGGGCACGAGTGTGGGCGAGGCCCTCAACATCCTGGAGTCGACGGACCTTTCGAAGGCGAGCGGGACGCAGTACCTCCACCGCCTGATCGAGGCGAGCAGGATCGCCTTCGCCGACCGGGGGCGCTGGGTGGGCGACCCGGCCTTCGAGGACGTCCCGACGCGGGAGCTTCTCAGCCAGCGCTTCGCCGACTCGCGGGAGTGCCTCATCAAGGACGACGCGGTCCTCACCAGCCCGCTCGCCCCGGGCGACCCGCGCCACCCGGCCCGCTGCGCCACGGGGGGCAAGGCCGCCCCCACGACGTACGAGGGTGAGAACACGACGCACCTGACGACCGCCGACAAGTGGGGCAACGTCGTCGCGTACACCCTGACGATCGAGTCGACGGGCGGCAGCGGCATCACCGTGCCGGGGCGGGGCTTCCTGCTCAACAACGAGCTGACCGACTTCTCCTTCGCGCCCGCCGACCCGGCGGTCCACGACCCGAACCTGCCGGGCCCGTCCAAGCGCCCTCGCTCGTCGATCTCGCCGACCGTCGTGCTGGAGCACGGGAAGCCCGTGCTGGCCCTCGGGTCACCGGGCGGTGCCACGATCATCACCACCGTCCTCCAGTCGCTGACCGGCCACCTGGACCGGGGACTGCCGCTGGTCGACGCGATCGCAGCGCCCCGTGCCAGCCAGCGCAACTCGGCGACGACCGAGATCGAGCCGGGGCTGTGGGACAGCCCGGTGCGCGGAAAGCTGGAGGCCCTCGGGCACGTGTTCAAGGCGAATCCGGAGATCGGGGCCGCCACGGGCGTCCAGCGGCTTCCGGACGGGCGCTGGCTCGCGGCCGCCGAAAAGGTGCGGCGCGGCGGTGGCTCGGCCATGGTGGTGCATCCGGGCGGTCGTTCGTGACCGGCCGGCGGTAGCAGTGGCCTCGGGGCCGGTATGTCGCGCTCAGCAGCGTCGTGCCGGCCCCGAGGTCTTTGCACGGCCGGCCGCGTCCACGGCGCGGCCGCCGTCCGCGAGGAGGAGCCCGCCTGGGTTCCTCGCGTCCAGTGAAAGGGCATCCACGACCGTGCGTACGCGAATGCTGGTCCTCTCCGCGCTCTCCGGTGCCGCTCTGCTCGCCTCGGCACTCCCCGCCGCCGCGGCCGGGGACGGGGGGAACCCGATCGGTGCGGCCGAACTGCTGGCCAAGGTGAAGAAGTGCACCCAGGTCTCCCGGGGGAAGTACCGGACCGACCAGGGCGCCGCCGCCACGGTCCCGGTCTGCGGGACCGACGAGGCCGTGTTCTGGGAGGCCGACATGGACATCGACTGCGACGGCCGGATCACGACCGCCTGCAACACCAGGACCGACCCCGCGTTCCAGCCCCAGACGGCCTTCCAGGGGTCGGACGGCAAACCCCTGGACTCCGCCCGGGTGCCGTACGTCGTCGTCCCCGGCCCCGGGCCGCTGTGGAACCACACCGGGTCGGGGATCAAGGGCGGTGGGGTGGCCGCCGTCATCCACGACGGCAAGGTCCGCTACGCCGTCGTGGGGGACACGGGGCCCACCGGAATCATCGGCGAGGGTTCGTACGCCCTGGCCGAGGAGCTCGGCATCGATCCGGACCCCAGGACCGGGGGCACGGCGTCCGGCGTCACCTACATCCTCTTCAAGAACTCCCGGGTGTCGCCGATCGAGAGCCGCGCCGCCGCGGTGAGTGCCGGCGAGACGCTCGCCCGGAAGTTCGCCGGGGGAGCCTGAGCGGCGCGCGGCGTGGCCCCGCGGTCGGAGCGCCGTCAGGATGTGGGGCCCGGGACGGATGTGGCCGACCCGGGTCGCATCATTCCAATTACAATACCGGGCCGGGCGGTATTAGAATGACGGCATGGTACGGAACCCCCTGACACCCGAAGAGCGCCGTCGCGGCGAGCGGCTCGGCGAAGTGCTGCGCGAGGCACGCGGTGGTCGCAGCATGGTCGCGGTCGCGGCGAGCGCGGGAATCTCGGCCGAGACGCTCCGCAAGATCGAGACGGGCCGGGCCCCCACCCCCGCTTTTTTCACGGTCGCGGCGCTGGCGGGAGCCCTCGGACTGTCGATGGACGAGCTGCTCGCGCTGTGCGTGCCGGTGCCCGTCGCCGGGCCGCTGCCGGAGCCGGGGGAGCTGCCGCTCACGGCGTAGGGCGAGTAGGGTCGCGCCCGTGACTCTCCAGGACTTCGCCCGCAGTGAGTACGTCAGCCTGACCACCTACCGGAAGGACGGCACACCCGTCGCCACGCCCGTCTGGGCCGCCGCGGACGGTGGTGTGCTGTACGTCTGGACGCGGTCCGACTCCTGGAAGGTCAAGCGGCTGCGTAACGACAGCCGGGTCCTCGTCACCGTCTGCGACGCGCGCGGCCGTGTCGCCGAGGGCGCGCCGAGTGCCGAGGGGACGGCCCGGCTGCTCGACGTCCCCGGGACCGCGGCCGTCCGCAAGATCCTCGCCCGCAAGTACACCTGGAAATTCTGGCTCGTGGACTGGCCGGCCACCGTCGCGCGGCTCGGCAAGCGGCCCCACACCGGGATCGCCGTCACTCTCTGACGGGGGCGCGCCCGCTCCGGCCGCGCTCCGGCCGCACCCTGCCGGAAAAGCGTGCGTAGTCCGCCCGTAACACGCCTGCGGTCGAATGCCCGCGGACTGGAACGCTCCAGTCCCTGGCGACCGGTGAGGGCGACGGTGACAGTGGATCAGCACGCGGTGGAAGTAAGGGCGTTCGCGGAGTACCTACGAGACCTGGCCGATCTGCTCGATCCCGGGCAGGGCTGGTACGGAGTCTTCTGCGCGCGCGACCCCGACGGTATGCGCGCCTGCTTCGACGGCTCGGAGGTCCCGCCCTGGGACGTCGTCGAGTCGTTGCTCCAGGACCTCGCCGCAGTGCGCGGCACCGCCTACGCCGCGCGGGAGTCCGTACGCGCCGCCGCGCTGTGTGCCGCGTCGGCGGCCGCCCACGACAGGCGGCCGGGCGGGCGGCAGGCCCTCGTCGACCGGCTGGGCGTGATGCTCCGGGAGCAGTCGTACGCGGCCCGGCGGATGCGGGCGGCCGGGGCGGACGGGGCGCGTGAGGCATACGGGGACACGGATGCGATGGCCTGGGCGCGGGACGATCACGCCCGCGCCACGGCCCGCTGCGCCGAACTCCGCAACCGGCTGGCGGCCGTGGAGAGGACGGTCCCGGACGACCGGTTCCGGGGCCGGGGGGACGCGCCGGGCCCCGGCGGCGCGCCGACGGTTCCCGGCCCCCGCCTCCCGGAGGAGTCCGGGGCCCACGGCGTGCAGCGCGGTCCGGAAGCGGGGCGGGCCCCGGTGAGGAAGCGCCGGAAGGCCGGCGGGGCGCGCTTCGCGGGTCTGGACATCGAGGACGACACGGAGGCCGTGCCGGCTCCGTCCGGCGTGCCCGTGCTGCCGTCCCCCTCGCCCGCCGCCTCCGTCCCGCGCGGGGCCCGCTTCGGCGGCGCCCCGGCCGAGGGCGTCACCGGCCCGGCCGCGTCGCCTGTGGCGGAAGCCGACCCCGCCGCCCGCCGGGCCGCCGAGGACGCCGTCGCGCTGCTCGTACGGCTGCGCGCGGAGGGCCGCACCGGCGAGGCGCACGTCGTGCTCTGCGAGGCCGCCGCGTGGCCCGCCGGGCATCTGCCGGTGCTCGCCGGCGCGCTGCACGGGGCCGGCCTGGACGCCGACCGGGCGACCCTGCTGTGGGAGGTGTCCTCGCTGCCGCCCGCCCAACTCGCCGCCGCCGCGGGCGCACTGGCCGCCGCCGGCCGTGCCGACGACTGCGGGCAGCTGCTCCGGCAGGGCGTCGCCCGGCCCGCCGGCGAGATCGCCGACGCCGTGGTCGCACTCGACCGGGCGGGTCTGGAGCCGGAGGCGCGGGCGCTGCTGGGCGCGTTCGTGCGCGTACGGACGCCGCAGGACGCGGCACGGATCGCCGAGGGGGGACAGCGCCACCTCGTCCCCAGGCTGCTCGCCGCCGCCCGGGAGGTGTCGGCGGCGCGTGAGTGGGATGTGGTCCACGCGCTGCGGGTCGCGGGTATCGCGGCGCCGTAGGGCCGCCCGGAGTGTGGTGCATGCACGTCACCAGTAGGCGTGGGCTCGGCGAGATAAATCCGAAATCACCCTTTATCGTCGGTCGAGGCAGAGCCGCACAAGTGGCACATGTCCCCCCAGTGATGTGGAGGCACCATGCTTACCCAGGAGATCACTCTCACCGCGACACCGGCCCAGACCACCACGCTGAGCGCACTGATGGCCGAGCCCGAGGCAGCCGTCAGCGACGCCCCGCTCTACACCCCCGAGGCGGCGGGCTTCCTGCTCGCGCTCCTCCTCCTGTCCCCCAAGGAGCCGAAGGAGCCCCGGGGCAAGTGAGTTCCCACTCCGCATTCGCCGAGGCGGCCGACGCCCTGGCAGACGGTGTCCTCGGTGCCCTCAGCGGCACCGGGGGCGCTGTGCAGCTGGCGCGGTACGTCGACGACGCCCCTGACACCCTCGCGGCGCTGGCGGCCGTCCGGGTGCTGGGGGCGGACGTCTTCAGTCCCCATCTCCTGGCAGGCCACCCGCTCCCGGCGCAGGACGCCGCCGTCGTGGTCAAGGCCTTCGACGCCTTCCCGCCGTCCGACGCCCCCGAAGAGGCGGTGGTCGCCCGGCGCGACCACGCCACCGCGGTCCTGCTCGCCCGGCTCTCCGGGGACGACACCCTGCGAACGGTCGCGCCCGCGCCGGCGGACGACACCGCACCCGGCCCCGCCGAGGACTGGAGCGGCTGGTCGGTCCGGATGGCACAACTCGCCCCGCTCGCCACGCTCGGCCTCGACAGCCCGGTCCACGAGTCCGCCCGCCGGGGCGTCCTGGCGCTGAGCCGAGGAGTCAGCCGCTCGATCCTGCGCCGCGACTTCCCCACCGCCGTGCGTCTCGTCCGCTGGCTGGCCTGGCTGCGGTACGAGGGCGTGGAACTGCCCCTGGACCCGGACATCGCGGCCGAGCACGTACGGCTGGTGGGCGGACCGGGTCCGCGCGCCGCCCTGGACCTGGCGATCGCCCGCCACTTCCTCGAACAGCGGCCCGGCACGGCCCCCAGGAAGGCGGCACACACATGACGACGATCCCCGAGCCGGTCACCCGGGCCGCCCGCACCATGGCGGACCGGGCACTGTCATGGCTGCACGCCAACCGGAACCTCGGCGGCCTGCCGCCGGGCACGACCGAGACCATGGCCGACCCCGACAGCGTCTACAAGCCCCTGGGGGAGACCACCCTCGCGGCCTCCCTGATCCTGCGTGACGGTGTCGCCGGACCGGGCCGCCTCGCCGCCGCCCAGAGCCTGATGGACTTCACCTGGGAGCAGTTCAGGCGCGGCGACATGATCTACGAACGCCAGCTCCGCCACACGCTGATGACGGACCCGCTGGAGATGTACGCGCCCTTCGTCCGGTGCGGCTACCGCCACGAGGCACTGGACCGCCTCCTCGTCCACCGCTCCCGCATGCGGTCCGTGAGCAGCGTCGAGGTCCTGCCGAACCGGCGGCTCGCCGTCGCCAACGCCGCGCGGGTCGTGGGCCTGGAACACACCGAGGACCTGGACGCGCTGGCCGGAGCCACCTGGCTCGGTGCGCGGCCGGAACCGTGGGCCATCAACTGGATCACCGCCTACGCGATGACCCACACCGTCTTCCACCTCACCGACTGGGGCGGCAACCCGGGCGGACTGCCGCCCGAACTCGCCGACTACGTACGCACCTGGCTCCCCGTCTGGATCGACATCTGGCGCGAGGTGGGCCAGTGGGACCTGGTCACGGAACTGCTCGTCGTGGGCGCCTCGATCGAGGACCCCTACTGCCGTGCGGAGGACTGGGAGGCCGTCGCGGCGCTCCAGCACGAGGACGGACTCGTGCCCCGGGACAGCGACCCGGTGGACGACGACCCGCAGCGGCGCTTCACGGACCACCAGCACACCGTCGTCGTCGCGGCCGTCGCCGGGTCCATCGCGCTCGCCCGGGCGGCGGGGCAGCGGTGACTCCGTGACACCGCCGCCGCTGACCACCGTCCTCCAGCCTCTCCTGGCCGCGGCCCAGGGGCCGGCGGCGGTGGTCGCGGCGGTGCGGGGCGCCGAGCGTGCGGTGCTCTGCCGGGGCGCGGCGGGGGAGGACAGCCGCTTCGAGACGGGCTCCCTGACCAAGACGTTCACCGCCCTGCTGCTCGCCGAGCTCGCCGCCCGGGGCGAGGTCCGCTACGGCGACCGCGCCGACCTCTACCTGCCCTTCCGGCTCCCCGGGCCGCCGCTCACCCTCCTCCACCTCGCCACCCACACCTCCGGTCTGCCGCGGCTGCCCCCGGGGCTGCTCGGCCGGGCGGTGCGCAGCGGGTGGCTCAGCAACCCGTACGCCGGCTTCTTCGAGGACGACCTGCTCGCCTCGCTGCGCCGTACCCGGCTGCGGCACCGGCCCGGCAGCCGGGTCCTGTACTCCAACTTCGGCGGCGGCCTGCTGGGCCACGTACTCGCGAGAGCGGCCGGCGGGACCGGCAGCGACTATCCGGCCCTGCTGGCCGAGCGCGTCACCGGCCCGCTCGGCCTCACCGACACGGACTGCGACCCCAACCGCCGCCAGGTCACCGGGTATTGGCACGGCCGCCCGCGCCCCGCCCTGCTCATGCCCGGACTGACGGCCGCCGGAGCCGTGCGGTCCAGCCCCCGCGACCTGCTGCGCGTCCTGACCGCGCTCCTGGACCCGGAAACCGCCCCGGATCCCGCGCTGCGCACCGCGCTCACCGAGGTGCAGCGGCCCCGGCTGAGCATCCCCAGAACCGGTTCCCGGCTCTGTCTCGTCTGGAACCTCCGTCCCCGCCCGTCCGGCGCGCTGCTCCACCACTCCGGGGGCACCCGCGGCTTCACCGCCTTCGCGGGCTTCCTCCCCGGCTCGGCCACGGGCCTCGTGGCCCTCACGAACACGGCTCCGACCCCGCTCGCACCGTTCGTCCAGTCCGCCTACGGAGCCCTGCGAGGACTGGACGCCGCCCCCTCCGGGAGGGTGTGGACCGCTCGGGTGTGAAACATGATCGACTCCGCCGGTTCACGGCGATGGTCTTGCCCCGTTGTGTGACGGGGCTTACGTTCTCCTCCTATGCACCGTGTCTACGGGCGTAGAGAACGTAGAGGCTCTCTGACGCCGCGTCGAAGGAGCAGCTCATGTCCCACGTCGTACGCGCCGCACTCGTCCAGGCGACCTGGACCGGCGACACCGAATCCATGATCGCCAAGCATGAGGAACACGCGCGCGAGGCCGCCCGGCAGGGTGCGAAGATCATCGGCTTCCAGGAGGTGTTCAACGCCCCCTACTTCTGCCAGGTCCAGGAACCCGAGCACTACCGCTGGGCGGAACCCGTCCCGGACGGGCCGACGGTCGTGCGCATGCGCGATCTCGCCCGGGAGACGGGCATGGTGATCGTCGTGCCGGTGTTCGAGGTCGAGCAGTCCGGCTTCTACTACAACACCGCGGCGGTGATCGACGCCGACGGCACGTACCTCGGCAAGTACCGCAAGCACCACATCCCGCAGGTCAAGGGGTTCTGGGAGAAGTACTACTTCAAGCCCGGCAACGTCGGATGGCCGGTCTTCGACACCGCTGTCGGCAAGGTCGGCGTCTACATCTGCTACGACCGGCACTTCCCCGAGGGGTGGCGTCAACTCGGGCTCAACGGAGCCCAGTTGGTGTACAACCCGTCCGCCACCTCGCGCGGTCTCTCCGGCTACCTCTGGCAGCTCGAACAGCCCGCGTCCGCCGTCGCCAACGAGTACTTCGTCGCGGCGATCAACCGGGTCGGCCGGGAGGAGTACGGCGACAACGACTTCTACGGCACGAGCTACTTCGTCGACCCGCGCGGGCAGTTCGTCGGGGAGGTGGCGAGCGACAAGGAGGAGGAACTCGTCGTACGCGACCTGGACTTCGGGCTGATCGAGCAGGTGCGGCAGCAATGGGCGTTCTACCGGGACCGCAGACCGGACGCGTACGACGGGCTGGTGGAGCCGTGACCGGACTGCACGAGCGGCACCTGGCCGTCAGCCCCGACTGGCTGGCCCTCTACTACCGGCACCCCCTGGAGCTCACCCACGGGGAGGGCCGCCACGTCTGGGACGCGGACGGCAACCGCTACCTCGACTTCTTCGGCGGCATCCTCACCACGATGACCGCGCACGCCCTGCCGGAGGTGACCAAGGCCGTCTCCGAGCAGGCCGGCCGGATCATCCACTCCTCGACCCTCTACCTCAACCGCCCGATGGTCGAGCTCGCCGAACGGGTCGCCGCGCTCTCGGGCATCCCCGACGCCCGGGTCTTCTTCACCACTTCGGGCACCGAGGCCAACGACACCGCCCTGCTGCTCGCCACCGCCCACCGAGGGTCGAACCAGATCCTGGCGATGCGCAACAGCTACCACGGCCGGTCGTTCTCGGCCGTGTCCATCACGGGCAACAGGTCCTGGTCGACGACGAGCCTGTCCCCGTTGCAGACGCTGTACGTCCACGGCGGGGTCCGCACCAGGGGCCCGTACGCGGAGCTGAGCGACGAACGGTTCATCAAGGCCTGCGTGGCCGACCTGGAAGACCTCCTCGGCCACACCCGGGGCGTCGCGGCGCTGATCGCCGAACCCGTGCAGGGGGTCGGCGGGTTCACCGCGCCGCCCGACGGGCTGTACGCCGCCTTCCGGGAGGTCCTCGACCGGCACGGCATCCTGTGGATCTCCGACGAGGTGCAGACCGGCTGGGGGCGCACGGGCGACCATTTCTGGGGCTGGCAGGCGCATGCTTCGAGCGGGCCGCCGGACATCCTCACCTTCGCCAAGGGCATCGGCAACGGCATGTCCATCGGCGGAGTCGTCGCCCGCGCCGACGTCATGAACTGCCTGGACGCCAACTCCATCTCGACGTTCGGCGGCTCCCCGGTCACCATGGCCGCCGGGCTCGCCAACCTCTCCTACCTGCTGGAGCACGATCTCCAGGGCAACGCCCGGCGGGTCGGCGGCCTGCTCATCGAGCGGCTCCGGGCGGTCGGCGCCGGTTCACCGGCCGTACGCGAGGTGCGCGGCAGAGGGCTCATGATCGGCATCGAGCTGGTGAGGCCCGGCACCGACGAGGCCGACCCGGACCGGGCGGCGGCCGTACTCGAAGCTGCCCGCGCGGGCGGGCTGCTCATCGGGAAGGGCGGCGGCCAC
Source organism: Streptomyces sp. QL37 (assembly GCF_002941025.1). Classification (NCBI taxonomy): domain Bacteria; kingdom Bacillati; phylum Actinomycetota; class Actinomycetes; order Kitasatosporales; family Streptomycetaceae; genus Streptomyces; species Streptomyces sp. QL37. Next base: position 1,677,828 of record NZ_PTJS01000001.1, on the reverse strand, counting down.
AACACCAGCGTCCTGCGGATCGCTCCGCCGCTGTCGCTCACCGTCGCCGAGGCCGAGGAGGGCGCGGAGATCCTGGGCCAGGCACTGCACACGGCCACCTGAGCGCGGGAGCCCCGCGGCACCTCCCCGGCCGCGGGGCGGCCCGCTTCCCCGTACGTCGTCATCACGCACCCGGCTTGCGTGCGCAGGCCGGTCCCGCCACCGCGAGGAGAGGTACATGAGCCGCACCGTCATCCACGGCGGCCTCGTCGTCACCGCGTCGGACGAGATCCACGCCGACGTACTCATCGAGGGCGGGCGCGTCGCCGCACTCGCCGCACACGGCACCGACGTCGCGGCCGGCTGGAGCGCCGACCGGAGGATCGACGCCACCGGGAAGTACGTCATCCCGGGCGGTGTCGACGCGCACACCCACATGGAGATGCCGTTCGGCGGGACCAGAGCCGCCGACACCTTCGAGACCGGCACCCGGGCCGCGGCCTGGGGCGGCACCACCACGATCGTCGACTTCGCCATCCAGACCGTCGGCCGCTCGCTGCAGGAGGGGCTCGACGCCTGGCACGTCAAGGCCGACGGCAAGTGCGCCATCGACTACGCCTTCCACATGATCCTCTCGGATGTGAACAAGTCCTCGCTCAAGGAGATGGACCGCCTGGTGGCGGAGGGCGTCACCTCGTTCAAGCTGTTCATGGCCTACCCGGGGGTGTTCTACAGCGACGACGGCCAGATCCTGCGCGCCATGCAACGGGCCTCCGGCAACGGCGGCCTGATCATGATGCACGCCGAGAACGGCATCGCCATCGACGTACTGGTCGAGCAGGCGCTCGCGGAGGGGCGGACCGATCCGCGCCACCACGGCGACGTGCGCAAGGTGGCCCTGGAGGCCGAGGCCACCCACCGCGCGATCCAGCTCGCGAGGGTGGCGGGATCGCCGCTGTACGTCGTCCATGTCTCCGCCGACGAGGCCGTCGCCGAGATCGCGGCCGCCCGCCACAGAGGGCTCCCGGTCTTCGGCGAGACCTGTCCGCAGTACCTCTTCCTCTCCACGGACAATCTCGCCGAGCCCGGCTTCGAGGGGGCGAAATACGTCTGTTCGACCCCGCTGCGTCCCCGGGAGCACCAGGAGGCGCTCTGGCGGGGTCTGCGGAACAACGAGCTCCAGGTGGTCTCCACCGACCACTGCCCCTTCTGCTTCACCGGGCAGAAGGACCTGGGCCGCGGCGACTTCTCCAAGATCCCGAACGGCCTTCCGGGGGTGGAGAACCGCATGGACCTCCTCCACCAGGCCGTCGTCGACGGCCACATCTCCCGCCGGCGCTGGATCGAGATCGCCTGCGCCGGCCCGGCGCGGATGTTCGGCCTCTACCCGAGGAAGGGGACGATCGCGCCGGGCGCGGACGCGGACATCGTGGTGTACGACCCGGGGACCGAGCAGGTGCTGTCGGCCGAGACGCACCACATGGACGTGGACTATTCGGCGTACGAGGGCAAGCGGATCACCGGGCGGGTCGAGACGGTCCTGTCGCGTGGCGTCCCGGTCATCGAGAAGGGCGCCTACGTCGGCCATACGGGCCATGGGGCCTACGTCCCCCGTGGCCTGTGCCAGTACCTGGGCTGAGCCCCGGGGCACCGCCCCTCCATCGACTGCTTGCCACGGCTTCACAACGCCCCTCGGACCGGCTGGAGCAGGCCATGGACCAGGGCCGGTCTCGGAGGTGTCCGGAACCGGCCCTGGTCATCGCCGGGGGCCTGCCGGGGGAGCGATCCGGGTGTGCGCGGTGACCGGTGGCGTCACTTCTCGGTCTCCGTGCCCGGGGCGGCGTCGCGGTGGCGGCGTCCGGGGAGCATCTCCTGCACCTTGGCCTTGAGCCCCTGCCTGATCATGCCTCCGCGGTCACTGTCCCCCTTGACGATGGAGGACACCACCGCCTCGGCCTGTTCCCGGGTGGCGTGCGGGGGAATGGGCGGCACGGCCGGGTCGGTACAGAAGTCGATCACGAAGGGGCGGTCGGCGCCGAGGGCCTGCCTCCATGCCGCCTCCACCTGGCCGGGCTTCTCCACGCGGACGCCATCGAGACCGATGGACCGGGCGAAGTCGGCGTAGGGCACGTCGGGGAGCGCCTGGGAGGGCAGGAACTGCGGGGCGCCGGACATGGCGCGCATCTCCCAGGTCACCTGGTTGAGGTCCTGGTTGTTCAGTACGGCGACGATCAGCCGCGGGTCCTGCCACTCCTGCCAGTACTTGGCGGCGGTGATGAGTTCGGCCATGCCGTTCATCTGCATGGCGCCGTCGCCGACGATCGCGATGGCGGGGCGCCCGGGGTGGGCGAACTTCGCTCCGATGACGTACGGCACGCCCGGTCCCATCGTGGCGAGCGTGCCGGACAGGGAACCGCGCATCGTTCCGCGGATGCGCAGATGGCGCGCGTACCAGTTGGCGGCCGAGCCGGAGTCGGCCGCCAGGATCACGTCGTCGGGCAGCAGTGCGTCAAGGGTGTGTACGACGTACTCGGGATTGACGGGGTCCGCCTCGACGGCGGCCCGCCGCTCCATCACGTCCCACCAGCGGGCGGTGTCCTTCTCGATCTTCTTGCGCCAGGCGCCGTGCTTCTTGCGCTCCAGCCGCGGCAGCAGTGCCCTGAGCGTTTCCCGGGCGTCCCCGACGAGGTTGACCTCGAAGGGATAGCGCATTCCGACGTTGTGGGGGTCGATGTCGATCTGGACGGCGCGCGCCTGACCGAACTCCGGCAGGAACTGGCTGTAGGGGAAGCTGGAACCCACCATGAGGAGTGTGTCGCAGTCCTGCATCAGCTCGTAGGAGGGCCGCGTGCCGAGCAGGCCGATCGCTCCGGTGACGTAGGGCAGGTCGTCAGGCAGAGCGTCCTTGCCGAGCAGCGCCTTGGCGACGCCGGCCCCGAGGACGTCGGCGAGCTCCTCCACCTCGGCCCGGGCGCCCCGCGCGCCCTGGCCGATCAGGATGGCCACCTTCTCACCGGCGTTCAGGACTCCCGCCGCGCGGGTGAGGTCCGCGTCGGCCGGGACCGGCGCGTACGAGGGCATGCCCAGACTGGACGGCACCATCTTGAACGCGTGGGTGGGCGGGGTGTAGTCGAGGTCCTGGACGTCGGCCGGGATGATCACGGCCGTCACCGTCCGCCTGCTCCAGGCGGTGCGCATCGCACGGTCGAGGACGTTGGGCAGTTGTTCGGGGACGGTCACCATCTCGCAGAACTCCGAGGCGACGTCCTTGTACAGGCTCAGCAGATCGACTTCCTGCTGGTAGGAGCTGCCCATGGCACTGCGGGCGGTCTGCCCGACGATCGCCACCACGGGGACGTGGTCCAGTTTCGCGTCGTACAGGCCGTTGAGCAGATGGATCGCGCCGGGCCCCGAGGTCGCGGCACACACACCGACCCTGCCGGAGAACTTGGCGTAGCCGACGGCTTCGAACGCGGCCATCTCCTCGTGCCGGGCCTGAACGAACTCCGGCTTGTTCTCGGCACGGCCCCACGCCGACAGGAGCCCGTTGATGCCATCGCCCGCGTAGGCGAACACATGGTCGACCTCCCACTCGCGCAGGCGTTGCAGGACGTAGTCGGACACCTTCATCTGACGTTCCTCTCATGTGCTGGCGTCGCAGGCGGTCACGGGCGGGGCGACGGCGCCGCGGGGGAATCCGTACCACCGCCTGCCCGCACGTAACGCGTACCTGGTGCCCGCTGAGGCGATTGCCAGACGCCCGACCCGAGACGCCCAACAGGCGGCCGGCGGTGACGGTCAGCCGCCCTCGTCCTCCGCGGGCCGTTGGGCCCAGGCGGAGGTGATCGCCTCCGGGGTGGTGGAGCGGGGCAGACCCGTCAGCGCCTGGAGCTGGGCCGGCTGGTACGGGGTCGGGCCGTGCCACTCCAGGAGCATCACGGTGGCGTCGTCGTCGAGGCGGCCGAGGTGGTGCGCCAGGTGGTGCCCGATCAGCCGGCGCAGGGTCTCGGGGACGGGGAGGCCGTCGGCGTGGTGACGGATGAGGAAGTCGGTCAGGCCGTCCAAGCCGAACTCCTGCCCTTCCCGGTTGCGCGCCTCCGTGATGCCGTCGGTGTAGAGCACCAGACGGTCCCCGGGTTCCAGCTGGTCGCTGCGCAGGGTGCCGGGCAGATCCAGGCCGGTCCCCATGGGAGGAGCGGGCGGGCAGGACAGGTGCACGACGGTACGGTTGCCGCGGATGACGACCGGTGGGTGGTGGCCGTAGTTCGTCCACGTCAGCACGCCGGTGGTGAGGTGCAGGTCGGCCAGGATGCTCGTGGCGTAGCGGCTGCCCGCGAACTGCTCGGTGAGGGTCGCGCTGACGCCTTCGGCCGTTTCGAGCAGGCCGGCGCCCTGGCGGCGGTGGTTACGGGCCGCCGCGAGGGCGAGGTTCGCGGTCAGGCCGGCTGCGGTGTCGTGCCCCATGGCATCGAAGACCGACAGATGCACGGTCTCCCCGGTCAGGGCGTAGTCGAAGGCGTCCCCGCTCACCTGGTAGGCCGGTTCCATGACCGCACTGATCAGGACACGGTCCGTGGCGAAGGTCCGCGGCGGCATCAGCTGCCATTCCATCTCCGCGGCGACCCTCATCTTCCGGCGGCGGACCAACCGGGAGTACGAGTCGCTCGTCTCCCGCTTGCTCTCCAGCAGGAGGGCGACGAGCCCGGCGAGCCTGTTCAGGTCCTCGTCCGCCTCGACCCGCGCGCCCGGCACACCGACCCGCAGCACGCCCAGACGCTCCGCGCCGTCCAGCAGCGGGACCCACCACTGCCCCCTGGCGGAAGCCGAAGCCGGAAAGACCTTCCCCAGCTGGAAGGCTCGTCCCGCCACCGTCCCGTCGACGGACAACTCAGCGGGAACATCCGTATCACCGGGGCCGACGTCGACATTGCCGGCCAGGAGATACAGCCGTTCCTGTTGCAGATCGGCCAGATAGATCCGTACCTGAGGCCAGCCCGCCCCGGCAGCGTGCGACGCCACGGTGCCGGGCAGCTGCTCCAGAGTCATCAGATGACTCGCAGCGATCAGGTCCCCCAGCATGTGTGCACGCGCCGCTTCCACGCTGTTCATCGACGAAACCTTAGGTCCGCGCAGGGAGGACAGGTCCCCACGACACCGGATGCGGGAGAAATCCCGCCGAGCCCGCCGGCGCCGTGGCGCTCTCGGCGCCGGGTCAGGGTGAGGACCGCCGGTCGTCGCTGTCCTGGCGGAGCCGGTCGGTGTGGTGGGTGACGGTGTCGACGCGGGCGGCCAGCTCGGGGTGGCCGGCCGTCAGGTGCCGCCGGGTGTCGGTCAGCGGAGCGATGAGGTTGACCGCGTCGTTGTCGGCGAGAGCAGTGGCGAGCCGGGCGGTCTCGGTGCCGGGCAGGTCGGGCAGGGCGGTGATCTGGCCGGCGAGCTGCCGCAGATCAGCGGCATTCTCCCGGGCCCACGTGGTGACGGTGCGGTCGGCGGCGCGGTGGTTGCGGGTGGCCTGTACACGCTGTTCACCGGTGGTGCCGGGAGCTCCGGGACGCACGCGCAGGTAGCGGCGTTCGGCCGCCTGGCGGCTGGCGACCCCGAGGGGATGGGCGAGGTCCGCCCAGCTGGTGCCCGCCGCGCGGGCCGCTTCGATCAGCCCCGGCTCCCATCCGGCCAGCCGGTCGCGCAGTTCGCGCAGGAGGAGCAGGGCAGCCACGGCCTGCTCGGAATCGGCCTGCCCGCCCTCTGCCGGGGGCGGCCCGGGCGCCGGTGTGCAAGCGGCCCGTACGGCCTCGTCGATGGCGTCCAGCGCCGCTGCGGCCGCAGCGAAGGACGCAGGCTCGCCGTCCGAGGGGGATGGGTTCATGAAAGCTCCTCTGCCGTCATCCGAACAATGACATCGAAGGTTGTCATCCTTTGGATGACATGCTACAACGGTGTCAGACGAAGCGCATTGGCAGTTTCTGCCTTACCAGTGGAGGTGTTTTCGCAGTGTTGATGCGCACTGACCCGTTCCGCGAACTCGACCGTCTCGCCCAGCAGCTCACGGGCGTTTCCGGCACCTGGTCCAAGCCGTCGGCGATGCCGATGGACGCCTATCGCGAGGGCGAGGAGTACGTGATCGCCCTCGACCTGCCCGGTGTCGCGAAGGACGCGATCGACATCGACGTCGAACGGAACATGCTCACCGTCAAGGCTGAGCGCCGTCCCGTCAGAACTGGCGAGGACGTGCAGGTGGAGCTCTCCGAACGGCCGTTGGGTGTCTTCTCCCGCCAGCTGGTCCTGGCCGACACCCTGGACACGGAGCGCATCAGGGCCGACTACGACGCAGGGGTGCTGACCCTGCGCATCCCGATCGCCGAGCGGGCCAAGCCCCGCAAGATCGCCATCGGCGGAGAGTCCGACCAGAGGCAGATCGGCACCTGAGAGCACCCGTGCTCGCCCGCCCGCAGGGCAGCCGGGCGCGGGAGGCGCTCCTCCGCGGGCCCCTCCTCCGTGCCCGGCGCCCTGTGCGGCGGGTGAGCCCCAGGCCGAGCCTCTCGTCGGCCACCCGATGTCTCCGAGCAGCTATTCAACCGCAGTGCGGCTGCCGGCCCCCGCCCGGTCGCAGTGGCAGCCGCCCCGTCGAGAAAGGCATTCCACCGATGCGCTCCCCGCATGAACCGACTCGTGCCACCGCGGGCGTGACGTTCGACCAGATGCTGGAACGGATCAGGTACGAGGGTGCGTATCCCACGCGCGAACGCGCCGAGGCCGTCACCCACGCCGTGCTGTCCGGACTCGGCCGGCAGCTGACCGGGGCCGAACGTGCCGACCTCGCCGCCCGCCTGCCCGCCGAGGCCGCACTCTCCCTCACCGCGCAGATCCCTGACCCCGAGCCGCTCACCGGCTGGGGATTCGTCAAGGACCTCGCCGCCCGCACGGGCGGCACGCCCGCGACCGTGCGGTGGGACACCGGAGCAGTCCTCGCCACGGTCGGCCATCTCGCCGGCTCCGATCTCCTCGATCGCGTCCTCGCCCGGCTCCCCTCCGGATACGCGCTGCTGTTCGGGCGTGCGGAACTCATCCAGGCCGCGTGAACGGCTTCGGCAGGAGACGTCCCAGGACAGGGAACCTCTCCTGCGCGGCGATCGCCCGTGCGGTGCTACGGCGCGAAGGCCGCCAGGTGGCGACAAGGGCCCCAGCCAACAGCAGTTCGGCGATGTCGCCGCCGTAGTACATGATCTCCGCGCCACCCCGCACCTGGCCGACGGGTGCGCGTACGTCGATCAGGAACCCCCCGTACATCAGCTGGGAGACCGACGCGTGCGCCGCGACGGCGACCCCGAGCACGACCAGGCGGGCCGGCACGCCTGGTCGGCCGGGGGCCGGGTCCGGGCCGGCGACGGCGTGGGCGAACAGGCACCCGGACAACAGGAAATGGGCGAGCACCAGCCGGTGCGGGCCCGGTGCGTCCATCGTCGCGTTGTACAGGGGAGTGGAATAGAGGACCACGAGGGTTCCGGTGCTCAGCAGCAGGGCGGAGACCGGGTGGGTCACCACGCGCACCGGCCGGCCGTGCAGGAGGCCGGTCAGACGCCGGGCCCGCGCAGCGGGCAGAGTCCGCAGCAGGAGGGTCACCGGGGCCCCGAGGACCAAGGCGATCGGCGCGTACATGCCGATGAGCAGGTGCTGGACCATGTGCCCGCGGAAGTCTTCGTGGGCGAACGTGGACACGGGCGGGAGCAGAGCCGCACCGAGCAGGGCGCAGCCGGTCAGGAAGACTGCCGTCCGCCGGCGGCTCCACCTCCGCACGGGATTGCGCCCGTGTGCCCGGTGGGCGAGGAGGAGGTAGGTGCCGGCGAGCAGAAGCACGGCGGTGAGCGGCAGAAGAACCTCCCACACCGCACCGCCTCCACCGCCGCCGTGGTCGTGCACGTCGTCGCCCATCAGACGCGTCGCCCGGAATTCTCGGGTGGCTCGTGCGAGTCCGGGGCGAAGGGCCGGCCGCCGCGCCGCACGAGATGGCCGACGACCAGGAGGATGGCGCCCAGGAGCAGAAAGCCCATGTCCCACCAGATCCGGTGGGGGCCGTCGTGGACGTGATGGATGCCGAGGATCTGGTGGTCCAGGAGGCCTTCGACGATGTTGAACAGGCCCCACCCCGCGAGGACCCAGCCCCACAGCACGCGTGAGGTCCACACCCGGCGCCGGTCGTGGGTCACGCGGCTGTAGAGGATGCCCAGGCCGAGCAGGACCGCCACCCAGCAGATCGCGTGGAAGACGCCGTCCCACACGGTGTTCATCTCCAGCCCTGACACCGTGTTCGGCGAGTAGTACCTCACCCCGATCCGGTCATCGTTCGTACCGGTCAGCATGTGGTGCCACTGGAGCAGCTGATGCAGCAGGATGCCGTCGACGAACCCGCCCAGCCCCACGCCCAGCAGGATCCCCGGCAACCGGATGCTCCTGGGCGCGATGCCCGATCGCGTCGAAGGCGTACCGGTTGCCGTCATCTGTCTCTTCCGTGTCAGGGGGTCCGGCCTCAGGCCTTGGACCTGCCGGCCCGGCCGGCCGGCCGCTTCGCGGCCGCCTTGCGGGCAGGGGACGCGGCCTTGGCGGCCTGCTGCTCGGTCGCGGAACCGGCCGTGGAGAGAGAACCGCCGGTGCTCTCCAGGTGAGCCCGGACGAACCACTGGAACTGCTCCAGGGAGCGGAGGTGCTCGATGAGGAGGTCCTCGGTGACCGGATCGATCGAACCGGCCTTGGAGGCAGCCGTGCGGTGATCCTTGATGACGCCGGTGTAGACGAGATCCAGGGCGCCGAGGTGGGCGAGCGCGTCGGCGCGGCCGATGCTGTAGTCCTCCCAGGTACGCCCGGCGACCAGGGCGCCGGGGGTGCCCTGCGGCTCGCCGCCGAGCGCCGAGATGCGCTCCGCGGTGTCGTCGGCCATGGCCCTCACGGCGGCTGTCTGGGGGTCGAGCATTTCGTGGACGGCGATGAAGTGCGGACCCACCACGTTCCAGTGGATGTGCTTGAGGGTGAGCGCCAGATCGTTGAGGGCGTACAGGCGTGTGCCCAGGAGCGAGATGAGCTGCTTGCCCTCCTTGGTGCTGAGGCCGGGGACGGTGTAGCCAGGGGTGGAAACTGCCATGACTTCTCCCTCTATGGTGATTTACGCATTTCCCTCTGCCCTCTGCTGCGTGATCCCTAACCGAGGGTCAGTGGTCCGCGCCGCAATACACCTGCGGGGGTGACGCCCGTCTGCCCACTTGCCTGGTCACCGCTCCGGGCCCGGGAGACGCTGTCGCGATGTCGACGGGGCGTGTTACCCGAATGCGTCGGCCACGAGCCTTAATGTGAAGGGGATTTCCCCATTCCTTGCGTCGGAGGCAAGTGTGTTCAACGGGACAGTGCAGGCATTCAGTAGTGAAAAAGGCTATGGCTATATTCTGCCCAGTGCGGGTGGGCCGGAGATCATCGTCCACGTCTCCGCCATTCTGGAAGGCACGTGCACGGAGCTCGCGGCGGGGCAAGCCGTCTGCTTCGACGTGGTCCAGGGGCAGCGCGGACCTCAGGCCGAGCGGGTGCAGATCCGGTAGCGCGGTGACCGCGAGGTTCAGATGCCGCTCATCAGCCGGACTTCCACGCGAGCGTCGACAACCCGCGTCTCGAAGGCCGGCTGGGGTGCGGTGGCGGGCCCGCCCACGTTCCAGCCGTCGGTCAGCCGGAAGACGCTGCCGTGCCAAGGGCACCGCACGCAGCCGTCGCTGACGGTGCCTTCGGACAGGGGGCCTCCCATGTGGCTGCACGAATCGGCGAGGGCGCGGATCTCGTCGCCGCTCTCACGGACGACGACGACGGGCACCCCGTCGACATGGCGCCGGGCAGGCCGGCCGACCTCGAAGTCGGACATGTCGCCGACGTCGTGCCACCCGGCGCCCACCGTGTTCGAGACCGATTCGGCGTGGTTGGCCCCCGACGCCTGCCGGTAGGCCAAGTGGCCGCCGAGTGCGCTGCCGATACCCACCACGGACAGTCCCGCGAGGCCGAGGGCCTTCCCCAGACCCGAGCGTCCCCGCAGGCGAGCGACCAGTGACCCGCCGTACAGGACCACGGCCGTGCCGTTCACAGCCGCGTGGGCGAGCCCCACGCGCTTCTGCCGGGGCCCCTGCTCCGCCCAGTCGATCCAGCCGGTCACGGCCGCCGGTGCGGCGGCCGCGATCCCCACGCCGATCAGGACACCCGCCGTGCGCCGCTGCCCGGGGAGGCAGTCGAGCACCGCTGCGGAGAACCAGGTGCCGATCGGCACCTCGACCAGTACCGGGTGGACGGGGTGACCCAGCCAGCGGCCGTGCAGCACGTCACGCCAGGAGCCCAGGGGGAGTGCCCGGACGCGGTTGGTCAGCAGCCTGACCGACGGGTCGAGCACGGAGGCTCGCTCCAGCCGGTCCATGCCCCGGAGGACGCGGCCGGGACCGAGCGGCGACGGCAGCATGCGGCGCACCGCCCGGAACACGGTGCCTCCGGTACGACCGTGGTCATCGATGCGAGAAGTCTCGTCCATACAAGGCGGGTAACCGTTCGCCGACGCCGAAAACGGTCCTGCCGCTCCGTTCCTCCGAAGGGGGAGGCTGTGCGGAGGCCACACGTCCCGCGTCGGCGTCCGGCGTATCCGACCGCGTCCCCGACGCCCGGGCGGCCGGGCGGTGCAAGCAATCGGCGTGCGGCAGCATGAGCGGGATGAACCCTCGTGCGCAGCCGGAGCGGACGCCCGACGGCCGGTACATCGTGGTGAACGGCAGACGATGGCGGGCGACGGACCCGGAGATTCCCGAGAAGGTGGCCGCCGGGCTGCGCCGTCACCTCATGGCGGCCCGGCGTGCGGTTGCCGCCGCGCGCCGGAACGAGGACACGGCGGCCGAGGCGGCGGCGCGAAGCCGGGTGCACACGGCGAAGGTGGCGCTCGGCGAACGCGGCACGCCGTGGTGGGACCAGCCCGTCGCCGAGCGGCGCCTGCGCTGGGAAGCCGGGGCCGCCGAACTCGATGCCGACGGGTCGGACGAGGCACCTTAGGTGCCTGGACGGGAGTGTCGGACATGAGCCACCGGGTGGCGGTGATCAGGGGCGGGTCCCTCGTGGAGACGGGTGACGCCCTCGGCGGGAAGCGGCCGCACCGGCCGCCGACGGCGGCTGACGCCGACGGGGCGGCGCGGGGCCGGCTCGTCGGGGGGATGCCCGACGAGCCGGTCCGGCACCGCCCCGTCCGTACGGCGAACGGGCTCCGGGAGGAGCCCGCTCACCGGGTCTCGGTGACCTCCATGAAGCCGAGGGCGTCGACCAGCGCGCCCAGATCGAGCTCCGGTCCGCGCCGCAGGGAGCCGAGCGCGGCGGCGGCCGCCGCAGGGCGCGCGGGCTGCGGACCCGCCGTCGGCCGCGCGCGACCGTCGTCCTGTTCCGTGGCCCGGCACGCGGCGCCCTCGGGGGGCTCGTGGTTCCCGGGGAGTGCGGGGCCGGGGGCGGCCGATCGCAGGGCGGCCTTGCGTACGGCCCAGGTGAGGTCGGCGGGATCGGCGGTCTTCGCCGACGTGGCCAGGCGTTCGGCGGCTTCCAGGAGGACACTGCGGGCCAGTTCCCCGTCGTTCTCCAGTGCGTCGAGCGAGACGGCGGCCGTGAGCCAGCGGTCGTCACCGACGGCCTGGCTCACCAGCTCGGTGAGCAGCTCGTGGCGGGTGACCGGTGGGCGGGCGACGGTGGGGTGCATGGACAGGTCCTCCCGGGTGCGCGGCGAATGGAAGGTGCGGGCAGGTCGGACGGGTCGGCGCGGGGGCGCCGTACCCGAGGAGCCGGATCAGCCCGCCGCGGGCCACGGCGTGGGGGTGGCCCAGGGCGCGGGGGGCGCCTCGGAGAGCGGCGGGAAGGCGAAACCGGTGGGGGCCGGCGGCCCGGGACGCTCCGGGAAGCCCGCCGAGAGCAGGTACACGGCGAACTCCTCGGCGGGGTCGAGACCGAGGAACCTCTCCACCTCGCTGTCGGCGAAGGCGACCGTCTGGAAGGGGCCGAGCCCCAGCGCGGTGGCGGTCAGGGCGAAGGTCCGGCCGTAGTGGTCGGCGTCGTGCATCCACCGCCGGTAGGCGTGGGGGTGGCGGTACTTCCACGCCAGCCGGTCGGCGACAGCCGTGGTGAAGACCGTGAACGCGCCCTCGTAGGAGGGTTCCTGGTGGTACGTCAGTTCAGCCACGCGCTCACGCGAGGCATCCGTGCCGAGCAGCTCCAGGGCGTGGCGGGCGGCCGAGTAGTGATAGAGGCCGGGCTGGACCCCCTTGACGTCGTAGGCCACGACGTACGCCTCGACCTCGTGGCGACCGCCGGTCCGGGATCCCGCCCGGTCCTGCTGCGAGGCGGAAGGGCCGCCTTGGAGGGGGCGGTACGGGGCGAAGCTGTGGAAGAGCAGCGTGCCGAGCTGGTCGAGCGAGACCGGGGCGCCGCTGAATCTGCGGTGGCTGCGCCGGGTGGTGAAGGCCGGCCCGGCCGGTGCGGCCAGGCGCAGCGGCCGGCGCGGCAGCATCACGACAGGGCTGCCGCGATACTCCTTGAAGATGCCGGGGGAGCCGTCCTCGCCCACGAGGTCCTCCGCGAGCTCCACGCGGGCGGGGGAGCGGGCCGGGCGGCCGGTGCCCCGGCCCTCGGCGGGAAACCGGCCGCCGACGGCGTCCCGGTGCTCCCGCGGCGGGGGCGTGTCCTCGTACGGCACCAGCACACCCAGCTCCGTGAGAGTCCCCACCGCGCTGCGGACCCGGTCGTGCTCCTCGGCGGGGAAGCGCCTCGCCAGCTCGTCCGTGTCGGTCCCCTCGCCGGCTTTCGAGAGAAGGTCCAGCAGATCGGGGGTGATCTCGATCCAGCGACGCTCCCCTGGAATTCCCATGCGCAACCCGTCCGGATGCCAGCTGCAGACCAGGTGATCCCGGCGGCGGACCTTCATGGTGGAATCTCCTTTTCTTTCTCCTGGACGCACCGGGGGCATTACACGGAAGGTGCTGATCGATCCGGCGGGGCGTGTCCGGCTGCGGGACAGGGTCCGTCTCGCAGCCGGAACGCCTACCGCCCAGGCCCCTCGTCAGTCGTGCGGGGGTATTTCCCTGCCTCCCCTCGAATTACCGGACCGGCGAGGCGAGTTCTCCGCGTCGATTCAATGACACCACTCCGCGGACGCCGGGTACATACCTTTCAGGAGGTACTTCGCGCACCATCAGAATTCCTGAACCCGTATCAGGAATTCGAAATGCTAACTTTCCTTCTTCTTGGTGGAGATGAATGCGAAGGCGAGCACGGCGGCCAGCGCGGACACCCCGGCCACCACCCACAGACCGGTGTGGATGCCCACGTTGAACGAGGCGCTGACGGCCTCCGTGACCTCGGGCGTGGAACGGCCGGCGCTGTTGCCGCCCTCCCGTGCCACGGCCACGACCTGCGTGGCGACCTCCGGGGGCACATGCGCGGTGTCGAGCCGCTCCGGCAGTGCGCCGATGAACCGTACGGCGAGCACCGAGCCCAGGACGGCGGTGGCGAGGACCGAGCCGACCTGGCGGAAGGCGGTCACCGCGTTGGAGGCCGCACCCATCTGGGCCGGCTCCGCCACCGCGAAGGCCGCCGCGGTCGACGGGGCGACCACGAGGCCGCTGCCAAGGCCGAGCAGCGCCAGGCCCGCGGCCGTGATCCCGTACGAGCTGTCGGGCTGCTGGCGCACCAGGACGATCGCGGCCGCGGCCGTGACCAGTGAGCCCACGGCGAGCAGCCGGGCGGGCCCGACCTTGCTCGCGATCCGCTGCGCCACCAGGGTGGACAGGACGAACGCGACCATCGCGGGCAGCAGCTTGAGTCCGGTGGCCATGGGCTCGGTGCCCTGGACCCGCTGCAGGAAAAGCACTTCGAGGAAGACGACGCCGACGAAGGTGAAGAGCGCGCTCGCCGCCACCACCAGCGTGGCGGACAGCGGGACCGAAGCCATCATCCGTACGTCCAGCATCGGTACCGGAGCCCGCCGTTCGACCAGGACCAGTGCGGTCAGGGCGACCACCGCGACCACCAGGGTGGTCACCACCACCGGATCGCCGTAGCCCTCACGGCCGCCGACCGCGATTCCGTACACGAGTGTGCCGAGGCCGACGACGGACAGGAACTGGCCCGCCAGGTCGAGAGCTCGGTCGGGGACCTTCGTCTCCTTGACCGCGTAAAGGGTGACGGCCACGGTCACCACCGCGAGCGGGGCGTTCACCAGATACACGGCGGGCCAGTCGAACCGGTCCAGCAGCGCACCGCCGAGCAGCGGACCCACGGCGAGGCCGACGCCGGACATGGAGACCCAGATCGTGATGTAGCGCAGCATGCGCGGCAGATCGACGAAGAACGTCGTGGTGATGATGGCGAGTGACGTCGGCAGCACCAGCGCGCCGCCGACCCCGCTGACCGCCCGGCCGACGAGCACCTGAGGGAAGCCGCTCGCTGTCGCCACCACGAGCGAGCCCGCGGCGAGCGCCACCACCCCGATGACGAACACACGGCGTCGCCCGAAGCGTTCGCCCAGCGCGCCACCGGAGAGCACGCACGCGGCCACGACCAGGGTGTAGGTGCTCGACACCCAGCTCAGGTCGGCGGGGGCGACGTGCATGTCCACCTGCAGGGCACGCAGCGTCGAGATCGCCGCCGTCACCTCGATGAACGACATGAACAGCCCGAGGCAGGCGGCGGTCAGCACCAGCCCGCCGCGCGGGATCACCGGCTTCGGGGGCGTGCCGGCGGGGGCCTGTCCCGTGACGGCGCTCATCGGCCCGCCTCCTTGTCGGCCAGCCGCTTCACCGCGTCGTCCCAGCCGGCGGGCAGCCTCTCGCGGTCCGCCGGGTAGAAGACGAACACCGAACGGGCCATCACCTTGCGGAGCCGGCCGACGATGCCCTTGTGCGGGTCCGAGCGCGAGAACGTGTCCAGGGCCTCCTGGTCGCTCCACGCCGACAGGGTCCAGAACGTCTTCTTCAGCGGCTCGGCCCGCAGCGAGGCGCCGATGACGCCGGGCGCCGACCGCACCTGCTTCCAGACCACGAGTGAGAGCAGGAAGAAGCGGGGGACGTGGAGCAGCGAGCTGACCTGAAGCTTGGACGCCATGACCACGGCTTGGCCGGAGTCGGCGGTCGCTTCGTCGGCGGCTGCCCCTGGCATCCAGGGAATGGTGGGCATGGAAGCCTCTCCTCTACTACTGCGACATGACACAGGGCTCTGGGGGCAGGGTTACCTGCCTCCTACAAGAGCCCACCCTGGACCCGATCCGGACAGTCCCGAAGGATGAACTTCGGATGGTGCGCGGAGTTGGCCGGATAGCGGTTACGAGCGCAGAGACGTTCGAATCCGGACACCGTTCTTTCGGCCCATCGGATCTTCCGATGGGCGCTCGGGCATCCCCGATCCGTTGATTGACCCCCGTGCGGCGCCGACCTACGTTTCTGGCCATGCCGGCCCCGCCGTCGGCACACGTCACACCGCCGTCGTCACACCCCGCCGTCGCAGCGACGCCGCCGTCAAACCGGCCGTCAACGCCGCAACGGGGCACAGGCGAACTCTCCGCCCCAGAGGTCTCACTCCTCTGCGCCCCAGCCGTCGTCGCGCCGCCGCGACCGGTTCCACGAGTACCGCTCACGCCGAAGGGCTGCCTGCCATGACCACCCGTGTCGCTGTCGTCGGTGCCGGCATATCCGGACTGTCCGCCGCCCACCACCTGCCGGACGACGTCGAAGTCACCGTGTACGAGAAGGACGACCGGCCCGGAGGTCACGCGCTGACCGTCGAGGTCGAGGAGGAGGACGGCCGGACGATCGGCATCGACACCGCCTTCGTGGTCTTCAACTCCCGTACCTACCCGCAGATCACCGCGTTCTTCGAGGAGATCGGCGCCACCGCCCTGGACCACACGGGCGGATTCGACTTCTTCGACCTCGACCGTGGCCTCGACTACGGAACAACCGAGTTCGAACTGACCGAGGAGGAGATAGCCCGGCGCTATCCGGCCGACTTCCTCACCCTGTGGCGGGACGCCGAGCGTTTCCACCGCGAGGCGCCGCGCGACTTCCTGCGCAAGCGCACCGACATGGCGCTCGGTGAGTACCTGAGCAGGGGCGGCTACTCCGACGCCTTCAAGTACGGCTACGTCGTACTGCTCGCCACCGCCGTCTGGTCGATTCCCGCCGAGCTCATCTGGGAGATGCCCGCCACGACCGTCATCGCCTTCTTCATGTCCCACGACCCCGGCGGTCTCGGCGGGCGCACGGTCGCCTGGAAGACCGTGGCCGGCGGCAGCATCGAGTACGTACGCAGGGTCGTCGCCGGGATCAACGGCAAGGTCCGCACCTCCAGCCCGGTCACCCGGGTCCGCGAGGAGGCCGACGGCGTGGTCATCGGCACGGCCGACGGTGAGGAGCGCTACGACTACGCGGTCCTGGCCTCGCACGCGGACCAGACACTCGCGATGCTCGAACAGCCCAGCGCACTCCAGGCCGACATCCTCGGCAAGGTCCGCTACAGCTCCACCAGCGCCGTCCTGCACACGGACCCGGCCGCCATGCCGCCCGACCGCGAGCGCTGGCAGAGCTGGAACTACGGCCTCAAGACCGTGGACGGGCGCACCCGCACCTGGGTCGCCTACTACATGAACTCGCTCCAGGGCTTCACCGCGAGCAAGGACTACTTCGTCACGCTCGACTCGCCCATCGTCCCCCGGGACGAACTCGTCATCCGCGAGCTGCCGTTCACCCACCCGATCATCGACCTGGACGTGCGCGGCATGCAGCGCACCATCTACTCGGTCAACGAGACCGGACGCGTCAAACTCGCCGGTTCGTACTTCCACTCCCCGAAGATCGGCCACGACCTCATCGGGTCCCACGAGGCCGGGTTCGTCTCGGGGCTGAAGGCCGCCGAGTCCATCACCCGTGATCTCCGCCCCCACGCCGCCAAGAAGTGAATCGAGGAACTCCCATGCAGACCGTCACCGCTAAGGAAGCACAGGCCTGGCTGGTCGAGAAGCTGGCCGTCCGCCTGGAGGTCGAGCCCTCCGAGATCGACGTCGAACGCTACTTCGACGAGTTCGACCTCGACTCGACGGAGGCCCTCATCCTCGCCGGCGAGCTGGAGAAGTGGCTCGGCTTCGAACTCGAGGCGACCGCACTCTGGTACCACCCGACCGTGGCCGCGCTCTCCGAGCACATAGCCGAGGAGAGCGCGAACCATGTCGCCGCGGCCTGACCCGTCCGCACCCCGCCCCGTCCTGCGCACCCTGCGCGACGCGGGAGGGGACGCGGCCCACCGGATCTGCGCCGTCCACCCGGGCGCGCTCGCGGCCGGCGAGTGGGAGGCGCTCGCAGGGCAGCTGCCCGAGGACACCACCCTGCACCTGCTCGACCTGGGCAACGTCCCGGAGTTCCTCGCCGCGGCCCTCGACCCCCGGGCGCCCGTCGTGTCCGTCGGGAGGCTGGCCGCCCGCTGCCTCGACGAACTCGCCGCCGCGGGCGCCGACTCCGCGCCGTTCTCACTCGTCGGCTGGTCCTTCGGCGGCGTCGTCGCCTACGAGATCGCCACCCGGCTCGAAGCGGCCGGGCGCGGCGCCGTCCTGCGGGACCTCGTCCTGCTCGACAGCATCGCACCCGTCCCCGCCTTCAAGCGCACCGACGAGCTGCTCGACGCCTCGATGCTCCTCGACTGGTTCGCGATGTACCTCGGGGCGAAGCGCCGCAGCCCCTTCACCGTGAGCGTCCCGTCCCTCGCCGCACCCGAGGACGGACTGCCCCAGGTGCTCGACGCCGCCGTCGGCCAGGGGCTCCTGCCGCGGGGCACCGAACTCGCCGGACTGCGCAAGCTGTACGCCGCCTACCAGGGCGGCCTGTCCCGTAACAACCGCTGCACCGCCCCGTACGAGCCGGGCCCCATCGAGCGCCCCCTCACCCTCGTCAAGCCGGAGCGCTCACTGCTGCCCGACAGCGGGGACCTCGGCTGGAGCGGCCTCAGCGCACACCCCGTACGACAGGTGGCCGTCCCGGGCGACCACTACACCATGCTCCGGGACCCCGAGGCCGTGAGCGCGCTCGCCGGACTGCTGGCCGGCTCCGCAGTCGTCTGAACACATCCCGCGGACCCGCGCCCTGCCCACCCGCCGAACTTGAACGAGAGGACCGTCGTGCACCACTCACGTCTGGCCGAGACACCCATCGCCATCGTCGGGTTGGCCGGCCTGTTCCCCCAGTCGCGCAACGTGCGCGAGTTCTGGCACAACATCGTCGACGGCAACGACTGCATCGAGGACGTACCGGACACCCACTGGAACCTCGACGACTACTACGATCCCGACCCCACGGCCGAGGACAAGACCTACGCCCGGCGCGGCGGGTTCCTGCCCGAAATCGCCTTCAACCCCATGGAGTTCGGCCTGCCGCCGAACACCCTGGAGGTCACCGACATCCTCCAGCTCCTGTCGCTGACCGTCGCCCGCGACGTCCTGCGCGACGCGGGCACCGAGGGCTCCGGGTGGTACGACCCGACCCGCACCGGGGTCATCCTCGGCGTCACCGGCGCCAACTCCCTTACGCAGCCGCTCTCCGCACG
The DNA here is from genome assembly GCF_002941025.1 of Streptomyces sp. QL37. Lineage (NCBI taxonomy): Bacteria > Bacillati > Actinomycetota > Actinomycetes > Kitasatosporales > Streptomycetaceae > Streptomyces > Streptomyces sp. QL37. The sequence continues at coordinate 1,659,228 of NZ_PTJS01000001.1, read as the reverse complement.
GCTCCAGACGCCCGTCCTCAAGGAAGTCGTCCGCAGCGTCGGACTGAGCGAGGCACAGGCCGAAGAGGTCGCCGAACGCTTCAAGAAGGCGTACATCCCGTGGGAGGAGAACTCCTTCCCCGGCATGCTCGGCAACGTCGTCGCCGGACGCATCGCCAACCGCTTCGACCTCGGCGGCACCAACTGCACCGTGGACGCGGCCTGCGCCAGCGCACTCGCCGCCGTCAAGCTCGCCGTCAGCGAGCTCGTCGAGGGCCGCTCCGACCTGATGATCACCGGCGGCTGCGACGCCGAGAACACGATCCTCATGTACATGTGCTTCAGCAAGACCCCGGCGTTCTCCAAGAGCCAGATCATCCGGCCCTTCGACGAGTCCGCCGACGGCACGCTGATCGGCGAGGGCATCGGCATGCTCGCCCTCAAGCGGCTCGCCGACGCCGAGCGCGACGGCGACCGGATCTACTCCGTGCTGCGCGGCATCGGCACGTCGAGCGACGGCCGCTTCAAGAGCATCTACGCCCCGCGCGCCCAGGGCCAGCAGCTCGCCCTGCGCCGCGCCTACGAGGACGCGGACGTCCCCGCCGGCTCCATCGAGCTCTTCGAGGCGCACGGCACGGGCACCGCCGTCGGCGACCACACCGAGCTCTCCGCCCTCGGCTCCTTCGTGGCCGAGGGGCAGGAGGCCCGCGGCTACGCCGCCATCGGAAGCGTCAAGTCCCAGATCGGGCACACCAAGGCGGCGGCCGGCGCGGCCGGGCTGATCAAGCTCTCGCTCGCCCTGCACCAGAAGGTCCTGCCGCCGACCATCAACGTCGAGCAGCCCAGCGCCGCCGTCGACCCCACCGAGACCCCGTTCTACGTCAACTCCCAGGCCCGGCCCTGGATCGCCGACCCGGGCCGCGACAAGCGCCGGGCCGCCGTCTCGTCCTTCGGCTTCGGCGGCACCAACTTCCACATGGTCCTGGAGGAGCACGACACCACCGGCGGCAAGGTGCTCGGCCCCGTCGCCCGTACCGGCCTCTGGCACGCCGCCGACCCCGAGGCCCTCGCCCGGCGCGTCGAGCAGGGCGCGGCGCCCGACCCGCTGGGGTGGGTGCCCGTGGGTGACGCGCGCATCGGCATCGTGGCCGGCTCGGACGAGGAGTTCGAGGCGCTGCGCACCACCGCCGTCGAGCTGCTGCGGTCCAAGTCCGGAGCGGACGCCTGGCAGCACCCGAAGGGGATCACCTACCGGCGCTCCGGCGTCCCGGCCGGCACGAAGGCCGCCGCGGTCTTCGCTGGACAGGGCAGCCAGTACGTCGGCATGGGCCGCGAGGCAGCCCTCGCCGTCCCGCCCGTGCTCGCCGCGTACGACAGGGCCAACCGTCTGACCGCGGGGGCCGAGACGCTGGGACGCGTCGTGTTCCCGCCGCCCGCCTTCGACGACGCCACGCGCAAGGCGCAGGAGGAGTTGCTGCGGCGCACCGAGTTCGCCCAGCCCGCGATCGGGGCGTTGTCCGCGGGACAGTTCGCCTGGTTCAAGGAGCTCGGGTTCGCCCCCGACGGTGTCATCGGACACTCCTTCGGCGAACTGACCGCCCTCTGGGCGGCCGGCGTCCTTGACGACGACGGATTCACCGAGCTGGCCCGCGCCCGCGGCCTCGCGATGGCCCCTCCCGCCGACGCCTCCGGCTCCCACGACCCCGGCGCCATGGCCGCCGTGCGCGGCGAGCTGAGCGCGGTCGAGGCGCTCGTCGCCGGCTACCAGGACGTGTCGGTCTGCAACATCAACGCCCCGGGGCAGATCGTGGTCGGCGGCCCGACCGCCGAGATCGACCGCCTCGTGGCGGACGCCGCGAGCGGCACGATCCCCGCGAAGCGGCTCCCCGTCTCCGCGGCCTTCCACACCCGGTTCGTCGCCCACGCCGCCGACGCCTTCCGCGAGGCGGTCTCGGGCGTCGCCCTGAACGCTCCGCGCGTTCCCGTCTACGCCAACACCCCGGGCGCCTCCTACGGTGCCGACCAGGCCGAGAGCCGCCGCACGCTGGTCGACCAGCTGCTGCGACCGGTCGCCTTCGCCGACCGCATCGAGGAGATGTACGCCGACGGCTTCCGGGTCTTCGTGGAGTTCGGCCCCAAGCGGGTCCTCTCCGAGCTCGTGGACCGCGTTCTGGAGGGCCGCGACGGCGTGCGGACCGTCGCGGTCGACGGCGGCCCCGCCAAGGACGGCGAGCTCGCCCTCAAGCGCGCCGTCATCGAACTGGCGGTCCTGGGCCTCCCGGTCTCCGGCATCGACGACCACAGCGCCGAGGCGCCCCAGGTGCCTGCGGGCAAGGGCATGGCGATTCCGCTGCGCGGCATCAACTACGTGACGGAAGCCCGTCGTTCTGCGTACCGGGACGCGATCGCCGAGCCCTCGCGCGAGGCGGCGCCGACGGCGCAGCCGACCGTCCCTGAGGTGTCCGAACCGGTGACACAGCCGGCGGAGGGCACTGCGGACGCCCTGAGTGCGGTGGCCCGAGAAGGTCTCGACCTCCAGGCCGAGATCCTAGACGCGCACGTCGAGACCATCCGCGAGGCGGTGAAGACCCTCGAACTGTCGGTCCGCTCCGGCACCCATCCGGACGCCGACGCGGCGCTGCGGCTCATCGAGCAGCACGGCGCGTCGATCACGTCGGCACACGAGCGCGCGACGCGGCTCCTGATCGACGCGCTGAAGAGCGAGGAGACACCCGCGGCAGCCCTGGCCGAGCCCGCCGCTGCCGTGCCGGTGGTGGCGGAGCCTGCGCCTGCACAGGCCGAGACGTCTCCTGCTCCCGCTGCTCCGGTAGCGGAGGTTGATGCCGCTGTGCTGGGGGCGTTGCTCGAAGTGGTGGCGGAGAAGACGGGTTATCCGGTGGAGATGTTGGAGCCGGGTATGGATGTGGAGGCCGATCTGGGCATTGACTCGATCAAGCGGGTTCAGATCATGGGTGCGCTTCAGGAGCGTTTCCCGGTGTCGGGTGAGGTGGATCCGGAGCGGATGGGTGAGCTGCGGACGCTGGACGACATCGCGGGCTTCCTGGCCTCCGCCTCCGGTGCGGCCCCCAGTGGTTCGCCGGCCGAGAGTGCCGGATCCGCCGTCGAGTCGCCCCTCGTCGTCACCTACCCCAAGGCGGACGGCGTGGGAAGGACCTTCGCGGCCGTACGCGAACTCCCCGCGGTCTGCCGTGTCGTACGGGCCTACGCGGAGCAGCCCGTCGCCCTCGTCCTCGACGACGGGTCGACGCTGACCCGGCCGCTGGTGGCCGGTCTGCGCGCCGACGGCTGGAGGGTGGAGGTCGTCGTACTGCCGGGCGCCACCACGTCCGCGGGTGAGGCCGACTCCGTCCGCCCGCTCCGTACGTGGGACGAGAAGGAGCTCGCCGCGACTGTCACGGCCGAACGGCTCGACCTGGTCGTGCAGATGGCAGCCGAGGGCGGGCAGGAATGGACCGAGGCGGCACGCCGTCTGGCGCACACCGTCCTCGTCGCCAAGCTGACCCAGGGCCCGCTGAAGGCAGCAGCCGGCGACCGGGCCGCGTTCGTCGCGGTGACCCGGCTGGACGGAGCGAACGGCTACCGCGGCAGCGGCACCGGATCCGCCCTCCTCGGCGGAGTGAGCGGACTCGTCAAGACGCTGGCGATCGAGGTCCCCTCGCTCTTCACACGCACCGTGGACTTCGCTCCAGGTCTGGACGACCGCACCGTCGCGGCACGCTTCCTGGACGAGATCCACGACGTCTCGGCCGACCTCGCGGACGTGGGTGTCGACCCGGAGGGGCGCCGCACGATCGTGCCGTCCGCCGAGCCGCCTGCCGCCCACGTGACGGCCGTGGAGGAGATCGGCGCCCGGGATCTGCTCGTCGTCACCGGCGGCGCGCGCGGGATCACCGCGGACTGCCTCCAGGCGCTCGCGGAGGCCCGTCCCGTCGGTCTGCTGCTGCTCGGCCGTAGTCAGGTGACCCCCGAGCCCGAGTGGTCGGCGGGTGTCGACGGCGCGGCGCTCAAGGGCCTCATCGCCAAGCGGATCACCGCTTCGGGGGAGAAGGCCACCCCGCGCGGCGTCGAGGCGATCTACCGCGAGCTGACCGGCAGCCGCGAGATCCGGGCCAACCTCGACCGGCTTCGGGGAACCGGCGCCACCGTCGAGTACCTCGTCGTGGACATCACCGATGCCGCCGCCGTCCGTGCCGCTCTCGCTCCGTACGCCCCGCGTGTCACCGGCGTGGTCCACGGCGCGGGCGTCCTGGCCGACCGGCTGATCGCGGACAAGACGCCGGAGGAGATCGCCCGGGTCCTCGGTACGAAGATCGTCGGCCTCGGTCATGTGCTGGACGCCCTCCGCGGCCCGGCCGACCTGCGCCACCTGGTGTTCTTCTCCTCGGTCGCCGGATTCTTCGGCAACCGGGGCCAGTCGGACTACGCCGTGGCCAACGAGGCGCTCAACCGACTCGCCGTACGCCTCAGGCAGGAGCTGCCCTCGGCACGCGTGACCTCCGTCAACTGGGGTGCGTGGGACGGCGGGATGGTCACCGACGACCTGCGCCGGATGTTCGCCTCACGGGGCGTGGCGCTGGTTCCGGTGGCGACGGGTGCGGGCATGTTCGCCGAGCAGTTCACCGCCGCCCGCGGCCAGGACACGGTCGTCGTCGCCGGCCCGCTCACTCCGCTCTCCGCTCCGCCCGCCGAAGGCTCGCCGGCCTCGCCGACCCTGCTCGTCGACCGTACGCTCGCGGACATCTCCGCCGACCCGCTGCTCGCGGACCACACGATCGGCGGCAATCGGGTGCTGCCCGCCACCGCCGCGCTCGGTGCCCTCGTCAACACCACCGAGAGGGTCACCGGCAAGCCGGTCACCGAGGTGTCCGCGTTCAAGGTCTTCAAGGGCCTGGTGATGGACGCGGCTGAGGGCGAGGGAGCCGACGCCTCACGGCTGCGGCTGTTCATCGAGCCCGGACCGGCCACCCGCCCGCACGCGATCGAGGTGCTGGCCTCCGCGGTGGACGAGGCCGGACGGAGCAGGCCGTCCTACGGGGCGAGCCTCTCCACGGACGCGCCACCGGTGCCCGCGGACCGTACGGACCTCGCCCGTGCCGCGCGTGCCGCGATCCGCACGGACGCCGCACCGCTGTACCGGGACGGCACCCTCTTCCACGGCCCCGCGCTGCGCGGGATCCGCTCGGTGCTGGTCGCCGAGGAAGGACTGCTGCTGCTCGGCGCACGGCTCGGTGACGGACTGCCGGCCCGCGGCGCCTACCACGGCCGGTTCCACAGCCCGGTCATCGCCGATCTGCTCCTCCAGTCGGCACTGGTGTGGGTGCGACGCTTCCGCAACCGTGCCTCCCTGCCGATGGAGATCGGCAGCGCCCGCTTCCACGCGGAGCTCCCCGCCGACCAGGAGTTCCTGATCGCGGTGGAGAACGTCACCTCCGGGCCGAGCGGCATCACCTGCTCGATCACCGCGCTCGACCGGGAGGGCCGCGTGCTCCAGGCCCTCGACGGAGTGGTGGTCGTGGAGGACCCGCAGCTGGAGGGCAAGTTCGGAGCGGCCGACAGGACCGGGACCGCCCCCGTCTCCGTCTGACGGCCACCGGGCGGGTCCGGCCCCGGCCCCCTCCGGGGCCGGACCCGCCCGGCACCTCCCGGGCCGCACGGGCCCGTGTCCGACGGTGGCAGTCCCCTCGTGACCCGGCCCGTGCCGCCCCCTCCCGACCCCTGACTCCCGAACCGAACCATGTGGACACCCGGAGGCTGACCCAACCATGGGCAAGTACGCGATCGTCGGCCTGGCCTGCCTCTTCCCGGGGGCCGGGACACCCGACGACTACTGGCGCAACCTGATCGAAGGTGTGGACTCACGCACCGACGGGGACGACCGTGTCTTCGGGCACGCCCCGGAGGCCCGGGAGACCGACCCCGAGGACAGGCACCGCATCTACTGCACCAAGGGCGGTTTCCTGGACGAGTACGACGAGCGCGCCGCAGGCCTCGACCCGGAGAACTACCGCCTTCCCGCCGACTACCTGGCCGGCCTGGACCGCTCGTTCCACTGGGCGCTCCGGGTGGCCGGGGACGCGCTGGCCGACGCGGGCCACCCCCCGACCGCGGACGGCCGGCAAGGGCGGAGGACCGGGGTGGTGTTCGGGAACTACCCGTTCCCCACCCCGGCCTCCGGCCGATTCGCCGGTGAGCTCTGGGACTCCGCCGTGGCCGAAGGTCTCGCCGAGGCCGGTCTCCCCGTGCCCGACGGCCTGATCACGCCCGGCGCCCCGGACCCGTCCGGAGCGGTCACCGCGCACAACCTCTGGGCGGGTGGCATGCCGGCCCGCGTCGTCGCGGCCGCCCTGGGCCTGGAGGGCCCGCGGTTCACCCTCGACGCGGCGTGCTCCTCCGCGCTGTACGCGCTGAAGCTCGCCTGCGCCCATCTGGAGACGGGCCGGGCCGATCTCATGCTGGCTGGGGGTGTCTGCGCACCCGACCCGACCGTCATCCACCTGTCCTTCTCCGACCTGCGCGCCTATCCGCAGGACGGTTTCAGCCAGCCTTTCGACGCCCGTTCCCGTGGCATCGTCACCGGGCAGGGAGCCGCGATGATCGCGGTGAAGCGGCTCGCCGACGCACAGCGTGACGGCGACCGCATCCACGCGGTGATCGATGCCCTCGCCCTGACCAACGACGGCCCCGGCAAGCACCTGCTCGCGCCGAACGAGGCCGGTCAGCTCGCCGCGTACGAACTCGCCTACCGGGAAGCCGGGGTCGACCCGTCCGCGATCCAGTACCTGGAGTGCCACGCCACCGGTACGCCGCTGGGTGACAGCACGGAACTCGGCGGCGCCGAGGCCTTCTTCGGCCGCGGCCCGCTGCTCGGGTCCGTCAAGGCGAACATCGGCCACCTGCTGACCGTGGCCGGCATGTCCAGCCTCCTCAAGGTCGTCCTCTCGCTGTCGCACGGGGTCATACCCCCGACGATCGGCGTGGAGCAGCCGCTGCCCGGCACGATCGCGGACCGGGTCGTACGTGAGGCCGTGCCCTGGCCGGACCCCGCCCCAGGCGCGCCCCGCCGCGCGGGAGTCTCCGCCTTCGGCTTCGGCGGTACGAACGCCCACGTCGTCCTCTCCGCACCGGAGACACCGGAGACACCTGGACCACCGGGAACGCCGGCCGCCCCGGCCACCACGGCCGCCCCGGCCACCACGGCCGCACCGGACGCGCCCGGCGCCCCCACCGAGCCGCCACCGCTCGCCGTGATCGGCATGGGCGCGCACTTCGGGTCCTTCGCCACTCTGGACGAGTTCGAACGGGCGGGCTACGACGGTCTCGTCGGCGTACGCCCTCTGCCCGAGCAGCGCTGGCGCGGCTTCGAGACCGTGGAGGGCGGCCCCCTGGACCGGGCAGGTCTCGGCGGGGACGCGGCCCCCGAGGCGGCCTACATCGAGGACTTCGAGGTCGACACCACCTCGTACCGCATCCCGCCCAAGGACCTCGCCCACTTCAACCAGCAGCAGCTGCTGCTGATGCGCGTGGCCGAGGAGGCGCTGCGCGACGCCGGATTCGAGCGCAAGCGCCCCGGCGGCAAGGCCGGTCCCGACGCACGGCGGATCGGCGTCGTCATCGGCATGGAGATGGAGCCCAGCGCGCACGGCCACGGCTCCCGCTACGAGCTGGGGCGCAAACTGACCGAGTGGTGCGCGGCAGCCGGCGTCGACCCGTCGCCTCAGCAGCTCGCGGAGCTGACCCGTGCCGCGCGGGACGGTGTCCACGACTCCATCGAGCCCAACGAGGTCCTCAGCTACATCGGCAACATCATGGCGAGCCGGGTCTCCTCGCTGTGGAACCTCACCGGACCCTCCTTCACCCTCTCCTCGGACAGCGCCGTCGGCGTCGAGGCCCTGGATGTGGCCCGGCTGCTGCTCCTCGACCCCACCGTGGAAGCCGTCCTGGTCGGCGCGGTCGACCTCGCCGCCGGACCGGAGAACACCCTCGCCCGCGAACTGCTCGAACCGGGCACCGTGCGGGACGGGCTGCGCATCCTCGGCGAGGGTGCGGGCGCCGTCGTCGTCACCCGGCCCGAGGCCGTCCCCGAGGGGCGCAGGGTGTACGCCACCGTCGAGTCGATCGCCGTGCACCACGCGCCGGACGTCACCCCCGCCGCGAGCGCCGAACTCGTCGAACGCGCCGCGGAGGACGCGCTCGCCGCCGCCGGTATCGGTCCGTCGGACGTCGAGCTGGTGGAAGCCGGCGGAGCGCACCCCGCGGAGCTCGACGGCCTCGCCCGCGTCTGGACCACCGAGCGGGCGGGCGGCGAGTTGCGCACCGCCCTCTCCTCGGCCCGCCGGGCCGTGGGCGACACCGGGTGCGCCTCCGGATTCGCCGCTCTCATCCGGGCCGCGCTCTGCCTGCACCACGCCTACTTCCCCGTGGCCCCCGAGGGGGTCGCGGCGGACCGGACGGAGGGCTCCGCCTTCTTCCTGGCCGCGGATTCCCGTCCCTGGCTGCGGTCCCACCGCGAAGGCAGGCGTGCCGCCTCGGTCAGCGTCGTCGGCGCGGCAGGCAGCCACGCCCACCTCGTGCTCACCGGCAGTCAGGTGCGCGGTGAGATCACCGAGGCCGACTGGATCCGTTCCGGCGGGGGAGTGGTCGTGCCGGTCGGCGCGGACGACTTCGACGGGCTGCTGAGCCGGCTGGGCGAACTCCGTACGGCCATCGGCGCGGACGGCGCCGGAAGCGACTGGCAGGCGGACTTCGCGGACAGGCCGGCGAAGGTCAAGGCCGTGCTCGTCGCGGACGACCGGGCAGGCCTCGTCCGGCAGATCGACCAGGCTCTCAAGGACCTGCCCGGTGTGTGGCGTTCCGGCGGCGAGTGGTCCTCGCCGTCCGGGAGCTGCTTCACCGCCAAGCCGATCGGCCCCGACGCCAAGGTCACCCTGGTCTTCCCCGGGGCGTTCAACTCCTATCTGGGCCTGGGGCGTTCGATGTTCCGGGCCTTCCCCGGTCTGCTTCCCCGCTTCGAGGCCCAGGCGGAACTCCCCGCCGACCTCCTGCGCAGCGCCGCGCTCTACCCCCGCTCCCAGGAGCCCCTGGGGCGGCGGGACCTGATGCGCATGGAGGGCGAACTCGTCGAGGACATACCGCTGATGCTGGCGGCGGGCACGAGCTACGCCCTGCTCTCCACGGACCTGGTGCGGGAGGTGCTCGGCGTCCCCGTGCACGGAGCTCTCGGATACAGCCTGGGGGAGAGCAGCATGCTGTTCGCCACCGGAGGCTGGGTCAAGAGCGCCCGCGGGGACGAGAAGATCAGCGCCTCGCCGCTCTTCGACGACATGCTGCGCGGGCCCAAGCGCACCGTGCGCGCGCTGTGGAACCTGGGCGACGAGGTCCCGGACCCGCAGGTGTGGGCCACCCATGTGCTGCTCGCACCCGCCGACGACGTACGGGCGGCCCTGCGCCGCTACGACCGGGTGTTCCTCACCCACGTCAACACGCCGCAGGAGGCGGTCGTCGCGGGCGACCCGCAGCAGTGCCGCGACCTGATCGCCGAACTGGACTGCCGCAGCGCCCGCTCGCCCGCCAACCACGTGATGCACTGCCCGGTGGTGGACGGGGTCCTGCCCGAGCTCGCCGACCTCAACCGCTACCCGACCGGCGACATCGGGGACCTGGTCCTCTACAGCAGCCGGCACTACGCCCCGGTGACGGACTTCGACGCGGACACCGTGGCCGGGAACATCGCGGTGACGCTGCGCGAGACGGTCGACTTCCCCCGGCTGGTCCGGCGTGCGTACGAGGACGGCTACCGCTGCTTCATCGAGGTCGGCCCGAGCAGCACCTGCTCGCGGTGGATCCACGAGACCCTGGGCGACGAGCCGCACCTGTCGGTCTCGGTGGACCGGCGGGGCGCACGCGGGGCGACCGACATCGCCCGGCTGGCGGCCCGCCTCGCCGCCCACGGCATCCCGGTCGACCTCGACGCCTTCGCCCCCCTCCCGGACAGCCGTCCGGACCGCTCGCCCGGCCTGCGGGCCTTCGTGGCGGGCGGCGCCCCGGTCCCGCCCTTGGTGGCGTCGGCCGCGGCCCCGACGGTGGCCGCACTGCCACGCATCCCGGTCCCGGCGGTGGCCTCTGTGCCGCGCGCCCCGGGCCCGCAGCCCCCGGGGGCTGCGGGCCCGGGGCGCGCGGCACAGAGGCCACCGCCGGGACCGGGATGCGTGGCAGTGCGGCCACCGTCGGGGCCGCGGCCGCCCCCACCAGGGGGGGGCCGGCCGCGGGGGGGGGGGGAGGGGGGCCGCCAGCGGGGCGATGTCGGTCGCCCCGCGTGCGCCCCGCCGGTCCACCGAGACCGACAGGTGCGGCTCGTCGCCCAGGGTCTCGTGGATCCACCGCGAGCAGGTGCTGCTCGGGCCGACCTCGATGAAGCAGCGGTAGCCGTCCTCGTACGCACGCCGGACCAGCCGGGGGAAGTCGACCGTCTCGCGCAGCGTCACCGCGATGTTCCCGGCCACGGTGTCCGCGTCGAAGTCCGTCACCGGGGCGTAGTGCCGGCTGCTGTAGAGGACCAGGTCCCCGATGTCGCCGGTCGGGTAGTGGTTGAGGTCGGCGAGCTCGGGCAGGACCCCGTCCACCACCGGGCAGTGCATCGCGTGGTTGGCGGGCTAGCGGGCGCTGCGGCGGTCCAGTTCGGGGATCAGGTCGCGGCACTGCTGCGGGTCGCCCGCGACGACCGCCTCCTGCGGCGTGTTGACGTGGGTGAGGAACACCCGGTCGTAGCGGCGCAGGGCCGCCCGTACGTCGTCGGCGGGGGGGAGCAGGACATGGGTGGCCCACACCTGCGGGTCCGGGACCTCGGCGCCCAGGTGCCGCCCGCGACCACCCCCGCGCCCCCGCCGGCCGGAATCATCGTGATGGGCTCCCTTTCCAACGCCAGAGATGGCGTCGGCGGCTGCGCGGAGGGGTGGGTCGGCATCGCGGTGTCCCATTCCGTGGAGTTTTCGGCGCCCGGCACGGGCGCCGAAAACTCCACGGAATGGGACACCGCGATGCCGACCCACCCCTCCGCGCAGCCGCCGACGCCATCTCTGGCGTTGGAAAGGGAGCCCATCACGATGATTCCGGCCGGCGGGGGCGCGGGGGTGGTCGCGGGCGGCACCTGGGCGCCGAGGTCCCGGACCCGCAGGTGTGGGCCACCCATGTGCTGCTCGCACCCGCCGACGACGTACGGGCGGCCCTGCGCCGCTACGACCGGGTGTTCCTCACCCACGTCAACACGCCGCAGGAGGCGGTCGTCGCGGGCGACCCGCAGCAGTGCCGCGACCTGATCCCCGAACTGGACCGCCGCAGCGCCCGCTAGCCCGCCAACCACGCGATGCACTGCCCGGTGGTGGACGGGGTCCTGCCCGAGCTCGCCGACCTCAACCACTACCCGACCGGCGACATCGGGGACCTGGTCCTCTACAGCAGCCGGCACTACGCCCCGGTGACGGACTTCGACGCGGACACCGTGGCCGGGAACATCGCGGTGACGCTGCGCGAGACGGTCGACTTCCCCCGGCTGGTCCGGCGTGCGTACGAGGACGGCTACCGCTGCTTCATCGAGGTCGGCCCGAGCAGCACCTGCTCGCGGTGGATCCACGAGACCCTGGGCGACGAGCCGCACCTGTCGGTCTCGGTGGACCGGCGGGGCGCACGCGGGGCGACCGACATCGCCCGGCTGGCGGCCCGCCTCGCCGCCCACGGCATCCCGGTCGACCTCGACGCCTTCGCCCCCCTCCCGGACAGCCGTCCGGACCGCTCGCCCGGCCTGCGGGCCTTCGTGGCGGGCGGCGCCCCCCGACGGCCCGGCGGAGGCCACGACGGCCGTCATGGCCCAGGGCTCTCTCCTCGCCGATCCGGCGCCCGGCACGGGCGCCGAAAACTCCACGGAATGGGACACCGCGATGCCGACCCACCCCTCCGCGCAGCCGCCGACGCCATCTCTGGCGTTGGAAAGGGAGCCCATCACGATGATTCCGGCCGGCGCCCAGGTGCCGCCCGCGAACACCCCCGCGCCCCCGCCGGCGGGCGTCCCCGAAACGCCGCTGCCGGCTCCGACCAGGAGCCAGGCACTCACGGGCGACGAGACCGCGGCCGTGCTGGTGCGCGGCCTCCGCAGCGAGATGCTCGAGGCACACCGCGAGGTGCTCGCGGCCCAGCGGGAGCTGCGCGACCAGCTCGTCTCGCTCCTGACGGAGGGAGGAGGCACCCCGCAGCCCCGCCCGCCCAAGCCCGAGGGCGTGATCTGGGACGAGCACGACCTCCTGGAGTTCGCCACCGGCAAGGTCGGCAACGTCTTCGGCCCCCGCTTCGCGGAGATCGACGAGCACCGCCGCCGCGTCCGGCTGCCCGCACCGCCCTACCACTTCGCGACCCGGGTCACCGCCCTGGAGGCCGAGCCGGGGGAGTTCAAGCCCTCCTTCATCCGCACCGAGTACGACGTACCGGTGGACGCCTGGTACGCCGTCGACGGACAGGTCCCCCCGGCCGTCACGATCGAGGCCGGCCAGTGCGACCTGCTGCTGATCAGCTACCTCGGCGCCGACTTCACCAACCGGGGCGACCGTGTCTACCGCCTGCTCGACAGCAGTCTCAGTTTCGTCGGAGACCTGCCGCGCGTAGGCCAGACCCTGCGCTACGACATCTGGATCGACCAGTTCGTGCGGCAGGGGGACACCCTCCTCTTCTTCTTCCACTACGACTGCTACGCGGACGGTGAGCTGATCCTCAAGCTCAACAACGCCTGCGCCGGCTTCTTCACCGACGAGGAGCTGGAGAGCTCCCTCGGCATCCTCCAGGCCAAGGTCCGCCCGCCCGTCGGCGACGGCACGTTCACCGGGTCCAGCTCCTTCAAGCCGCTCGCCCGCACCGAGCGCACCGCGCTGGGCCCCGCCGACCTGGCGCGCCTCGGCGAAGGCCGGATCGCCGACGTCTTCGGGCCGGGACACGCCCAGCCCGCCGGCTGCAACACCTCGCTGAGGCTCCCCACCGAGCGGCTCCGCATGGCCGACGAGATCACCGTCCTGGACCGCAAGGGCGGTCCCGCCGGACTCGGGCGCATCGAGGCCGTCAAGCATCTGGTGCCGGACGGCTGGTACTTCACCAGCCACTTCCCGGACGACCCGGTGCTCGCCGGTTCACTGGTCGCGGAGGGCGCCGTCCAGCTCCTGGAGGTGTACGCGCTCTCCCTCGGGCTGCACCTGTCGTTCCCCGACGCCCGCTTCCAGCCCGTCCCGGACCTGCGGACCGAGGTCAAGGTCCGGGGGCAGATCACCCCGGAGCACGAGAAGATCGAGTACCAGGTCGACATCACCTCCCTCACCCTGGTGCCGCGCCCCGCCATCACCGCCGACGTGGTCGTGCTGCGCGACGGCAAGCCGTCCATCGGCGTCACCGGGCTCGGCATCCGGCTGGTGGAGAAGCCCGGCGCGCCCTACCGCCCCGAAGCCGGCGGGACCGTCCCGCACTTCCTGGGCCGGCTGAGCCCCGCGAGCGGAAAGCCCGCGCTGCTCAGCGAGTTCCACATGGCCCACGCCGCCAAGGGCGACCTGGCCACGGCCATGGGACCCGAGTTCGAGGTCTACGCCGACAGCCGTGCCCCGTACATCCCCAACGGCGACTTCCTCTTCGTCGACCGCGTCATGGAGCTGGAGGGCACCCGGGGCGTCCTCAAGCGGGGGGCCGTCATGGTCACCGAGTACGACTCCCCGGACGACGCCTGGTACTACGACCACAACGGCCACCCGCACATGCCCAACTGCGTCCACATGGAGTCCAGCCTCCAGGCGGCCATCCTCCTCGGCTACTACCTGGGTGCCACCCTGCCCTTCCCCGAGGAGCAGTTCAGCATCCGCAACCTCGACGGCCGCGCCACCCTGGTCAAGGACGTCGATCTGCGCGGCAAGACGATTCAGCACCGGTCGACGCTGCTGTCCAGCGACCAGATGCCGGGCTCCATCCTGCAGAACTACAGCTACGAACTGTCCGCGGACGGCGAGGTCTTCTACCGGGGCGAGTCGCTCTTCGGCTACTTCAGCGCCAAGGCCCTGGAGAACCAGGTCGGCCTGGACAAGGGCAAGCACGTGGCGCCCTGGATCGACCGTCTGCCCTCCCGGCCCCAGGAGACCCGCCGCGTCGACCTCGCGGCCTACCGGGCCGCCGAGGCGTCCCGCCCCGGCCCCCGTATCGGCCGGGACCACCTCGACCTCGTCCAGTGGGTCGACATCGTGGCCGACGGTGGTGACCACGGCCGCGGCTATCTGCGCGGACACCGCACGATCCGTCCGGACGACTGGTACTTCTCCTGCCACTTCCACCGCGACCCGGTGATGCCCGGTTCGCTAGGCGTCGAGTCCCTCCTACAGGGCCTCCAGGTCTACGCGGTGGAGACCGGTCTCACCGACGGCCTGGTCAATCCCCGCTTCGCCCTTCTCTCCGAAGCCGAGACGACCTGGTCCTACCGGGGCCAGATCCTGCGCGACGACCCCGAGATGGAGTTCGACGTGCACATCAAGGAGGTGCGCCGCGCACCGGGCCGGATCCAGCTGGTCGGCGACGCGAGCGTCTGGAAGTCCACCCTGCGGATCTACCAGCTCGGTGGCATCGGCATCGAGATCCACCACGACCAGGCCTGATCCCGCGCACGACCGACAGGAGACGCAGCATGACCACCGATCAGCACCGGCCGCGGTGGGCCGGGCCGGGAGACCCGGCCGTCGGCGACACCGGGGTCTACGACACCCTGATGCGCCTGGACGAACCCGTCTACATCGTGCGCGGGCCGTACGGGCTGGGCGCGGCCGCCGGCGGGGCGCTCACCGGCGACGGCCCCCACGAGGTGGTCGCCGCGGTGCCCCCGCTCGGCCCCGAACGGCTCGGCAGCGCCGCGTTCCTCGCCGCGCACGGCCTCCAGCAGGCGTACATGAGCGGTGCCATGGCCAACGGCATCGCCTCCGCCGACCTGGTCGTCGCGATGGCCCGCGCGGGATTCCTCGGCTCGTACGGGGCGGCCGGACTGCTCCCCGAGGCGGTTGAGAAGGCACTGATCCGGTTCCGCGACGAGATCCCCCGGCTCGGCTACGCCTGCAATCTCATCCACAGCCCGAGCGAGGACCGTCTCGAGCGGACCTCCGTCGACCTCTTCCTCAAGTACGGCGTGCCCTGCGTGGAGGCGTCCGCCTTCCTCAAGCTGACGCCGCACCTGGTCCGATACCGGCTCGCGGGTCTGCGGGCCGGCGGGCCGGACGGGGTCATCGCCTCGAACCGGGTCATCGCCAAGATCTCCCGCACCGAGACCGCCGAACTCTTCATGCGGCCCGCCCCCGAGGCCATGGTGCGGGGGCTGCTCGCGGACGGTCTCATCACCGAGGAGCAGGCCCGTCTCGCGCCCCGGGTGCCGCTCGCCGACGACATCACCGTCGAGGCGGACTCCGGGGGCCACACCGACCGACGGCCGCTGCCCGCCCTGCTGCCCGTCATCATGCGGCAGCGCGACGCGATCATGCAGGAGGCCGGCTACGCCGAGCGCATCCGGATCGGGGCGGCCGGCGGCATCGGGACCCCGGACGCGGCGGCCGCCGCGTTCGCCATGGGCGCCGACTACATCGTGACCGGCTCCGTGAACCAGTCCTGCGTGGAGGCGGGCACCTCCCCGCGCGTCAAGGAGATGCTCGCCCAGGCCGGCATCGCCGACTTCGACATGGCCCCCGCCGCCGACATGTTCGAGATGGGCGTCGAGCTCCAGGTCCTCAGGCGCGGCACGTTCTTCCCCATGCGCGCCAAGCAGCTGTACGACCTCTACCGCACGTACGACGGCATCGAGGCGCTTCCCCAGGACGTACGGACCCGGGTCGAGCAGCAGATCTTCCGGCGGCCGCTGGACAGCGTCTGGGAGGAGACCGCCGAGTACTTCGCCCGTCGCGACCCCGGCCAGCTCGAACGGGCCGAGGGCCATCCCAGGAGGCGGGCGGCACTCGTCTTCCGCTGGTACCTGGGCATGGCGTCACGCTGGGCGAAGACCGGTGAGGCCGACCGGGCGGTCGACTACCAGATCTGGTGCGGCCCCGCCATGGGCAGCTTCAACTCATGGGTGCGCGGGACCTACCTGGCGGCGCCCGAGCACCGCAGGGTCGCCGACGTGGGGCGGCAGATCATGAAGGGCGCCGCCTTCCACCAGCGGCTCGCCATGCTGAGAGCGGCCGGCGTCGCCTTCCCCGCCGGCATCGCGACCCGGCCGTCGCCGGTGGACTCCGCGCCCCGCGACTCCTCCGTCGGGGTGGGGCAGTGACCCTCATCGACGCGCCGGCCCCGGCCGCCGTGCCCGCCGCCTTCGCGGGGGCGGAGCGCCTCGACCGGCTGCTCGGCGACCCCTGGTCGCCGGACAACCCGTACGGCTTCGCGGCGGGAGTGGCCCGGGACGCCGCCGAGGAGTACCCGCACGGGGCCGAGGCCCGGCTCCGCGCGGAGGACTTCCACCTGTGCCACCTTCCCGGCACGCTCGGCGGGACCCTCCGCACCTTCGAGGACACCCAGATCCTCGTCCGGGTCGCCGCCCGGCGCGACGTCAACGTCATGCCCGCAACCATGTTCAGCATCTCGGCCGTCATGACCGTGCTCGCCGCCGGGACGCAAGCCCAGCACCGGACCGTCGCCGACTGGCTGCGCGAGGGCCGCACGATCGCCTTCGGTCTCTCCGAGGAGCGGGCCGGCAGCGATGTGCTCGCCAACAGCTGCCGCCTGACGCCCGAAGGGCTCCTCAGCGGCACCAAGTGGCTGGTCGGCCGGGGGAGTTCGGCCGACGCGGCGGTGATCGTGGCACGCACCGCGGAACGGGGCGCGGGCGCGTTCACCGCCGTACTGCTGGGGCCCGGGGAGCTCTCCGGCCCCCAGGTGCGCCGGGGAGCGCCGCAGCCCACGACCGGGATGCGCGGCATCGACTTCGCCGACCTGGAGTTCGACGGGTTGCCCGTGCCGCCGGAGGCCGTCGTCGGTGACGTCGGCAGCGGTCTGGCGGGCGCGCTGCGCGCCCAGCAGATCGTCCGGATGATGAGCACGGCCGGCTGTCTCGCCACCGCCGACACCGCGCTGCGCACCGCACTGCGGTTCGCGGGCGAGCACCGCACCGGCGGGGAGCGCGTCGCGGGCACCCCGTACGGTTCACGTGAACTCGCCCTGGCCGCAGCCGAACTGATCGCCACCGACCTCACGGTGCTGACCGCCGCCCGCCAGGCGCACGTCGCGCCCGGCACGTTCGGCCTGGCATCCGCCGTCGTCAAGGACGTCGCCGTCCGTCTCACCGCCGACTGCGTCACCCGGTGCCACACACTGATCGGTGCCCGGGCGGTCCTGCGGGACGGCCCCGGCGCCGTACTCGACAAAGCGGTGCGCGACAACGCCATGGTCGCGGTCATCGACACCAGCGTGCTCGGCAACCTGCGCGCCCTGGCGATGCACCTCCCCGGGTACGCGCCGGCCTTCCCGGACGACCGGGAGGCACCCGCCGTGCCGGACGAGCCCGCGCGGGAGCGGCTGCGCGCGGTCTTCGCCCTGGGCGACCCCACGTCGCTGCCCGGCCCGGACCCCGCCGCGCTGGACCTGGGGGTGCGGCCCAAGGACGACGTCCTGCTCGGATTCGCCGCGTACGCCCCCGCGATCGGGGAGGAGCTGAGCGGCCGGGGCGAGGACCGGGCGGCCGAACTGGTCGCCGGGGTGCGGTCGGCACTCGCCGCCGTGGTCCACGAGTCGGCCGGTGCCCAGCGTGACCGCGCCCGGTCGGCGAAGGTCTCCCCGGAGACCCTGGATCTCGCCGGCCGGCTGTCCCTGCTCCGCGCGGCGGCCACCGCCGCCCTGGCCTGGTGGTACCACCGCGACGGGGACGGCCTCTACGGCGCCGCCCCCGGTGACACCTCGTGGCTGGTCCCCGTACTCACGCTGCTGACGACCCTCGCCGACGGCCGTGACCCGCGCACCGCGTCGTACCGGGATCTCGCCCCGGCCGGACGCCTGGCCACCGCACTCGACGCTGCACAGCGTCTGTTCACCGCGCTGCCGGTGCGGCTGAGCGACACACCGACGAAGAGCGAAAAGAACGAGGAGGTCGAGGAGCGATGACCGATCTGCCGGCCCTCATGGCCGACCTGGAACGCCACATGGGCGATCCCTTCGACGAGGACGGGCCCCTCTCCTTCGGCCGCGTCCTCGAACTGGACGAGCGGGAGACGTACCCCGACGAGTTCGTCGACCTGCTCGCCTCCTGGGGGCTGTACGACTGGAGCATCCCCGCCGAGAGCGGCGGCCGGGCCGTCGACATCCAGGACGGCTTCAACCTCTACCGGCTGGTCGCCCGCCGCGACCCGACCACGGCGACCGCCATGGTCATCAGCACCATCAGCTACATGCCGCTCTGGGTCGCCGGCACCCCGGAGCAGCGCCGGTACTTCGCCGACCTGATCAAGAGCGGATCGAAGCTGGCGTGGGGCCTCTCGGAACGGGAGCACGGCAGCGACATCCTCGCCAACGGGACCACCGCCCGCAGGACCGAGGGCGGCTGGGTGCTCGACGGCGAGAAGTGGACCATCGGGAACGCCACCGTCGCCGATGTCGTGATGGTCTTCGCCCGCACGTCGGAGAAGGGCGGCCCCGGCGGGTACTCCGTCTTCGCCGTCGAGAAGGGGCGGCTGGAGGAAGGACAGTGCGAGCCCCTGCCGCACGAGCCGCTGCACGGCCTGCGCGGCCTGGACATGAGCGGGGTCCGGCTGCGCGACTGCTTCGTGCCCGACTCCGCGGTGGTGGGGCGGCCCGGCCAGGGCCTGGAAGTCGCCCTGAAGAGCAGCCATCTGGTCCGCATCGCCATCACCAGCATCGCCATGAGCTGCGCGGACACCGCACTGCGTGCCACCCTCGACTTCGCGACCCGGCGGATGATCTTCGGCGGGCCGGTCTCCGAGATCCCGTACTCCCAGCGCCAGCTCGTGGAGAGCTACGCCGACCTCCTGGTCGCCGACGCGCTGACCACCGGTGCGATACGCAGCCTCCAGCTGACGCCGGAGCAGTCGAGCATCTGGTCCTCGGTGGTGAAGTACTTCGTCCCCACCCTGCTCCAGGAGACGCTGGCCAGGCTCGCCATCGTGCTCGGCGCCCGCCACTACCTCCGGACCCACCCCCGGTACGGGATCTTCCAGAAGGCCGTACGGGACTGCGCGGTGGCGGACTTCGCCGACGGCAACACCGTCGTGAACCTGAAGAACATCGCCCTTCAGCTCGGGAACCTCCTGGACACGGCGGTCACCCAGGACCCGGAGAAGGTGGCGGGCGCCGTGGAGCGGACCCGCGCGCTCTTCGACCCGGCCCACCCCATGAAGCCCTACCGGCCCGCCGAACAGCAGCTGTTCAGCCGCGGCGTCGACGACCCCGTGCTCGCGCTCCGGTCGGCCGTCGACGACCTGCACCGGGCCGCGGCCGCCGCCACCGGGACCGATGCCGCGCGCCTGGCCGCCGCGGCCGACGCGGCGGGGGCCGTCGCGGACGAGCTGGACCGCATCGCCGTGGAGCACCGCAAGCTCTTCTCCGACCTCGGCAAGGGCGCCGGCCAGTCCGCCGAACTGTACGACCTGGCCAAGCAGTACACGTTCGTCTCGGCGGCCGCCGCCGTCGTCCACCTCCACCTGCACGGCCACGACAGCGTTCATCCGGCACTGCGCTCCCCGGCGGTCCTGCTCGTCTGCCTGGAGCGGCTGCTCAAGCGCTTCCACCCCACGGTGAGCGTGGCCGGGCCCCAGGAGATCAGCGAGGTGGCGGACGCGCTGACCGCCGCGCACCGTGAGGGCCGCCTCTTCTCGTTCCGGCCCTTTTCCGTCAACTGGTGAATCAAGGAAGGAGACCGAGCCCATGGACAGCACGGCACCGTTCGCCGACCCGCTCGCCGACACGGCCGAGGTCTGGTTGCTGGCGGAGGAGGACGTGGACCGGTTCGCCGAGGCGACGGGCGGCGCCGCGTTGCTGACGGACGAGGAACGGGCCCGGCACGACCGGCTCCTGTTCCCGGCGGCCCGCCGCCGCTTCCTCGGCGCACGTCTCCTCTCCCGACAGGTCCTGTCCCGCTACGCCGACGTGCCCCCCGACTCCTGGCGGTTCAGGACCGGCACCTACGGGCGCCCCGAGGTCGAGGGATGCGCCTGGGGGCTCGACTTCAACATCACCCACACCAACGGTCTGATCGCGGCGATCGTGGTCCGCGGCCGGACCGCCGGCGTGGACGCGGAGGTCACCCCGGCCAGGCCCGAGGCGATGCAGTTCGCGCCGAAGGTCTTCACCCCGCTGGAGAACGAGGTCCTCCGCCGCAACCGGGAGGGCCAGCGCGGCCACGCGTTCGCCGACTCCTGGGTGGCCAAGGAGGCGTACACGAAGGCCACCGGCATGGGCATGTGCCGGGGCTTCGACGCCTTCTCCGTCCACCGGCTGAGGGACGGGAGCCTGGCGGTCGTCGACGAGGACATCCCCGAGAGGGACCGTGACCTGTGGCAGGTGCAGGTCCTCCAGATCTGGGACCGTTACGCGCTCGGCGTGGCCATCCGGGCCGACCGGAACGACGGGGGCCCGCTGCCGGTCAGGCTCCGCTCGGCGATCCCCGACCTTCTCCCGGAGCAGGCGCTCCCATGACCGGGCCGGCCCGGTACCACCGCTGTCCACCTGTGGCCGGTCCCCTACCTGACGTCGTATCCGCTTGCCCCGCGCACCCCCCAGCGGATTGCATTGTCGTACTCCCGTTGACGGCGTTCGAAAACGTTGCCCCCACCCCCGTTGCCCCACCCCTCACGAAGGGAATTCCCATGCCCCGTAAAGCGAACGCGGAACTGCTGGCGGGGTGCGCACGTGGAGAACAGGCGTCCTGGGACGCCATGGTGGAACGATTCGGCAGACTTGTCTGGTCCGTTGTCCGCAGCCATCGGATGAGCGATGCCGACGCCGAGGACGTACGACAGCTGACCTGGCTCCGGCTCGTGCAGAACGTCGAGCGGATCCGGGACCCGGAACGCGTCGGTGACTGGCTGGCCACCGTCGCGCGCCGGGAATCCCTCAAGGTCCTCTCGCGCAGGAAAAGACTCGTCATGGTCGGCGACAGCGAGACCCTCGACGGACTTTCCGGTCACAGCGAGAGCCCCGAGCAGATCACACTCCGCGCCCAGCGCAGGGAGGACGCCCAGCGGGCCATCGACACACTCTCCGAGCAGTGCCGCGGCGTGCTGATGCTGGCCCTCGCCGACCCGCCGGCCTCGTACGACGAGATCTCCACGGCGCTGGCCATGTCGGTCGGCTCCGTCGGCCCCATCCGCACCCGCTGCCTGCGCAGACTCCGTCGCGCGCTGGCCGCCGCGGACGCCGGCGAACGCCTTCCGGCGGCGGCGGGGCGCGCCCGCTGCCCCCTCGTATCGCTACATGCGGACCTGTCCGGTCCGCGGCACCGGGAGGCTCTGGTGGGGGGAAACCCCGAAGCGGGGGCCGCACAGGCCGGGCAGGCCGGACAGGAGTGACGCGCATGTCCCACTACGACGTGAACGAACTGGTGCGGTCGATCGTCATCGACACGCTGGGAATTCCCACGGACCTGTACAGCACGGATCTGGTCTTCTCCGCCGATCTGGGCCTCGAATCCCTGGATCTGCTCGACATATTCTTCCGCATCGAATGCACCGCACCGGTCATTCTCTCCGTCGAGAAATGCGGGCGGTATCTCCAGGGAGCAGTCCCCGACACGGAGTTCTGCGACGCCCGCGGAATCATCAGCGGGCGCGGGATGGTGCAGCTGAGCACCGTCATGCCGCAGCTCGACACCGCTCGGTGGGACGGGAAACTCACCCTCGACCGCATGCTCTCGGAAATGTCCGTCGGCAACCTCGTCTCCATGGTCGAGAACCTCCTCGCCGAAGGGCAGGCCGCCCATGCCTGAAACGGCGAACCCGGCGGCCGGGCGCGGCGGCCACCCGACCGTCCGGGCCGACAGCGTCCTCAGGGTGGGCAGCTACGGCGTCGACACCCACGCCGTCGAGCGGCTGGCCGCCTGGCACGGACCGGGGGCCCTCCAGCTCTCGTCCGGTGGCGGCTCCGTCGTCGGCTGGGCGTTGCGCCAGGCCGCCCTGCGGGCCCTCGCCGCACCGCCGAGGATCGCCTCCCGATGGAACGACATCCTTCTCCGCGGCACCGAGGAAGGCCCCTGGACCCTGGTCTTCCGGGGCGAACTCGCCAGGTTCGCCGAGCTCGTCCTGCAGGGGGACATCTCCCTGTCGGTGACCTCCGGCCCCGGCCGGATCACCGCCCACGCCGTCCTCACCCGCGCCGGCACCCCCCGACCCTCCTCCCGAGAATCCGAGGTACCCAGGTGAGCACCGTCACCGAAGCCGCCCTGCTGACGAGCCGCGAGATCATCACGGGCGACGAGCTGGGCAGCGTCCCGCTCGCCACCTCCGGCGCCGTCCTCTCGGCGGCCCGCCGGGCAGCCGCGGCCGCGCCGCGATGGGCCGCGACGCCGGCAGCCGAACGGGCCGCCGTCCTTAACCGGGCCGCCGACCTGCTGCTCGAACGCGCCCAGGAAGCCCAGGACCTGCTGGTCAGGGAAGGCGGCTCCATCACGGGCAAGGCCTTCTACGAGGTGCACGCCGGCGCGGCGGAGCTGCGCCACGCCGCCGAGCTCGCCACCGCGCCCCGGGCGCCGCACGGCCCCGGCTCCGACCCGGGCCGGGAGACCGAGGTGCGGCGCGTACCGCTGGGCGTCGTCGGCGTGATCGTGCCCTGGAACTTCCCGGTGCTGCTGGGCATGCGCTCGGTCGCCCCCGCCCTCGCGCTGGGCAACGCCGTCCTCCTCAAGCCCGACCCGCACACCCCGCTGAGCGGCGGCCGGCTCTTCGCGGAGGTACTGGCGGCGGCCGGGCTGCCCGAGGGCGTCCTGGAGGTGGTGTACGGCGACGCGGACGCGGGCGCCGCACTCGTCCGGTCGCCGGACGTCGCGATGGTCTCCTTCACCGGATCCACCGAGGTGGGCCGCGAGATCGGCGCCACCGCCGGACGGCTGCTCAAGCGCGTGGTCCTCGAACTGGGCGGACAGAACGCCTACGTCGTCCTGCCCGACGCCGACATCGAGGCCGCGGCCTCCGCCGGCTCCTGGGGCTCGTTCCTGCACCAGGGACAGATCTGCATGGCCGCCCGGCGCCACCTGGTCCACCAGGACGTCGTGGAGAGCTACACCGAGGCGCTGGCCCGCCGCGCCGCGGCGCTGCGCATCGGCGACCCGTACCGTACGGACGCCCAGATCGGCCCGGTCATCGACCGGGGCCAGCTCACCCGGATCGCCACCGCGGTCGAGGACGCCGTCGCGCAGGGGGCCCGCCTGGTCACCGGCGGACGCGTGCAGGGGCAGTTCTTCCCCCCGACCGTGCTGGCCGACGTGACGCCGAAGATGTCCGTCTTCCACGCCGAGGTGTTCGGCCCCGTGGCCACGGTGACCTCCTTCGCCGACGAGGAGGAGGCCGTGGAACTCGCCAACACCTCCGACTACGGTCTCACCGCCGCCGTCTACACCTCGGACGCCGGTCAGGGCCGGGCCCTGGCCTCCAGGCTGCGCTGCGGTGTCGTCCACGTCGGCGACCAGACGGTCAACCACGACCCCCACCTGCCGTTCGGCGGGGTCGGCGCCTCGGGCAACGCGTCGGGGTTCGGTGGGCAGGCGGCGATCGACGCCTTCACCCGCTGGCACACCCTCACGGTCAGCAGCCCGGCCCGCTCCTACCCCTTCTGAGAGGAAACCATGGATCTCAAGGTCGTCACCGAACCGCGCATCGCCTCGGCACCCGAGGGCACGGTGGTGCTGCTGATCGGCACCCGGATCAACAAGTTCTGGATGGTGCACCGCTGGGTGCCCGTCATCGCCTCCATGATCCCGATGCTGATCGAGCTGAAGAAGAACAAGGACCACGGATTCCTCTACTCGCGCGCCTGGTTCAACCGGACCGTGATCATGCTCCAGTACTGGCGCAGCATGGACGATCTGATGCGCTACTCGCACAACACCACGGGCAAGCACCGCTCGATGTGGGCCTGGTTCAACCGGGCGGTGCGCAACGACGGCGCCGTCGGTATCTTCCACGAGGCCTACATCGTCGACCCGGCGCGCATGCACACCGTGTACCGGAACATACCCGAGTTCGGGATCGCCGCCGCCACGGAGTCCGTCCCGCAGCGGGTCCGTCCTCCCGTGCCCGGCGCCGCCGGCGCCGAGAAGGCCTGACACCGCCGTGCGCCAGGGGCAGGAGCCGGTACGCGCCGTCCAGGACGTGGGCGTCTCCGGCCCCGGGGCGCGCGCCACCGTCCCCGAACACGACACCCTCCCGGCCGACGAGCCGCTCACCGACGAGGACATCAGGGTCTACCGACAGCTCCTGGAGGTCTCGCCGGACGCGGACGAGGCCGCGGCACAACTCGGTCTGAGCCCGGACCGGTTCGCCGGGTCCGTCCGCAGGCTGACGGCCCGGCAACTGCTGCGCCCCGACGGACCGCACCGCCTCGACGCCCTCTCCCCGGGGCTCGCGGCGGTCGCACTGACCACCTCCTCCCAGACACGGGTGCGGGAACTCCTGCGGCGGATCGACACCACACACCGTGAACTCGGCCCGCTGGGGCCCCTGTACGAGCGGCAGGTGCGCCGGGGCCTCGAAGGCGGCGCGACCGAACTGCTCACCGACGGGGAGGCCGTGCGCCACCGGCTCGCCGAACTGTCCGCGCAGGTACGGCACAGCGTGCTCACGGCGCACCCCACCATGGGAAGCCCCGAGACGCTGCGCGCCGCCAGGGAGCTCGACCAGGACCTTCTGGACCGGGGGGTGCGGTACCGCACCGTCGTACCGCACACCGCCCGCCGGCAGCGCGAGGCGCTGCACCACATGACGCTCCTCAACGGCCTCGGCGCCGAGGTGCGTTCCGCCGCGGTGATCCCCGGGCGGCTGATCATCCTCGACGACGACACAGCGGTCGTGCCCACGGCGACGGGCGGCGCGGCCGTGCTCCGCGACCCGACCGTGGTCACCTTCCTCACCGTGATCTTCGACCACATCTGGGAGCACGCCCGGCCGGTCGGCACGGGCGGTGCCGACAACGAGGTCTTCGAGGACGTCGAACTGGCGGTCCTGCGCCACCTGGAGTGCGGCAGATCCGACGACTTCATCGCCCGCAAGCTGGGGATCTCCACCCGCACCATGCGCCGGTACCTCGCCGGGCTCTGCGAGAAGCTCCAGGTCGAGACCCGCTTCCAACTCGGCCTGGCGGCCGCGCGGCTGGGCCTCCTCAGCGACGCCCGGCCCCAGGACGACGGCGGATAGGAATTGCTGATCGACAGCATCGGGAAACCCCGTCGAGGCGGCTGGACCGGGCCGCGGAGCGGGGCGGATAGTTTCCAAGAACGCTCGTTCACATACCTCCGGGGGGACAGCATGAACGGCAGGGCCTTCGCAGGGCGTCGCCTGCACGTCGTCGTCTCCGGCCTGTCCTCCGACGCCCACCTCTGGAACCTGGTGCACCTCCAGCTGTTCCTGGAGGACCTGGGACACGAGGTGGCGAATCTGGGCAACACGACACCCGACGCCACGATCGTCGAGGCCTGCCGCACCGGCCGCCCCGACCTGCTCGTCATCAGCACGGTCAACGGCCACGGGCGGACGGACGGGCTCCGTCTGATCCGTACCCTCCGCGCCGTACCGTCACTCGCGGCCCTGCCCGCCGTCATCGGCGGCAAGCTGGGCATCGACGGCCGCGACCACGCCGACGCACGGCTGCTGGCCGCCGGATACGACGCGGTCTTCGACGACGCCGCAGAGGGCGGACCCGAATCGGGCCTGGTCCGGTTCGAGGCGTTCCTCGGCCGTCAGGCGGCCGGCCACTCCCGTGGACGGCCCACCGCCGGGGCCGGAGCCGCCTGATGACGGCCACCGACCGGTTCACCGGCTTCGTGGACCGCGCGCACGCCGCAGGCCGTCTCGTCGTCCAGCCGCGCATGGGCTTCGGCGAACTCCACCGCATGCGGGCCGGCCTGGCCGCCGTACGGGAGGCGGACGCCACCACCGTCGGCACGGTCACCCTGGACAGCTACACCCGGTGCCTCGACGACGGGACCGCGCGTCGCGCGCTGCGGGACGACCCCGCCGGCCTCAACGGCTTCCCGCTCCTCGCCCACGGCGTCCCCGCGGTGCGGGCTCTCCTCCAGGACTGCTCGTCGGCCGGCTTCCCCGTGCAGATCCGGCACGGCACGCCCCGGCCCCTGCGGCTCTTCCGCGCGATGGCCGAGGTGGGGACGGACGCCACGGAGGGCGGCCCGGTCTCGTACTGTCTGCCCTACGGCCGGGTGCCGCTCGCGCGGGCTGTCGCCGAGTGGAGCGCGGGCTGCGAGCTGCTCGCCGCACAGCCCGTGCCCCCGCACATGGAGACGTTCGGCGGCTGCATGCTGGGTCAGCTGTGCCCGCCGTCGCTCCTGGTCGCGCTCGCGGTGCTGGAGGCCATGTTCTTCCAGGAACACGGCCTGCGCGGCATCTCGCTCAGCTACGCGCAGCAGATCCACCAGGGGCAGGACCTGGAGGCACTCGCGGCGCTGCGGCGGCTCGCCGGCGAACGGCTGTCCACCACCCACCACATCGTGCTCTACACCTTCATGGGCGTCTTCCCGCGCACCGAGGACGGCAGCCGCCGTCTCCTCGCCGAGAGCGCCCGCCTCGCCGTGCTCGGCGGCGCGGAACGCCTGGTCGTCAAGACCCAGGCCGAGGCGCACCGCATACCCACCGTCGAGGAGAACGTGGCGGCGCTCGAGTACGCGGCCTCCGTGGCCGCCACCACCGCGGGCAGCGCCGACGGCCCCCGGGCCACCTCCTCGGGCCTCTACGAGGAGGCCCGCACCCTGGTCCACGCCGCCCTGGAGACCGGCCGCACGATCGGCGACTGCCTGGTCAGGGCCTTCGCCCGGGGTGTCCTCGACGTGCCCTACTGCCTCCACCCCGATAACGCCAACCGCGCACGCGCCACGATCGACGCACGGTCCATGCTCGGCTGGAGCCGGGCCGGCGGCATGCCCGTGACGTCCGGGGGAGCGGCGCCGGTCACCGCGCGCCACCTGACCGAGCTGCTCACCTTCAACCGTCGGCGCTTCGACCGCGACGCCCGACGCCACCCGCTGAGGAGCGCCTCATGACCCGCCCCGTCCCGGCTCCGAGGCTGCGCGCCACGGGCCGTTCCCTCTCCCGCCCCCCGGCCCCGCGTTCTCCGTCCCTGACGGCGGCCACCCCCGGCCCGCACGACGGCGTGCCCTCGGGGCCCCACCGGACCGCGACGGCCACGCTGCGTGCCGCCCGCGCGCGGGGAGCCCTGCGGGCAGCCGTCTCGCAGGGCATCCACGGACTCTCGCGCTGCACGCCGGAAGGGCGCTGGACGGGACTCGACACCGACATCGCACGCGCCGTCGCGGCGGCGGCCCTCGGCGACCCCGAGGCCGTCGACTGGCGCCCCGTCACGGCCGGTGACCGGCTGACGGCGCTCGAAGCGGGGCACGCCGACCTGACGACGTGCAACCTGACCTGGACCATGGGCCGGGAAGCCACCCGCCGGGTGCTCTTCGCCGGAGTCACCTGCTACGACGGCGAGGGGTTCCTCGTCCCGGCGGACTCGGACGTCACCGGACCCGAGGACCTCGCCGGCCGGCGTCTGGCCGTCCACAGGGGCTGCACCACCACGTTCAACCTGGACGCCTGGTACGGCCCGCGCGGCCTGGAGGTCGAGCCCGTCGCCTTCGACGACCCGGCCGACGCCCTCGCCGCGTACGCCGCCGGCGACTGCGCGGCCTACGTCCTGGACCGTACGGCGCTCGCCGGTGCGAGATCCCGGCTGCCCCGGCCGCGGGACCACCACATCCTGCCGGTCTCCATCTCCCGCGAGCCGATGGCCGCCGCGGTCCACGAGACGGACCCGCAGTGGTTCCGCCTGGTCCGCTGGGTGCTGCAACTGCTGCTGGCGGCCGAGTACGAGAGCCCCGGGGCCGCGGCCCGCCACGCGGGACCGCACGGCCCCGCGGTGGGCCTCGACGAGCGATGGGCCGACCGGGTCCTGTCGGCGGTCGGCACCTACGCCGACGTCTACGAGCGCAACCTCGGCGCCGCCTCCGGCCTCGACGTGCCCCGTGGACTCAACCACCTGTGGACGTCGGGCGGGCTGCACTATCCCGTGCCCCTCCACTGACCCGCCCCTCGCCCAGAACGGATAAGTCTGATGACTCTCGTCACCGACCCCGCCGCCCCTCGTATCGCCGTCATCGGTGCCACCGGAGCCGTGGGCAGCACCCTCATCGAGCTTCTCGAGGAACGGGGACTGCGTTACCGCGAGTTGTACCTGATCGCCTCGGTCCGCAGCGTCGGCCGCCAGATCCCGGTCGGCGGCCGGCCGCACGAGGTGCTCTCCCTGGAGGACTTCGACTTCGGTCTCGTCGACATCGCCTTCTTCTCGGCCGGAACGTCCGTCAGCAGAGCCTGGGTGCCGGCCGCCGTCGCCAAGGGCGCCCTGGTCATCGACAACACCCGCGCCTTCCGGATGGACCCCGACACCCCCCTCGTCGTGCCACAGGTCAACCACGCGGTCCTGAACCGGCCCCCGGGCAGCGGTGTCATCGCCAACCCCAACTGCTCGACCATTCCCCTGGTCCGGGTGCTCCAGCCGGTGGAGCGGCGCTGGGGGCTCCGGCAGGTCGTCGTCAGCACCTACCAGGCGGCGTCGGGACAGGGGCACCAAGGCGTCGAGGAACTGCTGGAAGGCGCGGAGGTGGCCCTGCGCGATCCTGACGCCGACCTGCCCTCCGAGCGGTTCAGCCCGCCGCTGGCGTTCAACGTGGTCCCCTTCATCGACGAGCTCCTGGACAGCGGCTTCACCCTGGAGGAGCAGAAGATGGTCCAGGAGTCCCGGAAGATCCTCGGTCTGCCCGATCTCGACGTGACCGCGACCTGTGTCCGCGTCCCCGTCGTCAACTCCCACTCCGAAGCGGTCTGGGTGGAGACGGACGAACCGGTGGACCGCCGGGAGCTGGTCGGGTTGCTCGGCCGCCAGACCGAGGTCACCGTGCACGACGCCGAGAACCGCGCGGCCTTCCCCACTCCGCTCAACGCCGGTCACCCCGATCATGTGCACGTCGGCCGGGTGCGGGTGTCGCCGCAGAACCCGCGCGGCTTCTGGCTGTGGCTCGTCTCCGACAACCTGCGTGTGGGCGCGGCGCTCAACGCGGTCCAGATCGCCGAGCACGCCCTCGGAAGCGGCTTCCTGTCGGGAGGAGAGCGGTGAACACGCCGGTGGTCCTGAAGTTCGGCGGCTCCACCTTCCGCACCCCCGACACCTATCGCGAGCTCGCCGAAGGACTCGACGAGCGCCTCCGCCGGGAGGGCCGGCCCATGGCCGTCGTGGTGAGCGCGATGCAGGGGGAGACCGAGGGACTGCGCGCCCGGCTGCACGAGGTCGACGACCGGCCCGGGCCGGAGACCACCGCCGGCCTGCTGACCACGGCCGATCTGGTCAGCGCCCACCTGCTGGCCACCGCCCTGCACCGAAGGGGACGCCGCGCGGTCGTCCTCGCGGGACACCAACTGGGGCTGACCACCAACGCCTCGTTCCTCTGGGCCCGGGTGACCAGGATCGATCCCGGCCCGCTGCGCCGGGCCCTCTCGGAACACGAGGTGGTGGTGGTGCCCGGCGGCCAGGCGGTGGACGCCGAGGGGCGGCCGACGTGGCTGGGCAAGAACAGCTCCGACCTGTCGGCGCTGGCGGTCGCCCGAGCCGTCGGAAGCCGCTCGTGCGAGATCCACTCCGACGTCGACGGGATCTACACCTCCGATCCCCATCTGATCACCGGGGCCAGGATGCTCCGGGAGGTCTCGTACAACATGGCGGCCCTGATGTCGCTGTACGGGGCGAAGGTGCTGCACCGCCGCGCCGTGCAGCTGGCGCTGCGGCACCGGATCGAGATCGTCCTGCGCTTCAACCGCGCTCCCTACACGGCCGGTACGACGATCAGCGGAGCGGGCACCCAGGCGGCGGCCGTGGTCTTCAACCAGCGGTCCGTGGTGCTGGACTACCCCGACGAGACGCGCGCCGACGCCGCGCACCACGCCTTCCACCTCGAAGGGCTCGACGTCGTACGGCTCAACCGCCGTCCGTCGGTGGCGGTCGTCGGCGGATACGTCGACACGGAGGGGGTCCAGCACCGGCACGGTGTGGTGCCCGGGCGGGTGGCGGGAGTGCCCGTCGCGGAGATGCGGGGGAGCAAGGTCACGACGCACGTGGCCGACGGCGGCGCCGAAGCGCTGCACCTGGCCCAGCGGCTGCACGACGGCCTGGACTTCCCGGCCCCACGGGCCGGTACACGAGTGGGGGTAGGAGCGACATGAGTGAGTCCACCATGACCTTTACGGACCTGGTGCTGCCCGATGCCGTGAGGGAGTCGATCGGCCGGGAGCTCGCGGGACTGTCCGACCCGGGGCATGACATCGACGCGGCGACGGCGCGCTGCCATCAGATCTTCGCGGGGCTGCCCCTCGGACTCCTGCGCGCCGTGCTGGACTTCGGCAGGCACATCGACACCCCGGGTGTCGCACTGGTGCGCAACCTCCCCGTCGACACCGATACGGGACCCACACCGCTCGACGGCGGCCCGGGCCGGGGCAAGAGCGGATTCGTCAGTGAGGGCGTGCTGCTGGGCCTGACCGGTCTGCTCGGCGAGGCCCTCGGCGTGGTCACGGAGAAGGGCGGCCGCCTGGTCCACGACGTCGTTCCGGTCGCCGGCGGCGCCCGGACGCAGACCAACCAGAGTTCGGCGGTCTTCCTGAACTTCCACAGCGACATCACCTACGACGCCACGGGCCGGTACGACGTCGCCAACCCGGACTTCCTGGTGCTCAACTGCCTGCGGGGCGACCCGTCGGGAGCGGCGGTCACCTATTACGCGGACGCCCGCGACCTCTGCCGCCGGCTGGACGGCGACGCGCTTGAGCTGCTGCGCCGCCCGCTCTTCCGGCTCAACGCGCCGGGCAGTTACACCCGCAGCGCCGCGGGCGGTGCGGAGGTCCTGTCCGACCCGGTGCCCGTGATCAGCGGCACCGGGCCGTACCCGGAGATCGCCGTGTCGGCGAACGGCGTGCGCGCCCTCGACCGGGAGGCCGAGGCTGCCTTCGAGCACCTTCAGGAGGTCGCCCGGGAAGTGGCGCACGCAGTGCGGCTGGAGCCGGGCCAGGCCCTGCTCATCAACAACCGCAAAGGTATCCACGCCCGTTCGCCGTTCGAGGCCCGTCACGACGGATCGGACCGGTGGCTGCAGCGGACCTATGTGCGGCGGAGCCTCTGGGACATCCGGTACCGGGTGACTCCCGAGGACCGCCGCGTGCACTTCTGACTCTCACCTGCCGTAATCGTCCCGCACCCCCCCGGGTGCCGCGGGCGCTAGGGGGTCCGGCGCGGCCAGTGCAGAGTTCCGGAATCAGCCTGGAGCGTTTCGAGAACGGTCGCGGAATGTTTCCTCTGGAACACGGTTGCTCCTCGGTATTTCAGCGCGGATTCAGGAAAGGGAAGAGATGGTGACGCCGGCTCTGGAACCGGTCGGCGGCACGGGCGGGGCGACGTCCCACTTGTCGTCGGCGACGATTATCCGGCCGGACGTTTCCTCCGTTCCGGTGCCCGGAGACGTCATCTCGACGGAGTGAAAGATTCCGATTGCCAGTGCGCTTGCGGCGATGCCGTGAGTCAGGAAAGTGCGAGCCTTCATGTCGTGTCCCCCAGTGAGTCTCATTCGTTTGCGGCTCCGTCCGGGCCGCAGTGGAAATCTGTCAGTTGCAGAGATCCAGTTCGAGTGCCGCGGGGTGTCCTATGATGGAGCGGCAGCAAGTGGATAGCGACATATCGGGCATTCGATGGGGGTTGGTGGCCGATGGACGAGCATCACGAGTTGGACGAAGTGGCCGTCGCGACTTATGAGTTCGCGTTGCGGACCGGTTCCTTCGGGGACGAGGACGTCGCCGGCCATCTCGGCGTCGACGTCCGCCTGGTCACCCAGGCACGCAAGACCCTGCAGGACATGAGGCTGCTGGCCTCGGCGGGAAGCGGCCGCGCGGTCGTGGCGCTCGACCCCGAGATCGCCGAGGCGGAGCTGGTCACGCCGCTGGAGCTGTCGATCGCCCAGCGCCGCCGGGAGATCTCCAGCATCCATCAGCAGCTGCGCGTGCTGTCCTCCATGTACCGCGCGCGGGCCCAGCCGGTGGCCGAGGACGTGACGATCCGCGTCCTCGACGACTTCGAGGACGTCCGGCGCGAGATCGACCTGGCACGAAGACGGTGTACCGACGAGCGCATCACCCTCCAGCCCGGTGGGGGCCGCAGCGCCGAGCTGCTCGACCAGGATCTCCTCCAGACCCTGGAGATGCGGGAGCGCGGCATCCGCATCCGGACCCTCTACCAGCACACCGCGAACGCCAGCCTCGCCACCCGCGCCTACGTACGCCAGATATGCGAGGCGGGCGCCGAGGTCCGCACCGCCGAGGAACTGTCCGAGCGGCTCATCATCTACGACCGCAAGGTCGCCTTCATCCCCAAGGAACGTACGGGTAAGGAGCCCCCCGGCGCCGCACTCGTGACCGACCCCACGATCGTCGCCTATCTGTACCGCTCCTTCGAGTCCGTCTGGCAGGGGAGTCAGACCTTCGACACCGGCGGGACCTCCGAGTACCACCACGCCGAGGACCTGCGGATATCGGTCGTCCGTCTGATGGCCATGGGCCTCAAGGACGAAGTGATCGCCCGCCGGCTGGGAATGTCCACACGCACATGCCGCCGTCATATCTCCGGAATCATGGGGGAGGTGGGAGCGACGAGTCGCTTCCAGGCGGGCATCCTGATCGCGAAGCAAGGACTGGATCAGGGCGACGAAAGCGTGGCCGTTTCCTGACGGCGTCTGTCCTCGATGAGACAGCTGGTTGTTCTGGTCCACCCCTCCCACGGGCTGATTTTCTTGTGTTCGCCACGTTCGGCGAAAACCGGACCTCGGAGGGGACATGGATATTCGGCAGTTGGCGACGTTTCACAAGGTGGGGACGCTGCTCAGTTTCACTCGTGCGGCGGCTGAACTGAAGTATGCACAATCCAGTCTGACCGCCCACATCAAGAGCCTCGAGGAATCGCTCGAGGTAAGCCTTTTCGACCGCCTCGGCGGCCGGATCGAGCTCACCGACGCCGGGCGGCGGCTCCTGCCCTACGCCGAGCAGATGCTCACGCTCGCCGGCGAGGCGCGGGGCGCCGCCCTGGGCTCCGACGAGCCCACGGGCGCGCTCACCGTCGGCTCGATGGAGAGCATCACCTCCTACCGCATGCCGATGCTGCTGGAGTTCTTCCACCACCGTCACCCCGCCCTCCAGATCGTCCTCCGCCCCAGCCTCTGCGCCGAGACCTGCCATGCCCTGCGCCAGGGCCTGTTCGACCTGGGCTTCCTCATGGAGGCCGAGACCCGGCACCCGGGCGTCCAGACGGAGGTGCTGGGTTCCGAGCCCCTCACCCTCGTCGCCTCTCCGGGGCACTCCCTGGCACGGGCGGAGAAGGTGACCACCGAGGCTCTCCGCGGCGTCCAGGTCCTCTCCGCCGAAGCGGGCTGCGCGTACCGGGAACTCTTCGAGGCGGAACTGAACGACGGCACCGGCGAGTCGCTGCCCTTCCTGGAGTTCGGCACGATCGAGTCCATCAAGCGGGGGGTGTCCGCCGGACTCGGCGTCAGCCTTCTCCCCACGGCCACTGTCGCCGACGCCCTGGCAGCCGGGACCCTGGTCTCCCTGCCCTGGGCGATCCCGTTCACGGTGTACACCCAGATCGCGTGGCGCCGCGGCAAGACCCTCACGCGCGAGATGCGGGTCTTCATCGACCAGACCATGCGGTTCCTCACCGAGGAATACGCCCAGTAGCCGGCTCTCCCTACGCGACTCGCCCGAGCGGCGGCCGTCGTACGAGGTTCGACACGGTCCGATGTGGAAAGCTCTACCGGAGCACGTCGCTCACGGACGCGCCCGCGGAGCCGCTTCGGCGCGCCCCGGGACACCTGAGGACCGTGGCTCGGAGGGTTCCCGAGCGCAGCCGGTCCCGGCCTCCACATCCCCGCGCTCCCCGCCGGCACTGGACCAGGAGTATCTGCCATGGATTTCGGACTCGTCCTCCAGACCGATCCGCCCGCCTCGGCCGTCGTCGGACTCATGCGCCGCGCGGAGCGGAACGGGTTCCGCTACGGCTGGACCTTCGACTCGACGGTGCTGTGGCAGGAGCCCTTCGTCATCTACAGCCGGATCCTGGAGCACACCGAACGGCTCGTCGTCGGGCCGATGGTGACGAACCCGGGGACCCGCACCTGGGAGGTCACCGCCTCCACCTTCGCCACGCTCAACGAGATGTACGGCAACCGCACCGTCTGCGGCATCGGGCGCGGCGACTCCGCGATGAGGGTGGCCGGACGCAGGCCCAACACGCTGGCACGGCTCGGTGAGGCCATCGAGGTGATCCGGGACCTCGCCGAAGGGCGCGAGGCCGTCGTGGACGGGCAGCCGGTCCGGATCCCGTGGGTGAAGGACGGCAGGCTGCCCGTCTGGATGGGTGCGTACGGGCCCAAGGCCCTCGCGCTGGCAGGGGAGAAGGCCGACGGCTTCATCCTCCAGCTGGCCGACCCCTACCTCACCGAATGGATGATCAAGGCCGTACGCGACGCGGCCGCCGCGGCCGGCCGTGACCCGGACTCGGTCACGATCTGCGTGGCCGCACCCGCCTACGTGAGCGAGGACCTGGACCACGCGCGCGAGCAGTGCCGCTGGTTCGGCGGCATGGTCGGCAACCACGTGGCCGACCTCGTCTCCCGGTACGGGGAGCACTCCGGCCTCGTGCCCGAGGCCCTCACGCAGTACATCGCCGGCCGCTCCGGTTACGACTACAGCCACCACGGCCGCACCGGGAACCCGGACACGGCCTTCGTCCCGGACGAGATCGTGGACCGGTTCTGCCTCCTGGGACCCGCCGAGGCCCACATCGAGAAACTCCGGGTCCTGCGCGACCTCGGCGTCGACCAGTTCGCCGTCTACAACATGCACGACGCGCGGGAGGCGACCATCGACGCCTACGGCTCGACGGTCATCCCCGCGCTGTCCGCCTGACCCGTTCCGCGTACCGGCGGCGGCTGTCCAGGCCCCGCACACCCGCGCCCCGCACGGCACCTCTCCCGAGCGAAGGGTCACGCCACCATGACCGCCACCGTCCCACCCGTCCCACCGTCCGACTCCACGGGCCCGATAGCCGAACCGTCGGGCCGGGTCGAACTCGCTCCCGGGGCCGTCCCCGACGACTCCCGCTTCGTCAACGACGATCTGCTGCCGGTGCCCCTGGAACGGCGCCGCTGGACGACGTACAACTTCGCGGCCCTGTGGATCGGGATGGCCCACAACATCCCGTCCTGGCTGCTGGCATCCGGGCTCGTCGCGCTCGGCATGGACTGGAAGCAGGCCGTCCTCACGATCGCGCTGGCCAACGTGATCGTGCTGGCGCCGATGCTGCTCACCGGGCACGCCGGGCCCAAGTACGGCATCCCCTTTCCCGTCCTGGCCAGGGCCTCCTTCGGTCTGCGCGGCGCCAACCTGCCCGCGCTGATCCGGGCCGCGGTCGCCTGCGCCTGGTTCGGCATCCAGACCTGGATCGGCGGGGTCGGGATCTTCACACTGCTCGGCAAGCTCTTCGGGGGGTGGGCGCGCGCCGGCGAGATCGGCGGGCAGCCCTGGACGCTGTGGCTCTGCTTCGTCCTCTTCTGGGCGCTCGAACTCGCCATCATCCACCGGGGCATGGACACCCTGCGGCGTTTCGAGAACTGGGCGGCGCCCTTCGTCATCGTCGGTGCGGTGGTCCTGCTGGTCTGGGTCGCGGTCAAGGCGGGCGGGTTCGGTCCCCTCCTGGACCAGCCGTCCGCGCTCGGCTGGGGCGCGGACTTCTGGCCGGTCTTCTTCCCCTCCCTGATGGGCATGATCGCCTTCTGGTCCACGCTCTCCCTGAACATCCCCGACTTCACGCGCTTCGGCGCCGGTCAACGCGCGCAGATCCGGGGCCAGTCGCTCGGTCTGCCGACCACCATGACCTTCTTCGCGCTGCTCTCCGTCTTCGTCACGTCCGGCTCCCAGGCCGTGTACGGGGAGGCGATCTGGGACCCGGTCCAGCTCGTCGCGAAGACGGACAACGTCTTCGGGCTGCTCTTCGGACTGATCACCGTGCTGGTCGCGACGGTCTCCGTGAACATCGCGGCCAACGTCGTCTCGCCGGCGTACGACCTGGCCAACCTCGCCCCGAAGCTCATCAACTTCCGTACGGGGGCCCTGATCACCGGGGTCGTCGGTGTCCTCATCATGCCGTGGAAGCTCACCGAGACGCCCGAGCTGTACATCTTCACCTGGCTGGGCCTGGTGGGCGGCCTGCTCGGCACGGTGGCCGGCATCCTGATCGCCGACTACTGGATCATCCGCCGCACGGTGCTCGACCTGCCGGACCTCTACCTGCCCGGGGGACGCTACTGGTACACGGGCGGCTGGAACTGGCGCGCCGTCGTGGCCTTCGCCGTCGGCGGGGTCCTCGCGGTGGGCGGCTCCCACTCGGCTCCGGGCAAGGGTCCGTTCCCGGCGGACGGCCTGATCCCGTTCCTCGAACCGCTCGCCGACTACGGCTGGGCCGTCGGGCTGGCCTCCTCGCTGCTGCTGTACACGGCGCTGAGCCGGGGCGTCAGGACTGCGCCGGAGCCCGGCCGAGCACCGCGCTGACGTCGACCGTCTCGTCAGCGGGCGGAGTGGCCGTGGGCACCGGCTCGTCGAAGCCGGAGAAGTCCACGGCCGCGTCGGCCCCGTCGCCCAGCACGGTGATCCGGACGGGGAGGTGTTCGCCGGCGGTGTCGACGTACGCCGTCAGCTTCTGGCCGTGCAGTGTCCTGGTGACCGGCACGGTCCGTACGCCGTCGACCGTCGTCACCCTCCCCTTGGCGAACGTCCCGGCGTCGTTGCCGGCGTTGTCGGAGACAAGTTCGCGGAAGGTGTCCAGATCGCACGCCTCCACGACGGGCCGCAGCCTGGAGTCCGAGGCGGAGCCCTTCATGTACCGTCCGGCGAGAACGGCCTCGAAGGCCGAACCGCCCACGGGGACCTGGTTCTCCCAGAAGTCCGCGTCAGGCTTCAGCCACACGGAGTCGCCCCGCTTGACGATCTCGACCGAGCCCTTGTCCTCGCCGAGGTCCACGCCGCCCGCGCAGTTGCCGTTCCGGTCCAGGCTGAGGTTCACCGTCATCGGGGGACGGCCCTCCCCGAGGTCGCCCCGCGCGCGCAGATGCACGGAGCTGACGTCCAGCAGGGCGTCCCGGGAGCGGTCGGCGATCTGCCCGGCGGGGAGCGACTCGATGTCGTCGTCCGCCTGGGCCGCCGTGGTGCCGGTGACGGCGAGCACGACCACGGCCGCGCAGGCGCCGGCACGAGTGGCGATGCGCTGTCCTGTCACGGCGCCTCCTCGGAAACGTCCCTGTTCAGGGCCTTCACGAGCGGGATTCACCCCACCAGGCGAGCGTACGCCCGCGCAGGGTTGCGTGCACGGCGGGCCGGGGGTACGGAGGGTGAGGTCCAGGGCTGCTTCCGGCTACGGAACGTGAGAGTGGGCGGCAGGAACCTCAGGTCAGACATCCGGTCAGCGCCGGTCAGCCTCCTGGGCCCGTGTCTGCCGGGCGTCATCCTGGGCCCGTGTCTGCCGGGCGTCATCCTGGGCGCGGGCCTTCTCCCAGAGCCGGCCGACTCCGTCCGGCCCGAGGTCCTGGAGCGGTACGAGGAACTGCTCGGAGAGTGTCGTGGCGAACTCGTCCACGTCGCCGATGGTCCAGGAGCTCCTGCCGTCGGCGCCGTACTGCCGCAACGTACGTGACAGCAGCAGCAAGGTGTGTCCGGCGTCGGGCCGCGCGGCGATCAGCGTGGTGACGTAGGGCGATTCCGGGGACGTGGAGAGCTCGTGCGAGCGGGCGGCGAAGTCGGCGGGCACGCACGGCCGGAGACGGAAGTCGTAGGAGGCGATCGTCGCGCCCGGGTTGTGGTGGAAGCGCCAGGTGTCCGAGGCCAGTCGCTCCAGCCGATAGGTGAACTCCCCTTGTTCCTGCGGCCCTTCGCGCAGTCGGAGCGGTTCGACGAACCCGTCCCCGATACCGGCGTCGGCGACCCATTGCCGGCCGTCGAGGTCGATGACCAGCGCGTTGTGGTTGCCCCACATCGCATCCCCGCGAGCCTGGCGCATGACGCCGCCCTCGACCATCGACACCTCGAACCCGGCCAGGCGCAGCAACATGGCCAGGCCCGCGTTCTGTTCGTAGCAGTAACCGCCGCGCCGCCGCCGTATGAGCTTGTCGTACAACGTGTCGGGATCGAGGCCGACCGGCCGGCCGAGCTGGATGTCGAGGTTCTCGTACGGCACCGTGCGCCGCCAGGACCGGTGCAGGGCGAAGAGCGTTTCCCGGTCGGGCGTCACGCGACCTCGGTGCCCGATCCGGCGCAACATCGCGTCGAGAGTCATCCAGGCCTCCTATCCGATAGAAGATCCGCCACTTAAGTCCATGATACGGAGGAAGTCCGTTCACATATAGTGCTGGGGTGACAGATTCGACTTCCGGGCGCGAACTGCGGGCCGATGCCCGGTTCAACCGTGAACAGATCATCGAGGCGGCCCGGGCGCTGTTCGCCGAGCGGGGGCCCGACGTACCGACAGAGGAGGTGGCCCGCCGCGCCGGCGTCGGGACCGGTACCCTCTACCGTCGTTTCCCGGACCGGCAGGCGCTGATCAGTGCGGTGGCGTCGGACGGGTTTCACCGCGTGGTGGCCATCGCTCGCACAGCCGAGGACGAAGAGCCCGACGCCTGGGGGGCGCTGACGCGATTCGTCCATCAGGCCGGAGCCGAACTGCGGTTGGCGACTTGGCTGTCGGTCTGGTTCGCCAGCGCCTGGGCCGAGCTTCAGGAGGACCCCGAGAACCGCCGGCTGCGCCAGATCCTGCTGAAGATCCTCGACCGAATCGTCCGGCGCGCCCAGTCCGACGGCGACATGCGGCCGGACGTGGACACCGGCGACGTGGCGCTGTTGATCGCCCTGCTGTTCCGGCCGATCCCCGGACTGCGAACCGACCTCACCCGGCGCAGCGCGGACCGCGCCTCGGCACTCATGCTCGACAGCCTGCGAGCCCGTGACGACGCCCGGCAGTTGCCCGGCCAGGGGATCACCGCCGCCGATCTCGATCCCGGCGGTCATTAGGGCTCTTCCGCGGAATCGCTGATCACCCGGCGGCCGGGCCACCGGCCATCCGGCCTCCTCCGCTCTGGCCGGAATGAGCCTCGGTGTCTCTCGTCCCTCAGGCGAAACTGGTTTCTCCTACGACACAGTGGCACCGGCCCCCCCGGGTGGCCGGTGCCCGGGGGGCCCGGGATGCTGTCAGGAACGACGCCGGACGACGAGGGAACGGCCGCACCACTCGCACGTGACCGGCGTGCCGCCGGCCGTGTCACCCTGCGCACCGACCTGCGGACCGTGCTGCCCGAAGTGGGCGCTGCCGTCGGTGTCACGGCGGCGGTGTTCGTCCTCCTGTACGTACGCGTGGAGTCAGGGGACTCGGCGACGGTGGCGGTCATGCCGTTCATGGCCGACGCCCGTACGTACTGGATGTACCTGCTGAGTCAGGCGTTCGGCTGGTCGGCGTTGTTGTGGGCGTGGGGCACGGTCATGCTCGGACTGCTGGCGTCCGGGCAGCGCCCGGCCCGGCTGCCGGGATCCCCGCAGGCCCTGGAGCGCTGGCACCGCACCACGAGTCTGACCACGATGGCGCTGATGTTCGCGCACGCGCTGATGTTCGCGGCTGAACTCGTGCGGTACGAGGTCGAGTCGGCCTGGCTGGAGCGCCTGTGGGTGGGCTTCGCGGACGCGTTCGTGCCGGGCTGGTACGACTCGGGGACCGGCCGGGTCGCCATTCCGATCGGGCAGGGCGCCCTGTATCTCGCGATCCCGCTCGGCCTGCTGTTCTACGTCCGGCATCGCATCGGAGCCAACACCTGGCGCCGTATGCACCGGTTCGTGATCGTCGTGTACGTGCTGTCCGTGTGGCACACACTGTTGTACGGCACCAACGTCTGGTACGGCGAGTGGCCACGCACCGTGCTGTGGCTGCTGCAACTGCCCGTTGCCGTCCTGCTGGTGATGCGGTTGACGCGGCCGGCCCGGCGGGCCGAACGGCTGCCCTTGCCGGGGTCGTGGAAGGCGAGACGATCGCTGCCGGGGTGGGCGCTCCGGGCCTCAGGGCGAGTCGTCGCCGCGGCCGTCGTCCTCGGGCTGGTAGCCGTGGTGGCGTCAGGCCACGACGGAGGACGGGAGCGGCCGGCCGAGATCCCCACGACGGCTCCGCACGCCCCGCAGGGGGAGTGAAGCGAGCGGGGCGACGGCGGTCCGAGGAAGCCGGGGAGAGTCCGGCGCGGGCGCGAGGCCTGTCCCCGTGTCCCGAGACCCTGCCACGCAAGGAGCTGATCCCGCCATGACGGAGCCGGTCCGGGCACCTGCGGCGAACTTCGAAGCCCTGGTCCTTGCCACCCTGCGCCGGGAGGAGGCTGACACCGTCACCGGTTTCGAAGAGGCCGTGGCAGCCGTGCCTCACGTTCTCCAGGCATGCGCGGCGGTCAGGCCCGTGCAGCGTCACATCCGGGATCTCAGCACGTCGACCTCGCAGCCCGGCGCGAACGGATCGAAGCCGTGCTCGACGAGCCAGCGAACCGCCAGCAGGCTTCGCAACGACCACCACGCGTGGATCACATCGAGGTCGATGCCGGCGCCATACCCGGCGACGACGTCGTCGAGGTGCTCCTCGTGTCCGAGCGTGAAGGTGGCGAGGTCGTACAGGGCGTCACCCTGGCCCGCCTCGGACCAGTCGATGATGCCCGTGACCTCGTCGCCGTCGACGAAGACGTGTGCGATCTGCAGGTCGCCGTGCGTGAACGCCGGGGTCCACGGCCGGAGTGCGGCCTCGGCGACCTGGCGGTTGCGGGTGACCAGCTCGGCGGGCAGGAGGCCGTTCGTCACGAGCGACTCGCACTCGTCGTCGAGTTCCGCCGTCAGGGCGAAGATGCTCCGGCCGGCCCGGCCCGGCCGGGGCGGCAGTGGCGCGTCGTGCAGCTTCCGGATGGCGGCGCCCGCCGCGGCCCACGCCGCCGGCGACCCGGTCGACGGCCCGCCGAGGCGGCCCAGTGTGGTCCCCGGGAGCGCGGCGACGGCGAGAACGGACGGCTTGCGCCACAGCACCTCCGGGGTCGGGACCGGCGCGAGGGACATCGCCTCGGCCTCGACGTCGATGCGCGCCTGATCGGCGTCCACCTTCAGGAACACGTCGCCGACGCGCAGGGTCGCGCGCTCGGAATGGGCGACGACGACTTCGACCTCATCCATGGGCGACCAGTATCCAGGGAATGACCGTCCGCGTCGCCGGGTTCGTCGCGCGCGACGGCGCGGCTGACCGCGTCGTCCTGCCACCCCGCGCCCCGACGCGCACCCTGACGGACGGCGGACACGTCTCAGTCGCTCGCGCCGAGAGTCCGCGCAAGCGCGCCGAGGGTCACGTCGACGATGGTGCGCAGCTGCTCCGTGCTCGTTCCGGCTCTGCTCATGACGGCGAGGGACTGGTTCACGGCCGCGAGGTGGGTGGCGAAGGACTCGGCCGCCCCGTCGTGCAGCCGGCCGGCCTTCAGCGCGGCGCGCAGCCGCGTGTGCTGGAAGCCGATCGCCTCCCGTGCACGCGCCGCGACGCTCGCGCTCAGCACCGGGGTCGCCATGACGGTCTGGGCCACCAGGCAACCGTCGGGCAGACCGGGGTCCGCGATGCGTTCCAGGGTGATGTCGAAGAACGCCCGCGTGGCTGCCAGGGGCCGGTCGGCGGCGCAGGACAACGCGGCGTCGTACTTGTCTCCGTAGCGTGCGGTGTAGCGGTCCAGGCAGCGAATGAAGAGCGTGTCCTTGTCGCCGAGGGAGGAGTAGATGGAGCTGCGGTTGAGTCCGGTCGCCCGGGACAGGTCGTCCACCGACGTGTCCGCGTAGCCGGCCCGCCAGAACTGGATCATCGCGGCGTCGAGCGCCCGGGCGACGTCGAACTGCTTCTTGCCCGCCATGCGGCACCGTCCTCCTGCTCAGCCCTCTTCGATGAGGCCATCATCCCATCTTGAACCAATCAGTTCAAGATGGGCTAGGGTGAAGGCGTGATCGCGGCCGGACACCTCGCAGACCTCACAGCGGGGCGACATGAGCACCGCGTGCTCGCGGTCCGGCGCCGTCGCGTTCGGCTCCACCGGCTGGCATGGCGGACGGAACACCGACGATCCCGCTGTACGTGCTGTGGGCCTCGCCGTTCGGCTTCGGACCGCGCACCCCCGTTGCCGTGTTCATCGCCTACGTCGGCGGAGGCGTCGGCACGTCCTGTTGCTGTCGGTTTCGCCGATCGGGCCGACACACCTCACACCAGTGGAGGAGAACCATGAATGACGCCGCGAGCACCCCTCGCGACTCCGGCAACCCGTTCCGCGACCTGCCACTGCCCGACCTGGCCGGTTTC
Organism: Streptomyces sp. QL37; assembly: GCF_002941025.1. Classification (NCBI taxonomy): domain Bacteria; kingdom Bacillati; phylum Actinomycetota; class Actinomycetes; order Kitasatosporales; family Streptomycetaceae; genus Streptomyces; species Streptomyces sp. QL37. The sequence continues at coordinate 1,616,499 of NZ_PTJS01000001.1, read as the reverse complement.
ACCCACCGTTGGGTCGACGCGGGCGGCGTCCGGCTGCACGCGGTTGAAGGCGGTCGGCCCGACGGTCCGGCCGTCGTGCTGCTCGCCGGGTTCCCTCAGACCTGGTGGGCATGGCGCAAGGTGATGCCGAACCTGGCCGACCGGTTCCGGGTCATCGCGATCGACCTGCCGGGCCAGGGCCACTCCGAACGCCCGGACATCAGCTACGACACGCACACAGCCGCCGCGTACGTCCACGCCGCGGTCAAGGCGCTCCGAGTCTCGACATACTGGCTGGTCGCCCACGACATCGGCGCATGGGTCGCCTTCTCCCTCGCGTTGAAGTACCGGAGCCAGCTGCGTGGCCTGGCACTGCTCGACGCCGGTATCCCGGGCATCACACTCCCTGACGCCGTCCCGACCGACCCCGAGCGGGCGTGGAAGACCTGGCACTTCGCCTTCCACCTCGTGCCCGACCTGCCCGAGACACTGCTCGCCGGCCGCGAACGGGAGTACGTCGGCTGGTTCCTGAAGGCCAAGACCCTCTCCTCCGACACCTTCGACGACGCCGAAATCGAGAACTACGCCGCGTCCGTGGCCGCCGAAGGCGGTCTCCGCGCATCCCTGGCCTACTACCGGGACTCCGCCGTGTCGGCGCGGAAGAACCACGAAGCGCTGGAACGACAGCGCCTGACGGTCCCGGTCCTCGGGATCTCCAGCAGCCACGGCTCCATCCCCGACATGGCGGAGTCCGTCAGGCCGTGGGCCGACCACGCCACCGGGATCGTCGTGCCGGACGCGGGACACTTCATCCCCGACGAACAGCCCGGTGCCGTCGCTGCCGCGCTGACCGACTTCATCAGCGGGACGTCCTTTCCCGGTGACCTGAGTGAGAGGTCGGCAACGCCTGTACCGCGCTGAGCGCCTGAGCAGGAGGACTCCAGGGACTATCCGTGACGGCCGGGGGCGAGCGGGTCTCCGGCCTTGCGGACGGCCTCGGCGATCCAGGCCATGGCCTCGGGCACGTCGTAGTTGCCGGCGTGCGGCTGGTTCCAGGCGAGCTGGTAGTCGACGTCCTCGACCTGCTTGTCCGCCTCGAGCGCCCGGTCGAGGTTGATGGAGACGGTGAACGAGGTGTCCCGGTCGCGGGTGCCCGTCCGGACGTACCAGTTCGCCGAGGTGTCGGCACCGGTGCCGATGAAGTCCATCGGGTTGATCAGGTGGATCTGGTCGTCGACGGTCGTACTGCGCTTGCCGGTGTACTCGTCCCAGGTCAGGCCGGTGTCGTCGATCCCGCTGCCGTCGCCGGCGACGTCGTTGTGATCCCAGCTGAACTCGGTGTAGTTCATGTACTTCTGGTTCGGGGGGCCGAAGAGATCGGTCTCGGTGCGGCCGGTGGTCGTTCCGTTGACGCCCAAGGCGTCGAAGGCGGGTGTCGTCTTGAGTGTGGCCTGGGAGACGACGAAAGCGAGGTACCTCTTCATGTCCACCGAAAGCACCTTGTCGGCGCTGTTGTCGACGTCGATCCAGTCATTGACGTACGACTTGGTGGCAGGCGGGCTTCCGGGGCCTCCGGACTGGATTTCGAAGGTGCCGCCCAGCGGTGGGATCTCGTGGGCGTCGTCGCTCTTCAAGTAGGCCTCCGCGGAGCGCGTGACCTCTTTCTTGACGGTGTCGAGCATGTTCGCGGCGGTGAGCACGGAGCCGTCGGGGTTGCGCAGCCCGAGGGTCTTCTCGTAGGCGGGGAACTGCGCCGCGATCGCGGCCGCGGCTTCGGGCGAAGGATTCTGTCCGGCGCCGTCGCGGGTGGCGAGGACGTTGTACAGCCACTCGTAGGCCGCATCGGCGTTGCCGAGGTCGGTGATCGGGCAGTACGCGTTGACGGCGAAGACGTCGTCGCGCAGGGTGCTGCGGCCCTTCGCGTCGATGCCGGCGGCGCCGATGGCATCGAGATAGGGGCGATACTCGCCGCTGTTGCCGGAAGCACCCAGGATCGATACCAGTGCGCCGCCGCCGCTGGTGCCGTTGGCGACGATCCGCTCGGCGCTGCCAGGCATCGCGGCATCGTTCAGGCGCAGGTAGCGGACAGCGGCCTTGGCGTCGACCACTGCCGCGGGGGCTTTGCCGGGGGACGAGCCGTCGGCGCCTACCAGTCCCCGACTTCGGTCGGCGACGTCGGCGAAGACGTATCCGGCCTTCAGCGCGGCACCGACGTTGCTCGTCGAGCTGTTGTACGACGCTCCGTCGACCACGCTCGCCTTGACGTAACTGGCCATCCATCCGCTGTTGTTCACCGCGAAGTAGACCGGCGCCCGCTGATCGTGGAAGGCGCTCTCGGGAACGAACACGTTCATGCTCTGGTAGCCGCAGGCGGTGTTGGGGATCGTGGAACTGCCCCCGCCGGGGCCGCCGGGCTGCTGCGCCGCCGCCGTGACCGGCTTCGCGACGTAGCAGATCTCCTTGTACCAGCGTACGTTCATCGGCTTCCCGTCGACCGCGACGCTGATCGTTGTGTACGCGGCGGAGTCGAAGGCCAGCCCGGCGTCCTCCGGGTCCGCGGTATGGCCGCGGCTCTGCGACGGGACCATGCTGTCAGCAGCGGCGAATGACGTCGGCACCGCGATGGCTGTGAGGGCGAGGGAGCCCGCGAGCGCCATACCTTTGAGCACGTACGCGCGGCTTGCGGGGCCTCCTGTCCGAGGGCCCGTGGTCCGGACTTCTGCATCGCGTCCTGAGGACGCCGAGAACCGCCGCATGGCATCTCCGCTCGTGGGGCACCAAGTGCTCTGCCGATACCTCGGGGCCGAGGTGCGACGCACGCTATAGAATTGTTAACAATATGGCTAGCACTCTCACGAACATTTACGTTGAAGGTTCTGCCGAGTGGGATGAGGGCCCCTCGGAGGGGAACCGATCGGCCTCGGGGTGACTCCATTCCCTGACGTCTCGGCCCAGACCCGGCGCGTCAGGTCGACTGCCTGCCGCGAGCTCGCCGTGCCCCACTCCCGTATGAGAGCAATGCCGCCACCGGGCATCGTTTCCATGGGATCGGGCGTGATCTCGCTCCGCTTCCCGCCGATCGTCTTCGGCGGGAAGCGGAGCGAGCGCCGGTCAGGCGTCGATGCTCATGCCGGCGCGCAGCTTGCGCACGATGCGGGTCAGCAGTCGGGAGATCTGCATCTGCGAGATGCCCAACTCGGCTCCGATCTGTGCCTGGGTCATCTCGGCGCCGAAGCGCATCTGGATGATCAGGCGTTCACGGTCGTCGAGCTGTTCCAGCAGTGGGGCGAGCGTGTGCAGGTTCTCGACGGTCTCCATGGCAGGGTCCCACTCGCCGAGCACCTCGGCATAGGACCGCTGGTCCTGGCTGTCCTCACCGTCGGAAGAGGAGGAGTCCAGGGAACCGGCGGAGTAGCCGTTGGCCGCCACCAGACCCTCGATCACCTCTTCCTCGCTGAGGTCCAGGTGGGTGGCGAGCTCCTTGACCGTGGGGTCCCGGTCGAGCTTCGAGGAGAGCGTTTCCTTGGCCTTGGCCAGCTCGACCCGCAGCTCCTGGAGTCGGCGCGGCACGTGTACGGACCAGGTGGTGTCCCGGAAGAACCGCTTGATCTCGCCCACGATGTAGGGGACCGCGAAGGTGGCGAACTCCACCTCGCGCGAAAGGTCGAACCGGTCGATCGCCTTGATGAGACCGATCGTGCCGACCTGGATGATGTCCTCGGTGTCCTCCCCGCCCCGACTGCGGAACCGCTGCGCGGCGAAGCGGACGAGCGAGAGATTCATCTCGATCAGGGTGTTGCGGGCGTACTGGTGCTCGCGGGTGCCTTCCTCCAAGGTCTGGAGGCGGTCGAAGAACAGCTTCGACATGTCGCGCGCATCCCGCGGCGCGACCTTCCCCGCATCCTCGATCCACGGCAGTTCCAGAGCTCCGGCATCCGTGCCGGCAGCTGTCCGCGCAGCGCTCATGTCATCCGACTCTGCGGTCATGTCATGGGCTTCGGTGGTTCGCACCGACATCGCGGTCATGGTTCGCCCTCCCTCTGGTTCTCTCTTCCGGGCGACCGCTTACCCCCGCGACCACGCAGTCATTCCTGCACTCCTCCGACTTTTTCCAAGAGACCGAGCACGGCGTTGCGGCAGGGTGTCGCAGAGTACGGAGTCGGCGAAGCGGGGGCCGGAGCGAGGCAACCCGGCCCGGCAGCAGCCACTGCCAGAACCGGGATGGCGGGCGCGCCGGCGGAACCGCGCCATTGCGCAACTTGCCGGGAAGCCGTTACCCCGCCACGCGCGGCGGGGTAATGCCCCCAGACAGTGAGGCTTTTCCAACCTCAGGTTGAGGCGAGTTGCAGGACGAGGACGGCCTTCACGATCTCGGTGATGCGGTTCGTGCTGCACCGGAGCTTTCGGAGTAGGCGCCAGCACTTGAGGACGGCCATGGCCTGCTCGACGAGGCAGCGGATCTTGGCGTGGCTGCTGTTGTGGCGTCGCTTCCATCGCTCGAGACGGCGACCTCGAAACGGCACGCGGACGTGACTGCCGGCGCCCTGGTATGCCTTGTCCGCCCAGCACTTCAGCCCTGCACCGGCGAGCGCGTCGATGATTCCGTGAGTTCTCGCGGCGGTGAGATCGTGGGTGCATCCGGGCAGCGCCGGGGATGCCCACAGCAGTCGGCCGAATGGGTCGGTGAGGACCTGGACGTTCATGCCGTGACGCTTGTGCTTGCCCGAGTAGTACGGGGTGTCGGCGGCGATCCGGTCGATCGGTAGCAGGGTGCCGTCCAGCAGCACGAACGCCTTCGTCCGCGCCGACCTCATTGCCTCGGTGAGTGACGGGGCGAGGACTGCCAGGATGTCGACGGCCTCACGTATGTAGCGGTACACCGTCGCGATGCCGATGCGGAACCCGGCGGCCAGCTGGGCGTAGGTATCGCCGCACCGCAGGTGAGCCAGGGCGAGCAGTGCTTGCCGCCCCGTCGTGAGGCGTCGCCACCGGGTCCCGATCTCCAGCCGCCGGGAACGGAGATGGTTGGCCAGGAAGCACAGAGTACGGCTGGACAGATCGATCGACGACGGGTAGACAAGCACGCGAGGCTCCTGACGGACACGGGTGATCTTGGTTGAGGGCCCGTCTATCAGGAGCTTCGTCGTGTTGTACAGCAGCCCAACTCCGAGGTGGCGAGCTCAGGTTGCAAAGGGCTCATCGTCAGAAAATCTTGAAGGTGGGGGACTGTGAACGTCAAGCTCTTCCTTGTCGCTGTGGGCCTCATGATGCTCGCGGGCTTGTTCTTCTTCTTCGCTCTCGGCTACTTCGACGTCCCTCGGGAAAGGCGACGGTATGAAATCGTCGCTCTTTGGCTCTGCCTGGGATTGGCCTCTCTGGGGTCTTCGCTCTACATAATCTCCGTGACCTGAGTCGGAGATTCGTCGGCAGCGAGCGGCGGCTTTGTCGATCACGGACGTCGCGCACACCGCGTCCGTGAGAGTCGCCGGAACGTCGGACCGAGAACGTGCGCCACAGCGCCAATCCCGCGCCTTCGTGTGCTGGAGCAGAAGGCCGGATCACCGAGATCGTGAAGGCTGCCCTCGTCCTGCAACCTGCCTCAGCCTGAGGTTGAAAAAGGCTCAGTGCCGGACAGATTCCAGTAGCTCGCCTCTGGTGCGGCACGTGATGTTTCTCGCTGGGCGGCCTGCTGACCCGGACAGCCGTGTCGGCGGCGCCTTCGCACTTACGTCCCCCGACCCGGCGCCCACATGAAAAACCAATGACGATCCGGCAGGCGTGATCCGAATTCGATGCGATGCGGGAATCTGGCCTCACCCACTTCCGTACGACCGGGCGCGTGGAGGGCCGCTTCTGTCGAAAGGTGACCTGCCGGCCTGGTGGCAGTGCTGATCAGTGGCGGCCGTGGGCGCTGTCGGAGGCTCCGCCGAAGAGCCGTGCGACAGCACGGAAAGGCAGGGCCACGACGGTGGCGATGGCCCCTCCGATTGAACGAATTACATCTGCGATTGCCTTGAGCATGTGTTACTCTTTCGCTTTTTTCGGTCACCGCGCGGAGGAATCCGCGATGTGGTGTTGGTCAGCTGGTACCCACTTGAATTACGGGGAAACTCCCCCTCCTGTACGTCGGAGGGCGAGCGCTTCGCCGCCGGCGAAAATATGTCGCCGGAAATGCGGTCGGTGGTCGTTGTTCGCCGGTTCCCGCGGAGGCTTCCGCGTCTCGACGGACGCTCTGGTGGATCGCGCCGGTTCTATTCCCCCGCTGCGACACGTGGAGAATTCCTCCTGCGGGATGCCGGCGGTGAGAGTTCCGGTGGCCCGTAAGGCCCCGGCAGCCTCAGGCCTGGACCGGGGGGTTCGCCGGGTCGGAGGTGCGGCGGTGTTCGGCGTTGATGCGCTGCGCTTCTTCGAGCTGGTCCTCGAGGATGATGATGCGGCAGGCGGCTTCGATGGGGGTGCCCCGGTCGACGAGTTCGCGGGCTCGGGCGGCGATGCGCAGCTGGTAGCGGGAGTAGCGTCGGTGGCCGCCCGCGGAGCGGAGCGGGGTGATCAGTCGGGCTTCGCCGATGGCGCGGAGGAAGCCCTGGGTGGTGCCGAGCATGTCGGCGGCCCGGCCCATGGTGTAGGCGGGGTAGTCGTCGTCATCGAGACGGTCGAACGAATCGTCTGCTGTCACTTGCACCTCTCCGTGGAACGCGTTGAGGGGCCTTGGCGCCGTACCGGCACCAAGGCCCCGAAGGAACTGCTACACCATCTGCCGACTCTCGTACCGCGTCGGCCCTCTGTTTCCGCGGACCCGACCCGAATGCTGTCGGGGGCGCGGGGATCGCGGTTGCTTGACCGGAGACCACCTCACTGTCGATGTCCTGCGGTACCCGGGCCCACTCACTGCACCCGGGCGATCCTGATGGCGCGGGGCTCCTCCGTTCTTCCCTCTGGTATCGATCACTTACCTACTGCTGGTACTGCGAACTGCACTGACCGGGCAGCCACTTCGGACTGCCCCATGGCGGGCCCCTGAATGCTGCGGGCCACCCGGTGCGGTCGTCAGTCCCGTCGCCGTCATGCGAAAACCCTGGCTTCGGGACTCCACCACCGCACCGTCCTGCGCACTGCGACTGCGTGTACCACTGCCCGGCAGTTCATCTCTGCCGGGCCCTGTCGATCTCGGCTACGAGAGAAACCATAACCGCGCCACCACTCAATGTCTACTCCGGGCAGCATAGATTTTTGCCTGTCGCCAGGGAGGTAATCGCACCTCGCGGGTGGAGGGCCGGCCGACCGGTCGTCTTGCCCGCGCACGGTTGCGTCCGCGGCGGGCCGGGTGCACGGAGGGTGAGGTTCGGCGCTGTTTTCGGCTACGGAACGTGGGGGAGCACAGCCCTGAAGATCACCGGACTCGACCGGAATCAAGGGGAGACATGAAGAAGCCGTTCAAGGGGACCGTCGTCCACGCGCTGGCGCGGGGTGCCACCGTCACCGGTCTGACCGTCGCGCTCGCGGTGCCGGCCACCGCCGCCGTGGCCGTCGCACCCGCCGCCACTCCGCCGGGCCTGTCGTGCGACACCGGCAAGCACGCGATCGACGACTACACCGGCTTCGCGCTCTGCCGGAACAACGGTTCGGCCACGCAGACCTTCTGGGTGCACCTGGTCTGTGGCTGGTCGCCCGACGTCGACGGTAACCACGTCACGTTGAGGCCGGGCGAGTCCGGGCAGTCGACAGCCCACTGCGCCGGCCTCGGTTCAGGGATCGGCGAGATCCACGTGCGCCCGTAGCATCCGCTGCCGGATGCCCGCCTCCCGCGTACTGCCAGGGGCATCACCGCCCGGGGGAGGGAGACGGGCGCCGGTCGTGTGCGGCGTGCTTGAGCGGACCTGCCTGCCTCGTTACTCTCCGGTAGACCGCTCGGCGGACTCCGGGCGGACCCCGGGGCCGGTGCTCCGGCGGACGCGAGGAGGCGGTGGCGATGTCCTCAGCAGACCCCACGGAGCGGACCGGGCCGGTCAGGCCGGTGGAGCCGCCCGTACAGCCCGGACTCACGGAGTGCGCCCGGCGGCTGGCCGAGGGCGGAACGACCTCGGCCGCCCTCGTCGCCGAGGCGCTCGCACGCATCGAGGCGAGCCGTCACACCCTCAACGCGTTCCGCCAGCTCCGTACGGAAGCCGCACTCGCCGAGGCCGCCGAGGCCGACCGGCGGCTCGAGGCGGGGGAGCGGCTTCCACTGCTCGGGGTGCCGGTCGCGGTCAAGGACGACACCGACGTCGCCGGGATGCCCACCTACTTCGGCTGCGACGGCGCACTGCCGCCCGCCACCGCCGACAGCGAGGCGGTCCGCAGACTCCGGGCCGCCGGGGCCGTCGTCGTCGGCAAGACCAACTCCTGCGAGCTGGGCCAGTGGGCATTCACGGAAGGGGCCGCCTTCGGGGCGACCCGTAACCCCTGGAGCACCGCGCACACGCCCGGGGGTTCCTCCGGCGGCTCCGCGGCGGCCGTCGCAGCAGGGCTCGTCCCGGCCGCACTGGGTTCGGACGGCGCGGGCTCCATCCGCATTCCCGCCGCCTGGACCCACCTCGTCGGCATCAAGCCGCAGCGCGGCCGGGTCTCCGTCCACCCCAACACCGACGCCTTCCAGGGCCTCACGGTCAACGGCCCCCTCGCCCGTACCGTCGCGGACGCCGCCCTCCTTCTGGACGCAGCGGCGGGACCGCATCCCCGGGACCCGCACCGCCCGCCCGCCGTCGACGCGTCCGCCGCCGCGCGCCGCGACCCGGGCAGGCTGCGCATCGGCCTCTCGCTGCGGCCCCCGCTCACCCTCACCCGCAACGCGCCCCACCCGGAGGTCCTGCGCGCCGTCACCGCCCTCGCCGAAGTCCTCGCCCGGCTCGGCCACCAGGTCGAGGAGGCCCACCCCCGCTACGGGCTCATCGGCCTCTCCTTCGTCCCCCGGGCCACGGCGGGCATCGCCGAGCTCGCCGCGCTGCACCCCGAGCCCGCGCTCCTGGACCCGCGCACCCGCAGCGCCCTGCGCACCGGGACCCGTCTCGGCGGCCGGATCGTGCGGGCCGCCCGCGCCCGTGAGGTACGTCAGCACGCCAGGATCGGCGCCTTCTTCGACACGTCCCGGGGCCGGCGCGGTTACGACGTGCTGCTCACCCCGACCACGGCCGCCCCGCCGCCACGGGTCGGGGCGTTCGACCGGCTCAGTGCCTGGCGCACCGACCTCGCCATGACCTCGGCCTGCCCCTACGCCTGGCCCTGGAACGTCCTCGGCTGGCCCGGCGTCAACGTCCCGGCGGGTTTCACCCGCGACGGCCTGCCTCTCGGCGCCCAGCTCCTCGGCCCCTCCCGCAGCGAGGCCCGGCTCGTCTCGCTCGCCGCGCAGCTGGAGGCCGACCGGCGCTGGTACGAGCACCGGCCGCCGGCCCCGGGCGTGGTCAGCGCGGCCGACGGGCGCTGACCACCCACACCCCCGCACGCAGCAGGACACCCTCCGGGGTCTCGTAGGGCCGGAACACGTCCGCCATCGCGGCACGCGTCCGGTCCGTGACCCGGTGACCCCTGCGTACGCGAGACGAAGAAGTCCACCGCGTCCGCCGCGTCCCCGCCCCAGCGGGTCGCGGCGGACACCGGCACCGAGGTGACGTCCTCGAAGCCCGCGGCACCCAGTACCGCCGTGATCCGCTCCGGATCCGACAACGACGCCATGGCCGCGGCCACGGAGGTGTCGACGGCGTGGTCCCCGCCCACCTGGGAGGCCAGAAGGCCCAGTGCGCGGCGCTCCTGGCCGTCCGGCGGGGCAGGCCGGGGACAGACGAAGACCAGGCGGCCGCCGGCGCGCAGAGCCTCACCGATGTGGGCGAAGGCCGCGACGTGGTCGGCGAAGAACATCACCCCGCCCCGGCTGATCGCCACGTCGTAGCCGCCCGGTTCGAACGGATGGACCTGGGCGTCGCCCAGCTCGAAGGCCACATCGCCGTCCCGCGCGGGATCGGTCAGGGCACGTGCCCGCGCGACGAGGGGCGCCGAGATGTCGACGCCGGTGACCCGCCCCCGCGGCGACAGCCGGGCGGCCGCCCGGCTCGTTCCCCCGCTGCCGCACCCGATGTCGAGCACCCGGTCGGTCACGCCGATGGCCGCGGCGTCGAAGAGTGCCGCGTCGAAGGGCGCCAGCGTCGCGTCGTACCGGTCAGGGTGATCGGCCCAGTGCCGGCCCAGAGGCCCGTTCCACGCGTCCGCGGCGGTCACGTGCGCTCCTCGGCGGTCGTCCGCACGGCGGTCTCGACGCGCTCGACGGCGCAGATCGCGCCGAAGGCGATCAGATGGACCAGGGAGTGATCCGTGAAGGCCGGCACGCGCCAGGCCGCCACGTCCTCGTCGGTGATCCGGTACGGGGCCCGTGCGGCGAGCAGCGCGAGCCTGGCTCCGGGCCTCTCCGCCCGGTCCGGCAGCGGTGCGTTCAGGGGCAGTGGTGCGACACCGTCCCAGTCCGCCACCGACTGCCGCACGAACGCGGCGTCCTCGTCGCTGAGCAGTCCCGCCCCCTGGCGCGCGGCGGACAGCAGCGCGCCGTAAGCCGTGCCGACCGGGCTGTCCGCCGCCCACGGCGGGGTCTCACCGGCCGTGCCGAGCAGTGGCAGGGACGTGCCGGGGCGCAGGTCGCGGCGTACGGTCGCCGCCAGCGAACGGCCCGCCGTCCTGCGCACCAGCCGGTACTTCTCCAGACCGCACGGCAGCATCCGTTCGGACAGCAGCGAGGACACCACCCGGTTGATGAAGTGGAAGGCGAGCGCCGTCCCCACGTACTCGGCGGTCTCGTCCTCCGGGAACGGCCGCGGCCTGGTCATGTCCTTGCCCCAGGCGAGCAGGCCGCTGTCGCCGGGGTCCTCCGGCTCGTCGCCCCGCAGCACGGTCTCGGCGAGCCCGTGATCACCGGTGGCGTGCAGCAGCACGGCGTGCGCGGTGGCGCAGAACGGGCACCGGTTGGCCAGGGACACCCCGGCCGCCACCAGCTCCTTCCCGGTGCGCGAAGCACGCCCCGCGAGCAGCGACTCCCGCATCAGGGCCCAGGTGGCGGTCAGGAGGGGAGGGGAGGCCGACAGGACGACGAACGTCGTGGCGTCCTTGATGCCGAAGTCGGTGGCCAGTTGCGCGTAGACGTCCGCCACCTCTCCGGTGGCGGACTTCGGCGGTGCGGGCGAGGTGTATCGGAAAGGTCCGGTCATGGCGACGATGCTCACCCGCGCGGCCCGCCCGGGTCGTCGTACGGCCGAAGACTGTTGCGGCTGCCCCGGGGCGACGGGAAAGGGGCCGTACTACTTCCCCGGGAGCAGTGGGGACACCGTCCTCCAGGACGACGCGCCCGCCGGCGCAAGGGAGTTAGTGTGCCGCTCATGCGGGGGGACATCGACCGGCGGACACTGCTGGACGCGGCGGCCGCGGCGGTCATCGGGGCGGTCGTCGTGGCGGCGGCGTGCCTCGCCTCCTCGCCCGGCGGTCTCGACGTGCTGCTCGTCCTGGCCGGCTCCCTCGCCCTCGCCGCCCACCGCCGGGCGCCCCGCGCCGTGCTCGTGGTGACCACGCTGTGCATGTTCGGGTACGCCGTCCACGCGCATCCGGGGAGCTGGGTGGCGCTGCCCGTCGTCGTCGCCGTCCACGCGGCGGCGCGCAACGGGCACCGGACGCAGGCGGCCGGAGTCGGGGCGGTGTTCCTCGTCGGCTACTCCGTGGTGCTGTTCGTCTCCGTGCCGGGGGTCCAGGACACCGTCGAGCGCACGCTGCTCCTGCTCGGCTGGTTCCTGTGCGCGGGGGTCACCGGCCTCATCGACAAGAACTGGCAGGCCTATCTGCGGCAGACCGAGAAGCGTGCGCTGGACGCCGAGCGCACACGGGAGGAGACGGCCCTGCGCCGGGCAGGCGAGGAACGGCTGCGCATCGCCCGCGAACTGCACGACTCGCTGACCCACTCCATCTCGATCGTGAAGCTCCAGGCCGGGGTCGCCGTCCACCTGGCCCGCAAGCGGGGCGCGGAGGTGGAACCGGCACTGCTCGCCATCCAGGAGGCGAGCGGCGAGGCGATGCGGGAGCTCCGCTCGACACTGGAGGTGCTCCGCACGGACGTGGTGGACCCGTGCTCCGGCCTCGACCGGATGGACGAGCTCGCCGGGCGGGCCAGAGCCGCGGGCATCGTGCTGACCGTCGCCGTCGAGGGCGACGTACGGGCGGTGCCGGCGGATGTGGACGGCGCGGCGTACCGCATCGTGCAGGAGGCGCTGACCAACGTCGCCCGGCACGCGGACCGGGCGGGGACCTCGGTGCGGCTCACCTACGCGGACACCGCGCTCGTCGTGTCCGTGGACGACGAGGGCCCCTGCCTGCCGGGCGACCACGTCACGCCCGGCACCGGACTGACCGGCATGCGCGAGCGCGTCACCGCTCTCGGCGGCACCCTGGAAGCCGTGCCCCGCGCCCGAGGGGGCTTCTCGGTCCGCGCCGAACTGCCACTGGCACCCCGGGCGGGCACCGGATGATCCGCGTCGTGATCGTCGACGACCAGGCCCTGATGCGCGCGGGATTCCGTGCGCTGCTGGACGCCGAGGAGTGCATCGAGGTCATCGGGGAGGCCGCCGACGGACGGGCGGGCGTGGAGCTGGTCCGTGCGCACACCCCGGACGTGGTGCTCATGGACGTACAGATGCCCGTCATGACCGGGATCGACGCCACGCGCGAGATCGCGGCAGATCCGGCGCTCGACGGCGTCCATGTGGTCATCCTCACCAACTACGGTCTCGACGAGTACGTCTTCGACGCCCTGCGCGCCGGCGCCGCCGGGTTCCTGCTCAAGGACACCGAACCGGCCGAACTCCTGAGGGCCATCGAGGTCGCGGCCGGTGGCGAGGCCCTGCTCTCACCGTCCATCACGCGCCGGCTGATCGGAGAGTTCGTCTCCAGGCCCCCCGACCGCGCCACCGCACCGGGCCTGGAGGCGCTCACCCGCCGTGAGCGCGAGGTGACCGCACTGGCGGCCCGGGGCCTGTCCAACGAGGAGATCGCGGTCCACATGGTGGTCAGCCCCTTCACGGCCAAGACCCACATCAGCCGCGCCATGACGAAGCTGGGCGCCCGTGACCGGGCCCAGCTGGTCGTCTTCGCGTACGAGTCCGGGCTGGTCGAAGCGCGCAGGGCCCCCGGCACTCCGCGCCCCGCCGGACAGGAGTGACCGGTTCCGCCGGAATGGGCGCGGGCCACTGTGGAGAGGGGGCCGGTCACGAGATATCTTGATGTCAAGCAATGTTGCAGACGTGGAGCGGAGCACCCGGTGACTGACTCGACCATCATCTATACGCACACCGACGAGGCCCCTGCCCTGGCGACGTACTCGTTCCTGCCCGTCATCGAGGCGTACGCCTCGACCGCGGGTGTCACGGTCGAGCGCCGCGACATCTCCCTGGCGGGGCGGATCATCGCCGGCTTCCCGGAGCGCCTCAAGGCCGATCAGCGTATCGATGACGCGCTTGCCGAGCTCGGCGAGCTGGCCAGGACTCCCGGCGCGAACATCATCAAGCTGCCCAACATCTCGGCCTCGATCCCGCAGCTGAAGGCCGCGATCGCAGAGCTCCAGGAACAGGGCTACGCGCTTCCGGACTACCCGGACGACCCGCGGACCGACGAGGACAAGGACGTCCGCGCGCGGTACGACAAGGTCAAGGGCAGTGCGGTGAACCCCGTCCTGCGTGAGGGCAACTCCGACCGCCGCGCCCCCGCGTCGGTCAAGAACTACGCCAAGGCGCACCCGCACCGCATGGGCGCCTGGACCGCCGACTCGAAGACCAACGTCGCCACCATGGGCGTCGACGACTTCCGCTCGACGGAGAAGTCCGTCGTCATCTCCGAGGCCGGCTCGCTGCGCATCGAGCTCGCGGGCGACGACGGCACCACCACGGTGCTGCGCGAGTCCGTCCCGGTCCTCGCGGGCGAGGTCGTGGACGCGGCCGTCATGCGCGTCGCCGCGCTGCGTGAGTTCTTCACCGCACAGGTCGCGCGTGCCAAGGCCGAGGGCGTGCTGTTCTCCGTGCACCTGAAGGCCACGATGATGAAGGTCTCCGACCCGATCATCTTCGGCCACGTGGTCCGCGCCTTCTTCCCGAACACCTTCGCCAAGTACGGCGACGCGCTCGCGGCGGCCGGCCTGACCCCGAACGACGGTCTCGGCGGCATCCTCAAGGGCCTCGACTCCCTGCCGGACGTCGGCGCCGAGATCAAGGCGTCCTTCGAGGCCGAGCTCGCCGAGGGCCCGGCCCTGGCGATGGTCGACTCCGACAAGGGCATCACCAACCTGCACGTGCCGAGCGACGTGATCGTCGACGCCTCCATGCCGGCCATGATCCGTACGTCCGGCCACATGTGGGGCCCGGACGGCAACGAGGCCGACACCATCGCGGTCCTGCCCGACAGCAGCTACGCGGGTGTCTACCAGGTCGTCATCGACGACTGCCGCGCCAACGGCGCCTTCGACCCGTCGACCATGGGCTCCGTACCCAACGTCGGTCTGATGGCGCAGAAGGCCGAGGAGTACGGCAGCCACGACAAGACCTTCGAGGTACCCACCACCGGCACGGTGCGGGTCGTCGACGGCAAGGGCGACGTCGTGCTGGAGCAGGCCGTCGGAGCCGGTGACATCTTCCGGATGTGCCAGACCAAGGACCTCCCGATCCAGGACTGGGTCAAGCTCGCCGTCACCCGCGCCCGCGCGACCGGCAACCCGGCCGTGTTCTGGCTCGACGAGGGCCGCGCGCACGACGCCAACCTCATCGCCAAGGTCAACACCTACCTGGCCGACCACGACACCGACGGCCTGGACATCTCCATCCGGACGCCCGAGGAGGCCACCGCCTTCTCCCTGGAGCGCATCCGCCGCGGCGAGGACACCATCTCGGTCACCGGCAACGTGCTGCGTGACTACCTCACCGACCTGTTCCCCATCCTCGAGCTGGGCACCAGCGCGAAGATGCTCTCCGTCGTCCCGCTCATGAACGGCGGCGGACTGTTCGAGACGGGTGCCGGCGGCTCCGCGCCCAAGCACGTCCAGCAGCTGGTCAAGGAGGACTACCTGCGCTGGGACAGCCTGGGTGAGTTCCTCGCCCTCGCGGTCAGCTTCGAGCACCTCGCGACCACCACGGACAACGCGCGCGCCAAGGTGCTCGCCGACACCCTGGACCGGGCGACGGGCACCTTCCTCAACGAGGACAAGTCCCCGAGCCGCAAGATCGGTGGCATCGACAACCGCGGCAGCCACTTCTACCTGGCGCTCTACTGGGCCCAGGAGCTGGCGCAGCAGACCGACGACGCCGCGCTCGCCGAGGCGTTCGGGCCGCTCGCCAAGACGCTGTCCGAGCAGGAGCAGACCATCATCGACGAGCTGGCCGCCGTGCAGGGCAAGCCGGCCGACATCGGTGGCTACTACCAGCCCGACCCCGCGAAGGCGGAGGCCGTCATGCGTCCGTCGGCCACCTTCAACAAGGCCATCGCGACCCTGGGCTGATCCCACTCCCGCATCGCGCAGAACGACGGCCGCCCCGGCAGGTACCCACCTGCCGGGGCGGCCGCGCGTGTTCCCGGCTCCGCCCCGTCCGGCGACGAAGCGCTCCTACGGCACCCGCGCCGTCCACTCCGCGCTGCTGAACTTCGTGGCGGCCAGCTCCTCCGCCCGCGCCAGCTCCTCGCGGGTGACACCGCCGGCGGCGAGTCCGTAGCGGTCGCGGAAGGACCGCACCATGCGCTCGATGACCGCCTCCCGGGGCAGACCGGTCTGACGGCGCAGCGGATCGACCCGCTTCTTGGCCGACTTGGTGCCTTTGTCGGACATCTTCTCCTTGCCGATGCGGAGGACGTCGAGCATCTTGTCGGCGTCGATGTCGTAGGACATCGTCACGTGGTGGAGGATCGCGCCCGGCCCGCCGTCGGGGCCGACCATGCGTTTCTGGGCGGCGCCGGCGATTTTCCCGACGTCCGTCGCGATGTCGTTGAGGGGCTGGTACCACGCCTTGATTCCCATGTCGCCGAGCGCGTCGAGAACCCATTCGTCGAGATAGGCGTAGGAGTCGGCGAACGAAAGTCCCGAGACCAGGGAGGAGGGGACCGAAAGGGAATACGTAATGGTGTTCCCGGTCTCCACGAACATGGCTCCGCCGCCCGAGATGCGGCGCACGACCGTGACGCCGTGGCGCGCCGCGCCCTCTGCGTCGACCTCGTTGCGGAGGGACTGGAAGCTGCCGATGATGACGGCCGGTGCCCCCCATTCCCAGACGCGCAGCGTCGGGGGCCGGCGTCCGGCGGCGACCTCCGCGGTCAGCACCTCGTCGAGGGCCATGTGCAGCGCGGGGGACTGGGGACCCTCGTGGATCAACTGCCAGTCGTAGTCGGTCCAGTCGGTGGCCTGCGCGAGTGCGCGCCGGACCGCCACGGCGACGCCCTCCGCGGTGATCCCGTACATGACGGTGCCCTCGGGCAGCATCCCTTCGATGCGGGCTGCCAGACCTGCGGCGTCGGTGTCGGCCGGGGCGCCTTCCAGGGCCTGGTCGATCGACGTGATCGCCTCGTCGGGCTCCAGGAAGAAATCGCCCGCGACTCGTACGTCGCGCAGCACGCCGTCCTGATTGTTCAGGTCGACCACCACGAGTTTGCCGCCAGGAACCTTGTATTCGCCGTGCATTGCCGGGCCTCCGATGAGTTGAATCGCCACTGACGTCAGCACTCGCGAGGCTCGTTGTCTTCCCCGCGAATGACGGTCGGTGAAAAGGCTGCGGGAAAGTGGATCAGGAAAGAGCCGCAACGCGCGGTGGCGCCGGTCCGTAGTCCTGACGGAGACTCCCGGCGCCGACTCCGATCGCGGCCCCCGGCCACTCCTCCCGGCGACGGCTCCCGACCACGGCTCCCGGCGTCGCCGGCCAAGCCGCCGTCGGGAACGGAGTGACACGTTCCGGGCATCCGTATACGAACGGGAGGATGCGACCGGGCCGTCGAGCCCGGAAACCCGCAGGTGAGCGCACGGGCCGGGGCGGTCGGCGGCGCTCCGTTATCCGATCGTCAGGTAAAACCCGTCCGCTATGTGAGCCGAGGCCTTGCCTTGCGGACTGTATGCGAAATACGGTCGGCGATATTCCTTGATCACCCCTGGCGGGAGGTAGGCCCCCGTGCGCCGAAAAGCGGTTGCCCTGGTGGCGGTTGCGTTGGTGTCCCTCACCTCGGGCTGCGCGTCGTTGCAGTCCTCGGCGACCGAAGTCGGTGGTGTGCGCATGACCGATGACCGGTCCGTACGCGACGGCGGGACACTCACCGTCGCTCTCAACTCCGACCCCGACAAGCTGGACCCCACCCTCGCCCAGACCCTCGTAGGCCGCACGGTCTTCGCGAGCATGTGCGAGAAGCTCTTCGACATCGACGAGGACGGCACCGTCGTGCCGCAGCTGGCCTCGTCCCTCCCCACCACCTCGGCCGACGGCCGTACGGTCACCTTCCAGGTGCGTCCGGGGGTGAAATTCAGCGACGGCACCCGGCTGGACGCCGACGCGGTGGTCACCTCGCTGCTGCGCCACCGCGACCTCCCCGGGTCCGCGCGCGCCACCGAACTCGCACCGGTCAGCAAGGCCGAGGCGACCGGGCCGCTCACCGTCCGGCTGACGCTCGACCACCCCTATGTCCCGCTCACCGGCGTACTCGCCGACCGGGCCGGGATGGTGATGTCACCCACCGCACTAGAGAAGTACGGTAAGAACTTCACCAACCACCCCTCCTGCGTCGGCCCCTTCCGCTTCGTCGAGCGCGTCGGCGGCGACCGGATCGTGCTCGAGAAGGACACGAACTACTACGACGCCGACCAGGTGCACCTCGACGGTGTGGTCTACAAGCCGATACCCGACGGCAACGTCCGGCTCGCCAACCTGCGCTCCGGCGACCTCCAGGTCGGCGACCAGATGGCACCCGTCGACGTACAGAGCGCTCTGACCGAGCCGAAGCTCCAGCTCTTCAACTCGCCCTCGCTCGGCTACCAGGGCATCGGACTCAACGTCGGCAACGTGAAGGGACTCGGGCAGAAGCCCGGGAAGATCGACACCCCGATCGCCCGCGACGTCCGGGTCCGCGAGGCCTTCGAACTGGCCATCGACCGCGACCTCCTCAACAAGGTCGTCTTCCAGGGCATGTACGAACCGGCCTGCGGCCCCATCTCCCCGCAGTCCGCGATCGCCCCGGGCGTCGCGCCGGAGAACTGTCCGAAGCGGGACGTCGACCGGGCGAAGGAACTGCTGAAGGAGGCCGGGGTGAAGACCCCGGTGAAGATCGAGCTGAAGACGTCCACCACCCCCGAGCAGGGACGCGTCGGACAGGTACTCCAGGCCATGGTCAAGGAGGCGGGCTTCGAGCTGTCGCTGCGACCCACCGAGTACGCCACCATGCTCGCGGAGACCGACGCCGGCGACTACGACGTCTTCACCAGCGGCTGGTCCGGCCGGCTCGACCCGGACGGCAACGTCTCCAACTTCCTCAAGACCGCGGGCGCCATGAACGCCTACGGTCTCGGCGACCCGGAGATCGACAAGCTGATCGCCGAGGGCCGCAGCGTCGCGGACCCCGCACGGCGCACCGAGATCTACGGCGAGCTCACCCGGCGCGTCCAGGACGCCCACGCCCTGGTCTACCTCTACCGGCAGAAGAACTACGTCGTCGCCGGCAAGGACGTGGCCGGCATCCACGTCTACGGCGACGGACTGATCCGGGTCAAGAATGCGGGGTACACCCGATGACGAAGTACCTGCTGACGCGCCTGCGTCAGTCCCTCATCACCCTCTTCCTCGTCAGCGT
Organism: Streptomyces sp. QL37; assembly: GCF_002941025.1. Classification (NCBI taxonomy): domain Bacteria; kingdom Bacillati; phylum Actinomycetota; class Actinomycetes; order Kitasatosporales; family Streptomycetaceae; genus Streptomyces; species Streptomyces sp. QL37. Next base: position 1,597,662 of record NZ_PTJS01000001.1, on the reverse strand, counting down.
CGTCGTCTTCGCCGGCATCCGGGCCCTGCCCGGCGACCCGGCGCTCGCGCTGGCCGGTGAGGAACGCAGCCCCGAGGCGCTCGCCGCGATCCGCGAGAGCTACGGGCTGAACGACAACGTCGTCATCCAGTACGGAAGGTTCATCGGGCACGCCCTGACCGGCGACCTAGGGACTTCCTCCCGTACCGGCCTCCCCGTCGCCGACGCGATCGGGCAGGCACTGCCCGTCACACTGGAACTGGCCGCGCTCTCCCTGCTCCTGGCGATCGTGGTCGGCATCGGCGCCGGAGTGGTCGCCGCCGTCCGGCGAGGGAAGCCGGAGGAGTGGATCGCCAACGCCATCGCGCTGATCGGCCTCTCCATCCCGACCTTCTGGCTCGGCATCGTGCTCGTCCTCGGATTCGCCATCGCCATCCCGGTGTTCGCCGCCTCCGGCTACGTACCCTTCGGCACCGATCCCGTCGACAACCTGCGCCGCATGGTGCTCCCCGCGATCGTGCTCGGCTCCGGCCTCGCCGCCGTCGTGATGCGGCAGACACGTGCCGCGATGCTCGACTCGCTCTCCGCCGACTACGTCAGGACCGCCCGCGCCAAGGGCCTGTCCAGGGGCTCCGTCGTCGGCGGGCACGCGCTGCGCAACTCGCTCGTCACCGTCGTGACCGTGCTCGGCCTCCAACTGGGGCACCTGATCTCCGGCGCCGTGGTCACCGAGCAGATCTTCGTCCTCCCCGGCTTCGGCAAGCTCACCATCGACGCCGTCTTCACCCGCGACTACGCGACACTCCAGGCCGTGGTGCTCTGCACCTCCGCCGCGTACATCCTCATCAACCTGCTGGTCGACGTGGTCTATTCGGTCATCGACCCGCGCATCCGGCTCGGAGGTGCCCGGTGACCACCGCGACCACAGCGCTCCCCACCCCACCCCAGGCGGACAAGCGGAAGTCCGGCGGCGGCAAGCTGCGCGCCCTGCGCAGGAACCGGCTCGCCCTGACCGGCGCGGTCATCGCCGCCGTCTTCGTCCTGGCCGCCCTGTTCGCCCCGCTCATCGCCCCGTACGACCCGTCGCAGCCAGACTTCGGGAACGTCCTGGCAGAGCCCAGCGCCTCGCACTGGCTCGGCACGGACGACCTCGGACGCGACCAGCTCTCCCGCATCGTGCACGGCGCCCGCGCGTCGATGCAGGTCGGCCTCGTCGCCGTCGTGCTGGCCTTCCTCGTCGGCGTACCGCTGGGGCTGCTCGCCGGGTACTACGGCCGGTTCGCGGACACCGCCGTCTCCCGCCTCACCGACACCATGCTGGCGTTCCCCTTCCTGGTGCTCGCCGTCGGACTCGCCGCGATCCTCGGCCCGTCGCTCACCAACGCGACCATCGCCATCGGCATCTCGCAGATCCCCGCCGTCATCCGGATCACCAGGGCGGAGACCCTGCGGCTCAAGCACGTCGACTACGTCGCCGCGGCCGTCGCCAACGGGGGTGGCGACGGCACGGTTCTCTTCCGGCACATCCTCCCCAACGCCACCTCCGCCCTGATCGTCCAGGCGACCGTGGGCATCCCCGCAGCGATCATCGGCGAGGCCCTGCTGAGCTTCCTCGGCCTCGGCGTCCAGCCGCCGGACCCCTCGCTGGGCGTGATGCTCTCGGGCGCCCAGTCCTTCCTGGCGCCCGCCCCGTGGCTGGCCGTCTTCCCCGGCCTCGCGATCGTCGCGGCGACGCTGGCCTTCAACCTGCTCGGCGACGGGCTGCGTGACGTCCTGGACCCCCGAGGAGCGACCCGATGACCGAGACCGTTCTCGAACCCGCGCGCAAGACGGCGGCCGAACCCGCCCTGAGCGTGCGCGACCTGTCGGTCTCCTTCCACTCCGACACCCGCACCGTGCACGCCGTCGACGGTGTCTCCTACGACCTGGCGCCCGGCGAGGTCCTCGCCGTGGTGGGGGAGTCGGGCTGCGGGAAGTCCGTCACCTCGATGGCCGCCATGGGTCTGCTCCCGCCGACCGCCCGGATCGGCGGCTCGATCAGGCTCGGCGGGCGCGAGCTGGTCGGAGCTCCGGAGAAGGAGCTGCAGAAGGTCCGCGGCAAGGACATCGCGATGATCTTCCAGGAGCCGATGACCTCGCTGAACCCGGTCCTCACCATCGGCCGGCAGATCGGCGAAGTGCTGCGCAGGCACCAGGGGCTGAGCCGCAAGGAGGCCAAGGCCCGCGCCGTCGAGCTCCTCGAAATCGTCGGGATCCCGGCACCGGCACGCCGGATCGACGAGTACCCGCACCAGCTCTCCGGCGGCATGCGGCAGCGCGTCATGATCGCCATCGCGGTGGCCTGTGACCCGGCCGTCCTCATCGCCGACGAACCGACGACCGCCCTGGACGTCACCGTGCAGGCCGGCATCCTCGAGGTCCTCCAGTCCCTGCGCGAGCGCCTCGGCACCGCCATCGTCCTGGTCACCCACGACCTCGGTGTCGTCGCCGACGCCGCCGACCGGGTGCTCGTCATGTACGCCGGACGGGCCGTCGAACAGGCCCCGGTCCACGAGCTGTTCGCCTCGGGCAGGCACCCGTACACCCGGGGTCTGCTGGGCGCCGTGCTCCGGCCCGGCGGCGAGGGCAAGCGGCGGCTGCCCGAGATCCCCGGCCTGGTCCCGAGCCTGGACAGCCAGCCCGACGCCTGCACCTTCGCGCCCCGCTGCTCCCGCGCCGACGACACCTGCACGGGCAGCCGCCCCGGCTTCCGCGCCGTCGACCCCGAGGCGGGAGCGGACGCGCCGCACCGGGCCGCCTGCTGGCACCCGTACGCGCAGACCGATGCCGAGGTCACGCCCGAAACGCCCACGCGCCCCGAGGACCTCGGAGCACGACCCGACCAGGAGGCCGGAAAGTGACCACCGCGCAGACCGTCCCCGTCCCGCGCGACGCCGACGGCGAGGAAGCCGCCGCAGAGCTCCCCCCGGTGCTGGAGATCAGCGGCATGGAACGGCACTTCGGTGCCTCCGGCGGCGGCACCGTCCGGGCCGTCGACGGTGTCTCGATCACCATCGGCCGAGGCGAGGTCGTCGGTCTCGTCGGCGAGTCGGGCAGCGGCAAGTCGACCGTCGGCCGGTGCGCCGTACGCCTCGACGAACCCACCGCCGGAACCGTCCACATCAACGGGACCGACATCAGCCACCTCTCCCGCCGGGCCCTGCGCCCCCTGCGCAAGGACTTCCACCTGGTCTTCCAGGACCCCTCGTCCTCGCTCGACCCCCGGATGACCGTCGGCCAGATCATCGCCGAGCCCATCCGGCTGCACCGCCGCGCCCGTGGAGCGGCCGTACGGGAACGGGTCGAGCAGCTGCTCGGCCAGGTCGGGCTGCGCCCCGAGCACGCCGACCGGCACCCCCACGAACTGTCCGGCGGGCAGCGCCAGCGCATCTCGATCGCCCGGGCCCTCTCCTGCGACCCGGACCTGGTCGTCGCCGACGAACCCACCTCGGCGCTCGACGTCTCGGTCCAGGCGTCCGTGCTCAACCTCCTGGCCGACCTCCAGCGCGACCGCGGCTTCGGCTGCCTGTTCATCACCCACGACCTGGCTGCCGTCGAGTTCCTCGCCGACCGGATCGCCGTGATGTACCTCGGGCAGATCGTCGAACAGGCCCCCACCGCCGAACTGTTCGCCGCCCCCAAGCACCCCTACACCCAGGCACTGCTCTCCGCCGCGCCGGTCCCCGACCCCGTCGCCCAGCGCTCGCGCGAGCGCATCGTGCTGCACGGTGAACTCCCCAGCCCCCTCGACCCGCCGCCCGGCTGCCGCTTCCACACCCGCTGTCCCCTCGCCGTCGACCGGTGCCGCACCGAGGTCCCCGCGCTGCGCGAGATCCCCGGCGGCCGGCAGGTGTCCTGCCATCTCGTGGCCGACGACGGCACCGCCCCGGACGCGGCGGCCTGACGGGCCCCGCCCGCTCTCCGTAACATCCACCACGCACCACAGAACTCGCACGCCCGCAGCAAGGAGCCGCACCCGTGTTCACCACCCGCCCCACCCTCCAGGGCACCTTCGGCATGAAGTTGTCCACCGGGGGTGCTGACCTGCATCGATGCGGCCATACCCGCCCCTGACCTGGGCGGATAGGTCTTTCAGCTCTTTCGGGATCGTGCTGCGTTACGCGGTCGATTCTCCCTACGCGCTCCCCAGGGCCGTCGATACTCCCCAGATTCTCCCCAGGAGGTGCCGTTGTGGCGGGCATGGTGGCACGGGCCGTCATGCCACTCGAAGCGCTGCCAAGGGCACGTTGAGCGACGGCCTGCGAGGGCGGGCTCGAGCCTGCGTCGAGCGCATGAGCGCCAGGCGTGGGCCTGGCTGTGCTTGAGCAAGAGTCAAGTTACAACCCTCCGTCGGAAGCCGACATCTTTCCCATGACGCATCATGTGGAGTGTGTCGCGATCCTCGAACCCGTCGCAAAGGGCGTCTGACCTGCACGTTTGGGTAGTGTGTGCTATGTGCATTGTGGGCGTTACGGGCGATATCTTGACGCTGAAGTGACGCTCTCCGAGGCATCTTGACGCTCATTTGACGCTCGTTCTGATGGGGTATCAGGCGACCTGTTGGGCAGGTCAGGCCCTCTCGGGGGGCGCATATCGATGGGGCGCCGAGGGCGAGCGACGCTGTGCGGAGCTGCTGGCTCTCGATGGTCAGTTGTCCCGGAAGAGACCAGCGAGCGCTGTGACCTGCCGTGATGAGTGCGCAATGGCAGCTGACCTGCGCGAATGGTCTTTGGTTCTTTCACGCTCGTGCCGGTTGATGGGGCTGGAAGTCCCAGAAAAGTCCCAGAGGGATCCCACTACTGACGGGTGCCTTTCGGCTCTATACGGCAGTACGGGCTCGTCGGCCGCCTCCTTCGCCACGAGAGCGAACCTGGGCGCTCATGATGCCTTGCGGGATGGCCCTGATGATCGACGACAACTCCCCGGCCGCCGATGGCAGTGAGCCGACAGTGTCGGTCGACCCTCGCGCGACCTGGGGACGAGCGGAGCTGACGGAGCGGGCTATCGCCGAGGGCGCTGCGTGCGCAGAACCCCCAACGAAATGATCTTTAGGGGGTCAGGCGCCGAACCGGGCGGCGATGGCGTCGCGCAGGGAAGCGGGGCGGCGCTCGCCCGTTTCAAGCCCTTGCCGAGACCCACGCCTCCTAGTAGTGCTTCGTTACCTTGAGTGATCTTGCCTGGTGGTGGGCATCTATGGGGTGTGAAGCTGGGGGATGTCGAGCGGCTCCGGGGTGAGTTGGCGGAGTTCGTGGGTGATGTGTTCGGGTCGTTGCCGCGGCGGGATCAGCGGCGGTGGGGTGCGTGTTATCTGCGGGGCCTGATGCTGGACGGTCGGCGTAAGTCGATCCAGCCGATGGCCGAGCGGCTGCCGGACGGTAACATGCAGGCCCTGCAGCAGTTCGTGAACCAGTCGCCGTGGGATCCGTTGCCGGTGCGGCGACGGATCGCCCGGAGACTGTCCGAGGCGATCGCGCCGCAGGTGTGGGTGATCGACGACGTGTCGTTTCCCAAGTGCGGCCGGGCCTCGGCCGGGGTCGCCCGCCAGTACTGCGGAGCCCTGGGGAAGCGGGTGAACTGCCAGGTCGCGGTCAGTGTCCATGCCGCGACCGATACGGCGTCGTGTCCGCTGGACTGGCAGTTGTATCTGCCGCGGGAGTGGACGGACGAGCCGGGCCGTTGCCGCCGGGCCGGCGTCCCTGACGGCATCGTCCATCAGGAGAAATGGCGTCTCGCGCTCGGGCTGCTGGCCAACGTGAGCGAGCGGGGGCTGAGAGCCCCGGTCGTGGTCGCGGATGCGGGTTACGGCGTCAGCACGCCCTTCCGCCACGGTCTGGAGGCGCGGGGCCTGTTGTATGTGCTGGCACTGACCGGGAAGGAAGTCGCCCACGAGCTGAACATCTAGCCCTACCAGCCGGATTACGGAGGACTGGGCCCGCCGACGCTTCCCCGATACCGGCCGGTGCCGCGCAACTTTTAGGTGGCCGGGGCGGGGACGACACGCATCCGCCAGCCTGACGGGTAGGGGACCAGCGTTCTCAACTGCAGGCCGCGCAGGGCGAGATCGGTGTTGGCCTCGCCGTGTTCGGCGAGGCCAACACGGTAGCGAGCGACGGGGGCAGCCCTGCCTCAGCGGCTTCGATGATGGACTGGAGCCACTCCTGCGCTTCGCCCTCGTCCGCCTTCCCCTCCGACAGGGACAAGAGCCGCTTCGTAGCCGGATCGAACCAGCGGACTCGCGCGCGGTAGGGATGAGGGCGATCGGGGCGGTGCTCGATGGCGGTAGCCAGTCGGACGCTGACCGGCACAGCGGTTTTCTCGGCACAGTCCGCCCGTGCTCGTGGAAGAGAGGTGTGGTCCGGTACTGCCGTAACGAGGACCGGCCCCCTACGGGCTGATCGACGACGAGACCACTGGAGACGAAGGCAGCCCCCAACAACCTCCTCGGCCCGCCTGGTGAGGTGTTCTCAACGAAGATCACTTACCGCGTCCGTTGAGGACGAGAGCGACACGGGTTGTGTCGCCGACGGGGCTGGGGTTCACGGTGCTGTGCTTGAGAGTGCGCCAGCGTTCCTCGCGCTCGGCGGCGGTGCGCTCACGTTGGTGGATCGACGACCAGTGGCGCGTTTTCGTCGAGACGATCAGCACCGAGATGTGCACGAAGTTCCATCAGGCATGCAGGGGGGCAAGAGCGGGGTACCAGCCACCGCCCCGAACGGCTCGTCCCCGTTTGAGCAAGGACCGTCAGGACAGCCCCGTGCGGGCACCGGACGCGAGCGTCCGGTGCCCGCACGGGGCTGTCACCGCACTGTTCAAGACCAGGGCAGGACCAGGGTTCCCCAAGCGACGACCGGGCCGACGGCGACGATGCCCCCCGTGTAGCCCATGACCTGTCGGTAGAAGCGGCGGGTGTCGACACCGCGGGCGTTGCCGAGGACGAGCGCGCCGTTGGTGGAGAACGGGGAAGTGTCGACGATCGTCGTGGATACCGCCAAGGCCGCGATCAGCCCGGCGACGCTGAGATGGCTGGAGAGCAACAGCGGCACCGCGAGGGGGATGATTGCCGTCAGGATCGCCGTGGAGGAAGCGAAAGCCGAGGTGATGGCCACGGTGAAGCAAAGTACGAGGGCGACGACGATCGGGGCGCCGAGATCCGCAGCATGCTCGGAGATGTTCTCGATGATTCCGGCCTTTTCGAGCATCGCGATGTACGTCATCATGCCCGCGACCAGCAACAGGGTGGACCAGCTGATGCCGTCCACGGCTTTCTCCTGCCGTTTCATGTCCACCAGCGCGATCAGCGCGCCGGCCACGAGGGCCAGGAACCCGATTTCCATCTGGAAGCCGAGCGCGCCGACCACCAATGCGAGGAGGCACACGAGTGTCAACCGCTGACGCCAGTCGAGTGCCGACGGCGGGGCGATTTCCTCGTCCCCGGACGCGTCGGTCGGCGCCTCGGCCAGAGGCGCAGACCGCTTGGCGAGGAACACGTACGTGATGACGGAGATCAGCAAGTTGATCGCAAAACTGGAGAAGAAGAGGACCAGGGGGGAGACGTGCAACTGGGTGTCGTCGACGAGACCCAGCACCAAGGCCCCGGACACGGCGAGTGGGGAGAACGCGCCCGCGTGACCACCGCTGATCACCATCATCCCGGCCACCAGTGGATTGATCTTGTACCTGTAAGCGAAGTCCATGGCGATCGGCACCAGGAGCGCGACGGCCGCCGGTGTAAAGGTGCCGAACGCCGTAAGCGTCGCAGCGACCACGAAGAGGACCCAGGGGATGAGCGCCACCTTGCCGCGCACGAGCCGCACCCCTGTTGCAACGACCCAGTCGATCGTGCCGTTGCGGCGCGCGACGGAGAACAGGTAGGTGACGCCCACGATGGTGACGAAGAGTTTCACCGGGAAGCCGTCGAAGATCTCGTCCTCGGTGAGGCCGAGCGAGGCGGTACCGACGGCAAACGCGGCGACGAAGGCGAGAATGCCCAGGTTGATCGGCAGTATGGTGCCGATGACGAACATCGCCAGCAGCGCGCCTATGGAAATCACTTCAGCAGACATCATTGTCCTTGGTGCGTGGGGACAGGGGTGCGCGCTTCTGAAGGCGCGAGGTTAACCCGGCAACGAGGCTTTCGGACAGGCTCCCGGCAGATGGCGTCCTTCCCGCTCAGGCGGCTTGCGGCCGGCTCGGCTCAGGCACGTAGATCCGGGCATCGGCGAGCAGCCGAGCCGCCCGCTGCACAGTGACCCGACCCGGCAGACCGTTCCTGAGGTCCGAACAGCGGACTGGGACCACGCCGGCGGGGGTACCGATGCGCAGCCAGTCGCCGGTCGGTCCACCCGCGGCACGGAAGGCCACGGAACCCTTGAGCAGACCCGCGGCAGCAACGGCTACAGCTGAGGTCAGGCCGATCGCGGGGTGAGGAGTGTTCATGCTGAGCATGCGCACGGAGACGTCGTAGTCCTCAGCCGCTATGGTTTCGCCCAAGGGGGTTGTATAGGGAACAGGCTTGCCGACCAGGCCGACCTTGGGCACTGCATCGCCCGGAGCTTCCCCCGGTTCGGTCAGTCCCATCAGTGGCGCGGCGGCATGGCGGACGGCGCGCAGCCAGGGGACGTGCGTGAGCATCTGGTCCACTGTCTCGGAGCCGGTGAGCGCGACACTGCCAGCGTCCACCAGAACGACCGGCGCGCCGGCGTCCACCATGCTCACCAGCACTGGGTCCCCGGAGTCGACACGCAGCTCTTGTGCGGTCTGCCCGGTGGGTAGGAGAGAGCCGGTGGTGCGCCCGGCCGCATCGAGAAAGGTGAGGCCGACCGCAACCCCGCCTGCCCGGGTACCCGGCACGGTCTGCACACCGAAGTCGTGCACCAGGCCGCCTGCGGTGTCCACGACGCCTTCCAGCTGAGCTCCTGTGTTGCGGTTGCGCATTCGTACCAGAGTCCGGTCGCCCGTGATCGGCACGAGGCCCTTTGCGACTGCGTACAACGCAACACCCGTCGCGCAGTTGCCGCAGTTGCTCGACCACTCGACCTTTCCGGTACCCACACCGACTTGAGCGAACAGGTAGTCGATGTCTGTACCCGGTTCGGCCGAAGCGCTTACCACTGCGGCCTTGGAGGTGGTGGGGGTCGCTCCACCGACTCCGTCAAGTTCCACGGGATCGGTGGCGCCGTACGCCGCCACCAGGAGTTCTTCCAGCTCACCGCGTTCAGCGGGGACGTGGACCTGGTGGAACAACCAGCACTTGCTGGTGCCGCCGCGGACCAGTGTCGCGGGAGTGTGCACGTCAGGCTCTTTCTCGATCAAGGCATGGAAGGGACGCGGAGGTTACGGGCGTGATGCCAACGTGTGAACCGGTCCCGAATGCGAAAACCTTCGCAGAGGCATGCCTTGGACACAATGGCAGTTTTCTTCACGATGGTTTAGCTGGGCTAAACTCACTGTCATGCTGAATGTGCGCCGCCTGCTCCTGCTCACCGAAGCCTCCGAACGCGGCTCACTCACCGCCGCGGCCGAGGCGATGGGCATGACCACCTCGGCCGCATCGCAGCAGATGTCCCTGCTGGAGCGAGAGGCCGGGCAGCCCTTGATCGAGCGGTTGCCCCGCGGCGTCCGTCCGACGCCGGCAGGCGCTGCGCTGGCTGAACGCGGACAGGCGATTCGCCGCGAGCTGCGAGCCGCCCAGGCGGACCTGGAGTCTTATGCCGACCTCGACCAGGGCACGTTGCGACTCGGATCGTTTCCCACCGCCAGCGCGTCTCTGCTGCCGCTGGCCCTCACCCGCTTTCGCCGTCGCCACTCGGGGGTCCGCATCGAGGTGCGCGCGGGAGTGCTGGCTGAACTGTGCGAGATGCTGCACACCGGCGAGGTGGAGCAGGCACTGCTGTGGGACTACAGCTGGAGCCGCATCGACGACCAGGCCCTGGCTCTCACTCATTTGCTTGACGATCCGACGGTGCTGGTGGTGCCTGCGGACTCGCCGTTGAACGCAGACGCGGATGTGCACCTGAGTGATCTCGCCGATCAGGAGTGGATCATCCGCGCCGACAACCACCCCGTCGCCGATGTGTTGCGCCGCAGCTGCCGGCAGGCCGGTTTCGAACCTCGCATCGCCTATGCCTCGCACGATTACCAGGAAGCGCAGGCCATGGTTGCCGCCGGGCTCGGCATCGCGCTGGCGCCCCGTCTCGCCCTTACCAGTCGCCGAAGTGACGTGCGTCTTCTTCCTTTCGCCTCGGACGGGCCCGCCCCCACCCGACGCGTTCTGCTCGCCCGTGCCCGGACCAGGCCCGCCACCCCACCGGCGCAGGTGATGGCTGACGTGCTGCGCACGGTCGCGCAGCGTTTCGCCGCTCCTGGACTGCACAAAGCGCACCTGGGGACGGTTCGGCGGGGCTGAAAGCTGTCCGACGCTGTTGTCCTGAGGTCCTGAACACGTTTGCTTCTTCGGATGCTCACGGAACGGGGGTGCGGTTTGGGCCGTGTACCGAGACGTGGTGCAGGGATTCAAGCGCCTGCTTGAGCGGGCAGGGGCAAGCGGTACGCAGTCGAGCGGCAAGTGTGTAGAACCGCCCTCTCACCCCAGCGTCCTTCCCGCCCTCTTCGCGTGCCGTTCTCCGGCGGCACGCGAAGAGGGCGGACATACCCGTCGACGTTGACCAGTGGTACCGGAACGCCATCGCGGTTCGAGGGCACCTGGCGGCCGTTTCGCCTCTCCGTGCTGCCTTTCGGCCGTGGCAAGGGCCGCCGGTGGAGGGGCAAGGAAGTTCTCCTGCCATGAGCCGCTGCTCGCACGAGCGGCCGTCGTCCAACAGGCGCTGAGCCGAGCCACTGCGTGCTCGGACGCTTCAGGGCTCATCCGTCCGCTTGCCGGTCGAGCACCATCTCCTGCCGTGACCATTGACAGGGCGAGGAAGTCCGCTAGATTTTTATCACCAATAGATTTTGACGGGCGCCGGCGCTCGTCCGGCTGCCCGTCGCGTCTGTTCCAGTGGTGTCCGGTTCCCTGGTCGAGGCGACCGGTGGTGGGCGTGCCTCACGACATCGCGGCGGCATCGACGGTCGAGTGCCCACCGAGGCTTTCGTCCGTATTCATCGTTCCTGTTCGAGGAGTTCTTGTGTCCGAGCGCAACGCGCCATCTCCGCACTGGTCAGCGCGGATGATCACAGCCGACTGTCCGTCCGCGCCGCTGCTGCGAACCTCGGTCGATCTGGACGCCGGCCATGGCGCCGTGGTCGCGGCCGTTCTCAGGGCGACGGCCCTCGGAGTGGTCGAAGCCCGCCTGAATGGTGTGCCCGCCTCGCCGGATGTGCTCACGCCGGGATGGTCCGCGTACGAACAGAGGCTGCGATACGCCGAATGGGACGTACGCGAACTGATCCGGCCCACGACCATAGTGGTGCTCTCCGTCGGCAACGGCTGGTACCGCGGCCGGATGGGCTGGCTCGGGATGCAGTCCGTCTACGGTCCCGAACGCGCGGCCGCCGCCGAACTGCTGCTGACCTTCGAGGACGGACACCGCCAGACCGTGGTGACCGATGAACACTGGCAGGCTGCATCGAGTGGGGTCCTCTCCGACGACTGGTACGATGGGCAGGTCACGGACACCCGGCTTCTGATGCCGGCCGATGCGCATCTTGCCCCGGACGACGTATGGACCCAGGCGCGGGTGGTGGACTTCGATCCTTCGGTGCTGGAGCCGTACATCGGACCGCCCGTGCGCCGACATGAGGAGATCGCCCCCACCGTCGTGGGGCGGACCGCTGAGGGCCACCTGCTGCTCGACTTCCGGCAGAACATCGTCGGCTGGCTCCGTATCCGGGTGCAGGGGGCCGAGGGGGCCGAACTGGTCGTCCGCCACGCCGAAGTGCTGGAGGACGGCGATCTCTCGGTGCGTCCGCTGCGGTCGGCGGCGGCTGTGGACCGGTACGTCCTGTCCGGGGCCGAGGACGTGCTCGAGCCGACGTTCACCTTCCACGGTTTCCAGTACGCCACCATCGAAGGATGGACCGGCACGGACGAGTCGGCCGTCGAAGCCGTCAAGGCCGTGGTGGTCGGATCGGTCCTCGAACGCACCGGGCACTTCTCCTGCTCGGACGCGGATCTCACGCGTCTGCACGAGAACGTCGTGTGGGGGATGCGCGGCAACTTCCTCGAGGTGCCCACCGACTGTCCGCAGCGTGACGAGCGCATGGGCTACATCGGAGACCTGGCCGCCTTCGCGCCCACGGCCGCGTACCTCTTCGACGTACGGGACTTCATGCGTGACTGGCTGCGAGACCTTTCCCTGGAGCAGGAGAAGGCCGGGGGCTTGGTCCCCATCGTCGTACCCGACGTACTCAAATACGAGACGGGTATGTACACGCCTCCTGAGGGAGTCGTCATCAAGCCTGCACCGATGGCCCTCTACCACGACGGTGCCGTCTGGATCCCGTGGGCCCTGTACGAGCAGTACGGGGACCTCCGGTTCTTGGAGGAGCAGCGCCGGTCGGTGGCGGACTACCTCAAGCTCATCGAGGACACTCTCAATGAAGACGGGACACTCACCGAGGGCTTCCAGCTCGGGGACTGGCTCGACCCGGCCGCTCCGCCGGAGGACCCCAGCGCCGCCCGCGCGGACCGAGAGGTCCTGGCCACCGCCTGCATGTACCGTTCCGTCGATCTGGCCGCCCGGATGGCGCGGGCCCTCGGCGACGACGAGGAGGCTGAGCGCCGCGCCCTGGTCGCCGACCGGATTCGGCAGGGCTTCACCACCCGCTACGTGGGTACGGACGGCCGGATACGCTCCGACGCACCCACCGTGTACGCCCTGGCCATCGCCTTCGGGCTGGTCTCCGGGGCCGGTGCCCGCGCGGCCGGCGACCGCTTGGCCCAACTGGTGGCCGATGGTGGCCATGTCATCGCGACCGGGTTCGTGGGAACGCCCTTCATCCTCCATGCGCTGAGCGCATCCGGCCACACTGACACCGCTTACCGTCTGCTGACCCAGAAGGAGTGTCCGTCCTGGCTTTACCAGGTCAGCATGGGTGCGACCACGATCTGGGAGCGCTGGGACGCGATCCGCCCCGATGGAAGTGTCAACCCGGGCGAGATGACCAGCTTCAACCACTATGCATTCGGATCCGTCGCGGACTGGATGCACCGAGTAGTGGCGGGGCTGAGCCCGCTGGAGCCGGGCTACCGACGCGTGCTCTTCGCGCCGAGGCCCGGAGGCGGACTGTCGTCGGCCGCCGCGCGCGTGCGCACCCCGCAGGGGGAAGCGGCCATCGACTGGAGCATCGATGGCGACCGCATACGGGCCGCAGTACAGGTGCCGGAAGGAACCGAGGGGATTCTCAGCCTGCCGGGTATGGCCGAGCGGACCCTCGCCCCGGGGCGCCACCAGATCGAAGAACGGGTTCCTGTCCTCTGACCGCACATCCGTCCAGGACGTACAACACACCCGCTACTGACGAAAGCTGTGCACATCATGCTTCCCTCCGACGAGAGCGTCTCCTCCGTCGCCGCCGATCTGGTCCATCTCTCGCGGCGGCTCGGGCACGAGGATCAGGACTGGGCGTGCGTGGCGGAAGGCAACGTCTCCGCATCCCTCGGTGACGGCACTCTGCTGGTCAAGGCGAGTGGTGCCCGGATGCGAGAGGCCCAGCCGTCCGACTTCGTGCAGGTCCGGCTGGCTGCTCTCCTGGAGCTCATCGACGGGGACCGGGTCGGGGACCAGCACGTCGAAGCGGCCTTTGAGGCAGCACGAACCGATCCCGAGGGCAAGCGCCCATCGGTGGAGTCCCTGCTGCACGCGGTCTGCGTCGACGAAGGCAACGCCACCGTCGTCGGTCACAGCCACCCGGCGGACCTCAACGCCTTTCTCTGCTCCAGCCGACCGGAGTTGCTCGTCCAGGGAAGCCTCATCCCTGACCAGATCGTCGTGCTCGGGCGCCACCAACTCCTCGTCCCTTATGTCGACCCCGGTCTCGCCCTGGCGCGGCGGGTCCGGGCGGACCTGCGGGCCTTCTCCGCGAGCCACGGAACAGCCCCAAAAGCCATCTACCTGGCCAACCACGGCTTCTTCGCACTCGGTAACTCCTCCCGGGAGGTGCTGGACATCACCGAGATGGCGACGAAGTGTGCCCGTGTCCTGCTCGGCACCATGACTGTGGGCGTGCCCGCGTATCTCTCCGCCGAAGACTGCGAGCGGATCGATACCCGGCCGGACGAGCTCTTGCGGCGCGGCATGCTCTCGACCGACGCGAAGTGACGCGGCAGGCCCCGGCCTTCCCCTTTCATGAAAGTAGGCAGTCAGTGACAACTATGAGTAAGAGCCAGATCCTCGACCGTCTGGCGGCTCAGCACATAGAAACGCAATCCTGGGGATACGTGAGTACGGGGACCCGTTTCAAGGTCTTCAACACTCCTGGGACACCCCGTGACGTCTGGGAGAAGATCGACGACGCCGCTCTCGTGCACCGGCTGACCGGCGTCGCCCCCAGCGTTGCCCTGCACATTCCCTGGGACCGTGTCGACGACTACGGCGCTCTCGCGCGATACGCCGCCGACCAGGGGGTGCGCATAGGATCGATCAGCCCGAACCTCTTCCAGGACGACGACTATCGCTTCGGTTCCCTCGCTCATCTCGACGCGGCGGTCCGGCGGAAGGCGATCGGGCACTCGCAGGAGGTCGTCGACGTGATGCGGGCGACCGGATCGAAGACCATGTCGATGTGGCTGGCCGACGGCACGAACTACCCCGGCCAGGGTGATTTCCGGATCCGCCGTAACCACATCCTCCAGTCGCTGCGTGAGATCTACGAGGCTCTCGACGACGACATGACCCTCATCCTCGAGTACAAGCTCTTCGAGCCGGCCTTTTACCACACAGACATCGCGGACTGGGGTCAGTCGCTGACCATGTGTCAGAAGATTGGCGACAGGGCCAAGGTGCTCGTCGACCTCGGGCATCACGCACTCGGTGTGAACATCGAGCACATCGTGGCCACCCTGCTCGACGAGGGTCGGCTCGGTGGCTTCGACCTGAACAACAAGAAGTACGCGGACGACGACCTGTTCGTGGGTGCGATCAACCCCCACGAACTGTTCCTGATAGCTCTCGAACTGGTGAAGGCGGAGGACGATCCGGCGGCATCGGTCGCGGACACGGCCCGTGCGGTGCTCTACAAGATCGATCAGTGCGCGATGGTCGAGGACAAGATCCCCGCGATGCTGCGTAGCGTCACCGCTATGCAGACCGCCTTCGCGAAGGCCCTTCTCGTCGATCACGAGGAGTTGGCCGAGCATCAGGCCCAGGGGGACGTCGTAGGTGCCAACGAGGTGCTCTCCGACGCCTATGAGACCGACGTGCGGCCCATGCTGCGTGAGCTGCGCGAGCGGCTCGGCGTGCCGGAGAACCCGCTGAAGGCGTTCGCCGGGTCCGCCGAGCGCCGCAAGCGCATCGACGAGCGCGTCGGCACGCCCGCGGGCTGGTGACGGCAATGCGAGGGCGACGGCATACATCGGCCCCGGCGAGGGCTGAGCTCCCCGTGACCTCATCGGACGCTTCTGTCGGCCAGCTGCGATGACGCACTCAGTGGCTGCGGTCGACCTCGGTGCGACGAGTGGCCGGGTCATGCTCGGTACCGTCACGGACGACCGGGTCTCACTCCGGGAGATCAGACGATTCTCGAACACACCCGTCCAGGAGTGGCAGGGAGCGCGCTCGACGCTGAGGTGGAACATCGGCGAGCTGCACACCCACATCATGGAGGGTCTCCGGGAAGCCGTTCGCCTGGAGCCGGGACTTTCCGGCCTGGCGGTCGACTCATGGGGCGTCGACTACGGCCTGGTGCGGCGAGGGGCGCTGGTCGACGATCCATTCCACTACCGGGACCCCCGCACCGCTCCTGTCGCTGAGGACGTGCACCAGCATCTCCGGCCGGCCGACCTGTACCGGCGCAGTGGTGTGCAGCCGATGGCCATCAACACGCTGTACCAACTGGTGGACGACCGGCGCCACGCAAGGCTGAAGGAGGGTGATTCCGTTCTCCTGATTCCGCAACTGGTCGAGTACCTGCTCACCGGCGTACAGCGCGCTGAGCCTTCCATCGCCTCGACGACGGGGCTGCTCGACGTGAACGGCGCCTGGGACGGACAACTCGCCCGGTCACTGGGACTTCCCGACACCGCGCTGCCGCCACTTGTCGGCACCGGTCACGAGCAGGTCCCCGTCCTCGCCGACGTCGGGCGGGCAGTCGGGAACGAGCGGCTGATGATCACCTCCGTCGCGTCGCACGACACGGCTTGCGCTGTGGCCGCGACTCCCCTCCGCCCCGGCGATGCCTACATCAGCTGTGGGACGTGGGGTCTGGCCGGGGTGGAACTCGAGACCCCCCTCGTCAGCGAGGACGCCTATCAGGAAGGCTTCACCAACGAGGTGGGCCACGGCGGCAGAGTCTGCTTCCAGCGCAACCTGATGGGGCTGTGGCTGCTCAATGAATGCGTCCGCCGGTGGAATGTGCTGGGTGATGCCCGCACGTTGCCGCAGCTCCTGGCCGGTGCACGGGCTGTCTCGGCCAGGCCCGTCTTCGACGTGGACGATCCGGTCTTCTCCGGGCCGGGAGACATGCCGCAGAGGATCGTGGACTGGTACGACGACCGGGGACTGGAGCCGCCGCGCTCACAGACGGAGATCGTCCGGTCCATCGTGGACAGCTTGGCCGAAAGCTTCTCCCTCGCGGTAGAAGCGGCTTCACGGCTGACCGGGCGCTCCATCAACCGCATCCATGTGGTGGGGGGCGGGTCCCGCAACGCGCTGTTGCGCGAGGCGATCGCAGAGCGTTCAGGGCTTCAGGTCCTGGCGGGACCGGCGGAGGCCACGGCGCTGGGCAACGTCCTGATCCAGGCAGCGGCGGCAGGACATGTCTCCCCGGATCCGGAGGCGCTGCGTGCCTTGGCCGAGCGCTCTTTCGACCGCACGTTGTAGACCGGAGTAGCGGCGACACCCCCGTCGGCTCGGGTGTGTCGCCGAGACGGCTGCTGCTGTGCCGATCAGCGGGGCGCTCCGAGGCCTCCGCCCCGCGAACGGCGGCGGGGGGCGACGGCGGCACGACGACATGGGGCGCGCACCGTCTCCATGCTGAATTGAAGTACGGTCTGACGGGTGACGGACAAGAAGAAATCGGGAAGCTCCGCAGTGACGAAGCCGCGAAAGCCGCGGGGGCCCTACCGCAAGAGCGCCGAGCGGCGGGAGCAGATCCTCCAGGCCGCTTACGAGGCCATCGACGAGCACGGAGAACGAGCTTCCCTCCAGGACATCGCCGACCGGGTCGGAGTGACGCAGCCGGCACTCACCTACTATTTCCCCACTCGCGATGACCTCCTCCTCGCCGTCCTCGAACGACGTGACGCGATGGGGAAGGCGACGGCAGCCGCGGTTTCGACCGAGCACACCATGATCGACGGAATGGTGGCGAGTGCCCGCCACACCACCGATCACCCCGGGCTCGCGAAGCTGTACGTCACGCTCTCAGCGGCGGCCACCGATCCTGCAAGCCCGGCGTACGACCACTTCCGTAACCGCTACCGGACCCTCGCCGACGAGGTCACGCGGGACTTCGCAACACAGCAGCGACTCGGGGAAATGCGAGACGACGCACCTGCGGAACATCTGGCCAGGGCGCTGCTCGCCGTCCTGGACGGGTTGCAGATCCAATGGATGCACGATCCCACAGTCGACATCGCGACCATCGCCGAGACGTTCACCCGCCTGTTGACCGGTCCGGGCGCAACCACGTCCGGGGCGCGAGCGGAGCCGCCCACGGGCTGACCTCTCGGCCACCTGCCCGTGCCGTCGGCGACGACGCGTCCACCGTCGCCGATGCGCAGCGCGTCGAGCCGGGCAGGCAGACTTGTTGCCGGGGGAGCACGGGGTGCGGGGCTGCTGAGGTCCGACACGTCGGAACGGCCGAGCACACCCACGATGTGATGTCGCCCCCTTCCTGAGTTACAGGCCGGGGCTAAATTTTTTAAATGGTAGATTTTAGAGGAGGTATTCCCTGCGACCTCCGGGCGGGCGGAGCCCGTCGGCACGTCGTCCCCGATCCGGCGGCCATGTGGTCGCGCGACGAGAAGGGACGTTCGTTCATGCCGCAGTCCGAACCCGTAGCGCCCTCCCGGGAAGAGAAGGCCTTGCTGCACCCGAGCGGCGATTTCTCGTCTGCTCGGCAACCGGAAGAGGATGGAGCGCGCCCAGTCGGCCAGGTCGACGTGAGAGGTGTTGCTGAGAGGTCACTCGCCGTAGTCGGCGACGCTGCGAACGGTGCGCTCACCCTGGACTCCGCGATCGGCGACTGGTTCTCCCATCCGGTCGCCGGACCGCTGCTTCAGGACGTACTCCTGGCCGGGATGACCGAGGAACAACGCCGACGGGCCGAAGCCGGCAGCGATCTCACGGACGTGGTCGCCTCCATTCCGGCCGGCCAGTACCCGCACTTCCCCGGAGTCCCGGTGTCCGCCGACGACTTGAATCGAATCCTGGAGGCCATGCGATGACTTGTGTCCCCGGCCTCCGTCCCGGCATCTTGTGGGGCGCTTCCACCTTGCCGCACCAGACCGAGGGCAACAGCCGCCACAGCGACTGGTGGCGCATGGAACACCAGAGCCGCGGCCACCTGGAACTCAGCGGCGACGCTTGTGGCAGATGCAACCGCTACCCCCAGGAGATGCGCTTGTTGGCGGAGGCGGGAGCACACATCGCGCAGCCGTCGCCGTCGTCCGCGAGCACACCAGCGCGAAGGTCGGATGGACCGTGGCGCAGCAGGCACTCGTCCCTTCACCCGGAGCGAGCGGCTACACGCTCGACCGCGGAGGGAATGGGAGGGCCTCTATCACTCGGGTCCCCACGGTGATGACTGGCTGGGCGCCGCTCCGCGCCAGGCGTGGGAGGACACCGACGGCAGCTTGCTGCTGCTCGTCACGGAGAACGGCATTGCCACCGACGACGACTCGCGTCCCATCGCCTGCACCAGCCGGGCCCTCGAGCACCTTTACGCGGTGGTCGCCGAAGGTGTCGACGTACGCGGGTCTGCAACGGTCGCGCCGGACAACTTCGAACAGGGCCGTTGGGCGCCGACGTTCGAACTCATCGCCGTCGACCGTCGGACCATCGTCCGCACGCCGAAGCCGAGTGTGGCCTGGCTCGGGAACGTCGCGCGTAGCCGCGGCGTGTCGGGCAGCGCAGACTGACGGGCCGGGTCAAGTGGTTGGTGCGTACGTCCGCTGCCCGGCATTCGACCTGCGCATGCCGGGCAGCGGAGTCGAAGGCGGGAGGAATCAGGCCTCCACGGCAGGCTGGTGAGATGGGGCCGGCTCAAGAACCGGGTCGGGCGTGTAGGTCAGCCTGGTCACCAGGGTGCCGGAGCTCAGGGCTTCGAGACCGATGACGCGACCGGTGAAGCCGCCTGCGACCTCGGTGGAGAGGTAGCGGCCGTCGATGGTGATCAGAGGTTGGAACCCTTCCTCGCCCAGATAGCCGAGGTGCAGGTCGTCAGGGCCTTTGGCGAAACTGAACTGTTCGGTGTTGGAGGTCGTGCGCAGGACGAGGGGCCGATCCGGGGCGGCATCCTCGACGGAGGCCAGGACCTGGTCCAGTGGGCCGATGACGACCCGTGCAGAGAGTGTCCGGCCCCGGCGCTCCAGCCCGGCCCAGTGGGCGTCGTCGATGCGCACGACGAAGGCGACGTCGCCTTCCGGAACGGTCGCGGTGGCCGTCCACGCAGTGTCGCGGGCGCGGAAGGCGAGTAGCCTCTCGGCCTCCCGTGCCTCAGGGGCCCGCCCGGCCGCCAGGCGCACGCCCCCGCCTGGCGTGATCTCGGTGAACGAACGCGGGTCAACCCCTGGGGCGACGAAGCGCGGGTCCAGCCCTTGGCCGGCGAACTCCTCGGTGAACGCGGTCGGTTGCTCCGGGACGGTGAAGCGGTCCTCGACAACCACCGGCCAGTCGTCCACCCAGTCGATTCCGGTGAGGAAGGTCTCGCGGCCGTTGACGTGCGTCTCGGGAAATGAGCCACGGGGTCGTACACCCAGATGCACCATGGCCCAGGAGCCGTCGGGCAGCTCGACCAGGTCGCCATGGCCGGTGTTCTGCACCGGGTGTTCCGTGCTCCGGTGGCTCAGCACAGGGTTGTTCGGGTGCGATTCCCAGGGGCCGGAGGGCGATTCTGACCGTGCGAGGCAGATCCCATGGCCGGGGCCGGTTCCCCCCTCGGCGATCAACAGGTACCAGTAGGCGCCGCGCCGGATCAAATGCGGCCCTTCGGGGTGGGCCAGACCGGTCCCGGTCCAGATGACCTGGGGCGTGGACAGGACCTTGCCGGTCGTCGGCTCGACCGTGGTCTGCCAGATGCCGCCGGGGGAGGAGTAGGTCAGGTAACAGGTGCCGTCCGTGTCCCATGCCAGGTCCGGGTCGATCCCGAGAGCGCCGGTTGTGTGGACCGGGTCGCTCCAGTCGCCCGCGGGATCGTCGGTGTGGACGATGAGGTGCCCGTCCATGACCGTTTCGCGGTTGGTCGTCGTCACCCAGAACCGGCCGTCGTGGTGCCGGATCGTGGGCGCGTAGATGCCCGCACTCGCGCCTTCCCTGCCAGGCCGCACAACGAGCTGGCCGGGCCGGTCCAGGACGTTGCCGATCTGCTTCCAGTCGACCAGATTGCGGCTGTGGAAGATGGGGACGCCGGGGAAGTACTCGAAGCTGGAGGTCACCAGGTAGTAGTCGTCGCCGACACGACAGACGGACGGATCAGGGTAGAAGCCCGGAATGACCGGGAGGGCGTTGCGGGCGCTCATGCGTGTCCCTAGGAGTACGGGTGTGGTCAGAGGCAGGAGGGCCTCAGGTATTGGGGAGTGGGGATGTCCACCCTAGACCCTAAAGTTGATGGTCGATAGAATTTAGCGTCAGGTGGTGCCTTTCCGTGCTCGCGACAGTCCGATGACCGACGAACGAGGGCGCAGCCCGATGAGTGCGGCGCACCCCGTGGTGGCGATGGGGCGAGGCCTCGTACGGTGGGAGCTCGGAGTGGGCTGTCGTATGTGCTTTCTGAGCTGAACGTCTGCACGCAGGCCACCCCGGGGGGAGGGACTGCCGGGGCTGGTATGGATACATGGCGGGGGCCGTCCCGCGGCCCAGGCAGACGCGCGGATCAGAGTCGCGAGAATGTGCGTACCCTTTCGTCCGTGCGCACTCGTCGGTTCGGCAGGCGGGTGGCGGGGGCCGGGATACGGGCCTACGTAATGCCCTGACGTCCCGAAACGGTGGTGGTGATGGCGGAGAGAACGAAGCGCGTCGAACAGGTGAGCGCGACCCGGGAAGCGCTTCTGGAAGCGGCGGAGATGCTGTTCGCCGAGCGTGGCGTGCACGCGGTCACCAACCGCGAGATCAGCGCGGCAGCCCGGCAGGGCAACACCGCAGCGGTCAACTATCACTTCGGTACCAAGATCGACCTGGTCCGGGCCATTCTCCGGACGCATGCGGAGCGGATCGAGACTAGGCGCGAGCTCATGATGAGCTACACGGGTGACTCAACGGACCTGCGGGACTGGGTCGCGTGCGCGGTTCGTCCCGTGACGGGCCACGTCGAGGCTCTGGGCGTCCCCAGTTGGTACGCCCGGTTCATCGCCCAGGTCACCGCAGACCCTGGGTTGCACGCGGTCGCCGCGGAGGAGTTCGCGCGCGCGTCGCCCTCGATGGGCGCACTGCAGAACGGCTTGAACCGTTGCCTTCCCCATCTCCCCGCGGAGGTACACGCGGAGCGGGAGGCCATGACCCGTCACCTCATCACGCAGATGACGGCTGAACGGGAGCGTGCCCTTGCGAACAGCGCGCCCACGTTCCGAGGCAGCTGGCACGACACTGCGAACGGGCTGATCGACGTCATCGTCGCCCTCTGGCGGGCTCCGGTCACTCCTGAGGACTGACGCGATCGCGCGGCTGTACGCGCTCCGGCGCCGACCGCGGACCCTCGGAACCGGTGCGCCGGCAGAAGCGCACTTCGGCACCCGCCGCTACCTGTGGGAGGACGCCGATTAGTCGTTGTCCGCTCCCACCCGCCACCGCCCGGTCCGGGCGTCGAGCTGCCACTGGCTCAGCGAGTGGAAGGCCGGGCCGTGGGTGGTGGCGGAAAAGCGGCATCCACGGGTTGTAGCCGAGGCCGTTCCATGCGAGGTCGCCCATCAGAAGCACGACGGGCGGCTCCCCTGTCAGTGGCTTGCCGAGGTGTCTCGCCGAAGTGACTCGCTCAAACGCGACTCGCTGAGGTGGGGTTCACCGTCACCGCCGGTCACGGGGCCGTCAAGATGTATTAATAATTAATGCCTGCCCGTATCATGGGCCTGCGTTCACGCACCCAAGGCACCTCACCCCCGCGCGCGCCGAGCGTGCCCGATGTCAAGGAGATGACGGCATGGCGGCCTACAGCGCCCGTGGCGTGCACGGTCAGGTGGTGCAGTCGCTCGGGGCGCGCATCGTGGGCGGCGCCGTGGCCGAGGGAGCGACCCTGGACGTGCGGGCACTGGGTGAGGAACTCGATGTGAGTCTGACCGTGATGCGTGAGTCGCTGAAGGTCCTGGCCGGTAAGGGGCTCATCGACGCGCGGCAGAAGCGGGGCACGTTCGTCCGTGAGCGTGAGCACTGGAACCTCCTCGACGCCGACGTCATCCGCTGGAGGGTGGAAGGTGGTGCCGGTGAGGAGCTGATGCGGGACCTCGCCGACGTCCGCTCCATCATCGAGCCGGCCGCTGCGCGCCGGGCCGCCCTGCATCACACGGACGCCGACCTGGAGGCGTTGGAAGCCGCCCTCGGATCCATGGGGCGGGCCCAGATGGACTCCGCCGACGCCGCCGAGGCCGACGCCGCCTTCCATCGCGCCCTCCTGGCGGCAACCGGCAACGAGATGCTCGCCCGCATGGACCTGCTCCTCGAACCGGGTCTGCGTGAGCGTGACCGTCTCGTCCACGCCCACTCCGCCGTCGGTGACCCTGTACCCAGCCACCGGGCGGTCCTCGACGCCGTGCGCGACGGCGATCCCGTCCGGGCCGAACTCGCCATGCTCGACCTGTTGGCGAAGGCCGTCGAGGACCTGGGGCGGCTCACCGGTGACCCGGCTGCCTCCCGGTCGTCCGGCGGAGTGCGCTGAACCGGCGGGCGCTGCTCACGCATGCTGTGATCCGTGCCTCAAGCGAGGCACCTTGGCCTCGCTCAATAATTCATATTTAATAATCTCCAGTCGGCGGATCGCGTCCCATCGGAGTGACCTGCCCACCCGTCCGCACCGCAGCCTCCGGAGCCGCCCCATGTCGTCCTCGTACCCGCAGCCCGCCTGGGCGGCCTCCCGCTTCGACGGACGTGTCGCAGTGGTGACGGGAGCGGCCGGCGGCATCGGAGCCGCGATCGCCCGGCGGCTCGCCGACGAGGGGGCCCGCGTCCTCGTCGCCGACATCGACACCGTGGAGGGCGAGCGCACGGCCCGAGCCCTGCGGGACGGCGGCGGCGAGGCGTACTTCCACCGGACCGACGTGAGTGACGAGGAGTCATGGGCGTCGGCACTGGAGACCGTGCGCGATGTGTACGGCCCGGTGTCTGCCCTCGTCTCCAACGCCTACGCCGTACGCGTCACGCCCGCCCACGACACGACGCTCGACCAGTGGACCAGCAGCTCGGCGTCACCCTCACCGGCGCCTTCCTCGGCTTCAAGGCCTGCTTGGACGACCTGCGCGCCACCCGGGGCAGTGCCGTGCTGATCTCCTCCGTGCACGCCCTTGTCGGCCTCCCGGGCCGTCCCGCCTACGCCTCCGCGAAAGCCGGGCTCACTGGGCTCGCCCGCCAGCTGGCCGTCGAGTACGGGCCCGAGGTGCGGGTCAACTCGCTGCTCCCCGGGCCGGTACTCACCCGCGCGTGGGACGGGGTCGGGGAGGAGGACCGACGGGCCAGCGCGGAGCAGACCGTGGCCGGACGGCTCGGCCGCCCCGAGGAGATCGCCGCGGGCACCGCTTTCCTGCTGAGCGACGACGCCTCCTTCGTCACCGGTGCCTCGCTGGTCGTGGACGGCGGCTGGAGCGCGTACAAGACCTCGTCCTGACCATCCGGCGTCCGGCCGCGGCCCGTGCCCGGCCGTGTCCGGCCGTTCCAAGGAGAAGTATGAAAATCACCCGCGTCGAGACCTTCGCCGTGCCGCCGCGCTGGCTGCTGTGCCGGGTCGAGACGGACGACGGCGTCGTCGGCTGGGGCGAGCCGATGGTCGAGGGCCGCGCCGCCACGGTCCGCACAGCCGTGCACGAGCTGGCCGAGCTCCTCGTCGGGCAGGACCCGCTGCGCATCGAGGATCACTGGCAGACCATGTCCAAGGGGTCGTTCTACCGCGGCGGCCCGGTCCTCTCCAGCGCGGTCGCCGGACTCGACCAGGCCCTGTGGGACATCGCCGGCAAGGTGTACGGCGCCCCCGTGTACCAGTTGCTCGGCGGCCCCGTGCGGGACCGGGTACGGGCCTACAGCTGGGTCGGCGGCGACGAGCCCGCCCAGATCGCCGAGGCGGTCCAGGAACAGGTGGAGGCCGGTTTCACCGCGGTGAAGATGAACGCGAGCGGTCGGATGAACCGGTTGGCGACCGTCCGTGACATCGACGAGGTCGTCTCCCGTGCCGCCGCCGCCCGCGAAGCCCTGGGCGACGACAGGGACTTCGCTGTGGACTTCCACGGCCGGTTCACCGTCGCCAACGCCGCCAAGGTCATCCCGCACCTCGCCCCGTACAACCCACTGTTCGTCGAGGAGCCGGTCCTCCCCGAGTACACCCACCGACTGCGCGACCTGACCGCGTCGTCCCCCGTGCCGCTGGCCCTCGGGGAACGCCTCTACTCACGCACCGACGTGCTCCCAGCCCTCACCGCAGGGGTCGCGGTCCTTCAGCCCGACCTCTCCCACGCCGGCGGCATCTCCGAGGTCCGGCGGATCGCCGCGCTCGCCGAGACCTTCGACGTGCTCCTCGCGCCGCACTGTCCGCTGGGCCCCGTCTCCCTCGCCGCCAGCCTCCAGGTCGCCTTCTGCACCCCGAACTTCCTCATCCAGGAGCAGAGCTTGGGCATGCACTACAACGTCGGCGCCGGTCCACTGGACTACCTCGTCGACCCGGAGCCACTGCGCTTCCAGGAGGGGCACCTGGTGCGCACCGCCGCCCCCGGCCTCGGGATCGAGGTGGACGAGAAGGCGGTCCGCGCCGCCGACGGCACCGCCCCGGACTGGCACAACCCGCAGTGGCGGCACACCGACGGTGCTTTCGCCGAATGGTGACGCCCCCACATGTCCTCCCTGTCCACCCCGGACCCTTCGCGGACCTGACCCTCGCCAACCCCGAAACCTCCCTGGACGTGCCCATGAACGCTCCGCAGACCCGCGCCACCGACACCTTCTCCGCCGTACTGCGGCGCACCCGGCTGGCCGCCATCGTGCGGGGCCCGGACGCCGACGCCGCGCTGCGCACCGTCCTGGCCCTGCTGGACGAGGGCGTGTCCCTCGTCGAGGTCTCCCTCAACACCGCCGACGCCCTCGGGGTCATTCGCCGGGCCGTCGCCGAAGCCCGCCCCGAGGCCTTCATCGGCGCGGGCACCGTGCTGACCGAGGACGACGTCGCCCGCGCCCGGGAGGCCGGCGCGAGCTGGATCGTGACTCCCGCGCTCACCGAATCCCTGGCCGCCTCGGTCCGCGCCGGTATGCCCGTCCTGGCCGGTGCCCTCACCCCGACCGAGGCTGTCGCCGCCCGGCGGGCAGGCGCCGACGCCGTCAAGCTGTTCCCCGCCTCGATCGGCGGCCCCGGCTACCTCAAGGCTCTCCGCGACCCCTTCCCCGACCTGCCCTTCGTACCGGTCGGCGGGGTGGACCTGACCGGTGCCGAGCAATACCTCGCGCACGGCGCAGTCGCGGTCGGCGTCGGATCGCCGCTGGTCGGCGACGCCGTGAGCGGCGGCGATCTGGACGCCCTGCGCGCCCGCGCCCGCCGCTTCGTCGCGCTCTGCGCCGGCGCCCCGCGACAGGAGCAGGCATGAGCACGGGACCAGACGCCGGACGGGTGACCACCGATGTCCTGACGTTCGGCGAGACCATGCTCGCCGCACAGCTTCCCGGACCGCTCACGGTGAACGCCGAAGCCCGAACCACGATCGCCGGTGCCGAGTCCAACGTCGCCATCGGCCTGGCCCGGCTCGGTCACCGGGCCGCCTGGGCAGGTCTGGTCGGCGATGACGAACCCGGCCGCCTGATCCTGCGCACCCTGCGCGCCGAGGGTGTCGACACCGCGTACGCCGGCGTCCGCCCGGAGGCGCCCACCGGCGGCATGCTCCGCGAACGCCGCGTCGCCGACCTGAGCCGAGTCCACTACTGGCGCCGCCACTCCGCCGCCTCCCTGCTCACCCCCGACGACCTCGCGCCCGCCCTGCGCCCTGGCGCTCGCTTCCTGCACCTGACCGGCATCACCTGCGCCCTCGGCCCCGGGCCGCTCCGGGCGGTACGCAATGCCGCCGCCCACGCCCACGCCCAGGGATGGACCGTCACCCTGGACGTCAACCACCGGCAGCGGCTGTGGACGGCCGAGGACGCGGGGAAGGCCCTGCTGCCGCTGCTGGAGCACATCACCGTCCTGATCGCCTCCGACGACGAACTCCCCGTCGTCACCGGCGCCTTTGCCGAGCGGCCGTGCGGGGAGGAGTCCGCCGTCGGCGCGTTGCTCGCGGCCGGGGTTCGGGAAGTGGTGGTCAAACGCGGCGGGCAGGGGGCCGCCGTCCACGACCGCGACGGCTCCCGGCACACGGTGCCGGCCCTGCGGGTGCCCGTACGGGACACGGTCGGGGCGGGCGACGCCTTCTGCGCCGGCTATCTCTCCGGGTTGCTCGACGACCTGCCGCCGGCCGAACGCCTCGCACGCGCCAACACCCTCGGAGCCTTCGCCGTCGCCTCGGACGGCGACTGGGAGGGCCTGCCCCGCCGCGACGAACTGGGCCTACTCGCCTCCGCTCCGGGAACCACGATCCGCTGACCGTCGACCATTGGGGTGCCGCACGATGACCGATCTGATGCCCCTGGGCGTACCGGATCGCCTGGACCTCGGCGAGGGGATTCGCTGGGCCGACGGCAGGCTCGTCTGCGTCGACATCCTCACCGGTCGTCTGCTGACTCCGGAAGGCGACGGCACCGCCCCGCTGCGGACCGTCACCCGCCTGGACGGGCCGCTCGGCGCGGTCGCCCCGGTCGCCGGCCGGCCCGGCACCTGGGTCGCGGCGGCGGGCACAGGCGTCTGCCTGCTCACCCCGGGCGAGGACCCCGTGTGGCTGGCCGAACCCGAACGGGACGCGCCGACCGCGATGCGGATGAACGACGGGTGCGTCGACCCGCACGGCCGCTTCTGGGCCGGCAGCATGGCCTACGACGGGACACCGGACGCCGGTGCCCTGTACCGGACGGATTCCGGCGGGTCGGTCACGCGCATACTCGCCGGCATCACCATCCCCAACGGTCCCGCCTTCGACCGGGACGGCACGACCATGTACCTCGCGGACAGCGCGCGCGGTGTCGTACGCCGTTACCCCGTCGCCCCGCGCGACGGGAGCCTGGGCGAGGGTGAGGCGTTCATCGAGGTCACCGACGGCAGCCCCGACGGCATGACGGTGGACACCGAAGGTGCCCTGTGGACGGCGGTCTGGGGAGCGGGCGAGGTCCGCCGCTACCTGCCCGACGGCACCCTGGGGACCGTACTGCACCTGCCGGTCTCCCAGCCCGCGGGCGTCTGCCTCGGCGGCGGCGACGGACGCACCCTGTACGTCACGACGGCACGGTTGGGTCTGGCGGCGCCCAGCCCGCTGGACGGGGCCGTGTTCAGCGCCCGGGTCCGCGTCCCCGGCCTACCGACGGCCGCCTATCGCCGCGCGGCGGGCTGATCGCCGTCGAGGCGAGAAGCGGGCGCGGCGGGGCTCTTCTTGCTCACCGCCTCGAACGCGAGAAGAGCGAGGCCGGTACAGATGGGGACGTAGGTGAGCGCGTCCTTCGGCTCCCACGTCTCGCGGAGGAACGTCAGGGACACCATCACCAGCAGCACGGGTTCGACGTAGCTCAGCACACCGAACAGTGAGAAGGGCAGTACTCGGCTTGCTGTCAGGTACAGCGCGAACCCGGCAGCACTGAGCAGTCCCAGCAGCAGGAGCCCGAAGAGGAGACGCGGATGGTCGGCGACGACATGGAAAGAGGGCCGTGCGGCGAAGGCGTACGCCGCGAAGGGCAGCATCGCGGTGAGTTCCAGCAGCTGAGCGCCCGCGGAGTCCAGGCCGGACGCGCGTCGGCAGATGAAGTACAGCGGAAAGCCGAGAGCCACCAGCAAGGTCGGCCAGCGCAACCCGCCGGCGCCCCCCACGGCCACCGCCACCCCCACGGCGGCACACGCCACTGCGGCGATCCGCAGCCTCGACAGTCTCTCGCCGTGGACCGTCACGCTGACCAGCACCATGACCAGGGGCAGAATGAGATACCCCAGCGAGAGGTCCAGGCCGTGCCCGGTCTGCGGCGCCCAGCCGAACAGCCACAGCTGGAGCCCGAGAAGTGCGGCGTCCATGACCAGGATTCCGATCAGGTGCGGGGCGGACCGGATACGGCCGACAAGAGCGACGACCCCGTCCCACATGCGTGCCACACAGAACAAGGCAGCCAGGAAGACGACCATCAGGACGATGCGGTAGGCCAGGATCTGCTCCGGCTCGAGAGGCGCCAGGTGCGGGGGCAGAACGAAGATCACCCCGAATATGGCTGATGCCCCGACCGAGGACAGGACGCCGGATCGTCCGGCGACGGCGTTGCGCGTCTTCACTGCTGAACAGGACCTTTCGGGAGGGTGACGAGGCAGAGGAACAGGTCCGCCGCAGCGGGCCCCCAGCAAGCCTCCACGACGGGATCGGTAAGATCCAGCGATGATTATTGGAGTTGATTCATTAGAATATGTGCATGACCTTGACTGACCTCCGCCGCCTGCGTCTGCTGCGCGAACTCGCCGAGCGGGGGACCCTCGCCGCGGTGGCGGCGGCGACCGACTACAGCCCTTCAGCGGTCTCGCAGCAGTTGACGGTGCTGGAGCGAGAGGCCGGCAGCCGCCTCATCGAGCCGGCCGGCCGGGGCGTGCGTCTCACCGAGGCAGGCATGGTGCTGGCGCGCCACGCCGGCGTGCTGCTTGACGCCGCCGCGGCCGCCGAAGCCGAACTGGCGGGGCTCTCCGGGGAAGTACGGGGCAGGATCCGCGCGGTGGGCCTACAGTCGGCAGCTCGACGACTGCTCATCCCCGCGCTGGTGGAGC
Organism: Streptomyces sp. QL37; assembly: GCF_002941025.1. Taxonomy (NCBI): domain Bacteria; kingdom Bacillati; phylum Actinomycetota; class Actinomycetes; order Kitasatosporales; family Streptomycetaceae; genus Streptomyces; species Streptomyces sp. QL37. The sequence continues at coordinate 1,568,280 of NZ_PTJS01000001.1, read as the reverse complement.
TGGCCAGCGCGCGACCACTCGTCGAGGTCGAGATCACCGAGCTCGAACTGGAACTCGCCCTTCCAGAACTGCGACTGGGCACCGTCGACCTGCTCATCAGCGACGAGTACGACGGTTACCCGCGCCCCCGCCCGGACGGGCTGCACCATCAGCTGCTGCTTCGCGAAGGAACACGTCTCGTCCTTCCGGCGCAGCACCCACTAGCGGCCGGACCTGGCCCGGTCTCCCTCTCGGCGCTGCGTGACGCAGTGTGGGCATCCTCCAGTGCCGGCACGGGGCACCACGCCATGGTCGTGGGAACCTGCCGCGCCCACGGCGGATTCGACCCCGACCTGCGGCATCAGTCCGACGACGCCGACGTACAGCTCGAACTCGTGCGCACCGCCGGCGCCGTGACCCTGCTGCCGGACCTCACCCTGCCCACGGGGGATCGGCTCCTGGCCATCCGTGACATCGCTGAGACCGGCCTGAGCCGGCGTCTGTACGTCGTGACCCGGGAGCAGTCCTCCACCACACCGGCGCTGAGCGCCTACATCCAGGCGTTGCTCGGGCAAGGGGCTGAGCACTGCCACCCGTCGTAGCTCCTCGTCGCGGCCGACCGGGTCAGCCGGTCAGCTCCAGCGAGCCGAGGACGTCTTCCCCACAGCACACCTCCAGGCGCGCCGTGCCCGGGTCGGTCGGCACCTGGGCATCCAGGACCAGGGGTGCGCCCGCTTCACAGGTGCCGAGCAGGTGTCGCTGGACCAGGTGCCCGGCCACGTCCCGCAACAGTAGTTCCGCGGAGCCGCCGCCCGACGGCACGCATACGCCGGTCACCTTCCCCCCGACGTAGGTGAGCGGTTCCCCCCACCAGGCGTGCGGGCCCACCGCGGTCACCGGGCCGAGCCGCGGGCCGAGGGACACCGTGCAGTCCAGCGTGGTGGTGTCGCCGGGCGCCAGTTCCCGGTACGGGCCGAGCGCCTCGCACTCCACGACCCGGTGGCGCGGACGCAGGCCCCCGAGGTGTTCCAGTGGTGCGTCCAGCGGGTGCTCCATCCAGACCTCGGCCCGCGAACCGCCGTCCGTGTAGGGCGCGTCGGGATCGACCGGGAAGCGGTACGTCCAGGTGCCGGCCTGGCCGACGTGGGAGATCCACCCGGCCGCGTCGGGGAAACCGACCTTGCCGACGACGTCCTGTGCCGGGACGTGCAGCACGTCGCCGTGGCGCTCGACGCGCGGCCGTCCGGTGCCCGCGACCAGGTCCACGGTGCCCGGCGCGCCCGAACCTGCCGTGCCCAGCCATACGCCGTCGCCCGGTCGCTCGGCGGGGTGCCCCGGCAACTGTGTGACGTTCCACAGTGCCCAGCGGACGGCCCGTGTCGAAACGTTCCGTGCGGACAGCTTCAGGGCGAAGTCGCTCCGGCCGGCCGCCAGACTGATCCTGCGGCTCAGACGGAGCCCGGTGCGAGGGTCATCGTCGCTGGTCAGGGCGATGTCGGCGCACGAGCCGTCGGCCGCAACCGCCACCTCGCAGGCGTACGCCCCCGAGTCCAGGACCGGATCCGGAGGGCCCGCCCACTCCTCGGGTCCCGACCAGCCCTGCGGGGCCGGCCAGGTCTTGTCGCCGCCCCAGTTGTGCCAGGCGGACATCGGGCCGTCGTGCGGTCCGACGGTTCGCGGCTCCCGGGCGCCGAAGGCTTCGTCCAAGAGGTCAGGGTTCCGGTGGAGGAACTCCCGGCCGTCCCGGACCGCCGACAGGACGCGGCCGCCCAGTGCGGGGGCGATCACCAGTCGGATCAGGCCGTTGTCCACCTCCACGACCTCGTGTCCGGACCGCGCCCGGCGGACGGCGCTGACCCGGCCCTCGCCGGTGCGGTGTGCGGGTGTACTGCTCACGAACGTGCTCCTCGCAGGAAGGGGTCCGGGCGGCGCCGGGGGACTCGCTCTCCGGGCCGCGCGGAAAGGTGACCTCGCGGTGCCCCGGTCAGTCCTCGGTGTCCTCGAAGACGAGACAGACCTTGCCGGCGGCCCGGCCCGCCGCAGCCTCGTAGGCGTACTGCGCGTCGGTGAGCGGGAAACGGTCGCTGACCAGCCGCTCAGGGTGCAGTTCCTGCCGGGCGAGCAGCTCGGCCAGCCGGGTCATGCCCTGCACCGAGGTGACCCAGGAGCCCGAGATCACCACCTGCTTGTGCAGGACGTCGTCGGAGACGTCCAGTGTCATCTGCCCGCCCTCACCGACGAGCGCGAGCCGGCCGCGCACGCGCAACGCCTTGAGGGCGAGGGAGCGTGCCGCGGGGTGGCCGGAGCAGTCCACGGCCGCCTCGACACCGGTACCACCGGTCAGCTCCAGCACGCGGCCCAGCGGCTCGCCGGAGGAGTCGAGCACCTCGTCGAACAGGCCGAGCGAACGGGCCCACTCCATGCGCTCCGGGACGACTTCGGCGCCGTACACGGTGCGTACGCCGAGGGCGCGGGCAACCATGGCCGCCGCGGCGCCGACCGGGCCGAGCCCGGTGATCAGCAGCCGGTCCGCGCCGCTCAGCGCGATCCGGGAGAGCGCCTCGTATACCGTGCCGATGCCGCAGGCGATGAACGCGCCGTCGACGAAGGTGAGCGGTTCGGGCAGCGGGACGCAGGTGTTCTCCTCGGCCAGGAGGTACGGGGCGTGGCCACCGTCGCGTTGCCAACCGTATGCGGCACGGGACTCGGAGGTGCAGCCGATGAAGTATCCGCGCGCGCACTCGTCGCACTGGCCGCAGCCGGAGATGTGGTAGACCGCGACACGGTCGCCGGGCTTGAGGCGCTTGCACCCGGGGCCCACCTCGACGACCTCGCCGGCCGGCTCGTGTCCGGCCACGACGTCGTCGTAGCGGGCGCCTCCCTCACCGATGTGGCCGTTGTAGATGTAGTGGATGTCGCTGCCGCAGATCCCCGAGGCGCGCGTGCGCAGGACGACCTGGCCGTGGCCGGCCCGGGGTCGGGACGTCTCGCGCAGGTCGACCGTGCCGTCACCGGGCAGGAATGCGCCGGTCATCGTGGTGGTGTTGGTGTCCGTGCTCATGTCGTTCCTCATTGCTTCGGGTACAGGAGGTGGGGGAGGGGAGGCGCACTCAGGAGGACTGAAGGTCCTTGGACGCGGGGGAGGCAGCGGTGAGGACACCGTCGGCGCGGCGCGACCCGGGATCCTCGGGCACGTCCAGATAGCGCCAGGTGAGGAGTGCGCCCGCCAGATACATGCAGATGTAGACGATGACGACGCCGGTGTGGCCCACGAGGGGGTCGACGACGGAGTACGTCAGCGGCCCGACGAAGGTGGAGAGTCCGGCGGCGAGGCTGTAGATACCCATGGCGTTGCCCTTGTCCTCCTCAGGGACCAGGGACGGCAGGAGTGCGGACAGCGGGATGTACCCGGCGAGCATGATGCCGTAGACGACCGTGGCCAGCAGGGCGACGGCATAGTTGCCGGGCGCGAGCTGGGGCACCCAGTAGATGAGTGCCACGCCGAGTGCGCAGCCGACACCGCCGGCCCAGGCGATGGTGGAGCGCCAGCCCAGCCGGTCGCTCATTCGGCCGAAGAACGGATCGGCGAGGATGCCGATGACGCCCATGAAGGTGACCAGCGCGAGGTACTTGGACTCGCTGATGCCGATCTCGTCGGTGAAGAACGACGGCAGGAAAACGAAGAACCCGAAGTACGGCGTCGTGTTGATCATCCGGACCACCGCGGCGATCCCGATGCGCGGATGGCGCTTGAGCACACTGACACCGCGCAGCAGTTCCGACCGGAAGGAGAAGTCCGGGGCCGTGGTGTCGACCATCGGCCGGGTGCCGCGGGCCTCCTTGACGGCGAAGGAACCGATCGCCGCGCCCACCGCGACCAGCCCCAGGGAGAGCCAGAACGTGGAATAGGCACCGACCAACGGGATGCTCACGGCGGCGACGGCGGAGCCGATGGTCGGCAGCCCGGCGCTGTAGGCGAACCAGAACCAGCCCGCGGCGGAACCGCGCTGCTCCTTGCGGGCGGTGAGCTGAATCCACAGGAGGAACGCGTAGGCGAACAGCGGATAGGCGATGCCGCGCAGGCCGTAGAAGACGTAGACGAGGGACTGGTTCTCGCTGGGGAGAGCCACCGTGAGGAAGAGGACCTCGAAGACGATCCAGAGCACCGCGCCGATCCGCATCACTCGGCGTGGCCCCCACACGTTCGACAGGGCGCCGGAGAGCCAGGAGCCGAGGGCGACGAAGGCGCCGTAGACGCTGATGACGAGACCTGCGCCGGAGGAGGTGAAACCACTGTCGCGGAGGTACGGCTCCAGGTAGTTGGACTCCACGCCGTCACCGATCATGAAGATCAGAACCGCGACGTATCCCCACATCAGAGGGCGGGGGATGCCTATGCGCTCCATCCAGGGCAGCGCGCTGCGCGGCACCGTCGGCGCGCCGGGGGCTGTGCTCATCGAGGTTCCTTCCTGAGGCCAGGGGCAGGCCGGGGACTAGCCGGAAGCGGCAAGCGCAGCCATTAAATATGAATTAATTCAGGGATTCAATGGTGGTGCCCGTCACATGAGCAAACGACGTTCCCCTCCCGGATAGGGGCACGTGCCCCTGTTGCCGGGAGGAACGCGCCCCCGGTAACTCCGCCCGGGATGCGCCCGTCGTCGGCGCGGCCGGCTCGGCGGTCGTCCTTCTTCGGCCGGGGTGCCCCCTGCCGCATTGCGGCGGGGGAAGGGCGGCGAAGACGGGCGACCGCCGCATGGGCGGCCATCTGCAAGAGGGCTGAGGCGCACTTGTTGTTACAGGCCGTCGCTGTCCGGCCGGAAACCGGTCTTGTCCTCGGTGACGGCGAAGAGGTTTCCGCCCCTTGGGGCGACCATCCCGTCCGCCGGCCTGGCGCCTCGCCGCGGCGCTGTTGACCTGTGTGATCGTCACTCCGGAGGGGGGTGCAGGACCGCTCCTCGTGTCAATTTTATTGCGTGATAGATTTTCAGTACGAAAGGTTTTGCGATCTGTCGTACGAGGCCTTTGGGTGCATCACTGTCCGTCCGATGCCCGATGGAGCCCACGTGGACCGACCCTCTGAAGCCGGCAGGCGTTCCGACCGCCCTCCCGAAGACGGTTGTCGAGGCGCTGTCACCGCAGCCGGAATCGGCGGCCTACGGGGGGCTCCCGGACGTGGCAACGTCGCCGTGCCGACGAGTTCCGTTCGCGACACGCTCCATGACTGTGAGGATCACTGCTGGCGACGAGCTGATGGACGCCGGCGTAAGTCTCTCCACCTGGACGGAGAGGGAGCCGGTCGAGCGGGCACCGTACGCGCATCCCGCCCAAGGCCGGTCACGGCGTACCGAGCTGAACCCGTGCAAAGTCGGCAGACTCACAGAGAGAAGGAAAGATCATGGCCAGTGTTGGCTTTGAAGGCCGCAGCGTCATCGTCACCGGCGCCGCCTCAGGCATCGGCAGGGCTACGGCCCTCAAGTTCGCGCAGGCAGGGGCGAAGGTGGTGGTTGCGGATCTCGACCAGGTCGGCGCCGAGAACACCGTCAAGCAGATCACAGCGGAAGGCGGCTCCGCTCACGCCGTTGTGGGAGACCTGAGCGAGCAGCAGATGGTGGACGCAGTCGTAGCGAACGCCGTCGAAGTCTTTGGGCGCATAGACGTCCTGGTCAACAACGCCGGGATCATGGACCGCATGTCAGCACTCGGTGAGACGCAGGACGCGGAGTGGGAACGCACTCTCCGGATCAATCTGACGGCGCCGTTCCTGCTGACCCGCGCCGTGCTGCCGCACATGCTCGCCGGAGGAGGCGGTTCCATCGTGTTCACCGCCTCGGAGGCCGGCCTGCGAGGCAGCGCCGCGGGAGCGGCCTACACGGCTTCCAAGCACGGCATAGTGGGCCTGGTCAAGAACCTGGCGGTCATGTACCGGGCGCAGGGCATTCGGGCCAACGCTGTTGCCCCGGGCCCCACGGCCACCGCTATGCGTCCGGACGCGGCGGCGGACGCCCACGGCCCTGCGGTCGTCGGCGGACTTATCAATGCGAACATCGGGCGGCTCGGCTCTGCCGAGGAACAGGCTGACGCGATCCTCTATCTGGCGTCCGACGCGGCATCGTTCGTCAACGGCGTGGTCCTGCCGGTCGACGATGCCTGGGCGGCGGTCTGACCGCGGCCCGTACGATCGCCTGTCCGTTGCCTGGGCTCTCCGGACGGGTTCTGCCACAGCCAAGCCAGACGTGTGCTGACACACGCCAAGGATCGTCCTGTCTCGATGCGCGCGGGCGGTGTGCCGACGGCACACCGCCCGCGTCTCGTCGCCGGTGTGACGCGCGCCAAGTCACATGCTCCAACTCGGCGGGGCGCAGCAGATTGAGCAGAGGCCGGTCCGGGTCGTGCGCCGCGGATTCGACTCATGAGGGCTGAGGCGGCGGGAGCTGCCATCGGCCCGAGTGGCCGGGCGGCAGTCCCATGTCGCACCGGATCGCCGTGTAGTACTTCGCCCGAGCCATTCGCTGCTTCTCGATCCGCGCCGACCACGTGTCAGTGGTACAGCCGGGAGCATGCGAAAGGCCGGCGACCTCCATCACGGTGACGGCCCACCCGTGCGCAGCTCCGCTGCCCCAGGAGGCGACTGCCAGGGCGGTGTGCTGACCCGCTTCCCGCCTCCTCTCGGGAGCCAAGGCGGGTTGCGGGACGGGATGACGCGTAGCCTCGCCGTCGGTACGCCAGGTCAGGGTGCGGCACTTCGACGGGGGAAACCATCCTTTGACGGTCTGTCAGTTCCCGCCGAGGCGGAGGAGCGATTCGTCGCCTCCTGTGTGCTGCGCCTCGCGCGGGCACCGGTGCTGAGACTTAGAGTCCCTGGCACGTGCTCGCTGCCAGAAATGGCTGGACGGGCCTACGTTGCCGCGCTCGGACGCTCGATGCCGAGAGCGGGCAGAACTACCGAGTCGATGTACCGGTGCAAGGACGGACGGTCGACGGGCGCCATATCGAGAAGTGGCCAGGCGAGGACCGCCCCGAGCAACAGGTGGGGAAGGTATCGCGAAGCAGACCCCGTTGCCGTCAACTCACCCCGCACGACGGCTCGTTCGATCAGGGCGTCCAATTGGGACGGCCCGGATCCGCGGAGTGCTGTCACGAGCTCCGGATCGTTGTACAGCGCACGCTGCAGGCCGCGGAGCAGCGACGCATCGTCGCGTAGCTGACCCTCGCCCCTTCCCTCCACCAGCGCGTGCAGGTCGCCGGCGAGGGAACCGGTGTCGACGCTGTCAGGACACAGGGGGTCGAGACGACGGAGCGCCTCGGCCACCAGTCCTCGCTTGCCGCTGTACCGGCGGTACAAGGTGGCTTTGCTGCAGCACGCTGCGGAAGCGACCGCATCCAAGGTCAACCCGTCGTACCCGGACCGGCGCACCAGATCGAGCACCGTGGAGAACAGATTGCCCTCGCGTTCGAAGCTCAGACGGCCGTGGCGGGGCTCCGACGGATCCTCTGGGCCCGGCGAACAGAGAGCGTGATTCGGGTAAGGCATAGCTCTCCCCTGGAGGGAGTCGGCAAGTATGCGAGGTTGCCCTCGGCCGCACCCGCGAGAGTATGACGTGCGGGCGCGGCCGACTCCGACGGGGAGTCGGGGCCGGCCGCGCCCACGGCGGTGGGCAGTGGTCAGGCCGCTTGGCCGGCTTCCACCTGGTCCAGGTTCTTGGCCTTGGGAATAAGCGCGACCAGGACGGTGCCGACGGCCACCACCCCGGCGAACAGGAGGAACCCGTTGGTGAAGCTGCTGTCCGTGTAGAAGGCGGTGCCTTCCGCCACGTTGCTGTTGTGCGCGACGACCACGAAGGCGAGCTGGGTCAAGATGCCCTGCATGACGCCTTGCATCATGTTCTGTGCGCCGTTACCCAGAGCCTGTTCCTCCGGTTTCACCGATTCGATGATCATGATGGGAACGAGAGCTACGACGATGCCCATCCCTATCCCGCTGAGCACACCGACCGACAGGAACTGCGCGACGCTGTAGTGGAACTGTGAGGTGAGCGCGATGCTGGCGGCGACCAATGTGCCACCGATCGCGAACAGAAGGCGGGTGTCGATACGCCGGGCGATGACACCGGTGACTACGGAGACGACGATGAGGAGGAGGCTGTTGGGCGCGCTGACCCAGGCATTCTTCGTAGCCGTCCACCCGAGACCGTCGGAAAGGCCGGGGATGTCGGGCATGAGGATGAGCAGGTTCAGCACGGTGCCCTGAGCGTAGACAGCTCCCATGACGAGGGCCGCGACCAGGAAGGTCGCCCACACCCTGCGGCGCCCGAGCAAGGATATCGGGAACATGGGATGCGCGACCTTGCGCTCGACCTGGACGAAGACGCCCACGGCGACGAGCCCGCAGCCGATGAAGGCGATGGTGTTCCCGCTGGTCCAGCCCCATTCCGCGCCCTGGCCCACGCCGTAGATGACGGACGCCAGGCCCCCGCCCAGCAGGATGCCTCCGACCCAGTCCATCGGAGTTCGGGCCTCTCGCACGGGGCTCTCGGGCACGATGGTCACGAGGGCTACCAAGCTGACCCCGGTGGCGATCACCATGAACCACAGGACACCTTGGTAGCCGAAGCTGTCGATGACCCATCCGGACAGGAAGGGGCCGCCAAGGGCCAGCACGCCCATGCCACCGCCGAGGAAACCACTGGCAGGACCGACCAGATGGCGTGGGAACACGTCACGGGCCATTGCGTAGACGAGGGCGATCGACGGGCCGTAGAAGCCGGCGACAGCGCGACCGATGAGCAGCGTCTCGAAGTTCGTGGAGAGTGCCGCGATGAGGTCGCCGAGAAGGCCCAGTGCGGTGATAACGATCAGGATCCGCTTCTTGCCGTACATGCCGGCGGCCTTCACCACGAACGGTGTGGAGAAGACGCCTACCAGTAGGCCGATCTGGCTGAACCAGGCGATCTGGGTGGTGTGGTAGTGGATCGCGATCTCGGACTGAGCGTTGGACCCCATCAGACCGACAAGACCGTTCAGCTGGGAAGCCCACAGCAGCGCGATCAGAATCAGGGCGAACCGTGCACCAAAACCGGATGATCCGGCTCTTTCTTCCCCTCGTGATGACTCGACGTCGAGTGTCATGTGGCACCCCAGCCTTTCGTGCGGGTGGAGCCCTCTGCTCCCAGCGCGCACACTAGCTCGCAAAATTTTGGACCGATAGATTTTCGACAGCCGAAACATTTCCGTGACCTTCGCGTGGTCGATGCCTGAGAGGCCCCCCCGGGTGGCTTCGAGGTCGGCGCCGACCGGGGGGTTGTGTCGCGGGCGGGGTGTCGGATGTGTCGAATGTGGTCTCGGGGTGCCGTGCGGGCTACTGCCCTGGTGTCCTGGTCCTGACTGTCCGTGGCGGCGAAGTGGGTCGTGCCGCGTCTCTGGAGCCTAAATTTTTATGATGATAGATTTTCAGGGTCGAAGCGCCGCTGCTGCTCGAACAGTGCCGCAGGCGAGTGCTGGCAGAGCCCGACCGAGCATGGAGATCACATGATCCGCACGTCCTTCAACGACAGCTGGCAGGTCCGGCCCAAGGCCAATCCCTTCGCTGAGTTGTCCGGCCAGGTTGTCCCCTACCGGTCCGTGACGCTTCCGCATGACGCGATGATCGAACAGAACCGGGTAGCCCCTGCGGGTGAGGTCACCATGGAGGGGGCGGCCGGCGCCTACTTCCCAGGCGGTGTCTTCGAGTACCGGAAGACCTTCGACGTCCCCGAGGGGTACCGCGGGAAGCGGATCATCCTGGAGTTCGAGGGCGTGTACAGGGACGCGGCCGTCTATATCAACGGCGACTATGCGGGGCAGCGGCCTTACGGCTACTCGCAGTTCCGGATAGAGGCCGACCGCTTCCTGAAGTACGGCGAGGCGAACGAGATCCGGGTCGAGGCGCGCGCCCACCGCGATTCGCGGTGGTACACCGGCGCGGGCATCTATCGAGACACGTGGCTACTCGTCGGAGAGCAGACGCACCTCGCGCCCGACAGTCTTCGCATCACCACTCCCGACGTCGATCACGCCCGTGCCGTGGTCGAGGTTGTGGCGGAGGTGGTGAACCAGTCCTTTGCGGTAAGGACGTTGGACGTTCTCACTGCCATCACCACGGGGTCCGGGGAGGTCGTCGCGAGTGACGTCTCACGGGTCACGGTGCTGCCCGGTGAACCGGCAGTGCTCCGTCAGCGGCTCTATGTGCAGCGGCCCGACCTCTGGAGCACGGAATCCCCCGCACTCTACGCGTGCGGTGTGACTCTGAAGGAGGGCGCCGAGCAGGTGGACGAAGCAGGGACCACCTTCGGGATCCGGACCTTGCAGCTCGACCCCGAGCAGGGCCTGCGCATCAATGGCGAGACCGTGAAGCTTCGGGGTGCCTGTGTCCACCATGACAATGGGCCCCTTGGTGCGGCGACCTTCGCCCGGGCTGAGGAGCGCCGGGTGGAGATCCTCAAGGAGGCGGGCTTCAACGCGATCCGCATCTCTCACCAGCCCATGAGCAGGGCGATGCTGGACGCGTGCGACCGCATCGGCGTGCTCGTCGTGGACGAGTCGTTCGATGTCTGGACCTCCGGCAAGAGCGAGTTCGACTACAGCCTGAGTTTTCCCGAGTGGTGGGAACGGGACCTCGGGGCAATGGTCGCCAAGGACTTCAACCACCCAAGCGTCATCATGTACTCGATCGGCAACGAGATCCCGGAGACGGGTTCGCCGTTCGGTGCTCTGTGGGGGCGGCGGCTGGCCGAGAAGGTCCGCTCCCTGGACCCCACCCGCTATGTCACCAACGCTGTCAACGGCATGCTCGCTGTGATGTCCGAGCTGGGGGCCCTCCAGCAACAGGCTTTGGACCAGGCGGCCGAGGAGGGTGCCGGGATCAACACCCTCATGGCCGACGCCGGCGACGCGATGAACGCGGTGAGCTCCTCCGAACTCGTCACCCAGCGCACCGCAGAGTCCTTCGCTGTCCTCGATGTCGCAGGCATGAACTACGCCGAAGCGCGCTACGCGCTGGATCGCGAACTTTTCCCCAACCGCGTCATTCTGGGCACGGAGACCTTCCCCACCCGCATCGACGGCAACTGGCGTCTCGTGGAAGGGAACAGCCACGTTATCGGTGACTTCACCTGGACAGGCTGGGAGTACCTCGGCGAGGTCGGCATAGGACGAGCTCGGTACGCAGGGCCGGACGAGCCGCAGCACGCGCACAACGGGCCCTACCCCTACCTGGTCGCGGGTTGCGGAGACATCGACATCACCGGCCACCGGCGGCCGGCCTCTTACTACCGGGAGATCGTCTTCGGCCTGCGTTCGGAGCCCTACATCGCGGTTCGAAGGCCGGGTGGGCACGGCAAGGCATGGGCGGGTTCGCCCTGGGCGTGGAGCGACACCATCTCTTCGTGGACCTGGCCCGGCTTCGAGGGCTCGCCGATCGCCGTAGAGGTGTACAGCGACGCCGATGAGCTGGAGCTCTTCGTCAACGGTCGCTCCCTCGGGCGGCGCGAAGTCGGTGCGGATCATCGCTTCCGTACCGAATTCGAGACGGCCTACGAAGCCGGCGAGCTGCTGGCCATCGCCTACCGCGGTGGAGTCGAGACCGGGCGAAGTGCGGTGCGTTCGGCTCAGGAGGCTGTGCACCTGGCCGTCGAGGCCGACCGGCAGAGCGTGGCTGCGAACGGCGCGGACCTGGTTTACGTCACCGTGGAGCTCACCGATGCCGAGGGCGTCTGCCACACGGCTGACGACTGTGAGGTCAGCGTGGACGTCAGCGGTTCGGGCGTCCTGCTTGCGTTCGGCAGCGCGAACCCCTCGACCGAGGAACGTTTCGACACGACCACCCGCCGTACCTACGAGGGGCGTGCGCTTGCCGTACTGCGCGCCACCGGGCCCGGTAAAATCCGTCTCGCCGTGAGCGCGCCCGGGTATGAGCCGGTCGAAACCGTCGTCACCGCTGAATGAGCCTCCCTGGGCGCAGATCAGGAGCGGTGTTCACAGCTGACGCCCAGGCGCTGATTCGTCGCCCGTACCGCCGAAGTGGTCCGGCCCGATCCGGCGTGCGCGTGGATGACCGGCAGGGGCCACTTCGGCTGCACCGCCGAGTCACCGGCATACGGTTTTTCGGCCTGCCGCGGCCGGTCCGCCGCCTTCGACTGCCCGGGCCTTCCGTGGGGCGGGCGGCGGCAGGTATGCCACGAAAGGCCTCCGGCCTGGCCTTGACGTAGGACAGCACCGTGGCCGATGGGCCAAAGGTCGTGGGGCGGGTGCCGGTGACCGGCGCCTGCCCCACGGGGGAGTGGCCTCCAAAATTATTAGCTGATAGATTTTAGAATCGGTACGCTCCAGTTGTTCGTGAGCGATACCCGGACATGTCGTCCACCGGCGCGGCTGGGCCGCACAGTGACGAGCGGCGCAAGAACCCACGCAATCAAGAGCGCTGCCATGTCCGCAGCGCACCGAAGCACCTGATGCGCATTGTCCGCATCACTCCCATCGATCGAGAGAAGCCCATGGCCGCTTCGAATCAGCTGCGATCCCCTCTCAGCAGTGCATCCGACCAATACACGGTGGGCGTCGACTTCGGCACTCTTTCCGGTCGTGCCGTCGTGGTCCGGGTCAGTGACGGACAGGAAATGGGATCGGCGGTGCACGACTACCGGCACGCCGTCATCGAGGAATGCCTTCCGGACGGTGCGGTTCGCCTGCCGCCGGACTGGGCCCTCCAGCATCCCGAGGACTGGCGTGACGTGCTGCGCACGGCCGTTCCCGCCGCGCTCGCGGCGGCGGACGTCCCTGCGAGCCAGGTGATCGGCGTAGCCACGGACTTCACGGCGTGCACCGTGCTGCCCACCCGCGCAGACGGGACACCGCTTGCCCTGACGACCGAGTTCGCCTCCCGGCCGCACGCCTGGCCGAAACTGTGGAAGCACCACTCCGCCCAGGGGCAGGCGGACCGGATCAACGCCCTCGCCCACGAGAGGAAGGAAGCGTGGATCAACCGTTACGGCGGCAAGATCTCCGCTGAGTGGCAGTACGCCAAGGCGCTCCAGGTCCTGGAAGAAGACCCCGAGGTGTACGCCGCCTGCACTCGCTGGATCGAGGCTGCCGACTGGATCGTCTGGCAGCTCACCGGCACGGAGTCCCGGAACACCTGCACCGCCGGCTACAAGGGCATTCATCAGGAGGGTTCCTACCCCTCCGAGGAATACCTCGGAGCGCTCCACCCTGACTTCGCGGACTTCGCGCGAACCCGCCTGGAGCACCCGCTCTCGCGACTCGGCAGCCGAGTCGGGTCGCTCACGGACGAAGCGGCGGCCTGGACCGGGCTGGTCGCGGGGACCGCGGTCGCCGCGGGCAACGTCGATGCTCATGTCGCCGCCCCGGCGGCCCAGGCAGTCGAGAGCGGCCAACTCCTCGCCATCATGGGCACCTCGACCTGCCACGTGCTCAACAGCGACCACCTCGCGGACGTGCCCGGAATCTGCGGTGTCGTCGACGGAGGCATCGTCGACGGCGCCTACGGGTACGAGGCCGGCCAGAGTGCGGTCGGAGACATCTTCGCCTGGTGGCTGCGACAGGGGGTGCCCGCCGACTACATGGCCGAGGCCGAGGGGAACGGCGAGGACCTCCACAGCCTCCTCACCCGCAAGTGTGCCGAACAGCCGGTGGGATCCCACGGCCTGGTCGCACTCGACTGGATGAACGGCAACAGGTCGGTCCTGGTGGACCACCACCTGTCAGGAGTGCTTGTCGGACTGACCCTGGACACCCGGCCGGAGGAAATCTACCGCGCGCTTCTCGAAGCCACTGCCTTCGGCACCCGCATGATCGTCGAGGCGTTCGAAGGCAGCGGGGTCCCGGTCACGGAGTTCGTCGTCGCGGGCGGGCTGAAGAAGAACTCGCTGCTCATGCAGATCTACGCCGACGTACTGCACCGCCCGGTGTCCCTGGCGGATTCGGACCAGGGTCCCGCGCTGGGCGCCGCCATTCACGCTGCCGTCGCCGCCGGGGCCTATCCGGACGTGCGTTCCGCCGCCTCCGCGATGGGGAAGGTCCGTCGGCACGCCTTCCTGCCCGACCCCGACCGTGCGCAGGCGTACGACAGCCTCTTCGCCGCTTACCGGGAGCTGCACGACCACTTCGGGGCAGGGACGGACCTCCTCCTGCACCGTCTGCGGCGCGTGCGCAACGAGGCGCGGACCTCCGGCACCTCTGCCGATGCTGCTCCCGCCGACCGGCCCCGGGCTTAGCACACCGACGCCCGGAACCTCGACGTTCGTGGCAACACATTTTCAAGCAAGGAGAACCACCACATGCCTGTCCACTCCGAGCGTGAGATCTGGTTTCTCACCGGTAGCCAGAGCCTCTACGGCGACGAGACACTGGCTCAGGTAGCCGGCCAGTCCCAGGAGATCTGCGCGACGCTGTCCGACCACCTGCGGACCCCGGTGCGTCTGGTGTGGAAACCCGTGCTCACCGAGTCCGACGCCATTCGTCGGCTCTGCCTCGAAGCCAACGCGTCGGACGACTGCGTCGGCCTGATCGCGTGGATGCACACCTTCTCGCCCGCGAAGATGTGGATATCCGGCCTGGACGTCCTCAACAAACCACTCCTCCACCTGCACACCCAGGCCAATCGCCAACTGCCCTGGTCCACCATCGACATGGACTTCATGAACCTGAACCAGGCCGCACACGGCGACCGCGAGTTCGGCTTCGTCCAGACGCGTCTCGGGGTTCCGCGCAAGACCGTGGCAGGCCACGTATCCGACCCCGAGGTCAGCCGTCGCGTCGATGCCTGGGCCCGTGCAGCCCGCGGCCGCGCAGAGCTGAGCACCCTCAAACTCGCCCGGTTCGGGGACAACATGCGGGACGTCGCCGTCACCGAGGGCGACAAGCTGGAAGCGCAGCTCCGCCTCGGAGTATCGGTCAACACCTACGGGGTCAACGACCTCGTCGCCGTCGTGGACGCGGTGGACGAGACCGCCGTCGCGGGACTCGTCGACGAGTACGAGGGGGTGTACCGGTTGGCTCCCGAACTGCGGAAGGGTGGAGAGCGCCACGAGTCCCTGCGGTATGCCGCGCGGATCGAAGCGGGTCTGCGTGATTTCCTCCAGGAAGGTGGATTCCGCGCGTTCACCACCAATTTCGAGGACCTCGGCGGTCTCAGGCAGCTCCCGGGACTGGCCGTACAGCGCCTCATGGCCGACGGGTACGGGTTCGGCGGCGAAGGAGACTGGAAGACGTCGCTGCTGTTGCGCACACTCAAGGTGGCCGCCGAGGGTCTGCCTGGCGGCACGTCCTTCATGGAGGACTACACCTACGACTTGGGGCCCGGCGAAGAGCTGATCCTCGGAGCGCACATGCTCGAGGTCTGCCCGTCCATCGCCGCGGGCACCCCCTCATGCGAAATTCACCCGCTGGGCATCGGCGGGCGGGAGGATCCTGTCCGCCTCGTCTTCGACTCCGAGCCCGGCCCGGCCGTCGTCGTCGGACTGGCGGACATGGGCGACCGCTTGCGCCTCGTGGCCAACACGATCGACGTCGTCACACCGCCGGCACCGCTCCCGAAGCTTCCGGTCGCCAGGGCGGTGTGGAAGCCGCATCCCGATCTGCGGACTTCGACGGAGGCCTGGCTCACGGCCGGCGCGCCGCACCACACCGTCCTCACCTCTTCCCTGGGCATGGAGGAACTCGAGGACCTCGCCGAGATGCTGCACGTCGAGCTCGCCGTCATCGACTCGGATACCCGGATGCGTCAGTTCACGCGTGAACTGCGGTGGAGCCAGGCTTACCACCGCCTAGCCCAAGGTCTGTGACACACCAGAGCCGAGCACCTGCCGCCCCCCGATCACGACAGGAAGTACGTCCATGAGCACCGCCGGAAAGCCCGCGTCGAGCAGCACCGTCTCCGCGGAGCTACGCCGTGAGGTTCTTGAAGCCAACCTTCGCATTCCGCAGGCCGGTCTTGCCACGCTGACGTGGGGCAACGTAAGCGCCGTAGACCGTGCGGCTGGTGTGTTCGTCATCAAGCCGTCGGGCGTGCCCTACGACTCGCTCTCCGAGGAACACCTGGTGGTGGTCGGCCTTGAGGACGGCAGCGTCGTCGAGGGCGATCTGCGGCCGTCGACCGACACGGAGACACATCGGAGCCTCTACCTGGCTTTCCCCTCCATCGGGGGCATCACGCATACACACTCCACACACGCGGTCGCGTTCGCGCAGGCTCGCCGTGCGATTCCTGTCCTCGGGACCACGCACGCGGACACCTTCAACGGCCCTGTGCCCGTCACCGCGGACCTGACTCCCGAACAGTGCGCTCGTGATTACGAGTTCAACACCGGCCAAGTGATCGTGGACCTCCTCGAAGCAAGCGATCAGCGGGCCGCAGAAGTGCCGGGGGCACTGGTCTCCTGCCACGGCCCCTTCACCTGGGGAGCGACAGCGATGAAGTCGCTGGAGCACGCGATCATCTGCGAGGCGGTGGCGGAGATGGCCATCAACACCATTGCGTTGGGTGCCGGCGAGCCGCCCCGGCATCTTCTGGACCGGCACTACACCCGTAAGCACGGCCCGAACGCCTACTACGGCAACCCACCCATCGGCTGAGCCCTCCCGCTCGAGTGCGGCGGTGACAACAGAAGGAGACGAGGCGATTCTCATGACGCCATCCAATGCGCCGCACCTGCCCAGTTGGTGCATCCGGACAGATGGATCCGGGCCGTGGCAGGTGGAAAGCAGTGTCGCACCGCAGCCCGGGCCCGGTGAAGTCCTCGTCGAGGTCCACGCGTTCGCGTTGTCCGAGAGCGACTGGACTGAGCGCGACACCGGCATGCCGGCCGTTGGGCGCCCGCTCGTTCGAGAGTGGGACTGGGCCGGGCGGGTCGTGTCGACCGGCCCAGGAGTGAGCCCGGAGCTGGTGGGACAAAACACCGTGGCGCGCGAGGCCCTGGAGGACCGGACGATCAGCAGTGCCCGCCCCGCGAAAGCAGGCACAGCCACCGACGTCGAAACCCGTTCGCGTCAGGTCGTGCCTGGTCTCCTCACCGGACACCTGGCCGTGTCCCGGTCGGCCCTGCAGCTGCTTCCGGACGGTACAGATCTCGCGGCCGCCGCATTGCTGGGCCGCGCCTCGGTGGCAGCCGAAGTGCTGGAGTCGGCTGAGCCGAAGGCGGGGGAGCGCGTTGCCATTTTCGGAGCCGGCGCGGTGGGGCTCCTACTGGTGCAGCTACTGTCCCTCGCCCGCCCGTGCGAGGTCGTCGTCATCGACCCGTCCCCGGAGCGCGGCGCGCTTGCCCTTGCCGCAGGGGCCACGCGCCACTGTCGGACGCTGGACGCCGCGAGGGTGGCGAACGTCTTCGACGTGGTGGTGGACACCACCGGGACCGCCGCCGCTCCCGGCTCGGCATGTCTCCTGGCTGCCCGCTCGGCGCGGGTCGTGTTCACCCGTACGTTCCCCGAAGGCACGCCGTTGCTGGACCGGACCATGCTGGCACTGCGCGAACTGAGCCTGCTCACAGCCACGGTGGCCACCTCCCGTGCCTGGTACACCGCCGTGCGGGCTTTCGACGAGGGCCTTATCGACTCCCGCCCGCTCATCGCGCGTGAGATTCCGGTGGCATCCTTGGCCGACGGCGCCGCGTGTGCTGGAGACGGCAGCACGGAGGCGCTCGTGACGGTTCTGCTGAGCACCTGAGGCAGCGCGTGCGGCACGCCCGCCCGCATGGGCTTGCCCTGTCCGGCCATTAAGTTCGTCGGTGCGTCGCCTGTGAGGGACGAGCGTCGAGGCCCCGTACGCGGTCCTGCTTGCCTAGCCCGGTGCCGACCGGAGGTGGCCGGCCGGCGTTCGGAGGGTGAGGGCTGCCCGTCGGTGAGGCGGGCCCGATCCCGGGGCGAGGCTCGGCGACGGGGCTCACGGACGGGTGCCGTCCCCGGCAAGACCCCGGACCGGTCGAGGTCACGTGACCGCCCGCGGTCACCGTGACCTCGACCTGGCTCAAGGAGCTGAATTCTCTCCGCTACCGGAGCCCGCTTCCTCCTGTGGGTGCGAGCGTGGCGTCCCGGGTCAGGCGGTCACACCCAATGTCGTGGTGAGCTGCGCCGTGGAGCTCCCCCCGACCCAGATGTCCAGCGTCGTGGCATCCTGCACATAGCCGCGCGTAGCAGCGGACCAGTAGCGCAACTGCTCCGGGCCGAGCTCGAACGTCACTGTCTCGGTTTCGCCTGCCCCGATCGTCACGCGCTCGAAGCCCTTGAGTTCGCGCACGGGGCGGGACGAGGTGCCGAAGCGCTGGTGCGTGTAGACCTGGACGACCTCGTCTGCCGTACGGTCGGAGGTGTTGGTGACGTCCACGGAGACCTTCGCCGTGCCGCCCAGCGGTATCGACGGGGTGTCGACGCGCAGGTTCCCGTAGTCGAACTCCGCGTAGGCGAGGCCGTGCCCGAAGGGGTAGAGCGGTGTGCTCTCCTCCTCGAAGTAGCGCGTGCCCTGCTGTTCGGGGTCGAAGGTTCGGTAGTGGGCGTACGTCATCGGTACCTGACCGACGTGGCGGGGCCAGGTGAAGGGCAGGCGTCCGGCCGGCGAGACGTCGCCCAGCAGCAGCGAGGCGACCGCTTCGCCGCCCCGGGTGCCCGGGTACCACGCCTGTACGATCGCCGCGACGTTCTCGTCCGCCCAGCGCAGGTCCACCGGGCGGCCCGTCATGACGACGAGGACGACCGGGGTTCCGGTGGCGGTGATCCTCTGGAGCTGTTCCAACTGGCGGCCGGGGAGATCCAGCGTGGAGGTCGACGCCTTCTCGCCGATCTGATTCTGCCTCTGGCCGACCACGACCACGGCGACGTCCGCCGAGCCGGCCAGTTCCACTGCCTGGGCGATCTCGGTGTCCTCGTCGCGATCTGCGGCCGTCCGCTCGACGGTCGGGTCCATCGCATCGAACGGAGAGGGGAAGACGCGCTCGACGATGCCCGCGCCAGAGGCGTGCTCGACGCGGACGCCGTCTCCCAGGCGCTTGCGCAGTCCTTCCAGGACGGTGACGGTCTCCTGAGTGTCGTGCTCGAACACCCAGGGGCCGAGGGTGTCGCGCTTGCTGTCGGCGAGCTGTCCGACGACTGCGACCGACCGCAGTTCACCCGCCTTCAGGGGCAGGGTCCGGTCGTCGTTCTTCAGAAGCACCATCGACTTCTCTGCCGCGTCGCGGGCGACGTCCCGGTGGATGGTGTCGGCGAGGACTCCGGGCGCCGATTCCTCCTCGACGTACGGTTCCTCGAACAGGCCGAGGCGGAACTTCGCTGTGAGGACGCGGCGCACCGCCTGGTCCAGCTCCAGCGCGCTCACCGCCCCTTCCGCGAGTGCCTCGGGCAAGTGCTCGTACGCCGGGTCGAACGTGGCCATCTCCATGTCGAGACCTGCGTGGAGTGCCCGTGCCGCCGCGTCCTTCTGGTCCCGTGCGAAGTGCTGGGTCTCCAGCGACCGGACGGCATTGGCGTCGGAGACCACCCACCCCGTGAAGCCCAGCGTGTTACGGAGGACGTCGGTCAGGAGCCAGCGGTTGCCGGAGGCCGGGACGCCGTTGAGGTCCATGTAGGCGCTCATGATGTTGGCGGCGCCGGCCTCGACGGCCGCCTGGAACGGCGGAAGGTAGACGTTCCAGAGCTCGGAGTCGGAGATGTCCGCGTCGTCGTAGTCCCTGCCGCCGCGTGCCGCGCCGTATCCGGCGAGGTGCTTCGGTCCGGCCAGCAGCCGGTCCGTGCCGAAGTCGCCCTGGAAGCCTCTCACCTGGGCAACGGCCATGGCCGCGGTGAGTACCGGGTCCTCGCCGGAGCCCTCGATGATGCGGCCCCAGCGGGCGTCACGAGTTATGTCGATCATCGGCGCGAACGTCCAGTGGATACCGACTGCGCGCGCTTCCCGAGCGGCGACCGTCTGCACGGCCTCAAGGGTCTCGGGGGACCAGGTCGCGCTCAGTCCGATCGGTACCGGGAAGATCGTCCGCATTCCATGGATGACGTCGTAGCCGAACAGCAACGGGATGCCCAGGCGGCTCTCCGTCACCGCCCTGTGTTGCAGACGGTTGGCCAGCTTCGGGTCCTTCACGAAGAGCAGACCGCCGGCTCCGCCGCTCGCCGCCGCAGCCTCGACCTTGCGGGGCTGGTCGATGAACGCGCGGTGCTCGGGCGGCAGCGACTCGATGTCGAAGTCCTCGGGCACGGGCTCGCCCGTGCCCATGTAGAAGTACATCGTGAGCTGCCCGGCCTTCTCCTCAGGCGTAAGGCGGGACAGGAGGTCCTCGACACGCTCCTCGACGGAGAGAGCGGCGTCACGGAAGGGCAGATCGGGCATGAATTCCCTCGGGGTGCTGGATCGAGTGGACGTTTTCACTGGTCGGAGCGCACACGAAGAAGAGGCGGAGCGATCCGGAATTCACTCTAACCCTAAAAATCTATGCTTTAAAGATTTTGACCAGGATGCTCTGTTGTCTCGCGCCTGGCCCGAGCGGCAGCGGGGTCGCCCGGGCCAGGGGCTGCATGACGATCCGTGCCTTCCGCTGGTGGTGAGGGGGTGCCTGACTCGGCGACGCCGGTGTCGGGGAGCCGGCCCCGACGAGCCGGACGTCACCGGCGGGCCTCACCGTCCCTGCGGTCCATGGGTAACGCGGGCTCTTGCCGAGCTGCGGTTTCCCCGGTGGACTCGCATCCGGCCTATCGTGACGCGCCGACCGCTGATTCGTCCCCCGGGGAGGTCTGGCCATCGGCGGAAGCCCGGGCCTCGAGGATCTCGCCCATGGATTCCTCGCGCCATCGCTTGAGGAGTCCGTGGAAGGCGAACGCCCCGTGGGGGTAGGCCATCGGACCGCTGGGACGGCCGCGACCTTCGCGGTTGTAGTACCCGGGGGTGCACTCGGCGTGGAACCACTCGTGGTCGGGGGCGTCCTCGGTCAGGACGGCGATCCAGGCGTCCTCGGCCTCTCGGGAGGGTTCGACGAGGGCACCCTTGGCTTCGGCGGCCGCGACGAGGGCTGCGGCGTGGACGGCCTGCTCGTCCAGCACGTGCGTGAAGTTGACGCTGCTGGCGTTCTGCAACGCTCCCATCTGGATCAGGTTCGGGAAGCCGTTGCTGGTGAAGCCGTGCAGAGTGCGCGGGCCTTCCTTCGCCCACGCGTGCAGCATCTGGGTGCCTCCCCGGCCGTGGACGGGGAGCTTTCCGGAGAGGATGCCGGACGTCCCGACGGAGAAACCCGTGGCGAAGATGAGGCAATCGAGTTCGTATGCCGAATCGCCGACCACGACGCCACGTTCGGTGATGCGCTCGATGCCGTGCGTGTCCGCCGTGTCGACCAGAGTGACGTTGTCACGGTTGAACGCTTGGTAGTACTTGTCGGAAAAGGTGGGGCGCTTGCAGGCGTAGCGGTACCACGGCTTGAGGGCTTCCGCGGTTTCCGGGTCGGTGACGCTCTGTTCGACCCGGGCCCGGAGCTCGTTCATCTTGGTGGCGTCGGCGACCTCGTATGCGGCTTCGAAGGCGTCCCGGTCGCCCTGGCGGCGGAAGCTGGGGAGCAGCTTCTCCAGAAGGTCCGCTGACTCGGTCCAGCGGTCTGCCACCAGATCCTTTTCGACGGCCTCACCGGAGACGATGCGGAGGTAGTTCTCGCGGCGCTCGTGTGCCCAGCCCGCGCGGTCGGCGCCGACGTCGGCGGCCGTGGTGCGGCGGTTGGCGCGCACGTCCACGGTGGAGGGTGTGCGCTGGAAGACGTACACGTGTCCGGCGTCCTCGGCCAGCATCGGAATGACCTGGATGCCGGTGGCTCCGGTGCCCACGATTCCCACCCGCTTCTGCGCGAGCCCGGTCATGCCGCCTTCGGCGGTGCCGCCGGTGTAGCCGTAGTCCCACCTCGATGTGTGGAAGGTGTGGCCTGCGAATTCCTCGATGCCGGGTATTCCGGGGAGCTTCGGTTCGGAGAGGGTGCCAGTGGCCGTGACGACGTACGTGGCGTGGAACGCGTCGCCCCTGTCGGTGGCGACGATCCATGTCTCGGAGTCCTCGTCCCAGGTCAGCGAGGTGACCGCGGTGGAGAACAGGGTGTCCGAGTAGAGGTTGAACTGCTGTGCGATGCGCACCGCGTGGCGGCGGATCTCCTCGCCGGGGGCGTATTTCCATTCCGGGACGTAGCCGGTCTCGTCGAGCATCGGCAGGTAGACGTGCGACTCGATGTCGCAGTGGATGCCCGGGTAACGGTTCCAGTACCAGGTACCTCCGAAGTCGCCTCCCTTCTCGACGATTCTGACGCTCTCCATGCCCTGTTGCCGCATCCGCGCCCCGGCGAGGATCCCGCCGAACCCACCGCCGATCACGGCGACGTCGACGGTGTCCTGCAGCGGCTCACGTGCGGCCGGTTCCCCGGTGTACGGGTCCGCGGCGTAGTAGCCGAACTCGGCTTCCGTGGCGTGGTACTGGCCGGCGCCGTCCGGGCGTACACGCCGCTCGCGCTCGACGCGGTACCGCTGCCTCAGGGCGGCGAGTGCATGCTCGGTGGTTGCTTGAGGGGGTGTCATGTGGGGGCCTCAATTCTGCAGATGGGCCGCTCGAGATGAACGGCTGTCCGCTACGGTAACAAGATCCGGACAGTGTTGTCCGGTTGGAAGCGGGGGTGTCGCAGCTCCTCGGTGAACGCTGACCTGCGCGCGGCGGACGAACACTGAGCCCGCGGCATCCTCACACAGCGGACAGG
Organism: Streptomyces sp. QL37; assembly: GCF_002941025.1. NCBI lineage: Bacteria > Bacillati > Actinomycetota > Actinomycetes > Kitasatosporales > Streptomycetaceae > Streptomyces > Streptomyces sp. QL37. The sequence goes on along the minus strand of NZ_PTJS01000001.1, from coordinate 1,545,556 downwards.
AGGAGTGACCCAATGCAACGACCCTCGATTCGAGCCATGGCCGTGCTCGCCACCTTGGGCATGCTGACCCTCACGGGATGCGGGACCGAGACAGGCGATCCCGCCGGTCGGGCGACTACCGGTATGGCCGGCAGGACGATTCAGGCACACAAGGTCATGCAGCTGACACAGGTCCACGAAGGGACGGGCATGACCCTTCTGGAGGGGCCGACCTTCGACGACCACGGGGCCCTGTTCGTCGTCGATGTCACCGCCCCTCGGGGAGAGCCGAAGGTGCTGCGTGTCGATGTCAAGGAGAAGACGTCGCGGGCTGTTCACACCGACAGCCGTGGGTCCTACACCTCGGCGCAGTTCAGCCCGTATGACGGGCGGCTCTACCTGACCGACTACGCCCACGGCGAGGTCGTGAGCCTTGCCCCGGACGGCAGTGATCCGCAGACCTTCTTCGCCGGCGAGGTCGAGGGAGCGCAGATGAACCCCGATGACATCGCCTTCGACAAGGCCGGTGACTTGTACGTCTCCGACTCACGCGGGCTTCCTGAGGGGGAGCCGCGCGGGCGAGTGGTGCGTATTGACCGCGATGGCAAGAAGGCCACCGTTCTGGCGGACGGCCTCTCCGCTACGAACGGGATCTCGTTCGACGCGGAATATCGAGGTCTGTGGTTCAGCGAACTCACACAGAACCGGATCTCCTACCTCCACCTTGACGCGCAGCCCGGAACGGCTCCTCTGCACACCGCTGTCCGAGTCGACGGAGGGCTCGCCCAGACGGACTCGATAGCCGTGGACGCGGACGGCAATCTTTACCAGGCTCTGCATGGTCGCCCTGCGATGATCGTGTACGACCGGTATGGCGAGCGCCTGGCGACGATCGAAGTTCCCGCTCGCACCAAGGGGCTGGAATCAGCGACGAACGTGGCGATCACGCCCGGTGGAACCAAGGCGTACATGACCGTCAGCGGCCCGGCCGGAGGATACCTCTACACGTTCGACGCGCTGGCGGAAGGCGTCCGCCAGTCCAACGGAGGCTGACCCCCTCCCGACCTCAGGCACCGAAGGGCCGCACCGGCCCCACCTCGACGCCGAGCAATCGCCAAGCGGCCAGTGTTCGGCGTTCCCGCGTCTCGCGCGTGGGGCCGGTGACGGCACCGGAGACCATGGCTACGGCGAGCATGAGATCGTCCGCCGCGCCCAGCTGATGGCCGACGGGCAGGTGTCTTCGCAGGGAGCGTTCCACTCGCTCGGCCAGATCCAAGTCGGCCGTGCTCAAGCCTGATGGGCTGCCTGCTGTGTCGGCGTGCAGAAGGCCGATGAAAGCTGCGGACTCAGTGAGATGCCAGGTCACCACACCGAGCACGTCGCGCAAGGTCGTCCCTTCGGTGGTTGCCATCTGCTCGACCTGACGAACGTTCTCCTCGAGCACCGCGGTCGCCAGGGTGGAGCGGTCGGGAAAATGCCTGTACAGGACTCCCTGGCTGACTCCGGCCCGTCGTGCGATGGCGGAGAGCGGGGCGTTCGGGCCGTCCGCTGCGTAGATCTCTCGGGCGGCGGCGATCAGAGCGGCTCGATTGCGTACGGCAGCCTTCGGCCCGTCGTTCGCGCGCCGCCCGGAGTCCGAAGGGGTGGGCTGCATCACCCGGGGAGCGTACCGCTGGACAGGAGCGTTTCAAGCCAAGACCGGCACCGGGCCGGTCTCGCTGTCATATGTTGGTGCACCGTCGGCGCGTGCGAGCGGGGCGGGTTGTGGCTCCGTCACTGCGGGGTGTTGGTTACGGCCACGACGATTCCGCCGACGCGTCCGGATTCCGGCGGGCAGCCTCTGGCCGTCAGGCGTCGAGGCGGCTCTGAGCGCGTGGTGAAGGAGACCGGACGTTCTCCCGCCCTGGCTCTGCCTCACTTCCGTGATTCGTCCACGGAAGTGCTGCGGTGCCGCGGATGCCAGGCGTGTCAACGTCGCCGGGATGCGTGCTCCGGCCAGACCTTGAATCGTGCGGCAGAGGCCCGCCGAAGTCCAGTGTGCGGACTTCGGCGGGCCTCTGCCGCACGATTCATCGCTCAGGCGCGTGCGGGTGCTTGCTCGGCCGGGGCTTGCTCCGTGGCCGGCGAAGCGGCGTTGCCCCGCACCGCGGGGATGAGGCAGGCGACGGCTGCCGAGACGAGAGCCACACCGCAGCCGATCATCAGACCTGTACGGAAACCGCTTTCGGACGCGAGCGTCTGACCGCCCATGGTCATGGTCATCTGTGCCAGCACGACTCCGATCACCGCTGAGCCGATGGTGGTGCCGAGGGAGCGCATGAGGGTGTTGAAGCCGTTGGCTGCTGCGGTCTCGGACACCGGAACGGCGCTCATGATGAGAGCTGGCATGGAACCGTAGGCGAGGGCGACGCCGCTGTTGATCACGATGCCGACGATCATCAGGCCCCACGCGGTACCCATGAGAGGCAGGGCGATGCCGTAGCCGGCCGCCATCACGAGAGCGCCGCAGATCAAGGCAAATTTCGGGCCATGCTTGTTGATGAGCTTTCCGCCGAGCGGAGAGATGATCATCATCATCACGCCACCGGGCGCGATCCAGAGGCCGGCTGCCAGCATCGACTGTCCGAGGCCGTAGCCGGTGGCTTCGGGGAACTGGAGCAGCTGCGGTGCGATCAGCATGAAGGCGTACATGCCCACGCCGATGAGTATGGAGGCAGCGTTGGTGAACAGCACGCGAGGGCGGGCGGTGGTCCGCAGATCGACCAAGGGGTCGCGGGTGCGAAGTTCGTAGAAGCCCCACGCGGCGAGCGAAACAACGGCCAGGGCGAGCAGGCCCAGCGTGGTGCCGGAGGTCCAGCCCCAGTCACCGCCCTTGGAGATGCCCAGCAGCAGCGAGACCAGGCCGATGGCGAGTCCGACGGCGCCGGGCGCGTCGAAACGCTGCCCCTTGGCGCCCGCCGGGACATCCGGGATGACGAAGTAGATGACGATGCCGATGGCCAGGGCGAGCGCGGCGGAGCCCCAGAACAGGACCCTCCAGTCAGCGTACTGGGCGACCGCTGCGGCGAGGGGCAGACCGATGGCCCCGCCGATACCCATGGAGGCGCTCACCAGGGCGATGGAACCGCTCAGCTTCTTGGCCGGGACCACGTCCCGCAGCATGGCGATGCCCAGGGGCACCATGCCCATGCCCATCCCCTGGAGACCCCGCCCGATGATCATTGGTACCACGGACGAGGCCAGCGCGCAGACGACGGAGCCGACGACCAGGGGCACCGTGCAGACCAGCAGCATGCGTCGTTTGCCCAGCAGGTCACCGAGGCGACCGGAGACCGGCACGCACACACCGGCGACGAGCAAGGTGACGGTGACCACCCAGGCCGCGTTCGAGGCGGTGGTGTCAAGGATCTGCGGCATGTCCGCGATCAGTGGGGTCACCAGCGTCTGCATGATGGCGGCCACTGTTCCCGCCAGGGCGAGCGTAGCGACGATGGGACCTGAACGTGCGGCCGGCTGGGGGTCGTCCACGATGGAACTCCTCTGTGACTCAACGACGAATGAAGACGCCGTGGCCAGCGCCCATATGCACAATACACAAGATGTGTAAGAGTCACAATTTGTGGTTGATGCATAGCTTGGGTTAGGGTCGGGCTCGGGCACCGGTAGGGAGGGATGTCGCGTGGGTACCACAGGGCGGGACACGGCTCGGGTGGAGTTTGAACAGATGCTGCTGGGTCGTTACATGCATCTGCGTCACGGCAAGGAGCATCGGGCGGAAGGCATCCTCGACCGCAGCGCATACATCCTGCTCAGCCGCATCCGTGTGCAGGGTCCGATGTCGATCGGGCAGCTCGGTGAGGCGTTCGGGCTGGATGTTTCGACACTCAACCGTCAGACCGCTGCCGCTGCGAGGGCGGGTCTCGTCGAGCGCATCCCTGACCCCGACGGCGGTCTGGCCCGCAAGTTCCGCATCACCGAAGAGGGTGCGCGTCGCCTTGATCAGGACCGCGCCCGCGTCATAGCGGGCCTGGACCGGATCATGGCTGATTGGCCGGAGGAAAGGATCGCGGCGTTCGCTGATCACCTCCAACACTTCAACGCCAGTCTCGAGCAACTGCACGGGTTGCCCTGGCCGCGACAGGGAGAGCCCCGCGCGGGCGCGTGAGCCGCAGGTTCCGCGCTGCAGGCTGTCTGGGCCCGTGAGGCCGTGGCGCCTCACGGTGACTGCCGAATCGATCGAGAAGCCGCGGTGACACCTGAGGGGTGACCGGCGTCTGGCTGTGCGCCACATGACGGGCAGCGCCGCCGACCGTTTTGCTGCTTTGCCCGCTCAGATGTATGAGCGTCGGCCACGCCGAGGAGCTTGTGATCAGGCCGAGCCGCCGCTGGGCCGGCCTCTCAAGACGTCAACGGGTTTCTGCGGTGCACCCTGGTTCTGCGGACAAGGCGGCTGCGCCCACGATGACCGTCGGGGACGAGATCTCCTGCGGAGGCGTCGTCAAGCGCCGGACCGTACGCGAGGACGGAACGGTTGTCGTGGAGTTGGAGGTCTGGGCCGACAAGCAGACGGGCGAGCGCCTGGTGGTCGCCGAGGCCACCGTCCCCCTGACAGGATGAGCCGGGGCGGCCGTGGGGCCCGGGCGGCACGAACGGCGGCCTGGGACGGCTGCCCGTGAACAGCCGTCCTCACCCGGCGGATCCGGCCCCACGGAGACGTTCGGGCCTGCCGAACCGACTGACCGAGGGCGACCTCGGCAAGCTGCGACTGCCCGGCGTCCGCGTCCCCATGACATGCGCCCCACACCAGAGGGTGCGTCCGCCCCGGACCGCGTGTTCCCGTGGTCGCCGACGTCCCCGGGGACCACGTCGGTGATTCGTACCCCTTACCCACGACGCCCGAAGTCGCCGTGCGGATGACGATCGACGGTGAGGAGACCTTCGTCAGCAGCGCGACCGCGCAGACTGCCTGCCCGGCAAGGCTTCGCCGGGGCATACCTGCGCGCATATGAGGTCGGTCCGCCAGAATCTCCTCTGCCGGCTCCGCCATCGCGGCGCGCAGCCGGGGCTGCGGGGAGCGGAGTGAAGCCGGCGTTCAGCGAGAGAGCGCCCGTGCGAAGAAGTCCAGGGAGCGGTCGACTTCGCCGAGGGACGGGCCCCGGTTCAGGTGCCCGTGCGTCATGCCTGGCGAGAAGTATGTCTCGACGGGAACGCCGGTCTCCTCCATCTGCCGCCTGAGGAGTTCGCCGGAGGGCCGCAGGTCGTCGTACTCCGCCAGTACGAGGCTGGTGGGTGGAAGCCCGGTCAGGTCCGCTGCCCCGGGCATCGCGTACGCCGGAAGCGCGCTGATACGGCCGACGTAGTTGCGGACCATGTGCTCGATGGACTCCGGAGTGAACCGCATGAGCGAGGGCAGGACGCTCATTTGCTCGGCGCTCGCCGTGTCGAGCGACGGCGTCGGGAAGTGGGCGAACGGATAGGCGAGCAGGAGGCCGTCGGGCAGGCGCTGCCCCTGGTCGCGGAGGCGGAGTGCCACCGAGAGCGCGAGGGCTGCGCCGGCGCTCGCACCGCCCAGGGCGACGGACCCGGAGTTGGTCCACCCGCTCTCCGTCAACCAGCGCCAAGTGGCGTCCACGTCGTCGACCGGCACCGGGTAGTGTGTGCCGTCGACGGCGAGGCGGTAGTCGACGGAGACCACCAACGCCCCTGATCGAGCGGCGAGTTCGGCCGACACCACATGAGCTTCCGGCATCTCCAGATTGCCGCCCATGAACCCGCCGCCATGCAGCCAGAGCAAGGCCCGGTCGGCGGCGCGCCGACGGGGCCGGTAGAGGCGCACCGGAACCTCCCCGTGCGGACCGGGCACCGTGCGGTCCTCCGTATCGACCTCCGGCATCTGCCACTCACCGGGGTCGGTGAAGAACTCGGTGAACCTGCGCACGGCTTCCGGGTCGGACTGCATGCTCCCCCAGTCCGGGAGGCCGTCGAGCAGGTGCATTTTCTCCGCGAGGAAGGGGTCGAGTGGCATGAGAACTCCAATGCGTCTGCGGAATGAAGAAATTTTCACGACGAGATGCCGATCAGGTGGCTCCGCCCCCGCGGGTCACGGGTATTGCCGCCACACTGCTGTGGTGCACCGGGTCTCGAACGCCGGGAACACGGCCGTCAGTCATGTTCCCGAGTCGGCCCGGCGGCCGGCACGGCCCGGACGCGAGCTTAGGGACTTGCGGCCCGGCCTTCACCTGTTCGTCAGGGCACCCGGAGTACCGTGCGCTTGGACTCGGTCCGGAAGGAGCTGTGCCCGTCCACCGCTTCGATCAGCGTGATCCGGCCCTGCTCGACTTCCACATCGTCCGAGGCGAACGGCAACCGGATCTCCGTCGGCACGCCCTCGGGTACCTTCACAGTGAAGGTGAGCCGGCCCCGCCCGTCACGCCGCCAGCTTGCGGAGACCTTCCCTTGCGGAGTTGTGACTTCGGCCGAGGCGTGGTCGAGCCCGGTGGGGACCACGGGTGCGATGCGCACGGTGGCGTATCCCGGTTCGCCCGGCTGGATGCCGGCCAGGTGCCGGAAGAACCAGTCCTCCACGGTGCAGAGAAACGGGTGGTCGAAGGTTTGCTCCGGGCCTTTGTGGCTCCACGTCTCCCACGAAGCGGTCGCCCCCTGCTTCACCCAGTACCCCCAGCTCGGATAGGCGGTCTGTGTAGCCACCTTGTACGCGAGGTCGCCGTGTCCGTACTCGGTCAGGACCGGGAGAAGCAGTTTCGTGCCGATCGCTCCGGTGTTCAGCCGGTGCCCGCGCTCTTGGAGGTCGGCGACCAGGTTGGCCACGACAGCTTCCCTGCGGTCGTCCGGCACGAGCCCGAAGGCCAGCGGCACAAGGTTGGACGTCTGCCGGTAGCCCTCCTGGGTCGGTGTCCGGAACACGTTCGCGGCGGAGTCGAAGTAGGCGCGGACGAACGCCACGGAAATGCGGGCGGCCATGGCGTCGTATTTCTCTGCATCCTCGGCGTGCCCCAGGAGGGCCGCCGTACGCGCCAACGTCCGTGCCTCGTGGTAGAGGTGCCCGTTGCCGACCAGCGACCCGCCTTCCGGCGGGCTGAGTTCGGTGGTCCCGGCGTCCTCCGAGCCTGGGGACGAGTGGTCCCCGATGCAGGTCCCCTCGTACAGATCGCCGGTCTTGCGGATCGTGGAGTCCATGAGGTCCATCCAGACGGTCATGGCCTCGTAGTTGTCCCGCAGATACTTCACGTCTCCTGTGTGCTCGTACAGGGTCCAGGGCATCAGCACCAGCATGCCGGACCACGACGGGTCGTTGTGCAGCGGGAAATCCCGCCCGTCGGGTGCGTAGATCGATGTGGAGCCATCGGGGAGTTGGGCGTCACGCAGTGACCGCAGGAACCGGTCGTACACGTCGGCGACGCCCGCGAAGTTGAGCAGTGCACCGTCCATGTACTGGGCGGTGTCGGCGGTCCAGCCCTGACGGTCCCGCCAGGAGGTGTCCGTCGGGAAGCCCCAGTGGTTGAGCAGCAGACTGCGGCGCTGATTCTCGTGAATGGTGTTGAGTAGTTCGTTACCGCTGGAGAACCAGCCCGTCGAAGCGAGGTCGGTGTGATTTTCGCGCGCTTCGATCCGGGCGAGTGAGACGTCCTGGCCGGAAAGGGAGACCTCGACGTACTGGAACCCGTGCCGGGTGAAGCGCGGTTCCCACACCTCGGGGCCGTCGCCGTGCAGTGTGTAGGTGTCGACGTGCATGCCGGGCAGCCAGGTGTAGACCGAGCCGTCGGCATTGAGGGACTGACCGTACGTGAGCGTCACCGTGGCGCCGCGCTTCCCCTCGACGGTGATCCGGCTCCACCCGGCGGTGACCCTGCCGAAGTCGTAGACGCGCGTGCCCGCCTCGGACACCTTCTCCGCGACCGGTCCGAAGGTGTCCACGATCCTCACGGGCGGCATGAGAGCAGGTACGACGTCCCGCGCGGACACCTCCTGCTGAGGCGCCGCATCCCAGGAGGAGGCATCGTACGAGGGCGTGGTCCAGTTCTCCTTCACGGCGCGGGCGTCGTAGTGCTCTCCGAGAAACATCCAGTCGCGGAGCGGACCATCGGACATCTGCCAGGAGTCGTCGGTGGCGATCCGCTGCGTCGAGCCGTCCGCGGACGTGACCTCGAGCTGGGCGAGCAGGCGGGGCTCGGTGACCCAGACGGACTGTGGCCCTCCGACACCGGACACGTAGGAACGGCCGAGCATGACGCCGATCGTGTTCTCGCCCTTGCGCAGCAGGCCGGTCACGTCGATGGTGCGGGAGTACGCCGTCGTGTCGTACTGGGACGGAGGCGGATCAAGGAGCCCGTCGGTCACCGGTCGGCCATTGATCTCGGCGTCGAAGTAGCCCAGGGCGGAGATGTGCAGTACGGCTCGCTCGGGCTGGTCCTCGATGGTGAACTGCCGTCGCAGGAGGGGAGCAAGCGCCTGTTGGCCCGGGGGAGACGGCTCGGCGGGGTTGTTCCGGCCGACCCAGCGGGCGGTGACATCGAAGGCGCCGTGGTCGCTCGTCATGGTTCTCCTGCGGATCTTGGTGCTGAGGGGGCGGATCAGGGGCCGACGGGTATGTCGCGGCAAGGAGCGAGGCGGACCGGACCGGCGCGGGTCACGCCGGGTTCTCTTCGCGGAATGCGTGACGTCGCTCCCGGTGAGGGGACGCAGGCCCCGTGACGGTGCGCGGCATGCTGCGGACAAGCGGGCTCATGAGGGCTTCTCAGGGTTGGACGGTGGGGCCCGGTAGGGGCGGAAATGAAACGTTTCAGGAAGGTTACATGCAGGAGTCTAGGGAGAGGGGGGCGGTCCGACAAGGGCTCGACCGGCGAAAATTTAGAAAGGCATGATTTTGAATCGGGGGCATTCGGGCGCGCTCGGGCACGGCCGAGTGCGGGAAGGGCGCCAGGAGCGGTGTGGTGGGGGCCGCACCCGCAGTCGACCGCCGTGATGACCTTGAAGCGCCGTCGGACTGGGAGGTGGGAGGTGGGGTCGGCGCCTGTGCGGTCGGCGTGGGTGCGACCCGCTGGGTGGTGCGACTCTTGAGGAGCAGTGTTAAATCAATGGGTTGTTTTAACACTGCTGCCTGTCGTCCATCGGTGCGCTTTCCCTTGGTCGGTCGGCTGTTGTGGCGGCAGCGGACGGGGGAGCGGAGTGGTTGCAGTGGGGCGGGACCAGCGAGCCGGTGCGACCCGTGAAGTCCTCCTCGATGCCGCGGAGCGGCTGTTCGCCGAACAGGGCGTCCATGCGGTGGCGAACCGTCACATCAGTCAGGCTGCCGGTCAGGGCAACAACGCGGCTGTTGCCTACCATTTCGGCACGAAGGCGGACCTGGTGCGGGCTGTCGCCTCCCGGCACGCCGAAAGTATCGAGCGGCGCCGACTGCTGATGCTGGACTCGATCGGGGTGTCGATGGACCTGCGTGACTGGGTGGCCTGTGCGGTACGCCCCGTCACCGAACACGTCCAGTCCTTGGGGGCGCCCAGCTGGTACGGCCGGTTCATCGCTCAGGCCACTGTCGACCCGGCCCTGCGTGCGCTCGTGTCCGAGGCGTTCATGGCCGCCTCTCCCTCCATGGGGTTGCTTCAGGAGGGATTGAACAGGTGCGTGCTCGACCTTCCCGTCGTCGTGCGCGAGGAGCGCGGAGCCATGACGCGGCACCTGGTCACTCACATGGTGGCCGAGCGTGATCGCGCCCTGGCTGGCAGGGTTCTCACGCCGCGGGCGAGCTGGCGTGAGGCCGCCGACGGACTGATCGACGTGATCGTCGCACTGTGGCGTGCTCCGGTCTCGGTGTCGGGTTGATGTGAAGGCGCTCTGCCGGCGCGGGCGACGGTGAATTAAATCAACGGGTTGACTTAACTCGGATCCCTCATGTTGGCTGAAGCCCTGGGATCCAAGGCCGGACGCGAGTCGGCGCTCGGCCCGGACTCTGGTCCGTACGCCGTCATCCGATGTCCGCTTTCCCAGTCAGGACCCAGCTCGACCGGTCGCCCCCACCCAGGCCGTCCCGCCCGGCAGCTCTGCCGGTGCGCGCCCGCCCCAGACACCGGAGGAATGAGTGAGTAGTTCAGCAAAGGCCGCCCCCAGTCAGTGCCCGGCGCACCTTCCCGAGTACGACATCGCCCGTGACGCCCGCTGCCCCCTCGAACCGGCTCCCGCCATGCGGGCCCGGCAGGCGGAGGGCCCTCTGACCCGCATCAGCCTGTGGGACGGCACCCCGGTGTGGCTGGTGACGAGCTACGACGCTCACCGCGCCGTCCTCTCCGACCAGCGGGTGAGCGTCGACCCCTTCCGCCCCGGTGCGCCGAAGCTCTCCGAGGGCGAGGCGAGTCACGTCGAGGTGGCGAAGAAGCAGGGCAGGACCGCCGCCGAGAACAGCTTCATCCTGATGGACGACCCCGAGCACGCCCGGCTGCGCCGCATGGTGACCTCCGCGTTCACGATCAAGCGCATCGAGGCCCTGCGTCCGGCGACCCAGCAGGTGGTGGACGACCTCATCGACACCATGGCGGCCGGGCCGAAGCCGGTCGACCTCGTCGAGGCCTTCGCTCTCCCCGTGCCGTCGCTGGTGATCTCGGAACTGCTCGGCGTCCCCTACGACGACCACGAGTTCTTCCAGACCAACAGCAAGGCCATCATCAACCGGCACACCTCCGGTGAGGACCGCGTCGCCGCCCGCCAGCGCTTGACCGACTACCTTGACGGACTGCTGGAGGACAAGCTCGTCCATCCCCAGGACGACCTGCTCACCGGCCTCGCCGAGCGCGTCAGAGCCGAGGAGCTGACCCGGCAGGAAGCCGTCGCCATGGGCGTGCTGATGCTGTTCGCCGGCCACGAGACCACCGCCAACATGATCGCCCTCGGTGTGCTGGCCCTGCTGCAGAACCCCGAGCAGGCCGCGCTGGTCCGTGACGCCGAGGACCCGAAGGTGGTCGCCCGCGCCGTCGACGAACTGCTGCGCTACCTGACCATCACTCATGGCGGTCTGCGCCGCGTCGCCCTGGAGGACATCGAGGTCGCCGGACAGGTCATCAAGGCCGGCGAGGGCATCATCACCGTCAACGAGACCGCCAACCGCGACCCCGAGGTCTTCGCCGACCCCGACCGGCTCGACCTGACCCGCGACGCCCGCCGCCACGTCACCTTCGGCTACGGCATCCACCAGTGCCTCGGCCAGCCGCTGGCCCGTATGGAACTCCAGGTTGCCTACCCCACGCTGCTGCGGCGCCTGCCCGACCTGGCCCTGGCCGTCGACCTCGCCGACATCCCGTTCAAGCACGACGGGTTCATCTACGGCGCCTACGAACTCCCTGTCACGTGGTGAGCGCGGTGCCCGAGAACGTCGTGATCGTCGGAGCGTCCGCTGCGGGCCTGGCCACCGCAGAGGCATTGCGCAACAAGGGCTACGAGGGTGCCCTGACCCTCGTCGGCAAGGAGGACCGGCTGCCCTACGACCGGCCTCCGCTGTCCAAGCAGGTCCTTTCGGGCGCGTGGGAGCCGGAGCGCGTGCAACTTCGGGACGAGGCGACCGTCGGCAAGCTCGGTGCCCGGCTGCTGCTGGGCCGCACCGCCGTGGGCCTGGACACTGCAGCCCGCCGGGTCACTCTCGACGGCGACGAGCTGCTCGGCTACGACGCCCTGGTCGTCGCCACAGGAGTGAGCCCTCGTCGTCTGGCGGGTGACGACCTGGCCGGAGTGCACGTCGTCCACGACCTCGACGACGCCGTGGCGCTCCGCGCGGAGCTGCTGGGCGGCCCGAGAGTCGTCGTCGTCGGCGCCGGTTTCCTCGGGTCCGAAGTCACGGCCGTGGTCCGGGGAATGGACCTGCGGGTGACCCTGGTCGACCCGCTGCCGGTCCCCATGCGTCGGCAGTTCGGCGAGCGGGTCGGCGCGCTGGTCGGGCAGATGCACGAAGAGCACGGGGCGGCACTCCGACTGGGGCAGGGCGTGTCCCGTTTCACGCGCTCCGGAGGGCGGGTCACCGGCGTCGAGCTCTCCGACGGAAGCGTGGTCCCGGCGGACGTCGTCGTGGTCGCCGTCGGTTCGGCCCCGGCGACCTCCTGGCTGACCGGCTCCGGCCTTGAGCTCGAAGATGGTGTGCGGTGCGACGCCCACTGCCTGGCCGCGCCCGGCGTATGGGCGGCCGGCGACGTGGCGTCCTGGCACAATCCGCACTTCAACCGGCGGATGCGGGTCGAGCACCGCCTCAACGCCACCGAACAGGCTCTGACCGTTGCGGAGAACGTTCTGGGCGGGCAGAAGGCCTATGCTCCCGTGCCGTACTTCTGGAGCGATCAGTACGACATCAAGATGCAGGCCTTCGGCATCTTCCCCGAGGGCGCCGAGACCACCGTGCTGCACGGAAGTCCGGACAACCGGAAATTCGTCCTGGGCTACAGCGACGGCGGCAAGGTCGTCGGCGTACTCGGCTGGAACAGCCACCGTGAGCTGCGCAAGCTGCGACAGCTCGTCGTGGACTCCGGGCCCCGTCCTGGCGAAACCCTCGTAGCGGCAGGAAGGCAGAGCTGATGAGCGCATCCATGATGCACCGTGACGATTTCTACATCGGAGGCGTGTGGGCCAAGCCCACCGGTCCCGATGTCCTCGAAGTGGTCTCCCCCTCCAGCGAGGAGGTCGTCGGGCGGGTACCGCACGCAGTCGGCCAGGATATCGACAATGCCGTCGCGGCGGCCCGGACCGCCTTCGACGAAGGGCCGTGGCCCCGGATGAGCCCTGGGGAGCGGGCGGACGTCCTGGACCGGGCAGCCCAGCTCCTCAAGTCCCGTACCCCCGACATCGTGCAGGTCCTCGTGGACGAGATGGGCGTCGCCAGCGGTCAGGCACCGATGCAGGTCGGTACGGTGGCCATGGTCTTCGAGTACTACGCGCGGCTGGCGCGCACCTTCGCGTTCGACCGGGTGGTGCGTGAGGGGGACCGGGTCGGTCTGGTCGTATCCGATCCGGTGGGCGTGGTGGGGGCGATCGTCCCCTGGAACGCGCCGGTGACGCTGGCCGCCTGGAAGGTGGCCCCGGCCCTCGCGGCGGGCTGCACCGTCGTACTGAAGCCGCCGCCGGAGTCCCCGCTGAGCCCTTACATCCTCGCGGAGGTGCTGCACGAGGCCGGTGTGCCGGCAGGGGTGTTCAACCTTGTTCCGGGCGGCCGTGAGGTCGGCGAGCACCTGGTCACCCACCCCGGCACCGACAAGATCGCCTTCACGGGTTCCACGGCCGCCGGCAAGCGGATCATGAGTCTGTGCGGAGATCAGATCAAGCGCGTCTCGCTGGAACTGGGCGGCAAGTCCGCTGCTCTCGTCCTCGACGACGCGGATGTGGAGACCGTCACCGCCAACCTGGTCGGCGGCAGCATGCACAATTCCGGGCAGGTCTGCGCGGCCATCACCCGCATCCTGGTGCCCCGTTCCGGTTACGCCCGCGCGCTGGAGGCCGCAGCCGACAGGGCGCGTGGAGTTCCCGTCGGCGACCCGCACGATCCGGCCACCGTGGTAGGGCCCCTGGTGGCGGAAAGGCAGCGGGCCCGGGTGGAGGGCTACATCGCGCTCGCCGCCGAGGAGGGCTTCAGGGTCGTGGCGGGCGGCGGCCGGCCCGCCCACCTCCCCAAGGGCTGGTATGTGGAGCCGACCGTCCTCGGTGACGTCCACAACTCCATGCGCGTGGCCCAGGAGGAGATCTTCGGCCCGGTCGTCAGCATCATTCCGCACGACGGCGACGACGACGCCGTCCGCATCGCCAACGACTCCCGCTACGGCCTCTCCGGCAGCGTCTGGTCCGGCGACGACGCCCGCGGCCTCGCGGTCGCCCGGCGGCTGCGCACCGGCGGCACGATGGTCAACGGGGGCACCTCACCCATGCCACTGACCCCCTTCGGCGGCTTCAAGGAGTCGGGTCTCGGCCGCGAGCTGGGCGTCGAGGGTCTGCACCAGTACCTCGAACCCCACACCATCGGCGTGCCGGCCGCCCTCGCACAGGAAGGAGACGCCTCGTGAAGGTCGCCGTCGCCTACAAGCCGGGTGAGCCGCTGGTCCTGGAAGAACTGTCCGTCCCGGAGACAGGGCCGCGGGACGTCCTGGTCCGCGTCGCGGCCAGCGGCATCTGCCACACCGACCTCACCTCCATCAACCGTCCGGAACGGGAGACCCCGCTCGTTCCCGGCCATGAGGCCTGCGGCACGGTCGAGGCCGTAGGTGCCGACGTACGGCGGGTGCGCCCCGGCGACCGGGTCCTCGCGTCGGTCTCCCCGGCCTGCGGATCCTGCTGGTGGTGCGTCAACGAGATGTCCAACCACTGCGAGCGGGGGGCGACCCGGATGGTGCCCCGCTTCGACCTGCCCGACGGCCGGCGCGCTCCGGCCCTGTGCGGCTGCGGCTCGTTCGCCGAGGCCATGGTGGTGGACGAGGCCAGCGTCGTCACCGTGGAGACCGACCTGCCGGACGATCAGCTCGCGCTGCTGGGCTGCGGAGTGACCACCGGACTGGGCGCCGCCCTGAACACCGCACGGGTACGGCCTGGTTCGAGCGTTGCCGTCATCGGCTGCGGCGGCGTCGGGCAGTCGGTCGTCCAGGGCGCCCGTATCGCCGGCGCCGCCACCATCGTCGCCGTCGACCTGTCAGCAGGTCGGCGTACCGCCGCCCTCGCCGCGGGAGCCACCCACGCCGTCGACCCGGCTGAGGGTGACTCCGTCGAGCAGGTTCGCATCCTCACCCGTGGCCGGGGCGTGGACCACTCCTTCGAGGCGGTCGGTCTGCCGCAGCTCATGGTCCAGGCCTTCGACATGGCCCGCCCGGAAGGCACGGTCACCTACATCGGCATGCCACCGAGCCGAGACGCGCAGCTGACCTTGCCGGCCATATCCGCCATCTTCAGCGGCAAACGAATCCAGGGCTCCGTCGTGGGCGGATCCCAGATCCTGCGCGACTTCCCGCGCTTCATCCGGCTCGCCGAGAGCGGCCGCCTGGATCTGGCGTCCATGGTCACCCGCCGCATCACCCTCGATCAGGTGAACGAGGGCCTGCACCTGCTCGAACAGGGTGAAGGGGTTCGCACCGTGATCACCTGATCCGCCCTCGCGACCCTCGAACCTCCCCCACACACCCACCGCCCGGAGCATGACGAATGAGCGCAGCACCCGAACGAACAGCCACCGCTGAAGGCCCGCCCGGAGTTCAGCGCCAGGTCCTGGTCGCCCTCAGCGGTCTGCTCAGCGCGCTCTTCGTCGCCACGCTCAGCAGCACCGTGGTCTCCACCGCGCTGCCGAAGATGATCGGCGACCTGCACGGCTCCCAGACGCAGTACACCTGGGTCGTGACGGCGACGTTGCTCAGCACCACCGCCACCACTCCCATCTGGGGCAAATGCGCGGACCTGTTCAGCAAGAAGAGGCTGGTGCAGATCGCCGTCCTCGTCTTCATCGCGGGGTCGGTGGCGGCCGGGCTGAGCCAGAACGCCGGTCAGTTGATTGGCGCCCGCGTGCTCCAGGGGGTGGGGGTCGGCGGCGTCCAGGCGCTGGTCCAGATAGCCATCGCGGCAATGATCCCGCCCCGGGAGCGCGGCCGCTACAGCGCCTATCTGAGCGGCGTGACCTCCCTGTCCACCATCGGCGGTCCGCTGCTCGGCGGCCTCATCGTCGACACCGACTGGCTGGGCTGGCGCTGGTGCTTCCTGATCAGCCTGCCGGTTGCCGTCGCCTCGCTGCTCCTCGTACAGCGCACCCTGCACCTTCCGGTCCATCGGCGCGAACAGGTGCGGATCGACTACCTGGGCGCCGCACTCATCGCCTCCGGGGTGAGCGTCCTGCTCATCTGGATCTCCTTCGTCGACGCCTCGTTCGCCTGGCTGTCCTGGCAGACCGGGGCCCTGCTCGCGGCCACCGCTCTGTTGCTCGGCGGCGCCCTGTGGGTGGAGAGCCGCGCCGCGGAGCCGATCGTTCCCCTGCCGATCCTGCGGCAGCGCACCACCGTGCTCGCCATCCTGGGGAGCCTCGCGGCGGGCACCGCCATGTTCGCCGCCTCCGTCTACCTCAGTCAGTACTTCCAGGTCAGCCGTGGCTACTCGGCCACCCAGGCGGGCCTGCTGACCATACCCATGATGGGTGGCGTCCTGGTCTCCTCCATCGCCGCGGGACGGCTGCTCAGCAGGAGCGGGAAACTCAAGCCGTTCGTGCTCACCGGATCGGTGCTGCTCACCCTCGGCTTCGCCGGTCTCGCACTCACCGACCACCGGACCTCCCTCGTGCTGATGAGCGTGGCGATGCTCTTCGTAGGCTGCGGTGTCGGTATGACGATGCAGAATTTCGTACTCGTGGTGCAGAACTCCGTACCGATGAAGGACATCGGTACGGCGAGCACGACGGTCACCTTCTTCCGCACTCTGGGCGGCACGTTCGGCGTCACCATCCTCGGCGCCGTCCTGGCCCGGCAGGTCAGCGAGAAGACGACCGCGGGACACGAGTCGAGCGCCGTGGCCTACGGCGACGCCACCGGCCTGATCTTCCTCATCTGCGCCGGAATCGCCGCCCTTGGCATCGTGGCGGCTGTCCTGCTCAAGCCGGTCACCCTACGGGCCAGCCTGGAACCGGCTGCCCGTGAGCCCGATGCCCCCACCGAACAACAGGGGCCGTGATGCCGACAACCGCACCTCCTGAGGTCCGCACCACCGGCGGCCCCGTCCGAGGCCGCGCGGAAGATGACCTCTTCCGCGGCACCCGTGACGGCCGGCTCACCGTGAACCTCTGGACGCCCGACCGACACCGACCCGGCGGCCCGCCGTCCGGTCATGGTCTGGATCCACGGCGGCGCTTGCAAGCACGGCTTCTCCGGCAGCCCCGGCTACGACGCCCAGCACACGGCGCTTCCCCTTCGGGAGTGACACGCCGCCGGTCGAAGGATGGCCGGTAGAAGCCCCCACGGCTTGACGCGAGACAGAGCGCCACTAGGGTTTAATTCAACCCGTTGACTTAAAGTTTTGGCACCCCCCACACTCCAGAGACCGACGAGGAGCGCCATGTCCACCCCCACTAGGGCCGTTCCCGACTTCCCGATGCCCAGGGCCGCCGGATGCCCCTTCGCCCCGCCCCCGCAGCTGCGGCAGATGCAGGCCGAGGGTCCCATCTCGAAGGTGCGTCTGTGGGACGGGAGTACCCCCTGGCTCGTCACTGGTTACGAGGAACAGAAAGCGCTTCTCGCCGACCAGCGTTGCAGCGTCGACCCCACGAAACCCGGCTACCCGTACACCAATCCGGCGTTCCGGGAAGCGGCCTCCCGCGGCGGTGTCCCGTCCTTCCTCAACATGGACGACCCCGATCACGCACGGATCCGCCGCATGGTGGCGGGGTCGTTCACCATCAAGCGCATCGAGGCCCTGCGGCCCGTCGTCCAGCGCATGACCGACGACTTCATCGACGCGATGCTGGCAGGCCCCGCGCGGGCCGACCTGGTCACCTCGCTCGCGCTGCCCCTGCCTTCCCTGGTGATCTGCGAGATGCTCGGTGTTCCCTACGACGACCACGAGTTCTTCCAAGCCCACAGCGAGGTGGGCCTGCACCAGGACGTCACTCCCCAGGCTGCCCGGGCCGCGCACCAGGCTCTGCTGCAGTACCTGGAGAAGCAGCTCGACGCGAAGCTGGCCCGCCCCGGTGACGATCTGCTGTCGGAGTTCGCGGCGCGGCACCGCGAAGGCGAGCTCTCCCGCTTCGAGGCAGCCTCTCTCGGCCTGCTGCTCCTGGGCGCCGGCCACGAGACCACCGCCAACATGATCACGCTCAGCACTCTTGCACTGCTCGAACACCCCGATCAGCTCGCCGTGGTCCGGGAATCCGAGGACCCGAAGGTACTCGCCGGAGCCATCGAGGAACTGCTGCGCTACCTCACCATCATCCACCTCGGGAACCGGCGTGTGGCCACGGAGGACATCGACCTCCACGGCCACACCGTCCGAGCGGGGGAAGGCATCATCATTCCCAGCTCGGCCGCCAACTGGGATCCCGACTACTTCCCCGAGCCCGGCGAGCTCGACATCGGCCGTAACGCCCGTCACCACATGGCGTTCGGATTCGGTGTGCACCAGTGCCTGGGGCAGCCTTTGGCCCGGGTGGAGCTCCAAGTCGTCCTCGGCACCCTTTTCCGTCGCATTCCCACTCTCCGTCTGGCCGTCGACCGGGACCAACTGCCCTTCAAGGAGAGTGGGGTCGTCTACGGCGTCCACCGGCTGCCCGTGGCCTGGTGACATCTCCGACCGGCCCCTGTCCAGCCCCACCTGGAGAGATCCATGAGTTCTCGCACTCAAACCGTCCATCTGCCCCTGTCCGGCAGCGGCCTGCTCGACCCCGCGCCCGAACTACGGGAACTGCGCGCCCGGTGACCGGTTGCCACCGCCGTCCTGCCCAGCGGGGACACCGGCGCCTACCTGACCCGTTACGACGACGTGCGGCAGCTCCTGTCGGACGGCCGGTTCTCACGGCCGACGGCGCAGGACGACGCCGCCCGCATCGCACCCGAGGGGGCCGGTGGCGTAGCGGCCGGCGGCGGCTCCTCCCTGGCGACCCCTCGGGCTGAGCGTGGGCGGCCTGCGCGCCCTGCCCGTCTACTGGTGACCCCATTCGCCCTGCCACGCGTCACCCAACCCACTGATACGGAAGTGAAGGAAGCACCGTGAAGATCACCGTCGACGAAGAGAAGTGCTGCGGCGCGGGCACCTGCGTGCTCGTCGCCCCGGACGTGTTCGACCAGCGGGACGAGGACGGTATCGTCGTCCTCCTCGACGAACTGCCCTCCGCCGAGCAGCACGGCGCCGTACGCGAAGCGGTCACCGTCTGTCCGGCCTCCGCGATCGCGGTGAGTGAGGCGTAGGGGCCTCATCCTGGAGCGAAACGCCCGAACCCGGTGAAGTCTCACAGTGGCTCCACCGGGCAAAGGCGCGTGGGCCCGTGCCTCGCGGCGGATGCAGCTCAGTTGGCCGGCTCCGGCCGATCGGTCATCGCGGTGGGCCCCTGCGGCGGGTGGCCTGACGCATGAACGCGCATCGGAGCTGTTGGCCGGACGGCTTCGGGGTCGCGCGCGTCGTCCGGATGGGCCGAGGGCGTCCTTCAGCGCATCTTCCCTCTCAGCCCGAGGAGCGATGTCGACAGCGGCCGGGGTCGTGATCACGAAAACTATTCGCCGTAAGATTTTCGAGACGGCAGGCTGCCCGCGACGACTGCAAGGACCGCTGATGGCTTCGTTCACCACCGAGGGTGACGCTCTGATCTGGCACGGCCCCGGCGAGACCCTGCGCGTGCAGGCGTGGGGAGACGACAGCCTCCGGATCCGCTGCCGCCCGATGGGTGACATCCTCGACACGGACTACGCCCTGGACGTCCCCGTACCGACCAGCTCCGTGATCGCGATCGGCCGCGACGGCGAGAGCGCCGTCATCGTCAACGGAAAGATCAAGGCGGTCCTCACCGCCCGCCGTTCTTTCATGGGCGCAGGCATCCCCGACTCCGTCGGGTGCCGCGTCGAGTACTTCCACGTCGACGGCCGCCCACTGCTGCGCGAGATCAGCGGTGAGAACGCGCTGAAGCTCAAGGCCCGCCGCTTCCAGCAGATACCCGGCGGAGAGTACCGGCTGACCGCGTCCTTCGAGGCTCCGTCCAACGAGAAGCTGTACGGCATGGGCCAGTACCAGCAGGAGTTGTTCGATCTCAAGGGCGCGACCTTCGAACTCGCCCAACGCAACTCCCAAGCCTCCATCCCCTTCGTCATCTCCAGCGCGGGATACGGCTTCTTCTGGCACGACCCGAGCATCGGTCGCGCGAGCTTCAACACCAACCGCACCGAGTGGGCCTCGGAGTGCACGAACCAGCTCGACTACTGGATCACGGCGGGTGATCAGCCGGCCGACCTGGTCCGGCGGTTCGTCGAGGTGACGGGACGGCCGCCGATGATGCCCGACTACGGCCTCGGCTTCTGGCAGTGCAAACTCCGTTACTGGAACCAGGAGCAATTGCTGGAGGTGGCCCGGGAGTACAAGCGGCGTGGGCTGCCGCTCGATGTGATCGTATGTGACTTCTTCCACTGGCCGCACCAGGGTGACTTCCGCTTCGACGAGGAGTTCTTCCCCGACCCTGCCGCCATGGTTGCTGAACTCGGCGGCCTCGGAGTCGAGTTGATGGTTTCGGTGTGGCCTCAGGTGACCTTCGGCTCCGAGAACTACCGGCCTTTGGCCGATGGGAACATGCTGGTCCGCACAGAGGCGGGTATCGACCTGCAGATGCGTTTCCAGGAGCCGACCGTCTTCCTCGACGCCACCAACCCGGCCGCCCGCGCCTACGTCTGGGACGTATGCAAGCGCAACTATCATGACAAGGGCGTACGGCTGTTCTGGCTCGACGAGGCCGAACCGGAATACGAGACCTACGACTTCGCCGCCTACCGTTACCACGCCGGCTCCGCTCTGCAGGTCGGCAATCTTTACCCGAAGATGTTCTCCCGCCTCTTCTACGAAGGCATGGTTGCGGCCGGACAGGAGAACCCGGTCAATCTGGTGCGCTGCGCCTGGGCCGGCAGCCAGCGTTACGGTGCCTTGGTCTGGTCCGGTGACATCGGCTCGACCTGGGACGACTTCCGCAGGCAGATCACCGCCGGTCTGCACATGGGCATCGCCGGCATCCCCTGGTGGACCACGGACGTCGGAGGCTTCCACAGCGGCGACCCCGACGATCCGGCGTTCCGCGAATTGCTGGTGCGCTGGTTCCAGTACGGCGTGTTCTGCCCGGTCATGAGGCTGCACGGTGACCGGACACCGGCGACCGAGGTGCGTCGGGCCGACGGCACCCCGACCTGTCCGACCGGCGCCGACAACGAGATATGGAGCTTCGGTGACGAGGTGTATGAAATCCTCGCGACCCACCTCCGGCTGCGCGAGTCGCTCCGCCCCTACTTGCGCGAACTGATGGGGGAGAGCCATGAACTCGGCTCTCCTGTGCTACGCACCATGTTCTACGAGTTTCCGGGCGACGAGCGCTGCTGGGACCTGGCCGACCAGTACATGTTCGGCCCTGACCTGCTCGTGGCACCGGTCGTCCGGCCGGGTGCCCGGGAGCGGACGGTCTACCTTCCTGCTGGTGCGCGCTGGACCAGCCTTCATGGTGGTCACGTCTACGAGGGCGGCCAAGAGGTCCTCCTCGACGCACCGCTGTCGGTCATCCCGGTCCTGGCGCGCGACGGCCGACGCGAGGAACTGACCAACGCTCCTTGATCAGGTTGATCCGGCCGGACGGCGCCGCCCAGCTTCACGACTGCCGCCCATCAGGGCAGAGCACTCCGTGCCGAGGCGCAGGAACCCCGCCTCGGTGTGATGGCGGTCACAGGCCGGACAGGTGGCGTCAGGACGGTACGGTCTCCCTACTCCGGGAGGAGGAGCAGGGCGCCGCGCGTAGTGCTCACGCACCAGGTGTCGGACGCGGCAGCCGCACGATGCTTGGGAGGACTTTCCCGGCCAGGCTGGTCATCTACCGACGTCCAGACCTGGAGACCGTTTCCCGTGGCTACATTGCTCTACCGGCTGGGCCGAGCCGCCTTCGCGCGGCGCTGGCTGGTGACCTCGTTGTGGGTCGTGATTCTCGGTGTCGCCGGTGTCGGCGCCGCCACAGCGCCCTCCGCTTCCGAGGACACCTCCTTCATGCCCGGCATCGAGGCGCAGAAGGCGGCCGATCTCATCGGCGAGCGTTTCCCCGGCAACTCCACCGACGGCGCCTACGCGCAGGTCGTCTTCATCGCGCCGGACGGCACGAAGGTGTCCGCGGGCGACGGACGAGCCACCGTCGAGGCGTTCGTCTCCCAGGCCTCGGAAGGACGGCGCGTGTCGGGCGTCGCCGACCCCTTCCGAACCGGCGCGGTGAGCGAAGACGGCTCCACCGCCTACGCGACCGTGAACTTCGAGGTCCCGTCGGCCGACCTCACCGACGCCGACAAGGCCGCCCTCGAGAAGAGCATCGACGAGGCCAGTGACTCCGGCCTCACCGTCGAGGTCGGGGGCGACGCATTGGCTGCCACCATCTCGCCGGGCGGCACCTCCGAGGTCATCGGACTCGCTCTCGCGGCCGTGGTGCTTCTGGTGACATTCGGCTCACTCGCCGCGGCGGGGCTGCCCCTGCTGACTGCGATCATCGGCATAGGCATCAGCATGGCCGGCATCGTGGCGCTCAGCAGCACCCTGGGTCTGTCGATGACTTCCACCAGCCTCGCGTCGATGCTCGGGCTCGCGGTAGGCGTCGACTACGCCCTGTTCGTGGTGTCACGCTACCGGGAGGAACGCGCGGCCGGACACGACGCGCGGGACGCGACAGGTATCGCGGTCGGCACGGCCGGCTCGGCGGTCGTCTTCGCCGGCCTGACCGTCGTCATCGCGCTTGCCGGTCTCTCGGTGGTCGGAGTTCCCATGCTGACGAAGATGGGCCTCGTAGCCGCGGCCGCGGTCGTGGTGGCCGTACTGATCGCCTTGACGCTGGTTCCGGCCCTGCTCGGCATGTGGCCCGACGCAGTGCTCTCCCGGCGCGCCCGCAAGCGCGGCGGTGCCGTCGGCCACGCCTCCGGGGCGAAGGAGAACGGCGGTTCCCGGTGGGCGCGGTTCGTGCTGCGCCGACCTGTGCCCGTCCTCCTGGCCTGCGTCGCGGGGCTGGGCGTCATCGCCCTACCCGCAGCCCATCTGGAAATGGGCATGCCGGGGGCCGAGTCCCAGCCGACCTCGTCCACCGAGCGACGCGCCTACGACGCCCTGGCGGGCGGCTTCGGTGCCGGCTTCAACGGGCCGCTGACCGTGGTGGCCGACGTCAAGGGCGCCGACGACCCCGAGGCGGCTGCCGAGACGATCGCCAGGACGGTCGGCGACACCGGCGGCATCGTCTCCATCTCCACCCCGCAGCTCAACCAGAACCGCGACGCCGCCCTCTTCTCGGTGGTGCCCTCCACCGGTCCCAACGACGAGAAGACCAAGGACCTCGTCCAGACCATCCGCGCCGAGCGCCCGGAGCTGGAGAAGACGACCGGCGCGACATTCCAGGTCACCGGCTCCACCGCGATGAACATCGACGTGGCACAGGCCCTGCAGAAGGCGCTCGCGCCCTACCTCGTCGTCATCGTCGGACTGGCCCTCCTCCTGCTCCTCGTGGTGTTCCGCTCGCTGCTCGTTCCGCTCAAGGCCGCGGTCGGGTTCCTGCTCTCCGTCCTTGCTTCCCTCGGCGTGGTCGTGGCGGTCTTCCAGTGGGGCTGGGGCGCGGGACTGCTGGGAGTCGAACAGCCCGGCCCGATCATGAGCTTGATGCCGGTCTTCCTGGTGGGCATCGTCTTCGGCCTTGCCATGGACTACGAGGTCTTCCTCGTGGCCCGCATGCGGGAGGGGTACGTTCACGGCGACCGGGCACCGCAAGCCGTCGTGACCGGGTTCCGGCACAGTGCCCGGGTCGTGGTCGCCGCGGCGGTCATCATGATCGCCGTCTTCGCCGGGTTCGTCGGCGCGAACGAGTCGATGATCAAGACCATGGGGTTCGGACTCGCCGTCGCCGTCCTGCTGGACGCCTTCGTCATCCGCATGGCCTTCGTTCCCGCAGTGCTGGCCCTGCTCGGGGACCGGGCGTGGTGGATACCTCGTTGGCTGGACAAGGTGCTGCCCCACGTCGACGTCGAGGGCAGCAGCCTCACCAAGCCATCCATCGCTGACGACCAGGCGCCGCGGGAACCGTCTCGCGTCCTCTGACAATCACCGCCCACGACGGGCCGCGGTGCCGCTGAGCGCGGCACCGCGGCCCGTCGTGGGACCATAACCGTCCGCGAACCGACCCGGAGCACGATGCGTACATACTGGCAGCGACTGGCGACGGCCCGGCCTGTGGTCACCGAGACCGCTGCCCTCGCCCTCCTCTTCGGCCTGACCGTCTCCGGGGTCGCGCTCTCCGCGGCGGTCGCACCACAACTGCAACCGCTCTGGCCAGGTCTGTTCCCCTCCGCGGTCGCCTCCGCGGCGCTGTACCGCAGGCGCGAGAATCCTGCCATCGTCTTCGGTGTCGTCCTGCTGTGCGCCATGGGCCTTGGAACGCTCGGCTACCTCCTGACACCGCACCACTGCTGGTCGCGCAGTACTCGACGAGCGCCCGGGCCCGCCTCTCCACCTGGAACACCGCACTGACGGCGTCCGCGTGTCTGGTGATCACCGGTCTGTTCCTGAACTCGTTCCCGGACTCGATGGTCTTTGTCACCGTCAGCCCTGTCGCCTGGGTTCTCCTCGCCGCCGTGTGTGGCAACTACGTCCGGGTACACCGTGAGTACGCGCTGGCCCGTACCGAACACGCTGACCGAGAGCGCGAGGAGGAGGCACGCCACCGGGTCGTGCAGGAGCGCGTGCGCATCGCGCGGGAACTGCACGATGTGGTGGCCCACCATCTCGCCCTTGCCAATGCTCAGGCCGGCACTGCGGCCCACCTTTACCGCACCCACCCCGAACGGGCCTTCGAGATGATCGAGCGGCTCTCCGAGACCACGGCTGCCGCGCTGACCGATATGAAGGCGACGGTGGGACTGCTACGGCAGGAATCCGACGGTGCGGACGACCTGGCGCCCGCACCGGGACTGGGACGACTACCCGACCTGATCGATGGCTTCACCACTGCAGGCCTCGATGTGACCGTCACGGTGGACGGCGACGCTCGCCCCCTGCCGGCCGGCCCGGACCTGGCGGCCTACCGCGTCGTCCAGGAGGCCCTGACCAACGTGACCAAACACGCGGCCACCCGCTCGGCCACCGTCCGCCTCACCTACACCCTGCGCCAGCTGACCGTGTCCGTCACCAACGATGCGGCGCGCTGGGCGCCGGCCCCGACGGCCGGCACCAGGGGTTTCGGCCTGCTCGGGATGCGTGAGCGAGTCGTGGCGGCGGGCGGTACTTTCCGCGCCGGCCCTCTCCCGGAGGGCGGCTTCCAGGTCACCTGCACGCTTCCTCTGACCCGTACGACAGAAGGGTAGTCCCGATGACGATCCGTGTCCTTCTCGCCGACGACCAGGCCCTGCTGCGGGCCACGTTTCGCATCCTCATCGACACACAACCCGACTTCACGGTCGTCGCCGAGGCCGCCGACGGGAGGGAGGCCGTAGAGCTCACGGCGGCACATCACCCCGACGTGGTTCTCATGGACATCCGCATGCCCGAGCTGGACGGAGTGGCCGCCACCGCCGCCATCTGCGCGCGCCCTGAGCTGTCGTCGAGCCGCATTCTCGTCCTCACCACCTTTGAGAACGACGAGAACGTCGCGAAGGCGCTGCGCGCCGGAGCGAGCGGATTCCTGGGCAAGGACGTCACTCCTGACACCCTGCTGTCCGGTATACGCACCATCGCGGCTGGTGAGTCCCTGCTCTCACCCGTCGCCACGCGCACCCTCATCAGTCGTTTCCTGTCCGTCGCGCACCACGACCAGAGCACCTCCGTGCCGGATGTAATGAAACTGCTCACGGAGCGGGAGCGCGAGGTGACGGCGCTGGCCGCCCACGGGAGGTCCAATGCCGAGATCGCCGAAGAATTGGTAGTGAGCCCACTGACCGTACGCAGCCACATCCAGCGGGCCATGAGCAAGCTGTACGCCCGAGACCGGGCACAGCTCGTCGTGCTCGCCTATCAGAGCGGGCTGGTGAAGCCGCGGCCGCGCTCCCAGGGGTGACGGGGCGATCTGCCGGTCGCGCCCGACGACCGGCGTAGACCGCGAGCGCCGCACCGACGCCGGCAGAACGAACAGCCGAGCGCGCACTGATGAGCGTGCTGCACGCGGCGTTGGACGACGAAGAGGGCGGCATGACGGTCCGGAAATCTCCTCCGTCAGCTCGGGCCGGTCCACAGGTTCCAGACTGAGGCAGGGGTGGCTTAGCGGCCGTCCCGTTCGATTGCCAGTCCCGTCTGATATCGCGTAGTCGCCCCACCTGTTCGTCTCAGGGCAGCTGCTCGCCAGCTGCCGCCTCACGAAGGCGCCCGCCTGATGGCAGAACAGCAGTCTCTTGATGGGGACCAGTTGGGGACCACACGGCATGCACGATGGTGCGCGACGGGCCGCCACATGCACGATATGCACTCGGATTAAGATCGACCGGCAAATGGATCACTTGAGGCGGCGTGTAGTGGGAGGGCCTTGACCCCTGATGTTGGACACACGAGACACTGGATCCTGAGGATCTGAGAACGGACATCTCGTGGTCATGAAGAACTACCCGCCGGAATTCAAGGCGGACGCGGTCGCGCTGTACGAGTCGCGGCCCGACGCAACGATCAGGTCGGTCGCCGCCGATCTGGGGATCAACCCGGAGACCCTGCGGAACTGGGTCCGGGCGGCCGGAGCAAGTCGTCCACGGGGACGCCGGACGCAGGAAATGTCCCAGCCGCCGGCCCCGCTGGAGGCGGAGAACGCGGCTTTGCGGAAGAAGGTCCGCGAGCTCGAGGAGGAACGCGAGATCCTGCGGAAGGCCGCCAAGTATTTCGCCGGGGAGACGCGCTGGTGAGGACCCGTAATTTAACTACTGCTTGGGATGATCTCGTCGTGGTGCTCGATCAGGCGCTTCAAGGCTTCGAGCGTGCGGGGAGGGTGGGGCCTGTGGAGGACGAGGACTCTGGCGAGCTCGGGTCCGGCGAAGGCCAGCATCGGTTTGGACCTCCCGGCGTGGTAGCTCAGCACGTTGCGCTTGCGGCCCATCAGTTCGGCCGCGAGAGTCAAGGTGACGGTGTTGCGGCTGCGGAGCACGGCGACCAGGACCCGGTGGCTTCACGGACAGCGAGTTCTTCGGAGAGAACCAGGTCGATGAAGTCGAGGTAGCCCATCTTGGCCTCGTCGGCTCGCTGAGCGTACTGAGTCAGGGCCTCGGCCAGGTGAGGCAGGCCCAGCTTGCCGGCCGTGTTGCGGATACGGGTGGAGACCAGCTCGCTCAAGACGATTCCTTCGCGCTCGGCTTGGTGGTGAAGG
Organism: Streptomyces sp. QL37; assembly: GCF_002941025.1. Lineage (NCBI taxonomy): Bacteria > Bacillati > Actinomycetota > Actinomycetes > Kitasatosporales > Streptomycetaceae > Streptomyces > Streptomyces sp. QL37. Next base: position 1,518,558 of record NZ_PTJS01000001.1, on the reverse strand, counting down.
GGCGGGTGCCAGTCAGCTCGTCATAGACCGACAAAGGCCGGCGACCGACCTCGACCTGGGTGACCGCGGCCCGGTTCAGCAGAGCCGCCAGCGGCCCGGCCTGCGAGGCCGGAGCGTCGTGGCGGCGGGGCCGCGGCAGGCCCCCATCACCGGCGGTGACGCGGCGGCCGACGCCCGTGGGGAGGCCGTCCCAGTGCTTCTCATCCACGATTCTGGCGCCTCGGCCAACCGTCCGCGGATGGACGGCCAGCAGGGTCTCGCCCGTGCGATCGGGGCCGGTGGCATGCAGCATGATCTGGGACTTCGTGGCCCTGACCTCGACCAGCTGACGAGGACGGACCTTGCGGGCCGGCACCGAGTAGAGATTCGCGTCGAAGGCGACCAGGCAGTCCTTGCCGACATGGCGGAGATGCCGCTGAGTGACCACATAGGGCGCCTGGGGCAGCGGCCGCAGGGCCACGTGGTCGCGGATCGCACGGAGACCGATGACCTCGCCGTGGGTGCCATGCACTTTCGCCCGCCGCAGCGGAACCCAGGCGGTGAACGCGGCATTGAGTTCCTCGACCGAGGAGAAGGCGCGTCCTGCCAGGACATGGTCGCGGACGATCAGCACCTGCCGCTCGACCCGGCCTTTGCCCGTGGGCCGGTAGGCGGCCAGCACGTCGGGATCGAAGTCGTAGTGCCCGGCGAAAGCGACGGCTTCCGGGTGGAGGGGACAGCTTCACCTGGTGCGACGTGTCGGCGGACCACCGTTTTGGTCCGGTCGTAGACGATCGACATCGGGACCCCGCCGAAGTGCGCGAATGCCTGGCGGTGACAGTCGAAGAAGGTGGCCAGGTCCTGGCTGGTGGTGAAGCAGCAGAACGGATCGCGCGAGTAGGACAAGGTCATGTGGAACGAGTAGACCTTCGGGATCCCGACGTGGGCGAGAATCTTTCCCTCGTCTCCCCAGTCGACTTGGGCCAGAGCCCCGGGCACCACCTCGAACCTGCGGTGCAGGCCCGCCAGCTCGCTCGGGCTGATGCCGAGTTCCTCCGCGATGCGGGGTCTGGCTTCCTGCAAGTACATCTTGATCCGCTGGTAGCTGCCAGTGAACCCGTACTCGGCCACCAGGCGCTCGTGAATCACGGCACCCTTGAGCAGGACTTCAGCCCGCAGCATCGCGTCGATCAACGGCGCGACCTCATCCACCATCCGCCGGTACGGCTGCCCGTTGGGTGCCCTTCGCGGCGGCGCGACCGGCGTCTCGCCCGACAGATACTTGGCGACCGTGCGCCGGTTCAGCCCGGTCTCCTTCGCGATCTCTCGCAGGCTCATCGCGCCGGACTCGTACAGACCGCGAAAACGCCTCAGCTCCAACCAGCGATGCGGATCCAAGACCACTCTCGACGCCCTCCGCCGACCCCGAACAGGACGACAGAAGACTCGCGCGGCACTGACCTCAGCGCATCAACAACGGTGCACTTTCATCCGTACGCGGTGGTGCACGTACGCCGACACTCGTCGACCAGGCCGCAGGAGAACGGGAATGCCTCCAAGAACTCCCGCCGCCCCGAGTCCTGCTCGGCCTCGGCCAGGTCTGCGAGGACGCTCAGGAACCGGTCGCGCTGGTCCTGCGGCAGCCGCCCCAGCACCCAGGCGACGCTCTCCATCATCTTCACCGCGGAGTCGGGGTCGACCTCGTCGTCCTCGCAGCTGTCGAGGAACCAGACGACATCGACGACGAGTCCGGCGAGGACAGGCACCAGGGGGTCCGTGTCAGTCATCCGGGCAACCTATCCGACCCCCATGACAGCACCACCATCACCTGGCCGGCGGGCATCCCGCACCGGCCCCGACCTGGAAAGAGCACTTTCATGAACGACAGCCCTGCCCAACCCGCCGCGACGCTGCCCCGCATGCAAGCACCCGCTTCGGCGGTCGCCGCTACGTCCGGCGCCGCGTTCGACGAGGCGATCGCGCTGACCCGGCGACTGAAGCTGCCGCACATCCGCCGGGCGATGACGGAGATCATCCCCACCGCGAAGGCCCAACGCTGGGATCCCGCCGAGGCCGTCCGGGCCCTGCTGGCGGAAGAGGCCGCCGGCCGCGACGCGGCCAACCTCCGCACCCGCCGCACTCGCGCTGCCTTCCCGACCGGCAAGACTTTCCACATCTGGAACGAGGAGGCGTCCTCGATCCCGGTCCCGACACAGTCCGCGCTGCGGACCCTGGAATGGGTCGGCCGGCGCGAGAATCTCTGCGTCGTCGGCCCCTCGGGGACGGGGAAGTCGCACTTCAGCGAGGCACTCGGCCAGTTGGCCGTCGACGCCGGGATGACGGTCGCCTGGTTCACCATCGAGGACCTCGGAGCTCTGATCCGCCGTCACCGCGTCGACGACTCCGTCTCGAAGGCCATCAGTCGGATCACCCGGACCGACTTGATCATCGTTGACGACATCGGGCTCCTGCCCGTCTCGCCGGACGCAGCCGAGGGCTTCTACCGTCTGGTCGATGCTGCTTACGAACGGCGGAGTCTGGCCGTCAGCAGCAATCTTCATCCGTCGGGATTCGACGAGATCATGCCCAAGACCCTCGCCACCGCGACCGTCGACCGGCTCCTGCATCACGCCCACGTCGTCGTCACGCAGGGCGACAGCCACCGCCTTTCCGAGGCCACTACCGGCCGAGGCATCGTCCCCCTCGGCTGACCCACAAGCGGGGAGATCGACTGCCCACCGGGGACTTTCAGCGTCCACCAGTGGGGAGATCAACTGTCCGCGAGCGGGGAACTCCTACTGTCCCTTGACAGCCCCACCAGCGGCCTTACTCCACCCTCAAGCAGAAACGGACATCAACCCACGAACCGCCCACTGAGAGCTGGTGAAGTACGGGAGTCCTGAACTGGTCCCTCGCATGCGAAGCGAGCCGCGCTGAACCTCGTACGTTCAGCCGCGAGGTACCGGATTTCCCTCATCCAGACGCAGGGCCTCGTAAAGAAACAGAACTCCATCAAGGCCATTACCGTCAGCGACGCCCCAGGCCGCGCCTTGTTCAGCGTCGTGGTCCGGCGCGGTCGGATGCACGATCAAACCGCCGTGCGCACCGGGGGATCGCCGAGCAGTTCCGCCAGCACCCGACGGTGAAGCTGAGGCTGACGAGGGCTATCGGGGTCTGGCCAACGAGTCCTCGCCCAGGTCAGCCCTCGGCCGAAGAAACTGAAGGGCGACGCGGCCCAGTGCGAGCGGCACGCCTGGTGCGAACGGCGTCGCCGCCAGTCGTCAATGGTTTACCTCCGCTCGCGCGGAGAGCACGATGGCCCTTGCCAGTTGCCCGCTGCACCCCAGGGGAACTTCGTGGGCGTAGTCGTGGCCGATCAGGCAAAAGCGCCCCCGCCCGGCTGGAAGCCGAACGGGCGCTATCACTTCCTTGACGGCCAGACCTCGTGCCGCGGGTCCCACCGCACTATGTGGAAGACGCCGTCAACCAAGAGGGTTCCGGTCGCAGTAGATCCTTGGCAGCTCACCTCCGCTCGCGCGGAGTGGACGACGGCCCGGCTCCCGCAGCAGGTCCGGTCCGACTCACCTCCGCTCGAGCGGAGGTGAGCTCTCGGAGCTCAAGAAGCGCATGGAAGCCGGGGAGGGCCTCCCCGAGCTGCCCGACGCCGGCTGACGAGGAGCGCGGAGAACGTCTCCGTGGATTCTCCGTAGCCACCCGCCAGAAACCCGGCGACAGCCGGACAGCGCCGGACCGTCCTCGTGGCCGCACGGGGCCGGTCCGGCGCTTACGTTCCAGCTACGCATCGCCCGGTAATGTGCCTCTGACCAGCGAAAAGGCCCTCCTGGTCGGAGGGCCTCACAGTTGTGCGCAATGTGCGCCCCCGGCAGGACTCGAACCTGCGGCCAAGCGCTTAGAAGGCACGTGCTCTGTCCGCTGAGCTACGGGGGCTGACCTGCGTAAACGCAGCTTCCGGGCCCTGTCCCTCAGGTCGCGGGGGACGCATGGGGGAATCGCTGGTCCCTGGTGGCTGGGGGAGGCGAGTGCTCTCCGGCCGGCTCGTACGTAGGCTCTCACATCACCTTCACGCCCTCGTGGCCTCTCGCGGAAACAATCCCGCACCTTTTCGGCGTTGATGACCTCCGAGCCGAGGAGGGGTCGAGCCTGAAGTTGTTTCGCATGGACATGGTGAATGGCGGCATGACCGAGGTCGTGCCGCGTCTTGCTGAGGTCGAGGCCGATGTGCAGGGTCTTGTCGAGGCGCACATGGAGACGCTGCTGGGGGTGCGGTTCCTGGCGAGCGAGTACGGAACGGGTCCGGTGCACGGGGGCCGGATCGATTCGCTGGGGCTGGACGAGAACGGGTCGCCAGTCCTCATTGAGTACAAGCGCGGTGTCGACGCCGGCGTCATCAACCAGGGGCTTTTCTACCTCTCGTGGCTGATGGACCACCGGGCGGAGTTCGAGCACCTGGTCCGCGACCGGCTCGGGGTGACGGCCGCGTCCCAGGTCCTGTGGAGCGGCCCACGCCTGATCTGTATCGCTGGCGACTTCACCCGCTACGACGTGCATGCCGTGCGCGAGCACCGTCGGTCTATCGACCTGGTCCGCTACCGACTCTTCGGCAGCGATCTGCTCGGGCTTGAGACCGTGGCGTCGGTGAGCGGCGGCATGCGGGTGGCCCGTCGGGCGCGTCGGCAGGCGGTTGTTCGGGCAGCGGCCGACGTTCAGGGCGCGTCGATGGTGGAGCTGGCGGGTGCGGTGGACGAGGCGCTGCTCGGGCTCGGGGGCGGCGTGAAGCGTGTCGAGCGCAAGACGTACCGGGCGTACCAGCGGCTGCGGAACTTTGCTTGCCTGTGTCCGCCGCAGCGGAGCAAGGTGCTGGTCTACCTGAAGGTCGATCCGAAGGACGTCGACCTCGTACCGGGATTCACCCGGGACGTGTCCGGGCTCGGTCACCACGGGACGGGCGACCTGGAGGTGCAGCTGCGTACCCCACGGGACCTGGAGCGGGCACAGGAGCTGTTCCGGGCGAGCTTCGCAGCAGCGTGATCGCCTGCCGGCCTCTCGGTCGTGGCCGCTTCGTGGCTGTTCTGTGGTCGTGAGGGCGAAGCCTTTCGACGTGCGGGTGGGGCGTGGCGGTGGACTATCAATGATGCGCGGGATCGCCGGTTTGGCTAACCGGCGATCCCGCGCTATGTTGCGCGGTCGCTGGGCGGCGGCTATCGAATGACGCAAGATTCGTTCGCCTCTCCCTGCGCGCTGGCCCGTTTTCTCGCGCTGTCCGCGGTTGGCGGCTTCGCTACGCAGGTTGGGAAGGCGGCGTGGGAGTGGATGGTCACGAGGTAGAGCACCCGACATGGTGGCGTCGCACCGAGCGATCAAGAAGTCGGATGGCGACGCCCCAGCGGGCCGGGCCGTAGGGCCAGTCGTATGGCGGTCTTGACGGCTGGAGGGATACGGCCTCCGCGTCTGTTACGCGTTACGGCGGCTCCCAACCGCTTGGTCAGCGCCAGGTGTACGTCTGGTCGGTGATCGGGGGGAGCAGCACGTCGCTGGGCGGGTCGGTGGGCTCGGTCAGCTCACTGAGCGCGTTACCGACGGCGGGGTAGAGGTGGCGGCGGGCGGCCTGCGCGAGGGGGACCCAGACCACGCTGGTGACGTCTTCGGCGTCTTGCTCGGTTGTGGGGAGGGCGGCCCGGACGTGGCGGGGGATGGCCAGAAGATGGATGAGGTGGAGCCGGCGGAACGTGCCGGTTCTGCCGGGGCGTGTGGTGATCTGGTCTTGTGCCCAGCGCAACCGGGGACGGTCGGGGAGGGCGGTGACGTCGAGATCGAGCTCTTCCTTGAGTTCGCGGGCGAGGGCGACAGGTACTTCCTCGTCCGGGTGGAGGAGCCCGCCCGGCAGTGAGTACTGGTCTCCATCGGGGCGGGCCCGGCGGATCAGGCAGATCTCGTCGCTTTCGATGATGGCTGCGCAGGTGCGGATCGCGATGGCCGGAACGGCGCCCGTCGTGGTCATGAGTCCGTCCGCGACTGGAGGGCGGCAGCGTTGTTGGCGGCCAGCCAGCCTGTCGGGTTGCCGCAGTCGAAGTACTGGCCGGTGACGGGGTGGATGAGCACGTTGTGGTCGCGGGCGAAGGCGGTGATGGCATCGGTGGCCTGGTACTCGCCGTTCGCGGCCGGGGTGAGCTTCTCGAAGTAGGCGGTGGCCTCGGCGGGAAGCAGGGTGCGGCTGATGTTGATGTAGGCCGTCGGTGCGCCGTAGGCGGTCGGCTTTTCCAGCAGGTCGTCCATTACCTGCTGGCCGTCCTCCGTGTTTCGGGGCTTCAGGATGCCGTAGCGGTGGGCGTCGCTGCCGGGGACGGTGGCGGCGGCGACAGCACCCGCGGTGCCGGCGGCGTCGCGGGCGGCGGCGAGGTCGGCGAGGTCGGATCCGCCGTCGGTCCGCAGGAGCAGGTCGTCCCCCGCGATGAGGAAGAAGTCCTGGTCGCCGATGAATTCGGCGGCCAGGATCGCGGGCAGGGCCGTTCCGTAGCGGTCGCCGTCGCGGGGCTGCTCGATGAAGTGGAAGTCCGCCTGGTCGTGAAGGTGTGCGATCGGTTCGTACTTCTTCTGCCAGCCGCGGGCGGCGAAGTAGTCCCGCATGCCGTGGTCTTCGGTGAAGTAGTGGCGGACCTGCCGTCCACCCTCGCCCTGCGAGGTGACGATCGCGATCTCGCGCACGCCCGCTGCCAGGCAGTCGGCGACCGCGTAGGCGAGGACGGGTTGGTCGAGTACCGGCAGCATGCACTTGTTGACCGATTTGGCGATGGGGAAGAAGCGGGTTCCCATGCCGGCTACGGCGATGACGGCGCGACTCACGCGGGCCCTTCGGGTGGGTGCGGGCTCTGCCTGTGGTCCTCCGGCAGGGCCCGGCGGGGCGGGATAGGCGCGACAGTCTACGCATACCGTGCACGGTTTCCGTGAACCCGCAGTCCGTGGCGGTTGCGCTCAACTGGCCAAGCCGCCATCGCTGTTGAGCGAGGCGGCTTGGCGGAGTGCGTCTTCTGGATCAGCGGGTGGGGGGTGTGATCGAAATGGAGAGGGGTTCAGGGGCCGCGGCGGCGGTCAGGGAGCCGGCCTCGCGGATCCGGTCCCAGATCGGGGTGGCCCGGTTGCTGGGGTCGAGCCCGTGGCGTACTGCCTGCTGGTGGACTGCGGCGAGCATGGTGTCGTAGTCGCGGGGCGTGCCGACCTGGCCGTCCACGTAGCGGTGCAGGGCGGCGATACCGACCTCGATGACGTGGTTGCCGGTGTGCTGGAGGGCGCCGAGCAGGTCGGTGTCGAAGGACAGCCGGTGATCGGTGACCTGGGGCAGGGCTGCGGCGAGAGCGGTGCGGGTGAACGCCTTGAACCCGGCCTGGGGGTCGGTGACGTGCAGGCTGAGGAGTTCGTTGGCCGCCTGCACGTAGAGCAGGGTGGCAGGCGTGGGGCCGGCGGGCGGGTAGTAGCCGTGCGAGTCGGGCCTACGGCGCGACCCGATTGCCGCCCCGGCTCCGGAGTGGGTCAGCGCTTCGAGATGCAGGCCCAGCTGGTCGAGGGGGTAGGTGAGGTCGAGGTCGGTGTAGGCGAGGGTCGTGTGGCCGGCGGCGTGCAGCTGGTTGAGGCCCCACAGCACCGCTCCGCCCTTGCTGCTGGTCACTGCCGCTCGGTGCGCGATGGTGATGCTGATCCGGGGGTGGGAGCCGGTCAGTTCGGCGGCGGCCTGTGCGGAGGCGCTGTCAAAAGCCTCGTCGATGAGCAGCAGGTGCGCGCGGGCGTCGGGACGGGTTTCGAGGAGCCAGGCGAGCTGTGCGGTCTTTGCGGCCAGGGCGTCGAGTCCGTCGGGGTTATCGGGTGAGGCGGGGGCGAGCCGGCCGGTTTCGGAGCGCATGGGGATGACGATGCCGACGTCGGGTGTCTGGGTGAGGGTGAGGAGCGCCGCTTTCGAGCGGGCTGCCTTGAGCGCGGCGATCAGCCCGTGGATGTGCAGGGCGCCGGGGATCTTGTGCCGGCTGTTCTTGGCGTGGGCCTGGACGAAGGTGATGAGCAGGGCGTCATCGAAGTGCGGCAGCGGGCTGTGCCCGAGGTGGCCGGTGAGGTGGTCCGCGATGGTGTGCAGCAGGGCACGTCCTGCCGGGTCGGAGGCCCAGCACCGCTCGGGGGTGGGAGTGTCCGCTGTGTAGTGGGTGCGGACGTGCTCAGAGAGAAGGTCGTAGCCGGCGATCAGCGCCCGTTGGCTGGGGTCCCAGGTGGACCCGTCTGCGGTGGTGGCGGCCTTCTGCCAGGCCGTTGACCAGACCTGGGGGTGCCGGCTCGCGGCGCGAGCGGCGGCTCGAAGCTGCTGCCAGCGGGCCTGGACGGCGGGCCAGGGGCAGTCGGGCACCGCGTCGGCGGCGAGCGTGCGCGGGGCAAGGAGGGCTACCGCCAGGGCGCGTCCGGCGTTCTGCGGGGTGTCGGCGGCCTCGGCGAGTGCGCCGAACCAGAGGGTGGCGGCCAGGGTGAGGCCGGCGGTGTGCTGGGCGAGAGCGGCGATCGTTTCCTCGCGCCGGGCGGCGAGTTCGGTGCCGATCCGGTTGCGCCGGGTGCGTTCTCTCGCACGGGCGGCGGCCTGGTCGAGGTCGCTTGCCGTGATCTGCGCCGCGCTGCGGGCCTGGATGAGGGCCCCCAGGGCCGCGTCGGCGGGCCCGGTCAGGACGGGGGCGGCGAGCAGGGGCGCGAGGAGGTCGTTCAGCGCCTGGGGGTTCACGGTGGCAGCGGCTTCGGCGAAGCGGGGGCTGGCCAGGAACAGGTGGTCGATCGTTTCGGGGCGGTGGGCGAGCTGGGCCATCGTGCGGGCGAAGGTGTGACACCCAGCGGCCGTGCCGGGGAAGAGCAGGTTCTTGAGCCGGGACGTGGCCGGCTTGGACGCTGGGCGGTGGGCCACCAGCAGGGCGAGTGCTGCAGGGGGCAGGTCGGTCCGGGCTTCCAGGGCGGCGGTGATCTGGTCGGCGGCCTCGGGGGTGCGAACGCTGAGGAGGGAGCGGATGGTGGCCGGGTCGGGTAATGCCTGATGGGCCAGCCGGATGGCGAGTTCGGCGTCCGCACGGTTCGTCCGGCCGGTGAGTAGCGGGGACTGGGCCAGCGGCAGGTAGGTGCGCGGTGGGAGGGTGGTCATGCGGAGAGCCTTCCGGCGACGAGTTCGGCGGCCTGGCGGGCCGTGTGGACGGGGTGGAGGAGGTTCTGGCGCAGGAACGTGCGCTCGAACGGGCTGATGTCGGCGTGGACGACGACGGTGGAGGGGGTGATGTTGACCGGTGTCCCTTCCCGGTCGATGCGGGCCAGGAGCTGGCGGACGGTCTCCTCGTCAGGGCTCTGGCTGGCCGCGCACACATCGTGCTGGGCGGTGGGGCAGCGCAGGCGGCAGTTGGTCTGGGGCAGGTCGTAGTGGCCGTTGTAGTCGGGGATGTGGCTGCCGCGTTCGACCGACCGGCCGCAGGAGGAGCGCTTGAGGACGGCCGGCCGTTCGTTCGCGGGGACATCGGCGTACACCTTGTCGAACGCGGTCATGATGCGTTTCTCGGTGGCGCTGGTCAGCAGCTTCTTGCCCGGGGTGAAGGACCCGCTGGGTAGCGGCAGGCCGTAGGACATGAAGGAGTGGACGTGGTCGTCGCCGAACTTCAGGCCCCCGAGAACGATGGTGCGGGCACCTGCCTCTCTGAAGGTTTCCCAGACGTGGCGCAGGTGGGCATCGGTGGTGTTGATGCCTTCGGCGATGGGCCGGTAGTAGGCGAGGGTGTTGATCCGGTCCGACGTCAGGATGCGGCGCAGGAAGTCCAGACGTCGTTTGCGGTTGGGCGGCTCGATCGCCTCGGGCATCGCGGCGTAGCAGACGTTGACGTCGAGGTCGACGTTGACGAGGGACTCCAGGCATGCGATCTGCTCGTCGGACAGCGTGTACTTAGTGATGCAGGAGACGCGGTTGGTCAGTCCCAGGCGGTCCAGGAGCTGCAGGGCGGCCCACGTTCTGGGCCACAGCTTGGGCAGGAACGCCTCGCTGGTGGACATGTGCAGACCGATCGGGGTGACGTGCGGGGTGAACCAGGGGTGGGCGAGCAACCGCTCGACCGCCTGCTCTGCGGTCAGGAACCCGGTGGGTTCCCATGAGCCGAGGTAGCCGTCGACGGTGTCGCCCTCGCGCCGGTAGCAGTAGGCGCACATCAGCGGGCAGCCGATCCCGAAGTCGACCGAGACCCCGCCCTTCATCTGCGACACCATGTAACTGGTGTTCAGGCCGTCGGGGCCGGCCATCGCCTGGGTCGCGGCGATCTCCTGGGCCGTGGCGACCGGCTGGAAGCCGTCGGGCAGCGCGGTCTTCAGCGCGAGGGGCGCGTGGGGGGTGCCGACGATGCCGGGGTAGGCGAAGGTGCAGCGGAGCACGAAGTGCAGCGCGTCTACCTGTTCCGCACTGAGTCGGTGGCGGGCCGTCAGCGGGCGCAGGGTCCGGGACGGCAGCTCCTGCAACGGGATGCGGCGGCCCGTCACTTCGTGGAGCAGCCGCTGGCCGACGACGTCGGCGAGAGCGAATTCCAGCACCCCGTCGCACAGGCGGCGAGCGGTGGTGACCACCGGGTACGGGTCCGCGATGTCCAGGGCGCTCTGTAGAGCCTGAGCGGCGTCCGGGCGCAGTCCTCGGTCGTGAAGGACCCGGGGGCCGACGTCGAGGAGCCGGGCCATGGCCGCGGTGGTGGGCGGTGTGGCGTGCGTGGTCACAGCAGTACCTCACTGGAGTTGTCGGTGCGGTCGTCCTGGCGGGTGGTCCAGGCGCGCGGTGGGTGCACGTGCGGGTCGCCGGCGGCGATCAGCGCGGCCAGATCCGGTTCGGCCAGGCTGACGCCCTGGGTGGCGGCATGGTCGTGATGGGCCCAGGCGCGTTCGCCGGGCAGCCGGGCGCCGTGCTCGCTGAGGGCAAGGGCGACTTCGGCGACGGCACCGGCGAGCTGACCGCCGGTACCCAGACGGGCAGGGTCGATAGCCAGGCACAGCAGACCCCGGCCGTCGTCCCCGCAGGGCAGTGCGGGGCTTCCGGTCAGCGCGCCGACCAGCAGCTCCAGCACGATGACCAGCGCCTGGGCCCGTTCGCCGGACGGAAGTAGGACCGCGGCCCGCCCCGGGTCGCGGGTCGGCTGCCCAGATTGGTCGAGCGCGCAGCCTTCGGGCAGCTGACGACCGGTGCGGGCATGCTCGTGCAGGCGGCCCCAGGACATGGGCCCGGCGGCCATATCCAGCAGCGCCGGCCGCTGCGGGTCGGTACCGGGAAGGGCCACAGCCAGCGCCGAGTTGCCCAGCAGCGCTGTCCCCGGACCACCCAGGACGGCCACGCTCGGCCCGGACGTCTGGGCGGCCAGCACCCCGACCAGCCCGCGCCGGGCCAGCTGCGCGGCTCCCACACCGAGTGCCCCGGCGTGGCCGGCGTTGCGCACGATGACGAGCACGACGCCCTGGCGGGGCGCCCCGGTGGCCGCGAAGGAGACCGCGTGTTCCACGGCCAGCGGACCGGGTGCCCGGTCCGCGTTCAGGACCAAGCAGCCGGCCCCGGCCGGTCGGCGGATCATCTTCGGCCGGGCTGTCAGACGTCCGGAGCGCAGCTTGGCCACATACCCAGGAGCGAGCCTGCTGCCGTGGCCGGCAACGCCCCGGAGGTCAGCCTCTACCTGCGCGGCGGCCACCGTTCGCGCTCCACGCCTGGTCATTCCCGCCGCCAGGTACAAGCGGATCAGGTAGTCGGTCAGTTCTTCGGGGCGCACCGTTATTGCCATGCCGTGCCTCCTACGGGGACAGCGGCAGGGCCGGGAGCCCTGCCACCCAGCAGGAGGTCCGCCACCGACTCGGCGCTGGAGCGATGCGGGCTGAACGCCGCTACCAGGACATCGGCCGACGAGCCGGCCAAGTCGTCCGGATCACCGAGGGCGACCTGGACGACCACACGCCCGGCACCGACCCACCGGGCCGCCTCGGCCGCCGCGGCGCTGCCGGTGTCGTACCCGTAGACCACGACCGTGCCGGTGCCCGGCGGCATGGCAGCACACGGGCTGAGAGAGGTCACGGGCCGGTGCCTGGCAAGGGAGCCGGGCAGATGATCCGGGGCCCGGCGGGCACTGTCGGCCCGGCGCTCCCCGGTGTCCGGTACGCGCACCGCGAGCACCGGTTCGGTGGAGGAGAGCGGGAGGACATGGCGACCACGCACCACGGTCACCGACCGGTCCGCGATACGCCGGGCCGCGTGCTCGGCCGCCGCGTTCGCCTCCTCCCACGACGGAAGGACGGCGTCGGCGCCGAGACCGTAGGCGTGGTGCAGCGCCCGCACACGGGCCGCGGCCTCTTCGATCCGGTCCTGACTCAACCGGTGTTCACGCACCGCGTCCCACAGGGCCCGGGTGACGAGCGCGCGGCGCCGCACGCCGGCCGCTCGTTGGGCGAAGTCCTGGTGGCCGCGGGAGATCTCGGAGTCCAGCATCACGATGTCCACGCCGGCGGCAACGGCTGCCACTGCTGCTTCGCTGAGTCCGCCGAGCGGCTGGTGGACCGCGGGGATCGACAGGTTCTCGCTGACGATCACGCCGGTGAAGCCGAGGTCGTCCCGCAGCAGTCCAAGGACGCGCGGCGACGCGAACGCGGGCCGGTCATCAAGGGCCCGCACTGTGTGGCTGCCTGCCATCACGCACGCCACCCCGGCCTCCACCGCGGCCCGAAAAGGCAGCAGCGCTCCGTGGGGGAGCCGTTCGGTCACGGGGGCGTCGTGGTGGGGGTCCACCGTGATCCCGCCCAGTCCCGGAAAATGCTTCGCCGTCGCTGCGACTTTGCCGCCCTGCAGGCCCCGGACGTAGGCCGCCGCCATAGCGGCCACGGCTTTCGGGTCCGAGCCGTAGGACCGCGTTCCGACCGCGGGCACGGACGGCCACGTCGCCAGATCGCACACCGGCGCCAGATTCCACGTCAGTCCCGCAGCCCGCAGCTGGCCAGCGACTACCGACCCGGCCAGCTCGGCGGCCTCCGGGTCCCGGCCCGCACCGAGAGCGAGGTTGGCGGGAAGCTGCGCCACCTGCGGCCAGTCGAGTGCGTTGAGCCGGCCCCCCTCCTGGTTCACGCTCACCAACAACGGGTACGGAACCGACTGTTGCGCCCCGCGCAGAGCCCGGCGGAGCGCGTCCGGGCTGGTGATCGTGTCCTTGCCGAGCCGCCCGGACGCCGCGCCGGCCACGCGCTCCAACCGGGCCTCGGTGATGTCAGGGGCCAGAGCGTGCCGGCCGGGACGGACGATCAGATCGATGCACACCTTCAGGTCCGATGTTGCTCGGGCGGGGTATCCGGGCATGGCAGTCCTCCTCGCTCACGATTCAGGTCGCCGGTGTGGCAGGTCCGACGAGTTCGAAGCCGTCGCCGCTGGGCCGTTGCGTCTCCTCCGACAGCAGTCCCGCAACCGAGAGGATCTGCCGGGCCATCTCCTGGGGGGTGTACTGCTCCGTATCGAAGACCAGCACCGTGTGGTGACGGCGGCCGAGGTGGTGCAGAAGTGCCGAGTTGAAACGGCCCGCGAAGCCTTCCTCGACGCTGTTGCGGTCACCGGCGTCCACGCGCTGGCGACGCAGCATCCGGGCGCGGCGCGCCTCGGGGGACGCGTGCACGTATACGGCGACGTCGAAGGCGGCGAAGTAGCGCGCGGCCCACAGCGCCAGGGCGGCCGACAGAAAGGGACCGCCGGCCAGGCCGACGGCCATGGTGCGATCCACGTAGCCTTCCTGGACCAGGACGGCGTCGCCGCACTGCGGCGGGTCGAGGTGGACCAGCAGGGCGTCCAGGGCGAACCCCCCGACGAGATAGGCGGTGGTGATTCCGCTCGACTCGTACTGGTGGGCCAGCGGCAGCCGCTTCAAAAGCTTCTCCAGCGGGTGGTGCTCAGCGAGCATCCCCCGGTGGCGTACCGCCGCCGTCCCTTGCGCGGCACACATGGTGAGCAGGGCGTCGGTCAGGGTCGTCTTACCCGACAGGTCCAGTCCGTCGATCAGGATGCGCGGCCGGCGAGACGACCGGCCGGCCCCACTAGCGAGCCAGCGGAGAGGACGGTTGCGGCGAGCGGCGTCCCCCGGCGGGGGAGCGGAGGATCTGGGCATGGGTGTCCCTTCACGATCTCGCGCTCCGACATGGGAGCGCAGGCGGAGAACCGTCCGGATCGAGGTGTCACCCGGGAGCGCGCGAGCCACCGGCTGATGTCTGCGGCTGTCGTTTCCTGGAGGACTTCTTCCGGCTTCGAGCGGAACCTGCTCGATGTGCGTCGAGTACAGCCCAACCTCCGTCAACACGACAGGAGTTGCCTGTAGACGCGGGGTAGATTCGCCGTCGCTGACGGTAGAGTTGCCGTCACGGTCGATGATGGAATCGAAGCGTGGACAACCCGATCCGGCACCCGCTTGCCTACGCCAGAGAAGTCAACGATCTGTCCCAGAACGAACTGGCCCATCTCCTGGACCGGGCTGCCCGGAAGCGCGGACTGCGCTCTGGCGCCGACAAGACGACCATCAGCCGGTACGAGCGTTGGCTTCAGCGGCCGAACCGCGAGACCCAGCTCCTCATGGCCGATGCGGAAGTGTTCGACGTGCCTGTGGCCAACGTGGACCGGTACGGCTGGCCGGACTGGCTGCCCGGCTCGGAGATCCCGCTGCCGCTGGGGTCGGGGTACACCGTTCAAGTCCTTCGCGACGCACAGAAAGCCGCCATGGATCGCCGCACCTTCATGACCTACAGCGCAGCCGCACTGGCCGGCCTCGGAGCCCAATGGGCCTCGATCGAACCGGACCACCTCGCCTCCGCACTCAGCGGAAGAACGACAGCCGATCACGAGCTCATCGACTGGCTGGAGGAAACCAGCCGGAAACTGACCGGCCTCCCCACCGAACAGCGACAGCACACCATCAAAATGATGGACGCCCACCTGGAAACCGTGACCGACCTGATCGAAGGCGGACGCCACACCGGGACATCTACGAAACGGCTGCACAGCCTTGCCGCATCCCTGTCCACCACATGCGGCTGGTACCGGTTCGACCAAGGGAAGCACTACGCGGCGGGAAAGCTGTGGACGGCAGCCTTGCACTCCTCCCACGCCGCCGGCGACCGTGACTTCGGAGCCGGTGTCTTATCTGATTTCGCCTATCAGTCCAACTGGCTCGGACAACCGAACGTCTCTGTGGACCAACTCGGCCACGCGATCACCGGCACCGAACACCCGACCGCCCGGTCGCTGCTGTTCCTCCGCCGGGCCAGGGCCTACGCCGCACTCGGCGAACGCTCCCTCTGCTACCGCGATCTCTCCGAAGCCGAGACGGCACTGTCGTTGCAGCCCGTCGATGCCGCACCGAACTGGTGCTCATGGATGAGCCCCGCCGACCTCGCGGTCGACTCCGGTCAATGCCTGCTCGACCTCGGCCAGCTCGATGATGCTTCGGC
This sequence comes from Streptomyces sp. QL37, assembly GCF_002941025.1. NCBI lineage: Bacteria > Bacillati > Actinomycetota > Actinomycetes > Kitasatosporales > Streptomycetaceae > Streptomyces > Streptomyces sp. QL37. The sequence goes on along the minus strand of NZ_PTJS01000001.1, from coordinate 1,503,078 downwards.
GAAGATGCGCGAGGGCCTCAGCCTGCTACCGAAAGCCCGGGACAAGACACGCGGCATCTTCCTGACGTACCAGGCCAAAGGACTCCTGCAGTCCCGCCACATCGAGCACGCCCTCGCCGTCACGGAAGAAGCCCTTGAACTGGCGCACCGCATCGGTGCCGAACGATGCGTGGCCCAGGTTCGCGAACTCGCGCCAGCCTTCAAGCCCTACCGGCAGGTGGACGGCGTCGACGACTTCATCGAAAAACTACACGCGGCCTGACGCTGTGACCAGCATCGTTCGCCGGACACCATGGCCACAGTGACCCTTGCCTTCTCGGCCGCGGAGCCCCGATATGGGCTACCTGACTCGACGAGGGCGGTCAGTATTCCGATCACGGTTACGAAGGTTGGCACTTCAGGTCAAGAGCTGACACGAACGCCAGCGGCGAGATGTGCGACGGACTAGACCCCGCTCTTCCAGCCGGCCCAGTTGATAGTGGACCGAGCTGGCACTAGTGAGGCCGACCCGCTCGGCGATTTGGCGGAGGCTAGGCGCCTCACCACTCTCGGTTATGGCGGCTTTGATCGCCTGGAGGATCGACTCCTGCCGTGCACTGAGGGGAGCGTCACCGGTCATGCCGGTCTGCCCTGCTCCGCCGCGCGGACGGACCTTTGGAGTTCCATCCGGGCTGCCGAGGCCCGGCCATTCCTCGTACCCCAGAACGGATGCCACCAGACCCGCGCGGACAACTGCAGCAGCCGTCGACGCAGGGCGGTGTTCTCGACAGGGCTCAAGGTGCTGAGCGCCAGGTAAGCGGCGTGCCTCTCACGCTCGGCTTGCAGGAGATCGTAGGGGAAGGGGGGTGTCGGAGCCATACTCCAATTAGAGCATGCGTTCGAATTTGGATGCACCTTCTGGAGCAGCGGCGGGTCGGACCCAATGAACGTGCACCTGGTCGAGTGCCTCATACGAGTGAGTGCAAGTGTTCGCTTCCGCGGATGGCCTGGCTCGGGGTCCGGCCGATGGCCTGTGGTGCATCGGCAGCATTTTTCCGCGCTACGTTGAGTCGTTTGGTCTCTGAGGATCAGCGCGTACGACTGGGTAGGTGGCAGGCGCCGGTGGTGACAGGTACGGCCGGTGAAGTGGTGACGGGGCGTGTTTGACGCTGGCGGCTCGTGGCCGGCTTCTGGCGGGTGCCGGTTCCGTAGGCGAGGTTTTCGGAGAGGTCGGCCAGCAGCGAGCTGGGCGTGTACGGCGAGGCGGTGAGGGTCCAGGCGGGGCGGTCGGGGTTCGGGCCGCCCCAGACGGTCCAGGTGGCCAGGTTCTGAGTCGGGCGCTGGGCCGCGAAGGCGTCGAACTGGACCCCGGCGTCTCCTGTGGGGGATGTCCAGCGGATCCCTCGTCCGTCCACGGTGTGGCTCCACCCGGCTTCGGAGAGGGGGCGAGTGGAGGCGGTCACGGTCTTCTCGCCCACGGGGGAGCCGAGAGGGGTGTCCGAGCTGTCGGCGTCGGCGAGGTGATGCAGAAGCCCGCGCAGTACGGGGGCCGGGGTGGCGCCGGTGGCGGTGAGGACCCACATGCGGTCGGAGACGGGGCTCTCGTAAGCGGCCACGGTCCACGCCGTTTCGTGGGGGTCGGTTTCGTGGACGTGCTCGATGCGCAGGGTCTGGTCCTCGTGGATGGCGTGCGTCGTGTCGTCGGACCAGGTGCGCCACTTCTGCCAGTCGCGGTGATCTTCGAGGAAGGTGTCCAGGAGGGCGTCGTGGTCGCCGGCGTCGGCCGCGTATACGGGGACGGTTTCCGGTTCCGGGCGCGGAGGCTCAGCCCCGGCGGTAGGCGGGCCGAGCGAGGTTCGGGCTTGGGCGGTGTCTTGTTCGGTGTCGGTCAGGGGAGCCGGGCCGGGGCGCATGGCGGCGCCGTGGGCCTTTTCGAAGGCGATCAGGGCTGCGGCGGGTGATTGGAAGGTGTCTGCGACCTGGCGCAGGTGGTCCTCGCCGTGGAGGTAGACGGACTTGCTGCTCTGGTGGAGGTAGGTGCCGACTGCGACGGTGGTGTGGCCGTCGTGGGCGTGGGCGTGGATGAGGAGATGGCCGTGGCGGATGTCGTCGTGGATCTTCTGGGCCTCGTTGGAGACCTGGCGGATCTCGCTGCGGGTGCACCAGTGCATCGGGTAGTTGGGCCAGGTCCATTCCTCGTCCATGGCTTCCCGGAGCTTCGGGGTGATCTCGACGGTGATGCCGTCAGCGGCCAGTTGTTCGGCTGCCCACTCGGCCCAGTAAGGCTCCTCGTGATCGATGCGGGCCAGAACCAGGGTGTTCTTGCCCACGACGCTCCAGTTGCCGGCCTCCAGGGCAACGTGGGCGATATGGGCCTGGGAACCGGTCAGGACGGCGGTCACGGCGCTGGAGTGGTGAGGGTGGACATCGAGGCGGACGTGGGCGTCGATGGAGGGGGTCGTCATGCGGGGGTCTCGTTCCTTCCGGTTGCCGGGATGCGAAGGGCCCGGCAACCGGAGTGTGGGGGTCAGCGGGGACTGCGCGTGGCGGAGGGAGCCGTGGTCTGCGGCGGACCGGCTCGGGGCACGCCTGCGGCTCTCGTGGCGCGTGCACGTGGGGTCCGGTCGGCTGGCTGAGGGGAGGGGGAGGTGGCGTGTCGCCATCGGGTACGCACGGCGGACAGGTCGGCGAGGGCGCGGCGGCTGCCGACGACAAGCTGGTAGGGCGTGCTGGTCGCATCGTCGGTGAACGCCTCGATGGTCCGGCCTGCGTGGTCGGCGGCGGTGAGGACGGAGCGCTGGACGACGCGCTCGCCCCAGTGCTCGGGGGAACCGAACGACCCGGACAGGAGCCCCAGCAGCTCGCGCGGATCGGCCTGCGGATGCAGGAGCCCGCGGTGCTGTGCCTCCCACAGGACGGTCACGGGGTCGATGGGAGTGCCGCGCCGGTCCAGGGCCGTCAGGCACTGCCACAGCCCGGCGTGCAGCGGGTGCGCGAAGTCGCCGGGCGTCAGCCACCGCATCTGCTCGATGCCGCTGGGGTTGGCGGTCACGGTCGCGAGGAGCAGCCGCTCGTCGTCTGAGGCTTCTTCATCCACGGTCGGTACCGGCGCGGGAGCGGCCGTGCGGGGCAGGGATCCGGGATGCGGGGGGAAGCGGGCGGCGATGTCGTCCACCACGGTGACCACGGCGTCAGCCTCTTCCAGGGTGGCGGCCACGCGCTCGGGGAGTGAGGTGTCCGCGGCGGTGTGCGTGAGGCGCTGGGAAGCGGCGGCCAGACGGCGCCGGCAGTGTTCGGCCTCGACCATTCGGGCGTAGGCGGGTGCGTGCCGGGCCAAAGGGCAGATTTGGACCAGGCTGTGCAGGTACGGTGCGGACAGCCCGCGGGCTTCTTCACGGGCGGTGGTGAGTACGGTGTCGAGCCACTTCGCGTTCTTCGCGTGCTCGACCGGGTCCGGGGGTGGCAGGGAGCGGATCGCGGCGAACAGAGCGCGGTGCGCGGCGGTGGAGAACGCATCGGGGCCGATACCGTTCACCTCGTGCAGGCGTTGGGGTTCGAGCAGGAGAGCACCAAGGAGGGCTTGCTCGACGTGGAAGACCGGGTGCGGCCGTGGGATCGCTTCGAGGTCGTCCTCGTCGGGGTGGGACGTGTGGGGCATTACGCGGCCAGGGTGAAGTCGTCGGGGTTGAGGGGGACAACCAGGTGCGGGGCGAGCAGGTGGGCCGCGAGCAGCGGGGGTACCGCGTTGCCGATCTGGGAGAACTGCTGGCCCTTGTTTCCGGCCCAGGGGTAGTCGGCGGGGAAGGTCTGCAGGATGCCGGCCTCGCGGGCGGTGATCCGGATCGGCCCGGGCACGGGCACCGGCCCCGTTTCGTCCTGCGAAGAGGCGGAGGGCTCGGCGATCCAGGTGCATTCGTTGGAGCGGTGTCCGAAAAACAGTGTTCCCGCCGGCTCGGACAATGGCCGGATGGTGGCGTTGGCCTGGTTGTTGCTGCGCAGTGACCAGGACCAGCGGTGCGCCTCGGCGGTGAACGTGGGCGCTGGAGTGTCGGTGGCCCGGTTGTCGCGGGTGCCGTGCCGGGCCGCCCATCCCGCGCCTTCGCGGCGGGACTGCAGGACCACCCCGCCCGGTCGGGGCATCCATGTGCCGCGCTCACGGGCGTCGGACAGTGTCTTGCGGGAGCCGGAGGGGAACGGCTCTGGGCCACCGCCGGGTCCGCCGCCGGCGCAGACGGTGGGCACGGGCCGGTCGGTGGCACCCCAGCCGAGCGCTTCGGCCATGCTGACCCAGCGGGTGCGGCCCGGCCCGAACAGCGAGTCGGGCTCGCCGATCTGGGCGTGTGTCGGTGCGGGAGGCTGAGCGGTACGGACCCGCGAGGCAAGCAGGATGGCGCGCCGTCGCGTCTGGGGTACTCCGTAGTCGGCGGCGTTGAGGATGCCCGTCCATACGGAGAAGCCCCAGCGTCGCAGCACAGCCGCGTACTGCTTCCACAGCGGAAGGATATCGGGTACCTCCTCCATGACCACCCACTCGGGCTCGCCGACCGCGTTCAGGGCGTGGAGGTAGCGCATCGGTTCCGCCGCGAGCAGGGAGCGTTCGTCGCGGCAGGCGGCGAGGAGGCGCTCGCGGGTGTCGCGTCCTGTGGCGAGATTCTCCACAGCCTCGTGCACGAGCGGCTGGTCGAGCAGGCCCAGGCGTTTGCCGGCCATGCTCCACGCCTGGCATGGCGGGGATGCGATCAGCCCGCGGGTCCGGCCGATGAAGGGCCAGGTCGGATACATGGCCACGTCTGTCCGGACCGTCAACTGCCGTGCCGCCGCACGTGTCTTGCAGGCCCAGGCGTCCCACTCCAGGCCGATGTCACGAACTCCGAGCACGCTCAGTGCCCGGCTCCAACCGCCCGGACCCGCGAACAGGTCGAGTATCACGTGGCCAGCCCGAAATCGGTCTGCCCCATCGCGTCCGCGTCTCCGCGGCACGCCCAGGGCGAGCAGCCGTCCTCGATGCCGTTTTTCAGTTCCTCCGCCTCGTCCGCCCCGATCTGGAGGGCGGCCTTTTCGGCGGCGGTGACGTGATCGATCGGGGCTTCGCTCAAGGGGACGCGGGAGCGATGCAGGAATGCCTCGCCGAGCAGTCGGTTTCCCGACGCGTTGGCACGGGCGTTTCCCTGACGGATGGCTGCATCGAATTCGACCACATCCGCCCACTCGGACGGTGACGTATCCCTGATGTGCCTCCACTGCGCATTTCCGTGGAACGGGCATCCGAGGCAACTCGATTTCGGCGTCTCGCCCAGACAGAGTGAGGTCAGGTAACGGACGCAGTCCGCTCTGCTCCAGCCTAGGTCCAGAAGGGGATGGCGGTTGCGCATGTACTGGACGTCGGCGTCCTTGGCCCGATGGAACTCATCGGTCGAGATACCGCCCCACTGCTCGACGAACACGCCCTTGGGGATGCGTGAGGGGTAGGGGTGCCCGAGAAGTTCACGCACCTTCTGTTTTATTGGTTTTATCTTATATTCGCCGGTGCACTGCCTGCGAGTCATCCCCGGCCGGCCGTTCGTGTTGAGGATATGGAGAGGCATCGAGGCGAACCGGTGATCCGGATTCAACGCATCGCTTCGAATGTTTCCGGATGCGACGCGGAGGACTGGAATACCGGCGGGCTTTGCCACCTCCTCTTCCAGGCGGTCCAGATGGGCGTAAACGGCTTTCGGTTCCCATCCCGTGTCGGCGAAAATCGCGTAGTCGACTTTGGGGAGGACGCCTTCGGCTGAGAGGGCAAGAAGAGTGCTGGACTGAACTCCCGCGCCGAGAGAAAGGGCGCGGAATCGGGGCTGATCTGAAATGGTCTGTCCTGGGGGTTGGAAACGGAGGGCGCGCCCTCAACTCAGCCGGTGCCCGTGGTGAGTCGGCATCAGCCGCTCGCGGTGTATCGCGTGGCAGAGGGCGGGGATGCGGCCGAGCAGGTCGGCGGCCGAGGCAATGAGCTGCTTGGGCGAAGGCCCGATGACAACAACCCGGCCCGACGAGGCGGCGACGCACCGGCGCTGGTTCTCCACGGCGCGGGCCAGGGCCGCGGTCAGTTCGGCGCCGGCGTCCTGGGCGGCCTTGGCGATCTGCGCGAGGCGGTCGAGGAACAGCAGTCCTTCGACCGTGGTGTGCGACCGGGCCGGCGTGAGGTCGAGAAGGATGTCCAGCGCGCTGCGGGCGAGGGCCTGCGCATCGGTGATCCAGGTGGCCAGGGCGCGGGCGTCGCGGTCCTTGCCGGCGGCACCCAGTGCGTGGCGCAAGGCAAGCGCTTCTGCGCTCAGGCGCGAGAGGGGCTCGGCTGGCGTATCGACATCAGACACGGTGCTCCCTGAAGGTCGGGCGCAGCGCCTGAGCGAACGAGGCGGCCACGGCAGGGGCCTGGCCGGGCTTCGTCAGCAGAGCGCGGACGACAGGAGTGCCGATGATGACCGCGTTCACCAGCGGTGCAATGCGTGCCGCGAGAGCCGGGGTGGAGATCCCCACTCCCGAGACGACGGGGACCGAAACGGCCTGCCGAAGACGCTGGACGAAGTCGGCGAGCGCGAGGATGTCCACTGCGCCCTGGTGGCCGGTGAGGGCCGTACTGGCGGGCGCGTAGAGCCATCCCGACGCCCCGGCGACCGCCTTCGGCAGACTTGAGCCGGGGGTGTGGCGCGGGACGAGGCTCGGCGTGACCAGGCCCGCGCGGCTCGCGGCCTGATGCCAGCGTGCGGCCATGTGCGCGGGCAGATCGACGACCATTACCCCGGCGGCGCCAGCGTCGGCGAACAGGCCGGCCACGTGCTCGGGGCCGTGGCGACTGACGGAATCCCAGTAGGCCATGACGACGGTCGGCCGCAGGCGAGCGGCGTGCTCAACCGCACGGACGGTGCGATCCAGCACGTGCCCGTTTCGAAAGGCGCGGCAGTAGGCGGACTGGATGACGGGACCGTCGAGGAAGGGCGCGTGATGGGGAAAGCCGATCTCCAACAGGTCGGCTCCGGCGTCCGCGAGGCAGTCGAGGTGGCGCTGCTCAGCGCTCTGCGGATGCAGGCCGGCGGGGACGAATACACCGAGTCGGCAGGCGGGTTGGGCGAGGAGAGCGTCGAGTTTCTGAACGGCAAGCAGGATGTTCCCTTTCCACGGGGGGTCAGTGCTTTCGGGCGGTGGACAGGAGGTTGGTCAGGCTCTCCACGACTGCATGGGGGTGGCGGATGGGAAGCGTGTGGGTGGCCTGGTCGGTCAGCACGAACCGCGCCTGGGGCAGGCGGCGGGCGAGCGCCTGGGTGTGGCCGGCGGGCACGTGGACGTCAGCGGAACCTGCGAGGAGGGTCAGGCGCGGACCGAGCGTGCGCAGCCCGTCGACCGGGCGCGATCCGCGGATGGCGAGCGCTTCCCAGAAGGCGGCGATGTCACGGGTGGCGGTGTGGTGCAGGCCCCGTCGGCACGCGATTGGCACGCTGGGGCCATCGCTCTCGGGTGCGACGGTGGACAGGGCCCAAGGGCTGGAGCGCGGCAGGCGGCGCCGTATCGCGTCCACCACCGCGGGGGCGTGGGTGCAGGTGAGCGCGAGGAGGTCTCGGCCCCAGCTGAGGAGTCGGGTCCGGAGCCCGGGCACGGGACGGGTGGTGACCGGTCCGTCGGGCGTGGAGATCAGCAGGAGGCCCTGTATCCGGGGGAGCAGGTCCGGACGCATCGTCGTCAGGGTCTGCAGGATCATGCCGCCCATGGAGTGGCCGGCGAGGACCAGCGGGCCGTGCGGGACGCAGCTGTCGATGAGGAAGGAAAGGTCATCGGCGAGTTTCCTGAGCCTGATCGGGGCGGTTCCACGGGTGGACTGCCCGTGTGCGCGCTGGTCGTAGCGCACGACCCGGACGCCCTGGGCGGCAAGGGGTGGGGTGTGCAGGCGCCACAGGTCCGCGGTGACAGACAGCCCGTGGACCAGAACGAGGGTGACAGGCGCGTCGGCCGGCCCGTCGAGGTAGGCGGTCAGTTCAGCGCCGTCGGGCAGAGACACACGGCGCGTGCTGGTGAGGGAGGGGAGCGGATTGATGAGCGAGCTTTCTGCAGTGGGATACGAAGGACCTCTGTGCGGGGTCCGCCAGCGGCGCTGAGTCGGGCTGCGGAGGCGACGCCGCAGGGATCCGGTCGGCGGGGAGATCAGCGGTGGCGTACGGCACGGCCGAGCTGGGCGCCGGCGTGGTGGACATGCGGGTTCACAGCGGCTCCACGGGCCGGGGTGATGAGCACCTCGTCCAGCTTCTGCACGAAATACGGGACATCGCGGAAGAGACGTTCCACCGGCGTGGTGGTCGCGAGGTGGGTGAAGAACTGGGCAACCAGACGCTCGGGCACCTCGGGAGTGAACGTGGCGCTCCAGTGCGTGTCGAAGCCGTCGTACACCGAGTGCTCGATCCGCCACGGGTGCATGGGGTCCGCGCTGTGCTCCACGGTGCAGTGGCCGTCGGGAGAGGCCCACGCCACCCCCGACGAAATGGAGGACGCCTCCCAGCCGCTGGTCTTGGCAAGGTGGGACACGGACTCGGTCGCGAGGGGAATGCGGTCGGCATGCCGGCGGTCACCGAGCAGTTGGGGCAGGGCCTGGGTAACGGACGCGATGGCCTCGCTCGGCGTCTGCCGGCTGAACTCGACTTGCCAGTAAGGCTCGTGGTGGGCGATGGTCCACCACACGCCGTCCGGACGGTTGGGATCGAAGTCGATGAACACGCTGCCGCAGGGGCTGTCGATGTCGATGCGTCCGGTACGCGGGTTGTGCTCATAGGGCCACGCGAACAGGTGGACCAGGGGACCGATGGCATCGTTGATCTTGTTCATTCCGCCGCCGGCTAGATACCGCGGCGAGACGAGGACCAGATCGTTCGGGGCAAACGCGTTCACCGCTTCCTGCCGCCCGTGTTGCGGGGTGCAGGCGGCTTGGCCGGTGACGGTGCCTGGGAGCGGTGCGGCTTCTGGAAGTCCAGCGCGAGCTGTCCGGCAGCCGTGACCACGACGTCCTGACTCACATACCTGGAAGCCCGCGCCACACGGATCAGGCGCTCCTTCTCCAGGACGCCGAAGGGCTTGGCGTGGATGGACTGACCGTCCCCGTCGGTGACGCGGACGGGCCGGTTGTGCGGTGCGTATCGACGGGTGCCGCCCTGGGCGATCCGTTCGAGCACGGCGTACTGGGCGGGTGACAGTTCCGGCAGGTCGGGCCGGTGTTCGGGATGCTCTGTCAGGTCACGGATGATGGCGGATGCGGTGTACTGGCAGCAGGTTGCGCTCAGTTCGAGGTGCTGGGCAGCGGTGGCCAGGCTCTTCGCCAGGACCGGTGCGGCCTCGGTGTGCCTCGCCTGGCGCACGGACTCCTCGTCGGCAGGCGGGCCGCCGGCGAAGTCCGCGCCGTCGAGCGGGTTGTCGCCCACGGCTCGTGCCAGCTGAGAGGCGGCGATCGAAGCGGACGCGGTGACGCCGCTGAGCGTGTCCAGGGAGAGCCGGCTGCCGGGCACGGCGGTGTACTGACTGCCGTCCAGGACGGACAGCCGAACCAGGGACCGGCTCACGAGGTCGTGGATGGCGAGGATCTGTGGGCCGACCTGCCGCAGCAGGTCACTGCCCGGCTCGGGGTCAAGCGCGGTGAGCTTGGTGTGCAGGGCGGTGAAGTCGGCTCCGAGCTCGCGGAGAAGGTCGATCTGGAGCGGCAGGTCGATGTGGCGCAGCGTGATTGAGGGCTCCGGTTAGTTGCGGATCAGCGCGACTCTGAAAGGGGCGGCGCTGGAGGATTGGTCAGCGGCTTCGGGCCGCCGTCTGCGCGCTGGCAGGGGCGGGCGGCAAAACCGTTGCCGGCGGGCTCCCGGCGGCTGGAGGCAGGCCGATGGTGCGGGCCAGGGCGGCGGTTCCAGCCGAGGTGAGACGGACTCGGTCTTGTAGCGGCCCTCCGACAAAGGCGGGGGGTGCGGACTGCGGGACGCGTTCGACGAGGTCGTTGGCCTCCAGCGACCGCAGCGTGCCGATCAGCACGCGGGCGTCCCGGAAATGGACGTACTGCCGGCCCTGGGATGTGGTGGCCACGACGTGTCCGCGTGCGATCTCCTGCAGGGCGAGGTCCTGTGTGGCGGTCAGTTGCAGGTCTGGAACGTCGGTGGCGCTCCCGCGTCGGCGCCGGATCTCTCCGGCTACGCGTACGGCGCTTTCCACGGCAGCCTCTGGAGCCAGTGCGGTCAACGCGCGGGCCATCGGCAGAGGCTGGTCTGTGCAGGCGGTGCTCAGGAAGGCGAGCTGCTGGAGGCGGACCGTCGCGTCGGCCACCTCGGGACTCTCATAGAGCCGCTCGTTGGTGAGCGCCTGAAGGGCGGTGCGGGTTGCTGATGCGAGTCGCCGTGCCGAGGCGATGTGGGCGTCGGGCTCGGAATACGTGCTGGTATGGAGATGAAGGTCGAGCATGTCGTTGTGGCGGGTGTACTGGTCCGCGAGCAGCAGCAACCGTTCGAGTGACGTCGGCGGAGCGGGGACCTCAAACAGAAGGCCCTCGACGGGCGGTGTCGTCACGCGCGGCGCCGGGCAGCGGGTGCGAGCGGTGCGGAGGGTGCCGGAGCGGGTGCGCTGGGAGCAGCGGGAGGCTGCGGTGCCTCCAGCGCGGTGCGGGCCGCGGTCAGGGCCCGTCCGGCGTCGTCGAGATGGGCCAGCAGGCGGCTGTGGTGGTCGAGCGAGTCGAGCTTGTGCTGGAGCGTGTGCTGCCCCGTGGTGGTGAGGGTGACGAGTGGGGTGAGGGCCTGCGTGTAGAGGGCGATGGCCCGTCCGAGGTGGCCGGCGGCCGTACCGAGGATCTCGGCGGGTGGGAGGCCGGCGATGTTCGGGGCGAGCTGGTACTCGGCGTCGGCGGTCATGCGCGAGGTGAGGTGGCACAGCAGGCCGATGTGCCGCGTGGCGTTGAACAGGCCGGTGCCGTCCACGGTGATGGGGTGGTCGCGTATGTCCGCAGCTACGGCATCAAGTGCGTGGCGCGGAGACATGTCATCGAGGTCGGTGGGTTCGTAGATGCGCAGGTCATCTCCAGGAGTGTGATTCGCGTTCGTCCAGTCCGTCCCGCAGACGCTTAGGGCGAGACGTTCGCTCAGGGGCTTACAGGAAGCGGGCGACGTGGCCGGGAGGGGTGTGTTATCTGGCCCGAGGCAGGCGGCTGGCGTTTAGTTGTCTGGCGCGCGCAGTCCTCCGTCTCACGGAAGTGGACCGGCACCGGGTGCGTGTTTCGCGACGGCGCGGTCGGTGATCGCCTTTGACGCGCGGGCGGAGGCTGTGGACAGTTCTTCCGCTCCGGGCTCCCGGTACCAGGGGCGCAGGTCGAGCATGGCGGCGCGCATGCCGGTGGCGAAGCAGAGCGCGGTGCCCTTGGGCAGGGCGCGGATCGCGTCGGCGGGCAGGATGCGCTCCTGCCGCATCGACACCGAGGTCGACTTGCCGGACTCGGAGTGCGAGGTCGAGGTTGTCTCGACGTCGTGGTCGCCGATCAGACGGCTGAGTTTGTCGGCGAAGTCGGGGTCATCGATACCCGAACCGATGACCTTGACCGTCGAGGCGCTCCACATGGCGTCCATGCCGGCGTCACCCCAGACCTTCTGGCCCTGGCGGTAGCTCTGGAGGATCGTGATGGGGATGATGCCGCGGCTGCCGAGGTGCGAGTACAGGTCCGGAAGGTCGCTGATCTTGCACACGTTGGCGGCTTCGTCGAGGATCGCGAGCATCGGTGGGTCGAGGCGTCCTCCGGCGCGTTCGGCCTGGGCGGTGGCGGAGCGCATCACCGAGTCCGCACATGCTGCGATCAGTGCTGAGGCCCCGCCGCCGCCGTCCTTGCTCAGCAGGAACAGGGTGTCGGTGGAGGTGACGAAGTCGGCGGGCCGGAACTCGGGGACGTCCTTCTGGGGTGTCACCCATGCGGCGATCTCGGAGTTGAGCAGGGCGGCGGCATACTGGCGGGCGGTCTCGTAGATGCCGTCGCGCGTTTCCGGTGGTCCCTCGACGGTGCCCTTGAGCTGGGCGGCGACGGGGGCGAAGTCATGGTCGCGGAGGATGTCGAGCGGGGTGCGGTCGGCGGGGAAGGCGAGCCACTGCATGATGTCGGTGATCGGCCGCTCGTCGAGGGCCGCGGCGAGGAGCAACTGGCTGAGGATGTTGCTGCCGGCCTTCGACCAGAAGTCGCCCTGCTGGCTTGCGTCAACGGATGCGGCGAGGAAATGGCCGGCCAAGCGACCGGCGCCGTCGAGGGTCTTCGCGCTGGCGAGGGGGTTCCACCACATCACGCGGGCAGCGTGTGCGATCTGCTGCGGGTCCATGGTCCACACCGTCCCTGCCGCCGCCCGGGCCTCGTAAGCGGTGGTGAAGGCGTCTCCGGCGGCCTTGTTCGAGGTGAGGAGGACCGGGCCGGGCGCGTTGAGCATGGAGGGGATGGCGAGCGAGGTCGTCTTGCCGGACCTGGGGGCCATGATCGCGACGGCTACGTCCTCGAATCCCATCCGCACCTCGTGGCGGCTGCCTTGGAGGTTGCCGAGGAGAATGCCGGTGTCCTTCGCGGCGATGTGTTTGGCGTCCTTCAGGCTCGGGCGTAGGGAGCGGGCCTTGGCGGTGATCGCCTTGGCCATCAGCGGCTCGATGTCCCGGGCCTTGGCCATGTCGGTGACCTTCTTCCGGCCGCCGCCTCGATTCTTGTACCGGACCCACAGAGCACCCCCAGCCGCCCCAAGGGCCAGGAACAGGAGTACGGGGACGATGCGGGCCCCGATCAGCAGGGACGTTTCTCCAACGTGGGGCCAGACCTGCTCGGGGTGAAGCAGTGAGTTGGTCGGCTGGTAGGGGGCCCAGCCTGTGCCGTTGAGGTAGGCGGTGATGTTGCCCGTCAGCCAGGCAAGGTGGGACAGGGGGACAACCACAGCGAGCACGCCGAGGAGGAGGCGCAGAACAAGGTCATATCCGTCGGTGCTGCTGTTGGAGGAGGAGGGGGGCAAGGGCTACGTGCTTCCGGACGGGGACGGGGGATCAGCGGCTGCGGCGGTTCCTTGGCGGTAGCTGCTGCGAGGAGACCGGGCTCGTCGGCGGTGCGGGATGACGGGCGGCGAGGAAGCGGACGCGTTCTTCCAGTGCCCCGGCGAGAAGGTCGGCGTGCACGTCTGTGGTCCTACGAGTGATGATCTGCGGGTCGCGGGTCGGGAGACTGCGCAAGCTGCCGGTGCGCGCCACTGGCTTCGGGTCGGCGAGTGCAGCGGTGAACGCGGCGACCAGTCGGGTGGGGGTGTGCTCACCGAAGCGGGCCTGCCACACCGGCCGGTTCGGGGCGAGGGTGGCGGTGACGAACCAGGCTCCCGGGTCTTCCGCGCTGCCCAGCCGCTGGAGGTACGCGGTGCCGTCGGGTGACGCGAGGCCGTTGTCTGCGGAGGTGGGCGACCAGCCGATCCGCCGAAGGGGCTCGTACGGATCGGACGATGCGTCCGTCGGCGTGGCCGGGTCGGTGAGGGCGTCGGTAGCGGCGGCGATGAGTTCGACGGGCGTATCGGCGCCGAAGCTCGCGTACCAGGCGGGCCTGTTCGGCTCTGCGGCGTGGTGCAGGATCCACCACTGGTCGGTGGGGTCGGGTTCCAGGCGCGGGAGGGCCTTCTGGTCGGGGCTGGAGAGAAGGACGCGAGGCATCAGGGGGTCGTGACCGTGGCTCCAGCCGCATGCCCGGTGGAGGGACACGGTGATCCAGGCGGGGTCGCCGCCGCCGGCGAGGTGGCGCGGGCTGATGAAGTCGACCTCGACGGTCTCGGGACTCGGGGACACGTTCACCTCCGCACGGGGGTTCGCCGGCCAGGTGCGGGGACCGTGGTCGGGGGCGGGGCCAGGGGCGAGGGGGTGTTCCGGGCGGCGGAGTTGATCTCGCGCAGGGCCTGGCTGTGACAGGCCCAGTCGTCGAGGTAGCTCCACGATTCGGCGTGGTGCTCGGCGAGTGCGTCATCGAAGACCGGGGTTCCGGGTTTGGCGTTGGCGGGGAGGCTGTCGCGGGTTGCCAGCCACTGCTCGTGCAGTTCGTCGAGCCGGTCGAGTGCGGTCTGCAGGACGCCCAGTTGGTAGACCCAGCGGTTCTGCACCGCGGTGGCGGGGAGGTTTCCGAGCTGTACTTCGGCGGTGGCCAGCAGGTGGCGGGCGCCGTCGCGGAGGTCCTCGAACGCTTCGGCGGTGTCGGCGTCGCGCTGGCTGGCGCGCATGCCGTAGGCGTGGTCGTCATGGGGCCAGCCGTCGAGGTCGGTGTGTTCGTCGGAGTAGACGTCCCACGCGTCGAGGATCTTCTTGCTGTCGCTCAGGTAGTGGTCGAGGTGACGGAGGAGCTTGCGGTGTGCGGTGTGGTCGGCGGAGATGGTGAGGGTCCTGTCGGGATCAGCGGCGAACGGCCGGGCGGACGGCACGGGCCGTGGCTGGGGTGACTGCGGGCTGGGTCCGCTGCTGGCGGCGGGCGGCGCGGGCCTGTGCTCGGATGGCGTCGAGCCGGGTGCTGTGGGCTGCGACGACATCCTCGGGCGTGAGCAGGCTCCGGCTCTGTACGGCGCTGTAGTGGGCGGTCCGGTCGTACATGGCGCGCTGGAGCGGGGCAGGGTCGGCGAGCGCGGCGGCGAAAGCACCGACGAGGTGTTCGGGCATGGACTCGTCGACGAAGGCGTGCCAGATCCGGGGCCCCATCGGCGTTTCGAACCCGGGCTGGCAGGTCTCGACGCGCCAGGAAGACCGCCATACGCCTTCGTCCGTTGGCCGGTGTACGTGGCACATTCCGTCGGGGGAGTGGGCTGTGGTCTCTGATTCGAGAGCCCATCCCGCCGACTCCAAAGCCTGGAACGGGTCGGCGTGCTCGGTGGGTGTCGGGGCGATGAGTGCGTCGGTGAGACGGCCCAGGATTTCGGCGGGGACGAGTTCGCCGAACTCTGCGTACCAGCCCCGCTCGGTGCGGGTGGGTTCGGCGTGCAACCGCCACCATGCGGAGGTGGCGGACTGCGGGTCGAACTGCATGCTGTAGCGGTGGTCCGGGCTGCGCAGCACGATCTCGGGGCTGAGCGGGTCGGTCGTGCAGTTCCATCCGGCGGCGGCGAGGCCGTGGGTGACGTGGCGGGCGTCCCCGGGGCCGGCCAGGTGACGCGGACTGGTGTCGAACGGAATCTGGGTGGCGTGCCTGTGGGCGAAGGCGGCGAGCTGCCGCTCGCTCACCGGCACCAGCTGCACCCCTGCTCGCTGTCGTACGCCTCGTTCAGGGAGCGCAGGTCATCGACGATGTAGTGGAGGGTGTGCTGGTCGGACTGCTCCAAGGCGGCGGTCCGCAACTCTGCCACGAGGAGGGCGGTTTCGGCGGTGCGCGAGTCGTCGGGGCGGGTCTGTACCGTGCGGGCCAGGGCGCGCAGGACGTCGGCGAGCTGGACGGGGATGCCGGTGTACTCGTCGAGAAGCGGCTCGACGAGCGCGAGGGCTTCCTCGACGTCGGGGTCATCGCGCAGGTAGTCGGTAAGGTCGGCGAGCGTTTCGGTCAGGGTGCGGATGGTGTCCGGGGTGGGTGCGGGCATCGGGCTCCTTCGAACGGGGAGGCGGGTCAGCGGCGGGTCCGGGCGCCGCCGGCCGAGGTGTACGGACGGGTGTTGGTTTGGGGCCGGGTGCTTTGCGCGCTGTTGCGGGCCCAGGTGGCGGCGCGGGCGGCTGTGATTCGGGCCTGCTGCCACGCACTGAGCTGGGAGGGCTTGACGGAGACCGACCAGGTACGGATCTGCGCGCTCATGGGGACGCGTCCGCGCGGGCGCATCACGGGATCAGGCCCGGCGAGTTCGGCCGAGAAGGCTTGCACCAGGTGCATCGGCGTGTTCGGCGTGAAGGTGGCAGTCCAGCCGTTGCCCTGCTGGTCCTTCGCCCCGGTCCACCACATCGCCGTGCCGTCGGGGCTGCGGTGGTATTGCATCCACGCGGTGCCGTCTGGGCTGGTGGCCATGTAGTGCTCGCCCTGGTAACCCATGTCCCACTCCTGCTCCTTCAAAGGCGCCCAGACGTTGGGGGCGTGAGCGGAGCGGGGACGGGTGAGCGCGTCGGTCAGACCGGCGACGATCTCCACCGGCGTCTGCCGGCCCAGGTGAGCCGCCCACTCCCCGTTCGCACCGTCCGCCCTGCCGTGGATGGTCCACCCCCCGGGCAGGACGTAAGGGTCGTAGGCGACACGAAGGGTGCGGTCCGGGCTCTCCATGCGCAGAGGGCCATCTGTCTTGGACTTGTCCCGCCACCCCGAGGCGCGCAGGAACTCCGAGACGTGCCGGACGTCCCCGCCGCCGGCCAGGGCCCGGGGCTGGACCAGGTAATGCTGCTCGGCCTGTTCCCCCGGACCCCAGCCGGACCACTGCTTCCTCTTCTTCACCGGCGCCGCCGGACCACGAGCGGTGCGGGGGCCGGAGGCTTAGCCGCAGTAGTGGAGGGCTGGACGCCGACCTGCCGCAAGGTGTCTTGGTGTTCGTCCAGGTCGAGGGCGATGTCGTGCAGTTCGTTCGAGGCGCGGCCCAGAGCGAGCCACACCTCCGGGGGCAAGAGACCGCGTTCGGCCTGGTCCTTGGCGAACACACCGCCGGTGATGACGAGGTGGGTCATGCCGCCGAGCACTCCGGCATCCGGATCGAGAATGCGGGCGATGACCCGTGCGGCCTGGGGCGGGGGAAGCTGAGAAAGGTGGTCGGCGAGCTGGCCGAGCCGGCGGGTGATGTCGTCGGCCAGTTCTACCGGGCAGGGTCCGGGGTGGGACATGCTCCTCCGGGTCGGTGGACGGTCAGTGGTGGTGGCGCTGTCCGACGCGCTGCGTCTCGGCGAGGACGGCCTCCGGACGAGCACCGGCCAGGGGAGAGGCACGGTCGGAGCCGGCCAGGATGCAGGCGCGCAGGTAGCGACGGAACAGAGCGGTTGCGAGGCGGGGCTTGAGCCGGTGGCTGATAGGCGGGGGCGTTCGGGCTACGGGTTTCTCCGGGAATCGAGCGGGGCGGGCTGGCCCCGGCGCGTGCCGGGGCCAGCCGGGTTTACGGGTTTCGCGGCGGGCCGGCGCGAGACGGAGCTGGCGCCGGGTTCAGCGGCGGCGGGAGGCCGGGGGCCGGGTGGGACTCGGCGGTGTGGAGGCCGCCGTTTGCGCAGTGCGGGCGACGTGGTTGTGGGCGTGGAGGATCACGTGCATGGACGACAACTTTCCTGGTGAAGGGGCAGCAGCCCGGTGACCGGCGCGGCGATCTCGTCAGCACCCTGGCCACCTCGCTGCCGCTCTCAGCGGCGGCCACCCGCTCGCCGAGCTGGGCGAGGTGGACAGCGTGTTCGCGCGGGATCGAGGTGGACACTGTGACCAGCGGCCCGCAGGGAGTGCGAGGCGGTGGTCGCCCTCAGCCGCTGTTGCTCGATGGGCAGGCCGTGGGGGAAAGCCGTCATAAGCCCCTGCGGCAGCGGAGAGGAACCCGTCGGTTCGCTGGAGGATGTCGGCCGCCTTGTCGGTGCCGCCGATGGCGAGGACCAGGTCGGTGCGCGGATCCTTGGTGATGGTGACGTACTCCCGCACCCGGAAGTCAGGCTCTGTCTGCCTGCTTCATCGCCCTCGGGTCGCCGGCACGCGGGTTCCTGCGGGCACTGGCGGCACGGCGGCCGGGGCGGACGTGGGTGCGGCCCGGCCTGCGGGATGCTGAAGGGCGGTCCCGATACCGATCGCCTCCAGCTGCGGGCCGATCTCACGCAGGGCACGGGCCTGCGCCTGCGTATCGTCGCTGTTGAGGCTGTAGATGCCGCTCTGCGGGTCCTGGACGAAGCCGTTGGAGATGAGGACCGCTCCGGCCCGGCCGTCGACCGGTGCGGTGGCGACGCTGCCGTCCGGCTGCCAGGTCAGGACGACCCGGTCGGCCTGGGAGGGCTGGATGCCACCCAGAGTGTTGTGCCGCACCTGGGCGAGCGCGGTGTCGTAGCGGGGGAGCAGGTCGCCGGCGACCTGCTCGGCGCTCAGGAACGGGTCGTCCGTCAAGGCGATGCCGTTGGGTTCGGGCACGGTGCGGTACGCCTCGTCGGGCAGGGCGCGGGGGGCGACTGCGGCGATGAGGAACCCGTTGCGCTCGTCATGCCGGTCGAGGACGACGAGCTGGGCGCCGTCCGGGCGGCTGAGGACGGCGGCCTGCTGGAGGGGGTGTTCGGCGAGAAGGTCTGCGACCAGGTCCAGGTCCCAGATCCGGTCCGCGAGGTTGTTGTTCGCGTCGGCCGGGACGGGGGAGCTGATCCAGGTGTCGGGGAGTTCGCCGGCGAGGACGTCGGCGTAGGAGGCGAGGCGCTCGGAGTTTTCGTGGTCGTGCATGGTGTCCTTGGGCGAGGTGGGAGTCAGCGGCGCAGTCCGGCGGCCACCGGGGGCGGCGGAGCCGGTAGCGCACGCGGCGAGGGCGGGCAGGCGCACACGGCGGAGCACTCGCGTTCTGCGGCGGGGACATCCCCGGCGCAGATGCTGCGGCCAGGGTGTGGTTCGTGCCGGCCGGCGAGCGCGTTGCGGGTGTCGGAGAGGTCGGTGCGGATGACGCGCAGATGCGCGTTGGCGAGATAGGGCAGCCGCCGCGCGATGTGAGGGTCGGCTACCTGGCCTGCCCGTCGTGGAAGTCGGCGGTGGCGGTGAAGATTCCACCCAACGCAGCGAGGATCCCGTCGTGGGCGGCCGTCAGCTCGATCAGGGCTTCCGCAGCCTCTTCGGTGGTGCTGGCCTCGTGAATGCGCTCGCCGACATGGGAGACGGAAGAGCCAAGAGGCAGGTAACTGACCTGATACGGGGCGGTGTCAAACTCCGGCCGCGCGTGCCGCCCAGGCGGCATCCGCGCACTCCACGGCGGGCATCTTCCAGTCGGCCCGGATGCCGTGGAGGTCTTCGGGCAGGCGCAGCGGCCAGGAAGAATCGACCGAATTCGCGGCGGCTCGGGCCCTGGCCTTGTGGAGCGTGTCGGGACGACCGGGGCGGCGCGTGGAGGATGTCATCGGCCGCCCCGGACGTCCGCGATGTGCACGAGCTGGCCGAGGGCGGTGATGGTGTACCAGCCGCAGTCGATCAGCTCGTTGCGGTCGGCGTACCGCGGCAGGAGCGCGTCCTCCATGGCGCGCAGGTAGATCAGGCAGTCGGGGCAGCGGCGTGAGAGGTGCACGAGGTAGCGGGGGTGGGCGGTGACGTAGGTCTGGGCTCCGCCGGTTGCGTCGCGCAGTCGCCATCCGTCTTCGTCGGTCGGGGTGTGCCAGGAAGGGGCGACGACGCGCATGGAGTCGCCCCACAGTTCACCGCCGGCTACGCCCTTGAGGACGACGACGGTGTCGCCGGCCTGGAAGTGCTGGTGCGTGATGTCCCGGTCGGGGGTGAGCGGGTCGGGTGTCGGCGCGAATGCTGAGGTGGGCGGTGGCTGGGACATGCTGTTCCTTCCACACGGTCGGTGGCTGGGTGGGAGGAACAATGGTCCGGAGGAACGCCGGTTTGGCTAACCGGCGTTTCCCGGCTATGTTGCGCCGCGATCAGCGGAACGGGTTCTGAGTTCCGCAGTCCGCCTCGGTGGCCGCGTCGAGGAGTTCGAGCAGGTCAGGGCCGTCGGCTTCGCGCTGGTCGATCCACCATCCGGCACGGGCGATGGCGCGGGCCTTCTCTTCCAGCTCCGCCCAGTCCGCCTCGTCCCAATCTCCCTCTACGACCAGCGCGGTGTGTGCCGCTGTCATCAGCTGGTGGCGGGAGCGCTCACCCCAGTCCAGGACCTTCTCCGGGCCTTCCAGCTGCGGCATGTCGAACTGCTTCGACCATGCGAGGGCGGCCTCCTGCTCGGCGGCGCGTTTGGCCGCGAGCCACTCTTCCTTCGACTCGGTGTCGGCGTCGCGCGCCGCCTTCCAGCAGTCGGTGCAATCCTTCCCCGCGAGCCAGCGGGCGAAGCCGGCTCGCTTGTCGGCGGGACGGTCGGACAGGTCATGGACGGTCTGGTGGGAGCACGCGTGCTTGACAGTCCACTGCGTAGGGACCCCCGGAGAATTCCGCTTGACGGGCGTTACGTTCGAGGTCGGGCTGCTGGTCTGGGGCTTCAAATCGAGTGCCTCTCGTTGGCGGTTGGAGTGGTGGCCTGCGTCGTTGTGGAGGGTCGTGCATCAGGCGCACGATTCATGCGGCGGACGGAGGTGGTCCGGAGCGCTCGGCGGTGGTCTCGGGGAGGCTTCCGCCTTCTGTGTTGTCTCAGCGTGTCCTGCGGATGGCGTCCGTGGCGGCCGTGGCGATGGCGGCGGGAGCGCTGGAAGGCCGGGGCAGGTGCAGCAAGGTGGTCCCCGGCAAGTGGCGGGACTCCGCGGTGAGGGTGAGCTGGAGTACGGCGCAGCCGGCGGTCGTGAGCTGCTTGACGCGGGTGACTGCTTGAGCGGTTTCGTCGTTGCAGTACTGGGCGTCGGTGACGATCACGAGGAGGCGGCCGGCGCCGGGGCGGCTGAGTTCGAGGCCGTGGTCGAGCGCGTCCAGGGCATCGGCGAGGTTGTGACTGCTGCCGTTGGCGGCGAACGTTGTCACGCGCTCTGGTGCTCGGTGGGTGGGGCGGGTCAGTGCGGTCAGGTGCTGGTCGTAGGCGATGGTGGCGGTAAGGGAGTCGGGGTCGGTCAGGGCTGCTGCGCGTGCCACGATCCAGGCGGCGGACGCGACGGGCGCGCAGGCGGCACGCATGGAGCCGGACACGTCGACGGCGATACCCACACGCAGCGGTGGGGTGGGGGAGTTCCGGCGGCGGGTGCGGGTGAACGGTTCCGCGGTGGGGACCGACCCTGCGGCGCGCTGAGCGTCGCGGGCGAGGGCCGCGCGCATGTTGAGGCGGCCGGGCGGGGTGGGGCTGGTGGTCCGCTCCTCGGTCCGCTCGCGGTAGGCGGCGGCACGCAGGGCGCGGCTCAGGCGCGCGGCGGCGCTCTGCTCGGCGGCGGTGGGCCTGCGGGTGCCGGTGACCGGGTTGCTGCGGGGCGCCGGTGTGCCGTCGGGGTTGACGGTGGTGCCACGGGTGTTGAAGACCGACTTGGCGGTGGCGGCGGCTTTGCGTCGCTGGCCGGCCCGCTGGGCGCGGTCCTGTGCCTGCGCCTTGGACCGCGACGCCATAGCGTTGGCCGCTGCGTCCTGGGCCGCGAGGTCGGCGGCGTCGGTGGCGGCCGTGCTGTCCATGACGACCCCCACGGCGCCGGACAGCAGATCGGTGAGGTTCTCCGGCACGGGCAGAGCGGGGGCCGCCGTGTCCAGAGCGTCGCACCATTCTTGACCGTGCGTGAGCATGGTCGTGGCGTCGTGGTCGGCGCACTGGTGGGCTGCGGTCCAGATGCGGGTGAGTGTGGCCAGCAGGTCTGCACCCAGCACCTTTTCGCACAGATCCGCTACGGCCCGGGTCTCGCCGGCGTCCAGGATGCCGACGTCACGGCGGCCGAGGACCAGGGCCGCCACGCCGGCGGCGTGCTCGATGCCCTGGAGGGTGGGATGGGCGATGTCGGGCATGACCAGGGTTCGGGCACTGGTGCGCAGGTACGTGCGGTCCGTGGGCCGCGTGACCAGGTGCGCGCCTTCGACACGGCTCTCCTCCAGCAGCAGCGCGGCCTCCACGACGCGGGGGTCCGCTCCGGCAGGCTGTGTCCAGATGGAGTGGGCCGCGTGCGCGGCCTCGTGGACGAACACGCCCCAGGCGGCGGGATACCGCTCCTCGTCGCCCACGATCCGCGGATGGATCTCGTGGGGCTTCAGCGGGGCGAACAGACGGGCATCGATCTCGACTTCACCCAGAGTGGGGAAGAACGCGGCCGGTGCGCCGCTGCGCGTGCCGGGGCGGCAGGTGACGAGGAGGTCCTGGCGGCCGGAGAGGGCGACCAGCCGGTCGCCGAGTTCGGCTCCCACGCGCAGCCAGGCGGCCGGGGAGGAACGGGGTTGCGCGGGCGGGGCGCCGTCGTCGTCCCATCGCGCGAGGTCGGCGTCGTCATCCGGCGTGGTGGCGGGGGACTGGACGTGGTGGTGGGCGCTCATCGCGAGCGGCCCCGGTGCGCGGAGACGGCGCTGCCCGGGGGCTGCCGGACAGCCGATGCCGGGAGCTGCTTGCCGAGGGTGAGGGGCGCGATCCTCTTGACGCCGACAGCCTTGATGACGGCGTCGGCGACGATGTCGCGGTCCTCCACAGGAGCGATGCCGACCAGGTTCGCCAGCGCGGCATTGGTGCCGAGGACGGCCTCAGTCTTCTGGTAGCTCAGCAGCTCTCGCAGTTGGGGGGCCCAGCCCAACTCGCCGAGTTCGACCTGGTGGGCGAGGTTCCGGGCGACCCGGACGACCCGGGCATCGATCTTCAGCGCCTTGGCGAGGTCATAGTCCGTGCCAATCTGGATCTGCACGCTGAACCGGGACGACAGCGCCTCCGTCAGAACCGCACCGTGGACGCCGGGATTGTGGCCCGCCACCACGTAGAAGCCCTTCTCGGCCTTGATCGTCTCGCCCTTGTGGGCCTTGACCTGGATCTGCCTGCGCCCGTCCATCGCGGGATACAGCGCCGCCAGGACCTTCGGTGAGATCAGGGTGGCATCGTCGATCAGCAGGGCGCGGCCCTCGGTCATCGCGGTGACCAGCGGACCGTACTGGAAGACGTAGCCTCCGCTGTCGGCCTGGGTGTACTCGCCGATCAGGTCGCCGACCGTGGTGTCGCCGTCGCCGGCGACGGTGAGCAGGTCCGGGAACGCCGCCTCGACCAGGCTCGTCTTGCCGGTGCCCGGAGGGCCGTAGAGCAGCACCGGCACGTCGGCGTCGCGCAGGCGGTTCAACGCCTCGACGTCGGGCAGATCGGCCAGCTCCCTCGGGTGGTAGAGCTGGCCCCCGGCGCGGCGGATCGGGCCGGTCTGCCGGGGCGTGGCTGCTGCGGTAATGGTCGTGCGGGCTGTGGCCGCCTGGGCGCGGGGAGCGTGGGTGCCGGGTGGGCTGATCACAGCGGTCTGCGCGGCTGCGGCGGTTTTCGCGTTCGCGCGGAACTCCGGTTGTCCGGTTCCGCTTTGGTCGGCCTCGCCGCGTCGCACCAGGGTGAGGGTCGCGTTGCGGACGGCGCCGTGGGAGTGGCCCAGCTGCCTGGCCATATCCCCGATGGTGAGCCTGTCCAACGGCCGGTCGGCCAGCAGTCGGGCCACCTTGGCCCGTAGTTCGCCGCCCTTGGTGCGCGCTGGACTCGTGGGCGTTCCGGGTGTGGTCAAAACGAGGCCCCTTCAACAGGCGCGGATACGATCGGGGTTGGCGATGGGCCGGAGAGGCTGGCCGCTCTCGGAGCGGATCAGGGACGGTGCCGACATCGGCGACCGGGCCAACCGGGGCGTACCGTCGGTGCTCACCGGCCGACCGAGGGCTCGGTCCAGGCGCAGGGGGTCGGCGACGTGCAGCTCGTTGGCTGCCGAGCAGGCCCGTGCGTCCGCTCCGCACCGGGTTCCGTCGCTCGGCAGGCGCAGCCTGGCGTCTCTTCGAAGCCGTCCTGGAGCAGGATCCGCCGGGCGGCGGCGTTGTAGCCGGTGGTGGTGATCTCGCCGGTGATGATGTGCCGGATCGGCGTGAACGATTCCGCTGGTGCATCGGGCAAGGCGGATCTCCTATCGGTGGTGGCGGGAAAGCGGTGGGGTGTTGGGCGAAGGCGAGGCGGGCCCGCTCGGAGGCTGGGGCAGCCCGGGCTGGGCGGCGGGTGCGGGTGCGGGCCGGTCGATGAGGCCGTGATCGAGCGAACGGGTCATCTCGGTCAGGCGCGTGCCGTGCTCCAGCCACTGGTCGAGTACCTCACTGGCGGCCTGGTCCTCCGGAGGCGGCGCGAGGGTGAACGTTTTCTCGGCACGGTCGAGGACGGCGGCCGACTGCGCGGCCAGAGGTCCGGGCAGTGTGCTGCGCATGCGCCGAACCAGGTACGGCGCGTGCTGGCGGAGAGCGGACGCCAGAGGCATCAGGTCGGCATGCTCCGCACTGTCACGGGCTTCCCGCACCTGAACCAGGGTGGCGTCGAGCATCAGCAGATGGGCGTCGGCCAGGGCGCGGTCGTAGGAGGGCAACAGGGTGCCGGTGATCTTCTTCAGCGCTGTTTGCTCGGTGGGGGCGACGATGCTGGCCGGCGGCTGGATGCCCAGGGAGGGGAAGTCGGTATGGGGAGCGAGGGCGCCGACGAGGAGCTGCTTGTCCCACGGCCGCTCGGCCACTATCAGTTCCCGCCCGTCCTCATGGGCGAGGAACGCCGCGGCCGACATCTGTGCGCCGTAGGCCCTAACGGTGTAGGACAGCGAGCCGTCAGGTGCGGACCATGCCCAGCGCAAGCGCTGGCGTGCGTCGGACTCGGGTAGCTGGAGGTTGCCCATCTCCACCGCCCACGTCCCGTCGAGTGACTGGGCGATACGGCGGGCGGCGTCGCCGATGAAGGGCCGGCGCGTGAGGTCGAGGGTGATTCCGAAGTGCTGGGCATTGCGGTACAGGGTGTCGATCGAGTTCTGCGCCGTGGCCGGGGTGTTCAGCGCCAGGACGTGGATGCCTTCGTGGTGCTCCTCGAAAGCGGAGAGGTCCAGTGCGGTGCGGGCCCAGTCGGTGCCGGGGCCGTGGGGCAGGGCGACGAGTCCGTCCTCGGGGCTCAGGTACAAGGTGATGTGGGTGGTGGCGGCAGTCAGGGTGTCTCCGGCTGGGTTGGGGGGTGGCTACGGGCGGCGCGTGGCCGGCGTGGTGCGCTGCGGTGGCGCGGCTGGAAGTGTTGTCCCTGGGGCGGGGCGTGGGCGCGCCCGCAGCACGGGGGTGCGGTGCGGCGGCAGGACGGCCACGGTGGCGCCGAGGTCTTCGGCGGCCTCGTGCACTTCGCGGGTGAGGAAGTCGAGTTGCCGGCCGAGCGCGGCGAGCCGGGCAGCGATCTGCCGGCCCTGCACGGTCTCCAGCGCCTTAGCGAACTGGCTCGTGGTCTCCACGAGTTCCTGGAGACGGATCATAGGGCCCGCGTTGTACCCGCGCTGGGTGGCGGTGAGTAGCGCGTTGGACGCGTCCCCGGCACTCTGGGCCTCGATGACGTCCCGGATGAGTTCCTGCAGCGAGACCTCGGGCGCGGGTGCCGGGCGGTTGAATCGGGAGACGTCCGCGCGCAGCACACCGGGCGGGACCGCGGCGGGCAGCGCCTGCCCGGCCTCGTGATCGTGAATGTGGTGGCCGATCACCTGCCAGTCCGGTGCGTCCGGGTCCCCTCGCAGGGCGACCACCGTCGAGTCGTCGTCCTCGACCAGGTACGCGAGGGTGATCGGCTGCCCGTCGGCGGCGTGCCACGACTCGGTCAGCTCCAGCTCCCCGCGCCGCTGCGCCGCCTGGGCCCGCTCGGTCCACGCGTCCTGTTCCTCGCCGCTCAGTGGAGTCGTGTGGTGGGGCCGCTGGTGCTGGTCGGCGAGGTTGCTGGCGATGTAACCGTGATCTGCCCAGGTGGCGAGGTGGGGCCACAACGCGGCATGCTGCGCGCGTTCGGCTGCTGAGCCGGGGGTGGCGGGTTGGTCGAGGGCCCGGCGGATCTCGGCAGTGGAGGCGGCGAGGCCATCCAGCACTGTCCGCCATCCGGTGAGGTGCCGGGCGGGCGGCAGTTCGTCCAGCGCGCGGCGAGCGGAACCGAGCAGTGCGTCGGCGTACGGGGCCAGGTGCTTGGCGTATGCCTCCACGGCCGCCTGGTCACGGCGCGCCAGGGCGGCTGCGGCGGCGCCTGCGTGGACGGTTCGCCCGTAGCGGTCGCGTGTGGCGTCGAGCCCGGTCCCGGTCTCACAGTCGATGACGGACATCCGCAGCCGGAAGTTGCGTGCCCGGTGCGCGAGGTCGGCCGCCGAGGGCCGAGGGGTGGGGCCGTTCACGGATGTCATAGGGACCGCCCCCCGCCCGAAGCCGTCAGGTGGACGGTCGGTGCGTAGGAGGGCTTCGGTGGGATGGGCCGGGCCGACGGTGGCGAGGTGGCGTGCGCGGTACCCCTTTGCGTCGTCCGACCAGCGGCGGCTTGTGCGAGACGGCTGCGGCGCTCCGTAAGGCCGTTCGACGGGGCGGGCCGTGGTGGGTCGGCAGAGGCGGCGGGGTCGAGAGGGATGTCGGCCTGCACGGTGTATCCCTGGCTGCGCAGGTCGTGCACGGCCTGCCGGGTGCGGCGGATGCCCTCGCGCTCGGGTTCGCTGAGCCGGAACAGCCCAGGTTCGTCGGGTACGGGTTCGAACTGCTCGCGGAGCAGGAACCAGTTGGCGAGGTGCGGAGAGACGGAGGGGGTGAAAGAGGCGACGAAGCCGTGTTCCTTGCGGGTACCGAAGACGAAGTGGGTGCCAGGTTCCAAGAGGGTGGAGTTCTCCTCACATGGTCGTTGGTGGAGCAGGCTGATCACCTCGATGCCCTGCCGGTGCAGGACGTAGCCCCAGTCCATGTCCTGCGCGTCGGCGGTCTGGTCGGTGACCGTCATGCGCACCGGTGGGGAGCCGTCCGGAGTGATCAGGTGGTCCAGCGTGCGGCTGGGCCACTGCTCTGTGCCGATCAGCGCGGTGATGAGCGAGGGCGGGGCGCCGTCGAGGAGGTCAGTGCCCAGCTCCTGCCAGCCGACGGCGACGTCGTCGATGAGGTGACGGGAGAGGGCTTCCAGGTCGCGTCCGAACCTGTGCTGGTAGGCGGCCAGGAGCAGAGGCAGGTGGTGGCTGGGGACACCGTCGTGCTAGACGTGGATCCCTTTGTAGCCGGTGGGGGTGGGGCGGGCGATGAAGGAACGGGTCGACAGAGAGGGCCTCCGAAGGGGATGGACGGTTACCGGCCGGGCGCGGGGCCGGCGGGCGGGGCGTGCGGTGGGCGCGGGGGAAGCCCGGTCGCGGTCGGTGCTCGATCCGGCGCCGGCGCCGGATCGTATGTGGCGCGCAGGGTTGTCAGATCGGCTTGGTCCGCGAGGGCCGCGACGGACAGGCTGCGGCTGGCTGCTTCCATCAGCAGTTTGGGCGGCGAGCCCTTCGCTGCGCCGCGGTGCTGACCGCGCCACTGGGCGGCGGCGTAGAGGTACTTGCTTACCGCCCGGAGTGCGGGCTCGGCGGCATCCAGGAGGTGCTGGGTGACGGCGCTGACCTCGGCGGGACTCTGTGCTGCGGCGAGTGCGGCCAGGTACGGGGCGAGGTCGGGGCTCGGCACGGGTTTGTCCGGCAGGGGATGCTTGGCCAGGAACGGCTTGGCGTCCCGCCTCGCCCACCGGAGCAGGTCACCGCGGGTGGCGATGCCGTAGCGGGCGGCGGCGATCTGCTCGGCGTCGCGGCCGACGTTGTCGTACAGCTCGAAGTCGGGGTTCTGGGGCATGGGTCCTTCTAGACGGAGGTGCTGGGGCCGGCAGCCTTGGCGTCGGTGCGGCGGCAGCCGTAGCCCAGCAGGCTGGAGGGCTCGGGCACGATCGGGATGGCAGCGATGTCTGAGCAGGTGAAGGTGTAGGTGAAGGCGGGGCCGGGGGTGGTGCCGAGCCAGGCCCGGTCCTGCTTCTCCGGCACGATCCCCAGGCCCGGTGCGCTCACTGCGTCGTGCTGGGTGTGGGTGTGGGAGAAGACCACGAGTGCCCCCGCGGTGGTCTTCAGCGCGTAGGCGTCGGCGAACTGAGGGTCGGCGGCAGCGAAGCGTGTGGTGCCTCGTGAGCCGAACTTTCCCTGCGTTTCGTCGTGCATCTTGATCT
This sequence comes from Streptomyces sp. QL37, assembly GCF_002941025.1. Classification (NCBI taxonomy): domain Bacteria; kingdom Bacillati; phylum Actinomycetota; class Actinomycetes; order Kitasatosporales; family Streptomycetaceae; genus Streptomyces; species Streptomyces sp. QL37. The sequence continues at coordinate 1,475,389 of NZ_PTJS01000001.1, read as the reverse complement.
GGCGTCGGGAGGCTTCCGATGGGGTGAGGACCTTCTTCCCGGTCTGCTCGCCTCCGGTGGCGTAGTTGTCGGTCACGGCGGAGCGCAGCACGCCGACTGGCGCGGCCAGGGATGACGAGGTGGCGTCCACCGCCGTGGCGTACCCGTCCGTGTCGAGCACGATCTGCGGAAGCTGCTCGGGATCGTCGAGGTCGATGGTGGCGACCATCTCCCACTGCTTGGACTGGGTGCTCTGCGCCATGATCAGGACGCGGGCGTACTGCTGCAGACTGCCGGCCCGGGTGACGGCGGCGAACCATCGCTGCTGCCCGTCCTTCAGCCGCGGGATGTACAGGTCGGTGGCCGAGAGGTCGTACGACCACGGTCGGTACGGCTCACGGTCGGCCTCGGGCAGGGCCTCGTCCTCCTTGATGTCAGCCAGCGACATTGCGTACCGGGGTCCGCCCTCGACGCTGTCGAGAAGGGCGCGATCCTGGCTGAGGCGAGCGAGGTTGTTGGTCTTTGAGTAGCGGGCGAGGGCCTCGCGTGCCTGCGCGGGGGTGAGCGCAGGGGACGACGTCGGCTTCGGCGCGGTGCTGGCCCGGGGTGCGTGCCCGGCCTCGGCGGCGCGACTCTTGTCGGTGCAGCCGGTCACGGCCAGGGCGAGGCAGGCCACGCCGACCATCAGCAGCAGGGGGCGACGGATGATGCGGATGTGGGCTCCAATGGTCTTCGAGCGGGGAGGTCAGCGTGTGTGCCGCTGCTGCGCCGGTGGGAGGACAGGCGGAGGCAGCGGCGCAGTTCGGGGCGGGGCCGCTGGCCGGGGTGCCGACGGTTGCGGATCCAGTGCCCGCATCCGGCCCTCGGCGACGTGCAGGTTTTCTCCGACGTTGCGGATCTCGGCTGCGGCGTCGGCGAGGTCGTACGACAGATCGAAGCCGTCGTCCTGTTCCGCTTCCTTCGCCTTCTCTGCGGCTGCCTCGAAGAATTCGCCGAGCCGCTCCAGCAGGCCGTGGGTCGGCTCCAGGATCTGGTGCAGCAGAGCGGCGGCGTCCGCGTGCGAGTTTGTCCCGTTGAGCTGGTCCGTGAGAGCGAGGAGCACGTCGCCGTAGGCGTAGGCGGTTCGCTCTGCTCTCTCGGTGACGTCCGGGGCCTTGGACGGCTGGGGCGGATGAGCTGAGTGCACGGGTGGGCTTTCGTGGGGCGCGACGGCATGGGGCAGCAGCCCGAGCCGCGCGAGGTGATGGTCGAGGGCTGCGATCAAGGGCTGGACGCTGCCGCCGTGGCGGGCCTCTGGCTGCTCGGGGCGATCGGGGTATGCGGGGGGAGCCGAGTCGTAGATGCGCTCGAAATAACTTGACCGGTCGCTGTTGCGCTCACGGGTCACGATCCAGCCCTCCGGGTCCCCGGGCGGGCGCTCGGAGGGAGGCTCTTGCGGCGGGCCGATGATCAGGTAACTGTCGTCGGGGAGCGACACGCGCACGATGTAGGCGCTGAGGCCGAACTCGATGTCACACTCCAGCCCGCGCTCTCGCAGTGGGGTGGTGATGTGCGCGTGGCGGCGCCACAGCTCCTGCCACCACGGGGTGTTCACATGGCGGTGGTCAGGAAGCGGCGCGAGGGGAGTCGCGCGGCGAGCGTCGGGGGTGTTGCCCTTGTCAGCGGCCACGGCTCCTCCTGCGGGAGGCCGGTGAGCGGTGCGGCGGAGGCGTCCGGCGGGCGGGGCCGGCTTCCGGCTCCGGAACCGCGGTGAAGTCGAGTTCGTACGCGTCGTATGTGGCGATCAGGTCGTGTTCCAGATGGGCTTCGCGGTCAGCGACCTGCGCCATGAGGTCGTCGTGCTCGGCCCGGCACTGCTGGTACTCGGCCCAGTCGGCGTCGCTGAAATGAGCGGGGCGGTTCAGGGAAATCCTTGGGGAAGTGGGTGAATCGGTCTCCGGGTCCGGTGTGGTCAGCGGTGACGACCGCCCGGCGTGGGGGGTGGAGGCAGCGGCGGGCCTTCCTGACGGGTGAGCGGCGCGAGGAAGTGCTGGAAGGCGAGGTGGTCGTCGAGTTCCTTGGCCGCGTCCCGCAGGGATTCCGAGGTGCGCCGCAGGAAGGCGCGGGCTGAGGCGTGGTCGATGACCATGCGGTTCGTGAGGTAGTGCCGGTCGGTCGGGTTGGCAGACCGGGGCAGGGCCAGGGCCCACTGCGCAGTCTCGGTGAAGTGCGGGGCTGCGTGGCTCGATATGGTAGCCGCCGTGGCGAGATGCTTCAGGACGGTGCTGCCGGTATGGGTGGTGGGGTGAGGGCTCCGGGCGAAGTCTGCGGTCAGCCGGAGGACGTCGCGGGAGAGGTCCTGTGCGCCCGCGGCGTGCTGGAGCAGTGCGGGGTAGGAGGGTGTGGCCGGAACGTCTCCGTTCTCGTCCAGCAGCTGTCATTGCTCGGCCGCGTTGAGTAGTTTGTCCTTCATCGCGTTGAGCGTGCCGATAAGGTGATGGGCCTCGGCGCTGGGTACCAGGTCGCGTTGTATGCCGGGTGTCACGGGCGTTCTGTTCCTCAGTGCATACGGGCGTCGGTGTCGAAGAGCGCCAGCTCGTGGCTGTGCAGGAGGTGTTGCACGATGAAGCTCCGACCTGCGACTTTCCACAATCCGCGCCCTCGGTTGAGGTGGGCGATGGCGTCCATCTCGACGGAGGTGAGGCCGAGCAGGGAGGCTGCGGCGTGGAGTTGGTCGGTTTCCTGGCGGTAGATGATCCGGGTGCTGCAGTCGGCGAGAAGCCCTTCGGCCAGGGCCCGCCCCTGCGATCCGGCGTCGCCGGCGGTGAGTAGGTCGGACAGCCGGTGGATCACCATGAGGTTGGCGATGCCGAGGCCGCGGCTCAGCTTCCACTGGGCCTGCATCCGCTGCAGCAGACCGACGTGCCGCATCAACCTCCACGCCTCGTCGTAGACGATCCAGCGCCGGCCGCCGGACGGATCGGAGAGGGCGGACTCCATCCAGGCGCTCGCACAGGTCATCGCCAGGACGAGCGCGGTGTCGTCGCCGGAGCCGCCAAGGCGGGACAGGTCGATGGTGAGCATGGGCGCGTTCGGGTCGAAGGCGACGGTGGAGTGCGCGTCGAACATGCCGGCCAAGTCACCGTGGACGAGACGGCGCATCGCGTGGGCCAGGTCCCGGGCCGCGTCTCCGAGCTGTCCTGACATCATCCCGGCGGCCTCGCTGAGGAGACCCGGGTTGTTGAGGGTGGCGGCGACGTCGCCGAGGAGCGGAGTGTGGCCGGCAACCGCGGCACGGGTGACGACGGCGTCGAGGGCCACGTCCAGGGCGGTGTGCTCCATGGGCATCAGGTCCCGCCCCAGAACGGTCCGGGCCAGGGAGCCGAGCAGCAGCAGGCGTCGCTTGCGGATCTCGCCGACCCAGTCAGCCTCGGACACGCTCGCCGGGCGCGGGGCCGCGTCCAGAGGATTCAGGCGTCCCGGTAGCCCAGGGCCAAGGGCAACGGACCGGCCTCCGAGCGCCTCAGCCACCGGCGTCCACTCGCCCTTCGGGTCGCACGGCACATAGACGCGGTATCCGAAGGCCACCGACCGCAGCGCGAAGGACTTGGCCAGGGCGCTCTTGCCCTGGCCGATCACTCCGGCAAGCAGGAGGTTGGGGTTGGTGAACCCCTCGACCTTGCCGTACAGCGCGAACGGATCGAAAACGAAAGACGCCTCCGCATGGACATCGCGCCCGACGTAGATGCCTTCGGCTCCGAGGCCGCCTTCGGCCAGGAAGGGGTAGGCACCGGCGGCCACAGCGGTGGTCATGCGGTGGGCGGGCAGTTTCAGCCGGTTCTGGCGGGCGGAGGCGGGCCCGGGGCGTCCGCTCGGCGGGTAGAGCGGAGCGGGTGTCTCATGCTCGGCGAGTGCAGTACCTGTCTGATGGGCGCTGGCTTCGGCACGGGCCTTGGCGGCGGCTTCGGCGAGTTGGCGACGGGCTTCCTTGCGGCTGGCCCGGTCGGTCCCGTAGGGAGTGAACAGGGGGCTGGCGGAGGCGCGGCGGGCGCGGCGGTTGGGCCGGTGGCTCATCGGGGGCGCTCGATTCTGCGGCTGGTGCTCATCGCACGCATGCCGTGGTGTGCGCGCGGAGGTCGGTGGGGGTGGTCTTGCGCCGGATGATGTGCCCAGCGGCGAGGTGGCGCTGGCAGATCGTGAGGACTGTCGGTCCCTCGGGAAGCTGTTCGGGGCGGCACTCGGTGGATTTGGCAGTCGTAGTCGGCAGCCGGTGGAAGGCTGCGTGGGTTTCGGTGGCGGCCTGCCACAGCCGGGTCCGCGCGGTGGCGAGGTGGCGCCCGGCAGCGGGGTTCTGGGGCCGGGTGGTGTCTGCGAGTTGGTCCAGAAGCTGGTGCAGCGTGGTCAGGTGGGCGTGCAGCACGTCCAGGTGAACGCGGTCGGCGGCGCAGTCCTGGGCGGGCAGGCTCCGGGCGTGGTGGCGGATGCCGGCGGTGGCGGCACGCAGATAGGGCTGCGCTTCGTGCGCGGGACTGGTGTTCAAGAAGGTCCTTGCTGGGTCGGTGAGGTCAGCGGCGACGGGGGCCTGAGTCGGGCGCTGTCTGGGTGGGGCGACAGGCCGGAGATGGTGCCGGAGGCGGTTGGGTCGGCCTCGCGGGCGTCGTTGCGAGCACCCCGTGCAGTTGGGCGAGGCCGGAGAGCCAGCGTGTGACGAGCTGTTCGCTCACCCATCCATAAGTCTGTGGAGGGCGGGTGAGGATGGTGACGAGGGCCGCAGCCGCGAGGTCCCGCAGATCGTGGGGGAGCGGCGGCAGGGGTTTGTGCGGGCCGTACACGGGGTGGAGAGGCTCGCCGCCGGGGCAGGACGAGGCGATCACCGCTGCGGCTGCGACCGTCACTTCCCAGTTCTCGATCCTGGTGCTGCCCGGGTCGGAGAGGGCGTGGCGCAGGAGAACCTCGGGCACGCCTGACCGGTCGAGCAGCAAGGCGTAGTCGGCTGCCAGGTCATTGTCGAAGGGGCCGGTGCCCCATGTGCCGATGGTGGACTCCTCCGTTACAAGGTGGTGCGGGCGAGGGGGAGGGCGGCGACGGTGAAGGCGTCGGGCTGCTGGTAGTTGAGGCGGCGCAAGTCGACGCCGGCGGTGACGGCGGCGGTCTCGATCTGTGCGCAGGCGGCGTCGAGGAGAGCATCGGTCTCGGCCGTGACGGTGACCAGCCCGGTCAGGGCCACGTCCGCGTGCCCGGCGATGAGTTGGCGCTCGCGCGTCTTGACGTCGGCGTACTCGACGGAATCCTCTTCGGAATCGACTTGGCCGCGGCGGGCGCGCTCGTTCGCGTCGGCGATGATCGCGGCCTTCCTTCGCTGGACGTCCCGCAGCGCGGACTCGAGCCCCTGGGGTGCGTAGATGAGGGACAGGCTGCGCCGTACTCCGGCGGTGAACATGATCCCGTGCAGGAAGCCCGCTCCCATCTCGGTGCGCGGCCAGTTCTCCACCCAGTACGTCGCGTGCCGGGCGCTGTCGGTGGCGAGGCGGTCGTACTCCTCGAACTGGACGACAGGTCCCGCGGCGGCGGGTTCCGCTTCGGCGCGGCCGGTCTCGGACCACTGCTGGAGGGCTGCGAGGGCCTTGGGGTCGTAGGCGGTGCGGATGACCGCGGCGATCTCCCGGGCGCTCAGCCATCCGGTCACCATGAGGCCGGCGTTCCGGGCGGCCTGGGCGAGGGACGCGGTCGTCTGCTCCATGACGGTGAACGCGCCTGGCAAACCGCCGCCGGCCTGCGTGATCAGCCGCTTGGCGGCCTTCAGGTCAAGGGATATGGCGAGGTAGGTCTCGTGCGGTGCGGCGGCGGGGCCGGCTGAGGAGACGAGTTCGGAGTAGATCTGTCCGGCGACCGGAGTCTCGGGACGACCGTTCTGGGTCCAATGCCGGGTCAGGGTGTCACCGCTGTCGGGGACGGTGCGTTCCAGCACTTGCACGGTGGCGATGTGGCCGGTGCGGGCGATGCCTGCCAGCGCTCGTCCCCAGCTGTTGACGTTGTGGTTCTGGGTGGCCGGGTCGAGGAGAGCGAAGGCGCGGGAGGTGACGCGTGCGATGGCGGTCAGGGTCTGCCGGTGCGGGTCGTGCACGGCCGCAGCGCCGTTGGCGGAGTCACCGGGGGTGACCACCTTGAGGGAGGCTGCGGCACCGGGCAGGTGAAGGATGCCGTCCTGCCGCGGGCGGGTGACGGGCCGGGCGAGCCAGAGTGTCTGGCCGGTCCGGCGGCGGTGTGCGTAGCGGGTGACGATCGGCGCCCAGTCGATGAGGGAGCGGCCGTGCCGGCGGATGGCGATGAGGGCGCCGGAGGCGGCCCACAGCGGGGCCAGGGCGACGGCGCCCAGCAGGCCCGTGGAGATCACCGTCATCAGCAGTAGCGCCAGCGTGCACGAGGCCAAGGAGAGCTGGGGGAGTGAGAGGCCGAGGAGGATGCCGCGGCGGCTCCGGTGCGGGAATTTCACCGTGATCGGGGCGGCGGAGAGATCAGTCAAGGGGCGGTTCCTGGAGGCGCGGGTGGTACCCGGGGGCGGGGCGCGGGGCCTCGCCCCCGGGAGTCGGACAGAGGATCAGAGACCGGCCGCCGGTGGTGTGGCCGACCCGCTGGACGTAGCGCTCTGGGAGCCGGAGGACGGCGGTGCGCCCTGGGGCGGCGGGGTCGTGGTCGGCGGGGTGGACTGCCAACCGTCGCCCTGGCCGGACGTGGCGCTCGCCCCCGATCCGCCGGGCCCTTGGTTCCCGCCCACCTGGCCGCTGGTGTCGTCGGACACGCTGGTCGGCGCGGGCTGGACGGCCTTCTCCAGACCGGACTTGACGGCATCGCCACCGGGCGAGGCACCCGAGCCGCCGGATGATGCGCCTTCCTTGCCCTCTGTACCTCCGCCGGTCGGGGTGGCGGCGACATCGCCGGGGAATCCCCCTCCACCGCCGGCATCGGGGCCCTGCGGGGCGGCACCCGCTCCCGCTGCCGCACCGCCGGTTCCAGCGGTTGCCGCTGCCGAGGCGGCCTTGCGGGCGGCCTTCTCGGCATGTGCCTTGGCTATCTGGGCTCCCGCGCCACCGGCACGGTGGATGGACTCGCCATCGGTGCCGCCGGCCGCCCAGTGCACGAACTTGAAGACCGCATACGGGCACAGCAGCACGAGAACCATGATGACGATGCCGGCCATGACGTCGGCCAGCGCGGCGATGCCGCCCTTGGCCTCGGTCTTGCCCATGGTGGCGATACCGAGAACGAAGATCACGGTCATCAGGAGCTTGGAGACTACGAGGGTGGCGGTGGCCTCGATCCAGCCCTTGCGCCAGCGCCGGGCGACCTCCCAGCCGCCACCGGCGGACGCGAAGATCGCCAAGGTGACCATGACGAGGATGCCGACCTTGCGCACCATCATCACGCACCAGTAGAGGAACGCTCCGATGGCGGCGCCGAGACCGGCGACGACCGGGACGAGCCAGCCCAGTCCGGTCAAGGCCCCGAGCTGGTTGACCTTCACGATCCGGCGCACGGCTGTCTCGATGTTCAGGTGCGCGGCCTTGAACAGGCCGTCGGATATCGCGTCGACCACCTCGACCGCGACTGTCGTGAACGCGATGGCGCAGAATGCGAACAGGACGCCGCTCATGGTGCCGGTGAACGCTTGTGTCAGGGCCTGCCCGTCGCGCCGGATGGCTGCCCGCACCAGCTGCGCGCAGAACGTGGCGACCAGCAGGACCAGGCCCAGCGGCAGCAGCATCTCGTAGTTGTCGCGGAACCAGCCGGCGTTCAGGTCCACCTTCGTGGTGGTGTTGACTGCCTCGGCGGCCAGGTCGGCCGCCGCGGCGGCGAGTTCGCCGGCGGACTTCGCCATCCAGTCACCGATGGCTTTGCCGGGGTTCGAAGCGAAGTCCACCGCGTCGCCGACGGCGCACATCTTGTCTGCCAGGGGGAGATCACAGAAGCCCACGAGGAGCTACCCTCCGTTCTTGTTGCAGGCGCGGGTCACTGCGTGACGCTCGGGGCGATGGCGGCCAGGGTGCAGTCGTGGTTCGGGCGGCACTGGACGGCAAGGGTCACAGCCCGCTCCTCGGTTCCGCCGCCGCCCTTCTTCCAGGCGATCTGCTGCTTGCCGTTGACGGTGACGACGTAGATGTACGCCTTCGTGATCGCGGACGGGTCATCGGCCAGCGCCTGCTTGAACGCCGAGGGGAAGTGGCCCTCGGTGACGCCGGCGGTGGCGTGCTGCTCCTGGTCGGCCATCCGCGACCACAGCACCGGATCGGGCACCTGGCCGGAGGCCGAGGCCCAGTCGGCGTAGGCGCTCTCGTCGGTCATCCAGGCGTCCATACCGGCGAGCTGCTGGTCGCGGCTGGTGGTGCGGGTGTCGTAGGACCACAGCATCTGGGCCGCCGCCTTGGCATAGGCGACCGGCTCGGCGATCTGGGGAGGCTTGGGCACCGACCCCGTTCCGGAGGAAGGCTTCGGGGCGGCCTCGGTGGAGGACGGGCTGCCCGTCGGGGTGGGCGCGGCGACCCCAGGAGCTTGGTGCCCGTTTCCACCGCCGGTCAGCAGGGCGACGATCGCGGCGATGGCGAGGAGGACGGCGACGGCGGAGGCGACGATCGCGATGCGCTTGCCGGTTGGCCAGTGTGTGCCGTACGAGAGCGCCGAGACGGAAGGGAATCGTGTCCGCATCAGTGAACCTGCGACCCCAGACTGGAGAAGAACGCGACGATCCCGTTCGCGGCACCGAGGCCGAGCGCGGCGCCGGCCGCCACGAGGGCGCCCTTCTTGCCGTTTGCCTCGGCCTGATGGCCACCGGTGTGGTGGCCCCAGGCCCATACACCGAGCGAGACGGCGAGGGCGCCGACCACGGCGATGATGCCGAACATGTTGATCGAGTTGACGACGTTCTTCAGCACGGCGAGGCCGGGCAGCCCGCCGCCCTGGGGCGAGATTCCTGGGTCGTAGGCGAGGTGGATGACGCGGTCTGCGAGAGGGACGGACATAGGTGTGGCAGGGCTCCTTGTACGCGGCCCAAGCGAGGGCCAGAGGAAAAGGGGAAGCGGAGGGGGAAGTGCGCTCGGGGCGCCGAAGTGGCCGCGGCGTTGGCGCGCCCGGCGCGGTGCCGGGCGAGCGTCAGAGGATGCGGCGGGCGGCGAGAATCGTCCAGTCCTTGATCGGGGTGATCCGGACCGGCTTGGTGGTGCGCGGCGCCTCGATGACGAGGCCCTCGCCCATGTACATGCCGACGTGTTCAGGCCGTGCGGCGCTGCCCCGGCTGAAGATCAGGTCACCGGGCTTGAGCTGGGCCGGAGATACTGCCTTGCCCTCGGTGACCTGCGTATACGTGGTGCGGGTAAGCGTGACGCCAACGTGGGCGTACGCCTGCTGCATCAGGCTGGAGCAGTCGCAGCGGCCCATCGGGTCGGGGCCGTGTGCGTTGGTGCAGGACCCGCCCCACTGGTAGAGCGTGCCGAGCTGGTGCATCGCCCACTCGATGGCCTTGCGCGCCTTCGGGTCGGCGTCCTTGGGGATCGTGTAGCCCTTCGGGACCCTCCCCTCGGGGATGGGACCGAAGCCGGAACCGTCCTGGCCCGGCGCGCAGCCGGTGAAAAGGGTCGGCGGCTGCGTGGCCTGGTCCGTGTCGTTGGCACCGCCGGGGAAGGTCTTAGCGATGGCAGCCTGCAATGCAGTGGCCAGGTTCTCCCACTGCGCGTACGCGTCCGGCAGGCCGGACTTCTGCACGGCTTGGGCGGCCTGGGTGACGGTCATCTGCTGCCAGCCGTTCACCTTGAGCAAGTGCTTGTAGAACTGCTCGGAGGCGTAAACCGGATCGCGGATCTGCTGGGCGCTGCCCCAGCCCTGGGAGGGGCGCTGCTGGAACAGGCCGAGGCTGTCCCTGTCGCCGTAGTTGAGGTTGCGCAGCCGGCTCTCCTGCATCGCCGTGGCGAGCGCGATGATCTGGCCCTTCGTGGGGACGTCGAGCGAGAGGCCGGCGGCCACGATCGTCTGCGCGTTGGGGACCTGTTCGGAAGGCAGGTCCAGGCCCTCGATGTCGACGTTCTCGCCGGATGCGCCGTCGAGGATCTTGCCGACCTGCTCGGCGACCTTGTCGGTGTCGATGTCAGTCAGGCAGTTGCTGAGGGAGCCGCTGCTCTGCACGGCGTCGGCGGAGGTTGCCAGCACCATGCCGGTGCCGGCGATCAGGATGGGGGAGAGGAAGACGACGCCGATGCCGGCGGCGAGCGCTTTCAACCGGAGCCGATCGCTCGCCGGTCAGCGTTTTCGGGCATGGGCGGGTAGCGAGGCGTCATGAACGTGTCCTTGAGGGGTGCGGTGACCGGCGTGCCACGTGCGCGAGACGTCATGGAAGGGCGCGGCGGCCGGGGTGGGCGATAGGAACGGGCCGGCACGGGCGAGTTGCCGCTCACCACGCGTGGCCGGGCCGTGAACTAGGGGTTCCAGGGCAGGGAGTACCTCCGTGAGGCACGGAGGGGAGTAGCCAGCGGCGGTGTGCGCCGGGCGGTTCAAAAACAGTAGGCGCGGATCGGCCGTTGACCAAAAAATCGGCGTGAGGTATCGGAATCCGGTACCTCACGGAGCACTTCTTGGTCGTCGGCGGATTCGCCTCTACAGTTTTTGGACTCCCCCTCACCTTCCTCGGTCTGTGGCTCCGGGCTTCTGCATGCCCGATTCCAGCCCGCGAGGACTACTGCGTGAGGCGGTGAGTCCCATTTCGCTCCGCGTTCCCATACCCGAATAGGGGTTCCTCTTTGCCTTTTTCCCTGCACCAGGGCGACGCCCTCAGCGTCCTCACCGGCCTTCCGGACGGCTGCGTCGACTCGGTCATCACCGATCCGCCGTACAACAGCGGGGGCCGGACCGCGAAGGAGCGCACCACCCGCTCCGCCAAGCAGAAGTACACCTCCGCCGATTCCAAGAACGACCTCGCCGACTTCACCGGCGAGAACATGGACCAGCGCAGCTATGGGTTCTGGCTGACGCAGATCATGAGCGAAGCGCACCGTCTGACGAAGACCGGCGGGACCGCGCTGCTGTTCACCGACTGGCGCCAACTCCCCACGACAACTGATGCGATCCAGGCGGCCGGATGGCTGTGGCGGGGCGTGCTGGCCTGGCACAAGCCGCAGGCCAGGCCGCAGAAGGGCCGGTTCACCCAGAACTGCGAGTTCATCATCTGGGCGTCCAAGGGGCCGATCGACGGCTCCCGTAACCCGGTCTACCTGCCGGGTATGTACTCGGCGTCACAGCCCTCGGGGTCCAAGCGCCAGCACATCACGCAGAAGCCGGTCGAGGTGATGCGCGAGCTGGTCAAGATCTCCCCGCCGGGTGGCACAGTGCTCGACTTCTGTGCCGGCTCCGGCTCCACGGGCGTCGCCGCCCTGCTGGAAGGCCGGGACTTCATCGGTGTGGAGAAGACCGAGCACTACGCGTCGATCGCGGCCGACCGGCTCACCGAGACAGTCCGCGAAACCCTCACCCAGGACGACGTGGTTCTCACCGTCTGAGCCGCGACCGCGCTTCCGGTCGAGGCGACTGGATCCCTTAGCGGAATCCCGGCACAGCAGAGCCCGTATCCCACCGTCCGGTCCGTGCGTCGCCCCCTCCGTCCTTCTCTCTTTCCACGTCCCGTAGGAGGCCGAAACTTTCCATGCCCGAATCCACAAAGCCGACAGACGACGGGGAGCTGGAGCCGGTTCGCGTCCCGGATCCGCAGCTAGAGGGAATTGAGGCGAGCGTCCGACGGCTTATGGAGCAGTCGGCGCAGCAGGCGCAGCAGCTCGACCACCTTGCGTCCGCCCCGGAGCCGAGCGGATCGCCGTTCGCAGCGTTCGGCATGCCAGGACTCGGCGGGCCGCCTCCCGCCGCCCCGCCTGAGCCCCGCCCGATTCTGGAACTCGACGGGGAGGAACGGGAAGACGAACTCGACGCCCTGTCGGACTGGGTCGACGACTTCTTCCTCCCGGTCTACGGCTCAGAGGTCACCACCGCAGCGCCCTGGTGCCTGCAGTGGCAGGAACACGACGATGTCGTGGCCTGGCTCCACGCTCTGTGGCTCGCCTACCAGCAGCACAAGGAACCCGACGCCGGTCTCTCCGGCCTGTTCGTGTGGCACCGGGACTTCCTCACCCACGCTGTCGCGGCGATCCGCGCCCCGGGCGGCCCGCTGTCGGCGTGCATGACCTCTCCCGACCGTCCCGCACACCGTCTCCTGCCGGGCCCGCCGCCGTCCGTGCGCACGGAGATGGCGGCCTCGGCAGAGGCCGCCGGGCCTGCCGAGCCGGACGAGCCGACGTCATGAGCACGGGACAGGGGCAGCCCGCCTTCGGCCTGAGCTTCGACCCCCGAGCCCTGACCGACCTTATCCAAGCCCCCAGCGACATCCGCGACCTCACCCTTGCCTACCTGCAGGAAGTCGTGAACGCCCAGCGCTTCGGACTGCGCCTCGACGGTGACCTGGAGGGATTCCGGAAGCTGTTCGTGGACGCACGTAAGGAATGGCGCGTCGTCTACGGCGTCCGCCCGGCACCCGCGGAGTCCGCGCACCCGAAGGAGATCCATGTGGTCGCGGTCCGGCCGCGTGCAGGTAACGACGTCTACGACGAAGTCGGCCGCCGCCTGGGGATGGCCCGCCGGCCGCTGAGTGCCCGCACCCACGCGGCACGCTCCCGACCCCCGCAGCTCACCACCCGCGGCCCCGTACCCCGGCCCGGTCCGCCGGCTACCGCACTACCGGGTCTGCCCCGTCCTGCACAGAACCCATCGCACCATGCAACCCGCTGAACACGGAGCGTCGCCTATGCCCCCTCAACTCGCGCCGACACCAGTGCGGCGTGCGGTCACGCAGCTTGACCACCGCATCGAAGCGGTCACCGGCCACGACATCGACACCCTGTGGGCCTACCGCGAGCGCGGCGTCCTCGACGAACCACACGCCCAACTGGTTGACCGACACCGCACGCTGGCCAGCGCTCAGATCGGCGTCACCTTCTACCTCAAGCTGCTCAACCGGCTCACGAGCGGTGAGTTCCCTGTCGACGGTGCTCTCTTCGTACGCATCGATCGCACCGTGGACCAGTTGGAGGAAACCGCCGACGCGCGCGACGCCGCAGCCGAAAAGGTGCTCGCAGCCCTGGAGCCCATCGAGGCCGCCGCACCATCGACGCCCGACAAAGGACCGCTCCCGACCGACGACCAGACGGCACTGCTCGCCATCGCCGGCGGTGCCAAGCTCCACGAACACCTACTGACCGGCCGGGCATCCGTGGCCGCCTCCTCCGGCACCCGTATCCCCTATCCCCAGATGCAGAAGCTGGAACGTGCCGGCCTGGTCGTCCGCGACACCAACCACCCGGTGCACGCCGGCCAGCCCGTCTCCCTCACAGACACCGGACGAGCCGCACTGCTCGACGCCCGCCGGACTCCCACGACGCATGCGCCGAAGAGTCCAGCTCGCCCGGGCGCATTCCCGTCCACTCCGGCGAAGCGGCGCTGAACTCCACCGAAAGGCTCTTGTTGTCCCCCACCGAACCGACGCCGGTCAGGAAGTCCATCCCCCAGGTTGACTTCGAATTGGACGACCTCGACGCCGACGAGGAGAGGTACCTCGACTTTTACCGCAAGGTCGCTGTCCACGAGGACATGCTCGTCCCCCTAGCCGAACACCACGACGGTCCCCAGAGCTACTACGTGCTTTTCGACCGCACCGCCACCTGGGGGCACCCCGGCATGCCACAGATACTCGCCGTCCATCTGCAACGGGATCACGAGAACCAGACATTCAACTTCGAGCGGGCGGAGCTGCCGCTCCCCGCGATGGCGCAGTCCTGGCTCATCCACCGAGGCTGCCCGCACGACGCCATCGACCTCGACTCCGAACTGGGCACGCCGCCAGCGGACGAGGCCACGCGAGCCCTGGAGCGGCGCCTCGTCGACCACGGCGACCACTACGCCATGGGCTACTCCTACACCTGCGACGACCCGGACGACACGGTCACCGTCGTGGCACTGCGCGCACTGGACGAGCGAGCTCCCAGCCCGTACCGCGTCGTGGTCGAGGAGGTCGACACCGACGCGTGGACCCACACCCTGCGCGAGGGCGGTTTCGACACGAGCGAGGCCGCCCTGCAGTGGTGCGAAGACCGTCTCACCGGCGAGGCCAGCCCTCTTCCACCGGTCCGCCCATCAGCCGCAGCCATCCCTCCGGCAGTGGTGGCAAAACCCCTTGCCCCGCGCCCGGCCGGCCGCTCCCGCTAAGCGCCACGCCCGACGCGAGCTGCGCAACATAACCGACGATCGCCGGTTAGCCAAACCGGCGATTCTCCGGACTCTTATACAGCCGCCGCGACACCAACCGCGGTGCCCTTCCAAGCCAATCCCCCTGCCTTCACGGAGGTTTCTTCCGCATGCGCTCCACCCGAATTGCCATATCCGCAGCGATGCTCGGCGCGCTCGCTGTGCCCATGCTGTCCGCCACGACCGCCAGCGCGGCACCCGCCACCGTGGCCGCCGCCCCCGCGAGCAGCTGCTCCTCCCTGCCGCCGCTGCCCTACGAGGTCCACACGGCCGCCGTGACCATCCGGTCCAAGGCCACCACGAAGTCCACCGCGCTCGGCGTGCTCTACCGCAGCCACAAGTTCACCGTGCACAAGAAGAGTGGCAACTGGCTCTACATCACGGACAGGACGACCGGCGTCAAGGGCTGGGTGTCCGGCACCTATGTCTACCGCGACGTCCGCATGTGCCTGAACTGACCTAGCTCGCGCCTGCTTTGCCCGAGCCACCGGGACAGGTGCCCCTCATATTCCTGCAAGGCACCGGCCTTTCCAGAAGGGAGCTTCTCTCTTGTCCGACGACATTTCCGTTGACGCTGAGGATGTCGTGGGCGTGCTCACCGAACGGATCGAAGCACGCTTCGACATGGACATGGAGCATCTGCAGGCAGCAGTCGCCGCCGCGCCGACCGCCAATCCTGACGCCACCGACATCGTCAAGTGGCACGGCCATCTGGTCGCGGCCCAGGCTGTGCTCAACCGCGCGGAGGACGACCTTCTGACCGCGCTGGAAACACAGCAGCACAGCGAGGTCGACGACCCGACCATGGGCCTCGCCCACCGTGTGAACGCGGCCGTTGCCACACGCGACGGCCGGGCCATCGTCGTGCGATGGCTCCTGGACCCGGACGCTCTGGGTAAGAAGGACCTCGCTGCCGAACGCCTTGCCCGCCTGCGCCCGCGAACCGGGCCGGCTGTGCAGACCAGCGCTCCCCAACGCCCGCCAGGGACACCGGCGCCGGCGTCGGCATCGCGGGCGGTAAGGGCCGTGCGATGAGCCGGGACAAGGCCAGCACCATGGACGCCGAGCTGCAGAAGGTCTTCGGGCCCCCGGTACCCGAGCTGTACGAGGCGGCGGCCGGGCCGGATGCCTCTCCTGCCCTCGCCCGCGCCCTGGAACTTCGCTCCTTCCTCGCGCTCACCGAGGAGCAGGTCGCCCGTGTCCGCGACCGCGTGCACACGGACATGGATCCGGACCGCGATATGGGTGACCTTTCGGCGGACAAACTCCGCGCCGATGCGCAGTGGCTGGAGGCTGCCCTGGACGCACGCGACAGCTATCGCGTAGCCCTCGGAGAGCTGCTGCGCACCATGCCTCCTCCTGGCCAGCTGGCCCGACCCGTCCGCATGGCACAACTCAGGACCACCGCGACCCTGCCCCCGTCCCCCCCGGCACCCCAGCGTGCCGGGGCGGCCCGGGCCCACCGACCGTGAAAGCCGCAGCTTGTCCCACCTCACGTCCGCTGGGGTAGCCGGACGGATCGAGGACCTGTACGGCGCGCCGCTCGCCGACCTTGAAGCCCACGCCTGTGGCCAGGCGCCCGGCATGCTCTCCGCTCTGCTCGGCATGCACGGAACCCTTGCCCTCGCCGAGCGCAGCATCGACTTCCACCGCGACCACCTCGCCCGGCTCATCCACCCCGAGCGCCAGGTCGGCCGGCACGAGGTCTCCCATCTCCTTGACGGTGTACGCCGGCTCGCCGAAGCCGTCGCGGTCCGCGACGTCCAGGCCAAGTCGCTCGACGCCGTTCTGCAGAGCCTCGCCCGCGTCCCGGCCCCGGAGCCGTCCCCGGTGACTCCCTCGCCGCCCGTCCCGGCTTCGCCCCTTCCGGCTCCGGCCCTTCCGTGCCAGAGCACGGCACACAGCCGCTGATCCGACGATTCCCCCTTACTCACCAGGAGTTCTTCCCGTGGCCATCTCTGCTCTGCCTCCCGACACCGACGCCGACATCGCCCGGGTCACCGAGGCCCTCGCCATGATCACCCCACGTTGGAACATGAGGGTCCTGTTGGCGCTCTCTGGGCCGCCGCAGCGTTACAGCGAGTTGGCGGCCAAGGTGTCCTGGCTGCAGAGCGGCCAGCTCCACCCCAAGCTCAAGTCGTTGTGCGACGCGGGCCTCGTCGAGCGCACCGAACACACCGCACGCCATGTGACCTACGGCCGCACCGAGCGTGGCGAGGCCCTTCTGCCGGTCCTGCCGGTGATCGTCACCTGGGCCGAGGAGCACCTGGAGACGGCGGACCGCCCGCTGCCCGCGATCGAGCAGATCGAGGACAGTCTCACCCTGCTCACCCGGCGGCACGCCGCCTCCATCCTGTGGGTGCTCAAGACCCGCCAGGACGTCGGCGCGATGGCTCTGGCCCGGATCGTGATGCCCAGCAGTGACTGGACCAATATCTATCCGCCGTTGCGCCAGCTCGTCGCCGACGGCTTGGTCGACACCGAGGGCAACGGCCGGCCCTACCGGCTGTCCGCGGCGGGCGACGGCCTGGGCCCCGTCCTCGGTGCTCTGTCCGCGTGGTCGGCCGGGCAGCCCCTCAGCCAAGCGGCCCAGCACCCGGTCTGGGGGCACACCCAGGCGCAACCCGCACCGAAGTCCTGGGTCAGCAGCCAGCCACGATCTGTCCCGGCGGCCCTCCCGCAGACCCGCACGCTTGAGACCTCTCCGGCGTGGCACAACCGCGATCTCTTCTCCCATGCCACGCCCGCTCGCCCGAAGGCGGCCCTCCCGGCGGGAGGCCCGCGCCGATGACCAGCCTCTTCACTCCCGCCGAAGTACGCACCGCCGTCGAGCTGCTGGCCTCACGCCCCTTGATCCGCCTGGTCACCGAGATCGACGACAACGGCGCGATACCGCCGCGACGACTGGCCGCCACCCTCCCCGACCTCCCCAGGCACCAACAGCGCCGCGCCACCGAAGCCGCCCGCGCCCACGGTCTCGTTTGGACCGCACCCGGTACCGGGCTCGAACTCACCGAGCCCGGGTCGGAGCTGGCTGATCTGTACGACGCGGCAGCTCGCTGGGCCCGCCGCCACGCCTACCCGACACCGGTCTGCGAGTTCAGCAGCCGCATCCGACACGTCCTCGACCTGCTGACGCCGTCACTCGTGGCCCAGGACGCCGACGGCAGTTCGTGGCCGTCGGGCGCGCGCCTGTTGAGCGCCGAGGCTGTGGCAGACCTCGGCCGTGTCCGCGCTCTGCTGATCCAGTGGCTGGCCGACAACCCCCAGGTCACCCGGATATCCGAGCCCGAGCCGGTCGCGTGAGCACAGCGATTGCACCCCGGCACGCACGCCACAGCGCCGGGCTGATGCGTGGCGTCTACTTGCCCCGCGCGGCAGACGCGGTGACGTCCGCGATGTCCACGTACGGCATCCCGCTGCTGGTCCTGACTACCACGAGCTCTGCCGCGCTGACCGGTACCGCTTTCGCCCTGGAATGGATCCCGCGACTGGCGGCGTCCGGATGGGCGGGAGCACTCGTCGACCGGCGTGGGGCAGCCGCCGTCTTCCACCTCGCCGCTCTGGGACGCGCGCTGGCCCTCGCCGCCGGCGCGGTCCTGCTGCACCTCCACCCATCCGGCCTCGTCGCAAGCGTGACCGTGATGGTGCTCGCGCCGACGACCGGAATGCTCACCGCGATCAGCTACATCGCGGCCGAAACCGCGGGCGCCGCCGCCGGCCGCCGAGCAAAGGGGCAGGCTCATCGCGTACAGGCCATCCTGCTCGGCATCGAACAGACCGCGACCGTCGCCGGCCCGGCGCTCGCCGGAGTGCTACTGCTCGCAGGGCCACCGCCCATGCTCGCCGTGATCACCACGCTCTCGCTCCTTGCCGCGCTGCTCGCCCTACGCACGCCCCCCTCGCCCGTCATCCCCACCCGCCCCTCGAAACGACAGCCGGGCACCGGACTCCTCACCGGGTGGCGCACCATCCGTTCCCTTCCCGCCCTCGGCTGGCTCGTGACCGGGCTGACCCTGTCCAACCTGGCCACCGGGCTCCTCCAAGCGGCCAGCCCGGTGATCGTCGTCAAGCACTTCGGGCAGACCACCACAGCCGTCGGCCTGGTCTGGTCCGCAGCAGCCGGAGCGACGCTCCTCAGCGTCACCATCTGCCGGTTCGCCCTCGACCGCCTGGGAATGTGGCCGGTCGGCGCCACCTGCGCCGCCCTCGCCTCACTCGCCTGCCTCGCCGCCGCGCAGGCCCCCGACTATCGCTCGTACCTGGTCCTGATCGCGATCCTGATGGCAGCCGAAGGCGGCATGACGGTGGTTCTGCGCACCTTGCGTTCCCACTTGATCCCGCCGGAGAAGTTCGGCAGCACCCTGTCGGCGACCGTCCTCATCCTCCTGCTGCCCTTCCCCCTCGCAGGCATCCTCACCGCGCTCACCCCGCCGGACGCGCTGGGCCACGTCATCAGTGCATGCGCCGCCCTGCAGGCTCTCGGCCTGTTCTGCGCCTTCGCCCGGCTGCGCACCGATCCCGCCCTGCGCTCCTGACCCTGCCGCACTCCCCAGCCTGTGGAGAACCTCATGCCCGCCGCCATCCTCGGATCACACCGCGCGAGCGGTCGCAGCATCACCGAGCAGTTCCGCGCTTTCGACGCCAACAACCCGCACGTCTATCGCGCCCTGGAACGCCTGGTCGCCCGCCGCCTAGCCGCGGGCGCCACCCGCGTCAGCTTGAAGGACCTCTTCGAGGACCTGCGCCGTCAGCTTCCGCACGGCGTCGTCGGGCTGAACAACAGCTACACAGCCCTCTACGTCCGCCTCCTGATCGACGAACACCCGCACTGGGCTGCTGCGTTCGAGCTGCGCCGACGCCGTGCCGCGTGAGAGCCCACTCCTTCCCATCTTGTCCTGCCGTCCACCGATACGGAGAACCCTTGTCCGCTCGCCCTCTCGTACTTCTGGTTTCCCCGGGTGATGAGACCTATCGCGGCTACTGCCTTGAGCAGGTGGCCGCCGCGTACGACGTCGTCCTGCTCACCGGCACCGAGCCGACGTGGGAGACACCGTTCATCGTCGACCACGCAGTCGTCGACCTGACCGACCCTGCAGCCTTGCTCGCCGGCGGCCGGGCCCTGGCTGCTCGCCACGACCTCGCCGGCGTGGTCACCTGGGACGAGTGGAACCTTGTACCCACCGCCCGCACCGCCCGAGCGCTCGGTCTGCCCTCGAACTCCGTCGAGGTGATGCGGGCCTGCCGCAACAAGGCAACCGCCCGCTCCCTGTTCGCCCAGCACGGGGTGCCGTCGGCTGCCTCGATGAAGGCACGAACTCTGCTGGAGGCCGGCCTTGCGACGATGACGCTGGGGTTCCCCGCCGTCATCAAGCCCGCCGCCTTCGCCGGCAGCATCGGCGTGATCCGCGTCGACCGCCCCGAAGAACTCCCCGCAGCGTTCGCCTTCGCCTCAGAGGGCGCGAGCCGCAGCCGCGAGGACACCGTTGTCCTGGTCGAGGAGTACCTCGACGGACCGGAGGTCTCCGTCGAGTGCGTCACCCACCGCGGCGAGACCACCGCGGTCGCCGTGACCCGCAAGCACCTGGGACCAGCACCGTACTTCGACGAGACCGGGCACACCGTCGATGCCACCGACCCGCTCCTCACCCAGGTTGCCCCAGCCGCCGCTGCCGCAGTCAGGGCCCTGGGAATCACCGACGGCCTGCAGCACGTCGAGCTGCGTCTCGTGGACGGAAAGCCCCGGCTGATCGAGGTCAACGCCCGGATCGGCGGCGACATGATCGGACATCTCGTCCGCCTCGCCACCGGCATCGATCTGCCCAAGGCCGCCGCCGACCTCGCCTGCGGCCGGGCACCGGACCTCACCCCGACCCGACGCGGGGCAGCGGGCATCCGCATGCTCTACCCGGACGCCTCCGGCACCCTCACCGCACGGCACATCAACATCCCGTTCGCCTCCCACACCCCGTGGCTGCAGCAGGTGCGGTGGATCCGCGACATCGGCGAGCAGCTCCTCCTGCCGCCCGACGGCGACCTCTTCACCGCGAGGGCGGGGTTCTACATCGTCACCGGCCGCAACACCGCCGAGGTCACCGACCGCCTCGACACCGCCGCCGATGAGATCACCATCACCACGAGGGCGGACCGCTGAGCCACCAGCCCGATCCGCGCTCCGACGTCGACGGAGACGTCTACGTCTTCCCGCGCTACCTCGCCGGCACAACCGGCATCGGCGACCCAGCCCTCGCTCCCCTCCTCGACCTCGGCTGGGAACTGCAGCACGACAACCTTGGCAACGGGTACCTGAACGCCCCCGACCGCAAGATCCGCCTCGGCTACCTCCCCCAAGGCGAGGACGACGGCCTCTGGCGCATCAACGCCTATCAGGACCCGTTCGGGCCGCCGACCTGGGGCGTTTGCTTCAACGACTCCACCCCCACCGAGTTCGTCCAGGCATTCACCACTGCCCTCGCCTCGGCGTACGAGCAGGGCCCGGACGCCTACCTCGCGGCACCGGACTCCCGAAGCGATGACCGCGAGCCGTTCCTGGCCGTTGTCCCCCTCATCAAACGAGGCTGGCAGCTGGAGCGTCCGCGGTGGGGCGCCCCCCTCACAGTCCAATCACCCGACGGGCTTGCCGGGCTGGAGTTCACCACCGGGCCTCTGGACCCGGAAGCCGAACTGACCACCCGAGACGCTCGCTGGCAGCTGTGGGCCGGCAGGTCCATCGACCGGCCTGCCTGGTATGCGACCGCCAGCACCGGTACCCCAATCGCCCTGCTCGCTGCCGTCACCCAGTGCGTCTCCGACCCGGCCCCACTGCCCCGTTGGCGCGAGGCGACGTTCAGTTACCGCGAGGGCATGGTCCAGCTCACTTCGATCCTGCCGTCCGGCCCCCTGGCTCCCACGCCGCTCGACGTCCAGCGGGCTGTCTCATCTCGACGCCCGGCCGCGCTTCCCGCGACCAGCGTCCCGCGCTGGAGCACCAGCAGCCGACCGGCCCTGCCCGGCCCTCGTCGGTAACACCAGCTCCACCCCGACCGGAGGTTCCACTTGTCCCTGCAGGCCGCCGAGTTCTTCGCCGAGCTGTGCCTTCCCTTCCACGACCATACGGTCGTGGGCAACACCTACTTCGCCGTCCCGGTCCCGGGCGCACCGATGCGGTTGCGGATCGACTTCAGCCGCACCATCCACGCGGAGACTTACGGCGGGCTGCGCTTGGCGGTCGTCCACCCGGACCGCGGCGAAATCGACGCGGTGGCACTCAGCTTCCTGGACCACGGCACGTTCCACCGCCGCGACGAAGCCACCAACACCCGTCCGAACACCAAGCAATACGGCACTTTCGACACCTACAACCGCCCCGGCCGCCCGCCGTGGGACGGCGCGGTCACGACCGGGCTGCGCGACGCCATCGAGCAATACACCGCCGTCTGGTTCCCCGGCGCATGGAGCGCGTCCGCACCCAGCCGCACGACGGGGCGTCCCGCGCTCAAGGCCGCTGCCCCGCCGCTCACCCGCAACGGTGCCCACATCCGCTGCCTCCCCCCATGTTCAAGGAGTTCTCTTCCTCGTGCACGCACCTTTCGTCCGAACCGCTGCCGTCGCCGTGGCGGTGACCGGCACCCTCACCTGGGCTCCCGCCGCGAGCGCCCAACCCTCCGAACCGACCCCCTTGGCCTCCGCCGCCCCCGCCCAGACGCCGGCCCCGGACGCGGGCAGCGTCGAGATCACCACCAAGGACACAGCCGGGGAAGCGCTGTTGGGCGCCGCGTTTCTGCTGCTCGACGCCGCTGGTCAGGAAGCCGGACGCGGGAAGAGCGACGCGCAGGGGAAGCTGACCTTCACCGACCTCGCGCCGGGTGTCTACCGGTTGAAGGAGACGGCTTCCGGCAGTCCGCTCCACGAGATCGTTGCCGACCAGGACGTCATCGTCACACCGGGCGCGACCACCCGGCTGACGATCATCGACCCCTTCAAGGCGGCCAAAGTTTTCCTGCAGGCAAAGGATGACAAGAGCGGCAAACTCCTGCCCGGAGCGACCGTGAACATCGGCACTGGCGACTCGACACTGCTCACCCTGACCACGGGAGCCAAAGGCACGGCCTCCGGAGACCTGCCGGTAACAAGGGGGAAGACGCAGTTCTGGGTCAAGGAGATCAAAGCCCCCACCGGCTACGACCTCTCCAAGCCGACCAAGACGTTCACCGCGGGCCCCGGCGCCCCGGTCACTGTGACCGTCACCAACGCCAAGACCGCGACCGACCCGAAGCCCGATCCCTCGGACAAGCCGACCCACAAGCCCACCCACCACCCGTCCGCCCCGGGTACGCCGAGCAGCGGTTCCGGCGAGACCACGCCCTCAGTGACAGCCACCGGCACACCGGATGCCGTCTCCTCCACTACCGCTGCAGCGATCCCGTTCGGCGACTCCACGGCGACGCCACCGATGGGTTCCCTCGCTCGCACCGGTTCTGATGCCACGCCGTGGCTGACCGGCGGCGCGGGAGTGCTGATCGTCATCGGCGGAGGCGTCCTCATCATGGCGCGCCGCCGTCGCGCGGACGAGTCCGCCGACGACTCCACCGCGAGCTAGGTCCTGTCCGATGGGTCGTCCGCGCGGTCTGAGAGGATCGGATGGACGGATCGAGTAGGGGGTGCCGGTTGCCGAGCGCGCTGTGGCTGCCATATGACGCGACTTCTCTCGCGCGCCTGGGTTTGGGCAGTGAGGCGGTGTCTGGGCTGGGCGAGCGAGGGTTGCCGTCCGACTGCAATCGCATGTTCGTGAGGGACGTGGGTCGGGAGCTGGAGGTCCGCGACCTTCCGCCGGGTCGGGCTGCGTTCCTCGGCGCGTTCGAGGACGGCGTCAACACGTACTGGCTGCTGATCGACAGCGGCGAAGTCTGGATGGTCCGCGGCTATGCAGGCGATGGGGACCAGCAGTACGGGCTGGTCAACTCTTCGGTTGTTGGTCTGCAGGACGTCCTGGAGGTGTGGGAGGCGTTCGCCTGCTCGGGAAGGACCGATGCGGACGACGACTACGAGGACTACGTCGAAGACGTGCTTGAGCGGGCCAGGCAGAGTGATTCGGTGGTGTTCGAGGACGACGAAGCCTGGTGGTCACGCGTTTTCGAGGAAGTCGAGCTCGGCGTCTTGGTCCCGGAAGAGCAATAGGCGAGGACGTAAAGGTCACGGGCGGAGCCACAATCGGATCGCCGCGACCGTGACCGTCCCGTGGAAGACATACGCCCTCTTGTCGTAGCGCGTGGAGACCGCACGGAACGTCTTGAGCCGGTTGATGGTGCGCTCGACCTCATTGCGGCGCCGGTAGACCGTTGTGTCGAAGCCGGTTGGCCGGCCGCCCTTGCTGCCCCGCCGTTGACGGTTTGCTCGCTCGTCCCTGGGTTCAGGGATCGTGTGCTTGATCTGCCGGTGCGGCGGCGGCCAGGTCGGGGAAGCGGTTGGCCCCGCGCCGGGTCTGCAACAGCACCGGGTCACCCGCGCGGAGCGGGGTGAAGAGCAGTGCCCGGAAGCCGTCGTTCTCCAGACTTGCCCATGTCTCATGAGACACCCTGGGGGCCAAACGAGGGGCGGCCCGAGGCGACGCGGCGTAGGGTGATCGCGGTGTGCCGTGCTGGGGGAGCGCGCGCAGAGAGTTCCTGGCCAGGTAGGGGGCGCTTTGACTTTCTTGACGGACGCTGAGCTGTGCTTGGGGCTCTCCCGGCATCTTTCGGCCTATCAGATGAGCCCGGAGCGGGCGGCCCTCGAACAGCTTGAGTTCGCTGGCTGGACTCTGGACATGGCCTTCCGGCTCCAGGGAAGCACCAGCAGTAGCGCTCGTCGGGTGCAAGCAATTGGCTTTGACGTTGGCGTAGGGACTCGCAATCTCAACGCTGTGCTCGTCACGATGGAGAGCCTTGGGTGGGTTTCCGTCGAGAGGGACGACAACGGAGTGGCGGTTTCGATCACAGAGCGGATTCCCACTCGTGGTGATCTCGTTCTGGCTGCTCCGGTGTTGCTGCAGACGGTCATGGCCACTGCAGTGGAACGCGCCGCACTGGCGCTCCTTCGTGCAACGGCACTGCAGCCGCTTCTCGTCGACGCCGCATTGCAGACGGCGGCGACGGCCGATGGGGTTGGTGGCAGCGAGGAGAGCGCGGAGGCGGCTTTGCGGCACCTCACTCACACCGGTCTAATCCGCCGCGTGACCGCCGCTGATGGCCGCGAGGTTCTGTATAACCCCAACATCTGGGTTCAGGGCGACTCGATCGCCCAGGCCGCGCTTCGAGCTGCGGACGCCAAGGGGACGTCAGAAGTCACCGCGCTGCTTGAGGAGCTGGCGGAGAATCCCGGCATGCCTGAAGAGCGGGTCACGTCGACTGAGCGTAGATGGATTGACTTTGCCGTATCGCAGAACCTTGTGCAGCGGTCAGTGGTGCAGACATCCGACGGCGGGGTGGAACGAGGGTTCCTCTTCACTCCCCATCTTGGGCGCGACCCCTTCGGCGGAAGCGTGGCCGACGTATCCGGTCATGTCCGTCAGCTGGTTGGCTCCATGGTCTATGCCGCCACGTATGCCCAGTTCAAGCTGCATTCGCCCGACGTCTTTCTACGTTCGTTGATCAACCGCGGCATCGCCGGCAACGTCACGTCTATCGGCACTGACTATCCGATGCTGGAGAAGGCTGGCGTGGTGAAGGTCGTCGATGGAATGACACCCGGAAGGTATAGCCTTCAGCTCCTGCAGCCTGATGTCGCTAGGGACGCACTCAAGATGCTCGATAGCCGTGAAGGGGCAGAGGGCGAAAGTTCTGATATTGCAGCACTGCGAGCTCAGCGCTCCTACGTTCATGTGGACAAGGAGCGTGCTCGCCTGGCGCTGACGGCGGGTATCGATGAAGTAGAGCAGGCCAGGCTCATCGCAGCCCTTAGAGAGGTCCCAGTGAAGCGCATGTTTGGTGGG
Source organism: Streptomyces sp. QL37 (assembly GCF_002941025.1). Lineage (NCBI taxonomy): Bacteria > Bacillati > Actinomycetota > Actinomycetes > Kitasatosporales > Streptomycetaceae > Streptomyces > Streptomyces sp. QL37. The sequence goes on along the minus strand of NZ_PTJS01000001.1, from coordinate 1,450,140 downwards.
CAGCCGTGACCAACGACGGCTCACCCGAGCGTGCACCGTCCAAGTCGGCGAGCGGTAGCCAGGTGAGAGCGGGCGACGGACGTCGCCGCTCGGCCCGCACCTCAAGCCGGCGGACCGAAGCTGGAACGAGGCCTTCGGAAACTCCCGGGGGACAGCTGGAGAGGCGCGTGGCGCGGCTGGAATTCGCCGAAGGCGCTCACGCGCGCCTCCGTGTTCCAGTGCCAGCAGACGATGCGGATAGCGGCCGCGATGTACTCACAGACATCGACATCCTCTCGCTCGATATCGATTCGCGGCTGCGCGTTTCGCGCTCAAGCCTTGAATGCAAGAGTGGGAAGGGGCAGAGCGGCGAACCCGACACCATTCTATGGCTCGCCGGTTTCAGGGAACTGCTGAACCTGGATCGAGTGACCCTAGTTCGTCAGGTAGTAAGTCCGCGCGGTCAAAGTCTTGCCCGCAAGCTGAAAATTGTCGTGATGGACGAAGCTATGATTGCCAGGCGAGAGAAAGCCCACGCTTGGCTCCCGGAGAGGTTTGCGCATCTCGACGGACCAGCTTGTCTTAGCGCCGAGTCGAGGACCACAACTCAACTTAAGGGACTTCCTGGGATTCCTAATGGCCTCGCACGATTCTTGCGAGGAGATGCGCTTCTAGCCGACTCGGCTAGCCTGGTTGGTGCCGTTCAGGCCTTCGGTGCCGCTGTTGAAAAGCAAGGCGTCCTTCCCGAACCAGCAGCACTCGTGCTTTCCGGACACAGCTTGATGGCAGTACTGCTGGCAGGACTCCAGGATGCAGGACGTCTGGATGCTGTGCCGCGGAATATGCTTCGAGCTCGCCTCGAGAGCGCGCTGACTGTCGGTGACGCCGACGACGTCTATGTGCTGCCAATGTTGGAGAAGGCGGACGCGCTTTTCCGCTTCGTTCAAGATAGAACCCATAAGGCTTATGTCGAAGCAGGCGCCGAACCGATTCGTGTCGAAGTTCCCTCGTTGAGGGATGCCATTGCTTCGCCCCCTCCCTATATCGACTACTATCTGGACTTCGTCGAGCGCCTTCGCGAGAACCCCCAAGTGGCCAGTGGGCTTCTGCAGACGGCAGAGCTGACTTGCTTCGATGCCCTATTGGGCGATGGAGCCTGGAAGGCCGAATCCTTCGCCCATCTTTTCACCACGGAGCATAAGGGGCTTCTCTTGGTAGGGCTGAAGTGCCTGGAGAATATTGCAGGTCGGCAGGTTGCTTCTTCGCTCCGTGGGATTCATGACTTGGCTTTTCGAGGGTCGGCTGGGAAGGTTCCGGACCGGCGAGAGTCATCCGATCAGCCGACCCTCTTCGACGCATCAGGCGGTACTGGACCAAGCGACAACCGCTAGTCGAGCGGTCGTTGCGGCTGGTCTCGTGACCGACTGAACGGGACCACGATGGCTGGGGAACTAAGACCCTGCTCGCGAAGTGCGGAGTTCTCGGCGAACAGGGCCGCGATGACGGTGGCCGCGGCATCAACCTCGTCCTGGAGTCGTTGTCGCTCGTGTCGGCTGTCTCTCAGCTGGCGGCGGAGCCGGGCGATCTCAGCAGCATGGGCCTGGTGGTGCTTGCTGGCCGCGCTCTGGCTGACCCGGTCGTCCCAGTCGGCGAGCACTGCGGTCGCGCGGTTCATAGTGGCTCGGCTGACGCCGGCCTCGCGCCAGAGGTTCTGCTTGGTGAGCTTGCCGTCGGTTCGGACAGGTCGGCCGGTGAACAGCCGTTCCATGGCCTCCCGCAGGGCCTTCTCGGTCTTTGGCGAGAGCCCTGGCTGGCTTGGGACAGTCATGCTTCACCTGCCTTGGTGAGGGCGATCTCGACGTCGCGGATCTGCTGGTCGATCAGGGCTCTGCGGTTCGCCGGGAGGGCGGGGAGGGTTCGCAGCTGGGTCAGGGAGGCGTGCTCGGCCCGCCAGATCGGCAGGTGCTCGGGGGCGATGATGCTGTTTCCGCAGCGCGCCGGCTGGCAGCGGTCAATGAGCGGTCCGCGGTGGCCCACGGGGACGACGGCGTCTTCGAGGCATTTCGCCCCGACGGGGTTGTTCTCGTCGAAAGTGCAGTGGTTGAGCTTGCCGAACCGGATCGACAGACGGGTGCGCTTGAGCAAGCCATGCTCGACGAGGATGTCGCCGCGCTGGGCCTTCCCGCTGGCTCGGAGCGCTTCGGCCTTCTCTCGGACTGCGGCGAACGCCTGGCGCATGTGGTCTGCCCCAGGGCCGTAACCGATGGTCTCGCCGCGGCTGTCGGCGTCGAACAGGTCCCGGAGTCGGTGGAAGCGGCGTTCGGCGATGGCCGTGGTGAGGTGACGGGCCCAGGAGGGGTCGTGGTCCATGTAACCCTGCGTAGAGCGGTTGGCCAGGGCCCGGGTGGCCGCGTGCTTGAGCTGCATCCCGACGGCGATCTCGGACCCTGGGTAGTCGCGGGTGAGCATGGCCATCGTCCGCCGGAACATGTGGGGGGTGACCTTGCCCAGCGGGACCTCGGCGAGGCCCGTGGTGTGCCGGTGCCGGTTGACGTGCTTGATGAAGCGGTTGATGGCGGTCTGGCTGGTGAAGCCTTCACCCTTGAAGCGCGGGGCGACTGCGGCGAACGCGAGGGTGTCGTGCATCGACAAGTGCATGGCGGTCTCGATGGCCTGGGCGACCGGTGCGGTGATCCACCAGTGGACGGTGGGCAAGTCGGGGTCGAGTTTTCGCTTGACCGACTTCACCGCCGGGGTGCCGAAGTACTCGGTCAGGGAGTCCTTGGTGATCTCGCGGATTACTGGCGGGAGGGGGTTATTCCGACCGTGCACTATTCCTCGCATCGGGGCATCCTGGAACGCAGCCCAGTCCTGAGCTGAGCTCACACGAGGAGGATGAGAGAGCCGCCTTTCCTGGAATTCGTTGAGGCTTTGGCTCGCCTCCGGCCACTGGCCACTACAGTGTGCATGGCCCGATTGCTTCTCGACGGCCCCCAGCCTCGGGCGAGGAGCCGGCCGAGTGCCTGCTCCTGCAGCCGGCCCCAGTGAAGACCGTCACCCAGTACGGATGAGGAACCGCTGGTCGGCTGCTCCGGTACATGGTTCTTCGATCGCTTCGGCACCCTCGGTGGTGTCGTTGTCGAGGATGCCGATGCACCGGCTGCTGTGGGCCGGGCGAAGCCGGAAAGCCCCGGCGCTGTCAGCGGCGGTGGGTTCCAGGCGGAACAGAGTGCCTTGCGTGCAGTCATCACGTGGTTCGAGCATGCCCTTGATCTGGTCGGCGCCCATGACCGTCAGGCATCCCTTTCCCATCTGGGGGTGGTGCCACTGGATGCGATAGCGGCCCTCGCCGACCGGTTCGAGATAGGTGCGCGGCACGGCGGCCTGGGCGCAGGGGAGTTGGACGGCGACGGCGCTGTTGTAGGTGCCGTCGCGGTCGCGTCCGTCGGTGAGGCAGAGGTCGGGTGTGCGGGCGGGGCGGATGGTGACCCAGCCGTCGGCGGGAGTCCGGGAGGCGGTGGCAGTAGCCGGTGCGCCTGCGCCCGGAGCTTCGGAGCCGTCGGGGAGTAACTGCCAGGCGGCCAGGGCGAGCAGCGGGACCATGAGCGTGGCCGCGAGCGCGACCGTGCGTCGCTTGGTCCGGCGGGGCCGCAAGCCCGTGGATTCCTCGGTTTGCAGGTGAGCCTCGGCCGTGGCGTCGACTTCGGGCACGGAGCTCGGCGTCGTGGCGGGCGCGGCAGCGATATCTGCGGCGATCCGGTCCCTGGCATCCAGCCAGGCGCCGACCCGCTGACCGTCCCCACAGGCGCGGACAAACGCGACCAGTACGTCGGGTCGCGGCAGGCTCGTCCGTCGCAGTATGTCGGCCAGCGTGCTGCGCGCCAGCACGTCACCGCTTTGGGTGGCCCGCTCCTCCAATTCGCGATACGTCAGCCCCGAACGTTCCTTGAGCTGCTGCATCGACTCGATAAAACCGGCAGCGTCTCGGGCTTCGTACGGCGACACCTCCTCCAAGTTCCCCACTACGCCATCCTGCTGCGGTCATGTCTTAAGGGCAACGACGGAATTCCGCCATCCCTCGCTGTCCGGGACGCAATCCGGACAAGGCCCTGACCAGCTCGGACAGCCCGCGACTGTCCGGGACAGCCGGTTGCCGTTGTTTCGGCCTGCCGACGGTCGGCAGTCTCTGCGGTACCCGGACCCGGCTGGTGCACCGTCACTGCGGCACACCGGGGCAAAGGTCTCCCGCGCTCATGCCCTTGCACGGTCCGACACGTCGGCGAGCAGCACGCGGCATCGGAGCGGACACCAAGCCCAGGACAGAACCCGGGAATTAAAAACACGTGCTTGGGACGCACAAGGAGAGGAGATGGGCGTGCCGATAGTGAGGACGATGTCGATTGAACGGAAGTTCGCCATCGGCGTGGCGGGGCTGTGCGTCGGCAGCTGGGCGATCGGTGCGCAGACGCGGTTTCTCGGTACTCGCCGGCGTGTGGCGACGTTTTCCACGATGCCTCGCGCCGATGGCAGTGTGGTCGAGGTCGATCACCGGCGTCCGCCGGACGCCGAATTCGGCGTGATCTTCTTCAATGGCCTCGGCCTTCCGCACGAACAGTGGGCCTGGGTGCGCAAGCACCTGCCCGAGAACGCGGCCTGCGTGGGCTACAACCGGCCGGGCCACGGGCTCAGCAGCCCGCTGCCCGGGGCCACCTTGGAGGAGCAGTTCGGGATCGTCGACGAGCTGCGCAAGCGCTACCTCGACGGCCTGCCGCTCGTGCTGGTGGGGCACTCGCTCGGCGGCTACTTGGCCGCCGCGTACGCCGCCTCACGGGCGGATGCCGGGCTGTCCCACGTGGTGATGGTGGATCCCACGATCATCGCCGACCTGCGGGCCAGTCTCGGCCTGCCCGCTGACTTGTGGACGCGGCAGCGGCTGCTGCTGGAGTACGTGTGGGCCGCCACGGGGCTCAACGTGCCGCGCCCGATGACACCGGCCCGCGAGTTCTACGCCGAAGAGGTCAAGCAGAGCATGACCGCGTACCACGCCGTGCCGCGTGTGTGGGCCACCGCGTACCGCGAGTACATGGCGGCGCGCGCCTACCCGGCTGTCGGCAGGCTCTCCGTCCCGTTGCACGTGGTGACGGCCCTGAAGGGCACGCGCAGTGCCGAGAAGCACCGTGCGTCGCAGGAGCGGTTGCTGGAACTGTCGGCTGAGTCGTGGCACCACGTGCGCGAGGACGCCGGCCACATAGGGGTCGTCGCCGAGGAGGCGCACGCAAAGGCCCTCGCCGAGCTGATCATTCCCGGGTGTGGAGCATGAACGGGCAGCGCGCCGTGTACGCGGCGGTGTCCACCGGGCTCACGGCGTGGTTGGTCGGCACCGCCGCGAATCAGCTCCCCGACCGTAGGTTCGACCATCTGGTCACGAGGGGGCCCCTGCGCTTCCTGCGGGGACCCAACTGGAGATTCTTCGGCCCCAACCCGGGCATGTCGGATGTGCACTTGCTCTACCGGGACATCACCGGTGGCACGGCGGCCCCCTGGAAAGAGGCCGAGGTGACCGCGGACCGGCCCTGGTACGGCCTGGCCTGGAACGCGGGCAACCGTGCCCCCAAGGTCCTCTTCGACACACTCCAGGTCATCATCACGGCGGCCAACGCCTCGTCCGGGAACATGGGCCGTATGGTCTCCAGCCCCGGTTACCGGATCCTCCAGGGCTACCTGGCCACCCGGATCCCGCACGAGCCGGAGGCCGACCACACCCAGTTCATGCTGCTGCAGGCCCACCCCGAGCGTGAGGGCCCGCACGCGGTGGACCCCTTGTTCGCCTCCGAGCACATCCCGCTGCACCACCCTCAGCCGGCAGCCACGCCCTAGCCCGCGTCGGCCGGGAGCCTCGCTCTCACTCCGCCGTGCCGCGCGTGAGAGCGGGCCCCCCAGCCGAGACGGGCCTTGTGCCCCGCTGGGGAGCAGTCACCGTTCCGCTGGAGATCCGCCGGAGGGACCGGCGGGAGATCCGGCACAAGGATCACAAAGAAAGGGACACCATGTCTATCGTCGCCCAGTTCGCCAACGAATCCCTGACCGACGTCACCCCGGGGGTACTCTCGGGGACCGCCACCCTCGGTCTGAACACCCCCGCAGACCCTGTGATGGCCACCCCGGTGCTCGCCTTCGAGGTCTTCCTCATCGCGACGGAGATGCTCTACGACAACGTGCAGAACTACACCAACTCCTGACGCCGGTCGCCAGGCCAGCCACCACCGGCCGGGTCCGAGCCGGGACCGCCGGCGGCAAGTGACTTCCGCCGAGTGCGGCTTCACCGCCGCCGGCGACGCGCCGCCGGGCACGCCCACGCCAGGCAGGGGTCCGCGGTCATGTCCTGAGACGTGAACGACCGGGTCCCAGTGGGCGGGGGCAGCACGGCCTCCCGCGCCGTCCCCGCTACCCGGTGCCGCTCAGGAGGCGACGGGGTGCCCGGCGCGTGGCTAAGCCCGCCGCCTCGTCGGCCCGGTCCGGCACCGTCACCGTCGGGGACAGGCACCGTCCTGTCCCCGGCACCCACTCCCACCGAGAAGGAGAACCCGTGTTCCGCCGACTGAACCGGGCGGCGTCATCCGTCGCCTCGCTGCACCCGCCCACCACGGTACGCCGCATCGCCGCCGCGGGGACGTTCGTCGCGGCACTGGAAGCACTGAGCCAGCACAAGCGGTTCGTCAAGGGCGACCTGTTGGGGAGTCAGGTGGAGGCATGCCACCCGAGGCTCGCGAGGCACTACCCCCGGGTGAACCGCGCGCTGACGTCCAAGGCGTTCCCCTACGCGGTCTACGGCACCCAGGCCGCCGTGTCGGCGGCCACCTTCCTGCGGCCCCGGAACCGAGCACTGCGGATCGCGGGCGGCACGACACTGGCCGCCCTCCAGAGCGCGCAGTCCGCCTTCATCCCGTTCGGCCGGGACGGCGCCGACCAACTGCAGCACGTCATCAACGTCACGATGGCCTCCACCGGGCTGATCCGCGACCTCGAGAAGGCCGACGACCTCGCGATGCGGACGCTGGCCCTGGAGACCTCGCTGTCCTACGTCGCCTCCGGAGTGGTGAAGGCCGTCTCCCCGATCTGGCTGAAGGGGGACGCCGTCGCCGGGGTGATGCGGACGAGGAACTACGGGCACCCGGGCGCGCACCAGGTCATCAACCGTTACCCGGCGATCTCCAAAGCGCTCTCGTGGGGCACGATCGCCATCGAGTGCGGCTTCCCCCTCATCTATGTGCTGCCGAAGCCCGCCGCCCGCGCCTACCTCGCCACGATGTCGGCGTTCCACCTCGGTATCGGCCAGTTCGTGGGGCTCAACAGGTTCGTACTCGCGTTTGGCGCCACCCACCCGGCGATCCACTACGTGCTGTCGCAGCGCCGGCGCGAACTGACCGCCGCCACCCGGGCTACCGCCACGCTCGCCGCCTGAGCCGCGCGGAGGCGGCGGGACGCAGGACACGGTACGCGGGCCACCCGAAACCAGGAATCACCGCCAGGCAGGGTGCCTTCCACATGACAGGGACGGATATCTCATGACGATCGCGGACATCGGCTACGGCAGGCAGTTCGAAGGCTGGTACGACCGCGTCTTTCCCCATGCCGCCGCCACGCGGGCCGCCGTCGACGCCCTGGCCGCGTTCCACCCGGACCCGGCCTGGGGCACGCTGGAGTTCGGCGTCGGGACCGGCCGGATCGCGCTGCCGCTGTCGCACCGCGTCGGCCCGGTCACCGGCGTGGACTCCTCGCCGGAGATGCTGGCGGCTCTCGAGAAGAAGGCCAGCGAGGGCCGGGTGACCGGCGAACTCGGCGACATCCGCACCTACCGCGGCGACCGAGCCTACGGCCTCATCTACTGCGTCTGCTCCACACTCTCGCTGATCCTCGACCCCGAGGGGCAGCGGGAGGTCATCGCTCGCGCGGCCGAACACCTGCGCCCCGGTGGCAGGCTGCTAGTCGAGGCGCACAACCGCCCCGGCATCATCGCCCTGCACCAGGGGCTGGCACGCACCACGATGTTCATACCGCACCCGGAGCCGGACACCGGCATCCAGATGCACGCCACCCTCATGGCGGAAAACCGGGTCTGGCAGGTGTCCACCCTGTTGTTCGAGGCGGACGGCACGCACCGCATCGGCACCGAGGTCACGCGCCTGCTCACGCCAGACGAGGTGGACGTCCACGCCCGGGACGCCGGGCTGAACCCCGAGGGCCACTACAGTAACTGGCTGCGGACCGCCTACGTTCCCGAGGCCGGTCTGTTCGTCGCGTCCTACACGAAGCCGGCATGAACCTCCGGCAGACGGCCCGTTCCCAGCGGGGCCTGCTAATCCTCGGAATGGGCATGGGCATCGCCGGTGTGGCAGCCAAGCTCGCCCAACCCTGGATGCTGGGCCGACTGATCAAAGCCGTGGTCCTGGACGAGCCGATCGTCTGGCCTATCACCCTCGTCGTGCTTTTCTTCCTCGCCGACACGGCCCTAAGCGCCGGACACGCCTACGCGATCGGCCGGGCCGGCGAGAACATCGTCTTCGACGTCCGGCGCGTCCTCGGCGGCCGCCTGCTCCGCAGCCGGATCCCGCACTTCTCGCGTCTGGAACACGGCGACGTCTTCGCGCGCACCGTGTCCGACACCTCGGTCGCCTCCCTGGTCATCGCCCAGGCGGTGGCGCGGATGACCACCTCCGCCCTCATGGTGGCCAGCGGCATCGTGCTGATGGCCAGGATCGACTGGAAACTGCTGCTCGCCACCGCCGGTTGCCTCGGCCTGGCCAGCAGCGCCGCGCTGCTGCTGGCGCGCCAGGTGCGCATCGCCGCCCTTCGGAACCGGGAGGACGTCGGCGCGTTCGGCTCGGGTCTGCAGCGGGTGCTCGGCGCCCTCACCACGGTCAAAGCGTCACGCGCTGAGGAGCGGGAGACCGAGGAACTGGCGCGGCTGGCCGACCGGGCGCGGCGCAGCGGGGTCCGGGTCGTCGGATTCAGCTCGCTGCTCACTCCGGCGATGAACGTCGGTACACAGCTCTCGCTCGCCGTGGTGGTCTCCTGGGGTATGGCCCGGGTCGCCACGGGGTCGCTGCCGGCCGCCGATCTCGCGGCGTTCGTGATGTACCTGTTCTACCTGGTGACACCGCTGGTGCTGCTCTTCCTTTCGGTCGGCCAGTTCCAGCAGGGCCGCGCCGCGGTCCAGCGTGTGGGGGAGCTGGGAGCGATCCCGCAGGAGGAGGAAGAGGACGTGGAACCCGCACGGCGGGGTGCCCGCGAGCCCGCCGCGGCGCCAGCGCCCGCGATCCGGTTCGAGCACGTCGGCTTCTCCTACCACGGCGACACACCGGTACTGCGGGACGTCTCCTTCACCGTGCCGCGCCGCGGGCTGACCGCGATCGTCGGCGCCTCCGGCACGGGCAAGACCACGACGTTCCAGCTCATCGAGCGTTTCCACCGGCCGGACTCCGGCACGATCCGGGTCGCGGGCCATGACACCGCCACCCTCGGGCTCGCCGAACTGCGGTCGCTGGTCGGCTACGTCGAGCAGGACGCGCCGCTGCTGCGCGGCACGATCCGCGAGAACCTGACGTACGCGAACCCCGGGGCCGGCACCGCCGACATCGCCCGTGCGCTGCGGCTCGCCAGCCTGGAGTCCCTCATCGCCGAGCTGCCCGACGGGCTCGACACGGAGCTCGGTGAGCGCGGCGCCGGCCTGTCCGGCGGCCAGCGGCAGCGGCTCGCCATCGCCCGCACGCTGCTCCAGCGGCCGGAGGTGATCCTGCTGGACGAGGTCACCGCGCACCTGGACAGCGACACCGAGGCCGCGCTGCGCGACGCGATGACGGAAGCCGCCCGCGAGTGCGCCGTGCTGGCCATCGCGCACCGGCTGTCCACCATTGTGCGAGCCGACCGTATCATCGTCATGGAGGAGGGACGCGTGCGCGCCACCGGCACTCACCGGGAGCTCATCGAATCCGACGAGGTGTACCGGCGGCTCGCGAGTCGGCAGTTCGCCGCCGAGGGAGCACCGGCGTGACGCGCGCCGATGTCGCCGTCGTCGGCAGTGGCCCGAACGGTCTGGCCGCCGCCGTCACAATGGCGCGTGCCGGGCTGAGCGTGCACGTGCACGAACAGGCGGCCACCGTCGGCGGCGGCCTGCGCGGTGAGGCGCTGTTCGACTCGGAGATCTGGCACGACGTCTGCGCGGCCGTGCACCCCATGGCGGCCGCGTCGGCCTTCTTCCGGGAGTTTGACCTCGCGGCGCGCGGCGTTGCGCTGCTGCAGCCGCCGATCACCTACGCGCACCCGCTGGACGGTGACGCCGCCGCGTTCGCCTACCACGACCTCGACAGGACCTGCGACCGGCTCGGCCCGGACGGTTACCGCTGGCGGCAGCTGATGGCGCCGCTGGTGCGGCACAGTGCGGGTGTCACCGACTTCCTGCTGTCCGGCCAGCGGTCCCTGCCGCACGACTTCGCCGTCCCGCTGCTGCTTGGACCGCGCCTGCTGGGGCACTACCTGGGGGTCAACGGGCTGCGCACTGAGGCTGCCCGGGCACTGCTCACCGGCGTCGCGGCGCACGCGATGGGGCGGCTGCCCAGCCTGCCCGCCGGCGCCATCGCGCTGCTGCTTGGGCACCTAGCACACGCGGCCGGCTGGCCGCTGCCCCAGGGCGGCAGTGTCCGCATTGCCAAGGCCCTGGCCGATGACCTGCGGGCGCACGGCGGCATGGTGCACACCGGCCACCGGGTCACCGATCTCGCGGAGCTCGACGCCCCGGTGATCATGCTGGACACCACGCCGCGCGGCTTGCTCGCGTTGGCCGGCGACCGGTTGCCGCCGCGCTACCGTCGGGCGTTGGACCGCTTCCACTATGGCCCGGGCGCGGCGAAGGCCGACTTGCTGGTCAGCGAGCCCATCCCGTGGGCCTGCCCGGAGGTGGGGCGGGCCGGGACCGTGCACCTGGGAGGCATCCGCGCCGCGATGCTCGCAGCAGAGAACGCGGCGGCCCGGGGCGAGGCCGGCGAGGAGCCGTTCGTGCTCGTGGTCGACCCTGCCGTGACCGATCCCGGCCGCGCCGTGGGCGGCCGCCGCCCGGTGTGGGCCTACGCACACGTACCGAACGGCGATATCCGGGATCCGGTGCCGCTGATCACCCGCCGCATCGAGCGGTACGCGCCCGGCTTCGCCGACACGGTCATCGCGGCGCGTGGTGTGCCGGCGGCCGAGTACCAGACGTACAACCCGAACTATCCCGGTGGCGACATCGGTGCGGGAGCCGTCACGCTCACACAGTCCGTGTTCCGACCGGTGCCCGCCTGGAATCCGTACCGCACACCTCTGCCCGGTGTGTACCTGTGTTCAGCGTCGACGCCCCCCGGCCCCAGCGTGCACGGTATGTGTGGGCACCTCGCCGCCCGGGCTGCCCTGCGCAGGGAGTTCAACATGCCTACGGCCCCGCACCTGGGGCCCAAGGACGGGACCATCGTTGCCGAGCGCCCCAGGAGAACATCGTGAGAATCGCACACCGCCATGCCGCCGCGGAGAATTTCGCCGGTTACCTTCGTGCTTACCATATTTATACCGTTGTTGGAACCGAGCCTCTCGAAGAGGTCCCCCTCGAGGCTGTCGGTGTGAGGCTCCGCAGCGAGTCACTACTGACTGACACTATTCCCCTTCTTCTCCCGCTTGTTGGCCTCTTCCTCGGCTCGGGCGGCGAGGTACTCGGCCCAGTCGCGTCGGGCGTAGGCGACCCAGCGGAGCGCGGTCTGGCGGTGCATCCCGGTCACGTCGGCGAGGATCGGGCTGGGGAGGTCAGCAGCGAGGGCAGCCAGCGCCGCGTTGCGGGCGGTGCGAACCGGGATGCCGTGCCGGTTGAGTTTCTGGGTCATGCCGTGCGTCGAGATCGGCTTGCCCGGGACCATGCCCGGGAAAAGCCACCGAGAGCCCGGGTGGACTCGTGAGAGCTGGGGCCTCAGTTCGGGCTGTTCGGCGAGGCGCCGAAGGAGCTCGGCGAGTCGTGGAGGCAGCAGGACGGGGTGGCGGCCCAGGACGAGGTGGGTGTGCTTGTCGCCGAACTTGAGGTGCTCGGGCGTCAGGTGACAGAGTCGTTCGGTGGACGGGCCGAACAACAGGGTGATCGCGCCAGCGGCCCGGACGTCCGTCTGCAGGGTGTCGTCGGTCAGGCAGCGCTGGAGGAGTGGCCATCGATCGTCCTCGTCGAGCAGGTTCTGGGGCTCCTGCCTCGGGATGGACGGGACGGTCAGTTCGCGGGTGAGCCGACGGCTCATGGTCCACTTCAGGAAGTGTCGGATCAGGTAACGGCGTTGGCTGGTGGCTCCGGCGATCCAGTCGTCGACATGTTCCTGGGCGAGGTCGGCGAGAGGCAAGCCGCGTTGGTCTATCCAGGCCAGGAAGTCCAGGGCGACGCTGACGCGGCGCCGCAGGTCGCGGTCTGCTGAGGCGGGATGGCGGCGGGTGGCGGCCCGCTGGCGTGCTCGCCGGAGCAGGAACCAGTGCAGGAACGGGCGGGCGAGGTTGGCGTGCGCGGCCGGCTTGTCGGCGAGTTCGTGTTCCAGCCAGCCGGGGATGCGTTCGATATCCTCGTTGCGCTCGTCCAAGATGCCGGTGTGGACGAGGAGTTGGCGGATGTAGCGCTGGTTCCGGCTGGGTGGGAGCTCGTCCAGCAGTTCGTGGGTGAGCTCGTGTCCTTCGGCCGCCAGTTGGGCGAGGAGCTTGGTGTTCGGGCTCTCCTTGAGCCACTGAATAGCGGGGAACGGTGAGGGAGCGTCCGCCAGCGCGGCGGCGAGCGGTTTCATCTGCTGAGCAACCGTGCCGTCGGGTCCGGTCAGCAGGGCGTTGATCCGCTCGGCGAGGACGCAGTGCGCGCATCGGCCGTGGCCGTGGGGCTTGCCGGCTCGGCCGCACTGGCGGCAGGTGTAGTCGGCGGCGAAGCCGACGCAGGGTCCGCAGACTCCGTCGCCGTCGTCGTCCCGCGCGATCAGCGGCTCGACCGTGCCGCAGCGGGAGCACTCGGCCGGTGACCGGAGCACGGCGGTGTAGCAGCTCATGCAGACCGGCCCGATGGGCCACCGGGTGTTGACTGGCTTGGTCCGACCGCACCGAGCGCATGGCTCTCCTGAACGAGTGCGCCGGTAGCAGTTGCCGCAGACCGGCTGGCCCTGCTGGTTCCGGTTGCAGGGGCGAGTCCGCCCGCAGCCTGAACAGGCCACTTCGGGACCGCGGTAGCAGCAGTCGCAGAGGTCCGGCTGACCGTCGCGTGCGTTGCGGGCGATGCGCTTGAGCTGGCCGCACCGTCCGCAGAGACGCCGCGGTCGGCGGTGGCGGTTGTAGCAGAGGTGGCAGAGTGCCCCGTCGTCGTCAACGAGGGCGGCGGCCGCGGTCTTTCCGCAGTTCACGCAGGTGTGCATCGGGCGTTTCCAGCAGCTCCTGCAGAGGGCTCGTCCGTCCTTGCGACGGACGGCCGGCGCTCGGGACTGGCCGCACTCGGCGCACTCCTCAAAGATCTCCGGGTCCGAGTGGTAGCAGGTGTAGCAGATGCGGCCCTCGGGGCGGCGGGCCGCGATGCGTACGTTCTCGCGGCCGCAGCGGGCGCATGTCGCCTGCCGGCTCCGGGCGTCGCAGGTGCCGCAGAGCCGTCCTTCGGGACGGAGTTGGCGCAGGTCGCTTCGTAGCTTTCCGCAGTGTGCGCAACCGGGACGGACCACGGGGTGCCCGGCGTCGTGCAGGACTTCGGCGAGCCGCAGCAGAACCGGCGGGCAGAGCGAACTGCCGGACGTCAACGCGTCAGGGTGGGCAGCGAGGTGTCCGGCCAGTTCCTCCAGGAACCTCGCCGCCCCGCGTACGGGGATTGGGACCGCGGTCACCAACGCGGCCTCGGCCTCCTGGGCGTCGAGCGACGGCAGGGCTGAGGTGAGCTGGCCGACGGCTGCGGCCCTCGCGGCCTTCATACGGGCGGCCTGCGCGGCGAGTCGGGCGACGATCGACGGAGCGTTCGGGGAGGGCGCGGTCACAGGCCCTCCGGTCGGCGGATCGAGGTCCGACGCACGGCTGGCAGCGGGCCGGACGTCTCGCCACCAGCGGTTTTGCGTACCTCTTCGTTGACGACCTGGATCTCGATGAGGTCGTTGGGCTGGCAGTCGAGGATGTCGCACAGAGCCGCGAGGGTGTCCATCGACATCCGCTGCGGCGGCTGCGTGACCAGACGGAAGACCTGTTCGCGCGAGAGGTCGACGCCCCGTTCAGCCAGCAGCGGCACCAGGTCGGTGGTCTGGAACATCTCCCGGTCGGCCATGAGCTTGCGCAGGTTCCAGCGGTAGCCCATCTTCTTGATCACTTCGGATCCTCCCAGATGCCCGGGTAACGCTGGCCCAACTTCTTGTGCACCAGCCGGTTGCGGTACTCGTCCGAGACGCCCGTATAAAGGGCCGTCGTACTGGCGTAGCCGTGACCGGCCTGGTCCTGGACGAACCTTTCCGGGTAATCAAATTCGGTCAAATGTGTGATATAGGAATGCCTCAGGCAATGCAACTCGAGCTCTTCGGGCAGGTCGGCGGCCTGCTTGGCGGCCTCGAAGGCTTCGTTCGCCGACCGGCGGGATAGGCGCCCGGAGCGTTCGGTGACCCAGATCGCGGGGTGCTTTCCCACGTTGAAGCGGGGCCGGACCTCGGTCAGGTAGTGGTCGAGGTCATCGACGATCCAGTCCATCTCGGGGACGGTGAAGATGGTGCGGCGCTTGGGCGGGCTGCCCTTGGAGGACTTGCCCCAGCGTACGAACACCGCCCCGTGGCGCTTGTACTGCGGGGCCTTCGGATTGCGCCGCAGGTCGGCGAGGTCGAGGCCGACGTTCTCCCGGCGCCGCATGCCGTAGGCGTAGTAGGTCTTGAGCAGGGCGGAGTCGCGCATCGCGGTCAACGCACCTTTACGGCCGCGCTTTCGGATCTCCTCGACCCGTCCGTCGGCGGCGTCGAACAGATCCTGGATCTCGTCGTAGGTCAGCGGCCGGCGGCGCGGGTCGCCCTCGTACTCGCTGACGTGCTTGACAGTGTTCCACTCGTGCAGGATCTGGACCGGCACCTCGCCGAAACGCTCCTGGCAGACGGACATCCAGCCGTAGCGCGGATCGGTGATGAACTCGCAGAACAGCCGCAGGTGGTTCTGGTAGTTGCGGCCGCTCGACACCGTGAACGTCGGCGTCTTCGTGCGCAGGTGGCCGATGAACGCCTCGAACTCCGCCGGCTGCCACTGCCACGGGTACTGGTTGGAGTACTCGGCGAACCGGCGGACCAGCGACAGCCGCGGCTTGATGGTCCCCTCCCACTTCAGGAAGCGGGCCCGCTGCTGCTTGGTCCACCCCTCCAGCATGGCCTCGAACACGCCAGGCGCGGGATCCAGGTAGGAGATCCCGTCCACGAGCATCAGGTGTGCCGCACCCGCCAAATCGGCCGCTTTCGCCACTCCAACCTCCGTTGCGTTAGACGCATCATTGTTGGGATGACATCAGTGAAGCGCAAGAGTCGCTGGTAGATCGGCTGCGCGGTGCGAGAGGATGACGGAGCAGACGCCTCTCACCTGCAGATTCACGCGTACTTCGACCCCGCGGAGTGCTGCATCAGATGCAACTCCGCCCCGTTCTCGCAGTCCCGCATCATCGATAGCGCGGCGACGAAGATATAGCAGGCGTTGCGCAGGGCGAGGCATTCGACCCAGAGTTCGCTCGGCTGGAGGCTGTCGTGCCAGGGGCCTGTGCCGCCGTCGGGCCTGGTCACCTCACGCAGGCCGTCGATGAGGCCGGTGCGGAAACGGCCGTCGGCGACGAGCTGTTCGGCGGCGGCCCGGCGGGTCAGGCCAGCCCGGTGCTGCGCGAAGAAGTTCATCCTGCGGGACTCGACGCCGATCAGGTAGGTCAGCAGCTGCCAGTTGATCGTGGGCTTGCCGGTGACGTGATGGACGGGGACCCTGCTGGCGGGATCCGCGAGCCAGGCCTCGAAGCGCGGCTCGGCCTCAGCTGTGACCAGCGGGCGGGCGTCTGTCCTCAGCCGGCGCCAGCAGTCGAGCGCGCGGAGGATGTCGGGGCCGAACTCATGGATGTAGGTCCATGCGGCTCGGACGAGCGGGAACCACGTCCCGGGCTGGACCGCCGGCGTCTTCACTGCGGGGACGGTGGGCACTTTGACCACGGCGTTCGTGCTGGTGTCGGGCCAGGGGTCCCGTGCCAGCCCGCCATCGGCCAACGTTCCCCGGAAGCGGTGCAGGGTCTTGATCACGTGAACGTGTCCGATGGCGCTGGCCGCCTCGCCCTGCCCGCAGCGGTGCTCGATGTAGGTCTTGAAATCGTCGTCGCTCCAGTCGCCGACCCATTGCGGGAGCTGTCGCGAGACGCCGTAGGCCCGCAGAGCTCGAAGATTCCCGATGCGCTGGGAAACCGTGTGCGGCGCCATCGGGTCGGGCGGCAGATGCAGTCCGCGGGCGAGGACGGCCGGGTGTCGCGGGTTGAACCAGATCATCGCCATCTCCCGGGCCAGGAGATTCCACTGGGGATCCAGCTCGCCGAAGATCACGCGGAATCCGGCAGCAGCCAGGTTCGGAGCCTTGCGGACGATACCGTTCAGGTCCCAGCAGCCGGTGTGGCTGAACAGCGGAGGACGGGCGCCTTCGAGGAGCGGGTGAGACTGGACGACCGGTTCGTCGTCCCGGAAGACCGAGAGGGGCAGCGCGAGCGGCAGGCGGCTGATCATGCGTCGAACTCCACGTGTGCTGAGAGCGGGAGGGGCAAGGCCGCGTTGCCCTCGGCGATCTGGCGGCGGGCATGAGCGACCTCCGCGTCGGTGCGGGCCTTGATCGCTTCGGTTACGTTGACCCGGCTCTGTCCCCAGAGCGCGTGGAACAGCTGAGGCGTCAGCCGCAGCTGGAGGCGTTCGAGATGGTCGGAGAAAAGGAGAAGCTGAGGCAGATTCGAGGGCAGCACGAAGGCGTTGCGGCATTCGAGGCAGCGGGTGGGGGCGACCGGGCAGAGCTCGCCGGCGCGTCCGTAGGGAGACGCGAAGGGGTCCTTGCAGCTGGAGACGCCCATGTCGAGCTGCCCGGTGCGAAGGTGTTCGACCTCGTCCTCCGTCAGCCCCAGGGCGGCGGCGGAACCCGGCTCGCCCAGCGACCGCTCGGCTTCCTCGCCCAGCACCACGGAACCGGCCAAGGCCTTGTCCAGCCAGCGTTTTTGGGCCGCGGTAATCACGCTGCCGGCAATCACGTTCAAGGTCGTGCCGTGCGCGTAGTGGCGGTGGAAGGTCTGGGCCGAGTGGTCGTCGGCGATGTCGCTGACGCGGCCCTTGAAAGCGATGGCCTTCTCGACCTTGCTGGACTTGCGAAGGCGCCGGATGTCGGGCTGCCCGCCGACGGTCAGTCCTCGTTCCTGCAGCCAGCCAACGAAGGTCGAGGTCCGGTCGAGCCTGGCGGGTGTGACCTCCGGCCAGAACATCGCGGCCCGCAGGAACAGCGGAACGGGAGAGATGCCGAACCGTTCGGCCAGGGGCCTGTTCAGTTCCAGCATCCGGCGGCAGATATCCCCGGCGTCGAGGCGGGGCCGGGCAGGGTGCAGCAGAGCCGGGCTCGACGGTTCTGGTGTGCTGAACGCCTGGCGCATCCGGGCGCGGGCCCGGCCCTTGCTGAAGTCGATCGTCACGCTTGAGGAGCCGAACTCGATGTCGTCTTCAGTGAGCGCGGCCACCTCTTCCGGGGCCCGGCCCGTGGCCGCCATCAGCAAAATCCGGTAGGGCTGCAGGTCGGCGTTGTGGAGGAACAGTTGCTTCACGAGCCCCCTGACGACGGTGGCCTTTGCGGCGGTGGGGCGGGCGCCGTCCGGTGCCAGCCGTTGCAGGCTCGGCGGCATGTTCCGCCAGGATGGCAGGGCCTTGCTGATCTGCGTGCAATTCAGGGTGTTGTGGGCGATTGCCCAGAGGAGGTTGGCCTCCTCGGTCCAGCCGCCCTCGCGGGGATCCTGGCCGCGGCCAACGAGTTCCCAGCCGCGGGCGAGGCGTCTTTCGACTTCCAGACGAGCGGTCCAGGCGGCCTGGACGATCTTCTTCCTGTCGGCCCGGGAGAACTCATCGAGCTCGGTGGTCTCCCCGCGACGCAGCCCCAGAGCCCCTTCGAGCCAGCCGTGCAGGTGTCCGGCGACCACGCGTTCGGCGTGGAGCGACCGCCGCCCGATCAGCGTCCTCAGCCGGCCTGCATGCCAGGCCGGAGTCCGCGAGCCGGGCCTGTGCCGTGAGGGCAGCAGGCGGACCCATTCCGTCACCGCGTGATGAAGGTCCGGGTCTGTGCCACCCAGAGTCGCCTGGTGCGGTCGGGGGACGGTGGCGTCGACGTGTGTGCAGAAGGCGTCGATCGTCTGCCGGTAGCGCGTCGCGGACGTCGGGCCGTAGTTCCCGTCCGCGACCAGTTCCACCCACTCGTCCGCAAGTTCCCCGGCCAGCAATTCGCAGGTGAAGCGGGTCGGGTCGAACGTCACCGTCCGCAGGCGGCCCTGCCCATCGGTCACTGACACCTGACGGACGCCGATCCGGTCGAGGGCCGCAGGGCGGGGAACAGGAGCGGGGAAGTCACGGGTGTAGTGACCGCGGCGGGGCATGACCGGCGTCCTCCAGGTTCATCAGGCTGCGGGCGATCGTGGTGTAGGTTGCGCCGCCGGCGGCCGTCCACTCGCGGAAGGCGTCATCGACCTCCCTCATCGGGTCCTTCAGGTAGCGGATGTAGCGGTAGGTGGTCGACGGGTGCGCGTGGCCCAAGCGGCGCTGGACCACCAGCAACGGATTGCCGGTCATGTGGTCCAGCAGCGTGGACATCGGCAGGCCCTGGCCCTCGGCGTCGTTGAGGGCCTCGCGCGTCAGGAAGATCAGCAGCCGCAAGGCGAAGGTGTGCCTCAGGTCGTGATAGACCCAGCACCGCCCAGGCAGGACCGGCGCGTGCCGGTCGCCGGACCATGCCTTCAGCCGGTCCCAGGCCCTCCAGCGGATCCGGTCCCAGGCCGAGAAGGTGAGCATCCGGCCGCCCTGGCCGATGAACAACGCCAGCGGGTCCAGGCCTTCCCCGGTCTCCAACACCGCCAGACGGCGCAGGCCCGGCTTCATGTTTTTGATCGTTCGCGTGATCGTCAGGCCGTCAAGCACCCCGCGAAGCTTCGTGCCTTCGGCCTCCAGCCGCTGGACCACGAATAGCTCGCGGTGCCGGCGTCGGAGCGAGCGCTGGGCTTTGGCCACGATCTCCGGACGTTCGAGAAGTAGATAGGGATCGAGCAGTTCCATCGGGTCCGGCGCGACATAGACCGAGCGTGGTCGGCCGAACTTGGCGCTAGCCTTCAGATCGATATCTGTAAACGCTGGCCGCTGGCCGCCGATCAGGCCGAGCTCGGGCAGCAGCAGGGTGGACCACTCCTGGATCCGCATCCCCGTCATCAACGCCAGCTCGCAGGCCGCCCGGTTGCGGTGAGGGCGCCAGCCCCGGAACAACACATCCAACCCGGCGTCCGGAGCCAGCCCACCGAAACCTACGTCCCGTAGGTAGAGGTACTGATCAAGCTCCATGTGCCGGACCCGCAGGTCAGGCTGGATCCCGCTGGCGAGCCCCGACCCTTGCGGCGTCGCTCGCCAGGGCTGCTGGGCAACGGCGCCGGTCCGGATCAGGAAGCGGTAGAGCGACTCGATGGCTGCCCAGTCACGGTCCCATGCGGCGTCGCCGATCACCTCCTCCGCCTCGTCCTGCCGGAGAAGTCGAAACTCCCGGAGGTCCGTCTCCGCGGCTGACCGCAGGTCCGCGCCCCGGGCCAGGAGGAAGTGCAGCAGCATCAGCACGGAGTACGCGTACGACCGCATCGTCTTCGCGTCCTTGCGCTCCAGGGCCAGCGACCGGAACCACGACGACACCGGCTCCACCGGCCGCATCGCCCCATCCAGCAGGATCGGCGTACCCGTGGGCACCATGCGTCGCGCAAACAGAGCTGACAGCTCTGCATGACTCAGTCCAGCGACCTGGCCTACCTTCCAGACCTTCCGCTGATCGGCGAAGAACAACTGCACGTGACCCCACAGACATGCGTCACCATTCCGGCAGCATGCAGTCTTCCGGCGCGGGGCGGAGGGGTGCTGGAAGATGCCGCGGTGTCACTCGTATGAGACAACTTCAAGTGTCTGGAGAACTGTCGAACTTGGGCTGGACCGCCATTCCGCCGATGCCGAGAGGGGGGAGGGTCTCGCGGGCCTGGGCGAGCATCGGCTCCCCAGGCGGCCTCAACACCACTCGGGACTCCCTCCAAGGGCGGTCTGTGTACTGGCCGTCGGGAGTGGGGGTGCGCGTCCGTCCAGAGCGTCCACGAACCCCCGGAGCAGCCAGCGGGGAGAGGCGGGAAGCGGTGGCCTTGCACGTCGGTACTCCAGTGGTGGCCGGCGCCGCAGTCACACGCGTAGAACCGCTCTCCAGCACGACCTCGCCCGGACGCCACGACCTCTGGTCCTCGCCCATGTATCCGGAGTACGACACCCCGTCCCGGGGCGCGACCCCTTCAGGCTGCCACCGGCGCCCTGGACAGAAGGCTGAACCCGGTCCTGCGGAACAGCAGCATGGACAACGCGGTAGTGCTGGGGCCATCACCCGTTTACCGCAATGCGTTCTGCGGAGCCTCACGGGGCGGTGCAGGCTCGAAAGGGAGGGCTGCCCCGTGCAGGGAGGCCCAGTGAGCCTGGTGGGCGCGTTCTGGACACCTGATGGTGAGACCGCGCCCCTGCTGGGGCTGCAGGACCCGACCCGAGGAGAACGGATGAGTGAGAACGTGCCTGCCCGCAACGGTCTTCCGCCTGGGGAGGGGATGAATGACCCCCCGGACGGGCCCGCGCTCGAAAGCAACGACTTCCCGCCCGACGCGTCGCCGCGCCCCCGGTTCGATCCGGATCCGAGTTTCGAGCCCACGGAGCCCCAGGCTGACTCCGGGCTGATCCTGCCCGAGCCGAAGGCGGGAGCGAATCTGAAGATCTGGGAGCTGTCGGGGATGGCCACCCGGTATGGCGGCGGGAAGTGCTCCCGGGACGTTCTGATCTGGAACGGCCTCGACGAGGATCTCTACCTCGCGGGTGAACACACAAAGTGGGGGAACTGGCCGCAGTACGAGTGCCGTCCCCCCAACCGGATCCGGCCGCACAGCGGCACATCCTGCTCCCTGCTGAAGCTGGACGCGGGGGTGGAGGGAAGCTTCTACTACCGGACGGACCTCGGGCACATCCGGCTGTACGTGTACTTCCAGTCGTGGAACAACCTCACCACGACGAACAGCCAGTGGCACGTCTACTACGCCAGCCCCGACAAGGCCAAGTGGCTGTGCGCGTTCGACACCTCCGGGCGCAACTTCTGGATGGAGGGCACCGATGAGGACTGGGACAACGGGTGGAAGGTCCAGACGTACGAGAGCCCGTACTTCGGCAACCGTGGAGCAGCGGGAGACCCCATCCTGTTGGTGGTCAACCGGCCCGCTGTCGGCGACGTGTCTGTAGGCTCGCTGCCCAAGAGAAGCCAGGACTGCGAGACGTACAAGGCCGCGTACAAGAACGGCCTGCGCTCCGCGCACTGGTTCGACGGCACCGTCGGATCCGTCCTCGGCGCTCACATCGGCTCCTGGATCCGCGGCTGCCCCTGACCCCCGCCCAGAAGTGACGTGCCATCGGCTGGAAGAAATGCCGGCCCCGGGGCGGGGCCCCTATGTGTGCCGCGGAGCGCGCAAGCTGCGGGCGGGGCAGCAGTGCGTGACGCGGGCGCGGCCGGTTCATCCGTGCAGTCCGGTGTCCGGTCGGCAGGGTTGCCCGCCCCGCGCCCACCTGGGGAACGAGCCAGGAGGGTGAGGCTGCTGGCATTCGACGTGTCGCAGAGAGCTGTCCCGGTGGTTGTGCGGGACAACGAGCACGGCAGGCCAGCGGGGAAGCCGCGCAAGGGTCCACCTCTCTGACCTGCCGGGTTGCGGGGGCACCTGGACGTGACGCATGCAGCTGCGGCAACAATTGCCGCATGACAGCTGATGAAGAACTCGACACGTCGCGGCCCGCGCCGTCTGTCCTCGCCCCTGCCGGCGAGCTCGACATGGACTCCATCGGCCCCCTGACGGCGGAGATCGAGACCGCCCTCGCCCGGCACAACAGCGTTGTCCTGGACGCCAGCAACATCAGCTTCGGCGACTCCATGTTCCTCAGACTCGTCCTGAGCACCCACAACCAGGGCGACCTGCGCATCGCCGCACCGTCCCCCGCCGTCACCCGGCTGTTCCGCGTCGTCGGCGCCGACACCGTCCTGCGGATCTACCCCACCCTCAACGACGCGCTCGCCGCGTAACCCCCGCACAGTCGCATGGAGGGCCCCGCAGATACGTGTGGGGCCCTACCCGTGCGTCAGCCTGGTGTCCGGCCGGCAGACCCCGCACGGCTCGGTGTCCGGCTCAGCCAGAGCCACCATCGCGTCCTCCCGGGAGAACAGCCCGGCCCCTACCGCCGTGTGTATGCCAGGCATTCGGATGCCCCGCACCTGAGGGTGCGGGGCATCCGGCGCGGCATGGCAGCGTTTCACCGTCGGCTACGGCGCGCGTCGGTGGCCGAGGGCCGGCCGGTGGCTTCCGGTGGCCGCCGGGGCTCAGCCCTCGGATCCGCCGTCGTCGTCGGGCAGGAGGTAGAGGGCCTTGCCGTAGTCGTTGTCCAGCCAGATCCGGTTCGTCTCGGTGACCCGGCGCAGGCTGGGGTGGGTGAAGCGGTGGGCGTCGCGGGTGTCGGGGTTGACCGTCACCGAGACCCACTCGATGCACCAGCCGGGGGTGGAGCCGTTGGATTCCATCCGCAGGTAGACGGGGAGGCGGTCCAGGTGGGCGGTGTCCAGCGGAGGCTTGCGGGGGTCGTTGTACTCGGGGTCTGTGACGTTGGTGCCTTCCCCGAAGTAGTACGTGGCGTCGTTGCCGCGATGGGTGTCCTCGCGGTCCGCCAGGTCCAGGAGGAACTCCCTGCCGCCCACGCCGACGTAGATCCAGCTGTCGGTGCCCGCCTTGTCGACGTCCGCCGTCATCAGGTGGACTTTGATCTGGGTGATGGCGCTCATGATCTCTCCTTCTTCTCGGTAGGAGGCGGGTGTGCCTCCTCTGTCTCAGGGCACGGCTGTGCCCTGAGGCGGGCCCGGGGGTGGGCCCTGTGGGGGGTGGTTGTGGGGGGGTCAGTCAGCGGTGCTGACGTGTACCGGGGTGTTGGGGCAGCCCTCGGCGAGGCTGGTCAGAGCCGTGTGCTCGGCACGGTCCGCGGTCAGGCCCCAGCGCAGCTTGATGGCGGTCCAGTCGCTGACGTAGTGACAGACCACGTCGTCGATGGGCAGCCACTCGGCGACATCCTGGTCGGACTTCTGGCGGTTGGAGCGGTCGGTGACCGCGAGAAGGGCACGGGAGTCACCGAGATCGTTGGCGTAGCGCTCGCGCCGGTCGAAATTCCAGGCGGAGGCTCCGGAGTCCCAGGCTTCGGCGAGCGGGACAAGGTGGTCGATGTCCAGCCGCCTTTGGCCGGTCACCTCCACGTCGTCGTACCAGGACAGCCATGTGCCGGTCCCCTCGGTCAGCCGGCACCGGCCCGTGACCTCCGGGGCCGTCACCGCCTCGGCGAGGAGGACCTCGCGGCGGGTGTCACAGCCGTCCCGGTCCGCGTCGATCCAGATGTGGAACAGGTCCCGGTCGTAGCCCGTGCGGTCCTCGTCCGCCACCGGCACCCTGTCCACGGCGGAGCGCAGCGGCAGCGTGTAGTTCTTGGCGTGCGCGGCAGGGGCGGTCACGGAGAGCACCACAACTGCTAGACACCCGGCGAGTGTTGAGCGGAAAGCGGTGATGTTCATGTCTATGGTATCGCCGCTGATTGCACTAAGTAATCTCACCGATACCGGGCGTGAAGTGCTGTGTTGTGGATGAGGTCGCACGCACGGCGCGTGTCGCCCAGGCCGCACGCCGACCACCCAAGCAACTACACAGAGTCACGCCGCTAGTGCGCGCCGACTCGGGCAACTGCGCGACACCGGGCGCGGGGCGGGTACAGCCGGATCAGCCCCGAAGGCCGGTGTCCGGCCTGCAGACCCCGCACGGCTCGATGTCCGGCTCCGCCAAGGCCACCATCGCGCCCGCGCGGGAGATCAGCCCCACCTGGTCGGGATAGGTGGCACACCCTCCCCGGTGCAGCCGAGGAGGAGCGCTGCGGCGTAACCCGCCCTGCGGCGCCTCGTTACCAGGTCGGTGCCACGTTCTACCCCCGTGGGACAGCGCACCTCCCGAGCGCCCCGCGTGCACCATCGCGGGGCGCTCGACGTTGCAGGGCCCCCTCCGATACCCGGCCGGGCCCGGCTCGTTGAGCGGGGGATGTACCGAGCTCTTCGCCTCCTGGCCGTGGGCGTCACCGCCCTCGCCGCCCCCGCGTCGCGCCCGGCCGGGGCGCTGGCGGTACGTGGGACGGCCCCGGCGGCTGCGTCGGGGTGCTCATCAGGCGGCCGTCTTCCTGGCCTTGGCCTGCATGCCGGAATCAACAGGGCTCGGTTCGATGGCAAAACGGGTTCGATGTCAACGGACAGTTCGCCGGGGGCAGACAGGAAAGATCGCGGAAGGACTGGCCAACGCGGGCGAGGGCATGTCAACGTAGACCACCTTGCAAGAAACCCCAGGTCAGAGAGGTGATTGCCTGTGACCATCGCGCCCCTGGGTGCCGGTTTCTCTACCACCGTCGAAGCCCTGCGGTTGCGTGAGTGGCAGCTCGGTCCGGGCCAGCCCACGCTCGTCATGGACCAATTCTGCGCAGAAGATTTCCACCTGATCGTGGACGATCGCGCGGACGTGCATGTCAGCTCGAAGGACGGCCGTTTCTACCTCGGCTGGTTCCCGGACGGCCGCCCCGGCACCGACGGTGAGGGATGGAGGATAGCCGTCACCGGCACGGCCGAGGTGCCCGGCTACCACCTGGCGTTCGACACCGAGACGCCGGCTGACATCGTCGCCGCCGCCGTGGCGCGAGTGTTGGAGACGTCGCGGCGCGTATGACCGTGCAGGACTCAGCGGACGCCCTCGCCCGGAGGACCGGCTTCCTGCCCCCTTCTTAGCTCCCCGTCCCCTCACCCCAGGAGGCCCTTCGTGACGTCCCCGGAGATGACCGTCGGTGATCTCATCGATCTGTTGTCCGCCTGCGACCGAAGTGCTCCGGTCCGCCAGGCCATGAACCCGTTCTTTCCGATGGCACACCGGCTGGCACAGGTCGTGCAGTCGGTGGACGAGACCGGCCGGACCGTCGTCTACCTGGCCGAGGGGCGGGACGAGAGTGCCCAGCTCGGCCATCTGCCGCCCGAGGTGGCCGTCGCCCTGACGTGGCAGGGCCCTGTCCAGGCACCCCCACGCCGACCCCGCCGCCGTGCCGGCGGCAAGTAGAACCCGCATCGAGCCTTTGGAGGCGCCCCTGTACCCCGACTTCCCTTTCGACCCGTCCACTCCGCGTGGCGGCCAGCCCGCGTTCTGGGTCGGGCCCCGATATTTGGCCGGTGACGATGGGCGCCTCTACGACGGCGTCGCCGACACGCTTTCTGGCCTGGGCTGGACGAGCCTGACGATCGTCCGCGGTCGCCACCAGCCCGACGAAGCAGATGAGGACCGCCAGGTCCTGCGCAGTACCGTCCTGCACATCAGCCCCGATGCCCTCCGGTGGGCGCAGTGGAGCTTGGCGGACGAGCCGTTCCACCTGGGAGGTCTGCCGATTGCCTGGCAGGTTTCCGCCCGCCCGGACACGAGCAGCCCGCTCGCTCAGTGGTCGGCGTACTTCACCTGCGGCGTCCCTGGCGAGTCCGTGGCCGACTTTCTCGTCGCACTCGATGCCTGCAACCAGCCCGCCGTGCCGATCGCGGGCCCCGAGCTGGTCCTCGACGCCGTCGCCTCACACGGCTGGTTCCGCGACATCGACCAGCCCCGGGCGGCGGCGACGGATCCGACGTTCACCTCGCACATCAGCCTCGGCGAGGTGCCGCCCCTCATCCAGGACGGCGACTCCCGCGCCTTGACCACCGAGGTCGACGAAGTGGGATCGGTTGGGTGGCAGGCGTGGGCGGAGCCCGCGCTCGGCGCGCCGTGCCTGTGGGCGGTGTCCTTCGGCGCGAGCGTTCCACACGATCTCGTCGCGGCCTTCGCCGCCTCCCTCAGCTCGACCGCGCCGGTCCTGCGGCGGGTGCTGCCCGAGGCCACCCAGGCGCGGCTCCTGCGCGCGCCAGCCATCTAACATTCAGCCAGCCCCCACCGACGCCCGCAGCCCGGCCCCTCCTCAATGGAGGGCGCCGGGCTTCTTGCTTCCCGGACCGCGACAGTCGCGGTGCACCGTTGATGTCCACAAGGCTTTGCCCCTGTGACGCACTGCTGCCCCCGACGCACAGCGTTCGGAGGCAGCAGCAGGGCGGATGGGCAGGTCAGCTCGTTGTCGTGGCCTTGTCGAGGGCCTTGTCGAGGTGCCGGTCGACGAGGGCCGGGGAGCCGGAGACAATCAGCAGCAGACTTCCGTCGCGGATGGCGGTCTGCTTGACCACGGTGCTCCGTTCCCTCGTGGAGAACGTCAGGAGCTGGCTCCACTGCTCGTCGCCGAGCTTGTGGGGCGGGATCAGCTTCTGCGAAGCCATGTCGATGGGGGTGCCGCCGACGACGACCTGATAGGTCGGGCACCCGGTCATCGCGTCGAAGATCCGACCGATACCGTCGGACAGCTTGGTCGGGTTGTCGCTGTACAGCTCCTCGGAGACCTCTGAGGAGCTGCCCCCGTAGGTGAAGTCCGCCTTCGCCTTGCGCGGGAAGCTGAGCGTGCCGCCGGTCGCGGCGTCGCCGCCCAGCTCGCTCAGGGCTGGACAGCCGATGACGGTGACGTCGTCGTGCTGGGAGGGGCGTTCAGGCTTGCGGAGGTAGCCCCTGCCCAGGTCGCTCTTGTTGAGCAGGCGCGTCTCCAGCGCGGCCGACGAGAGCAGGGCAGCCTGCTGGGTTGTGTCGGCCTGCTTCCCGGGACGGGCGGACGGTGTGGTGTCGGACGGGTCGCCGACGGTGTCGGTGGAGCAGGCCGGTACGGCGAGGAGGACGGCGGTGATGCCGAGAATGGTGGTGGCGACGCGAACGCGCATGACGGAACTGACCCCTTGGTGCTAGGCGACGGGTGGTCAGTGCGGGCCCGGAGGCCCGGTGGGATCGTAGGAGTGGTGGTCAGTGCCCAAGGTGGCGCAGGCAGTCCTCGAACGTGGCGTGCGTCGCGTCCGCCGGTCCAGAGCGCCGGTTGTACCACGCCGTGTCGAGGCGGGTCTCCTGCTGCTGGTGGCCGGCCCGGCAGCGCAGCCAGATCTGGTCGCGAGTGGAGAGGATGAGCCAGTCCCGGTATGCCCCGCACTTGGCGCAGGCGACCATCTCACCGTCGAGGACGAGGGGCTGCTTCCACGGCATCATCTTGCCGTCGACCTGGTCGTGGCTCGGTACGCGCAGCTCCGGCGGGAGGAAGTCGTCCACCACGGCGACCGACTCGGTGGGCTCCGGCTCGGCTGGCGGCTCCCCGAAGCCCGCCGGGACCTGGTTCTGCATCCGCGCAAACACCTCGGCGAACTGGCGCTGCGCCTCGCTCGGCCCCTTGGCCCTGCGTCGTATTCGGTGAAACACCCTGGCGTCCTCCCCTTGCCTCATCCGACTCGCTTCATGATCGTGCCCCATGCCCCTGGCGGTTTCAATTCACAAAGTCCACAGTCTCTATCCGCAGGCCATGAGGTGTTTCCTCGCTGCTTGGGGCTGGCGTGGCTCCTGGCGAGGCGCTTCGAGCGAGGTGAGGACCGTCTACCGTGGCATGACATGACTGTTCTTGTTGTCGGCGGCGGCGGTTTCCTGGGCACCGAGTTGGTCCGCCAGGCATCTGCCGCTGGACATCGCGTCGCCGCGACCTTCGCGACCAGGCCGTGCGATTGTCCGGAGGCCACGTGGTACGAGTTGGACCTGCGGGTCAGCGACCGTGTCGAGAAGATCGTTGCCTCGCTTGCCCCCTGCGTGGTCATCAACGCGAGCAGCGGCGGCGCCGACTGGACCGTCACAGCCGATGGCTCGGTCCGCCTGGCGATGGCTGTGGCGAAGTACGGCTGCCGCCTCGTTCACGTGAGCAGCGACGCCGTGTTCTCCGGCGCGCGAGTCCACTACGACGAATCCTGTCGTCCCGATCCCGTCACCCCGTACGGCGCAGCGAAGGCCGCGGCGGAGACCGGCATCCGGCTTCTTGCTCCGGACGCCGTCATCGCCCGTACCTCTCTGATCATCGGCGGCCTCCAGTCCGAGCATGTACGCCTCGTGCACGACCTCGCGACCGGCTCCCGATCCGGAGCCCTGTTCACCGACGACATCCGCTGCCCCGTGCATGTCGGTGACCTCGCCGCCGCCCTGCTGGAACTGGCCTTCACCGACGCCCGCGGCATGCACCACCTTGCGGGCACCGATGCCGTGAGTCGTCACGGCCTGGGTGTGCTGATCGCTGAGCGGGACGGCCTCGATGCTTCCCGACTGCCGAAGGGCCTCCGCGCCGGCACCTCGCTTGCCGGCGCACTCGACGTCCGGCTCGACAGCCGGGCCACCCAGGCGAAGCTGCGCACGACATTGCGCGGCGTCCACGAGTTCCTCTGAGGCGCACTCGCACCGGCGGCGGGGGCTCATCGTGTGTTGCCAGGTGTTTCTTCACCGAAACGGCGGCCAGAGGCGGTGGCTCGCGCCGTTGCCGGGCGCACCTTCGCCGGATTTTGCACCGTGCGGTTCTTCGGAATCCCCGTAGCGTCGGCCGGTAGATCCGCTCGCCGCCGCAGTCGCCACACCAGGACGTCACTGACCGAGTCCGCAGTGCCCAGTTCTCGGCTCTCCACGGCGTCGGACAGGAGCGCGGCCGGGTCGTGGCCGGCGGCGTCGGCTTCCGCGATGGTCGCGGCAAGGGCGTACCAACCGGGCTCGGCGAGAATCTTCTCGGCCAGGCTCGGCAGCGTTTCGCGCAGAAGCGCCGTCTGTCGATGGAGTACCGGCTGGCTCAGGCGTCGGCCGCGCTGGTAGAGCACGCCGAGTGGCTGAGCGGAAGCGGGCCGGTAGGCGTTGCGCAGGTGCTCGGCGGCCCGGCTAGCGGCTTCGGCTTGCTGGGCATGGCCCTTCCTCGCATGCCAGTGGGCGGCGGCCGTGACGAGGAAGAACAGCATGTCGATCACCATCGCGGTGCTGGCGCCGTCCTCGCCCCGGCCGAGGGCCGGGCCTCCGTGGACGAGGTCGCGGGCAGCCTGCCGCAAGGCCCGGTCGTGTCCGCGTACAGCGCGTACGTGAGAGCGCGAGGCCCGCTCGAACGCTGTGGCAGCATCACGTAGTTCGCCGCGGGTGTGGGCGGCGGACGTTTTCGCGAGGGCGTCTAGGACCTCGCCGGTTGCGGCGACGTACGCAGCAGCGACTGCGTCGTCACCGTCCTCGACGACCCCGATTGCCACCCACGCAGCCGTGGCCGCCCGGCGACGCGCGGCAGAAGGGCTGTTGGGCGATGCGCTGCCGGGAGAATCTGGCGACCCCGTCTTGTCGGAGTCGGCGGACCAGCGCTCCCGGATGCGCGGCAGGGACAGATCCGGGGCGAGGCGCGCACCGGGGTAGAACACGGGCTCACCGTTTCTGTTGCGGTCATCCGGCAGGGCCACCTTGTAGCCGAGCAGGTCGCCGGACGGGGCCTCGCGCTTGCGGATCAGCAGGCCGGCGGCGGCAAGGCGGTCGAAGAACTCCTCTTCGCTTCTGGCGCCGGTCACCGCTCGACGTACGCTCTCGCGCAGGTCTTCGCGCGCGGTGCGCTCGCGGCCCTGTCGCTGGGCCTTGTGGCGCTCGGCGCTGGTCGGGCGCTGCGCTGCGGTCCCATCCCCGGCACTGAGCTGCTTGAGCCCGTACTCGGCTTCGATCAAGCGGGCTTCGGCCTGCGACCGCTTGGCGTCGTTGTTGAGGCGCGGGCGCCGGCCGTCCTCGCGGACGAGCGTGGCGATGATGTGGATGTGGTCGTCGGCGTGGCGCACCGCTGCCCAGCGGCATCCCGCCTCGTCGGCGGCCGGAGCGATGCCGGTCGCGGCGACCATGCGTCGGGCGATCTCGCCCCATTGCTCGTCGGAGAGAACCGGGTCATCCGGTGCGGCCCGGACCGAAAGGTGCCAGACGTGCTTCGCCGGGCGGCGCGACTCCGCGAGTGCCTGGACGGGCTGGTCCAGGAGCTGCTGCAGATGCCGCTTCGTGGCCTGCGGATCGCGACCGGGGTCGGGAGCGAAACTGTCCCAGGCCGCGACGAGATGCGGGTCGACATGCTCCTCATGGGTCCCTTTGCCGTAGAGGTAGTTGAGCAGGCCGAACGTGTTCGAGCCTCGCTTGTGGACGCGCGGGATCATCCTGCTCGGGTTTCGGTGTTGAGGTAGTGCTGGATGAAGGCGTCCACGCGCTGGGTGGCGCGCTGGACGGCGCCGAGTACGGCTTCGGCGTACGGGACTTCGGCACCAGAGTTGGTCGCCTTGGCTACCTGGTTGACGTTGTTGCCGATGTGGCCGAGGTGCCGGCGCAAAGCGAAGAGCTCGTTGTGGACTTCTCGTTGGGCGGCGATTTCCGCCGCCGTACGGTCGAGGTCGCCGGCGGCTTTGAGCGCGGCGTGGGCGAGGAAACTGGCGACGCTCATGCTGCACACGGCGGCTGCGCGGGTGAGGAGTTGGTACTCGTCGTCGTTCATGCGGCAGCTGGGCTGGCGTATGCGTTTGTTCTCGTCGCGCAGGCGTTCACGCTGCTGCACATGCGGCTTCGAAGGGGCGGTGTGCGTGCAGTACGCACTGTGGCAGCTGTGTTCGTCCTGCTTCCCAGGATGCGAGCCGCCCTCGGTCGCATCCTCACGGATTGGCGCCCCCCGGTGCCGATCCGCTCCCGCCGCTTCAGGGGCGGGGGACGCAAGAGCATTGCTCCCGACGGGAGCAATGCTCTTGCGATAACTTGCTCGCCCCGAGACCGAGTTGGAGTCGGGTGCGGGTTGCGGGGTGGTGTCGTTCTGGGGCGTGTTCGTCATCGGGATTCGGACCTCGTGGAGCGGTTGCGATGCTGGATGGCCGCGGCCTGCGCGACGACGTCGGCCGGCCCTGAGAGGACGCGGACGGGCCTCTCGGGCCGGTCCTGGTTGAGTCACTGGCCTGCGGCCTGCAGGAGCCGTCGGCGGACCAGGACATCTGCCCAGGCGCTGGCCTCGGCGGCGGTGGGCTCGGACGAACGAGGGATCACGGTGTGTCTCCTAGAGCGGGGAGGTGGCCCGGCACGGAGCCGGGCCACCGATACTGATAGGGGCGATGAGCTGGTCTTCTGCCAGTTCAGCCGCACTCGGGGCAGCGCCCGACGTGGCTGCTGAGCGCCCGGGCCATCCGCTGTTTCGCCGAGACCGCCTGCTTCGCACTGGACTTCGCCGCCGGCCTGCCCTCGTATCGCTGGGAGTGAGCGAGCATGTAGCCGATCTCCCGCTCATACTCCCCGCGGACGGTGTTGAACCGGTGGCAGGTCTTCATGTGGTGCCCCTTGTCGTCGTGGTGTCCTCGCTCCGCAGTTCCTGGAGGACGAGGGTGATTCGGTCGTTCCGGCAGCCCGTGAGGCCCTCGCGGCGGATGATTTCCCGCAACTGAACCCGAGTGATCGCTCCGTTGCCGTCCCGTGCGAGCAGGCCGGGGACGTGGGGCCGGACTTCCCGAACGAGCTGGTGCTCCGGCTGCTCCAGCTCTCGTGGCGGGCGCTGGCTCTCCGGGGTGCGGGACCGGCCGCGTTTCCCCTTGTTCTTCGTCCGAGGCTTAGTGATCGGCTTCCGGCGGAGAGGGACCGTCGGTCCCCGGTCCCCGGTGGGTTCGGTCCCCGTGTCGGTGGTGGTCGGTCCCCGGTCCCCGGTGGGCTCGGTCCCCGACTCGGCGGTAGTCGGTCCCCAATACGAATCAGGGACTTGAGCAGGCACTTTCTGCATGGGACGGTCGGTCCCCATGCCTGCGGTGTCCTCCCGTGTCCCCTCCGATCGGGAGGGTCCTGCCCCTGGGGCCGCACCTGCTTCTGGAGTCGTAGTCCCCACGATGGTCCCCACGTACCCGTCCTCGGTCCCCGGGCGTTCAGGGGCCCTCAAGGTCTCGACTTTGGAAGCCGGTCCCTTCGCGTCGCTCGGTCCGCGGTCCCCGTTCGTCGTCGGCTGCGGGGGGCCGGCGGTGGCTGGTGCGGTGCTGGGCTCCGGGGACCAGGGGGAGGGCAGCGGGACCGTGGCGAGCGCGAGTGCGTGCCGTCGTGCGGCAAGCTGGTCGAGCAGTTGTGTGCGCTGCAGCGGGTCGGTGCCGACCGAGGCCCTGCCGACCGCTGTCGACAGGCGCCGGGTGAGACGCCGCCCGCGCCGGCTCTGCTGCTGCTGGGGTGTGCGCTCGGCGAGTTTGGCGGCGAGGGTGACAGCGCGGGCGGTTGCTCGGTCCCGGGTGATCTGCGCGGCGTCGCGGTCTCGGGCGGCGATACCGAGGCGGGACAGGAGACGCTCGCGGGCCTCCCGGCCCAGGACGGCGATCAGCCCGTGGGAGGCGGCACCAGGAGTGTGCAGGCGTAGCTCGATCCCCATGGCGAGATGCCACAACATTGCCGCCATGACCGGTCCGACGAAGGCCCGGACCGTGCCGCCGACGAGACCGCTCTCGGCGAAGGCGGGGATCACCTGCACGCCGGTGATCACCCAGACCAGCGTGCCCGGCAGCCCGGGGGCACCCTGGGTGGCCAGATTCTGCCGGGCCATCAGGGCGGTTGCGAAGAGCGCCAGCTCGGCCGCGGCGAACATCATGATCCGCTCCGCGGTGCCGGCCATGTCGAGGTAGTCGGCGGCGAAGCGCCAGCTCGTGTCGGCGCTGTAGGCGGTGCAGCCGAGGGCGGCCAGGGCTGCGACCTTGACCGCGGGACCGCCGAGACGCTTCTGTGTGCGGGTTGTCCGGCGCCGGGCCGCCCAGGCGGTCAGTACGAGAACCAGGGCGGCGGGCACGACGGCGGCGAGGAGGAGAGGGAGGTCCGGAGCGACACCGAGGGCCAGGACGGGGTGGGTCATGCGGCCTTTCCGAGAGGGGACATCGCCGGCGTCGACGCTGCCGGGCGGGGTACGGCCTGCTGGGTGCAGGGCTTGACGGCTGCAGGGCCGCCTGCTGCCGGAGCGGTCTTCTTCCGCTTCTTCTTGGGCCGTGGCACGCCGTAGGTGCGGTCGCGATCGAGGACCTTGTTGGCGGACTGCCGGAGCAGGTCACGGGCGTGCTTGCGGCTGATCTGCAGGGCGGCCCCGAGCCGGTAGGGACTCCAACCACGGACGTAGGCGTGGTCGATGACGACCTGCCGCTCGACTTCGGTGAGATGGACGTCGCGTCCCCGGAAGAAGGCCGTCACGCGCCGGTAGTCCAGGCGCTGGGGCAGACCATCGTGCAGGGGACGCCGCTCGGCCTCGGTGAGGCCGCCCCAGACGCCCTCCTTGAGGCCGTTCTCCAGGGCGAAGTCGAGGCAGTCACGTCGTACGGGGCACCAGCCGCACAGTTCCTTCGCCTCCGCGATCTCTTCGTGGTCCCGGGGGCCGGGGAAGAAGACCGCCTCGGCGTCCTCGACATCCAGGCCGTAGCAGGCTCCGCGGGTGTGCCAGCTGGTGTCTCCGATGCCACGCAGGCCGGTGGCCGGCGCGTCGTGGGTGGTGATGTGGCGCAAGGCGAGTCTCCGATGTGCTGCCACACCGGCCGGCTAGCGCAGTGCTCGGCGGGTGCGGCGTTGGGTGCCGGAAGCGGCGCGTGGGCGTGCGCCGCAGCCGGTGCGGGAC
The DNA here is from genome assembly GCF_002941025.1 of Streptomyces sp. QL37. Lineage (NCBI taxonomy): Bacteria > Bacillati > Actinomycetota > Actinomycetes > Kitasatosporales > Streptomycetaceae > Streptomyces > Streptomyces sp. QL37. The sequence goes on along the minus strand of NZ_PTJS01000001.1, from coordinate 1,416,232 downwards.
GGTGAGGTTGCGGCGGTGCGGCGGACGGGATGCACGCGCCGGAGGCGCCGGTCAGGCCAGGGCGGGCTGCTGGGCCTGCTGGGCGGAGAGGTCCACACGGCCGGGGTGTGGGGTGGCGCGCGGAGTGATGGCGCGTACTCCGTCGTTGGGGCCGATCCGGCGGCGGCGACACGGCTCGCCGACCGGGGCCAGACACCACTCGCATCGCACGCTCAGGGCATCGGGCAGCCCTTGCGCGACAGCGGCTTCGCGTGTAGCCCGGGCGGGCCGGAACGGTGCGAGAGCGGCTCGGGCGGCGGGCGGTATGCAGGAGCCGATCTGGTCCAGCCGAGCCTGCAGCCTCGGGTTGATCTCCTCCTGGCTGCTGGTGATGGCCCGGGCCTGTGCGGGTTGCACTATGCCGTTGGCGACGGCGTGGCGGGTGCCGACCAGCTCTGCGGTCCAGGCGGCCTGATTGTCCGGGTCCGCGGACGGTGTGGGGTCGGAGTGGAGGGCCAGGCGGTTGCGCCGATAGCTCTCCCAGGGGCGGACCACGTCCGCCGGCTGGATCTGGTAGGGCGAGGCGCGGTAGTGCTGGCGGGCGGCGACGCGGGCGTCCCAGCCGTGCGGAGTGGCCATCGGCACGTCACGGATCAGCTCGTTCCACTGGGCGAGCTGGTCGCGGGCCTCGCCCTCGTCGGTGCGGATGCTGCGGGGGTCGAGCCTGCCGATGTAGGCAAGCAGGGCGGCGATTTCGCGGCGGTCCATGGTCAGCCCTCCGTTCCGGTGGGCTCATCGAGGGCGGCGAGAAGGGCGGCGGTGTGGGCCTCCGCCCGCGTCATCCCGCCAGGCGCAGCGGTGTTCTTGCCGGGCACGGCGTGGAGGTTCGGGCGGTTGGGGGCGTGCTCACGGGTGATCCAGGAGCGCCAGTCGGCAGCCCAGGCTTCCGCCGGCCTCGGAGCATGGCCTGCTCGGTGTGCACGCCACTTCGCGTCGGCGGACTGCAGGCCCTGCTCGCCGAGGCGGTCGAGGTGTCCCTGCTGGCGGGTCCAGGTGTGGGTGGCGGGGTCGACCTGCCACTCGGCAGCCGAGGTGACGGCAGCACCACTACTGCTGTACCTCCGGTTCAAATCAGGTTCACTACGGTTCTGTGTGCCGGTGGCCGGTACATCGCTGTGCCGGTGGCCGGTACGCCGCTGTGCCGGTTTCCGTCGCGACCTGCCGGTTTCCGGTACTGCCGGTTTCCGGGCCCTCGCAGGGGATTCCGGCACCTCGCGCGGGCGGATTCCGTACCGCCGCAGGGCCGACAGCCGGAGCTCCGCAGGGGCGGCGGGCTCGTCCGACACCGCCGTGTCGTCGTCTTCCTTCCGCTGCTCTCTCAGCGCCTGTGCGACCGCTTCGGCGGCGAGAGGCAGGCGATAGACCGTGCTGCGCTGCGGGCCCACCAGGTCGTCGAGCTGTTCCAGCTCGCCGGCGAGGAGCAGGCGCTCGATGGCTTCGCGCACCGTGGAGACCGAGGCCCGGGTGCGCTTGGCCAGGCTGGACAGCGAGGCCCAGGAGATGCACTGATCGTCGGCCACCCGGTCAGCGATCGATAGCAGGACCAGACGCGCGGCCCCTCGGCTGGAGCTGTGCTCCCACACCCATTCGCGGGCATCGGCGCTCATCGGCCGCTCCTGGCGACGAGGCGGCGCCCGCAGGTTGCCGAGGCAGGGATGGCGCGTGCCGACCTGGGTCGGCGAGGTGCGGAGGTGGAGGCGGCTGCCGTGTAGGCCGGGGGGAAGGGCCTTTTGCGCATGGCGGAGCGCATGCAAGAATCTCCTTTTGTGTTGCCGCGCTGAGACGCCCCGTGGAAGGGATCAGCGTGGTGATGGTGGCGATCTCCGCCCTTGCCGGGGCGGTACAGCCGTTAGGCGTTCGGCGTCCGGGAGTTGCACCTCTCGGACGCCGTCGCTGTATCTGGAGCTATGAGGCGCTGAATGCCCGCATTGTGCTGCTCCTTCTGTCGTCGCCCGGACCGGGTGCTCGGGCGACGACGAACATACGCAGGACGGCGCTTCAAGATCCAGACTTGGTTCTTAAACTCTGTAGAAGTCGCGCGGCTGGAGGCGCGGGATAGTGGATCACGAAGGGTTCTCCGGAGTCAGATGGCCGAGGCGTGGGCCATGCGACGGAGCACAGTGAGCCACAAGCGGACGGTTGGACTCCGTTTTTGCTGCGCGAGAGTCCGTGCGACGAGAACCTACGTCATGTAGATTGCTGTTGCAAGAGCATGGGGGGGTGGCCCTCCACTCCGATACCTGCAGCTCAGGGAGCGACCGATGCCTCCGCGCCGATTCGATGGCCGACGCCTGAGAGCCAGGCGCCGGGAAGCCGACATGCACCAGCGCGTCCTGGGCAGGGAGGCGGGTGTGGGGTCGCATGAGCCCGTGGCCCGCTGGGAGAGCGGCAAGTCGATCCCCCCGGCCGAGAAGCTCCCGGCTATCGCGCGGGCGCTAGGCGCGGACATCGACGTCCTCTTCCCGCGTGACGGGGATCCTGACCTGGTGGACCTCCGATGCGACGCGGGGTACTCCCAAAGTCACGCGGCGGAGCTGAGCGAAGCGGTCAGCCGGTTCCGCTTGGGGGCTGCGGAGCGCGGCGTGCGCAAGCTCGACGAGTCGTCTCTGCCCGACCTGGCAGGGCTCTACGGGGTCACAATTGAGGAATTGCAGGCGGCCCAGCGCAGATCATTCGGGGAGAGTGCTCCCACGCCAGAGCCAGTCGACTCCTCCGGCCCCCAGCTAGCCGACACACTCTCCGAACTCATGGAAGCGCGGTTCCCTGACAGTCGTCCCGGAGCTGGGGAACTGGCCGCCGCAGTCAACGAAAAGCTCGGTGCGGAGGTGCTCAAGGCCGAGCAGGTGGACGCACTGCTCAGCGGCGCCTCTGCTGAAGACATCTTCGACGACGGCGCCCGCACAGTCGCTTTCGAGGCGCTCGGCGCGTACTTCGATGTATCGCCCATGGTCTTTCACAACGGACAGTCAGCGCAAAAACGCGTACTGGAGGACATCCGCTTCCTGGCGGCTCAACATGACGTGGCCCTCGCTGCGCGGGGCGGCGAGGGCGGCATCTCCCCAGCCTTCCTGGCCGTCCTCAACAAGTTGCTCGCTGACGATGAGGGTGAGCGCTGACCGATGCCCGTCGGATCCAGTACCGCGTGCGTTTAACGCGCAGCTTGGTCGCTGAGGTGGTGCGCGTCGGGCTCCCCGGCTGCCCGGGCGAGCAGAGCCTCGAGTTGCCTGTCCGAGATGGTCGCGTAGACGGCCTGCACGCGAGCGAGCCAGTGCGCCTCGGCATGGATATCTGAGAGCGGTTTGTCCCGGAGTCCTCTCACCGGCAACCGGGAACGCAGGCCGGAGCGCGCGTTACGCAAGGCTGCCTTGATCCAGTACGCCTCCGCTGCCGGCTCCGGGTCCGCGTGCGCGGCGGTCGCGTCTTCCGCTACGTGCAACAGGGACGGAGTGGCGTAATGCCGCAGCTGCTCCACTGCGTCCCCGATGTCTTGCGTCCACTGATCGAGCCTGACATCGAGCGACGGTGAAGTCCTGGTCCACTCCCGCAGACGGCTCGCGGATGGCTGGAACGGGATGTCAGGGAAGGCGCTCATCAAGTCGCGCCGCAACGGGTACAACTCGTGCAGCGCCCTCCAGGCCGTCCAGCGCGCCGAAAGGGCCTTTGCGGAAGGGATGCTTGCTCCCGCGGCCCACAGGAGACCAACCGTGAGATTGCTGGTATCGGCGACGATTCGCATGGTCGGGGCACTGGCGTTCGTCGGGGCCCAGACTGTGACGATCCGGAACAGCGAGTAGAGCGTGTACAGCGCCATTGCGAGGGCCATCAGCGCGAGTCCTGAGCGCAGAAGCCTAGTCTCAGCGCGACGAGCGGCGCGGCCCCACTGGAACATGCAGGTTGCCGCGGCCGACGCCAAGTACACATACAGGATGCTGATGAAGGTGGCCGCGCCCCATTGCCCCGCGTGGTCGGTCGCGAACTCGGTGCTTGGGCGGCTTCGGTCCACCGCGGTGAAGAAGAGGATGACCATCGCGCCGACAGCGCTGAGTGCGCAGCCGTGCGCGATGCGGTTGACGCGACGGGACGTCTCCACGTAGCGCGGATTGCCTGCCGGCCCTCGCGCCTTGCCGTAGATGGCCGTGATGTACCGCAGAACGGCGAGGATGGCGATTATCGAGGTGAGGTACTTCACCAGCACATACAGGTCGGTTATCGGGGAGTCCAGAGCGCTCTTGACCGCAGGTACACGACACCACAGCGCGGCGGCGAACCCAGACGCGCACGCCCAGAGGGCCCGCCTCTCCGGGTCGTCATAGCGAAGCGCCGGCAACCGCCACAAGGCCATCACCGTCATGACGGTGGATCCGATGTAGGTGCAGATGTCGAGCATCGGTCGGCCTCAGAACTTCCCGGTGTAGAGCGGCGGCGCCACGGGATGGGAGAGGCTGGAATCCAGGAGGCTCATCGGATCCTCGCCGGTTCCTGCCTGCCGCTGGAGCTTGATCTTGATGAGAGTGGCAGACAGCTCGGCCTCCCTCTCCTCCACCGAGCCGAAGCGTGCCCTGGCCTGGACCACGAGGTCCGGCCCAAGGTCGGTGACGATGCGCTCCCAGACGGGTTCAGGGACGCTGAGAAGCGCCTCTCGGGGAGAGATGCTAGAGCGGTGGTCGAGCCACTCGTGGGCCAGTTCGTGCAAAATCGTATGTTCTGTCTGATGCGGAGTTGGGCGCCGCCGGAAAAGTATGTACGTGGTACCTCGCCCCCGGACTCGCAGCCCGCACGCAGTACGGCGATCAGATGCCATGTCGTCCACCTGTACGAGGCGGATCGTGCGGCCACTGACGGCTTCCATGGGGGCCACCAGGGCACTCACGTCGGGGGCGTCACTCGGGAGCGGCAAGTCGCGCAGCTTTGCTTCGCACCGCCGCCGCAACTTGCGCATCTCGCTGCCCGAAAACAGCGAACGCGACGAAAGCATTGCCGTCCCTTCCTGGTTGCCACTTTTGCTGCGCATGTCAGTCCGGCGCGAGTGGCGCCTTCCTGTGAGCGAGAGAGGTTATGCCGGGGAAGCGAGCCTCTCCGAGTGATGACCTTATGCTTGCCGCCAGACAGTGATTTGTCGGGTGCATGCCCTGCTGGTCATTTGGCTGGATGCGGTTGGCCACCACTTCGTGTGCGCAACTCTGATTCGGAGTGGGGTATTTAGAAGCGCCGAGTGTCGCGAAGTGATCTCGCCTGCGCCACGTAATGGGCAGAGCGCGACACTGCCGGTGTGGCCCGACTCACAGAATACCGAGCCGGTGGGCGCGATGGCCCGAATGTCGGGATAGGTGACTTCCCTTCTGAGCCTTCAAGTCAATAGATTCGAAGCTTGTGGATTCCTGTTGGAGGGGTGGCCCAAGACTGTGGATCGCAAGGCGTCGAATAGCTTTACGCCTTGAGAGGGTGTTGTCCGCAATCGCCGGAAAGCCCTGCCTGTCAAACGTATGTGAGAGAGCGTCACCCAGGCTGCCAGTGTTAGTGGCGTGGAGCCGCAGGGCATGTATTCGAGAGGGTGTGAACAACTGCGCCGCTGTTTAGCGGTAAATGACTAAGCGTCAGCTTTGCGCGGCTCATCGGCCCGCAAGAGGTGAGCGCTGGGCTACATATCGAACGAAGGGCTGGGGCGCGCGGGGCTGGGGTTGCTCGGCGGGTTGACGCCCAAACCCGGCAGGAGCAGCTTGCCTAGATCCGCCCCTATACCACCTGTTTCGAGCGTCTCGTCCACGGTGAGCTCCGATAGGTCGAGATCGGCGGGGCCCCGAGCACCGCGGTGTCGCAGCTCGCGGACGATGAGGGCGGCCAGGTCTGTGGCCCCCTCCATCCCGCGAGGGAAGGTCGCCTCCCACCACCGGAACGGAACCTCGGCGTGCCAGCCGCGGCTCAGAATGGCAGCTTCGTACTCGGTGTGACCTGGGCTCCACTGGTCTGGCGAGTCAGTTCCGTCGATTAGTGCCATCAGCTCATCATGCGGGTTGCACAGGACAGCCAGGACTCGATCCCCGTCTGCCCGGTTCGTGACATTGAACCCCACTGCGGCGGAGCCAAGCTGAGCCGGCAGCTGATCGGACAAAGCCATCAGCAGTGATCTGAACGACTCCTCCAGGAGCGGCCAGTCCGAGGCTGGAGGACTTGACGGCGCAAAGGTGGCGAGTTCGGCTCCATCCTTGCGGATCACCTGCCACAGGTAAGGAAGATCGTTGTAAGTTGCTACCTGATTGGGGGCACTACCCACCCCCTGGCGAAAGATCGAGAGCTCCCGGTCGTTGAGATCGTCGCTCCTGTGGATGGAGAGTTGCAACCCGCTCCGTCCTTGATCCAAAAGTAGGGTGTCGGTCGCTGACTGCCACCGGATGCTCGGGCCAATTCCGCTACCCCCGTACTGAGCGGGAAACCCGAGACGTTCCACTATGGCCTCTAGTGCTGCCCGAACGTGGTTGTTGCCGTCCTCACACGGCAGTGATTGCGTGAGCGCCTCCTCCACGGGGATGGGGGCCCCCCGGTAGTCAGCTGTCGTCGGCCGCTGGTACAGTCTTTCGGCTATTTCCCCGACGCGGGCTCGTCGCATTCTCTCCATGTTCACATAATGTACTGGACGCTCGCTTAGTGCCTTTCTGGTGGGGCGCCCAGTCAACGGTTGGATATACCTCGTTACTCCTGCCTCACCTAGATGAACGTCTAGCTCCGTTTCCCGGAGCATCCGTTTTCTCGGTAGGGCTGATCGATGTCGCAGCCGCCGTGCCGATAAAGGGGTGGAAGGGCAACTTCGCTGGCCGGGAGGGGCTTTGCCGGGCAAGAGCGCTAGGTCGAGCATCATGGCGTGCATCCGATGCGCGGCATGGGTCTCATGAAAGGAGCCAGGCGAAAGGGCGGGGCAGTCCTAGGTGCGCCCTTACAGCTGCGCCAATGAGGCCGGGTGTGCCGCACCGGCACAGCGAACATGCCGTGACCGGCGATGAGTCGCACCCTGGAGAGATGAGCGCGCCGATAGTCATTCACCGCCTCTCTCCCACGGGTGGGCGTCGGGTTACGATCCGTGGCCAGATCGCCGGGCTGGCCTATGAGGACCAGGACGTCGTGGAGTTCCTGCGCCGGGCAGGGCTGCCGGACGGGGTGGAGCTGCTGGACCGGCCGGAGTGGGTGGAATGGCGGGGTGGGCGTGCGCATTCGTACATGGCGGCGTAGTAGCCCGTGGCGGGCCCGGTTCGGCGCCGTCGGCTCAGCTCGCAGTCGGGTGGCCGGGTGAACCTCACGCGGCTCGTCTATTTCTCCAGGTCACCGATGGTGCCGGAGTGCGGGGTGTTGCCAGGCATGGCTACGGCTGGGGCTAATCGCTTCGCGGCGGTCTTCAGGAGGGTACGGGCCTCCACAGGGTCCGGGCTGGACAACGTCCCCCAGGACGGGTGCGTCAGCACGAAGATGACCTTCCGCGCCTTTTCCATCAGGCGGGCATGGAGGCTCCGCCGCGCGGTTTCGCCCTCCCAACAGCTTGGCCGTCTCACCCCCGAGTGTGACGGCGCGGAACCTCTAGCCAGAAGCCCGTACCAACGCATCTGGGCCGACGTTGAAGCCCATGGGCCGCTCTCCCACCAGGAGCGGATGGGAGCGGCTCCGCTGCCCTTGGCGAGGGATCCGTCCGGGTGACGGTCGGGCAGGCCCAGGAGCTGCTGTTCGCTCGGGGTGAGCGCGGGGTCTTTCCGGAGGTCGGTGGCGGGGTCGTCGACGGGGTGGAGCCAGCGGTAGCCGTACTGGAGCATGAGGGCGATGCGGGGGTTGCCGGAGAGGTTGATACCTCCGGTGTGCCAGGTCCGGTTCTCGAAGAGGACTGCGTCGGTTCCGGTGACGCTGATGTGGGGGGTGACGGCGCCGGGCGGGTCAATGGCGCCGGCGGGGACGACGGGCTCTTCGGGGAGGCGGTGGCTGCCGGGGAGGAACATGGTCAGCCCGCAGTCGGGGGTAACGGGGGTGAGGTAGTGGGCGGCCTTGATCGCCATCCGGGGGGTGTGGGGGAAGCCGAGGTCGGCGGTGACGCCGTACATGTCGCGGTGCCAGCCGTGGCGGCCGGGGATGCGGATGGTGCGGGGCGGGCCGCTGGGCAGGGCGATGAGGTGGGCGGAGAGCAGGTGGATGTTCGGGCTGAGGAGCTGGACGACGGTGGGCAGGACGGCTGGGTTGGCGAGGAGCGGGAGGAAGGCAGGGTCGAGGTTGAGGCATCCGCGGAAGCCGTCCTTGCCGTCGCCTCCTCGGTCGCGGCCCTGCGTGATGTCGCTGCCCAGCAGCTTCTCGGCGGCGGTCAGGAGCCGGTCGCGCAGGGCCGGGGTGATCGCGTTGCGGATGACCGCGTACCCGTCGCGTTCGAAGGCGTCGATGGTGCCGGCGTCGGGGGCGAAGGGTGGGGGCGGGGTGCTCATGCCGGTATCTCCTTCGGAGCGTCGGTGAGGGTGGTGGCGAGTTGCCACAGGCCGGGGTCGTCGAGGCCGCAGAACTGTCGGAGGTGCGTCTGGGAGACGGGGCGCCCGGGGTCGCGATAGCCGAGAACGGTGAGCCGGGGCCCGGGGTGGTGGCGTCCGAGCAGGGCGTGGACGTCGGCGGGGTGTCCGTTGGTGGCCAGGACGACCGGTGCCCGGGTGCCGAAATGGCGGGCGAACGCCTCCGGGGCGAGGGCGAGGGGGCGGGTGCCGTCCTCGGCGAGGACCGTGAGGTCGTGGACGTGGACGTACCGCACGCGCAGGCCGGGGCGTTCGGCGCGCAGCCGCCGGGCGAGGGTGGTCAGGGCCTCGGCGGGCAGGTCACCGGCGGAGGCGAGGATCAGGTGTGGCTCGCCGGGGCCGGGGTGGGTCAGGTGGGGCCAGATCGCGATGCCGTGCCGCAGTTCCTCGTCGAGGGTCTCCAACGGGTGGTGGACGGCCGTGTGCTTGCCGGCGACGGCGATCGTGCACCGGTCGAGCTTGCGAAGGGCGAAGGTGAGGGCAGCGGCGGTGCGCGCGGGGTCGGCGGGGGTGAGGACGTGGAGCGCGGGGTCGCCGCCGGCCAGTAGGGCTGAGGTGAGGCTGGGGTTTTGGTGGGTGAGGGTGTTGTGCCAGCCCAGGCTGGTCAGCAGGTAGACCAGGCTGGGCAGCGGGGCGAGCCCGGCGTGACGGCGCACGGACCGGTGCTTGAGCTGCTGCTGGATGAGGCTGAGGGTGATCGGCGCGAATGCCTCGTAGGTGGCGACGAGGGCGTGTCGGCCGGTCTCCGTGTAACCCTGGGCCCAGGCGTGGCACAGCTCCTCGCTGAGCACTTCCACCGCCCACGGCACCGGGCGCCCGTGCTCGTCGGTGAGGTCGAGGCGGTTGGAGGCCAGCTCGTCGGGGCTGAACACGCGGAACGGCCCCTGCTCGGCGCGGGCCCGCAGGACCTCGGGGACCACCTGTGCGAACGGGCGGCCGGCGGCGTGGGCGGCGACCTGGGTGGAGGCGGCGACGCAGCCGCGCGGCGCCGGCAGGCCGTCGGGATCGGGCCGGGGCAGCGGGAGCGCGGGCAGCAGGTGCGGCCGGGGCCGGCCGCTGGAGGTGAGGAGCTGGGCGGGCTGGTAGGAGGCCAGCCACTCGGCGAGCGCGTCGAACTCGGCGGGTACACCGGCCGGGTTGCGTAGCGGTGTCTTGTGGATTGTCGGGGTGTCGGCGAGGTGGGTGGGGGCGCCGTGGCCCTTGTCCAGGGTGAGGATCAGGACGCTCGACGGTCCCGGAATGCCCAGGGGCTGTGCGGCGCCGAGCGCTTCGTCCACCGTCTGGCGGAGCTGGCCGATGCCGAGCCCGTCGCTGTAGACGGGCCGATGGCCGAGGCCGGTGAAATAGGCGGTGAGTTCGGCGCGGCTCAGGGTGGACAGCACGCTCCGGCCGCCCATGCGCAGCCCGTTGAGCAGGACGACGGGCAGGACGGTGCCGTGGTCGCCCGTACCGTGCAGCGCGCGGGTGGCGAGCCAGGAGGCGGCGGTCGTCCCGGTCTCGCACTCTCCGTCGCCGATCAGGACCACGGACAGCCGGTGGGGTGCGTCGAGGACGGTGCCCTGTCCGATCGCAAGGGCGGGACCGAGCTGGCCTCCGGTGTGCAGGTGGCCGGGGATCATCGGGGTGATCTCCCCGCCGATATCGGCCCGGGGGAAGCCCGCGACGAGTTCGCGCAGCCCGGCCTCGCCCAGGCGCAGGCGGGGGTGGGCGCGGCCGAGTCGTCCGGTGAGGTAGGCGTGGGCGAGGGCGGAGGGCCCGGCGTGCCCGGCGCCATGCAGGACGTGCAGCTCGTAGCCGTCGGGGACGGCCGCCTGGAGCGGGCCCAGGGCGGCGAGCATCCGGTTGACGGGTGGGCACACCCCCAGTGGCCGGCCGGTTGCGTCTTGACGTCGGCCGGGGTCAGGGGCCGGGCCAGGAGCGGGTCGTCGCGCAGGTAGAGCTGGGCGAGACAGAGGTAGTCGAGCGCGTCGGCGACGGCGGCCACCGAGACGTCGGGCACCAGACGGTTCGTGCGGCGGGCGAGGTCAGCCCACATGTGGTCCTCCTGGCGGGGCGAGAGCGGCTTCGACGGCGCGGGCGTGGACGGTGCCCTCACGTTGGAGGCGGGCTGCGGCGCCTGCGGGGCAGTCGACGATGGTCATGTGCCGGCCCTGCGGGCAGATCCCGCCGTCGACGACCGCGGCGATCCTGGCCCCCGTGGTCCGCTCGAAGGCGGCGACCTGGCCGGCGGTGAGCGCCGGGTGGTCCTTCTCGCCGGCGGCGGGAGTGGAGATGCTGCACACGGCGGCGGCCAGCGGTTCACCGGCCAGGGTGACGAGTCGGCCCAGGATCCCGTCGGGGCATCCGACGAGCGCCGGGGACCCGACCGCGGTGACGGTCTCGGTGCTCGGCCTCCACGGCAGACGCAGCGCCAGGTCCCCCGGCCACAGGCCGTCGGCCAGCAGGCGGGCGTCGCCGCTCAGGACGAACAGGGCCTCGGCCGTGGCCGGGGAGTCGAGCAGGAGCAGCAGGGGCTTGGCGGTGGGGCGCTGCTTGGCGCGGAAGACCGCGTTGATGGCGGCGGGGTCGGCGGCGCGGGCACACAGCATGTACCAGCGGGGGGTGGGCACGGCGACCATCTGCCCGGCGGCCACCATCCGGGCCGCGTCGGGGAGCTGGGCGAGGGTGAGGACATCCACGGTGCTCTCCCTTTCTCACGCGTTGCCGGGGTGGGCGAGGGCGGCGAGCGCCGGGTATTCCAGCCACGGGTCCGACAGGGCACGTAGGGCGAGGTCGGGGTGCTCGGCGTGGTGGACGCGGAAGTACACCATCACCCTCGGGTCGCTGCTGGTGTTCATGCCGACCCGGTGCGGAACGAGGTGGTGCATCACGACCACGTCGCCGGGCTCAGCGGTGAAGGCGGTGCCGTCCTGGACGTCGACGTCGTCGGGCGTCTGAGCCGGCTGCCCCAGGGCCCAGTCCGTGGCGAAATACCGGGCCATCCGGTGGTGCCCGCCGGCCACGTAATGCAGAGCGCCGGCGCCCGCAGTGGCGCTGCCGTCCAGGACGACGCCGACGATGAAGGTGAACGTACGCAGGTCGCGGGGTTCCAGGTGAGGGCAGGAGACGCCGTCGACGTGCATCCGCTTCACCGGCTGCTGCGCGCCGTGGGGCAGCCGGATCTGGATCTGCGCCCGGGTGACCGGAGCGGTCCTCGCAGGCCGCAGAAGATCTCCGGCCAGCTCCGCCAGGCCACTGCGCTGGTAGACGGCGAGGAGGTCGGGGTGCTTCTCCAGCTCGGGGGCGAAGCTGCGTTCGGTGTAGGCGGTGAGCCGCGCGGGGTCGTACGCCTCGGCTAACCAGTCGCTGACGAGGTCACGGGCCCGGGACAGGACTTCGCCGTGGATCAGGCCACGGCGTACGAGGACGCCGTCGTCGAGGAACCGGCGCCGCTCGTCGTCGCTCCACGTCTGAGGTCGGGGCATGGTGGTTCTCCTTCCGGAGGGACGGGATATAGAGCCGGGGTGGGGAGTGGGCCGCCCCGGCGTAGAGGGAGGAGCGGGTTAGCCGCGCCGGCCGAGGACGACCTGGAAGGAGGCGTGCTCGATCAGCCCGCCTGCGGCGGTGTGCTCGTCGAGCAGAGCTCGGGCACGGCGCTCGAAGTCCTCGACTCGCTCCCCGAACAGCGGCCGGGCGGCGAAGGAAGTCGAGTACAGGTAGCCGATCACGGTGTCGGTGGTCCACTGCCGCTCGACGGCGATGGTGTGCTCCTCGACCTGGCCGAAGGCGGACTCGGCGAGGATCTCGCTGTATGGCCGGTCGTGCGCCTCGTACTTCTTGCCCACTCCGGCTCGACGCTTCTCGCCCAGGTATTCCTGGATCAGGGCCCGCAGGGCGTCGGTCCACTCGGTGCGTGCGGTCCACAGGCTGCCGTCGCCCATGACCGCGACGGTCGCGTCCGGCGCGGTCATGCCCTCCAGACGCGACAACACCAGTTCCTGGTCCATCCAGTGGAACGCGCGGCAGACCGTGACGAGATCGGCCCGGGTGGAGGAGCGCGGGGTGAACTGCTCGGCCGAGGCGTTGTGCAGGCGGACGGTGACCGGCAGCCCGGCGAGCGCCTTGTCTGCCTCGGCGAGCATGCCCGCGTCCTGCTCGACGACGTCGATCTCCGTCACCGTCCCGGCCAGGGCGAGGGGAACCTGTCCGGTGCCGGACCCGAGGTCGAGCAGGACCCGGTGCTCCTTGCCGGCCACCCGCCGCGCGAGCAGCTCGACGGCCTCCTTCGGGATGCCGGGCCGGTAGGCGGCGTAGAACGGGGCGGTGGTGTCGAACTGGCTCACGGGGTGGTGCTCCTGATCGTGTGGGGTGACGGAAGGACGGTTTGCTCGATGTGCCCGACCGCGCGGGCGAGGTCGGGTACGACCGTGACCCGCCCGGGGTGCTCGGCCAGCAGCCGGAGGGCTTCGGCCGACGGCGGGCGCGGGGTGATCCACAGAGCTTGGGCTCCGGCGGCGAGGGCGCCGCGCACGTCGTAGTCGAGGCTGTCGCCTACGTGCAGCACCTCCGCGGGATCACGGTCGTGCAGCGAGGCAACAGTCTGCACAGCGCGTGGGTCGGGCTTGGTGAACCCGAGCTGCCACGAGGGGTGGTGGGCCCGGAGGTGGGGGGCGAGAAGGGCGGCGACGTCGGTCTCCCGCTCGTCCCAGTGGCTCACGTTCGACAGGGTGACCACTGGCACGATCCGGGCGATCCGTGCCACCGCCACTACCGCGCCGGGCCACAGAGTGAAGTGAGGCGGGCGGTGGTCGTGGGGGAAGGCAGACGGCGCGAGACCCAGAGCGGCGCACACCGTCTGCGGCCCCGACGCATCACAGCGCGGGTCCAGGGCGTGCAGGATCCGCTGGGCGACCTGCTTCGCCTCACGGGCCGGGAGCGGGGACAGCTCCACCAGGCGCTGTGTCAGCGTTGTCCCTGACGGCTCGCCCAGGGTGTATCCGACATCGAGGCTCACCAGCCGCACCCCACCTGCGTTCACGACAGACCCGCCAGAGCCGCGATGATCAGGCCGATCCGCTCGGTGCGCACTGGCCCGGACCCGGCTTCGCTGAGGAAGGTCAGCAAGTGCCGGGCTTCGGCCGGCGACCAGCTGCTGGTGTCGACACCGGCCTCGGCAGCAGCCTGGGCGAGGTCGTCGGGGATCGTCGGCGGGCGGGCGCCGTGCGGAATCAGCAGGGTACCGCCCCACTCCTCGCCGTCCTGCGACTGGGGCAGGACGGAGACGAGGGGTGCCAGAACGGTGACGTCGTCGAACGTGAGGATCCGGACAGGGAGGTCGGGCAGGCGCACCGGCTGGTCGAGGCGGAGAGTTGTCGACAGGACAGTGTCGTGTCCGCTCAGCCGCTCGTCCACGACGAGCAGGACGGCTCCTTCGCGCCGCTCCAGACGTCCGCGGACCACTAACTCACCTGTGTGTCGAGGCATTACCAGGGCACCTCCACCCCGAGACCGGGCCGGTCGGGAAGGGCCACATGCCCGCCCTCCGGCCGGAGCGTGCCGCGCAGCGTCCGCTGCCGGCGCGGCTCCCACACCACCTGGTACTCCACCGCGCCCGCCGCGTGAGGGAAGGCTGCGGCCAGGTGCACGGCGGGAAGGAACGCCCGCCCGTGTAGATGGACCGGCACCCCGGCATCGTGAGCGACACCCAGCCAGTCCCGCGCTTCGGTGATGCCGCCGCACCACACCGCGTCGAACGTAAGCGCCTCCGGTCGGCATCGCCTCAGCAGGACTGCGACCTCCTCCAGGTAGGACAGCCGCTCGCCCACCGCGACCGGTAGACCTTTCGTCTGGCTGCGCAGAAGTGTGTAGGCGGCCAGATCGGTCCGCGGGAGCGGGTCCTCTACCCAGCGCACGGCCTCCAGTGTGAGCCGCCGTGCAACTTCCCTGGACCGTGTGTGGCCCCACGTGCCCAGGGCGTCCACCGCCACGCTCTGCCCCGCCCACTCCGCGGCCCGTTCGGCCAGCAGCGCCAGTTCGTCGGCTTCGGCCTCGCGCAGCGCCCATTTGGTGAAGGCGAACCCCCTGGCCAGCGGCGGCCTTGACCGACTCGACGGCCGAAGCCGCGTTCAGGTCCAGGGAGAGCCAGGAGGCGTACACCGGCACCTGCCGTGCGGGACGGTCGCTGAGCAGGGCCGCGACCGGGAGGCCGGCGAGGTGCCCGTGCAGGTCCCATACCGCGCAATCCAGCGCCCCGACCGCCCAGCGTCCGAGCCCCGCCGCGTGCGGACCGAGTTCGGCCAGGAGTCTGCGCAGCAGACCGTCGTGGTCGACCACCGGGTGGTGCAGAGCGCTCTGCCCGAGCCGGGTGGCTACCAAGGCGGCGGGCAGCTCGTCGACCGGAGCGAACACTCCGGCCACCCCGCCGGACTCGACCACCACCGCGAACTGGCTGTCGCCGGCCTCCCACGGGCCCGCCACGTTTTCGTCGAGGCGCTCGACCCTCACCCGGTCGATGGCCGGGTCAGCGAGGCCCATCGACGAGGTCCTCTCCCGCGTAGGTGAAGTACCACAGCGGTCGGTAGCACTCCCAGCCCACCGGCTGCAGCCCAGTCTTCGCCATGGCCCGCTCGATCACCGTACGTGCCTGCAGGTAGTACTCCAGGCTCTCCGCGCCCGGCGCCCGCATCCCCTGCATGATCACTGTGTGTGCCTGGAAGACCTGGACGTTCGGGAACGCCGTGACCTCGCCCGCCAGCTCGTTCACCCCGCGCGTGAGGTCCTCCATCGGGTCCAGGCCGACGATGTACGTGTACGAGGTGTCCAGCCCTGCCTTCCGCGCCCGCGTCAGCAGGCGCGGCATCTGCTCGGGGCCAAGGTCGGCTTTAGGGCGTGTATCGGAAGTGGGTCTTGGAGCGGCTTGGAATCTGGGTACAAGCCTTCTCGCAAAATCGGCAGCGGTCGATGGGCAGGCACTGGTAGTAGTCGGCTGTGGCAGGAGACCTGTGGACCCCAGTGATTTCGATAGTCGGTGTGGCTGTAGGTGGTGCGTTGACGTACCTGACCCAGCGCACCACGCAGCGGGCAGCTGACCGGGCTGACGGGCAAAGGCGGGCTGCGGCGCGAGTGGAGGAGCGACGTGCTGAGCAGATCAGGACCGTGCTGGAGTTCATCCGGTGCGCGCTGGAGGCTGAGGGCGTGGCGCATGCGAGGCCGCCCCGATGGGAGGTCGGCGATGACTGGTATGTGACGGCCAGACCGGCGATGGACGGTCTTCGAATAGCCGAGAAGAGCATCGAGTTGCTGTGCGCCCCTGGCCTTCACACACCGACGACCGCCTACGCCCGCGCCCTGAATCAAGCGGTCTGGCAGGAGCGTGACGAGGGGAACCTGGCCGAGCGCCTGGAGCCGGTCAAAGCGGAGTTTCTCGCCCTGGCACGCCGCAGTCTGACCTAACGCCGTTAGGTCACAGCCACTCGTTGATCGCAGCCACCAGTACGGTCGCCTCGTAGCGCACAGCCAGCTTGTCGTACCTCGTGGCCACGGCCCGGTGCCTCTTGAGGCGATTGATGCCGCATTCGACAGCGTGGCGCTCACGGTAGTCGACCGGGTCGAACTTCGGTGGCCGGCCGCCGCGGGAGCCGCGCTTCTTGCGGTTGCGGGACTGGTCGGCCTTGTCTGGGATGGTGCAGCGGATCCCGCGCCGTCGCAGGTAGGCGCGGTTCTTCCGGGAGGCGTACGCCTTGTCGGCGCGCACTCGATTGGGTCGGGTGCGCGGCCGGCCGGGGCCGAGGCGTGGCACGCGGACCTTGTCCAGGACGGGCTCGAACTGCGGCGAGTCCCCTCGCTGCCCAGCCGTCACCACGATCGACATGGGCTTCTGCCCCTGCTCGACGGCCAGGTGCAGCTTGGTGGTGAACCCGCCGCGTGAGCGTCCCAGTCCATGATCACGGGGTTCGGTGAAGTTACCGCCCGGCGGTTCCTTCTGCAGGTCGCCCTGATTCCTGGCCCCGGCCGCATGCTGATGGGCGCGGCACACGGTGGAGTCGACGCTCAGGTCCCACACGATCTCACCCTTCGCGTCGGCCAGGGACTGGAGCTGGGTGAGGACTTGGTGCCAGGTGCCGTTCCGCTGCCATCGGCGGAACAGGTCGTAGATCCGGCCCCACGGCCCGTACTCGATGGGTATGTCCCGCCACGGAACACCAGTACGGACCCGGAACCGTATGCCGTTGATCAGTTGTCGTCGGGGCCAGACGGGCGGCCGTCCCGCCTTCGTCCCCTTTGGCAACAACGGCCCCAACATTGCCCACTGTTCGTCCGTGAGATCTCCCCGCGCCATGAACCGCGATCATTCATTGCTCAAGATCCACTTTCGATACACGGCCTAGCACGTTGTCCGGCTCACCTCCGCTCGCGCGGAGAGGACCTCCATGCCCTTCTCCTGCGCACCGACGGCAGCGGCTCACCTCCGCTCGCTCGGAGAGGACCGATGCTGCTGCTCGCGGCAGATGCCCTCATGCGGCTCACCTCCGCTCGCGCGGAGAGGACGCCACGGTGACTCTCGCCCCCGCCGACATGGACGGCTCACCTCCGCTCGCGCGGAGAGGACCGATGGAGCGGATTCGGGTGCGCTCCACCACGCGGCTCACCTCCGCTCGCGCGGAGAGGACGGCTCGGGAAGCGGGCAGTAGCAGGCGAGATCCGGCTCACCTCCGCTCGCGCGGAGAGGACGACTCCCGGGCCTGCGCCGCCGCCTCATCCGTCGGCTCACCTCCGCTCGCGCGGAGAGGGACATCTCCTCCAGGCGGTCGGCGACGGCCTGGCGCGGCTCACCTCCGCTCGCGCGGAGAGGACCTGTCTGTCTTCAGCAACTGCTGCACACGGTACGGCTCACCTCCGCTCGCGCGGAGAGGACGACTGATGCACGTCAGCGCCACTGGCCGACTGCGGCTCACCTCCGCTCGCGCGGAGAGGACTGCCTGCGGTTCCGCCTGGATGCGGGCGACCGCGGCTCACCTCCGCTCGCGCGGAGAGGACGTGTCCTACCTGTGCCAGGCCGGTACTCGACCCGGCTCACCTCCGCTCGCGCGGAGAGGACGCGGTCGTGGGCTTGTCCTGGCCGGTGACCTTCGGCTCACCTCCGCTCGCGCGGAGAGGACCCGCAGGCGGGCGGCGATCACTGGCCGCCGCCCGGCTCACCTCCGCTCGCGCGGAGAGGACTGGATCGTGAGCCCGGTATCGGCCGACACGACCGGCTCACCTCCGCTCGCGCGGAGAGGACGCCGGGACGGTGGTGCCGTATGCCGACGCTGGCGGCTCACCTCCGCTCGCGCGGAGAGGACGCCGGCACGGCGTTGCCGATCTGTTCGTACTGCGGCTCACCTCCGCTCGCGCGGAGAGGACTTGCCGTCGCCGTACGTCTGCTGCTCCACCACCGGCTCACCTCCGCTCGCGCGGAGAGGACAGGTCCGTGCCCGCCTGAGTGGAGCCGCCACGCGGCTCACCTCCGCTCGCGCGGAGAGGACCGGCCGCCGAGAGCGGGTGGGTGGTCGACTGCCGGCTCACCTCCGCTCGCGCGGAGAGGACGTCTGCGCCTGGGAGAGGCGGGCTTCGAGGATCGGCTCACCTCCGCTCGCGCGGAGAGGACGACAGCTACGGCACCACGTTCCACCCCGGCGTCGGCTCACCTCCGCTCGCGCGGAGAGGACAAGGCCGTCGATTACCGGAAGGCACGCCCCTACGGCTCACCTCCGCTCGCGCGGAGAGGACCGGGGTGTCTGGGCCTGCCCTCGTGTCCTATACGGCTCACCTCCGCTCGCGCGGAGAGGACAGCGGAGGGAGGAAGTACAGCGTGAACGTGAACGGCTCACCTCCGCTCGCGCGGAGAGGACCCGGTGTCCGTGCTGGTGGACTGGCGCCGCACCGGCTCACCTCCGCTCGCGCGGAGAGGACGCGAGCGCGATCGTGCCGTGCCGCAACGTCTCCGGCTCACCTCCGCTCGCGCGGAGAGGACTTCAGCTCCTCTTGCATGTCGTCGCGGATGACCGGCTCACCTCCGCTCGCGCGGAGAGGACACCTGACGGCAGCCGGTCCGGGTCATCAGAAGCGGCTCACCTCCGCTCGCGCGGAGAGGACCATCCAGCGGCGCCCACGACCTCGCCCCTCTCATCCGGCTCACCTCCGCTCGCGCGGAGAGGACCGATCGTCGCCGCGAACGCCGGTGCGCTGTGGCGGCTCACCTCCGCTGGCGCGGAGAGGACATAGTCGGCGAGAAGGGCAGGGAGCTAATCGACTGGCTCACCTCCGCTCGCGCGGAGAGGACATCCGCACAGGTGCCCGATCGCCCCTCTCATCCGGCTCACCTCCGCTCGCGCGGAGAGGACGGCCCCTTCATTGAAGAGATCACGAAGGACGGCGGCTCACCTCCGCTCGCGCGGAGAGGACCCCTCGCCCACCTCGTAGGCGAACGAGAACTGCGGCTCACCTCCGCTCGCGCGGAGAGGACTGTCCCACTTCTCTCAGAAGGACAGGTACATACGGCTCACCTCCGCTCGCGCGGAGAGGACACCGACGAGGGACACGGCCGCGTCGGTCTCCGCGGCTCACCTCCGCTCGCGCGGAGAGGACACGTCGACGACCCGCTGCAGGGCCTCGGCGTTCGGCTCACCTCCGCTCGCGCGGAGAGGACCGGAGCTGATCGGGTCGACGGCGGAGCGGACACGGCTCACCTCCGCTCGCGCGGAGAGGACGGCCGCGGCTCGTCGTCAGGCTCGGCGGACCACGGCTCACCTCCGCTCGCGCGGAGAGGACGGCGGTCCGCCCTGGTCCTCGGGCTGCCATGTCGGCTCACCTCCGCTCGCGCGGAGAGGACAGACCAGCCGTCCACGTGACACCGGCCAGCAGCGGCTCACCTCCGCTCGCGCGGAGAGGACCAGCCGGTCCTCCTCCTCACCCGACCGCTCACCGGCTCACCTCCGCTCGCGCGGAGAGGACGGAAGCCAGCCTGACCCGCCGTCCGGGCCGACCGGCTCACCTCCGCTCGCGCGGAGAGGACTACCGCGGGGGCGCTGGTCGCCTTACGCCTGACGGCTCACCTCCGCTCGCGCGGAGAGGACCCGACGAAGACGCGCTGGCAGCGGACCATGGGCGGCTCACCTCCGCTCGCGCGGAGAGGACTCCCGGTTGACCATGGCGACCAAGCGGGAGTCCGGCTCACCTCCGCTCGCGCGGAGAGGACATGTGGCTGTCCGACCCCAAAGCGTTCCAGGACGGCTCACCTCCGCTCGCGCGGAGAGGACTCCTGCTGGCGTCGCAGCTCCTCGCGCGCCATCGGCTCACCTCCGCTCGCGCGGAGAGGACCCATTCAGTCGCTGGCCACGATCGAGGCGACGCGGCTCACCTCCGCTCGCGCGGAGAGGACGGAGAGGACTCCCAGTTGAGGCCCATTCCGAACGGCTCACCTCCGCTCGCGCGGAGAGGACCCTCGGGGTCGCCGCACTCCTCATCGCGACCCTGGCTCACCTCCGCTCGCGCGGAGAGGACACCTGCCAGCCGTCGCCCTCGGGGCCCTCCGGCGGCTCACCTCCGCTCGCGCGGAGAGGACGACGGTCTTCGGCACCCCGGTGGCCTCTGCGGCGGCTCACCTCCGCTCGCGCGGAGAGGACGCGATCGTCGGCATGCACGACCCCAACCTCGACGGCTCACCTCCGCTCGCGCGGAGAGGACAGCCCGGAGTTCAGCGGCCAGACCGGCGAACTCGGCTCACCTCCGCTCGCGCGGAGAGGACGCCTCTTCCTCGCTGAAGATCACGCCGGACCTCGGCTCACCTCCGCTCGCGCGGAGAGGACTACGCGCGCCGCGGGTCGGCCCCCGCCATCCTCGGCTCACCTCCGCTCGCGCGGAGAGGACGAGATGTCGTTCCCGTCGACCGTGCCCGAGGCCGGCTCACCTCCGCTCGCGCGGAGAGGACGTACCGCGAGCGCGAGTTCGGCGTCTTCCAGGTGGCTCACTCCGCTCGCGCGGAGAGGACTCTCCTCCTCGCGATCAGACACGATTACAAACCGGCTCACCTCCGCTCGCGCGGAGAGGACGGCTGCCCCTGCTTGTTCTTCCGGAACTGGAACGGCTCACCTCCGCTCGCGCGGAGAGGACGGCCGGCCGTTGCTGCCGAGCACCAGCATCGCCGGCTCACCTCCGCTCGCGCGGAGAGGACTCCTGGTCCCACTCGGGAATGAAGTCGCCGGGCGGCTCACCTCCGCTCGCGCGGAGAGGACCTCCCGCTGCCCGCCATCAACCGGACCTACAGCGGCTCACCTCCGCTCGCGCGGAGAGGACTGGTCGAGGACCTCCCCGATCCGGCTGCCGATCGGCTCACCTCCGCTCGCGCGGAGAGGACCGGGCGAGGAGGTCCCGGATTTCCTTGCGCGGCGGCTCACCTCCGCTCGCGCGGAGAGGACATGACCCAGGGTCGGCCGCATGCCTGCTGGAGCGGCTCACCTCCGCTCGCGCGGAGAGGACAGCGGTAGCGGTCGGACACGTTTCTCCATCTCCGGCTCACCTCCGCTCGCGCGGAGAGGACATGCGCGGTTCCCTTCGGATCGGCCGCCGGGACGGCTCACCTCCGCTCGCGCGGAGAGGACACACCCCTGCGCGCTGCTGAATCGCATGTGAGCGGCTCACCTCCGCTCGCGCGGAGAGGACGTCGATGCAGCCGACGGTGAGGATCTGCTCCTCGGCTCACCTCCGCTCGCGCGGAGAGGACAGGCGCAGGTCAGCGAAATCCGGGCGCAGGAACGGCTAACCTCCGCTCGCGCGGAGAGGACGGGGTCGGCTTCGTCACGGAGGGCTGCGAGGACGGCTCACCTCCGCTCGCGCGGAGAGGACAGCAGCCCGGCGGGCGGGGACCGTATGCCCGCCGGCTCACCTCCGCTCGCGCGGAGAGGACCTCGGCCGGGCGAAGTCGCCGTGGACGAAGGGCGGCTCACCTCCGCTCGCGCGGAGAGGACACCAGGCCCTTCCACCACCCGCAGCCTCCGGACGGCTCACCTCCGCTCGCGCGGAGAGGACTACTCACCCAGGCCGCGCTGGAGCGCTACGGCCGGCTCACCTCCGCTCGCGCGGAGAGGACGGTGCCGGCCGGACCCGAGGGGGCTGAGGCGGCGGCTCACCTCCGCTCGCGCGGAGAGGACAGATGTAGCAAGGAGCCCAGAACACCGGAGGACGGCTCACCTCCGCTCGCGCGGAGAGGACCATCACCGGCTCGCCTCCAGCTGGGCGTAGACCGGCTCACCTCCGCTCGCGCGGAGAGGACCGTCCGCCGTACCGGGACCCGAAGCGCCGGCACGGCTCACCTCCGCTCGCGCGGAGAGGACCGGTTTCTTCAGGCTGACCTTGACCCGGATCTCGGCTCACCTCCGCTCGCGCGGAGAGGACGAGGAGATGGAACGGTGGCGCGACGAGGAAGGCGGCTCACCTCCGCTCGCGCGGAGAGGACGCCGAGCTTGCCGCAGCCGATGACGGGTTCGACGGCTCACCTCCGCTCGCGCGGAGAGGACGAGCGTGGTGATTGCCGCGGTGTTCGCGGCGACGGCTCACCTCCGCTCGCGCGGAGAGGACCCGGCCGGGGTAAGGAGCGCGGCGTCCTTCTTCGGCTCACCTCCGCTCGCGCGGAGAGGACCGGGCGAACGTGGCCGTTCACACCCCGGCCGCCGGCTCACCTCCGCTCGCGCGGAGAGGACATCGCGAGACGCCCACCGGCTGCGGCGCGCTGCGGCTCACCTCCGCTCGCGCGGAGAGGACGTTGTGCGTTACAGGCGGGTCTGGCCGCTGGACGGCTCACCTCCGCTCGCGCGGAGAGGACGCCTCAGCCGTGGGCACGTACTTGGGCGCCAACGGCTCACCTCCGCTCGCGCGGAGAGGACCGGGTGGCGAGGGTGGTGAGGGTGTCGCCCTTCGGCTCACCTCCGCTCGCGCGGAGAGGACTCGGTGACGCTGCCGTCGGCGTAGGAGAGCTCCGGCTCACCTCCGCTCGCGCGGAGAGGACCACAGCCAGGGCGGTGTTGAGGAGCGTCTCGGCGGCTCACCTCCGCTCGCGCGGAGAGGACGTCGGGTTCTGGGCGAGAAGGCGCGGCTCCAGCGGCTCACCTCCGCTCGCGCGGAGAGGACCGATGCCGGTGAGGACGCGGACGTCGTTCTCGCGGCTCACCTCCGCTCGCGCGGAGAGGACGCGACCCGCGCCTGCTCCTTCGCCTCACGTACCGGCTCACCTCCGCTCGCGCGGAGAGGACTTCGCCGGGTCGAATCCCTTCGTCCACGGCGACGGCTCACCTCCGCTCGCGCGGAGAGGACGCCTTGGAAGCGTCGCCGATCTCGCCGATCTTCGGCTCACCTCCGCTCGCGCGGAGAGGACGGCTGGCTGCGAGGGAGGGGTGCCCGGTGGGCCGGCTCACCTCCGCTCGCGCGGAGAGGACCCCACGACTCTTTCAATCGCTTCGTTCAGTTCCGGCTCACCTCCGCTCGCGCGGAGAGGACAGGTGGAGGCGGCGGCGGGCTCTCTCAGATCGCGGCTCACCTCCGCTCGCGCGGAGAGGACATGAGGCCGACCCCGAACCCCTGGCCCGCGTACGGCTCACCTCCGCTCGCGCGGAGAGGACTCGCGCGCCCCGGCGGTCCACTCCGCCGCGTACGGCTCACCTCCGCTCGCGCGGAGAGGACGCCGCGTCCCCGGTCATCAGCCCGAACATGGCCGGCTCACCTCCGCTCGCGCGGAGAGGACCTTTCGGTCGGGGGGTGGGCGGCAAGGAGTTCCGGCTCACCTCCGCTCGCGCGGAGAGGACAGGGTGAGGTTGTTCTCGCCGGTCAGGGAGAACGGCTCACCTCCGCTCGCGCGGAGAGGACGACGGAGCCAGGGTGGGGTTCATGAGTCATCACGGCTCACCTCCGCTCGCGCGGAGAGGACTACGCCATCGCGGCGCCCGATGCGCCTCGCTCCGGCTCACCTCCGCTCGCGCGGAGAGGACGCCGCCCCCGGGTCCCGCGTCGTGACGCTCATCGGCTCACCTCCGCTCGCGCGGAGAGGACGCAACCGGGTCCTTCGTCTTCGGCTTGTTGTTCGGCTCACCTCCGCTCGCGCGGAGAGGACGCGGCGCAGAACCGTTCCCACACGCGCCAGGACGGCTCACCTCCGCTCGCGCGGAGAGGACGACCCCTCATGACCCAGCCACGCCGTTTCCACCGGCTCACCTCCGCTCGCGCGGAGAGGACCGCATGGTGGGTGATTCGGCGTCAGCAGCGTCCGGCTCACCTCCGCTCGCGCGGAGAGGACACCCGCACGTCAGTTCCGTCGGGAAGCGGAACCGGCTCACCTCCGCTCGCGCGGAGAGGACAGCTGAACCGCGCCCAGCGCCGCCGGATCAGCCGGCTCACCTCCGCTCGCGCGGAGAGGACTGGTGACCCTGCTGCCTGCCACGACGTCGTCGCGGCTCACCTCCGCTCGCGCGGAGAGGACGCCGGTGCCGGGCGGCAGGTTCGGTGTTGGGGCGGCTCACCTCCGCTCGCGCGGAGAGGACGCCTGCTGACCCTGCCCCTGACCGCCCTTCACCGGCTCACCTCCGCTCGCGCGGAGAGGACTCCGCGGGCCTCCCTATGTCGAGTACCGGGAACGGCTCACCTCCGCTCGCGCGGAGAGGACCGTGGACCATCAGCGGTGCCGCGACCTTGGTGCGGCTCACCTCCGCTCGCGCGGAGAGGACGGGAGCAGGGGCAACGAATGACCAAACCCGTGCGGCTCACCTCCGCTCGCGCGGAGAGGACCATCGAGGCCAGTGACTTGTCGAGCGCCTGGACGGCTCACCTCCGCTCGCGCGGAGAGGACTCAAGGTCAAGGGGCACGTAGCCGTGGATGACCGGCTCACCTCCGCTCGCGCGGAGAGGACGGCGTGCTTGCGGGTGTTGCGGATCCCGGTCCCGGCTCACCTCCGCTCGCGCGGAGAGGACGCCCGCTCCGACCGGAACGACGAGTGGAGCAGCGGCTCACCTCCGCTCGCGCGGAGAGGACGTCGTGGCGTTCTTGCCGAGGGGGATGCCGGACGGCTCACCTCCGCTCGCGCGGAGAGGACTCTCCCCCTCATGATCAGACACGATTACAAACCGGCTCACCTCCGCTCGCGCGGAGAGGACCCTCTTTGACCTGGCACGTTAGAGGAGGTTTGCCATTTCTTGACTTTCTCGCTGGAAGGCGATCAGGGTGAGGCCGTCAAAGTCCATGGGTTCTCGGCGGCGAGTGCCTGCTGTTCGTAGTTGGAAGCCTTGTTCGTTGTCGGCGGGGTGGGCGAGGACTGCGATGCCGTCGTTGGCACAGGCGGTGACAGCTGACCAGAGTTCATCGCGGACCTTGGCGGAGACGGTGCCGACGTAGAGCTCGGGTGTGACTTCGAGGAGCCAGCGGGTGAGGGCGCCGCGGAGGTGGTCAGGGACGGCGGTGGCCGAGATGACGATCATCGAGGACATGGACCGTGCCTTTCCGGTGGGCGGGTCACTGCTGTTGTCCGTGGTTGACGCCGGCGGGGACTGAGCCTGAGACCGGGTCCCACAGGTCGACCATTTGCTCTTCGGGGTCGGGGCATTCGTAGGTGTGGTTCGGGTCGAGGAGCTGCTGGATGTCGGTGACGATGCGGGGGAGAAGCTGGAAGAGGCGCAGCTCGTGGCGGAAGGAGCGGCGGGCTTCGCCTTCGGGGTTGGATGAGGCGTGGAGGGAGAAGGCGAGCGGGATGGTGAGTTCGGCCTTGTAGAGGTCTGCGATGTCGTAGACGAAGGCTTGCTGGTTTCCGCTGTGGACGAAGCCGAGAGCGGGTGAGCAGCCGAGTGCTGTGATCGCGGCGTGCACGATGCCGTAGAGGCAGGTGTTGGCCGAGGACAGGGCGAGGTTGACGGGGTCTTGGCTGTCCCAGGAGGCGGGGTCGTAGGCGCGGCGGAAGCGGCCGATCTTGTACTGGCGGGCCAGGAGCTGGTAGTGAGCTTTGACGCGTTGGCCTTCCATTCCGCGGAGTTTGTCGAGGTTGGTTCCTCCGGTGGCGGTGCCGTCTCCGAAGCGGAGTTCGTACATGGCCTGGGCGATGGCGAGGCGGTGGTTGTCGTTGGCCCAGGCGCGGGTCTGGCGTTCGAGCCAGAGGGTGGTGAGGGATTCGGGGACGGCTGCGGAGTAGCAGCGGACGCCTCCTGATCCGGTGGTGATGACGGTGGTGCCGTTTCTGGCGAAGGTGGTGAGTGCGCGTGCGGTGATGGAGGTGCCAGGGCCGAGGAGGACGCAGCTGAGGGCTGCGGTGGGGAGGTAGACGGTTTCGGGTCCGCGTTGTTCGCTGGTGACTTCTGCGCAGACTCCGGTGTCGTCTTGGTGGATGCGGACGATGTCGAGGTAGAGGAAGGACAGGGAGTCGGCGATGCGGGGGAGCATGGCGACGGTGGGTGCGGCGAGTTTGCGTCGGGCGTTGCTGGTGGTGAGGGGCCGGGTTGTGGGGCGTGGGGTCACTGGGGTTGCCTCGCGGGGGCGATGCTGAGGAGGCCGCATCCGTAGGCTTTGCCGCGTCCGATGCCGTTGAGGACGGCTGTGCGGAGCTGGTCGGGGTCGATGATGGCGGCTGTGCCGTCGAACTGGGTGCGGGCGTGGCGGATGCGCTGGGCTGGTGCGCCGTCGGGGCGGCGTTCGCCGCGGACGGCGTCCAGGGGGTGGGAGTGGTGGGTGAGGGGTTTGAGTCCGCTCTGGTCGGCTTGGCGGAGCCACCATTCGTCGGCTGCCGCGCCGGTGAGTGGGACGACGGGTGGGAGGTTGTAGAGGGCGCGGGTGGTGGCGCCGGGTTTGCGGACGGGACTGGCGGCGCACCGGTAGCGGATGGTGAGTCCGGGGCGGATGGCGTCGATGAGTGCGTCGAGGGGGCGGGTGTGGGCGGTGCCGTAGCCGGTGGGGAGGCGTGGGGTGTCGGGTTCGTGGGTTGACTGGAGGAGCAGGTGCGGGCCGGTGGGGGTGTCTTCGGTGCGGAAGAGGATGCCGAAGCGGGCGCGGGGGTCGGGGCCGGCGTTGGACGGGAAGAGGCTCATGATGCGGCGGTGCATGCCGATAGCGCCTGCGAGGTCGCGGCGGGCGTCCTGGGAGCGGGTGTCGGGGACGATGCGGGTGAGCCAGAGCGTCATCGTCGGCTCCCTTCGGTGGTGTTGAGCCGGGTGTCGAGGTAGTGCCCCAGGGCGGTGAGCTGTGCTGTGCCGAGTCCGGCGAACTGGGAGCGGGGCAGGAGGAGGGTGCGCCGGTACAGGGGCCGGGCGCGGTAGGCGCGTCGGCTGGGGTGGTAGTTGACGGGCTGGTCGTTGAGTTCGCCCGAGGAGTTGGTGCCGTCCTCGTTGGTTTCGCTGACGGTGTGGGCGGGGGCGGGCAGGTGGGTCATCGGGCGGTCTGCCAGGAATTCCACGGGTGTGTGCTCGGCTGTGCGTTGCCGGGGCGGTTGCGCGGCGAGTGGCAGGTGGACGAGGTGGTGCAGGACGTCGTCGCTCTGCCCGATCAGTACGGGGCCTTCGGGCGGGCATGAACGGCGGCCGAGGTGCAGGGACCACCGGGGGCTACGCAGGGCGTCAGCGCAGCGGTCCAGGAGGGCATGGGTTTCGGTGGCCGGCTGCGGGGTGGTGAGAGCGACGGTGAAGGCGGCGTCGGCGAGGTAGTAGCGGTGGGTGAGGAGCGTGCCGGTGTCACCGGGGCGTTTCTTGCCTTCGGCGGTAGTGACGGTCGCTTTGCCAGGGAGGCCGCCGCCGACGGTGTGCAGGTCGCGCAGTAGTACGCCGGGCCGGTCGGTGCGCACGGTCAGCTGCAGTGCGGTGAGGTCGTCGATGGGCTGGTCGCGGTGACGTCCGAGGGCGGAGGCGAGCATGCCGATGACGCCGGAGCGGGTGGGGAAGGCGGCGGTGTCCCGTTCGTTGAAGTGGCTGTGCAGCCCCCAGGACTGCAGGGGCCCGGTCAGGCGGAGCAGGAGGCCCGGCTCGGGGGCCGGGTGCGGGGTGGTCATGCCTTGCCGCCGGCGGGCAGCGTGGTGGTGAGGGCGCTGTCGAGGGTGGCGTCGATGAGGGTGTCGAAGCCGGTGTGGCGGGTGCCGAGCCCGTCGAGGCCCTTGGCGTCGATGCCGGCCCAGCCGGAGGTGAGGATCCCGCTGGTGCCCAGGAGACGGTTGGCGGCCTCGGCGTACTCGGACAGGGTGGTGCGGGAGGGGGCTGCGTAGCCGCCCTGGCCGGCTGCGGCGACGGGGCTTTCGAACGCGGCGGCGTAGGACAGGGGCCGGTCGGTGCGTACGCAGATGTGGGCGAGGTCGGGGATGGTGTGGGGGGCGGTGGAGTTCTTCTTCGCCTGGGGCAGGGAGAGGATGAAGGCGTTGAGGAAGGCGGCGGTGAGTTCGCGGAGCTCGTCGGGGTTGTCCCCGATGTTGTGGGCGAGGTCGCGCAGGTCGATGGTGGCGTACCGGTAGAAGGTGCCGGCGCTGAACTCGGTGTGGCCCATGTGGCCGCTGCCGGTCTGGTCGCCCCAGGTGGCGGTGACGTCGTCGACGGCGGAGAAGTAGTCGAGTTCGACGTCGGTCTCGTGGGTGGTGAGGGCGTGGGCGACCTGGACGGCGCCGTCGACACCGGCGTTGTCGACCTCGGCGAGCATCCGGCCGAAGAGGTTGATGACGCCGTTGCGGGAGCGCAGCACCGCCTCGACCTTGTCGGTGGGCAGGATGCTCTTGTCGGCGGGCTTCTTGATGTCCTTGGCGCCCTGCAGCGCCTCGCGGTGTTCCTCGGCCAGGTTCGCGAGTTCGGCTACCGCGGTTTCCGGGACGTAGACCATAGCGTTGGTGAGGACCTTGTTGGTGATGGACTGCTTGGAGTCCTTGGGGTCCTTCGCGAGTTCGAACTTGATGCTGCTGGCCGCTGCCGTGTGCGCCCCAGCCCGCTCCGCGAGGTCGAGCGGCCATCCACGGTCCTCGGTAAGGAGGCGGGTGACGCGCTCACCGATGCGGCGGGTGCGCAGCGCCGCCTGGCCGATGCGGTCCTCGAACACGCCCCGGACGGCCCGCTTCCAGGACTGGCTGCTGACCCGGGTGCGGAGCACGCTGCCGTACTGCACCGTCTTGACGGAATTGGTGTCGTCCCGGTTCAGGTTGGCGAACGGGACGCTCTGGATGAGGTGGATGTCGATGAAGCGGGCGGCCATGATCATGGTGGTGTGACTCCTTCGTACGAAGCGCGTGTGTGGTGTGAGGCGTGGGTGGTTGATCAAGGGGGTGGCGTCAGGCGGCGGTAGGGCCGGATGCTGTCTCGGCTGCCAGTTCTTTCTCGTCCGCTTTGTCTGCCTGCTGGGACAGGTCGCTGTCCCGCTCCCGGTAGAAGTCCTGGAGCCAGGTTCGGGAGATCCGCCCGGACTGCTTGCGCCAGTTGGCGAGGTCGTCCAGGAGCTGCGCCCAGTCGATGATCACGCCGAGCGAGCGCAGGTATCCGACGGAGGCCGGCAGGTGCCGGTGCAGGCCGTTGACGCTCTGGCGGGTGAGGAGGTTGAGGCGGCTCTCCGCCGTCCCTGCCCGCATCTCCTTCTCCCGGCCCGGCCCTTCGGTGACTGCGGTGGCGAACGCTGTGCCGAGACTGGTGCGACGCCGCCGCGGAGCGGGGGCCGGGTCCTGACCGTCAGGCAGGTGCGGGCTGTCGGCTGCGCCCTGCGATGCGGTCAGGGCGCTGCGGGGCTGGGCGGCGATCATCGCGGCGACCGTGTAGTAGGCCCGCTCGACATCTTCGGAGCGCTGTTCGGGCAGCCACGGGGCGACCAGACGGTGCATGCGCCGTACTGAGTCGAGATCCTTGCGCAGGCCGCTGCGCAGCGCGCTGCGGGCGCCGGGATCCTCGGCACTGACCTGCACGATCCAGTGGGTGAACGCACGTGAGCGGCCCGCCCGCGGGGCGCCGCTCTGCTGCGGGATCGTAGCGGCTGCTTCCTGCGGGGTGGTGGTATCCGCAGCAGCTGGCGGGGGAGTGGTCGTCATGCGGTGGGCTCCTTGGTCTTCGCGCGGGGTGCGGGTACGGCTGCCCTGGTTTTCGGGGTCCCGCCGTAGAGGTCGATGCGGGCCTGGGAGACGGCTTTCGCACCGCGCAGTGTGCGGGTGACGGGCGCGGTGACCGTGTCGTATGCCTCCTCGGCCAGGCGCAGGAAGGCCCGGCGGGTTGCTGCCGGGTCGAAGCCGCCGTCGTCCACGTCACCGGTGCGGTCCAGGAGACGGAACCGGGCCCAGAACTCCGCCTCGGCGCGGGGCCAGTAGCGGGCTCCGGCCTCCGCCGCCCAGGCTGCCCCGTCCGCTTTGGCGTCCCTGACGTAGGCGGCCCAGGCGCGTTTGACCGCTCGGTCCAGACGGCGTCCGTACAGTTCCCCGAACTGCCGCAGGCGGCCGACTGCGGGGACGGTGCGCGGGTCGTTGTCCTCGGCGTAGCCTAGGACGGCCGGGGTGCTGGCGTCGATGAACTGGGTGTCCTTGGCCTGCCCCTCCTGGTCGAAGCCGAGCGCCCGCACCCGCAGGTCCTCCGAGACCTGGTCCGCCGTGCGAAAGACACGGGGCTGCTGCGGGTGGGCGCTGCCCGCCGGCGGGTGCTGCAACAGCAGGGCGTCCAGGTCACGCCACAGGGCACGGCCGGCATCAGCGGGACGCGGGTAGCGGTTGCCCTGCTGGCTGGTCTGCCAGATCAGGTAGTCGTCTTCCCGCGGCATCCGCTCACCCCGGTACGCCCAGGTGATGAACGCATCCCGCACATGGGTGCTGGTCTCGTCGGGCAGCAGGAGCAGCGCGTGCTGCGAGCGTCCGGTGTGCCGCGAGCGCGGCCCCATCGCTTGCCGGGGCGGGTGGTCGGGGTCCGGCAGATCCTCCTGTTCCCACGGGCACAAGTCCTCTTGGCCGTTCACGCTGTCCTCCGGCGGTACGAGGCCGGCCAGCAGCGTCTCGAAGAGGGAGTCGCCCTCGGGGTGATAGGACAGGGCCGTCCGCAGGGGGCCTGCGGTGGCGCTCGCGGTCTTCACCCCGTTCACCTCACGGGACGAGCACCGGCCCGAGGGTCCGTAGTAGTGCCATACCAGCAGGCTGAGGAAGGCTTCGGGGGCAGAGGGCAGCTCGGGGGCGGTGTCTGTGTCGTGCCTGAACCAGGAGTGGTTGTTGCCCGAGGGGCGGGTGACAATGAGCTTGTTGACACCGGCGGTGTTCGCCGCGTCGCACTGCTTCGCCAACCGGGGGTCCTGCATCCACGGACGGCCGCCCGGCGCGAACAGGAAGAACCGCTCCCTGTATTGCTCGAAATACGCGTCGACCCTGCCGGGCAGGAACTGGCCAGTGTCCAGAACGTCCAGGCGGCGTTCGTCCCAGTCGCCTTCGCTGCCCTGATCGGTCAGGTCGGCCACCGTGGCCGTGAGCGCGTACAGGACGCGGAGCAAGGCTGCATGCGCGGGCGCGTCAGCGACGGCCAGTGACTCGATGTCGTGGCTGCGCACCATCAGTTCACGCAGCCCCACCAGATCGGGGAGCGCATCGTCACCGGATGTTGTGCTGCCGGGTTTCCAGCGCACAGGGACACACGGTTGGTCGATCAGGTTGTACGTACCGGTTGGCATGGAGATGTCCTGTCGTCATGCAGACAGCGCTGGAAGCCGGAAACAAAGCGGGCGGCCCTCGCCGCGCCGCTGGGACGGCGACCGCGTGCCATCTGGGTCGCGGAAGGCCGCACATGAAACGTAGCGAAAATATGATGGGTAAGTGATCAAAACGTGAAGATCACTGTGCTTCGAGGCCGACCTCTGATATGGAAACCGTGAAACGCCCATGGGTACCTGCCCAACTCCCGTCCTCTAGCGGGCTCATGCGCAGCACAACGAGGTCGCGGAGCCAGGGATGCGTCCCCCACGTCTCCGGCACCGTCACCCCAGGTTCAGCCCCGCGCAGCCACCGCCCCGGCACGGGCGCCACTCGCCGCGCGACATCGGCCAGCTCCGCCGCTCGGAGGCCGTGCCGCCCTCCGGCAGGGGTCAGGACCCTGCCCTCCGGATCAAGCGTCGCCGCCCCGTCGGCCTGCACATAGAGGCAGAGCACACGACCGGTGTCGGCACCCAGACGCGTCGTCAGCAAGTCCTCGGTCACCCCCGCATCCCGAGCCGACAGCTTGCTGAGATCGCCCTTTACGTCCGCCGGAGCGCAGACGCTCGTCCAGGTCGCCAAATGCCGCTCCGCCGCCTCACCCGCCAGCCGCTCCTCGTCCAGCCGCGCCAGCTCCTCACGGGCAGCACCCTTCAGCCGGTCGACGAACTCTTCCTCGTACACCTCGTCGACCAGCCGCTGCACGTCACCAGGCACCGCGATGCCGCCCGGGGCGTACCTGTCCATAATCTGTGACGTGCGTACGAGCAGCCCCGCGTCGTAGACCGTCCCCCACGAGCGGGGAACGGAACCATCGAGCGTGGCCAGAGGATCAAGGACCACCAGTTCCGGTTCGTCCTCCGCAGCCGCCCACCTCGGCCGGCCGAGAGGTCCCCGCTGGTGCCGACGCCCGCGCCCGGCGCGCTGCAACAACTGGGCCAGCGGCGCCAGGTCGCTCACCACCAGGTCGAAGTCGAAGTCCAGAGACTGCTCCACCACCTGCGTCGCCACCAGAACCGACCCCGGACGCACCGCAACGGACTCTTTGCCCGGCTTCCCGTACGCGTTCTCGCACTGAGCTGTGATCGCCGCGCGCACGTCCGCCGGGTAGCGGGAGTGCAGCAGCCGCACCCCGCCAGAGCGTGCCGCAAGCTCAGGGAAGGCAGCACACACATCCCGGTAGGTCTGCTGGGCCTCGGCCACGGTGGTGCAGCACACCAGCGCTGTACCACCCTGGGCAGCGACGGGTGCCAGTACCTCCCGCAGCGCAGCACGCCGACCGCCTGCGCGCACCGGAGCGTCGGCCGGGTCCGGGGTGTCCCATTCCACCGGGCGACGGATTACCTTCAGCGTCCGGGCACGGTTGCTCGCCGTACCCCGTGCGGCCGACACCTCCCCCGAGACGCCGCTCGCGAACAGCCAGCCCGGATACCGCGGAACCACCTTCGAAGGCTCGCGGAACCCGGCACCACGCCGGTAGGCATCCACCAGGGAGCCCGCCGAACGACCCGTAAGCGTGGCCGACAACAGCACCACCGGGGCGCCCATCGCACCCAGCCACTCCAGTAACCGCAGCAAGAGCTGATGCATCCACGGGCCGTACGCGTGCGCCTCATCGACCACGAACACCTTGTCCGACAGCCCGAACAGCCGCAGCGCGTTGTACCGCAACGGCAGCACCGCACTCAGCGCCTGATCGATCGTGCCGACACCCAGGGGGGCGAGCAGCCCACGCCTCGGACCCCACAACCACGCGTCCGCTTCCACCGCCGTTCCCGCGTCCGTACTCACGCTCCTCTCCCCGGCCGGAGCATCAGGCATGGCCGCCTTGTCCGCACTGCGCGGCTTACTCAGCCACGCCATCGAGTGCAGCAGCATCAGAGCCCGCTCGCCGGACAGCGCAGCTGCGGCGAACGCCTCCACCCGGGGCAGCATCGCGTCCGCCGTCCCCATCGTCGGCAGCGCGAAATACACCCCCCGGGCACCTGCTGCCCGGCCCAGCAACGAAGCCGCGAACAGGGCGGCCTCCGTCTTCCCGTCACCCGTCGGCGCCGTTACCAGTACCAGCCCAGGCCCGCGGTCCCCGACCAAGGCCGGCAGATGCTCCGCGAGATCCCGCTGCAGACTGTTGGGAGCGAACGGGAACATCTCACCGAACTCCCCGGTGGAGAACCGGGCCCGGCCCAGCCGCGCCGCCCGCACCAGCTCCGGAGCCGCCTTCACGGCAGCACGCCAATGGGCATGCACCTCCGCTGCCGTACCGGACCAGCCAGGAGCAGGAATCCGCTGCTCGATCGTGGAGGTCTGACTCGCCAGCCAGTCCGCCACCACCACCAACCCGGACACCACCACGGCCAGGCCCGCCGGTAAACCGCATCGAGGAACCGCGAACGCACCCATAGCCCGCCGAACCTCCTCGAAATGCACCCGCCGTTGACCAGCCCAGCCGTGCTTTCCGAGGCCAGGGTTGTAGTCGCCGGCCCGCGCCGCCTTTTTGGCCTTCAGCACTTCCCCGAAGAGGCCGTGATGGCCGCCCAGTAACTGCGCTACCTGATGACTCACAGACTTATGAAGCAGGCGCTCGCCCCCCGGATATCCGGCTTCCTCGAAGAGTTGGTAAAGAGCCCAGTGGGAGGCGATCTCATGGCGGAAGTCTTTCTCATCTTCGGCTCCCGGGGCGCTGACGTAGGCAGGATCGTCGCGAACTGGCCTATAGCAGTCGGGAACCTGGGCCTGGAACGGGGGAGTGATCTTGCCGATGTCATGCAGCCCCGCCCAGAACGACACCACCGTTCGCGCCTCCACCACACTCAGGCCGAGCGCACCCCCAACAGCCTCCCTGGTCTCGTCACTCAGAACGGCATCCCACAACTCCTGGAACACCGCACCTGTGTCGAGGAGATGACAGATCACCGGATACGGACGCGGCAGCCCGCTCTGCTTCCCCCATAGCCGAACATCCAGAACACAGTCCTCCGAGGTGCCCGCCTCGTCACGCTTCATCATGAGCACAGAGATAGCACCCACCACTGACAGCAACCGCAGGTAGTTCAACGTCGTGCCGACACGAAGAGCGAGCCTTACACTCGCAGCGGACGACAAGGAATCGAGACGCATGCACGACAACACCCAGCAAAGAAACGGCAAAGCGGTCAGATAAGACCAGCTCGCGAAGGTGCTCTCCGCGTGAGCGGAGGTGAACCGTGCACGAGCACCTCGCCGGACGGCACGAGCGAGTGCTCTCCGCGTGAGCGGAGGTGAACCGCACGACAGGAGCACATCCGATGATCACCACTCGTGCTCTCCGCGTGAGCGGAGGTGAACCGCCGGTCAACACCCCATCAACGCTGCGGTGATCGTGCTCTCCGCGTGAGCGGAGGTGAACCGCCGTACGTCCACCCCAGGGAAGCGGAGATCCGGTGCTCTCCGCGTGAGCGGAGGTGAACCGTTCGTGTGCCAGACCGCTGCCGACGTCCAGGAGTGCTCTCCGCGTGAGCGGAGGTGAACCGTGCACGAGCACCTCGCCGGACGGCACGAGCGAGTGCTCTCCGCGTGAGCGGAGGTGAACCGACCGGACAGACCGGTCCCGCAACGACAGGACCGTGCTCTCCGCGCGAGCGGAGGTGAACCGAAGTGGAGGCGGCACTCAAGGCGGAAGGGCTGTGCTCTCCGCGCGAGCGGAGGTGAACCGTCCGGCTGGGACCTGCCCGGGGGCATGAACGAGTGCTCTCCGCGCGAGCGGAGGTGAACCGTTCTTCGCGAAGAGCGAGGGCGACGGGTGGCCGTGCTCTCCGCGCGAGCGGAGGTAACCGACCGAGTCCGACCGGCGCCGCCAGGACCTCGTGTGCTCTCCGCGCGAGCGCAGGTGAACCGGCGCACGAAGCTCGACAGCGCGATGCGGGTCCGTGCGTCCAGGTCGATGAAGCCGGACGGGTGCTCCTACGCCATACGAATTAGAACACTGATAGCAAAGCCGCCTTGAACTGCACCCTTTCGGGGACATGCCCCGTCGGGTTCCCGTGGCTAGCATTTTGCACGAAGGCCACCAGGGTATTCCCATACGGGAACCGCTAGTCCGGTGTGGCGGAATCGGGTGACGGGCAGGCGAGGGAGTAACCATGATCGCGAATGGAATGCAGGCGGACCAGATCTCCGGGGTGTCCTGGAGGAAGGCCCGGGCGAGCCTCAATAACGGGAACTGTGTCGAAGTGGCTTCCCTTCCGGAGGGGAGTGTGGCTGTGCGGAACTCCCGGTTTCCGCAGGGGCCTGCTCTGGTGTTCAGCAAGGCGGAGTTGGCTGCGTTTCTCGACGGTGCGAAGCGGGAGGAGTTTGACGACTTTGCCGCGTAATGTGTGAGCGGAGCGTTGCGCGTTGGCCATAGATTGTGCGGCGGGCACGTGCCCGGGCATTCTGGGGCGACAAATGTCCCAGCACTGTTCGGAGTTCACATGGCCGCCGCTCGTCACTGGCAGTCAGATCCTGAGTCGTCGGTTCTTGCTCTGCCGTCAGCGGGCGCCGAGCGCCCTGCCGCGCAGCTTCTGGGTGAAGAGCTGCGCCGGCACCGGGAGCGCCGGGGCCTCACTCTGGAGGCGGCGTCGCGGGCCATCCGGGGATCGACGTCGAAGATGAGTCGGCTGGAGCGCGGGGAGAGCCCAGCCAAGCCGCGCGACGTGTATGACCTCGCCACCTTCTACGGCTTGACCCGACAGGATTTGGGTCTCATCGAGCAGCTTCTGGCCCAAGCGTCGAACTCGGAGTGGTACGAGCGGTTCGCCGATGTGACGCCCAGCTTCTTGAAGCGCCTGATCCGTATGGAGGGGCGTGCTGAGGAGATCACGATCTTCGAGAACCAGGTGGTGCCCGGCTTGCTGCAGACCGAGCGCTACGCCGAGGCGCTGATCAGGATGATGGAGGCCAACCCGGTCTCGGAGGCGGAGATCGCACGCATCGTTGCGCTGCGGATGGGACGGAAGATCATCTTCGGCCAGGACCTGCCTCGGATCACTGTTGTGCTGGACGAGACTGTTCTGCAGCGAAGGCGAGGCAGCGCCGACGTTATGCGTGAGCAGATGGAACATCTGCTCACCGCGGCCGGGATGCCGAAGTTGAACTTGCGGATCATCAGTAAGGACGCGGTGTCTCCGCCGATGGCCATCACCTATCTCCAGTTCCCGGACCATGTCCCAGGTGATCTCGCCTACCTGGAGAACATCGAGGGCGCGACCTACGCGACGAAGCAGCGCTCGCTGGACAACTACCGCAAGGTGCTGTCCGAAGCCCGTGACAACGCACTGGGACGCAACGAAAGCCTCAAGGAGATAGAGCTCGCAGCTCAGGAGTGGGCGAAGCGAGCCGCCCAAGAGCGGTGACGCCAAACCGTCGTGTGGTCGGGTGGCACCGCTCCTGAATCATCCGAGAACAGATTTGTTACGCCTCGATTTTGGCGACGCCGCCCCACTCGACCCAGTCGGTGGGGCGCAGGTGCTTTGGCGGCGTTGGATGGTCGGGCTGCCAGTCGATGACGTCGACGAGGCCAGGCGGGTCGATGATGGTCATGCCGTCGAAGTACTGGCGGACCTCGTGGCGCTCCCGCACTCGGCCCCACCTGTTGTGGGTTGCGTCGGCCATGAGGCGGGTGACTCTGTCCCTGACTCCTGTGTCGTCGCTGACGAGCTGGCAGATGACCATATAGCTGCCGGCAGGGAGTTCGGCCGCTACACGCTTTATCAGGGCTGCGGGGTCACGCTCGTCGTCTGTGTCGGGAAGGCAGTGCAGGACGGATACGAACAGGGCCGCGACCGGCTGGGTCCAGTCGAAAAAATCATCGGTGGCGGAGCGGATCCTCTCCGTCTCACGCATGTCCTGGTCGATGACCATGACGTTGTCGTTCTCGTGTAGTTGCGTGCGGCCGTGGGCGAGGACCATGGGGTCGTTGTCGACGTAGGCGACCTTGGCGTCCGGGGTGATGCGCTGGACGACTTCGTGGACGTTGTCCAGGGTGGGCAGTCCCGAGCCGTGGTCGAGGAACTGCCGGATGTTCATGTCCTGGGCGAGGACTCGGACCACCCTGCGCAGGAAGTCCCGATTGCTGCGCGCCAGTTGCTGAGTGCTCGGCGCGATCCTGAGCAGATCGGTGGTGGCGTTACGGTCGACTTCGTAGTGCTGGCTGCCTCCTAAGAGGTAGTCGTACATGCGGGCGACGCTGGGGGTGTTCGTGTCGATGGGGCGACGAGATTGGGGTTTCTCCCCGGAGGCCATGCGCCAACTCCCTGCATCCCTCGGTCAAGGGCGATGTTCTCGGCTAAAGAGGTCCATCGTAGGAGCCTGTGCAGCTGACCCGCCAGTCACCTAAAAGGCGTCAACGGGGCCTTGTGATCGATTTCGAGGCGTACGAATCGCTTCCCGGCGCGCAGAGAGCTGAGTCGTGCTCCGGGCGGTGCGCAGGCGCGGGGCGACACAGGGAGGAAATGCCTCAAGTGCGCGCTCGGCGCTGTGCAGCAGGGCACGCACCGCGTGATCGTCGATCCCCATCAGGCCGGCGGTCTACTTGATGGAGAGGTCGAGCCTGTGGTGGAGCAGGACCGCGTCGGCCTGTGCGTCCCGAAGCAGGCAATGGATATTCCAGCTGTGGCCTTCGGCGCAGGTGGTTCGCTCACCGGCCTGGTCGCGCAGCAGTTCCCAGGCCCGAGCGGCCGGGCACGCGCTGCGCAGAACCGTCGCCCAACCCGCGCTAAGGGCGTCGAAGGCCGCCTCCACACAGTGGGTCGCCCGCGTCCACTCGCCTGTCCGCACGTAGGCGTAGCGCAGGTACCAGTCGAGATGGAGTTCGCGGAAGGCGGCGTATTCCAGGCAGAAGGCGACCGGCATACGGTCGCTGGCACGCCCCGGCGGCCATAGGCCCGTAGGGATCACGTGAGCTCTCGTCCCTGCAACGCTCGGTGAGCTTCCCAGAGAGCTTTGAAGGGCTCCGGATCGGTATTCAGCCACAGCAGCACCTCGCACAGCTCACTCCATTCAGGTATGTGCCGTCCGTCGAGAACGGCCTTCGCCTCTGCCTCGCTGAGCCGGGGGAGACATATGGACCCTGCCGCGGGCCGGCCGGCGGCAAGCCGGGCGCCCAGTCCTACGGCAGGGTGGTTGGCGAGCTGTGTCGGATGGGATGGGCGGGACAGGGACGTTGACGCTGATTCCCACAGCAGGCGCAGGTCTGCGGGGTGCCCGCCCAAGAGGTGAACGAGCGTGAAGAGGGTGGTCCACGGGACCATCACCCTCCCCTCCAGCAACCAGCGCACCGCGAGGATCGGCATGCCGGCCTCGGCTGCGAGGTCGTCGAAGCCAACCTTTGAATGCTCCCGCAGCGCACGAAGGGCCCGCCCCAATGCAGCTGAGGCGCGTTTCCCACGCTGGGCATCGCGAGGAATCCTTCGCGAATCTTCCGGATGGGCACCATCCGGCCAGTGAGCCCGAGGTGCTGGCCCCCGGGCGGACAGCCGCTGAGCGGAACGGACACCGCCCCAGCGCGCTCTTGCCTGTCCTTCGCTTATCCCGGCTGCCACGCCGATCTCGGACCATGTCCGACCAGCGGAACGCTCCTCGACCACTGCTGCCGCAGCAACGCACTCGGCATCGTCCACAATCCTGGCCGCCAGCTCCAGAACCCGGCCAAGGGGAACGTCGCTGAAGCACGCCGTGACCAACTCATCTGCTTGAAGGCGGAGTTCTGCCGCGATGTAGAGGTGAGAGAACCCGGGCACTGCAGCCCGCAGTTCGTGGTCCCGCTTCCGTTGCGCGCGGCCGCGATGGCCTTCGTCAAAATAGTCACGCGGGCGCCCGCCACCCGAACGCCGATCGATGCTCTTCCC
Organism: Streptomyces sp. QL37; assembly: GCF_002941025.1. Taxonomy (NCBI): domain Bacteria; kingdom Bacillati; phylum Actinomycetota; class Actinomycetes; order Kitasatosporales; family Streptomycetaceae; genus Streptomyces; species Streptomyces sp. QL37. The sequence continues at coordinate 1,377,160 of NZ_PTJS01000001.1, read as the reverse complement.
GCACCCACAACCGCAACGGGCCCCGCCTGAAGCGTCAGACATCACTGCATCCCTTCACCCTGCCCCAGCACACCCAAGGCACGGGCATGCAGACGGCAGGGAGTGATCCGTGGGGACCGCCGCCCGGCGGCCCCCACGGTGCTGGAGATCAGACCTGGCGTACGCGCGAGTAACGCAGGTAGCTGCGCTTCGACAACGCGACCAGGAGACCGACCAGGGATAGGACGGGCGGGCAGAGGAACGGCCAGACGACGGGCAGTTGGTCCCAGCCCGGCCACACCGTCGGGAACACGACGATCCCCAGCAGGATGATCAGGAGCACGACGAGAAGGCTGGCACAAATACGCATCTCATACAGATCCGCGCTGCGGGGTTTGAGAGCCTCTGAGGCAGGGATAATCCCCGAAGGAACGACCGGGGGAACATAACGCTGCTCCCGGTTGCTTTCCGTGGTCACTGTTGGACCTTTCTAGGTTGACGATGGCCTGCCGGGTGGCCTCGGGCTGTACCCCGAGGCCACCTGCGCACAGCGTGCCATCATTCGGCTGCGCGCTGTCGTTCCACAGATTAGCTGCGCAACGGGCTGCTTTACGACCGCTTCCACTTCCTTCGAGAAGTTTCCCAACATGGGAAAGCGTCCCGCCTGCAACAGGTTGGCATTGAGATCCAATTCGGATCGATTTTGGTCGTATCAACTCAGAAAATGGCTGTCTCTGTGTCGCGGCGGTGGCCCAGTTGCGGCGCAAGTTGAGCTATTTAGACGCATGAACAACAGAGCCGCTGGTCAGTGACCTGGCCGCGTCACGCCGGGTGGACGCGCCTGCATTTTGATCCGGAACCGTCGCATCCGCTCTGTGGGCACGGGCTTATGGGAATAATGCAAACGTTGCGAAAGTGATCTTCTGGCTGCGGTGCGTGAGATTTCCCTTCGGGCGACTCCGCTGCGTGTTCGTTGCCCCGGCGGAGCGGGCCCGGTGCCTCGACCTGTGCCCTTTGCCTGCAAACGGAGTGACTGGAAGGCGAGGCTAAAAGGGGTAACTCTCGTGACTTGCATCATAGTTAGTCGGTCGCGCCCTGCGCGGTGTGGCGGCTCCTTACCTTGTTGGCGGGTTGATTCCGGTCCTTCGTACGATCGGGAGACCCGGGGGCCTGGGTGTGGCTTTGAGCGCTCATGCCGTAGGTGTGGCTTTGACTGATTGGCCGCTCAGTGCCCCGCGACGACACGGCCACTCATTGGGATGAGCGAACAGAGATCGCTTCGTAAGGACACGTCGGCGTGGTCGTCTGCAGGCACCAGTCAACTGATCGACGAGGGAGGCTCGAGTGCCCGAGCTCTGGGCGGGGACGGATGCCGGCAAGGCCGCGCATCACTGCACGGTGATCGACACGGACGGGACGAAGGTGCTCTCACGCCGGGTTCCCAACAACGAGCCCGAGCTCCTGGAGCTGATAGGCGACGTCCTCGCACTGGCTAAGGAAAGCCCGGTGACCTGGGCCGTCGACCTGAACGCCGGCGGAGGCGCACTGCTGATCGCTCTCCTGGCCAGCCATGGCCAGCGGCTGCTCTACAACCCTGGCCGAACCGTCCACCACGCCTCCCGTGGCTACCGCGGCGACGGCAAGACCGACGCGAAGGACGCCTACGTCATCGCCGATCAGACACGGATGCGCCGGGACCTGCAGCCGTTGCAGGAGTGGGACGAGATCGCGGTGGACCTGAAGATCCTCACCGCCCGCCGCTACGACCTCGCCGCCGACCGCACCCGCGCCATCAACCGAATGCGGGCACAGCTGCTGGAGTACTTCCCGGCCCTGGAGCGGACCTTCGACTACGCCGCCTCCAAAGCCGCACTCATCCTCCTGACCGGCTACCAGACCCCGGCCGGTCTGCGCCGGGTGGGCCCGAGCCGGCTCACGACCTGGCTGAAGAACCGCAAAGTCCGTGGCGCCCAGGCCATGGCCGATGCTGCCGTCGCCGCGGCGCAAGCCCAGCAGACCGCCGTGGCCGGAGAGAGCACAGCCGCCGCCGTGGTGAACACCCTGGCCCGGACGGTCCTGGCAGTGGACGAAGAGATCGCCGACATCGACGCACGGATCGCGGCCCGTTTCCGAGAGCACCGGCATGCGGAGGTGATCCTCAGCATGCCTGGCATGGGCCCGTTGCTGGGGGCGGAGTTCATCGCCTGCACCGGCGGGGACATGGACGCCTTCGGCAGTGCAGGACGCCTCGCCGGCGTCGCCGGACTCGCACCGGTCCCACGGGACTCCGGTCGCATCAGCGGCAACATGCGCCGACCGCACCGGTACCATCGCCGACTCCTACGCGTCTTCTACCTCTCCGCTCAGATCGCCGCCCGTTTCTGCCCCACCTCGAAGATCTTCTACGACCGCGAGAGGAACGAGGGAAAGAGCCACAAGCAGGCGATCCTCGCCCTCGCTCGCCGCCGCCTTGACGTCCTGTGGGCCCTCATACGTGATCAGCGGACCTTCAAAGCCCAGCCACCTCAGCATGAACTCGCTACCGGATCCCTGTCGGCGTGAGAAGGCATGCACTGCCGCCACGGCGCGTCTCAGGTCTTGAACAGAGGCTCGTAGGGGTAGCCCTCCGCCGTGAGGATGAGGACGAAGTTCTCTCCGACTCCGAGGGCCACCTCGCGCAGGCGGTATAGGACGACTTCCTCAGTTGGAAGGTCGACGCCAAGCGCTGCGGCGGCACGGTCTCGTCGGGCCACGAGGTCTGGTATGTCCTCCAGGTACTCGTCCGCCAGGTCGCGACTCTCCTCGGCCGTGAACGCTTGACAGCCTCGCCACCACGGGGCGACCAGCAGCAGCCGCAGGAGTTCGGACAGGCCGATCGCAACCAGAGCCGAACCTCCTTCGGAGTCGGCATACAGGACAGGCCGTTCCTCGCCGCCTTCGCCACAGAAGAAGTACGTCCCCCCGGCGCCGTCGCCCGCGAAACCGTCCAGCGCGGCGCCCGAGGCGAGGTGGACTTCCTCGACATGGTCGCCTCGGTCCAGGTCGAAATCACCCGGACCGGCGAGGAAACTGGAAGCTTCGTCCTGCTCGCGAACGGCAGCGATCAACGATTTCATGGGCCGCACCTTACGGCTCACTGGGTTGACAAGAATCATTGGGAATCAGTCAGAAGCCTCGAGTCCGTGCGTGGTGGCGCCCAGCGCCAACCGGGTGTCGGGGCGGCTCGGGACGGTGTCTACCATGGCGCAAGCCGCAGGCGGTGCATGATCCGGGGAAGATTCTGCTGGACGTGGCCCTCGCGGTGGTGACCCACTCCACGAATGCATGCGCCAGGTCGACTGCGGCAGGTGGCGACCGGCGCTGCAAGTTCCGTCCGTCCCAGCGTGCGATGGCGGCACTGGTGTGCCTGGTGTACACCGTCGCGGACGTGCGGCTTAGCATTCGTGTGGGTGAGAGGCGGCCGGTCGGCGCCCACCGGGGCCGGGGGACCGGTAGAACACAGGGGTGATCAAGCACTTTGTGCGCGGCTTCACCGCGTTTTCTCTCTCCATCGTTCCTCTCGTCGTCTCCGTACCCGCGCAGGCTGTCCAGGCTCCCCAGAGTCTGCGGGCCGCAGAGGTGACCACGCTCGCCGATGCTGTCGGCCGTGTCGCGGTTGAAGACGAGAACCGCACCGGTTACACCCGCAGTTCCTTCAAGCACTGGAACTCTGGCGACCTGGCTGATGGGTGCAACACTCGTAACGAGGTGTTGCTGGCCGAGGCGACGGTTGCCCCTGCGGTGGCCTCTGGGTGCAAGCTGACTGGCGGCAGCTGGCTGTCGTACTACGACGGCCAGGAGGTCACCGACCCCGGCGCCCTGGACATCGACCACATGGTCCCCCTCGCTGAGGCTTGGGACTCAGGTGCTTCTGCCTGGTCGGCGGCCCGGCGTGAGGCGTACGCGAACGATCAGGGCGCGGCGGTGTCGCTGGTCGCGGTGACGGCTCGTACGAACCGTCAGAAGGCCGACCAGGACCCCGCCCAGTGGCTCCCGCCGGCCCCGGAGGCGCACTGCCGGTACGTGGGGGAGTGGGTGGCCACCAAGCTCCGCTGGCAGCTGGCCGCCGACACCACGGAATTGGACGCGCTGAAGGTACTCGCCGAGGGCCCTTGCGAAGACAGCGTTGTGTCGTACACCCCTGCCCCGTAGCCCTGCCTGGCCCGGGGTGCCGGAATCCGGTGGCTCCGGCACCCCGGGGCAGTGACCGCCGGTCCCGGGCTTTCGATGTCTGTGGGGGATCGTGCTGGTCAACAGCTGCGGTCAACAATCTGTACGCACGCAGTACGGCTGGAGCCCTGGTAGCGGGCGCAGAGTTTGCCGTCTGCCTGGATGCCGGGGGTGGGGCTGGCGACAAGCCGGCCGCCGCGGCGTCGGGCGGTGAGTGTGTACGTCTGGCCGCCGGGCTCGGTGATGTACACCGTCGCGGACGGCCAGGTGGGCCTGGGCCTCGCCGGTGGCCAGGCCCTTGGCGGACGACGAGATGGCCATCTGCTTCCACGTCGGTCAGACGCTTGTTGACGATCTTCGGCTCGAAGGATCCGTCGCCGTCACGCGACACGGTCATCTCCACCGGGCCGATGTCGGTGAGCACGGTCTTCGCGCGGGTGTCGTTGCGGGAGTTGCCGCCGTTCTTCCCGGCCGGATCGTGCTTGTCATAGCCGGGATGGTCGGTGATCTCGCCCTCCAGGGCGGACTCCAGCAGCCCCTTCGTCAGCTGCTGGAGCAGTCCGCCTCGCCTGTCAGTTGCAGGCCCTCGGCCGGGGCTTGACAGACCAGCTCGTCACATCAACGACGTTGCCGTACGCGAAAATACTGCGCCCGCACCGCCACGGTTGGGACATCAGCCGCTGCACGCCGTCTGGACCGCCACCAAACTCCGCTGGGCCCTGGCCATGGACGGCGCCATAAAAGCCTCGCCGCCTGCTCCGGCGGGGCTTCCTCGTGGGGCTGGTCAGGTTGGGTTGGTGTGCGCGCTGATGGCTTCGTTGTACTCGGGTTTACCGCTCTCGAGGACGCGGAGGAGCGAGGCGGTAACGACTCGTGCTGCGCGGCCGATCGGCAGCACACGGCAAGGGAACTCTCCGCGGCGCACAAGGTCGTAGCCCTTCGACCTCGACATGCCAAATGCTCGGGCGGCGTCTTCGACACTCGCGGTACCACTCCAGGTGGCGCGTATGCGATCTGGGCTGAATGGATCATGCGGCGATCCGCTGCTCTGGTCGGGCATTCTTGTCAGCAGTGCCTTTCGGGTTTGGTTGCTTCAGAGGGAAGCAGGAGGGGGGTATCGTGGACTGCCAATCATCCGGACGATCGCCGGTTTCGGTAACCGGCCATTGACGTCTATCCTGCTCTGTTCGGCTTGCCTCCACATCTTCCCGATGACGCACCATGTCGAGTGCGTCGCGATCCTTGAGCCCGCCGCAAAGGGTGCCTGACCTGCGGTTTCGCCGGGTGTGCGTTATGTGCGCTGTGGGCGTTACGGGCGATATCTTGACGCATATTCGACGCACGTTGGGCCCTTCTGACGCACGTTTGACGCACGTTCTGACGGGGTGTCAGGTGCTTCTTTCTGCAGGTGGCGGTGTGTCGAGTACGGCTTGAGGGGGTGTAGTCGAGCGGGCGATGCGCATCCATGAGTGCTTCTTGGCGTCGGCAAGTTCCTTGTCGGTGGGGATGTGTTCGCTGCGGTCCTGTTCTTGAAGGACGAGGAATCCGACGCTTTCGCCTTGGGCGGTGATGGTGAAGTGCGGTGGTGCGCTGCGGCGACGGTGGGGTGGGGGAGCGCCTTGCGTGGTTCCGAGTGCCGCCTTATGGCCTTGTGTTCCGGTGGCGATGATGAGGGCCTGGATGATGCGCAGGGCTCGGCCTTGGATGGATTTGGTGAGCCCCATGGGCTGTGGCCGTTGTTGGAGGGCGGCCACGAGGGAGTGGGGTTTGGTGAGTCTGGCCGGAACGGGGAGCGGGGTGAGTTCGGCGAGGTGCCATGCGGGGATGTCGACGAGTTTGATTTCGTAGCCGCGATGGGTGCGGTATGCGTGGAGCTCTTGTGTGCGCGGGATCTTGCCGGACTTGCGGGCGGTGTTCACCCGTGATGTCCAATTCACTGCGTGTGGGCCGGGTTCGATGGGCTTGATGAGGCAGCCGTCGTTCGCGGCCAGTTCTTCGAGGAGTTGGTCTGTGTAGTTCGTACGGGCCCTGGGTGCGCTCTTGGCGCGTGGTGGTGCCGGTTTTCGGCTGGGCTGTGCGGGTGGTGCAGCATTCTGCTCGACGGGGCAGATGCCGCGGTCGGTGAGATGCTGCCGCCCTTTGTCAGTGAGGTTGGCGCTCCAATGCCCTCGGCGTTTGGTGATTTTGATGAGTCCGCGACTCTGCAGTGCCTGGGCGCTGACCTTGAAAGTGCTGTCCGGCCAGACTCCGTCGGGACACCCCTGGCCCACCCAGTCGAGCACGGTCTGCTGTCGCTCGTTGAGGTCCCCGTGCATGTCGTCCTCCTGCGGTTCCCCGGGCATGCTGCCTGAGAGGAAATGCCCGTCGCTTCCGCAGGGATTCCGGGGATCAGGAGAGGATCTTCGTTCGAACTGCTGGTAGTGCCGCACGATGTCGTCGGCGAAGACCTTGAAGCCAGCTGGGCTCTGCGGTCCCGGCCTTCCGGTGCCGGGTTGACCAGTGGCCCGCGGCCGCATTGCCGGTGGAAGGCGTAGAAGCCGTGTACCGCGGTCAAGGCGGTGGGCGATCGTCTTCGGGTCGTACTCGTCCCGCAACAAATTCGCCTGTCTTCGATGATCACGCCTGTGGGCATCGAGTCCGGCCGGTAGCGACGCCGTTGAGGGTCCCGAGCCGCTCGCAACATGCCCGTCACACCAGCATGAACGTTGATCAGATGCCCTCTAATCGTCCCGCAAGAGAGCCTTCCAACCTGGGCAGTGGAACTTGACGTCCGCCAGAGATAAAGGTCGGGCCCTCGACCCTGCCCTGCCACGTCCAGCAGCAACGAAGTGGGCCGCCGAATGTGTCGGCGACCCACTAAGGAAGCAGATCGAGCTACTCTTTCTCCCTTTCCCACTGACCAGAATCAAAGATGAAATACATTTCATCCATCTCTGGCCTGCTCCGGAGATAAACTTGAACATTCCAATTTCCGGATCGCGGAAGATGAAGTGACTCTACGCTAGGACTCTCCGGGTCTGAGATGCTGAGTACGCCAGAGTGAATGGTCATAACTCCTTCAAACACTCGCCGTGCACCCGAAATTTTATCGCTTCCTACGTGCACTTCGACCCGAATGTCATTATCCGAGTCCCCCATTACGACTAGACATCCGGGGAGGAAGAGGAAATCCTCCAGGCCGGTCTCCACCATCGGATAATCGGCTGTACCGAAGTCGCGGAACACAACCAATCCTGTTGGGATCGTATCCCGGAATGCACACTTACTCACGATCGTCCCCATTTTATCCTGCCGAGTAAATCCCGTACTTGACTTTAACGTTGATTACCGTGACGAGGAACGGATCACCTTTGCCCATCTTATTGGATGCATAAAAGCGTCCAAGGTCGTTTCTTTGTATGATTTGCTCAGGTTTGAATGGAACTGGCATGGTCTGTGCGCCGATGCCCCCTTCCTGTGTACTGGCAAAAGGGTACTCGTCGCAACTCTGTGGCCCTCCCCACGCCGCTCCGCACCCAGCGAACTCGCGATTCTGGGAACCCCCCTTCGAACTTGCCAAGTAGTGCAAGTAGAAGGGGTGGCCGCTATCGATAGCGGACTTGTCATTAATGGCTATCTTGGGGGTTCGCTTTCCGTCAACAACGAAGACGGGAAGTTTTCTGCAACCAGCCTCGCTGAGCCCTTGAGACTCAACGCACGCATCCACAAGCTCATCCCATTGGCCTTCCGAAAGCTGGTCCGGCTTATTGAAGTATTTTTTCCACACGTCACCCATGTCGATATCCCTGGTCATTTTTCCAAGAATTCCCAAAAGGAGTGGTGGAATCCGGGTGACAGGTGGAGCCACTACGCCCACCTTGTATTCCTCGCCGTTCAGCGACAGCTCGTCACCCCGGAGCCGGAACGGGCTGGCCGGCTGGTTCAGCGGAACGATGATCTGCCAGGCAACGTCGGGGCGGCGCACGAGGCGGAGGTTGACCCTGGCCCGGTGACGGTCCTGGGCCGAAGTGATCCCGTACAGGTTGACGGCGATCAGCAGCACGTCCTCGACGGGGACTTTGTGGCGCAGGGCGGTCTGCTCCAGATCATGCAATCGGCCGGTGCCGACGGCGCCGTCCGAGGATATGGGCCGGCGCATGGAGAGATGTGGCATGGAGGACTCCAACTTGATCTTGAGTGGTGTGTGTTGCTACAGGAGCGCGGCACCTACCTCGTGTCGCGGCAGATCATCGGTGTCGACCGTTGTGCTAGTGCACCGACTACTCCGCTGGGGCGAAGGTGGTGAAGTGCACCGGCGGGTGGTCGATGGGCAGGCTGGGCCGCCAGGAGGTGAGGATCTGGGCGCTGCAGACGAACAGGCCGTCGGGGAGCTGGTCGAGCGGATACCACGCCCAGTCGCCGACGCTCTCCTCCGGCTGCGTAGCCGGTTGTCCTTGCCAGGCGTGGACGAGCGCGCCGACGGTGATCCGCAGGCCACCTTCGACGTGGTCGACAAGCGTGCCCAGGAGTCTCACGTCGCCGCGCCGAGCGACCAGACCGGATTCCTCGGCGAGCTCGCGGATGACCGCGTCTTCGAAGGTTTCGCCGGCCTCTACGCTGCCGCCGGGCAGTTCGAGTGTTCCGCGGTTGTGCCGGCCCAGCAGGATGCCCCGTTCGCTGAGCAGGATCGCGCCGACGCCGACGGCCGCGTGGGCGGCCGGCGCTCGGGTGCTGCGGGGTCGGCTGGAGACTCGCGCGGGCCGCTTGGGAAGGCGCCGGGCGCGGATGAGCTGCTGGATGACCGAGGCGCTCTCGTCGGGGTGCGGGAACAGCTCGATGGCCTCGACTCGGAAGCCGTATTCGGTGAGCAGGTCCTCCCACAGCTGCGGTGCCAGGACCCACATCTGCGTCGGCAGGGGCGGGTCGTCGCGCAGCAGGATCATCTGCTCGCGCGGTGCCACTTCCGTGGACGGACCGCGGCCGTGCAGGTCGGTGTGCAGGAGCGAGAGGATCAGAGGTGCGCCGGGACGCAGGCCGTCGCGCAGTGCCGGCAGCGAGCTGTGCGGATCAATAAAGGAGAGCGTCCCGATCGCGTACGCGGCGTCGAACGGCTCGGCTCCGGCCAGGTACTCGGTCACGTCCGCCTGGACGAACTCCACGCCCTCTACGTCCGCGTGGGCGGAGACTGCGCGTTCGTGCTGGGTCGGGGACAGTTCGATGCCGGTGACGCGGGCTCCGTGAGCCTGGGCGAGATGGACGGCGTGGTGTCCAGCCCCGGAGCCGATGTCCAGGACACGGCGGCCGGCGACATCGCCGAGGACATCCGCTCCCGGTCCGATCCCTTCCCAGGGCGTCCAGCCGAGCCGGTCGGGGACGGGCGGTGTGTAGGCGCGGGCCATTTGGCGCTGGCCGTAGATCTGCCAGGCCCGGGTGTTGGTGTCCTCGGCGGGCACGGTTGCCTCCTGATAGGGATGGTGAAGGTTCAGGTGTGAGTGGTCAGGAAGGTGGGGCCGTCACCGCGCCTTGCGAGTTCGACGGCGTCGAGACGGGCGAAAGCGAGCGGTGCCATCAGCTCCTGCCAGGTCGCGAGGTCGTGGACGGCCCACATGTCGTGCTCGGCGGGGTCGAGGCGGATCCGGCCGAGCTGCTCGGCGGTCAGCCGACCTCCGTCGAAGATGAGCCCGATCTTGTTCAACGGCAGGCGTGAACCGGCGTGCATGAAGTGCGTGAGAAGCAGCTTCGGTGCGTCCAGACCGAGTGCGAGGCCCGTCTCCTCGACCGCCTCGCGCTGAGCGGTCTGCAGCGGGTCCTCGTCCGGGGCGTCCAAGTTGCCGCCGGGGAACTGCCAGAGTCTCGAGCCGTAGACCGAGCGGAGCTGGATGGGCCGGTCGTGCGCGTCGCGGATGTACAGGCAGCCGTACACCGTGTGGTGGGGGACGGTCTGCGCGTACTCCTCGGCTGTCATCGGCATGGGGCGGCCGGGCCGGGCGGGGCGGTGGTCGAAGGCAAGGGCGAGCACGCCGAGGGCTTCCTCGTCCGGTGGGTAGATGCCGCGGAGGTTGGCGAGCAGCTCTCCGGGCGGCCCGCCCGGGTCGATGCGAGCGGTGTCTTCCGAGCGGAGCAGGTCCTCGAAGGAGGAGTACGGGGTGATCCGATGCACGATGACGTCGAGTTCCCGCCCGGTGTCCCGGTCGTGGAAGACGACCGTGTCGCCGACCTCGATTTCGCGCTTGTTCGGGGCGGCCACTCTCACTTCGGTCGTCTTACGGCCGGCTTCCACGTGGCGGTAGTACCGCCCGAGCAGGTGCATGTGGTGCTCGGGCGGTACGTTGTCGGCCGACGGGCTCGGGACGGCCCGGATCGTCTGCTGTGTGTCGTCGGACATACGTGCCTCCGTTCGGTGCTGTTCGTTCGTCGCGGTCGTGCGGACTGGTCGTGGAGCGGTGGCCGCGCACTCCTGTGTCTGCGGATCGGAGTGGGTGGCGGGGAAGCGAACGGGTCCGCCGGGGTGCTAGGGCAGTTCGATCGGTCCGTAGCGCGCGTGCGGCTCCTGGCGCATCAGCGCGTCGTACCGGTCCGCTGCCGAGAAGTGCCAGAACTCGGTTCCATAGTTCGTAAAGCCCGCACTCGCCATGGCGTTGAGCAGCAGCATCCGGTGGTGGCGCGCCTGGTCGCTGAGGTTCAGGGCGTGCGTAAAGCAGGCCCCGTTGCTCTCCTCGGGGGAGGAGTTGACGCGGGTGCCGAGGTCGAGCTCGTGGCCGTCCTGGTCGACGAGGGTCACGTCCACGGCCGCGCCTGCGGAATGCGGCGCGATCTCCGGCGGAGACACGTACCGGCTGGCGGCCTGGTGCAGCTGCGCAGGTGCCCAGTCGGGATGGGCGGCGGCCAGCTCGTCGCGGTACGCGGTGAAGTAGCGCTGTTGGAGCGCCAGTGGCCGGTAGCCCTCGATGAACAGCAGGTCGGTGCCGGCGGGCAGGAGCGAACGGGCATGCTTCAGCCGGGCGAGGACGCCTTCACGGACGTGGGCGAATGCGCCCAGCGGGTCGTGCTTGCGAGGGTCGACGCGGAAGTCGTGGTCGCGCACGTCGACGAGCGGCTCTCCGCACTCGCGCACCGGGATCGCCGCGACCTGCGGATCGGACATCAGCACCAGAGGGTTCATACAGTCTCCCTGTGAAGGCTTGCACTGCGGTGGCGGGCCGGCGGCAGGGATCAGATCGGTGTCGCGCACGATCCGGGCGACGGTTTCCTGCAGCGTGCTGTCGACCGGGATCACGGCTTCCAGCCCGCCGGGCAGCAGATCCAGCTCCCGGTACCACGAGGTGAGGTGGCTGTCGGTGACTTGCTCCAGATACGCGGCGTCCGCCTTCGACGCATGCCGTACCAACGTCGACTCCAGCGGCACGTCCAGGTAGTAGCAGGCCGAGACGCCGCGGTGGTCCCGTACCAGCGACGTGATCATGTGGCCGTAGCGGTCTGCGTACAGGATCCCTTCGAGCACGACGTGAAAACCGGCGTCCAGGGCCTGGCGGGCGATCCTGCCGAGCAGGGCAATGTTGGCGCCGCGCGCGGTGTCGTGCTCGCGCAGCACGTTCCGGCGGATCACGTCCTGGCCCACGATCGCGACACCGCGGCCGTAGTGATCTCGCAGCCCCTGGGCCACGCTCGACTTGCCCGACGCCGAGTTCCCGCGAAGCACCACGAGTCGGGTGTCCGGGCGCCCGGCCGCTGTAGCAGCGGGTATGCGACTGGGTGCGCTGGTCGGGGTGCCAGTCATGCGGGCCAGCCCGTCTCGCTGTAAAGCTCACCGCTCTGGATCTTCGCGATAGCCAGTCGGGTATAGGGGACGAGGTCATCGGGAAGGGCAGTCGGGTCCCAGAATCTCCACTGCAGGCACTTGTCCGGCTCGCGCAGCTTCGGTTCCCCGCGCCAGGTACGGGCGCGGAAGAACAGGCCCATACGGGGTGGGTTCCTGGGCTTGCCGATGTGATGGACGACGTGGACGAGTTCGACATCCTGGCGCTCGATCTGCAGGCCGGCCTCCTCCTGGGCCTCCCTGATCAGGCAGGCGATAGCGTTCTCCTGCTCGCAGTGGCCAGCCAAGACGTGCCAGGTGGACGGCGCGAACGCGGAGTTGGGGTGGCGCAGTCCGAGCAGCACCGTCCCGTCGGGCCGCTCCAGATAGAGGTGGACGCCGATGATGTTGGGGACCGTGCCGTGTGGCGAAGCCAGACGCTCCTCCTCCTCGGGTTCGGGCCCGCTCTGCGTCGCTGGATTGCGGGCGGCGTGGCGCCGAACGAGGTCGCTGGTGGTGTCCGCGATGCGCAGGCGGTGGAGGTCCGAGGGGGCGAACCAGGCGAGCATTACCCCTTCGGTCAGATGGAGTTCGCGCGGATCACCGTTCCAGCGGCCTGCGTAGATGGCGATGGGCACGGTCGCGCCGGCGTCGTCGGTGGCGTACTCGGTGCCGAACGGGGTCAGGTCGGTGAGGTCGAGGCCGGCTTCCTCGGCAAGTTCGCGCCGGACGGTGTGTTCCAGGGTGGCGTCCTGGGGCTCTCGTCCGCCGCCCAGAAGGGACCACATGCCCGGCTCCCAGATCTGGCCGGGGAAGTAGTCGCGCAAGTGGAGCAGGTACTCGCCACGGTCGTTGTGGATCAGGGCCGAGGCGTTGGCCGTCTCCGGTTCGACCTGGAGCGGGAGCTTGAGTAGCTTCTCGCGCAGGGTCGGTGAGGTCACCCGGTCCATGGGTCGCCACTCGATGCCGCCGACTTCGTCCTCTTGAAGCACGACCGGCACCTCGGTCGCGGTGTGCAGCCGGAAGAGGAAGCGGAGGTCGAAGTGCTGGTGGCCGGGTTCGCCCTTGCCCGGGTGGGCGTCGATGTCGTGGATGTCGATGTCCAGCGGCACGGTCTCGTAACCGGGCCACGCCGTGACGGCTCGGGGCGGGATCCCGGTCTCCTCGTGCAGCTCCCGCAGGGCCACCGCTGCCAGGGAGTCGTCGGTGGGCTCGGTGTGTCCGCCGGGGGCGAGTACCTTCCCGCTGGCCAAGTGCAGCACGTGCAGGACGCGGCCGAGCTGGTCGACGACGATCGAGCTGCAGGTGACGTGCCCGGTGAAGGTCGAGCGGTTGGCGATGTCCTCGCCCGTCCGGTCGAGGGCGTCCAGGAGGACGCCGAGCTGCTCGCGCTCGTGAGTGTGGCGAGCGAGGTAGGCATCAACGGTGGTGCGGATGTGGTGGGGCGACAGCGACATGGGGCAACCTCGGAGGGGGCGTGAGCGGGGCGAGTCGAGGCGGGGCGGTCGGTGGGGTCAGCTCAGTCGCATCCCCTTCGCAGAGATCTCCTCGATAGCGGCGCGGGCTGCGGCGGGTAGGCCCCACCGCTCTCGTGCCGTGTCCACGGCGAGTTGGGCTTGCCGTGCTCCGGGCGGGCCCCAGCCCAGCAGGGCTGCTGCCTGGGCGGGGGTGGCGAGCAGGCGGGCGAAGGGGTGGCCGGTGGCGGGGTCGACGGCCGTCGGCCCAATGGCGGTGACCCGGGTGGCCAGGCGGAGCCGGGCGTTGGGCCCCACGCCGCCGTAGACCTCGCCGGTCTCATCCAGCACCCAGCCCAGTCGGACCGGGTCGGTCAGGGTGAGCTGGGCTTCCTCGGCGGCTTCGCGGTGCAGGGTGTCCTCGGGCGTCGCGTCGGTGCTCTCCACGGTGCCGCCGGGCAGCATCGGCAGTGCGCCCCGCGGGCCGGGATCGGCCACAAGTACGACCCTGCCGTCGGGAACGAAGCACCAAGCCCAGGCTTGCTGCACGGGGAGCCGCTCGGGCACGGGGCCGTGGTTGAGGGGGCTGTCCCACATGGGGCGGTAGCGGACGTGGACGTCATGGTGGTCCAGCGCCGGGACGTCGAGAATGTGCTGGCCGTCGGCGAGGTGCGCGGTGGCGGTGTTCCCCAGCCGGGCACGGTAGGCGGCGAGCATGATCTGACCGTCCACGGAGCGCAGCCGCTGCACCGCGTCTCGGGTTTCGAAGAAGGCGAACTCAGACAGTTCCTCGCGCGGCGGGCAGATCGCCTCGGCCTGGTCGGCGGTGAGGGTTCCTCCGTCGAAGACGTAGCGGATCTCTCCGGGGCAGGACATGCCGGGCCGGAGGTCGGCGTGGTGTGACGAGAGTGAGTGGACGGCGAGCACGCTTGTCAGGGGCAGGTTCGACAGGCCCAGTTCCTCGGTGATCTCGCGCCTGCAGGTGTCGTAGGGGTGCTCGCCGGGTTCGACGACGCCTCCGGGTAGCAGCCATCTGTCGTCCTCGTGGTAGGTGGGGTGGACCAACAGAACGCGGCCGACCTGGTCGGTGATGATCGCGGCGGCGCCGAGCCACACAGCGTGGCGGGTTGCGGCGTACTGCGCTGCTGACAGGACGGACTGCGAGGCAACTCGTGGTGACGGGGGGAGAGAGGAGGACATGGCTCTGCCTTTCGATGGGGCGGGTCATGCCTTGTCTGCGACGCTGGGTGAAGCAGGCTTTGGGACGGTCGGGGCCGGGGCGTACTGGGCGGCTTGTGTGTCGAACATGGCGGCATATCGGCCACGTGCGGCGATGAGGTCGTCGTGCGTGCCGTGTTCGGCGAGGCGCCCTTGGTTGAGGACGTAGATGTGGTCGGCATGGCGGACGCCGGACATGCGGTGGGTGACCAGGACAACGGCCCGGTGCGGGGCGGCGAGGCGGCGGATGCGGTCGAAGGCAGCGATCTCGGCTTCGGGGTCGAGCGCGGAGGTCGGCTCGTCGACGATGAGGACGCTGTCCTCCTGCGATGTCGAGCTGCGCCAGTGGGTGCGGGCTAGGCCCACCTTCTGCCATTCGCCGCCGGAGAGTTCGATGGCTCCGCGGAACATGCGGCCGAGCATGCTTTCCAGGCCGTTGGGGAGTTTGGCGGTGACGGATCCGGCTCCGGCGTAGTCGACGGACGTCTGCAGGTCATGCGTCGAGGCGTCGTGGCCGGGGCGGCCGATGCGGATGTTCATCGCGGCGGTCACGGGCCAGCGCTGGAAGTCCTGTGTGAGAAGCGAGACGCGGTCGAAGACCTGGGAGCGCTTCAGCCCGGAGACGTCGGACTCGCCCCACCTCACCGACCCGGCGTGAGGGAGGAGCAGACCGGACAGGATCTTCATCAAGGTGCTTTTGCCAGAGCCGTTCTCGCCTACCACGGCGACGACCGACCCCATGGGGAAGGTGAGCGTCACGTCGTCCAGGGCCGGTGCGTCGCGGTCGGGGTACCGGTAGGTGACGTGTTCAAGGGAGACCTGTTTGACCTGGGAGGGGACGGGACTACCGGTCTGGGGGATGGCGCGTTGGGCAGCTTCGACCAGGAACTGTCCGTGATCCCGGACGTAGAGGGACTCTTCGTGCAGCTGGTTGATGTTCATCACCAGGGCACCCAGGCTCGCTGACCCGGTCCGTACCGCGATCACGGCAGTGCCGGCGACGGCGAGGCTCATGTGCCCGGCCATGATCAGCCAGATCATCGTTCCGTAGGTGGCGGCCATCGCCAGCCCGGACAGTGCGGAGGCGACCCATTCGGTGACGGCCTTGCTGGAGGCCAGACGTTCCTGCTCCGCCTCTGCGCTGGCGGCCATGCGCCGGTACCGGTCGAGGAGGAAGGGACCGACGGCGTGGATGCGCACTTCTTGTGAGGCGGTGCGTTCGGTGAGGAGGTTGCCGATGAGGCGGCTGGCCCGCAGGTGTTCGATCCAGCTCATCATCGACACGTAGCGTTCCTGTGCCACCCGCATGGCGCCCCACCCGCGGGGTGCGGCGATGACCAGCAACATGGGCAGCAGTGCCGGATGCAGGACGGTGAGCACACCGGCCGTGGCGATCAGCGAGATACTGCTGTTCAGCGCGGAGACACAGGCGCCGATCATGCGGCGCGCGGAGGCGGGCCCGTATTGGGCGATGTCGATCAGACGACGGAAGTCCGGGTCGTCGATGGCTTCGAGTTCGACGGCGGTGGCCGCGGCCAGATACTGGGTGGTGGCGATCCGCTCGACCTTTGGCTCCAGGCGGCCGGCCCGAGAGGTCGACCAGCCGGCCAGGACGGAGTTCACCACGGCGACGCCTGCGGCTGCGACCAGTCCCGGCAGCAAGGCGTGCAGCCGCTCGACAGCGTCTCCGCCCCCTAGCAGCGCGTGCATGACCGCGTTGATGGCAAGCAGGCCGACCGCGGCGGCGATGCCCTGGCCGAGTTCGCTGATCGCCACTGCCACGAGCGCGCGGCGATCCGCGCTCCAGGCCATCCGCAGGGCAGCGCCGACGAGTCTGGGCATCTGGCGCAGAGCTGAGCGCATGGTCAAGTCCAGGCCCGCATGCTCATGTTGGGACCAGCCCATGTCGTAGCGCAACGGCCCGCCGAAGAGTTCGCGTTCTGCCTCGGATACCTGGGGCTCCGCCATGCGGACCTTGCCGAAGAATCGCTTCACTCGCTGCCTCCCTGCGTCGGCCAGTTCAGAGCCCGGCAGGACGGGCCGTGAGTGGTCATGTGGAAGATGGAGGTGGTGTACGGGTGGCAGTCCGGCGGGGGCTTTTCCATTGACCCCCAGAACATGCCCTTGTGCTTGTCCGTCTCGGCGTTGTGCGGCTCGCCCGCCCACGACTGGGCGGCGAAGGCGGCGGTGATCCGATCCGGGCCGTCTGCGGATTCATGGTGGTCAATGAGGCCGCAGAACTCCTGTTGCTCGACGCTGATGCCGACCCCCGTCTCTTCTTCCGCTTCGCGCCATGCGGCGTGGTTGAGCGGTTCGCCGGCGGCGCGGTCGGAGGCGAGGGGAAGGCTGACGCCCGAGGAGGCAGCGGTGTCTTCGAACGCAGGATGAACGAGCGCAGGGCAGCGTACGGGATGCATGTGAGCTCCTCGGGGCGGATGCGGACAGGTGATCGGGTAACGGCGGGTCTGCTGTCGCCGTAACGGGTGGACGCGGGCGAAATCTGGAACTTGTTTTCGAATAGTGGGTCCTCTCCTTATGTGGCCGGATGGGGCGGGTTGTGATGCTGTGTTCGAACTCATGTGGGTTGCGGTACCTCTTGCGGGGGATTGCCTGGGGCTGCCTGGTCGGTCATGGCGTGGCGAGGTCCGGGCGGAGGGCAATGGCGTCGCGAAGGAAGCTGCGTTTCGAGTAGAAGGTGTGCTCGGCCGCCCAGCCGTGACTGGCGAGGTAAGCGCAGAGCCAGATGTTGATCCGCTTCATCTCGATGAGGACCTCGTCCTGGTTGTGGTCGAGGATGCTGCGCGAGCGGAGATACTCCAGCTCGCACTGGGAAAGCACCACATCGGGGGCCGCCAGGAGGGAGCAGCGGTCGAAGAAGATGCCGTAGACGTGTCCGGTGCGCATCGACTCGCACTGGATGTCGTAGCGGACGCGCTGGAAGGGCGGCATGGCCCGGACCTGGAGGCCCAGGTTTTCGCGCAGGAACGCCTCGAAGCGGTCGGGTGTGATGTCGAGGCCAGGGGTGAGTTCTTCGCGGCGGGCGAAGGCGTCCTGGGCGAACCACTTCCGCTTGAGCACGTGCCCGGCGGTGACGGTGGGGATGAAGGAGGCGTAGCCGATCTCGGGCTCGGGGCCGGTGACGTCGAACAGATGGTTCTCAGTGTGGTGGATTTGGAACTCTTCGCGGTACTCCGGACGGCAGCCTTCCAACTTGCCGTCGCGTAGTGCCTTGAGTAGTTCCATGGACGCGGCCCAGATGTTCGGTGCCGGGTCGAGGGTGTACTTGAACTCCAGCTCGGTGCCGGAGAAGTGGTTGCGGAAGTAACGCAGGTGGTTGTTGAGCGCCGTGCTCGACTCGGCGTGTGCCGTCAGCATGGGCTCGAGCCAGCGCAGTTCCTCGACCGGGCCGTGGCCGACTGGGTCTCGGGTGGTGCGGACGAAGCAGGCGTCCTCGGGGTGGAAGCGGATCTGCGCGTACACGTGGTAGTCGCCGCTGGGGTGTTCGGCCAGGTAGCACAGCGGCACCAGGCTGGAGGCAGCCTCGGGGCCGACCAAGCCCCGCAGGGCGGGGCCGGCGAGGGCGTCGGGGAACAGTGCGCCGCCGTGGATCCTGGCCGCCCCGAGCTGGGTGCCGCCGGGGTTCAGTGCTTCGGCTAAGCAGGGCCCCAGCGCGTTCCAGCGGACGACCACGGTGGTGGCCGGCCTGCACACCTCTTGCGGTGGCACCCGTACGAGCACGATCGGCTCGTCTGGGCGCCGAGGCGCGCTGCGGTTGAGGAGGTGGACGCCTCCCAGGACGACCCAGGCTCCCCGGTCCGAGGGCTGCTCATCGTGCACGCTGGACTCCTTCGTGTGAAGTGGGCGCCACGGGTGATCGCCCTGCTTCCGAAGGGGCCACCGGGTCGGCTGCACACCCCCGGGTAGATGCCTGCTCGTCGCTGCGACGTCCGGCCGGTTCGTCGGCCTAGGGTGGACGGATGAGTCATGGTGAAGTCGGTCAGATGATCTTGGACGAGGCTGTTATGGATGCCCGCCTCGCCGCATGGGAGTTCGACGGTGCGCGGGCCTGGCTGGAGGAAGCCCGCCGGCATCCGATGGAGCCGTTGGCGGCCGAGGTGTGGGTCACCGACCCTGCTTTCGAGCACGTCCTGCTGGTCAAGCACCGGGTGCGCGGATGGGTGCCGCCCGGCGGCAAGGTGGAGCCGGGCGAGGCGCCGCGTGCGGCGGCGGCACGAGAGCTGCTGGAGGAAACCGGCCTGCGCTGCGAGCTGCTGCCCGAGCCCGCAGCCGTGGCGGTGCGTTCCTACCGGGCCGACTGGTCTCCGACGCTGGGCCTGTCCTATACCGCGGTCGTCGGACGCGACGCACCGCTCGCCGGGGAGCAGAACCAGCCGGCGGCATGGTTCCGTCTGGACGCCGACTGGGACAGCGTCTTCCCCGAGGACCGTGAGCGGATCCGTGCGCACGCTCGCCGCCTTGCGGCCGGCCGGGCGGTCGGCTCCCGCTGAGGTAGGCCCTTGGTCGCCGTTCATAGGACGGCCTCGATCCGATCGAGGTCGGCCGAGGGCAGGGTAACGAGCTCAAGGTCGTGCAAGAAACGGCACCACACCGGCTCCAGGCCGGATTCACGCTCGAAGTCCTCAGGGTCCAGGCACCCATTGGCGTACGCAGCGGTCCGCATCGCGTGCTGCTGCAGCTGGTCGGGGTGGATCCACCGAGGGGCGCGGACCTCCCGGGGCGAGGGGCACAGCGACCCGGAGACCTCGGCCTGGAAGATCCACCAGTGGTGGCCGACCGGACCGCTGGGCGTGCGGCGGCAGCGGTTGGGCCGCCACTGCTCCAGCAGCAAGTGCAGGTGGGTGACGGTGAGACCGACCTCTTCGGTGACCTCGTCGCGGGCGGCCTGCTCGGGACCGCCATGGTGGTCGACGTGGCCGGCGACCGGGGCGATTCCGGACGGAGGGGTCGCCCGCTCGAACACCAGGAGGCCGCTCGGGGAGGAGATCAGTACCCCGACGCTTGCGTGGTCACAGAGGCGGACCCTGCCGCCGGGAGCCGGGACTGCCGGGGTCATGCGGCAGCCTCCGGCCGTTGGGCGACGACGACGAGCCAGCTCGTCACGGCCGGGGCATCGGGGGTGGTCATGGCGTAGGCGGTGTCGAGGATCTGCATCTGCTGGGCGTGGGTGAAGTCGCCCTCGGGCCGCGCGAAGACGGGAATGGACAGCCACGCCTTCTTCTCGGCCATGGTGCTGTGCTGGGCGGTGACCTCTGTGCCGACGACCGTCAGTCCGGCCGCGGTCAGATGCTCGGTGACTGTCTCCAGCGGCAGCTTCGGTGGCCTGTCCGCGTAGCGAGGCGGTGGGGTGTATCCGTGGGCCCCAGCGGCGACTTGTCGGATGAGGGCGTTCAGGGAAGGCCCGGTGCGGGCGGACAGTTCGTCGGGGTGCCGGACGCCGGCGAAGCCACCGCCGATGTTGAAGACGAAGTGCCCGCCCGGGCGCAGGATGTGGGCGACGGCCGCGAACACTGCGGCGGTATCGGTCTTCCAGATGGCGGAGTTGCACACCACGGCATCGGCGGTGTCGGCGTGGAGGTGGTCGGCGAGCCGTTCGGCCGGGGCGGTGATCCAGGTCAGGCGGGCGTCGGTCAGGGTGCGGCGGCCGACACGCTGCATCGCGGCGGCGTTGTCGACGGAGACGACCCGGGCGCGGGCGGGGATCAGGTCGAGGATCGCGCGGGCGGTCGCGCCGGCGCCGCCGCACAGGTCGACCACCAGGCTGGCGTTGGCCAGATGGCCTCGGCGGGCGAGGTCGCGGCTGGTCGCGTCGTACATGGGGTGGTCGCGGGTGAAGGCGTCGTACGCCTCGGCGTTGCTGTCCTCGTCCCAGCCGAGGATGGCGTCCTGGGGTGCCATGTTGCTGTGGCCTCGCTTCTCAGGGCGGCCCGGCAGTGCAGGCCGGGCGTTCGGACAGGTCAGAAGAGCGCGGACTGCACGGCGGCGGGCGGTGAGGAGAAGTGTTCGCCGAGGACGATGCACCGGCCCTTGAGGGCGCCGAGGTCGAGAAGGTAGGGCGGTTGTTCACCGTCGCCGTCGAGGGTGACGAGGACTTGGGAGCCGAGGCAGGAGAGCACCGTCAGACCGTGCTCACGGGAGCGTGGGTCGTGCGGGTAAAAGGCGCGCCCGGTCTCCGGCGTCCGCAGCAGGTCGCCTTCGCCGGGCGGCGTCCACTGCTCTGGTTTGGGCGTGACGTTCAGACCGCTCAGGGCCTCGGTGGCGCGGGCGAGGTGCTGCTGGTGGGCGGCGCGGGCCGGGGCGAGGTCGCGCAGCTCGGCCAGGGCCGTCAGTTTGGCCGCGGCCCGCACGGTCTGCGTCAGGCCGAGGCGGCGAGTGAGGGCATCCTCCAGGAATCGCACGTCGCGGCCGTCAGCACTCCGGACGAGGTAGGTAGCGATCAGGGCACCCTGTTCGTCGAGGCGGGAGCGCTTACGGGGTTCGGCCGCGGTGCCGATTTTGGTGGTGCCGTCGGCGAACGTCGCCAGGTACAGCCAGTGCGGCTGGGCCATGTACGCCGCCAGGCCGTCGGGAACGTGCCCGCCGGAATGGAAGCGGTGGGCGAAGCGGAAGTCGTCCCGCCCGGCGCAGGCCGCGCACTGGCCGCCGGCCTCGGCGGGGGCCCGGTCAGGGCAGGCGACCGCCTCGACGCGGACGCGGTCGGCGAACCGGTACCGGCCGGTGCACCACCGGCCGCTACCGCTCACCTGGTAGCCCAGGCGCCTGCCCATGACCGGGGCGTAGACAAGTTGCCCGCGGGTCACGGGGGCGAGCAAAAGGCGGGGGTCTCCGCTCGCCCAGGTGATGCCGTGGCAGACGTATGTCCCGCTGGTGGGCAGGGCCTGGTCCATGGTGCGTTCCTTGTCGATCGGGGCGGGAGGGCCGGTCAGACGGTCAGGTGCAGACGGTCGGCCAGGGCAGCGGCAGCGGCCTTGAAGACCTGGTCGCGGTCCAACTGGGCGACGTCCAGCGTCAGCCAGGTACCTTGCTGCGCCTGTTCGCGCATCTGGTCCAAGACGGTGTCCTGGTAGCGGATGAAGTCCTCGTCACCGCCGCCGGCGTGGCCGGCCTCCAGGGAAGTGAACGAGCCCTTGCGGACGAGTGCCTCGCGGGCACCGATGTTCAGGAAGAGCACCAGGTCCGGCTGCGTCAGATGCGCGAAGACGTGCTCGCACAGGCCGGGGGAGACCTCGGGGTTGACCGCGTACCGGGCGAGGATCTTGTGGTGCGCGTTGTCGAGGACCACGTGAGTGCCCGCGGCGAGGGCCGGCTGGATGACGAGCCGGTCCTGCAGGGTGTACCAGGAGGCCAGGGCCAGCAGCCAGTAGTGATCCCCGCATGCCTGGGCAACGCGGGCGTCGCGCCGGTAGACCAGCTCGTTGAGGCGGTCGAGGTAGGCGGACAGCTCCGGGTCCTGGGGGACGTCGGTGCTGTGCTTGCCGATGAGGACTGCCGTGTGGCCAGCGTCGTTGAGGGCCTGGTGCAAGCGGGCAGCGAGGGTGGACTTGCCGGCCCCGTCACCGCCGACGAAGGTGATCAACTTCCCGGCTGCGGGGGTGGTCGGCGCGTTCGCCGTCATCGGGATTCTCCCAGGGTGTGGGTCGGGCCAGAGGTCAGGCGGCCGGTGATGATGGTGCGGATGCGGTCCACCAGGACGGCGCGCTGGCGCAGGACGTCGCTGTGACGCTCATTGGACAGGTCGGCGGGAAAGTGGGTGGCGAGGTTGTTGGAAATGACGTGGAGGTAACCGAACCTGACCCCCGCCTGGCGCGCCGCCGCCCCCATGGGGCCGATCTCCGGGTCGACGAAGGCATACGAGGCGGTGTGCTGGAGAAGCCAGTCGCGGTTCTCCAGCAGGATCGACGGGGAGGAGACGTGCAGGCCGCTGCGCACCCCTTCGCGGGCGGCGGCGTAGTCGCCGAAGAAGTCGTCCCAGCTCACCATCGCCCCGCGTACCAGGCTGGTGTTACCGGTCGCCAGCCAGACGTTCGGTTCGACGCCCGGAGCCAGCGAGCCGACCTTGCCGACGTAGACAACATCGCCTGCGCCGAGTTCGGCAAGCCGGGCGACGACCCGTCCGGCCACGTCTCCCCAGATGCTGTGGAGGAACCCGAGGTAGACCACACGACGGCCGGCGACCTCGGTGCGCTGCCACGCGTAGCCGGGCCCCCGAGTCCAGACTCCGTTCTCGGGAGCGAGGTACTGAAGGCCCCAGCCGACGACCACCAGGTCGCCGTCCAGTTCCAGGTCAAGCGCGTTGAGCGCCGTTCGGCACTCCTCCTGCGCGGGCGGCTGATAGGTGACGGTGTCGGCCGAGCGGCCGGTCATGGCCAGGTACGTGGAGATGATCAGGGCGTAGTGCTGGACGTAGTCGGCTCCAGGGAACGCCTTGACGAGGAGGTCACGGCCGTGGACCTCCGCGGTGGGCCGCTCGATGTTGAACAGCTTCCCGGTCTTCTCGTACCGGGAGACCACCGCCGTGCGGTCGTAGCCGCCGATGACGCGGATGCTGTCCCAGTTCTGGTCCTGGATGAGGTGGTGGACCTTGATCTCCAGATAGCGCAGCAGCCTCGCGCGGGTCATGGTGTGCCCGGCCGGCTCGATCGGGGCGGCGCGCAGGAGCCCGGGGGCGGGGTCGGCCAGTAAGGGGCTCATCGGTGCTCCTCGGCGATCGTCACGGTGCTGCCGGCCGCCGCGCGGACGACGGAGATGTTCTTCCGAATGAGGCCGAACCGGTCCTCGGGGATCGGGCCGAGCTTCTCGATCCGGGGCGTGGAGGGCTTCTCGTAAGGCCCTTCGGGCAGCAGGGCGACGCCCATCGCGCCGAGGATGACCGGGGCCGCGCCGTCCACGGAGGAGATCCACTCGTGCTCGCGCTGCTCGATCAGCTCCAGGTGGCCGGTCCGGCCCAGACCGAGCAGCCGGTAGACGAGCAGATCGTCGACAAGGCCGTGGTCCTGCAGGTAGGCGGTCGCCAACCGGCGGGTGCGGCACAGCTGCTCGTCGGGATCCGGACGACGCGAGGCCGGCAGGGCGATGGCTGCGGCCCAGTCGCTGGCCACGAAGGCGTCGTAGGTGCGCAGCCACTCGTCATCGTCCCCGGCGTGCAACACCGCGCACAGCCGGAATGCATCGCCGGACAGCTCCCGGATCTCGCGCGCGGCCTTCTCGCTCGCCTTCAAGGTCGCGGCCCCGTCCCGCATGACGTCCGGCAGGATGATCTCCCTCGCGGACACCGCCAGCGCGGCTTCGACGAGGCTTTCCGCCGGCAGGGCGTAGCCGAGGTCGAAGAGCCCGTTGTCGACGATGATCTCGGCGCCACGCTCGGCCTCGCGAGTGAAGAAGCCCCGGTAGATCTCGTCGGACAGCACGCGCTGGGCGGCGACGTGGTGGACGCGGGCGGGCTCCTGGGCGACGAAGTGCTTCAGGTAGGCAGGCGGAGCGATGACGGAAAAGTCGATGCCGGTGCTGGCGATCACCGCGCCCCCCACAGGCCGGTGGTGAGGGTGAGGAACTGTTGGGAAAGGACGAGGTCGGTACCGAAGCGCCCGCCCGAGTGCACGGTGGTGGTGCGGGCCTCCCCCATCCGGACGCCCCGCATGCTCATGCACAGGTGCACGCCGCGCACGGCGACGGCGACGTCCTCGTGTCCGATCACGTCGCCCAGGTATTCGGTGACCTGGCGGGTGAAGCGTTCCTGGACCTGCAGTCGGCCGGCGAAGTGCTGGGCGATCCGCCCGAACTTCGACAGGCCCACCACCTTACCGTCCGGCACGTATCCGGCCGTGACCTGCAAGTTCATGGGCAGCATGTGGTGCTCGCAGAGCGACCACACGCTCATGCCGCCCACGATGACCAGCTGACCGCCCAACTGGGACTCGGTGAAGCAGGTGGCCGTTGCGGCGCCGTCCGGGGACAGGAAGGCGTTCCACCAGGCCGCTACGCGGTCCGGAGTGCCGGTCAGCCCCTCGCGGGCGGGGTCCTCGCCCAGCTCGACCAAGAGCTGGTGGATCAGGCCGGCGACCCGGCCGGTGTCGATGGCCGCAGTGGGCCCGGGGGCGGCGGCGGGCGGCACCACAGCCGGGCTGGCGATAGAGGTCGTCATGGGCGTCTCTCGTTTCCGGGGACTGGGGAACGGATGGGCATGGTGTCGCGTGCGGTCAGCGGCCTCGGGCGTCCGCGAAGGCCAACACGTGTAGCCGGGTGGTGAAGTGCCAGTGCCGGGCCGCGACCGCGTCCGCGAGGACCCGAGTGGTCGCGGTGATCGCCTCGGGGGTGGTGCCCTCCGGCATTACCCACACCGGTGCGAGCCGGTGGGCGTCGGCCAGTTCAGCGATCCGGTCGAGGTCGGCCACCGTGGAAGCGACGAACTTGAATGCCGACCGCCCGGAGGCCACGAACGCCTCCAGCGAGGCGGGCACGATGCTCTTGGTCTCCTCCACGCCGAAGCTGGCGAGCTTGGGCGAGACGTTGAACCGGATCCCGTCGGCCATCAGCTCGGGAGCGGGCGCGATGGTGCCGTTCGTCTCGAACTCGACCCGCTTGCCGACTGCTGTCAGCCCCCGCACGAGAGGCACCAGCCGCGCCTGTTGGATCAACGGCTCGCCGCCGGTGATCACGACCAGCTCGACCGGCGAGGACTCCGCCCAGGCCACCAGGTCCGCCACGGAGCGCTTCGTCGACTCTTTGCGCGGATCGAACCTAGACCAGTCCCAGGTGTACTTCGTGTCGCATTTCGAGCAGGTGAGGTTGCACCGGGACAGGCGGATGAACAGCGCCGGGTGTCCGCAGCTCGGCCCCTCGCCCTGGAAGGTCGGCACCTCGACGCCGAAGCATTCTGCGACGATCAGGCGGGATTCGCCTTCTGCAGCCGCCGGTTCGTCGGTGATCGTCTCGGATGCGGTCACTGTCGCTCCACATCGAAGCGGGCCCAGCTGCTCTGGGTCTCGCGGACCAGAACGGCGACCAGGCGGCCGGGGATGGCGGGCTGAAGATTCTGGACGAACCACCCGGCCAGGAACTGGGCCAGTCGCTCCGAGGTCGGCTCGAAGGGAAGAATCTCGTGCAGGTTGTGATGGTCGAGTTCGGTGTTCAGGAACTCTTTGAACGGGGCGAGAGCCCCGAAGTCCGTGACGAAGCCGGGCTCCTCCAGCGAGGGCGCGGTGAGGATGACCTCGACCTCGTAACTGTGCCCGTGCTGGCGCGAGCACTTGTGCTCGCCCGGCAGCCCGGGAAGCCGGTGACCAGCCTCGAAGCTGAACATCTTTCCGATGGTGAAATTGCCGGACGGGAGCGGGACGGCACTGAAGTCCATCAGTTTCCTTCGCGAGTTGAGGGCGAGGCTGCCTCGGGCAGGACGAAGCAGTCCCTTCACGAGACGGCTGCTGGGTGTTCCTGCTTATGGGCTTGCGCGGCCCGGTTCAGGGCGGCAGCGAACCGCTCGGCGCGCTCGTCGCCGTCAGCCTCCTGGGCGCGGAGGTCTCCGAAACGGGCCCAGTACCGCCTGCAGACGTCGCTGCTCATGATCATCGAGGCGAAGAACGGCAGGTGCCCGTCGCGGACAAAGCCGAGGCGGTCGCGGAGGCTGAGGATGCAGATCAGCTGGTTGGCCTTGAGTAGGTGCATGTACTCCTGGACGTCCATGCCCTCGGGCGCCCAGAGCTTGGCGAGGTCGGGGTTGGTGGACATCTGTGCCAGCCAGTCGAGCTGGTTGCGTGCGACGACCGCTTCGTTCCGCTCGGTCTGGTGCCGCGAGCCCTGCCGGAGCCGAGCGGCTCCGACCGTGGCGGTGGTGAGGGAGACGGCAGCGCCAGCGGCGAGGACGGCGGTGGAGAGCTTCATACCTCAACAGTCCTTTCAGGTACGAGGGATCGGTGGGTGCGTCGGATCGGCGGAGCGGGCGGGGCTCGCTGGGTCATGCGACCGCCGCGAGCACGACGGTCGAGGAGTCGCCGGCCTGGTGATCCCGCGCGAACCGGCGACGCACCGTTTCCAGGGCCATGGCGATCGGTGACAGTCCGACGGTGGCCCTTCGCTGGTCCAAGGAATCGAGCGCGCGCACCGGGCACAGCTCAACACCTGTCGTCGCAACAACCTGCTGAGTCCCGAACTCCTGGGGGCGACCGCTGTTGACCAGGGTGCGGTCGTAGAGGTGGGCCCAGTGCTGGACCCGCGCGTCGCCGCCCTGGACTGCGCGCTCCAGCAGGATGGTGGCCGCCCGTTGGAAATCAGCGTCGTCGTCGGCGTGAAGAGCCAGGCTCCAGGCGGCACGTGCCGCGTCAGGGCCGACGAGGCGGTGGCCGGGCCAGTCGTGTTCGGCCAGAACGCGGCGCAGCACCTTGGTGTCGGCGTGGTCGGCGTGACGATCTTGGCCGAGTTGGACAGCGTCGAGCTGGTTGCGCAAGCGCTTGGCTCTGCGCGCTGCCGCCTTCATAGCTCGGTCGCTGAGTTCGCGTGCGAGGTCCGGTCGCAGCGGTTCGGCGGCCGTCACGCGATGCTCCGGCTGTCTGCGGAGGACTGCGGTTCGTGGACCCTGCAGGCGATGAGCGCGCTCAGTCCAGAACGCTGCTCGGCAAGGAGTTCGACGCGAGCGACCCGCTCCTCGCGCTGGCCGACCCCCGACCCTCGTACGTCCCAGCCCATGTCGGTGAGTCGGCGGAGAAAGGGGGCGATCGGATCAACGTCGAGGGGCTGGCGGGCCAGCGCCTCGGCGCGCACGAGGGGCAGGTCGAGTCGTGCGGCGAAGTCGGAGGCCCACAGGGTGATCAGCTGGATGGTGTCGTCGGAGCTGTCAGGCAGGGTGTGGATGCAGCTCAGGAAAAGGCACGGGCCCTGACCCCACGCGAGTTCGGGCGCTCGCTGCGGGATCATGCAGGCCAGCAGCACACCGTCCTCGAACAGTCCGGCCGGCTTCGACTGAGGATCGCGGAACAGGGCTGGGACATCGGCTCGGGCGGTTACCGGCAGGCCGCGCATGGTGAGCCAGCTCTGACGGTCCTGGACGAGCGCGGCGGCCTCGTCCCGCTCGGCGTCCGTGCACAGAGTCCGCATGCCGTACACGGTTGAGAACCCTGGTGCGCGCGGGTGCAGTGGTGCAGGAGACGGCTCGGTGGACGGTGCGGCGGGTGACGTGTTCACTTCGCTGCTCCGCTCTCCACCGTGCCGGTCGGCTTGGGGCCCAGTAGGTGCCAGGCGTGGGCCAAAACGACGAGCTGGGTGACGTCGACGGCGCCCGTCTCGTCGAGCAGTTCATCGAGTGCGGACCGGAGATCGGCGGGGGCGATCTTGGCGGCGAGGGCGATGTCGCGGGGGGAGCTGAGTTCAGCGACCGCCTTCAGCAGCAGCCGCTTCTCCGTGCTGAGCTCCGGCGTTGCCCGGTCCGTCGTCGGCAGGGCCACCTGCTCGGTCGCCAACAGGCGATGCACGAGCACCTGTGGCTTGCAGCGGGGCGGGCAGTGGATGCTCACCCGGATCTCGCGGACGTACTTACGGATCGTCTGGGGCGACATTCCAGTCTTCGTGGCGATGGCTTGGGTGGTGAGACCGGCCACGAGGTGCTGGGCGAGGTGCTGGTGGGTCGGCTTAAGCGGTGTGATCGGTGCGCTGGTCGTCGTGGACGGGGTCACGGGTGTCTCTTTCTCGGCGGGGTGGACGGTTTCCGGAAGGGGTGCCGCCGGCCCCCGCGGGGGGCGGGGGCCGGCGGCCCGGGCCCGCGCGCGGGGGTTCATGCGGCGGTGGGGTCGGGTTGTGCCCAGGCGGGTTCGGCAGCGAGGCGTTCGGACCACTGGATGTCGTCCTCGTCGAAGGCGGCGTCGGCCAGGCGTATTCGCTGGACCTCGCCTGTTCCGGCCGGCGGGTGGGTGTGCTGGATGTCGCGCCACAGGCGCTGGAGGAGGTACTCGCGGTCGAGGGCGTGGGCGCCGTGCAGTTCCATGGCGTCTTGGGCAGACGTCATGGCCCACTGGTGGCCTAGGTACTTGGCGTTGATCAGGTCGGCGTCGCAGGACAGGCCCTGATCGAGGAGGTGCACGGCCTGGTAGGCCAAGATGCGTGCAGCGCGCAGGCGGGCCTCCATGTCGCCGACGCGGTCCCGCAGGACCGGCAGATCGGACAGGGCGCCCCGGTAGCGGGGCCGGGCTTTGAGGTAGGAGGTCGTGGTGGCCGCGACCGCCTCGTGGATGCCCAGGCTGACGGCGGCCAAAGTGGGGCGGCCGTACAGGATGCTGCTGCTCTGGGCCACGCTCAGTCCTTGGCCGAGCTCTCCGATCATGTTGTCGACGGGGACGCGGACGTGGTCGAGGTCGAGGCGGCCGGCGGAGAAGCCGTGCAGGCCGAGGCCGGGGCGGTGGGCAGGGACGGAGAGCCCATGGCGGTCGGATTCGACCATGAACGCGGTCAGCGCCTGCGAGGTGCGCACGCCCGCCTCGGCTGTCCGGGCGAGCACGAGGTGGGCTCCCGCGAGATGGCTGTTGCCGATATGGATCTTGCTGCCGGTGATGAGCCAGTGGTTGCCGGCCTTCTCGGCGGTCGTCTCGATGCCGCCGATGTGCCCGCCGGCGGTCGGTTCGGTCACCGCGATCGACAGGAGCAGCGAACCGTCCGCCACCCCCGGCAGCCAGCGACCCTTCTGTTCATGGGTGGCGAAGTGCAGCAGGGCGCCGACAGGGATCAGGGTGGCCTGCAGGATGGCTGCGGCAGCAGCCGAGACGCAGGCGATGCGGTGGATCAGAACCGTTTTGGCCACATGACCGGCGCCCAGACCGCCGAAGGCGGCCGGGACGGTGACGGCGAACCAACCCCGCGCGGCCATCAGATCGGCGACCTTGCGCTCCACCCGGCCTGGAGCGCCTTCCATCCGTACGGCGCGCGACGCGACGTGCTCGGCCGCGAAGGCGTCCGCCTCGTTCCACAGCAGTTCGTGGCGGGCGGTGAGATAAGGACGCAGCGCCGGAGGCGGTGTGGCTGGTGTGGCGGGCATGGTCGTCTCCCTCTCTCTGGATGAAGGTCGCGCGGTGGAGCGGCCGGGTATCGCTAGCGGCTCCCGGGTGGGGGCGGTGGAGCGGGTCTAGCGGACGGGCGCGGGGGCGATGCGGTTCATCACCTGCGTGCCGGCGTCGATGACGATGTCTCTGAGCCGTCGGGCTTCGCTCAGGGGCCGCTTCTCGGGGTCGATGACGCAGACTGTGCCCAGTACGGTGCCGCTCTCATGGATGAGCGGTGCGCCGAAGTAGGAACGGATCCCGACCGCGTCGACCACGTGGTTACCGCTGAAGCGCGGGCTGGCGTGCACGTCGTGCAGCGGGAGGGCCTTCTTGCGGGCCACGACCTCCGGGCACCAGCCGTGGTCGTGGCTCATGGTGCGGCCGACGATGACGTACCCGCTGTCCGCGGGCGGCTGATGCAGGCCGACGAAGGTCTGCTCCTCCAGGAACAGATTGACGAACCCATACAGAAACCCCGCCCGTCCGGCCATGTCGCGGGCCAGCTCATCGAAGACCTCGCTGGCAGCAGTCGACACGCCCAGGCACTCCAGCAGCTCGTACCGCTGCGCCAGTTCGGTCGCCTGCTGGCCCTGCGGGCCGGTGATGGCAGCACCGGCTGGGATGGACAGCCCGTGGGCGCCGTCGCGCATGCCGCGTTGCGGCAGAGACAGCGCGGACGGGGCGGCTTGGGGCACGAGGTGGGGATCGTTGGGCTGATACAACATCAGGCATCCTGGAGGGTGGTGGTGGATGTGGGGCGAGCGGGTCCTGCCGGTGTGTTTTGCACTGCGTGGCCGACGAGGGTCAGCAGGACTCCGGCGACGTGGCTCGGATTGCGGGCGTCCCACGAGGTCGCCCTCGCGCCCACCGTCCAGTGGGGCGAGACGTCGGTGATCACCGGTACGGAGGCAGGCAGGTCGAGAGCGGCGCGGACCTGTTCGGGGTGGTAGCGGTGGGCTCCGTCGAAGTGGTTCACGGCGACGACGAAGGGCAGGCCGATGTCCTCGAAGAAGGTGACGGGTGTGAAGCTGCTTTCCAGGCGGCGGGTGTCGACCAGGACGACCGCGCCGACGGCTCCGCGGGAGAGTTCGTACCAGAGGTCGACGAACCGGTCCTGGCCGGGCGTGCCGAACAGGAACAGCTCCAGTGGTACGGGCGCGTCGGGGAGGCTGAGGCGGCCGAAGTCGAAGGCGACCGTGGTGGTCTGCTTGGCCTCGACGCCTTCCAGGCTGTCCACGTCCGTGCTCGCTTCGGTCAGGTACTCCTCCGTGCTCAGCGGTGTGATCTCGCTGACCGCGCCTACAGCGGTGGTCTTGCCGGCACCGAAACCACCGGCGATCACGATCTTCAGCACGGTCGGTACACCGGCATGCGAGGGCGCCGAGATCCGCAGGCTCCCAGGCGGGTCATCCGGCCTGGCGGTAGGCGATGGCATCGGGAAACTTTCTTTTCAGGGCTACTGAGAGGGCCGCTAATAGGTGGGTGGTGGGGCGTTCATCCGCATCTGCGTCGGAGGGGGCATAGGCGGCGGTGACGGAGATGACAAGGGCTTGGGAATCCAGGAGGTCCGAGACGAGGATCTTGACGGCGGTGACGGGGCGGCCGAGCCGTCCCGCCAGCTCGGTCACCGAACGCCGGTGATCCCGGCACAGAGCGAAGATCTCTTCACATTCCTCGGCCTGGCCCAGGCCAGGCCGTCCGGGGCCGGCGTCCAGCACGGTGTCCAGGCCCAGCAGGTGCCGCGGCCTGGTGCGACCGCGCGTCAGCGTGTAGGTCCGCACGAACGACGAGTCCTCGGCCGTATCGCCGTGGGCGCTCACCGGGACTCATCACCTGTGCCGACGCGGACGGGGATCTGCATGTAGGGGGCGAACTTCTTCACGAGGCGCCCCATCTCGAACCCGACGGGGCCTGCGTCGGCGTCCGGGGCAGCGATGACGGCGAGGATCGTGTCCACCTCACCGCGTTCGTTGCCGGGGTGGTCTTCGAAGGCCGCGCTGCGACCGGCGCTCTGGACGAAGAACAGGCAGTCGTCGCGCTCGATGATGACCTGCCTGGCCGGCCGCTTCTGGTGGCTGGGGCCGGTGGCGTTGGACGCGAGGGAGGCGACTCCGCTGAGCGCGGCCGACAGTTCGTCCGCCCAGTCCTTGTCCACCTCGCTGTCCAGGAGGCGCAGCCCGTCCCGCGACAGCAGAACGGCGTGCAGGACGCCCGGAACGTCGTCGGCGAACTGCCGCAGCAGCCAGGCCATGTCATCCCGCTGATGGTTCGCCGTCGCCTCGGATGCGGGCGCGACGCCGGTCGTCGAGTTCAGTTCAGGGTGGGTGCTCATGAGGATCGCTCCAGAAGGGGGAAGGGCCGGCGGATATGTCCGGGCCACCGGGAACGCGGAGGGAACGGGCGATGGTCAGGGTCTGGGCTGCTCAGCCGGAGGGGGAGGAGAACCGGCGGCCCCGCCGGCCTCTATGCCCGTGCGGAAGGCGGCTGCGAGCCCTGGCGTCGCCGCTGTCGCGGGGGCTTGCTCCCGCTCACGTGGCGGAGGGAAGGAACCGGCCTGCCGTGTACGCCGGGGAAGGCCGGGGGCTGGAGCAGCGTGCCCCGCCCCGTCGGCGCCCGGCGGGCCCACGGCGATCGAGTGCTGGACCTGCCCTGCAGAAGGGGCAGCCGTCCCTGCGGCAGTCCGCCGTGGCGGGAGTGTGGAGGGGCGGGTTTCCCGGCGTCGAGCGCCCGCGTCACCAACGGGAGAAATCGCTACGAGGAGCCGGGCCGGAATGACAACCAGAGCAGTGGTGCCTCCCGTCACGTTCTCCTGCAGTAGAACCGACAGCCCGTGTGACTGAGCGATCTTCGCGGCGACCAGCAAGCCGAGCTGTCCCTCTCGCACCTGACCACTGACATCGACCTCATCAGGGGCCTTGAGCAGATGATTCATCTGTGCACGGGCCTGCGGGTGCATGGGCATCGCCCGGTCCTCGACCTCAACCGCTAGCCCGTTCGGCACCCGTTGCGCCCGCACCACCACCTTCGTCGCCGGGTCGGAGCACTCGCAGGCGTTCTCGATCAGCTCGGCCAGCAGGTGCGTCAGGTCCGGACCCACGTGTCCGGGAAGCCCCAGCTCACCGCCCACGGAACCGGCCGCGACCACTACACGCGGGTACTGCACCACCTCGGAGATCGCACCACGCAGTGTGGTCGTGACGGGCACCGGCTGGCGCACGCTGCGCAGGGACCGCCCGCCCAGCACCGCCGTGCTCTCCACCTGACGACGCATCCGCGTCACGAGGTGATCGATCTCGAAGATCTTCGACAGCAGTTCCGGGTCGTCGGTCAACATCTCCAACTGAGTCAATGCTTCCAGTGCCTTCCCGACCAGGGCATGCTCCCGCATGGCCAGGCGGCGCAGCACTTCCAGTAGGACGACGGACTGGGACTCGTCGTGCACGCGTATCAGCGAGGCGACGGCCTGCACCTGCAGTGCACTCAGCGCCTTGTCGATCTCTGCGGTCGCACTGGCCGGCTGCGGCGTATGCATGTCCGGCAGCGGCGGTCGTGCCCCTCGGCACAGTTCGTCCGCCGACCACGCCACCGACTTCTCGACGGCCGCCGCGGCTCCCGTGACTGCGGTCAGCACCGAAGCTCGCCGTTCCTCTGCGGCTGTCTGCACGGCGTCGGCGGCCGTACGCACTCCGCGAGCCGCTACCAGCGCGACCCCGGCCAGCCCGCAGACCAGGCCGCCCAGGAGCCCACCGAGAGCCACTGCGGCCGTCGCCCAGATGGCAAAGGCAGCGCTCAGCAGGCCCGCAAGAAGCAGCAGGGGCAGCACCACGGCACGACGGACGCAGTGCACTGTTGCGGCGTCGGTCCGTGGCGACCGCCGGCGGCGGTGGCCGGTCGCGGCCGGCCGTGTCGGGAACGCGCTGTCAGACATGGGAATCCTCGCAGTGGAAAAGGAACGGCTAGGCGGGCTGCGACGTCGGGATCTTGCGGTTCTTTTGCGGCCCGGGTGAGGTGGAGCAGGGCGCCGGAACCGCCACCGCGCCTCGGCGAGGAGAGGACTGTGTCGCCAGCTGCTGCAGGAGCAGAGCACTCTGGATCAGACCCATGTGGCTGAACGCCTGCGGAAAGTTCCCGAGCTGGCGCTGCTGGACGGGGTCGTACTCCTCGGCGAGCAGGCCGAGGTCGTTGCGCAGCGTCAGAAGACGTTCGAACAGGGCGTGGGCCTCATCCAGGCGGCCGGTCAGGGCCAGAGCATCCACGAGCCAGAAAGAACAGAGGACGAAGGCACCCTCATCGCCTGTCAGGCCGTCCACCCCGGCGTGGTTGCCGGTCGTCGGGTACCGGCGCACGAGCCCGTCCGGCGTGGAAAGCTCCCGGCGTACGGCGTCCACAGTGCCGATGACGCGGGGATCGTCGGGCGGAAGGAAGCCGACCCGGGGGATCAGCAGCGTGGCGGCGTCCAGTTCCTTCGAGCCGTAGGACTGGGTGAAGGTGTTGCGCTCCGGGTCGAACCCCTCGGTGCAGACTTCGCGGTGGATCATCTCGCGCAGCTCGACCAGGGGGCCCGGATCCAGCGCGAGGGCGCCGGCCTCGGCCAGGCGGATGGTGCGGTCGATGGCCACCCAGGCCATCACCTTGGAGTGCACGAAATGCTGGCGTGCCCCACGGATCTCCCAGATTCCCTCATCGGGTTCCTGCCAGCGCTGGGCCAGGTGCTCGATGAGCCGCTGGTGCAGGACCGCGGTGTCGGTGCAGTGTGCGACACCGCTCTGGTGGGCGAGGTAGAGGGTCTCGATCAACTCGCCGTACACGTCGAGTTGCAGCTGGTCCGCCGCCCCGTTCCCGACCCGCACCGGAGCCGATTCCGCGTACCCCGGGAGCCAGGGCAGCTCCCGCTCCCGCAGATCACGCTCGCCGGTGATCCTGTACATGATCTGCAGGTTCTCCGGATCACCGGCCACCGCACGCAACAGCCAACGCCGCCACGCATGGGCCTCCTGCCGGTAGCCGGTTCCCAGCAGCGCGGCGAGAGTCGTGGAGGCGTCGCGCAGCCAGGTGAAGCGGTAGTCCCAGTTCCGTCCGCCGCCGATCTCCTCGGGCAGCGACGTGGTCGGCGCCGCAACGATCCCGCCGCTCGGCGCATACGTCATCGCCTTCAGCGCGATCGAGGAACCAATCACTGCCTCGCGGTAGGGCCCGTCGTAAGTGCATTCCTGCGTCCAGTCCCGCCAGAAGGCGAGCGTCTCGGCGAGCGCGGCCTCCGGGTCGGGAACCTCCGGAGCGGCTGCGTGGGAGGGGCACCAACTGAGCACGAACGCCAAGCTCTGCCCGGCGGCGACAGGGAAGGCGCTGACGATGACGCCGTCCTTCTCCACCTGCTGGACGCCCGTGTCGAGCCACAGCGCGTCCGCGCCGGCTTCCGCGACCATGCGCCCCCCGACCTCGTGGATCCACGGACTGACGCTGCCGTACCCCGGCCGCGGACGCAGAGCCGAGACCATCGGCACCTCGCCGGACACACCCTCGACAATCCGGATCACCTGAGGCGCCCCGCCGCGCGGCGGCATGAAGTCGAGCACCCGAACCGACCCGGACGAAGTGCGCCACAGCGATTCGAGGACGAGCGTGTCACCGAGGTACCGGCGCTCGGAGACCGCTCCGACGTCGGATCGACCGGCAGACGGGGCCGGAGCGATCTGCCAAGAGCCGTGCTTTTGCGTGCCGAGCAGGCCGGCGAAGACGGCCGGCGAATCGAAGCGGGGCAGGCACAGCCAGTCGATCGAGCCGTCATCGCAGACGTGGGCACTGGTCTGCATGTCGCCAATCAGACCGTACTGCTCGATACGCGGAAAACGCTTCATCGTGTGGATCTCCGTAGACCCCGCGAACCGGGGATGGCATCGGGGCCGCCACAGCGGCCGGGAACGGTAGATGAGGAGGGACTCGGTGGGCACCTGCGGGGGAGGTCCGTTCTGCCCCGGTGCGGAGTCCTCGTTCTGGGGAGCGGCGCGGCCGGTGGCTCGGCCACCGCGAAGAATTAGCCACACCATCGGGCCGAGAACCGCCGCGATCAGAACTGCCCCGGTGACGGTCATGCCCGGGGCACCGAAGCGGCCAGAACCAAGAGGGCGAAGGCCACAGCGAAGACCGAACCACGCAGCACGTTGAGCTGCGGCCTCCACCAACGCCGTCCCCGCCTGGGCTTCGCGGGGACCACGCCGCGGGCTTGTACGGTCGCAACGAGTGCCTGAGTGGCCTCGGCCAGCTTGACCAGATGCACCCTGCTCGGCATGTACCCGTCGGGGACGCCTGCCGAAGCGAGCTGCTGCGCGCCGCGCACTGTTGCGGCTCCCGGCGGCACGACTGCCCCGAGCTGTCCGATGTGACCGCGAAGGCGCCGTGCAAGCTCCTCCACGTCGCCAGCGCTCTGCGGCAGCGGGGACTCATCGTCCAGCACGAGCGCCACCGTCTCTGCTGCAGCCACCGCTTGATCCCGCTGGACATCGGCCGATCCCAGGGTGAGGTTGGCCAGTTTGCATCGACCATCGCTGTGACGGGTCTGATGCAGGAACAGCGAGGGGCGCATGACACAACTCCTGTGTGGATCAAGCCAAGTTAAGTGGGGTTCGCCTTGGAGTGCCGACGACTGAGGTGCATAGTGAGTGATCCGGCCGCTACGTTGAGCGAACCCTGAATCGCCGCCGAGGGGTATGCCTGCACGGCTACCAAGGCCGCCAAAGGCGCCAAAGATCATTTCGAGACCGAAGGGCAGTCCATGGCCCGTGAGCGAAACCTCGCCTTCTCCGCCCTTCTGCGCGAAGCGGGCTGGTCCCAGCCTCAAGCGGCCGCTGCAGTCGCCCGCGTGGCTGCGGAGAGTGGCGTACGGGAACTGGAGGCCATCTCCCGTTCGCATATCTCGATGTGGGTACTGGGTACGAAGCCCAGCGGGATAGCGCGGCATATCCTGCGCGAGACGCTTTCCCGCAGGCTCGGCCGCCGTCTCACCTTGGCTGACCTCGGGCTGGAGGAAGTGCCGAGAGGCACGGCCGACAGTGGTTCCGACTGGAGCGTCGACCCTCTGACTGTGCTGGCTGAGCTGGGAAGCGACGATCTGGACATGCACCGACGCAAGCTGCTGGCGACGTCCGCGTACTCCGTGGCCGGTCTGGCCCTGCCCACCGCCTCGTGGTGGGCAGCCGCCCCTGCCGCAGCAGCCAGACGCACGGCAGTCTCTCCCCGACTGGTGGCCCAGGCCGACATCGACGACGTCCGCGACCTCACGAACTTCTACTCCGCGCGAGACCAGCAGCGCGGAGGCGCCTCCGGGCGCTCGGCGCTGGCTGGCCACCTTCGCGACGAAGCAGTCCCCCTGCTTGGCAGCCGATTCCGCACGGAACAGAGCCGCCGGGACACGTACTCCGCTGTCGCGGAGATGACCTACCTCGCCGGCTGGATGGCGTTCGACGCCTCCGAGCACCGAACAGCCCAGCGCTACCTCACCCTTGCCACCCGCATTGCGGCAGAAGCCGGGGACGGACCACTTGCCGGTCACATTCTGCGAGCCCTCGCCCATCAGGCAGTGGACCTCGGGCACCCACGCAAAGCGCTCGCCCTGGCCGACGCCTCCATGTCCCGCGACCGTTACGGCCAGGCCAGCCAGCGGGAGAAAGCCCTGCTCGCGATCGTTCACGCACGAGCGCTCGCGGCCGACGGCAACCGGTCTGGCACCATCGCGGCCATCAGTCGCGCGGAGCGGGACCTCGCCCGCGCGGACAACGACGGTGCGCCCGGCCGCGTGGACTTCTTCCAGGAAGCCTCCCTCGCCCACGAGACGGCTTGCGCCCTGCGCGACCTGGGTCAGCCAGTCGACGCGGAGATCCACTTTCAGCGCAGCGTTGCCACTCGCCGCCGCCAGCAATACGCCCGCACCCACAGCGTGACCCTCGGCTACCTCGGCGCCGTCCAGGTTCAGCAGGGCCATCTCGATGAGGCATGCGCTACCTGGGGGCAAGCCCTCGATGCCATGGTCGGCGTTCTGTCGGGCCGCGTCCGCGACGTCATCGTCCGGATGCAGAGCGATCTCTCGCCCGTTCGGCAACGCGGAGGTCGCCACGTTGTCGAATTGGACCATCGGGCACGGGAGATGCTGCGGGCCATAGGCTGACCGCGGATCAGGCCCGTTGCTTCGCGTGACGGCTACAGGATGCGTAAGTTCTGAGTGAGAGGAACGACCCTGATGGCGACGTACGAGGTCGAGTCGATCGCAACGGTGGTCGGGGGCCACACCCGCGTTCAGGACGACTACCAGAGCGGGATCGAATCCATCATCAGGCTCAACGACGCGTACCCCCTCGAAACATTGCAGGGCATCGAGGAGTTCTCCCACCTGACGGTGACGTGGCGCTTCCACATGGCGCAACCGGAAGACGTCCAGCTGCACGCGCGTAGCCCGCGGGGGAATCCGAGGTGGCCGGCGACGGGTACGTTCGTCCACCGCAACCATCGGAGGCCCAACCAGCTGGCGACCAGCTACCCGCGGTTGCTGAAAGTGGAGGGCCGGGATCTCCTGGTGACGGATCTTGACGCCGTCGACGGGACACCGATCATCGACCTGGCGCCGTACTTCGAGGAGATGGGACCGCGAAGTGAAGTCCGTCAGCCGACTTGGCCGGGCGAGATGCTCTCCACGTACTGGCTTGACGCCTCGGAACGTCCGTAGCTCGACTTCCAGCAATGCCGCGATGGTGGTGCTCGCAGGGGCAGTCATCAGGGCCTGCCCACGAGGACAGGAAACGTGCACCACGTCGTCCGGCCGTCCGTGCTGGCTCCCCAATTCCCGGAGAGGGCCTTAACGAGGACCAAGCCCCGCCCCGAAGTGGCATCAGCACTGGCCGAACGCATGGTCGCCGACACTGAGCTGCCGTCCTGGACCTCGACGAGGATCTCGGTATCGCGGCACCGGACGCGCAGTGACAGGTCTCCAGAGCCGTGAGTCACACCGTTAGTGACCAGCTCGGAGACGCAAAGCACCACGTCCTCCGCCAAGGGGCCGGCGACCTCCCATAGCCGCAGGAAGACGCTGCTGGTGTGACGCGCGCGGCCGACGTTGATCGGTTCCGGGGCGAAGCATGACTCGAAGGCGGCGTACCCGGGGCGTAGTGCCGACCGCTTCGTGACCGGTGCGAGAGCTGTTGCGACCGTCATCGGGCCCCTCCCAGATGAATGGCATGGTGAACGTGTGGCTGAGGCGCCAAGCGCGCGGCATGAAGCGCCCTGCCGATGGCGAGGCGTACTCGCGCAGTAACCAGCGAACACCTCGCAGTGAAGGCTTGGGAATGACTTACAGATGACGTTGACCCGTCAGTAACCAGGTTTGGGTGCCGCTTGAGGGCATGGTCCTGACATGCTGGGCTGCATGGTGACTCTTGATGGAAAGCCCGTATCGGTAGATGACTTGCTTCCCCTGGCGCTGACGAACGTCGGGCACTTCACGTCGATGCGTGTTGACTCCGACGGCGGCATCCGTGGCTTGACGTTGCACCTGGAACGTCTCGCGCGGGACTGCGAGATCGTGTGGCACGCGACTCTCAAGACCGACCGTGTGCGCGAGTACGTCCGCGAGGCTCTGGAGGGGCAGACCCGCCCGTGTGTCGTGCGTGTCACGATCTATGACCCGAAGGTAGAGATGGGCCACCCGGCCGAGGCCAACGAGCCGCACATTCTCGTGTCCGTACGCGGTGCCGGCGCCCTGCCTCCGGCGCCGCTGCGCGCCCAGAGCCTGGTGTACGAGCGTGACCTGCCCCAGGTGAAGCACGTCGGTCTCTTCGGTGCCTTGCACGCCCGGGGCTCGACTCAGCGAGCAAACTTCGACGACGCCCTGTTTGTCGGCCGTGACGGATTCGTCTCCGAGGGCGGCACCTGGAACGTGGCCTTCGTCGACCAGGAGGGCACTGTCGTGTGGCCGGATGCTCCCGTGCTGCCCGGTGTCACAATGGCTCTGCTCCAGCAGCTTGCGAAACACCGCATCGCCACCGTCACCCTGGCCCAGGCCAAGGGCATGGCCGCGGCATTCGCCACGAATACGTCGATCGGCGTGCGCCCCTTGGCCGCGATCGACGACACCGAGTTCCCCGTTGAGCACCCCGTCTTGAGGGAGCTCCAGGAGGCGTACCTGTCGATCGCCGGCGAGACCCTGTAGGGAAGCAAGCGTCGTGGCAGGGGTTACCAGGTGGACCGGCCGTGAAGCCGAATTGCTGCGCACGGCCATGCGGAAGAAGCAGAAGGAATTTGCCGAGTTGGTGGGCGTGAACCCTCGTCAGGTCCCCCGGTGGAAACGCCGGGGCGAGACCATCGAACTCGAACTCGACAACCAGACGGCCCTCGATACGCTTCTGACTCAGGCCACGCCGGACGTCCAGCTACGGTTCGCCGCGCTCATGACCGAACGTGCGGCCGTTGAGCACGACGAGCGGGCCGAGGAACTCCTGCGACGGGATCCAAGCACTCGCCGGCACCCGATCGACGGGAAGGTCATGGCCCTCGTCGAGGAGGGCATATATCTCTCCGGCCCTGACAACCGCTCGGTGTGGCTGGAACCGTTTCTCATCGATGTCTACCCGACGACCAATGAGGACTACTCGCGCTTCGTGTTGGCCACCAAGTACCGGCCACCCCAGCACTGGCCTGACGGCCGTTGCCCCGTTCCCCTGGCCAATCACCCCGTGGTGTGGGTGACGTGGCACGATGCGACCGCGTATGCCCGTTGGGCGGGCAAGCTCCTCCCAACCGCAAGGCAGTGGGAGAAGGCGGCTCGCGGATCACGCGGGCGCGTTTACCCCTGGGGCAATGAGCCGACAGCCGCGAAGGCGAATACGGCCGAGGCTGGCATCGACGCGACAACCCCTGTCTCTCGCTACCAGTCCGGCGCCAGCCCTTTCGGTGCCTTCGATATGTGTGGCAATGCCTGGGAGTGGTGCTCCACCGAGGAGGTCCCCGGCAGCGGGCGGTTCCACCTGAAGGGCTCCGCGTTCACGTCTCCGTTCGAGCGTGCAGCGCCGTCCCTGCTGAACGCTGCTGCTGCCTCGATGAAGGACAACGACACTGGGTTCCGCTGCGCCACACCCGGGTAATTTGGTCACCGTGGCGAACCAGTCGACCCGGTCGGCGGTCGTGAGCCATGGCACCGACCATCAGCGCGCCGCCGGCTTCGTGCAAGCCAACGCTCCTCGTGTTGCGCTGGCCGGGCATTAGCTTGCCGCCCATTACAGCTGGCACCATGTGGTGGCACCGGCGTCCTCAACACCTTAGGTGCCTTGACCCTCTTCGGTGAGCGACTGCACGAGAACAAGGCCGCGGCCATTCTCGGCGGCGTCGCGGGGGGCCTTGGAGTGGGCGTGGCAGCTATCTATCCGAAACGGCTGGGGTTCTGAGTCGCTGATCGCGGTGCGAGTGATCTGGTGGGGGACGCGCGGCGCTTGTAGCCGTCGGCGCAGGAGGCCCTGCGGATGCGGGCGGAGGCCGCGTCGGTGGCGGGACGGGACCGTGAGAGCGCGGCACGCCGACACGAGGAGACTGGGTTCCCGTGAGACGGGCAAGGCTCGGCGGGCCTCAGGGCACGGGCGGAAACCGGCGAGCTTCGAGAGGCGTCCCAGTAGCTGATCGGCCGTTAGAGTGCCGTGTGGTGCCTGTCATGAGGGAGGCTGCGAGGGCTGTGCGGGCCTTGGGGGAGCAAGATCCGATTCGGGTGGCGGGCTACCGGCTGTTGGGCCGGCTCGGCGAGGGCGGGATGGGTGTGGTGTATCTGGCCCGGTCGCCGCGGGGGCGGATGGTGGCGGTGAAGTCCATCCGCCCGGAGCTGGCGGCGGCGCAGGACTTCCGGAGCCGGTTCGCCAGGGAGGTCGCGGTGGCCCGGCAGGTCGGCGGGGAGTGGACGGCTGCGGTACTGGACGCCGACCCGCACGCCGAACGGCCGTGGGTCGCCACCGCGTACGTGCCCGGGCCGACGCTCGCCGAGGTGGTACGACGGTTCGGTCCGCTGCCGGAAGAGTCGGTGCGCGGCCTGGCCTCCGGTCTGTGCCGGGCTCTGGGCGACATCCATGGCGCCGGGCTCGTACACCGTGATCTGAAGCCTTCGAACGTCATGGTCACCATCGACGGACCCAAGGTGATCGACTTCGGCATCGTCCGGGCACTGGACGGTTCGAACACCAGCGGTCTGACATCCACCGGGGCGGTGATCGGCTCACCCGGA
Source organism: Streptomyces sp. QL37 (assembly GCF_002941025.1). Lineage (NCBI taxonomy): Bacteria > Bacillati > Actinomycetota > Actinomycetes > Kitasatosporales > Streptomycetaceae > Streptomyces > Streptomyces sp. QL37. The sequence continues at coordinate 1,335,244 of NZ_PTJS01000001.1, read as the reverse complement.
TTCATGGCTCCCGAGCAGATCCTCGGCGAGCGGCTCACCCCGGCCGGTGACATCTTCTCCCTCGGTGCGGTGCTGGCCTTCGCGGCGTCCGGGCACCTCCCGTTCGACGCCGGCGAAGGGCGGATTCCCGCCTTGATGTACCGGGTGGTGTACGAGGAGCCCGATCTTAGCGGAGTACCGGAACCGCTGCTCGCCCTGATCCGGGACTGCCTGGCCAAGGACCCGAAGGCCCGGCCGGCCCTAGCGCAGCTGCGGGAGCGGGAGGAGACGCAGTACCGGCGCCTGAAACCGTGGCTGCCTCCGGAGGTGCTGGCGCGGCTGGGGCAGGACGCGGCCGAGCTGCTGGAGCAGGAGGACCCGCACACGCGCTTCACCACCGCCGACCGTGCCCCGACGCACGAGGTACGGACCGTGCCGCAGCCTCCGGTCGGGGAAGAGGTTCCGGACCAGCAGACCGGCCCCGGGTCCGATCCGCCCACCGCAGTGACCGGAACCGACCGCCGGCTCCTGGCGGAGGCACGTGATCCCGGGGGAATGGGTGGGTTCGCGACGGCCGTCTATGCCGCCCTCGGAGTGTTCACGGCCGTCTCCGTGGCGACCGTCGGGTACCAGATCCTGGTGGTCAACAGCCGCTACGAAGCGGACGACTTCATCAGCGTAGAGGCTGCCACCGTATGGGGGGCGGCACAGGTGGTCAGCGGCATCGGCCTGATCGTCGCGTGGCTGTACTGGTTCGCACGGGTGCGGCAGGTTGCCGAGAATTACGCTCCCGGCCGGCTTCGCTACCGCAGGTCGATGTCCGTATGGGCCTGGTTCATCCCGGTGGGCAATCTCTTTCTGCCCAAGCAGATCGCCAACGACATCTGGCACGCCTCAAGTCCGCCCTCCCAGGGCAACACGATGGCCCAGGCCGGCCGACTCCGCACATGGTGGTGGATCTGGCTGGTCGCGTTACTCACCTGGCCCTTGTTCTGGTGGACGCTTGGGTGGACCGAGCTGAGCAATGATCTCCTCGAGAGAGTGCCGCATGTCGTGGGCACTCATTTGGAGACCTATGCCGACGGCGACGAATACACCGTCGAAGAGTACGAATACACCTTCCATTTTGAGACTCTGGGCATGATCAATGTGATCCTCCGCCTTGCTGTCGTCCCAGCGGCCGCCATCGCCGCCGCCGGCTTCGTCCACCAGCTCACGGCCATGCAGACCGCCCGGCGGCGCGGCTGACGATCGGTCGGTTCGGCTGCCGCATCAGACCCAGGGGCAGGGTTAGAGCGCAATGTCCCCGGGGCAGAGCCGAGCGGCCCTTGCCCAGGCGCGCGGGGATTCACCGCCACCCGCCACCTCGCCGCGCCCGCCGGGAGCGGATCGTGTCACGGGCGACGACGATCACGAAGGCCGACGCGCCGGCCGCCACCAGGGTGCGCTGGACCAGGGTCCCGAGGCCGTCATCGTCCCCTTCCGGCGAGGCCAGTGCGTCCTCGCCGCCCCGTCCCGGCGTCGGTGGGGCCTCGCCGCCGAGCCGGATCGCGTTGCTGGACTTCACCGGCTCGGTGAGGGAGCGGTCCATGTCGCCGGTGAGGGCGGGCGAGGCTGAATCCACCCGCTTGAAGGGTACGTTGTGAAATCGACGCCCCGTACACATATTGATCAGACACTGAGCATTTTCAGTGTGGCCACTGATCAGGTGACGGGCCGGTGTGAGGTCGGGGTGGGCAACGGACAGGGCCCCGTGCCGTTGAGGGAGGTGATCGACGTATCAACTCAGCAGCACTGGAGCCCTGTTGGTTCCCTATCCTGTCGCACTCGACCTGCCCCACGCCTTGGTCGAGTGGGTCACGATGCTCATCGTCACCCGCGAGGGTGACCGGCGGTGCAAACTTCCGCCGCACCGCCGTGCGCTGGTCTCACTCGTATACCTGTGCCGCCACGACGCCCTCGCCCAGATCGCCGCAGCCTTCGGGATATCCATCGGTACCGCCCACGCCTACATCACCGCGGTCACCGAACTGCTTGCAGAGCAGGCGCCGGGCCTGCTGAAGACGCTGCGCGCGCACGACCCGGATTTCGTCCTCCTGGACGGCACGCTCGCCGAGTGCGACCGAGTCGGAGACGACAGGGCCGACTACTCCTCCAAGCACAAGCGGCACGGCGTGAACGTGCAGGTCGTCACAGACCCGGTCGGCAAGATCCTGTGGTTGTCGCCGGCACTGCCCGGCAGGACCCACGACCTGACCGCCGCCCGCACCCACAAGATCCTCCGAATCTGCGAGCGCCAGGGCATCCCAGTCCTCGCCGACATGGCCTACATCGGCGCCGGCGACTGGGTCACCACCGCCAGGCGCCGACCGCCAGGCGGTGAACTCAGCGTCACCGAGAGAACCCGCAACCGAGCTCTGTCTGCGGCCCGGGCGCCTGTCGAGCGAGGCATGGCACGGCTGAAGTCCTGGCAAATCTTCCGAAGATCCCGCATCAGCCCCAACCGCATGAGCGTCATCACGAAGGCCGTCCTCACCCTGGAGAGGCAACGCTGAAAACACTCACTCAAAGGGTTCTGGGTGAGGACGTAGCGGACGTGCGGGCCACCGAAGTAGCCGCGGACGATGTGCGGCTGGCGTTGGCGTCGGCGGAAGAAGCGGCGGTTTTTCTGCTGCAAGTTCAGCCTGATCACGGGCTCGGTGCTGTCTGGGTAGGCTGTGCTTGAGGTCGGCGTTGACCAGCTCGTCGGGGTTCAGCTCGGGCGAGTACGGGGGCAGGAAGTAGAGCTCGACGTCGTCGGGGTGGGCGGCGAGCCAGTCGCGGACCGTCCTGGAGCGGTGGGCGGAGTGCCCGTCGACGACGAGATGGACCTTGCGGTCGAAGTGGCCGGCGAGCCGGTCCAGGAAGCGGCACATCACCGCGGCGGTGAAACTCTCGGTGAAGACCATGAAGTGCATCCGGCCCTTGGTGCCGATCGCCGACATCGCGTTCACCGAGAACCGGTTCCCGCTGCGGCGCACCACCGGCGTCCGCCCCTTCTCGCCCCAGGTACGGCCGGTGACCTGGTCCGAGCGGACGCCGACCTGGTCGGCGAAGAGAATCTCCCCGCCGTCCTTCCTCGCCTTCGCCCGGATCTGCGGCCAGGTCTCCTCGTGTCAGTGCCGGACCGCCTCGGGATCCTGCTCCACGGCCCGCTTGTCCGGTCGCTGGAATGTCAGCCCCCAGCGTTTTAGGTACTTGCCCACCCCGGGCTCGGTCAGCCGCACCCGGTACAGCTTCGCGATCAGCTCGCCCACCAGCCGCCGCGTCCACAACTGCCCGGACAGCCCCACGTCACAGGGTCGGTAATCGAGGACCGCCTGCCGCACCGCGCCCTGCTCCGTCTCGTTGCACACCTGGTGCACCCCGACCGGCTTGCCCCGGGGCCGCATGACCAGCGCCTCCCGCCCGCCGGCCAGCCACTTCGCCCACCAGATGTCCACCGCCTTGAACGACACCTCGAACACCGCCGCCACGTCCTCACGGCCCCACCCCGCCACCGCCCGCAACCGCACGGCCTCCAGCGCCGACGGCGACAGATGCCGCGCGTCCCCCACCAGATCGCGCACGCCCCACCAACGACTCAGAACCCCAGCAGTTTCGGATCAATAGGTTCACCGTCGTATACGTCGAGGCGCAGGAAGCCTGTGCGGAGCGAGAGAATCACAGTGACCTCCTGGCCGCCCCTGTGCACGATGACGTTGGTGTCCAGCTCGAGGTGACGCCCGCCTCCGGCGGGTGAGGGCTCGCCTACATCTGGCCGGACGGCGAGGTTCTCGAAGAGGACTGAGACGCCCAGCAGTTCCGGACTCATCGCCTGGGGTGTACGACGAGCGGTGCGCGCGAATTGCCCCGAACTGAGCCCCGACCAGTGAACCGGGCGGGGTACGCCCGAGCTCAATGAACCTTGGCGGCTACTCATGGGCATTCGCTCACGGCAGACGGGAAAGAACCTGTAAAGACTGGATACCTCTGCCAGAATCATGTCAACCTACAACGTCCCGGAAAACAGCGGGTCAGGCGGCCGGGTCAACATTTTTGCGGCCCAACCGTAGGGGCGCCCGCGCTGGCATGGTCCGTACTTGAGAGGCGTATTTGTCTGAACCCACTATCCGAACTTCCCGCTTTGCTTTATCCCTCCTTTGTTCTCGGCGGGCCGAACGCTTGGGTCGGCCAAACGGCGGGCGATGACCTTGCCGTACCGACTGAGCTCTGCGTCCGTGCCTGTGCGGCCGGCGGTGCCTCCCCATGCCACAACACGGCGCTACCGAAATCGCGAACGGCTCACGGGCGACGGTCTGTTGGCGATGGCCCCAGGCAGCGGATCCCGAGCCCTGCGCTCCTATCGGGCTTGCCCTCGCCGACGACGAACCCAAGCAGGCGCCGGGTTCGTGATGCGGTGCGCAACATAGACCACGATCGCCGGTTGGCCAAACCGGTGGTCTTGCTGACCATTGCTTCCATGTCTTCACGATCGCCGCTCCCTTCATCTGCCGCACCTGCTCCTTCTGGCGTCCTACGCGCCAGGTTCCTCAACGTCAAGGATGCCGCCGAGTATCTCGGCCTCTCACCGCACACGCTGTACGTCTGGCGGCACCGGCGGCAGGGCCCGCCGAGCTTCCGCATGGGCCCTCGTGGTCGCGTCATGTACCGCCGAGAAGCCGTTGACACCTGGATCCGCGAACAGGAGCAGGCCGACTCTCGTGCCAACCCCTCTCTGAGCCCGCTGAGCGCCAAGTCTCAGCAGCGGGCGAGCCGTCTACCCAACGCTTGACGCTCCCGAGCCTCAGCGCATCGTTGCCCTCTCGTCTAGGAGAATCATTTGGCCGGCTACATCGAAGATCGTTGGATCAAGAAAAAGAAGGATCCGATAACCGGGCAGAGGGGAAGAACTGCCCGTTATGGCAAGGGGCAGCGGTACCGGGTTGCCGGAATCCCCGGAGTTCGGGACAGGTCGTTCGTGACGTTGGAGGACGCCAAGGCGTGGCTGCGGCGCTCCAGTACGGATCAGGAACGGGGCGATTTCGCCGACCCGCGTGACGGGTCCATCACCCTCGCTGACTACATCCAGCAGTACTGGATGCCCGGCGTTCGTGGTGCTGCCAAGACCCGCAAGAGCATAGATGAGCGGATAAGGCTGCACGTCATTCCGTATCTGGGTGATCTTCCGCTAAGCAAGGTCTCGGCAGCCGAGCTGCGCCTGTATGTCGTAAAGCTGGAGGCAACGTGCTCGCCGCAGTACGCCCGCAGCATCCTTTCAGCCCTCTCGACTGTCCTCGAGACCGCAGTTGACGACAGGCGCATTTCCCGGAACCCCATGCGTGCCAAATCGGTTCGATGGCCGAAACTTTCTGACGAACGTCGCGAGCCATGGCCGATATCTACATCGCGCAAGGTGCGTGATGAGATCAGCAGGCGCCATCGCATCGCGGTTGTGCTAGGTCTCGGCTGTGGGCTGCGGCAAGGCGAGGTCTTCGGGCTTGGCCCGGAGGATATCGACTACCGGCGCGGGCTCATACACGTCAAGCGGCAGGTGCAGATAATAAACGGACACAAATACTTCGCGCTCCCCAAGGGTGGTAAAACGCGGGTAGTGGACATGCCCCCATCTGTTGCCAGTGAATTGGTCGAGCATCTGAAGGCTTACCCACCAGTAAACGTTGAGCTCGCGTGGGGTGGCCCGGAGCCGGAACGGGAGAGGAAGAAGCACGACCTCGTTCTCACCACGATGTACGGGAACGCTGTGGCGGCGAACACGTGGAACACCGAGATCTGGAAGCCGGCGCTTTCCAAGGCCGGTGTGATTCCGCCCCTTGCCAAGGGAGCGAAGCCATGGCAATGGCAGGCGGCCCCCCGGGACGGCTTCCATGTTCTGCGGCACACATACGCGTCCCTTGTCCTGGAAGCAGGGGAGTCGGTAGTGACATTGGCCAGGTGGCTGGGGCACGCGTCACCCACCATCACCCTCGACCACTACGCGCACTTCATGCCGGAGGCGGGTCGCAGGGGGCGACAGGCGATCGATAGCCTGCTCGACGATCAGGTGAACGACCTTGCAGGGCGAAACTCCCCAGATTCTCCCCAGGCCCGATCGTGAGCCCTGATCGGTCTGCTTAGCACGTACAACTAGCAAGGTGATGCGCGATGTTCACGACCCGACCCACCCTCCAGGGCACCTTCGGCATGGTGTCCTCCACCCACTGGCTCGCCTCGCAGTCCGCGATGGCCGTCCTGGAGGACGGCGGCAACGCCTACGACGCCGCCGTCGCCGCCGGATTCGTCCTGCACGTCGTCGAGCCGCACCTCAACGGGCCGGCCGGTGAAGTCCCGATGATCCTCGCGCCGAAGGACGGCGACGTGCGGGTGCTGTGCGGCCAGGGTCCCGCCCCCGCCGGTGCGTCGGCCGCGCACTACCGCTCGCTCGGCCTCGACCTGGTCCCCGGCACCGGCCCGCTCGCCGCCGCCGTACCGGGCGCCTTCGACGCCTGGATGCTGCTGCTGCGCGACCACGGTACGAAGACCCTCGCCGAGGTCCTGCGCTACGCCATCGGATACGCCGAGGACGGGCACGCCCCCGTCGAGCGCGTCGGCCAGACGGTGGAGACCGTCCGCGAGCTCTTCGAGACCGAGTGGCCGACGTCCGCCGAGGTCTACCTCCCCGGCGGGAAGGCGCCCGAGCCCGGCAAGTTGTTCCGCAACCCCGCCCTCGCCGCGACCTGGCGCCGCCTGATAGCGGAGGCCGAGGAGGAGGGCGGCGCGGACCGCGTCGCGCAGATCGACGCCGCCCGCGCCGTCTGGCGCACCGGCTTCATCGCCGAGGCGCTGGTCCGCCAGGCCGCGGTCCCGACCATGGACACCAGCGGAAGCCGCCACACCGGCACGCTCACCGCCGCCGACCTGGCGGACTGGTCCGCGACGTACGAGGCGCCCGCCACCTACGACTGGAACGGCTGGACGCTGGCCAAGGCGGCGGGCTGGAGCCAGGGCCCCGCCTTCCTCCAGCAGCTCGCCCTCCTCCCGGCCGAGCTCCCCGCCTACGGCTCCGCCGAATACGTCCACCTGCTCATCGAGGGCTGCAAGCTCGCGATGGCCGACCGCGAGGCCTGGTACGGCGACGCCGCCGGCGTACCGCTCGACGCGCTGCTCTCCGAGGCGTACAACGACGAGCGCCGGGGCCTGATCAAGGACACGGCCTCCCTGGAGCTGCGCCCCGGCAGCCCCGAGGGCCGCACCCCGGTCCTCAGCGCGCACGCCCACGCCGTGGCCTCCGGCGAGGCCGGCTTCGACGCCATGGGCATCCCGGTGGCCGGAGCGGGCGAGCCCACGGTCGCGAAGGAGGGCGCGGGCGAGCCGACGGCGATCGCGGACCGTGTCGGCGAGCCGACGGTGACCAAGGACGGCGCGACCCGCGGCGACACCTGCCACCTCGACATCGTCGACCGCTGGGGCAACATGGTGGCCGCCACGCCCAGCGGCGGCTGGCTCCAGTCCAACCCGGTCGTTCCCGAGCTCGGCTTCCCGCTCGGCACCCGGCTCCAGATGGCCTGGCTCGACGAGGGCCTGCCGAACACGCTGACGCCCGGCCGCCGCCCGCGCACCACGCTGACCCCGTCCCTCGCCCTGCGCGACGGAGTCCCCGTCATGGCGTTCGGCACCCCCGGGGGCGACCAGCAGGACCAGTGGCAGCTGCACTTCTTCCTCGCCGTGGCACTGCGGGACCGGGTCCGTGGCGGACTCGACCTCCAGGGCGCCATCGACGCCCCCAACTGGCACAACGACAGCTTCCCCGGCTCCTTCTTCCCGCGCGGGATGCGTCCGGGCAGCGTCACCGTCGAGGAGGGCATGGACCCGGAGGTCGTCGAGGAGCTGCGCCGGCGCGGTCACGACGTCACGGTGGGCGACGCGTGGTCCGAGGGCCGGATGTGCGCCGTCGCCAGGGACCCCGAGACCGGTGTCCTGTCCGCCGCCGCCAACCCCCGCGGGATGCAGGGCTACGCGGTCGGCCGCTGACCACCTGCCCGGGGTGCCCCCGGCGGACCGTGCTTAGCTGGAGTCATGATCGATGACTTTCTGTACGGGAACGCCGGGCACGCCGGGCCGACGGCCGAGGTGGAGGCGGCGGTCCGGGCAGCGGCCGCCGCCGAGATCATGCCGCGCTACCGGCAGCTGGCCGCACACGAGATCGTCGAGAAGAGCGGCCCCCACGACCTGGTCACCGCCGCCGACCGGCTTGCCGAGGAGAACCTCGCCGCGTCCCTGACCCGGCTGCTGCCCGGCTCGGTGGTCGTCGGCGAGGAGGCCGTCCACGCCGATCCCACCGTCCTGGACGCCCTGGGCGGCGACGCACCCGTGTGGATCGTCGACCCGGTCGACGGCACCCGCCAGTTCGTCCACGGCGAACCCGGCTTCTGCACCCTCGTGGCGCTCGCCCGGCACGGTGAGGTGTACGCCTCATGGACGTACGCCCCCGTCCTCGACGAGATGGCCGTGGCCGTCCGCGGCCGCGGAGCCACGCTCAACGGCACGGCCCTGCACAGTGGTTCACCCGCCCCCGGTGCGGTGCTCAAGGTGGCCATGTCCCACCCCGACTACACCTCGGACGCCCAGAAGCGCGCCCTCCTCGGCCTGCGGACCGACGGCATCGACCCCCGCGCGTGCGGATCGGCCGGTCTGGAGTACCTCGCCGTCGCCTGTGGTGCGCAGGACGCCGTCGCGTTCAACTGGGAGTTCGCGTGGGACCACGCGGCGGGCCTGCTCCTGGTCACCGAGGCGGGCGGCGTCCAGTCGACGCTCTCCGGTGCCCCCTACCGCATCACCGGAGGCAACGACCTGCCGTTCACCGCGGCCAGGGACAGAGCTACGGCGGACAGGATCCTCCAGGCTCTCCGGGCCGGGGGACAGCCTTAGGGCCGTACGGCTGTGGCCGGCGCGGGACTCCCGCGCCGGCCACAACCGGAGTGCCCCTACCGCTAGTTGCCCGCGGCCGCCCGCCGCCGGACGGCGTAGAGGATTCCGCCGCCCGCGACCAGCGCCGCAGCGGCCGCGCCCACCATGGGCACGGTGGAGTCGGAGCCGGTCGCCGCCAGGCCGCCCTTGATCGTCTGCGGGGCGGAGCCTCCGGTGGTGGAGTCACCGGCCGTGGAGCCACCGGAGGCGGAACCGCCGGAGGTGTCAGCACCGCCGGAGGACGAGGAGCCATCGGTCGAGGAGCCGCCGGTCGTGGAGCCGCCGGTCGATGAACCGCCGGTCGATGAACCGCCGGTCGTGGTGCCGGTACCGGCGTCGATCACGATCTCCGCGGTGTCGTTGGCCGCGTTCTTGTCGAAGGGCCGGTCCGCCCCGGTGAAGGAGACCTTCCCGGTCGCACCCTCGACGGCCTTGTCGATCCGCAGGACGAACGGGTACGTCTCGCCACCCGCCTCGTCCACCCACGACTGCGAGGTGCCGCAGGTGTAGTGGGTCTTCGTGACCGGGCTGCAGTAGTCGTGCGCCTTCACGACCGAGGTCCCCGAGGGGATCCGGACGTCGACGGTCGCGGCGCCCTGGCCCAGCTCGCGGTAGACCCAGGCCGGGCCCTTGTTGAGGAACTTCACCGACGCGGTGACCTCGTCGCCGACCTTGCCCTCGAGCCGGGCGCCGGTCAGCGCGAAGTCGGCCGTGTTGGCCGTGGTGATGTCTGCGGAGGCGGAGCCCTCGCTGTGGCTCGCCCGGTCCGCGTCGGTCGCCGGGGCCTTCTCGACGAGCTTCAGCGGTGCGCCCGTGCCCGGCACGGGGTCCGTCCCGCCGCCGTCGCCCGTTCCGGGATCCGTGGCCTCGACGGTCATACGGACCGTGTCGTACAGCGCGTTGTCCAGCGCCTTCAGCCCGACCGGCTGCTCCGGCACGTAGACGACGCCCGGCTCCAGCGGCTGCTCGACGGCGCACACCGCGAGGGTCTTCTCAGGCTCCTCGTCGGCCGACGACCGCGTCGAGTAGAGGCAGTTGCCGTAGGAGTCGGCCGTGCCGAGACCCGACGTGACGGAGTACGTCACCCAGACCTTCCCGACCTCTTCGGTGCCCTTGTTCAGTACCGAGAACGGCACGTCGACGCCGCTGCCGGGCTGCGCGTCCGTGATCGGCGCCAGCGGCCCGATCCCGAGGTCGGGCTCCGCGGCGACGGCGACGGCGGGCAGGGAGGCGAGCCCGGTCAGCGCTGCGGTGGCGAGTACACCGACCACGGCGCGCACGGGACGGCGGCCGGGAAAGGGGTGAGTCATAGCAGGTTCCCTCGTCATGGCGTGCGGTGGAGAAATGCCGTCTCCGGCACAATCACTTACCGCTACGGAAGACGCCCGTCCCCGTCGAACGGTTGCATGCACGCGCCACCGATAGTTCACCTGTCCGAAAGGCTCTGGACATCGCCGGCAGGCCGGGAGTCGCCGTCCAGGACAGCCCGAACATCCCGTACGACCCCGGCCGCCGTCTCCACCGCCGGCGCGTCCAGCCCGCGCAGAGCGGCGGACACCCGGTCCGCGAAGTCGGCGGGGGTGTCCGGCAGGGCGGCCGCGGAGGCGAGCGCGCCCTTCTCGTTCAGGCACCAGACGCGGTGATGGGCGTGCAGTGCCTGGGCGAGGATCCCGAACGCCTTCGACAGACAGAGGGCGACATGGAGCGTGTCCCCGGACGGGGCCGACTTGCGCGCGGAGGCCACGGAGAACTCCGCCTCCCACGCCGCACCGGTCAGCGCGCGGCGCAGCGGCTCGGGGTAGGAGCGCATCGCCTCCTGAAGGGGCGTCAGTTCGCCGCCCGGATCGACCAGCACCCGGCCGAGGGCGACCTCACCCACGTAACACGGGGACCAGAAGCCGAGCGGATGGCCGGGCTGGACCCCCACCTCGAAGCGGCCCGCCCGGCAGTCCGACCACACCGACTCCACCCGGTCCAGATCGCGCAGGATCCAGTCGACGGCGACGCCGTCCACCGTCAGCCACGCCCCGCCGTTCACCCACGGGCCCCAACCCCCGGGCCCCGCCACGTCGGCCGGCGCCCCCTGGACCTCGGACGCCAGTGCGGTCAGGGCCTCCAGATCCGGGGCGCCGCGGTAGTAGACGCCCAGATCCCAGTCCGAATCGGGGCGATGGGTGCCGCGGGCGCGGCTCCCGCCCAGCGCGACCGCCTCGATACCGGGCAGCTGGGCGAGCCGGGACGCCATCGCGGCGACGGCGGGGGAGGGCAGGCATGCGTCAGTCATCGGACGGGAGGCTACCCGGAATCCCGCTGTCGGCGTACGTGAATATCCTGGGTGCCCTGGCCATCGGCTGACAAAGGAGTCCGAAGGTGCCATCGATGCTGGATGCCGTCGTCGTGGGGGCGGGTCCGAACGGGCTGACAGCCGCCGTCGAGCTGGCCCGCCGCGGGTTCGCCGTGGAGGTGTTCGAGGCCGGGAAGACCGTCGGGGGCGGCGCCCGTACCGAGGAGCTGACCCTTCCCGGCTTCCGTCACGACCCCTGTTCCGCCGTGCACCCCCTGGGCATCGGTTCCCCCGCCTTCAAGGCGATGCCGCTCGCCCGGCACGGCCTCGCATGGCTTCAGCCGCCGCTCTCGCTCGCCCATCCGTTCCCGGACGGTTCCGCCGCGGTCCTCACCGGTTCCGTCGGTGAGACGGCCATGTCGCTCGGCCCGGAGGACGCGGGTGCCTACCGCAGGCTGGTCGCGCCCTTCACCGGTCACTGGGACACCCTTGCCGCGGACTTCCTGCGCACCCCGTGGGACGGCCCGCCCCGGGATCCCTACCGCTGGGCACGCTTCGGCCTGGACGCCGTCCAGCCGGCCACGCTGCTTTCCCGGCGCTTCAGGGGGGAGAAGGCGCGCGGTCTGCTCGCGGGCCTCGCGGGGCACGCCATCGCGCCCGCCGGCGGCCTCGCGACCGGCGGAATCGCACTGCTCTTCGCGCTCGCGGCGCACGAGAACGGCTGGCCCGTGCCGCGCGGCGGCTCGCAGGCCATCTCGGACGCCCTCGCCGCCTTCCTGCGCGAACAGGGCGGCACGATCCGCACCGGCATCGAGGTCAGACGCCTCGACGAACTCCCGCCCGCCCGCGCCTACGTCTTCGACACCTCACCGACCGCGCTCGCCCGGATCGCCGGACTCGGCGGCGCCTACGACCGCTACCGCTACGGGCCCTCCTGCTTCAAGATCGACTACGCGCTGTCGGGCCCGGTGCCCTGGACGGCCGAGGAGGCCCGGCGCGCGGGCACCGTCCACGTCGGCCCCTCCGCCGCCGAGATCGACGCCGCCCTGCGCGCCGCCGTGGCCGGCCGTGACCCGGGCGTCCCCTTCCTGATCACCGCGCAGCCCAGCATCGTCGACCCGACCCGCGCCCCCGAGGGCCGCCATGTCTTCTGGGTGTACGGGCATGTCCCGTCCGGCTGGGAGGGTGACGCCACCGAAGTCATCGAGCGTCAGCTGGAGCGGTTCGCCCCCGGCTTCCGGGACCTGGTCCTGGCCCGCGCCGTCGCCGGACCGCCCCGCCTGGCCGTACGCAACGCCAACTACGTCGGCGGGGACATCGCCACCGGGGCGTTCGCCGGGCTGCAGACGGTGCTGCGCCCCAAGCTGGCCCGCGTGCCGTACGCCACCGCGCACCCCGCGGTGTTCCTCTGTTCGTCGGCCACCCCGCCCGGCCCCGGTGTGCACGGCATGTCGGGGCACCACGCGGCGAAGGCGGTGTGGCGGCGGCTGCGGGCGGCATGAGGGCACGGCACCCGCGGCTGCCGGTCACGACGGCGCGACGACGCTCCCTCAGCCCGTGGGCGCCAGCACCGTCGTACGCCCCCCGAGCAGCCGGGAGAAGGTGTCGGTGACCTGGGCGAGAGCCTCCGCCGTGCCGGGCGCGACGCTCAGCGTGCCGTTCTCGCCCGCGGTGAGGTCCTTGTCGAGGGTGAACCAGCCCGGGACGATGTGCGCCGCGCCCATGGAGCTGAGCACCGGACGCAGCGCGTAGTCGATCGCCAGCACATGGGCCGTGCTGCCCCCGGTGGCCAGCGGCAGCACGGTCTTGCCGGTCAGCGCGTACTGCGGGAGCAGGTCCAGCAGCGTCTTCAGCAGGCCCGAGTAGGCGGCCTTGTAGACGGGGGTGCCTATGACCACCCCGTCCGCCTCCTCGAAGAGCGCCGTGGCCTCGACGACGGCCGGGTGCCGGAAGTCGGCACCCAGCAGCGCCTCGGCCGGCAGTGTGCGCACGTCCAGCGGCGTCACGTCGTGGCCCTGGTCCCGGAGCCGGTCGTCCAGGTGGCGCAGGAGCCGTGCCGTGCGCGAGGTGGCGGAGGGACTGCCGGAGACGGACAGGATGGTTGCCATGGGGAGCCTTTCTCTACGGGTCAGGAATGCCGGTGGTGCCGGACATGGCCGGGGGCGGCGGCGCTCACCACGCGCTCGAATCGACCGTGACGACCGGCACCAGTTCGTTGCGCAGGGTCTCCAGGAAGGTGACGATCTCCGCTGCCACCGAGCGGTGCTGCATGTCGTTGAGGACGTCGTGGTGTGCGTCCCGCACCACCGAAAGACGGGCTCGCGCAAGGGACTTCGCCGTACGCGCCAGTGCCTCGCGGTCCGCGAGCGGATCGGCGTCGCCGGTCAGGAGCAGTGCGGGAACGCCGATGTCACCGGCGTACGCCGCCGTGAGCAGGGCCTCCGGCACCGCTTCGTCGAGCGCCCCGCGCCGGAGCCCGGTGTCCTCGGTGAGGGCGCCCCTGTGCGCGGGGCAGGCGGTGCGCACGTCGAGCTCCTCCTCCCAGCCGCCGACGGAGGCGGCCCCGCCCGAGGGGAGCCCCGCCAGGACGACCGCGTCCGGCCGGGCGGCGGACGGTACGTCCTCCCGGCCGAGGAGCGCCGCGACGGCGACGGCTCCGCTGTCCGCTCCCACCAGCACGAGGGGGCGTACGGCGCCGTCCTCGCCCGAGTCCCGCGCCGCGGCGGCGAGCCGGGCGCCGAAGCGGGTCAGGGAACCGGCCGGGTCGCCCTCGTCGAGGTCGGGGGCGTCGACCACGCGTACGCGGTAGGCGTCGGCGGCCAGTCTCCTGCCGAGCCGGGTGTAGGTCGCCCGGGTCTCGCCCCGGCCGGGCACCACGAGGAGGGTGCCGCGTGTGCGAAGGCCCTCGGGGGCATGGTGGTCGGTGTTCTCGGTCATCTGAATCCTCCGTGTGCGTGCCTGTTCAGGGGGTGCGCCAACCGCGTCAGTCGTTCACGAGCTCGCGCTCGGAGGTGTGGCGGTTGGCGGGGACGGGCAGCCCGAGGTTGCCGCGCAGGGTGTCCGCCTCGTACTCGGTCCGGAACAGGCCGCGCTTCTGCAGGATCGGCACCACGCCGTCGACGAAGCGGTCGAGGTCGTCGTTGTTGCGGAACGCCAGGTTGATGCCGTCCAGGGTGCCGGCGTCCGACCACTTCTCGATGGTGTCGGCGACGGTCTCCGGAGCTCCGACGAACGGAGAGCGGCGGAACGCGTTGACGGAGTCAGCGACCTGACGCAACGTCAGATTCTCCGCCTTCGCTCGCTCGATGATCTTCCCGGCGCCCGTCCGGCCGCCCTTCTCCGCGAGATGGGCGACGTCGGGGAACGGCGCGTCCAGGTCGTGCACGCTGAAGTCGTACGCGCCGAAGGACCGGCCCAGCAGCGCGAGGTTGCTCGCGAAGTCGTTGTCCTCCTCGAAGATCTCCCGTTCCCGGCGCCTGGCCTCCTCGTCCGTGGCGCCGACGATCGGACCGCCGTGGATGAAGACCTTGATGTGCTCGGGGTCGCGCCCGTAGGCCGCCGTGCGCTTCTTGATGTCGGCGTAGTACTCCTGCGCCGACTCCAGGGTGCCGCCCGGTGCGTAGATCCCCTCGGCGACGCGTGCGGCGAGGTCGCGGCCCTCGGCGGAGACCCCGGCCTGGAAGATGACCGGCTGACCCTGCGCCGAGCGGGAGATGTTGAGCGGACCGGCGACCTTGAAGTGCTCCCCGACATGGTCCAGCGCGTGCAGCCTGGACGGGTCCAGGAAGACGCCGCGGTCCACGTCGGCGGGGAAGGCGTCGTCCTCGTAGGAGTCCCAGAGCCCGCGGGCGACCTGTACGAACTCCAGGGCGCGGCCGTACCGGGTTGCGTAGTCGAGGTGCTCGTCGAGCCCGTAGTTCTTCGACGTACCGGTGTCGAAGCTGGTCACCACGTTCCAGCCGGCCCGCCCGCCGCTGATGTGGTCCAGGGAGGCGAACCGGCGGGCCAGGTTGAACGGGGAGTTGTACGTCGAGCTCGCCGTGCCGACCAGGCCGAGGTGCTTGGTGTGGGTGGCGACGGCGGAGAGCAGGGTGAGGGGCTCCAGCCGGTTCAGGTAGTGCGACGGGTAGGTGGAGTTGATGAACTGGCTGTCGACGACGAACAGAGCGTCGAAGAGGGCGTGTTCGGCCGCCTTGGCCTGCTGGATGTAGTAGTTGATGTCGATGCTGGCGTTCTTCGCGACGAGGGGGTCCTTCCAGAGGCCGTGCTGGCCGGGGCCCCCGACGCCGTACGGGTGCAGTGCGAGATGGATCCTGCGGGACATGGCTGTTCCTCTCAGTGGTGCGGGATGTGCGGAGGCGCGCTGCGGTCAGCCGGTCAGCTGTGCGCGCAGGGCCTCTCGCCGGGAGCGGTCGGCGGTCCGCGAGTGCAGCGTCGGAGCGGAGCCGACGAGCAGCCGCGTGTACACGTGCCGCGGGTGGTTGATGACGTCACGGGCGGAGCCGACCTCGACGAGCTCACCCCTGTAGAGCACGGCGATGCGGTCGGCGGTCCCCGCGATGGAACCGAGGTCGTGGGAGATGAAGACGAGGGACGTCCCGGCGGCGCGCAGTTCCTTGAGGATCTCCAGCACCTGCACGCGGTTGGCGGAGTCCAGGGCGCTGACCGGCTCGTCGAGGATGACCAGCGCGGGCTCCGTGACCAGGGCGCGGGCCACGGCGACACGCTGGCGCTGGCCGCCGGAGAGCTCGCCGGGCAGCCGTCCGAGCAGTTCCGCGGAGAGGTGGACCCGGTCGAGGAAGGCGCGGGCCCGTTCCACCGCCTCCTTGCGCGGCACTCCCTGGATGAGCAGCGGTTCGGTCAGCGAGTCCTCGACGGTGAGGTCAGGGTCGAGGCTCCGCAGCGGGTCCTGGAAGACGTACTGGACGATGCCCCTGCGGCGCAGGGCGCGCCAGCGGCGGTTGCCGTAACCGGTCACCTCCTCGCCGCCGACCCGGATCGAGCCGGCCGAGGTGCGTACCAGCCCGAGCACGGCGCGGGCCAGCGTGGACTTCCCGGAGCCCGTCTCGCCGATGACGCCTACGGTCTCCCCGGCTGCGACGCTCAGCGAGACACCTCGCAGGGCGTTCCGGCTCCGGCGCCCCCGGCCGTAGCGGACATCGAGGCCCTCGACGGCCAGGACGGGGGCGGGTGCCTCCTCCCGGCCGGCGGCCCTCGCTTCCGGCGACGCAGTGGTCATGACGCCTCCTCGGGGTCTTCGGGGCCTTCCGGGTTCCCCCCGGTATCCGGGTCCTCCGGGTTCTCCGGGTTCTCCGGGTTCTCCGGGTCCTTCGAGTCCTTCGGGTTCAGGAACTTGTCCAGGCCGTACTGCTCGTGCTCGGCAATCAGCAGCCGGGTGTACGCGTGCTGCGGGTCGTGCAGCACCGACCGCGTCGGGCCCTGCTCCACCACCTCGCCCTGCCGCATGACCAGGACCTCGTCGCACAACTGGGCCACCACGGCCAGGTCGTGGGAGACGACGACGAGCGCCAGGCCGGTGCGCTCGCGCAGTTCGGCCAGCAGATCGAGGATCTCGGCCTGGACCGTGACGTCGAGGGCCGTCGTGGCCTCGTCGGCGATGAGGGCCCGCGGTTCGACGGCGACGGCCGCCGCGATCAGGACGCGCTGGAGCATGCCTCCCGACAGCTCGTAGGTGTACTGGCCGTAGACCAGCTCCGGGTCCCGCAGACGCACCGCCCTGAGGAGACCGAGGGCCTGCCGGCGGGCCTCGCGCCGCTTCACGCCCTTCTTGACCCGGATGACCTCGGCTATCTGGGCGCCCACGCGGATCGACGGGTTGAGATACGACGCCGGGTCCTGGAAGACGGCACCGATCGTGGTGCCGCGCAGCGCGGTCCACTGCCGGGGCGTCAGGGTCGCGATGTCGGTGCCGTCGATCTCGACCGAGCCGCCGGAGACCTCGAAGTGCGGGGGCAGGATCCCGAGGACGGCCCGGCAGGTCAGGGTCTTGCCGCTGCCGGACTCACCGACGATGCCGACCGCCTTGCCGGGTGTGAGTTCGAAGCCGACGCCGTGGACGATCTCCCGGTCGTCGACCCGGTCGCTGATGTGCACGTCGCGGACCGCGATCACCGGTGGCGCGGCGGGGGCGGCCGTACCCGCGGCCCCGGCGGGTGCGGTCTCCTCGGTGCGGTCGGGGACGGTGTTCTGGGACAGGGTCCTCATCGGGAGCCTCCCACGGAGACGGGCGCGGATGTGCCGGCGCGGGTCCGGGCCTTGCGCCGGTTGACCAGCGCGCGGCCCGCCTCACCGGAGACGTCGCGGATGGCGTCGGCGAGCAGGTTGCACGCCCAGACGGTGACCATGATCAGCAGGGCGGGGGTCACCGGCGCCCAGGGCTGGTGGCTGAGATAGCCCAGGTCGGAGGCGAGCAGACCGCCCCAGGTGGGAGCCGGGGGCTGCACTCCGATGCCGAGGAAGGTCAGGCTGGAGACGATGACGAAGCCCACGCCGATGGTCTGGGCGAGCGCGACCGCGATCGGCGGGAGCACCTTGACCCATACATGGCGGCGTACGACCCAGCCGACCGAGGCGCCGGAGACGATCGCGGCCTCCACGTACGGCGAGCGGGCCACGGCCAGGGTGGCGGCGCGCGACACCCGGTAGAAGAGCGGTGAGACCAGTGCGCCCGTGACGAGCATGGCCTGAGTGATCCCGTTGCCGAGCAGCGCGATCACCGCGATGGCGAACAGCATGAACGGCAGGGCGACCAGGGTGTCGGCCAGACGGAGGGTCAGCCACTCGAAGACCCGGCCCGAGTAGACCGACAGGATGCCGGGGACCGCGCCGACGACGAGGGCCGTCAGCGCCACCTCCAGGGACCCGAGCACGCTGATCCGTGAACCGTCCAGGAGGCGGCTGAACACGTCACGGCCCAGGTAGTCCGTCCCCAGCCAGTGGGCGCCCGAGGCCGATGCGAGCGTGTTGTCGCTGGTGGCCAGGGGATCCTGCGGGGCGAGCCACGGGCCGCAGACGGCGAGCAGGGCGATCAGCACGAGGATGACCACGGCGATCCGGCCGGATGTGAGTGAGAGGACGCGGCGCACCATCGTCATACCCCCCGCTGGGATGCCGGCATCACACGCGCCAGCACCAGGTTGATGATCAGGTTGAAGGAGACGACCAGCACGATCGACACCACGAGCACGCCCTGCACCGCCGGCACGTCCCCGGCCTGGGCCGAGTCGTTGGCGAACCGGCCGAAGCCCTGGAGGCCGAAGATCCACTCCGTGACCACGGAGGCACCCACCAGCGCCGGGAACTTCTGTCCGACCGTCGCGAGAGCGGGCCCGAGGCCGTTGCGCAGAACGTGCGCGAAGAAGATCCGCCGGGGGCTCAGGCCCCGGACCACCGCGCCCGTCACGTAGTTCTCGCCGTAGGCCGCGACGAGGCTGGACCGCAACTGACGGGCGACGTCGGCGATGACGTCGAAGCTCAGCGCGAGCGCGGGGAGGGTGATGTGGGCGAGCCAGGGACCGACACCCTGTTCGGCCGGGATGTAACCGGCCGAGGGGAACAGACCGAGTCCCACCGCGAGGAGCGCCACCAGCACGATGCCCACGACGAAGGCCGGCATCACCGAGATCACGGTGACGAATCCGGTGATCGACCGGTCGAGGACGGTGGTGCGCCGGAGCGCCGCCACCGTGCCGAGGAGGAAGCCCACGACCACACCGATGACCAGCGCGAAGGTCGCGACCGAGAGGCTCACCCCCAGGCCGAGCCCGATCAGTGTCGAGATGTCGGCGCCGTTGACCCAGCTGGTGCCGAGCTGTCCGTGCAGGACGCCGCCGAACCAGTCCCCGTACTGGGTGAGGAAAGGCTTGTCGAGGCCCCACTCGGCCTCGACGCGCTGGATCGCCTCGGGGGTCGCCTCCTCACCCAGCTGGATGCGTGCCGGGCTGAGCCCGCTCATGGACCGCAGGGCGAACGTGACGAAGGTCGCCACCAGGAACACCGGCACGAAGATCGCGACCGACCGGCCGAGTGCGGCGGCCACCCGCCCCACCGCATGCCGGGCCCTGGTCGTGGCGACCCGGCGGCGCTCAGGAGCACCCCGCTCGGGTCGGAGCTCCGGTGTGGTCGTCGTCATGGGGCTTCCTCCCTCCTTTCTGCAGTGGTGGACGGCACGGTCAGGAGCCGCCGGCGATCTTCACGCCGGTCCAGTCGATGTGGGCGGGGTTCTTCGGCAGATCGGAGAGCGCCTTGCTCTTGGCGAAGAGGTTGGGCGACGAGAAGGTGAAGATCAGGGCCTTGCTCTCCAGGCCCGCACGCGTCGCCGCCTGGAGCACCCGCCGGTAGTCGGGTGCGTCCAGAGGCGTCTGACGGACCTTGGCGACGGCCTCCTTGAAGCCCTCCGGCTCGTACGGAGTGCTCAGGTTCAGCGGGCCGTTCGGGCCGAAGTGGGCCGTCAGGGTCTGCACCGCGGAGTCGCGGCCCGTCGTCGAGTACAGGGAGAAGGCCAGGTCCTTGGCGAAGAAGGGGGTGGCCCAGTTCTTGTCGATCTTGATGGTGACCTTGATGCCCACGGCCGCCAGCTGCGACTGGACGATCTCGGCCTGCGGATCCTCCGCCGGGATGACCAGGTTCAGCTTGATGTCGCCGGGGCCGTGGCCCGCCTCGGCCAGGAGCTTCTTCGACTTCGCCGGGTCGTACGGGTAGGCGTCCTCGGACTCGGAGTCGTAGGCCTCGTAACCCTTGGGGAAGGGCTGGTCGGTGGGCTCGCCATGACCGAACGTCAGCTTGTCGACGAACTCCTTGCGGTTGACCGCGTAGCGGAGTGCGTCGACGACCCTGTCGTCGTCGAACGGCGCCTTGTTGACGTTCAGGCTGATGTTGGAGGCGTTGAAGCCGGGCTGCGAGAACACGTCAAGGCCCGCCTTCTCCGCGGCGGAGGCCTGGCTCGGGTCGAGGTCCGCGAAGTTGTAGACACCGGTCTGGAGCCCCGAGACCACGGTGGAGGCGTCGGGTGCGGAGACCAGCTCGACGTCGTCGATGTGGATGTTCTTCGCGTCCCAGTAGTCGGGGTTCTTCCGCAGGACCGCCTTGGTGCCCGGGATCAGCTGGTCGATGACGAACGGCCCGGCGCCGACGGGGGCCTGGTCCAGCTTCGTGGGGTTCGCGGCCGCCTTCGGGCTGGCGATCTGCAGGACGCGTTCCCCCAGCAACTGCGGTATCTGGTAGTCGACCTGGGTGAGTTGGAGGGTGGCGTCGAGCCCGTCGGCCCGCACCGACCCGATGGATGTCAGGTCGCCGAAGAGCGCGGAGTTCTTCTGCTTCTGCGCCCGCTCGATGGCGGCCTTCACGGCCGCGCCGTCGACCGGCTGACCGTCGCTGAACTTCAGTCCGGGACGTACGTGGAAGGTGATCCGGTCACCCTTCTCGTTGTACTCCCAGCTCTCGGCCAGGTCCGGGACTGCCTTGCCGTGCTCGTCGGTGCGCGTCAACGAGGCGTAGACGAGCGCGAGTTCACGGAACTGCGCGCCGCTTCCCCCCACCACCGGATCCCAGTGGCTCGGGAAGTAGGAGGAGGCCCATTTCAGGGTGGCGCCGCCGGCCGACGACGAGGCGCTGCCACCGCAGGCGCTCAGAGCCGGCACGAGCAGGGCGATGAAGGCGGTTCCGAGGGCAGCGACCCTCAGGCCGCCCGCCTGTCGGGCCGACCGGGCGTCCGGTCGGCGTCGGATCGTGAGTCGTGCGGGCATCTCGTTCTCTCTGATGAGTCCCCGGCCCGGAGCAGGGCAGGGGGAGGCGGGGGAGCGTGAAGGGAGGCGCGGCACTCGCACCGAACCGTTGTCGCGTATGCGGGCATGCGTCGTCGGGGCGTCGGCGCACGGCTGGGCAGGAGCGGTACGGGCGGGGACGCCGAGGAACTCGCGGCCCCGTAAGGGGATACGACGGAAGGGCGCGACGGAAGGCTGGGAGCCGACGCGGGGCACAGGCGCGGATCAGCGGACCGGCGGACGGCCCGTGCTGCCGACAGAGGTCAGGCAGCGCCTGTGGAGCGGGGGTGGTGGGCGGTCAGCGACAGAGTGCGCTGGAGGTGCGCCGCAGGTCCACGTAGCGGCACACCACACCGGGGTGCGTCGTGAGCATGGGCTCATCCTGGCGGCAGCCGTCCTCGCCTGTCAATGGACACCCATTGGTGTCTCATTCAGCGGGACGGGGCTCAACCGCAGCTCAGAGCGGTGCGGCAGGGATCTCGGGTGGCACGGGATACGCTGACGCTTCGTCAGGATGAAGCCAGAGGGGCCCGTTTCCGGTCTCCCGTCGGACCGCTCCCGGTGGCGGCCACGCACCCTCCGCCAGCAGCTGACGTTCCGGCCCGGTCAGGCTCCGGTGGCGCTCCAGCGCCTCGGCGGGGGAGAGCGGCGCGGAGGGGCCCAGGAGTCCGGGGCAGAGTTCGTCGAAGGCCGCCGCGTACGTCTCGTACGACCGCCAGCCGGGGACCGCGCGATACCCCGCCGGGGCGCGCAGCAGGAGCGTCGGCAGCGCGTAGCGGTAGCCGCCGTCGGGAGTCTCCTTGGCCGTGCCGGGATGCGGCGATCCGCTGTGCACGGACAGGACTTCGGGGACCGGCCGCCGTGCCTCCGCGCGGTCGGCGCGCACCCGCTCCAGCACGCCGGACGCGGCGGCGTCGGCCCTCAGCCGGTCAGGGTCCAGGCCCGGGACACCGCGCGTGGCGGCCACCGCGGCCTCCAGGGTGTCCGCCGGCTCGCCCAGGACGAAGACGGTCTCCCGAAGCCGGCGCAGGACCCGTTCGGCCACCTCCGTCCCCTGGAGCTCGGCGGCCCCGGCCACGAGCGAGGAGGGCCAGGAGCTCGCCGCGACACGGCTCAGCCGGGCGGCCCGCGGGGCCCGGGTGTGCGCGCTGATCCTCTCGACGTAGCCGGCGTAGTACGCGGTTTCGGCCGCCGGATCGGGTGCCGGGTCGTCCTCGTCGTCGAAGAGGATCGCGTACGCCCGCCGCCAGCGGACCCGGCCGGCCAGCGCGGTCCGCAGCCTGCGGAAGGCGGGCTCCGACCCCCAGGCCCAGGGGCACATCGGGTCGGTGTACTCCACCACTTCCACGGGCGGCGCGTCCCGTCCGCCGGTCACGCGGCACCGATCGCGGACGGCTGTTCGCGTGCCCCGGCCGGCAGCAGCGAGGCCAGGGTCAGCCCGCCGAGGACCGCCGCCGCGTCCGACTCGACCCGTCTCCACACCCCGGGCAGGCCCACCGCGGGGCCCGGGTAGTCGAGCCCGCTCAGCGACTCGCCCCGGAGGGTGATCAGCTCACCGTCGACGGCTCGCACGACATCCAGCAGGGCGATCTCCCCGGCGGGTCTGCCCAGCCAGTAACCGCCCTCGCAGCCACGCTGGCTGCGCACCAGACCGGCCCTGCGCAACTCGCCCACCACGGACTTCAAGAACCTGAACGGAATCTCCTGCGAGGAGGCGATGGCTTCACAGGAGAGCGGACGGCCGGGATCACTCGCGAGCTCGAGAAGGGCGCGCGTGGCGTAGTCCGCCTTCGCGGAGATATGCATGCGCACATCATGCCCCGGTCGTGCGCCGCGGGCGAGGCTCTTCCGGCCGTTCCCCTTCTGGGCGGCGCCTTACATTGCGGGAACATTGCCGCAGGTGAAGGGGAAAGGACACCTCTTGACATCCTTTTCGCGGCCGACCTAACGTCCCTGCCATGAGCGAGCCGTTGACGACCCCCGGAGAAGGGTTCCACCCTCACCTCCACGAAACCCCGGGCCGCGCGGCGGCACCCCTGCGCGCCCGCCTGCACCACATCCGCGCGGACGCGCTGGACGGCGACACGGCGCAGACCGGTGGCATGCGGAGATTCAGCGCCGTCAGCGGCAGGACCGTGGGTTCCGAGAAACTGTGGATGGGCCAGACCCACGTCGCCCCCGCGACGGCGTCCTCCGACCACCACCACGGCGAGTCGGAGACCGCCATCCATGTGGTCAGCGGGCACCCGGAGTTCGTCTTCCTGGACGACTCGGGGGAGGAACCGGAGGAGGTGCGCCTGCGTACCTCTCCGGGCGACTACATCTTCGTCCCGCCGTACGTGCCGCACCGCGAGGAGAACCCGGACCCCACCGAGGAGGCCGTGGTCGTCATCGCCCGCAGCACCCAGGAGGCGATCGTGGTCAACCTGCCGCGTCTGTACGCCCTGGACCTCGACGCGAACGCCTGACGGCCCCCGTCACCCGTGGCCGAGCAAGCGGCACGGCAGTCCCCGCTCGCTCGCACGGCCGTGCCCGTCGCGCTCCACCCGGTACAGGCGCGCGTCCGGGGCCCGGGTGACGGGTTCCTGGACACGTCCGTCCGTGAAGAGGACGCCCACGCCGTCGTCCACCGCCCACCCGGCAGGCAGCCTGCCGGTGGCGACGGCGTCCTGGTAGGAGGGGCGGCGGGCCGGTTCGCTGTCGTAGTGGGGACACACCGACCCGGGCAGAAGGCCGAGCCCGTCCCGCAGAGACGTCAGCGGGCCGAAGGAGTCGGTGTGCGAGCCCTCGGCCCAGCAGTTGGCGCCGGCACTGATCCCGCACAGCAGCGTCCCCCGCGCGGCCGCCTCCCGCAGCAACCGGTCCACCCCGTGCACGCGCCAGACCGCGAGCATGTTCGCGGTGTTGCCGCCGCCGACGTACACCACGTCCTGCGAGAGCAGGAAGGTCCGCAGAGCGGCGTCGTCGAGCTCCCGCCGGAACAACGGCAGGACGGAGGCCTCGCAGTGGCGTGACCGGAAGGCGCTCTCGAACTGCTCGACATACGCCGGCGCGTCCCCGCTCGCCGTGGGGACGAAGCACACCTTGGGCCGGGCGACGCCCGCGTGGGAGAGCAGCCAGTCGTCCAGCAGCCCGTCCTCATCCATGGAGAAACCGCCTCCGAGGAGCGCTACACGGCGTGGAGGAACAACAGCCACGGGAGAGACCTCTCAACAGGCAGGCGGACAGGAGAAGCTGCTTTGCACTGTGCCCAGGCCACGGGCCCCCTGGCAAATGAACAGCAGGGTACGGGCAGCCCCGGGCGTCCCCAGGCCGTCCCGGAGATTACCTCAGCGGTAATCGACCCTCTGCGACGAGTGCGACAGGCTGCGGAGCACAGGGAACGGCGGTCACCGACGGTGAACCGCCGTCCGGCCAGGCTTCCCGCCGACGAGGCGGGAAGCACGGCCATGCCGCATACGCGCCGCCCGGCGCATCCGCAGAGACGAAGGGACACCGCCGTGACGATTCACGAGGACGCCGTCGAGCGCTACTTCACCGCCTGGAACGCTGCCACCTCCGAGGATCTGGCCAAGGGAGTCGCGGCCGCGTTCACCGAGGACGGCACCTACACAGACCCGCTGGGTGAGGCGAAGGGGCACGAGGGGATCGCCGCGGCCATCGCGGGAGCCCACGAGCAGTTCCCCGGCTTCACGTTCGAGCTCACGGGTACGCCCGACGCCCACCACCACCTGGTGCGCTTCACATGGGACCTGGTCTCCACCGCCGACGGGTTCTCCCCCGCCGCCGGTTTCGACGTGATCACGCTCGCCGAGGACGGCCGCATCAGCAGCGTCGCCGGCTTCCTGGACCGCCTGCCGGGCGCGTGACCCCCCGTCAGACGGCTCCCTGGAGGACGGCGGCCGTCTCGGCGTCCGCGGGCAGGAACGTCTCGACCGCCAACTCGGCGACGGTCACATCCATCGGCGTGTTGAAGGTCGTGGCCGTCGAGACGAAGGACAGCACCCGGCCGCCCGCCTCGATCCGGAGCGGCAGGGCGTACGGGTGGGCCGCCGCCGGTCCTCGCCCATCCGTACGCCCGTCCGGGCCGGCAGGGGTCTCGCCGGCCGGGGCCGGATAGGCGGCCACCTCCTCGTGGAGCCCGCGCAGCGCTTCCGACGAACGCAGCGCGGCCTGCCGCTCCATCCGTTCCAGGAGATGGCCACGCCATTCGCCCAGGTTGCGGATCCGCGGGGCCAGACCCTGCGGATGCAGCGTGAGGCGCATGGCGTTCATGGGCGGCCGCAGCAGGTGAGCGGCCACCCCGTCGAGCAGCAGGCCGACTCCCTTGTTCGCGGCCACCACGTCGTACATCCCGTCCATCACCAGGGCGGGGAAGGGTTCGTATGCGGTCAGCAGCTGATCCAGGCCGGTCCGGAGCGTGGTCATCGCCGGTGCGGTCAGCGCCGTCTCCGGATACGAAGGGGCGTAACCCGCGGCCACGAGCAGCGCGTTGCGGTCCCGTACGGGGACGTCGAGGTGTTCGGCGAGATGCAACACCATGGACCGGCTCGGCGTGGACCGGCCGGTCTCGATGAAACTGATATGGCGTGCGGAACTGTCGGCCCTGAGGGCCAGTTCGAGCTGGGTGATACCCCGCAGCTTGCGCCAGCCCCGCAGCAGGCTCCCGGCGTTCACGTCATCGACCGTCCTGGTCATGGCAGTCGTCATGGCCAGGACGGTACTAAAGCGTGTCGCGGAAGGCTGTGGTGCGGGGCATTTCCCTTGCACGGGTGAGGTGTTGGCCGTGCGATGCCCATCGGCTCCGCTCAAAGCGCGATGGTGAACGCCACCCGGTCGAGTCCAGGGCCGTCGTAGTCCGGTTTCACGGCCGAGGCCGTAAAACCGAGTCGGGTGTGAAATGCCTGCGAGGCGGTGTTCTCCGGGCTGGTGATGCAGTGCACGGAACGGCGCCCGTGTGACCGGGCGAGCGCGAAGAAGGCCCGGTAGAGGGCGCGCCCGACACCCTGCCCATGCAGTGCCGGGTCCACGCCGACGAAGTGCACGTAGGCGGTCTCGGGCTCTGTCTGTGACAGGAATCCGACCAGGAAGGCGGCAACTTCTCCACTGTCGCGCTCGATCAGGAAACTGGTGGTGGTGAAGTGCTGGAAGTACAGCCGGGGCAGCAGCAACGCACGTTCCACCGCCCCTGCTTCCCCCTTCAGGCCACCCCACCACGTGTCCAGTACGGCGAGTACGCGGAGGTGGTCTGCGGCGGCAAGGTGTCGGGCCCTCAGGCCCTCGGAGAGATCGTCGATCATCTGTGCAGTCTGTCAGCCCCGCGAGGCGCATCGCGGACTTGTCCACTGCTGGGCGCGAGGACTCGAAGTGCGCACGACGAGCCACCGACGGCCACGACTGCTGGACAACTGGGCCTGCGCCCGGACCCCATGCCGCGCGGCAGGTGAGGGGGCTCCCGGGTGCCGGAGTGGTTGCTGCCGACCGTCAGGTGCGTGCTCGGATCCGGAGGCGGGTCAGCCGCCGTGGAGACCCCACTCGTCGAGGCCTTCGTAGAGGTGGGCTTCAAGGCATCGTGGTGCGTCGAGGCCGACGGCCTCGCCGCAGTAGAGAGCGACGAGTGAGTCGCTGCCCCGCCACCAGTTGTCAGTCAGACCCTGCACTTCGGGCACTGGCTCGAACCCGTCGAGGTCCAGGGACTCGGCGTCCCTGCCGGTGATCTTCGTGACGGTCCTGGCCCAGCGCCTCGCATGGGCGGCCAGTGCCAGCGATTCCACCCATCCGTCCACGCCGGCGTGCAGGGGTGTCCAGCGGTGGGCGTGGATCCCGAAGGCGCCGTCGGGGCCGATCATGAAACCGTAGGCCATGGACACCCGGCCGTTGCCGGCGGGGAATGACCAGCCCTCTGCGGCGGAGCCTTCGGGACAGTCGGCGTCCAGCATGCGCGGGCCGCCCTCGTAGAACGCGGCCGGCGGCAGGGCGAGGCCTCCCCAGCGGGCCTGAAAACTCGCCGCCCGGTCGATCTCGGCAGCGGGGACGCCTCGTTCGATCCATGTGTCACGGTGGCGCCGGATGTCCTCCGTGGGTACACGGACGCCGTCCACCTCGACGAACCGCCGGGCTCTGGGACTCAGTCCGTCGGGCGCGACCGGGATCAACGGTACGGAGTTCTCGGGCGTCACCGCCGCTCGACGTCCCCCGGCACCGTGCCTCGCGGCTTTGTCGTCGGCCGCCATGGCTCCTTCTCCAAGCTCTCGGCTTCGCTCGAGCAGGGGATACCCCGACAACCTAGAGGGCCTCAGGACCCCGCTCGCCCGTGCGGACCCGCACAGCGGTCTCCACGGGCATGGCCCACACCTTGCCGTCGCCGATCTTGCCGGTGCGGGCGGCGCGGACCACCGCTTCGATCACCGGCTCCGCGTCCGCGTCCTCGACGAGGACCTCTATACGGATCTTGGGCACCAGGTCCACCCGGTACTCGGCGCCCCGGTAGACCTCGGTGTGGCCGTGCTGGCGCCCGTATCCGCTGGCCTCGGTGACCGTCAGGCCGTTCACACCGAGGTCCTGCAGAGCGGTCTTCACCTCGTCGAGGCGGTGCGGCTTCACGACGGCGGTGATGAGCTTCATGGGGCGGTGCTCCTGTCCTGGGAAAGAAGTGCGGAGTGGCCCGGGGTCTGCGCGGCGGCGTGACCCAGGCCGCCGTGATCCTAGGCGCTCTCCGCGTGCACTGTCTGGTCCAGGCCCGTGAGCTCCTCCTCCTCGGAGGCCCGCACGCCCATCAGCCGGTCGATCGCCCTGCCGATTCCGTACGTCGCGAGGAAGGTGTACGCGGCCACGGCGAGCACCGCGACGCCCTGCCGGGCGAGCTGGCCCGCTCCGCCGCCGTAGAGGAGGCCCTCCGCGCCCCCGGTCATGGTGGCCGTCGCGAACAGGCCTATGAGCAGCGTGCCGACGACGCCGCCCACGAAGTGCACGCCGACGACGTCCAGGGAGTCGTCGTAGTCGAACCGGAACTTCCAGGCGACGGCGTACGAGCAGACGACTCCGGCCGCGAGTCCCACGGCGGCGGCGCCGAGGACCCCGACGGTCCCGCAGGCGGGGGTGATCGCGACCAGGCCGGCGACCACACCGGAGGCCGCGCCGAAGGTGGTCGGGTGACCGTCGCGCCGCTGTTCGACGAAGAGCCAGCCGAGCAGCCCGGTGCATCCGGCGACGAGGGTGTTGAGGACCGAGGCGGCGGCCAGGCCGTTGGCGCCGAGAGCCGAGCCGCCGTTGAACCCGAGCCAGCCGAACCAGAGCAGGCCCGCGCCGAGCATCACCATCGGCAGGTTGTGCGGACGCATCGCGTCCTTCTTGAAGCCGATGCGGGGACCGATCACGAGCGCGAGGGCCAGGCCCGACGCTCCGCAGGTGATCTCCACGACGAGACCGCCGGCGAAGTCCAGGGCGCCGAGCGAGTCCTTGATCCACCCGCCGGGCCCCCACACCCAGTGGGCGACGGGAACGTATACGAGCAGCGTCCACACCGGGACGAAGACCAGCCACGCCGCGAACTTCATACGGTCCGCGATCGCTCCGCTGATCAGTGCGGCGGTGAGGATCGCGAAGGTCAGCTGGAAGGTGGTGAACAGCAGGGTCGGGACGCTGCCGGTCAGGTCGTCGGGGCCGATGCCGACCATGCCCACGTGGTCGAGGCCGCCGACGAGTCCGGCGAACGTGTCGTCGCCGAAGGCCAGCGAGTAGCCCGCGACCAGCCATACGACGGTGACCAGCGCGATCGACACGAAGCTCATCATCAGCATGTTGAGGACGCTCTTCGTGCGCACCATGCCGCCGTAGAACAGGGCGAGGCCCGGAGTCATCAGCAGGACGAGAGCGGTGGCGGCGAGGAGCCAGGCGGTGTCGCCGGTGTCGAGGCCTGCCGAGGCCAGGGTCGTGGGGGTCAAGACGGGGTCCCTCCTCGGGGCACGGTGAGGTCCGGCCCAGAGAGAGTCGCGGGCGTGCGTTTCGCGGAGGGCGCCGTCGCGTTTCCGGGATGTTTCATTGCGGGAAGGTGACCGAAACCTCACCGGGAACCGACGGGATGGCCTCACCGGGAACCGACAAGATGGCTTCACCGGGAACCGACAAGATGGCCTCCGCCGGCCCGTCCGGATCGGACGGACGGGCTGGCGGAGGAGTCGGTGATGTGGCTACGGCGTCACCTTGTCGCCGCCGAAGGTCACGACCAGGGAGCCGTCAGAGGCGAACGACCAGTCCATCTCACCGGCGTACGCCGAGCAGGACGAGCCGTTCGAGCCGGTCCAGAACTGGTTGGAACCGTCCGCGTCGCCCACGGTCTTGTCGTTGGAGCCGTCGTCGCTGCGGCAGGAGACGTTGTCACGGAACACCGAAGTGCCCTTGTCGAAGGAGAAGTTGCGCTCGGCGTTGTCGATGCTGACGTTGTCCGACACGGTCATCGAGCCGGGGTTGCTGTTGTAGGTGAATCCGTGGTGGCCGTTGTTGTAGGCGATGTTGCGCCGGACGACGTGGTCCACCTCGATGTCGTCGCCGCCGAGCTTGTAGCCGTTGCGGTCGCCGTCGGAGTTCACGGTCCCGTCGGACAGGGTCCCGTTGTCGTACGAGAGGGAGTCCTCGATGGTCACCGGGCCGATCGGGCCCGTCTCGGACTTGGTGTAGAGGTCCCAGCCGTCGTCGATGTTGTTGTGGGACACGGTGTAGCGGAAGACGTTCCCGGGGCCCGAGGTGAGCTTCGAGGCGAAGCCGTCGGCGTCCTCGCCGTCGGAGTCGGCGTTGTCGTGCGACTCCGAGCTCAGGATGAGGTTGTTCGCAGGCCACTCGTCGTCGGGGGTGTCCGAGGCGATCCGGGAAATCTGCAGGCCGGAGTCGTGGTTGAAGCGCGTCACGACATGTTCGATGACGTTGTTGCTGCCGCCCACGAAGATCCCGTTGTCGCCGGCGTGTTCGACGATGATGCCGTCGACGTGCCAGTACGCGCCGTTCACGGCGAGCCCGCGGTTCGCCGGATCCTCGCTCATGGCCGAGAAGTCGAGGACGGGGGTCTCGCCCGGGTAGGCGGCGAGCGTCGTGCGGGCACTCGACGTGCCGTCGTTGCCTGGCGGGATGGTGACCGTCTCGGAATACTCGTACGTCCCGCCGCGCAGGTAGACCGTCCCGCCGGAGGCGACCCGGCTGATCGCCGAGGGGAGCGTCGTCGGGTCCGACTCCGTGCCCGCCGCGTCGTCGCTGCCGTCGGGCGCCACGTACAGGGCGTCGGCGGCCACCGCGTTCGCGTGGGCCGTTCCGGTCGCGGTGGCCGCGTGGGGGGCGGACGTGGCCTGCGCCATGGTGCCGGACAGCGCGATGGCCGATCCGGCCAGCAGGCTGATGCACGCGATGACGGACTTCTTCTTCTGCATCGATCGTCTCCAGGTCGAGTTGGTTCGTCCGGCCGGTGGGCACCGGGGCCGCGAATCCGGAGACTCGGGCCAGGGGGTGCGACGACGCGATCTGTTCGAGTTTCTGAACAGACCGGGCCGCCGGTGCCACACTGGGTGGGGGGCAAGCGCTTTCCAGGACCGTAAATGCGTGTCGTGACCACGTCAATAGATCTGTACGTGATCAAAGTTCATGAATCTGAACGACAGGTTCAATAGCGCAGTCGTCGTCGGCGGTAGAACCGTGTCGGAATTCCGCGCGAGGTCGATGTCGGATTTCCGCCAGCCCACCGGCCTCTCCGTGCCCGATGCTTGGACCATGCACACCGACACCGAGCGCTGCGTGAGGGCCGTACAGTCGCGGGACGCCCGCTTCGACGGCTGGTTCTTCACGGCGGTCCTGACCACCCGGATCTACTGCCGGCCCAGCTGCCCGGTGGTGGCACCGAAGGCCCGCAACATGACCTTCTACCCGAGCGCCGCCGCGTGCCAGCAGGCCGGGTTCCGCGCCTGCAAGCGGTGCCGGCCCGACACCAGCCCCGGCTCCCCGGAGTGGAACGCCCGCGCCGACTCCGTCGCCCGGGCCATGCGGCTCATCCAGGACGGCGTCGTCGACCGGGAAGGCGTACAGGGACTGGCGGCCCGGCTCGGTTACTCCGCCCGGCAGGTCGAGCGCCAGCTCCTCGCCGAGCTCGGCGCGGGGCCGCTCGCGCTCGCCAGGTCCCAGCGCGCCCAGACCGCCCGGGTCCTCATCGAGACGACCGGACTCCCCCTGGCCGAGGTCGCGTTCGCGGCCGGGTTCTCATCGATCCGCACGTTCAACGAGACCGTGCGGGAGGTCTTCGCGCTCGCCCCCGGCGAACTGCGCGCCCGGGCGGAACGCGGGGCCCGCGAGCCCGCGGCCCCGGGGGTCATCGCCCTACGGCTCCCGTACCGCGCCCCGCTCAACCCGAGCAACCTCTTCGGGCACCTCGCCGCCACCGCCGTCCCCGGAGTCGAGGAGTGGCGCGACGGCGCCTACCGCCGCACGCTCACCCTGCCGCACGGGCACGGCATCGTGGCGCTGTCCCCGCAGCCCGGCCACATCGGCTGCCGGCTCTCCCTCACCGACCCGCGCGACCTCACCCAGGCCATCAGCCGCTGCCGCAGACTCCTCGACCTGGACGCCGACCCTGTCGCCGTGGACGACCAGTTGCGCTCGGATCCGCTGCTCGCCCCGCTCGTCGACGCCGCCCCGGGGCGGCGGGTGCCGCGCACCGTCGACGCGGCGGAGTTCGCCGTACGCGCGGTGCTCGGCCAGCAGGTCTCCACGGCCGCCGCCCGCACCCACGCGGCCCGTCTGGTCAACGCCCACGGGACCCCGGTGGAGGACCCCGAAGGCGGCCTGACCCATCTGTTCCCGACCTCCGAGGCACTGTCCGGGCTCGACCCCGAGGCGCTCGCCCTGCCGCGCAGCCGCCGTGCCACGCTCACCACCCTCGTGGCCTCCCTCGCCGACGGGTCCCTGGACCTGGGGGAGGGGACCGACTGGGAGAGGGCCCGCGCGGAACTGGCCGCCCTGCCGGGCTTCGGCCCCTGGACGGTCGAGGTCATCGCCATGCGGGCCCTCGGGGACCCGGATGCCTTCCTCCCCACCGACCTCGGGATCCGCAGGGCCGCCGGACAGCTCGGACTCCCGGCCACCCCCGCCGCCCTGACCGCACGCGCCACGCGGTGGCGCCCCTGGCGGGCGTACGCGGTGCAGTATCTGTGGACCGTCGACGACCACCCCGTCAACCACCTGCCCAGCTGAGGACGACCATGACCACCACACCCACGACGACCAGGCAGCACACCCTCGTCGACAGCCCGTACGGAGCGCTCACCCTGGTCGCGACCGACGGCGTGCTGTCCGGTCTCTACATGACCGGGCAGCGGCACCGCCCGCCCGAGGAGACCTTCGGCGTACCCGACGCGCGCCCCTTCGGTGAGACCGTCCGCCAGCTGAACGCCTACTTCGCGGGCGAGCTGAAGGAGTTCGACCTCCCGCTGCGCCTGCACGGCACCGACTTCCAGCGCGGCGTGTGGGCCGAGCTCGTACGCATCCCGTACGGCGAGACCCGCTCCTACGGGGAACTGGCCGGCCGCCTCGGCAAGCCCGGAGCGTCCCGTGCGGTGGGCCTCGCCAACGGCAGGAATCCGGTCGGGATCATCGTGCCCTGCCACCGCGTCATCGGAGCCTCGGGGAGCCTGACGGGGTACGGCGGCGGGCTGGACCGCAAGCAGCGGCTGCTCGCCTTCGAGCGGGGGAGCGGGTGCGAGGTGCCGGCCCTGTTCTGACCGGGGTGGCCGGACGTCCGGCCACCCCTCTCGGTCCGGTGCCGGGCGCGCTCAGCCCGTGAAGATCTCGACGACCGACCAGATCGCCAGGGCGAGCATGCACACCCCGCCGATGCGCTGCACAGTCTTCAGCGGCACCCGCTTGGCGATGAACCGCCCGGCCAGCAGCGCCAGCGCCGACACCGACATCAGGGCGACGGCCGCCCCGATCGCCGTGGACCAGGTGCCGTTGCTCGCGGCGAGATTCGCGGTGGTGATCTGGGTCAGGTCGCCCCACTCGCTGATGAACACCGCCATGAAGGCGGTCGAGTAGACCGGCCAGAAGCCGGTGACGGTCTTGATCTCCCCGTCCTCGTCGTCGTCACCGCCGCCACTGCGCAGCAGCATGAACGCGCCGAAGGCGAAGAGGGCGGCCGAGACCACCTTGACGATCCAGTCGGGCAGCAGGCCGATCAGGCCGCCCGCTCCGACCGCGATGGCGACGTGCACGATGAACGCGGACGACGTGCCGAACCAGACGTAGAGCGGGCGCATGCGTGTGCCCATGGCCAGCGAGGCGAACATCGTCTTGTCGGGGAGCTCCGCGAGGAAGATCAGCCCGAAGGCGGTGAGGATCGCCAGGGGGTCGAGATGCATTCCGGGTGGCCTTCTGTGAGAGCCGGGCTCCGGGACTTCCGCGAAGCGCCGATCGGGCTTTTCGGAGGACCACTCGGCCCGGCATGACGGCAACGCCCGCAGGGCGCGGACGTGTCATACCTGACCGAAGGTCTCGCCCGCCCATGGAGATCCACGAGCCCGGCCACCGGGAACCCGAAGGCTCCAGTGTGTCGACGACCGGTTTGCAGGGCTACTCCCCTTCGCAGCCGTCAACACTACCTCACCGGACCTGCGGGGGAGCCGCTCGGTAGAGTCCTACGATGATCAGCCACGCAGCCCCCGGGAGCACCCCCGCATGAGCCGTCGACAGCACAAGGCCGCCGGGCCCGGTCCGTCCCGTCCCACGGTGAGCGTCTGCCGGGGCTGCTGCTGCGGCACCGAGAAGATCCCGGGCGTTGACCACGCCGGGCAGCTCGCGCAGCTGCGGCGGTCCGCCGACGGGGCCGCGACCGTGCGCGCGGTGGAGTGCCTGGACGCCTGCGAGCACGGCAACGTCATCGTCGTACAGCCCTCGGCCGAGGGCCGCCGCGCGGGCGGCCGCCCCGTCTGGCTCGGGCTGGTCAACGATCCGCACGCCGTCGCCGACATCGCCGCCTGGGCGGCGGAGGGCGGGCCCGGCCTCGCGGACGCCCCGGAGATCCTGGACCTGTACGCCTTCAGCCCCTCCCGCCGCATCCGGGCCGGACTGGAGGACTGAGCGTCTGCCGTGCGGCCTCCGGCGGCCGCGCGTCCGCGGTCAGCGCGTCCGGCCGTGGACCGTTCGCGACGACCGCCGCCTCGACGAACGAGGCGACGAGTGGCCGGCGGTCCGTCTCCGGCCAGGCGAGGACCAGATGACTGGCCGGTGCGTCGGTCACAGGGACGCAGACCACCCCTGGGGGGACGGGCTCGACGAGCGAGCGCGGCAGCACGGCGATCGTCCGGCCGAGGACGATCATCTGCATCATCTGCGCCACATCGGCGACCTCCGGCCCGGTCCCCCCGTCGGACACCCCCCTCCAGCGCGGCAGCGTCTCGTGTTCGAGGTCCGTCAGGCGCAGTTCGGTGCGCGAGGCGAGAGGGTGGTCGCGGGGCAGGATCGCGACGCGCCCCTCGACGTGCAGCGTCTCGTGTGCCAGGCCCGTGAGGTCGTCGAAGGGCGTGTGGAGCAGCGCCACATCGGCCCGGCCGTCATGCAGCCGTTCGACCCGGTCGGTGGCCCCGCCGAACAGGATGTCCACCTGGCGCGCGTCGGGTTGGAGGGAGTACCGGGCGAGGATGCCGGACAGCAGGCCGGCATCGCCGCCCGCCTTGATCACCAGCCGCAGGTGGGCCTGGGTCTCACCGGCCCGGCGTGCGTTCCGGGACGCGGCGGCGACCGCGTCGAGCGCGTGGCGGCCGTGATGCAGCAACGCCTCCCCGGCGGGTGTGAGCGAGACATGACGGCTCGAGCGCAGGAGCAGCTGGACACCCAGGCGCGACTCGACGCGTCGGACCGCCTTCGACAGCGCCGGCTGGGCGATCGACAGACGCTGGGCGGCACGGCCGAAGTGCAGCTCCTCGGCCACCGCGACGAAGTACTCGAGCTCCCGCGTCTCCAGATCAACCATGCCTACAGGTTATCGCTGGAGAACACATGGGTCTTGGACTGCACCGGCACGGCAAGGGTTCGATGGGCGCATGATCCAGCACACGATGATTGTCTCGTTCAATGACTCCGTCCCGGACGCCGAGCTCGACCAGTTCCTGAAAGACATCGAACAGCTGATGCGTGACTCCGGGACGATCCGGACCTCCGCCGCCAGGCGCCACATCCGTGTGCCCGCCGACGACCACAGCCCGGTGTTCGCCGCCACGGCCGTCGTCCAGTTCGGCTTCGCCGACCTCGACGCACTCAACGCCTCGTTCGCCGCGCCCGGAGCCGAGGCACTCATCCGGCGCTGGCAGGCCCGATTCCCGTACAAGGTCGTCTGGGTGAACCACGAGCCGCTCTCCTGACCGGCCCTGCTTAACCATCGGCCCGGCCTGCGGTCAGAGGGCGCCCTTCCCCGCGGAGAGCCGCTCCAGCAGCGCCGGCAGGGCCGTCCGGATCGGTTCGCGCACCATCTCCTCGGCCAAGTCGTCGTACGGGGTCGGCTCGGCGTTCACCACGACGAGCCGGGCCCCGTGCTCCACCGCGATCCCGGCCAGCGAGGCGGCGGGCTGCACCTGGAGCGTCGTACCCACGGCGATGAACACCTCGCTCGCCTTGGTGATCGCCGTGGCTTCGGCCAGCACCTGCGGATCCAGGCGCTCGCCGAACATCACCGTCGCAGGCTTCAGGATCCCGCCGCAGACCGTGCACGACGGGTCCGCCTCGCCGCCCTCGACACGGGCCAGCGCGTCCGCCATGGCCGACCGGGCGTGGCACCGGGTGCAGACCACCTCGCGTGCCGTGCCGTGGAGTTCGACGACCTTGCGTGCGGACAGCCCTG
This sequence comes from Streptomyces sp. QL37, assembly GCF_002941025.1. NCBI lineage: Bacteria > Bacillati > Actinomycetota > Actinomycetes > Kitasatosporales > Streptomycetaceae > Streptomyces > Streptomyces sp. QL37. Next base: position 1,299,351 of record NZ_PTJS01000001.1, on the reverse strand, counting down.
CCAGCTGGTGCAGTCCGTCGACGTTCTGGGTGATCACCCGCACCGGCGTGCCCGACCGTTCGAGCGCGGCCACCGCGCGATGGGCGGAGTTCGGCTCGGCGTTCCACGTGGCGGCGGTGCGGCGCATCTGCCAGGAGCGGCGCCGGATCTCCGGATCGGACATGTAGAAGTCGTAGGTCACGAGCTTCTCCGCCTCCGGATCCTTCCGCCAGAGGCCCTGCGGCCCGCGGTAGTCGGGGATGCCGGAGTCCGTGGAGATGCCGGCGCCGCTGAGGATCGCGACGAGAGTCATGGCCCGAGCCTACGGACGGCACCCGGCACCCGCGACGGTATTTCCGCAGGGCACGGCTCAGGGCTCCTCCGCGTCCGGCGCCACCGGGGAGACCGTCGCGCCGGCCGACAGCGGTCTCTCCGCGGGTGCGCGACACCGTCCCGCGAGTCCCGGAGTCCCAGCGCCTCGAAGTCGTGTCCCGGCGGGAGCACCCGCATGAGCACGAAGTCGGGGCGCCGGCGCCGCACAGGACCTCGCCGAACTCGTTCTCCCCCCGGTCGCACGACGGCCGCAGAGGACCGGACGACCGAGCCCGCGGAGCCGCTCGACATCGCTGCGCACCCTGCGCGGCGTGACCCCGGGCCCGGGCGCCAGGATGGTTCCATGGACGCAGACGAACCGACTGGAACCGGACGTCGTGCGCGATGGGAGTTCCACTGGAACCATCAGATCCGAGCCCTGCAGGAAAGCCCCACCGGCGACGAGTACGTCTGGTCGCCGGTGCCGGACGCCCGGCGGCCCCGCATCGGCGGCGTACTCGCCGCACGGAACACGGCACACTCCGGCGCGCCGGCGGCTTCGTACGAGAGCTGGGAGTACGCCGGGGGCGCGGCCACCGCGCTCGACCGGCCGAGACCCGGCTCGACGTCCGGCCGGCAGGGGTGCGGAGCCCCGGCGACGCCGGACTCCGGGTCCCGGTGGGCGAGAGGGAGCCCCACCCCGAGGTGCCCATGGCCGACCTGGTCCCGCACAGCCACCATGAACTGATCCACCACCTGTCCGAGGTCCGCCTGCTGCGCGACCTCTCCTTCCGCACGCATCACGCCACGAACGGAGCGACCCGATGAGCCGCCACTTCCAGGTCACCTTCGACGCCCACGACCCGCGGGCACTGTCGTCCTTCTGGCGCGACGTACTGCGCTACGTCCACCCCGGCCCGCCCGGGGTCGACCTGCCGGAGGGCGCCGACCCCCTGGCCGCGTGGGACGACTTCCTCGCGCGGATCGGCGTACCGGAGGAGCAGCGCAACTCACGGTCGGCGATCGAGGACCCCGAGGGGCACGGCCCGCGCGTGTTCTTCCAGCAGGTCCCGGAGGGCAAGACCGCCAAGAACCGTGTCCACCTCGACGTCCGCGCGGCCCCCGGAGCCGAGGGGGAGGAGCGGATGGAGGCGCTGGAGGCCGAGTGCGAACGGCTCGTCGCCCTGGGAGCGACGCGGGTACGCCGCGACGAGCCCGCACCTCCGATGAGCGCCGGCTTCATCGTGATGACCGACCCCGAGGGGAACGAGTTCTGCCTCGACTGACGGCGCCGCGGGGCCGGTCACGTGGTTTCGGACAGCCATGGGCAGATCAGGGGTGGTCCGGATAAGGTCGGGTCGGCGCGACTGCCTGTTCGAAAGCAAGGGATACAAGGTGACGGACGGAGCAGTGATGGAGACCCCCCACGTGCTCGTGGCTGCGGACAAGTTCAAGGGCTCGTTGACGGCCGTACAGGTCGCGGAGCGGGTGACGGCCGGGCTACGGCGCGTCGTGCCCGGGGTGAGGGTCGAGACCCTGCCCGTCGCGGACGGCGGCGACGGCACGGTCGCGGCGGCGGTGGCCGCCGGATTCGAGCGCCGCGAGGCGCGGGTGACCGGACCGCTGGGGGACCAGGTCACGGGGGCGTACGCGGTGCGCGGCACCACCGCCGTGGTGGAGATGGCCGAGGCCTCGGGCCTCCAGCACCTCCCCGCGGGGGAGTTCGCCCCGCTCACGGCGACCACGTACGGCTCCGGGGAACTGCTGGCGGCCGCGCTCGACGCGGGCGCCAGGACGATCGTGTTCGGCGTCGGCGGCAGCGCCACCACGGACGGCGGCGCGGGCATGCTCGCCGCGCTCGGAGCCCGCTTCCTGGACGGCGACGGCAAGCCCGTCGGCCCCGGTGGCGGCGCGCTCGCCCAGCTGGCCGAGGCCGACCTGTCGGGGCTCGACCCCCGGCTCGCCGACATCGACCTGATCCTGGCCAGCGACGTGGACAACCCGCTGACCGGCCCCAAGGGCGCCCCCGAGGTCTACGGGCGGCAGAAGGGCGCCACCGAGGACGACATCGCGGTCCTCGACGCGGCACTCGTCCACTACGCGTCCCTGCTGGGGCCCGAGACCGCCGAGCTGCCCGGAGCGGGCGCCGCCGGAGGCATCGGATACGGCGCACTGGTCGCGCTGGGCGCGCGCTTCCGGCCCGGCATCGAGGTCATGCTCGACGTCCTGGGCTTCGCCCCCGCGCTGGCCCGCGCCACGCTCGTCGTCACCGGTGAGGGCTCGCTCGACGAGCAGACCCTGCACGGCAAGGCCCCGGCGGGCGTCGCCGCAGCGGCGCGCGCCGCGGGGGTGGAGGCCGTCGCCGTATGCGGACGCCTCGCCCTGCCGCCGGAGGCCCTGGGCAAGGCGGGCATACGCCGGGCCTACGCCCTGACGGACCTCGAACCGGACCCTGCCGTCTGCATGGCACAGGCCGGACCCCTGCTGGAACGCGCGGCCGAGGCGATCGCCCGCGACTTCCTGTCCTGACGCGACGCCATGAGGGGGGTGCCGGGCCACCGGCACCCCCCTCACGGCTGCGAAGCCGTCAGCGTGAACGCGTCCAGCGCCAGCATCATCTCGATCAGCTCACGCGGCCGTGACAGCGACCGCGAGGTCAGCCGCTCCAGCCGCCGCAAGCGGTTGAGCACGGTGTTGCGGTGGCAGTACAGCCGGCCGGCCGCCCGCCCGGCCGACCCCCCGCACTCCAGCCACGCCTCCAGCGTCCGCACCAGCAGTGCCCGGTCCGCCGGATCCAGTGCCAGCAGCGGACCGAAGACATCCGAGACCAGCCGGGCCGCCAGCTCCGGCTGGCTCACCACCAGCGCGGCGGGCAGCCGTTCCTCCAGCCGGACGATCTCCGCCGTGCCCGGCGGGCAGGTCAGCAGCGCCACCTCGGCCAGCCGCCGGGCCGCCCCCAGCCCCGCCAGGCCGTCTGCCACCGGACCGATTCCGCCGGGGCCCGGACACCGCGCCAGCAGGTCGGTGAGCGCCGCCGGATCCAGGTCGCCCAGAGCGACGACGACGGTCTCGCGCTCTCCTCGTCCCCGCCGGAAGCACCGCAGCCCCTCCGCCTCCAGCGCCACGCACGCCGGCCCGCCCTCGCCCGCCCGCACCACCGCCACCGCGTAACGGCCCCGCTCCGGCAGACCGAGACTGCTCGCCGCGCGCGCCGCGAGGTCCGGCTCCGACCGGCCCTCCAGCAGCGCGTCGAGCAGTGCCCGGCCCCGCTCGTCACCGCGCCGCCGCATGTCTTCGCTCCGTTCCGCAGCCAGGGGCCTCTCGTCCGGATCGTGCTGGGCTCGCGTGCCATACGAAAGACCCGACCCGCTCATGGCTGGTGAGGATGCCACCGGCCGCGCCGGGGAGGACCGCGCATCACCTCCCTCTGTGCACCCGCACAACCGGGCCGTTCGAAGACTGGTCACCCGCAGCGATTGCGCCCGGGACCGTGGACGCGCGCCGCGCCCGCTGCTGGTCTGTGGCACCACAACGACCAGTCGGAAGGAGGAGAACGCATGGCAACGCTCGAGATCCGCGAACTGTCCGTGGGCTACGGCCCGGTACGGGCACTGCGCGACGTCTCCGTCGACGTGCCGGCCGGCGCGATCACCGCTGTACTCGGTGGCAACGGCGCCGGCAAGACCACGCTGCTGCGGGCCGTATCGCGGACCCTCGGCTTCCACCGCGGCACGGGCACGGGCACCATCCGCTTCGACGGCCGTCCCCTGGACGGGCTCCGCCCCGCCCAGGTGGTGGCGGCGGGAGTGATCCAGGTACCGGAAGGGCGGCAGGTGTTCGCCCGGATGACGGTGGCGGACAATCTGCGGGCGGGCGCGCTCGGGGCGCGCGGCGGGCGGAAGGCGGCGTCCACCGCCCTCCGGCGCGTACACGAACTGTTCCCCGTGCTCGCCGAGCGCGCGCACCAGCGGGCCGGTCTGCTCTCGGGCGGTGAGCAGCAGATGCTGGCGATGGGCCGGGCCCTCATGGCCGCCCCCCGCCTGCTGCTGCTCGACGAGCCGTCCCTGGGCCTCGCCCCGCTGATGGCGGCCAGGATCGCCGAGACGATCCAGGAGATCAACGCGGGCGGCACCTCCGTCATGCTCGTCGAGCAGAACGCGGCCATCGCGCTGCGGCTCGCCTCCACGGCGTACGTCCTCGATGTCGGCGAGGTCGCGCTCGACGGTCCGGCCGACGAACTCGCCGCCTCCGACGAGGTGCGCCGGCGCTATCTCGGTGTCGTCGACGAGACGGCCGCCGAGGACGCCGCGCAGGCGGAAGGCGTCACCCGCACCCTGAGCAGGTGGTCCGCGTGACGACCGCTCCGGCCCCTCTCGCCGTGCGCGACGTGACCGTGCGCTTCGCCGGACTCACCGCCCTCGACGCGGTGTCCTTCACCGTCGAACCGGGCAGTGTGCACGCCGTCATCGGCCCCAACGGCGCGGGAAAGTCCACCACGTTCAACGTGCTCTCCGGCGTCTACCGCGCCACCTCGGGCAGCGTGCACCTCGGTTCCACCGAACTCACCGGTCTCGCCCCGCACAGGATCGCCGACCTCGGCGTCGCCCGCACCTTCCAGAACCTGGCCCTGCCGCCGCACGCCACCGTCGCCGAAAGTCTCATGCTCGGCCGGCACCGGCTCACCCGCGCCGGGTTCGTGGCCTCGGGACTGAGGCTGCCCTCAGCGACCCGTGAGGCCCACCGGCATCTCGAACGCGTGCGTGAGATAGCCGAGTTCATCGGCCTCGACAAGGAACTCGACTTCCCCGCAGGCGCCCTCCCGTACGGGAAGCAGAAGCTCGTCGAGCTCGGCCGCGCCCTGTGCATGGAGCCCGAGGTCCTGCTCCTGGATGAGCCCATCGCGGGCATGACCGCAGACGAGCGCCGCCGCACCGCGGCCGTCGTCGCCGGTGTGCGCGACAGCCTCGGCATCTCGATCGTCATGGTCGAACACGACATGGGGGTGGTGATGCGGCTCGCGGACGCCGTGACCGTACTCGACTTCGGACGCAGGATCGCGGGTGGCACGCCCGCCGAGGTGCAGAACGACCCGGCCGTCGTGCAGGCCTACCTGGGGGCACAGGAATGACCACCTTCATCGAACTCCTCCTCGGCGGCCTCTCCATAGGGTCGGTCTACGCACTGATCGCCCTGGGCTTCGTCGTCATCTTCAAGGCGACCGAGGTCGTCAACTTCGCCCACGCCTCGCTGCTCCTGGCGGGCGGTTACGTCACCGCCGTACTCCACGACGACATCGGCTTCTGGCCGGCCCTCGGCGTCGGCATCGCGGGCGCGGCGGTTGTCGGCTCGGCGGTCGAGTTCTTCGTCATGCGACGCTACCGGGGGAGCGACCAGAGCGTCCTGGCCATCGTCACCATCGGCGTCGACATCATCCTCACCACCGAACTCGTCCGGCGCATGGGAACGGACGTCATGTCGCTGGGCGACCCGTGGGGCGACGACGTCGTCACCATCGGCGGTGTCACCCTCGCCGAGACCCGCATCGCGGCGTTCCTCGTCGCGGGGCTGCTCATCACGGTGTTCCTGCTCGCCTTCCGCTTCACCTCGTGGGGCGTCTCCATGCGGGCCGCCGCCGAGAACCCGCAGACCGCCGCGCTGATGGGCATCCGCCTCGGCCGGGTCTCCCTCTCCGCCTGGGCGGTCGCGGGAGCACTCGCCGCCGTCGCCGCGCTCTTCCTCACCGTGTTCCCGACCCCCGGCCTGGAGCGGGCCACCTCACTCGCCGCCCTCAAGGCGTTCCCCGCCGCGATCCTCGGCGGACTCGACTCCACGACCGGGGCACTCGTCGGAGGTCTCGTCGTCGGAGTCACCGAGTCACTCGCCACGGGCTACCAGAGCGACCTCTCCTTCCTCGGACGCGGCATCGGTGATCTCGCGCCGTACCTGGTGATGGTGGTCGTCCTGCTCGTCCGGCCGGCGGGACTCTTCGGTACGAAGGAGCTGTCCCGTGTCTGAAGCCGTCAAGGACGTCACGGGGGCCGCACCCGCCGCCGGAGCGTCGTACACCGACCGGCTGCGCCGGCCCGCCCCGTATCTCTGGCTCGCCGGCTCGGTGCTGCTCCTCCTGTTCCCCTTCTACCTGGACAGGTTCTGGCTCCAGGCCGGACTGTTCGCCATGGCCGCGGCGATCGGGGCGATCGGGCTCAACCTGCTCACCGGCTCCACGGGCCAGCTCTCCATGGGGCACGCCTTCTTCCTCGCCGTGGGCGCGTACGGCTACTGCATCCTGGGGGGCGAGAGCAGCACGGAGAACGGGCACGCGCTCACCGGCCTGGGCCTGCCCACCTGGCTCGCGGCCGTCCTGGCTGTGCTCCTGGCAGGGGCCGCCGGGGGGCTCTTCAGCCCGATCGCGGGGCGGCTGAGCGGTGCGTATCTCGGTATCGCCACGCTCGCGCTGATCTTCATCGGCCAGCACGTGCTGTTCAACGCGGGCTCGCTCACCGGTGGCTTCAACGGCCGGCCGGTGCCGCCCCTCTCGCTCTTCGGGTTCACCTTCGACGACGCCGAAGTGGTCGTCGCGGCGGTGCCCTTCCAGTCGTCCGAGAAGCTCTGGTACCTGGGGCTGGCCGCCCTGCTGGCGAGCGGACTCTTCGCCCGCGGGGTGCTGCGCGGCAGGCCGGGACGGGCGCTCAACGCCATCCGGGACCACCGCATCGCCGCCGGCGTGATGGGCGTGCCGGTGGCCCGGTACCGGGCGGGAGTCTTCGTCCTGTCCTCGATGTACGCGGGCCTCGCGGGCGTCCTGCTCGCGCTGGTCTTCCAGCGGACCGTGCCCGAGTACTTCGGCATGATCCTGTCCCTCGAATACCTCGCCATGATCGTCATCGGCGGGCTGGGCAGCGTCGCGGGAGCCGTCATCGGCGCCGCGTTCGTGTCGCTGCTCCCGCAGGTGCTCACCCACTACAGCGACTCCCTCCCCCTGGTGTCCGCCCCTGGTACGGGCGGCATCGCACCGGGCGAGGCGTCCCGCTATCTGTACGGCGCCGCGGTCGTCGCGGTCGTCCTGTTCCTGCCCGGCGGCATTGCGCGTCTGAAGAATCCAGGGGAGAAGAAGAAATGAAGCTACGTGTTGTCGGAGCCGTCGTCGCGGCTCTCACCCTCACCCTCGCGGGATGCAGCGAGAAGGCGAAGTCGTCCGAGGACGGCGCCGCGGACAAGAACGGCGTGAAGACCGGGGAGGGCGTCACCGACTCGAAGATCACCCTCGGTGCCCTGACCGACATGACCGGGGTGTACGCCTCGCTGGGCAAGAGCGTCACCCAGGCCCAGCAGCTCTGGGTGGAGGAGACCAACAAGGCCGGCGGCATCTGCGACCGGCAGATCGAACTGACCGTCCGCGACCACGGATACGACCCGCAGAAGGCGATCGGCGCGTACACCGAGCTCGAGCCGGAGGTACTGGGCTTCACCCAGTTCATCGGCTCCCCGTTCGTCTCCGCCGTCGAGTCGCGCATCGACGGCCAGGACAAGGGCATCGTCCTGCCCCAGGCCTGGTCCGCGAACCTCGTCGGATCCAAGTACGTCCGCGTCATCGGCGCCACGTACGACGTCGAGACGATCAACCTGATCGACTTCCTGCTCGACGAGAAGCGCATCGCCAAGGGCGACAAGATCGGCCATGTGTACTTCGAGGGCGACTACGGCGAGAACGCCCTGGCCGGCTCGAAGCACGCTGCTCAGGAAGCCGGCCTCACCGTCGTCGAGCAGAAGATCAAGCCGACCGACAACGACATGACCGCCCAGGTCTCGGCGCTCAAGCAGGCAGGCGTGAAGGCGGTCGTCGTGAGCGCGGGTCCGCGTCAGGCGGCCTCCCTGGTCGGTGTCGCCGCGGCCACGGGCTTCGACGTCCCCGTCGTCGGCAACAACTCGGCGTACGCCCCGCAGCTCCTGGCGACCCAGGCGGGCGCCGCCCTGCAGAAGGACTACTACATCGGCTCCTCCACCCTGCCCATCGGTGACGCTGCGGCCGGCCCGGCGAAGCTCTCCAAGGCCTACGGGGCCAAGTACCCGAAGGACGGCCTCGACAACGGCGTCATCGCCGGATACAACGCGGCGACCGTCTTCGGTGAGGCACTGAAGAAGGCCTGCGAGTCGAAGGACCTGACCCGTGAGGGTGTCGACAAGGCGCTGCTCACCATCAAGGACTTCGGCGCCGACTTCGGGATCTCGCACGACTTCACCGACCCGTCGGCGCCCTCCACCCGGGAGACCGTCGTCATGAAGCCGGACGCCAAGACCCCCGGCGGTCTCAAGGTGGTCCGTCCGGCCGAGGTGGCCCCGGCCGCCGAGTCCTTCACGCTCAAGCCCTGACCCTCCCCGCACGACGACGGGCCCGGCCTCCGCGGCCGGGCCCGTCGGTGTGCGGTCAGTGGGTGTGCGGTCAGTGGGTGTGCGGTCAGTGGGTGTGCGGTCAGTGGGTGTAGGCCTCCACCTCCGACAGCTGACCCGCGGGCCAGCCGGTGTTCGCGGTGAACGTCAGCCGCAGATGGCGGACCGGTGTCCCGCTGAGCGGCACGGTCACGGTGTTACCGCTCGCCGGGGTGAAGGTGTAGCCGGCGGGCGCCTTGAGCGTGCTGTAGGCGGAGTTGTCGGTGCTGCCCGAGACGCCGACCGTCTGGGTGCGCGTCGCCCAGGCGGCAGCCGGAGGAAGCTTCAGGACCAGCCGCTTCACCGCCTTCGCGGCACCGAGGTCCACGGTGACGGACTGCGGGAAGGCGTTGTTACGGCTCTCCCAGTAGGTGTCGGCGTTGCCGTCCACCACGTTGGCCGCCCCGTACACATCGGCATGGCTGGTCTCGGTGACCGTGCGTCCCCGGGCCAGATTGCCCGTCTCCTCGGGCGGATCCGTCGGGTCCGTGGGATCCGTCGGGTCGGTGGGACCGCCGCCCCCGGGGACTCCGCCGTTGGTCCACACCGGGTCCGGCCAGACACCGGTGCAGGCGGGCGGATTCGCGTACCACCCCGAGTTGCCGGTGCCCTGGGTGATCTGGAAACCGCCGCCGACACAGTTGTGGATCGGGTTGGACTGGGCGATGTGCGTGGCGACGACCTTGTTGAACGAGGCCGTGCCCGGAGCCTGGATCTGCAGCGCGTACGTCCCGGCTCCGTCGATCTTGATGTTGTCGAAGTGCAGTCCGTTGCTCGCGCCCTCGATCAGGTGGATCGCGGCGTAGGAGCTGTCCAGGATCTCGCTGTCGGTGATGTTGACGGTGGCGCCGCTGATCGGCTCGTTGAGCCCGCTGAACCAGATCGCGCCGACCCCGAAGCGCCAGTTGTAGTCGTTGTTCCCGGTCCGGATCAGGGTGTTGCGGGCAGCGGTGTGTGTGCCCGAGACAGCCGTTCCCTGGCCGGAGTTGACGCCCGGATAGCGGTTGGCGATGTGCAGCCCGCCGCCGTTGGTGACCGTGTCCGACATGACGTTGTCGGAGATCGTGATGTCCTTGCCGCCGTAGGTGACGATGTTGTTGGCGAGGATCGGCAGGATCACGGTGTTGAAGGTGAACTTGTTCCTCACGTTGGGGACGTTCTCCGCCCACATGGCCAGCCCGTCGTCCCCGGTGTTGCGGACGAACGTGTTGGTCACCGTGGAGTTCGTGACGCCGTAGTGGAAGTTCACCCCGTCGGCGGTCTGGTCCAGGATCCGGCTGTTCCTGATGGTGAAGTCGTCCATCGGGCCGTCCATCCAGGCACCGCACTTGGTGTGCTGCATCCAGACGTTGTCGACGACCGAGTGGGACATGGCCCCGCCGATGGCGTTGACCTGGTCGTTGTCCACCCGTTCACGGATGTCTCCGATGATGGCGAAGTCCTTGAGGGTGACATCGCTGCTGCCGCCCTGCGCCGCGTACTTGCCGTAGACCCCGACCGCCTTGCTGCGGTCGGTGGGATGGCGTCCCGTCAGCACGCTGTACCAGGGCCCGGCGCCGCGCAGGGTCACCTTGTCGACGACGATGTGGTCCTGGACCTTGAAGGTGCCCTGCGGGATGTACACCTCCTTGCCCTGCGTGCGGCCGGCGTCCACCGCTGCCTGGATCTTCGCGGTGGAGTCGGCGGCACCCGTCGGGTCCGCGCCGAAGTCGCCCACCACGTCCAGCGCCCCGGAGGGCCTGCCGACGGGGGCGCCCACCTGTTCGAAGTCCGCCAGGTCGATGGTGAACGACGGTGAGGTGGCGGTGGAGGTGACCTGGAGCCTCACCTTCGTACCGGCGGCCAGGGTTGACCCGAACATGGTCCGGGTCTCGTCGTAGAAGTGGTGCGGGTCGGTGTCGCCCGGATTGTTGTTGAAGGGGTAACCCCCGTAGTACCAGCCGTACTTCGATGTCACCGGCACGCTCTTGAGCGAGGTGCCGTCGACCCGCAGGTCGAGAGAGGCGTCCCGGCCCGTCCCGGCCGCGTTGTCCGGCAGCGAGTAGCGGAACGTCATGGCGTTCGCGGGGGCGGCGAGCGTGAACTCGACGTACTCGCCTGCTGAGTCGAGGGTCACCGCCTGCCGGCCGGACGCCTCGGACGGCAGGGCGCCGTAGCGGCGGTCGGGGCCGATCAGGGTGCCGTTGGTGGCGGCGTACTCGGCTTCCTGTTCCTTGAAGGGGACGGTGGCGCCCCGGCCGGACATGCCGACGGGGGAGGGCGCGGGGACCGCGGCGGCCTGCGCGGCCGGAGCGCCGGCCAGGACCACCGCCGCCGCGGTGCCGACGGCCGTCAGGGCCAGGGAGAGGGAGACGGACACGGAGCGTCTGAACGGACGGTGTCTGGGTGGTGGGGTCACGTGTGGGTCGTCCTTGCGGCTCGTGGGGGCTCTGCGGACGACCCACAGGCTAGGAGTACCTATGCAAGGAAGTCCACGCCGCTGCGCAAATTCATGTCTCGTGAGCTCAAATTCATGACTCCCTGTCGTGAAAATCGGCGGACCGGGAGGGGTGACGGCCTGTCCGGCGCCTTCAAGTAATGAAGTTTGACATGTCCATTGACACACCAGCCGTCCCGCTGGCTTCATGTGAGCAACGCATGGGAGCGCTCCCAGGCGTCTCTGCCCGCCTTACCCCCGTGAAGGGCGACGACGGATGAAGTCACCGATGAGAAAGTGGCCGGCCCCGGTCCTGGCCGCTGTCACCGGCACGGACCGGCTCCACACCGAGGGCAAGGGCGGTCACCTCGACGGCGGCCCGCACGAGAGGTGGACGAAGGCGCTGCGCGATCCTGTGGTGGAGAACGGCATCCACCACATCCTCTGGTGCCTCAACCCCGACACCGGTGACACCGAGGGACTTCTGGGCGACGACCGGGCCACCTGGGACGAGGCCGAGTACGCCCTGCTCAAGCCCGCCCCATGGCAGTCCGGCGGGAAGTTCGTCAGCCTCGACCACGAGGTCGGGCGGGCGGCGAAGGCAGCACGACGGGCGTCAGCCCGAGCCACCTCCACGGCGGCTGACCACGCCCCGCGCGCTGCGCACCACCCCCGAACGTCCTGGGGTGCCGATGAAACCCCACCGCCTCGGCACCCCAGGGCTCTCCATCGCTCCCAGGGCTCGGCGTTCCTTGTCGCCCGGCTGCACGACGGTGAACCGCCGGTTTCCCGCGGCTGAACCTTCGCCGGGCGGGCGAATCAGGGCGACACCGGCGGAACCGGTGCGGCGGCCGGACCGGTCTTCTCGGCCGAAGCATGTCAGCCGCCCCGAGGAGCCACCCGATGCCGAGCACCACGTCCGCCGGGTCTCGCACCGCCCCGGCGAGCGGCAGACCCGCGACGCCCGAGGGCCGCCACACGCCACGGCTCGACATCCAGGGGCTGCGCGCGGTGGCCGTCGCGCTGGTGGTGCTCTCCCACGCGGGCGTGACCCGGGTGAGCGGCGGCTACACCGGTGTCGACGTCTTCTTCGTGATCTCCGGCTTCCTCATCACCTCGCTGCTGCTGCGCGAACTCGCCACCACCGGACGGGTGTCGGTGCGTTCCTTCTACGCCCGCCGGGCACTGCGGCTGCTCCCGGCGTCGTCCCTGGTCATCGCCGTCACGCTGGGCGGGGCATGGCTGTTCCTGTCGAAGGCGCGGCTCGCCGAGTACGCCGGCGACGCTCTCGCCAGTGCGCTGTACGCCGTCAACTTCCGGCTGGCGGCCGCCGGTACGGACTATCTCGCCCAGAACAGCCCGCCGTCGCCGTTCCAGCACTTCTGGTCCCTCGCCGTGGAGGAGCAGTTCTACCTGGTGTGGCCGCTGCTCCTGCTGCTCACCTGGTGGGTCGCCCGCGGCCGGCGCCGCCCGGTCGCGGCGCTGCTCGGAGCCCTGTGCCTGGGGTCGTTCGCGGCAGGCGTCCTCGTGACGAACGCGTCGGCGCCCTGGGCGTACTTCGGCTCCTTCACCCGGGCCTGGGAACTGGGTGCCGGCGCCCTCCTGGCGCTGGGCACCGGCCGGCTGGAACGGCTGCCCGCCGCACTCGCGGCCCCGCTGACCTGGCTGGGCCTGGCCTGCGTCACGCTGGCAGCGCTCCGCTACGACGACGGGACGCCCTACCCCGGCCACCACGCCCTCCTGCCGGTCGCCGGCACGGTGCTCGTCCTGGCCGGCGGCTGCGCGCCCACGGCGCACGGTGCGGGGTGGCTGCTCGGGCGGCGGCCGATGGTATGGCTCGGCGGACTCTCGTACGGCTGGTACCTGTGGCACTGGCCGCTGCTGGTCATGGCCCCGGCGGCGCTGGGCCGCGCCGACGGAACGGCCGGCGTGCCGCTCGCCCTCGCGCTGTGCGCGGCGGCGCTGGGCCTGGCGTGGCTGACCCTGCGCCTCGTCGAGAACCCGGTCCGCTTCCACCGTGCCTTCCGCAGGCGTCCCCGCCGCGCCCTGGTTCTCGGAGCCGCGCTGACGGCCGGAGCCTGGGTGCTGTCCCTGACGGCGGCGGCGGTCCCGCCGACGATCGAGGTGGGCCCGCCGGCCCCCGCGCTGGCGCAGGACCTCTCCGACGCACCGGACCCCCGGGCGCGACTCACCGAACTGCTGGCATCGGCCCCCGCCGCCCTGCCGGGCAACCTCACACCGCCCCTGCCGGAGGTGAAGTCCGCCCGCTCCGCCGTCTACCGGGACGGCTGCCACGTCGACCACGCCGCCACCGGCACCCGGCCCTGCGTCTACGGCGACCGGACCTCCTCCCGTACGGTCGTCCTCTTCGGCGACTCCCACGCGGCCCAGTGGTTCCCGGCACTGCAACGGCTCGCGACCACACGCGGCTGGAAGCTGGTCTCGCTGACGAAGGCCTCCTGCAAGGTCGCCGACCTGACCATCGTCAGCGGCCACAAGCCGTACACCGCCTGTGACACCTGGCGCTCCGACGCCATTGCGAGGATCGCAGCCCTGCGCCCCGACCTGGTCGTCGCCTCCTCCTCGGACGCCGGAGACCCGGAGCGCCCCGCCGCCGACCCGCTCCGTCAGTGGACCACCGGCTTCGAGAACACCTACCGCGACCTGGGGGCCTCCGGGACCCGGGTGGCCGCCCTGCTCGACACCCCGTGGCCCAAGGGCGACCCGGTCGACTGCGCCGCCAGGAACTCCCTTCAGCTGCACGCCTGCGCGAACCACCTGCCGGACGCGATCCGCGACGCGACGCGCGGCGCCGCCGTCCGCGCCGCCGCGGCCACGACGGCCACCACGGTCGTCGACCCCACCCCCTGGCTCTGCGTGCCCCGCACCGGCATCTGCCCCGCGGTCGTCGGCGACACCGCCGTCCACCGCGATGACAGCCACCTCTCCGAGGCGTACGCCGAAGCGCTCGCCCCGGTCCTGGCGCCGGCGCTGGACCGGCTCATGGGCGCGTCCTGACCGGCCCGGTGCGGTCCGCCCCGCCAACCCGGTCGGCCTCAGGCGTCCTGCGGCAGGGCGTTGATGAGCAGCAGCGCGATGTCGTCGGTGCCGGGCGTGGCCCGCTTCGCGTAGCGCACGAGGGTGTCGGCGACGGACTCCATGTCCTGCTCCAGCGCCAGGGCGAAGTGCGCGGCCAGCTCCGCGCTGGCGTCGTCGATGTCCACGCCCGGCGCCTCCACGAGCCCGTCGGTGTACAGGGCGAGCGCCGCACCGGGCGGCAGCGGAATCCGCGCCGTCGGATAGTGGGCGGCGGGGTCGATGCCGAGCAGGAGACCTGGCGGCAGGTCGAGGACCTCGGTCTGGCCGTCCGGCTGCCGCATCAGCGGTGCGGGATGGCCCGCGGTGGCCAGGCAGGCGCTGTTCCTGGCCAGGTCGAGGTGCGCGTAGAGACAGCTGGTGAAGAGGCCGGGGTCGAGGTCGGTGAGCAGGCGGTTGGTGCGTGCGAGGACCTCGTCGGGTGGTGCGCCGGCAGACGCGTGCACGGCGGTGCGGACCTGCCCCATGAGCGCGGCGGCGTTCTCGTTGTGCCCCTGTACGTCGCCGATGGCCGCGGCGGCCGTCGTGTCGTCGAGCCGGATCAGGTCGTAGAAGTCCCCGCCGACGCCCATGCCCCGGGTCGACGGAAGGTAGCGTGCCGCCACGTCCAGACCGGCGATCGCGGGCAGGCTGCGGGGCAGCAGGTGGGCCTGCAGGCTGTGCGCCAGGCGGTCCTTGGTGTCGTAGAGGCGGCCGCGGTCCAGTGCCTGGGCCAGCAGCCCCGCGATCGACGTCAGCAGGGCGCGTTCCTCGGGTTCGAAGGAGTGCGGCCGGTCGTAGGCCAGGACCAGTGAGCCGACCGGTCGCCCGGAGACGATCAGCGGGAGGAAGGCGCAGGCGGCCACCGCGTTGCGCAGACGGGCCGAGGGGTAGGCGCGCTCCAGGTCGCCGAAGGTGGGGTAGAAGTCGGGGATGCCCGTCATCAGCACATGCGCGGCGGGTGTGGGCGAGGTCAGGGGCGCGCCGTCGAAGCGGTCCATGAGCGAGGGGTGGCTGCCCCGGCCGCCCTCGACCCGCAGCCGTCCTTCCGCCGACGTCATCATCACGAGGGTCTGGATCCGGAAGGCGGGCATCACCTGGTCGCCGGCCAGCTCGATCACGTCCTGCGTGCCCACGGCCTCGGTGAGCGTCGCCGCCAGATGCATCAGGTGGTACAGGGCGGTGGCCCGGCTCGGCACGCCCGAGGAGGGAGGCAGTGCCGGTGCCGGAAGGTTCGCGGGGCCCGGCTCCGTGGTGGGCAGGATCCGGACGCTGATACCGGTGGCGGTCGGGAAGAGGTGGAAGGACAGCCAGTGGTCAGGCGGCCGGAGGACGGTGAAGCTCGTCTGCTGCCGGCTGATGACGGCGGCCCGGTAGTGATCCTCGACGGAGGGATCGTGCAGCCAGGGGAGCGACACCCAGGGCAGGGTGCCGTATACGTCGTCCCTTCGGCTTCCCAGCAGTGCCGCAGCGGCGTCGTTGAGGTAGGTCACGGTCCCGTCGAGCGCCAGCGCGCAGCTTCCGCCGGGCAGCCTCTGGAGGAACTCCGCCGCCTCCGCGGCCTCCGCCGGGTCCGGCTCGGGACGCTCCGGCGGAGGCAGCACCCGGGGCAGGGCCCCCGGGAGGACCGGGTAGCCACTGCTCTCCGCCTGGTGCAGGAGCAGGCCGATGCCGTGGCAGCCTCTGACGACGGCCTCGCGCTCGGCGGGCGTCACCTGAGGGGGATGCGAACCGGGCCACAGGAGCACCAGTCCGCCTCGCTCGGCGGTGCCGGTACGGATGGGGGCCGCCGCCAGCGCGAACTGGTACGGCAGCACGAGCGCGGCGCGCGGATAGCGGCGCGCCAGTTCCTCCTGACTGCCGAGCCAGATCAGGCACCGCAGGCGCACCGCGTCCGCCACCGGCATCGGCGCGGACAGCGGGACCCGGGTCCACGGGTAGGCCAGCTGGCCCGGCACCCCGGTGAGCACGGCCAGGTGCAGCGTGGTGTCGTTCCGCGGCAGCAGGTACAGCATCGCCACGGACGCACCGGTCTCGCGTACGACGTGGGCGACGGCGCTGTCCAGCAGCTCCGTGCCCGAACCCGTGGCGGCGACAGAGGCGGCATGGTCCTGCACGCCTTCCAGCGTCCCCCGTGACAGGCGGCCGCGCACCCGCTGGCGGACGGCGGACGTGCGGGCCGCCCGGGCACGCGGAAGGGCCCGGATGCCGGGGAGCATCCGGGCCCTCGTCGATCCGCGTTCCGCGTGGTTACGGGAGCTGCGCCGCCCGTGCCTCGCGCCGGTTGTCACGGAAGGTGTTCACCCGCCGCGCCGTGGCGAAGAGCGGGATCACCGCCCCCAGGACGACCTGCAGTGCGCAGCCGGTCTGCAGGAGCAGCTGGCCGCCGGGGGCGTCGAACGCCCACGCGGCGAGGAGCCCCATCGCGGCCACGATCCAGCTGAGCATCGCCACCGCGAGGACACCTCGCGGCTTCGGGTATTCCACCCGGCTGACCATCAGCCACGCCACTCCGATGATGGCGAGCAGCGTCGGCACGAAGGGCAGTTCCAGCAGCACGATCGAGACGACCGTGAGCGCTCCGAAGGGGCTCGGCATGCCCTGGAACATGCCGTCCTTCAAGGTCACGCACGAGAACCGCGCAAGCCGGAGCACCACCGCCAGCAGCACCACGATCGCCGCGAGCGCCGACACCCGCTGGTGTGCGTCGTCCGCGACCATTCCGTACACCAGGACGAAATACGCCGGTGCGAGGCCGAAGCTGATCAGGTCGGAGAGGTTGTCCAGCTCCGCACCCATCGGGGAGGAGCGCAGCTTGCGCGCCACGAGCCCGTCGAACAGGTCGAACACGGCCGCCATGAGCATGAGGATCACCGCGGTCGCCGCGGAGTGCCTGGCCATGCCCGACTCGTCGCTGCCCGTGAGGTGCGGGATGAGGATCCCCGTGGTGGTGAAGTACACCGCCATGAAACCGCACGTGGCGTTACCGAGGGTGAGCGTGTCCGCTATCGACAGCCGCATCGAGAGCGGCATGTCCTCGGCGTCGTCCTGCTCATCGGCTTCGGGCACCCAGCTCGCCTGGGTATCAGGATCAATCACGGTCAATTCGAGTCACCCCCGCGGTCGTGGCCTGGCCGACCTCGACCGCGACGTCGACACCTTCCGGAAGGTAGATGTCCACGCGCGAGCCGAAGCGGATCAGACCGATGCGTTCGCCCTGCTCCACCTTCGTGCCCTGCGGGATGTAGGGGACGATGCGACGGGCGACCGCTCCCGCGATCTGCACCATCTCGATGTCGCCGAGCTCGGTGTCGAAGTGCCAGACAACGCGTTCGTTGTTCTCGCTCTCCTTGTTGAACGCCGGGACGAACCCACCAGGGATGTGCTCCACCGAGGTCACGGTGCCGGCCAGGGGGGCCCGGTTGACGTGCACATTCAGCGGGCTCATGAAGATCGCGACGCGGGTGCGCCCGTCCTTCCACGGCATGATGCTCTGCACCACGCCGTCGGCCGGCGAGATGACGCGCCCCTGGGTGATCTCGCGCTCGGGGTCGCGGAAGAACCACAGCATGCCCGCCGCGAGCGCGGTGGTGGGCACGGCCACGGCCGCCCAGCGCCCGGACCTGCGGGACCGGGCGAGGCTGAGGGCCGCGGTGGCGACGGTCGGGAGGAGCCACGGCGATGCTCCGCGCGCAAGGCGGACCCCGCCGCGGGATGCAGAGATTTGGCTGTCGGGCATGGATGACCTTCGTAGCGGATGATGCCGCGCTGGCAACGGGGGGACGGCGGCTTTCCGGCGATGCTATCGGGTGCGAGCGGCAACTGGGCAAGCCAGCAGCCGAGTCGGACAGCTGAAACGCTCCCGACGGGGTTGACCGGGTGTGATGTTCTTCGCCACCAAATCACCTCGTAAGGGACATATCAGCCCTGGAACCGGTACTCCTCGAGCAGCCGGCGACCGATGATCATTTTCTGGATCTCGGCGGTACCTTCACCGATCAGCAGCATCGGGGCCTCGCGGTAGAGGCGCTCGATCTCGTACTCCTTGGAGAAGCCGTAACCGCCGTGGATACGGAAGGCGTCCTCGACGACTTCCTTGCAGTACTCGGAGGCGAGGTACTTCGCCATCCCTGCCTCCAGGTCGTTCCGCTCCCCGGAGTCCTTTTTGCGTGCCGCATTCACCATCATCGCATGCGCGGCTTCGACCTTGGTGGCCATTTCGGCCAGTTTGAACTGGATCGCCTGGTGCTGAGCGATCGGCTTTCCGAAGGTCTCGCGCTGCTGGGCGTACGAAACACCCAGTTCGAACGCACGTTGTGCGACGCCACAGCCACGCGCGGCGACATTTACCCGCCCGACCTCGACACCGTCCATCATTTGGTAAAAACCGCGGCCGGTCGTGCCGCCCAGCACTCGATTGGCCGGAATGCGTAGTCCGTCCATGATGAGCTCGGTCGTGTCGACGCCCTTGTAGCCCATTTTGTCGATCTTCCCCGGGATCGTGAGACCGGGGCGGACCTCGCCGAAGCCCGCCTCCTTCTCCACCAGGAAAGTGGTCATCGACTTGTGCGGGGCGGTGCCCTCCGGGTGTCCTTCGTCACTCTTGCAGAGGACGGCGACCAGTGTGGACGTTCCGCCGTTCGTCAGCCACATCTTCTGCCCGTCGAGGACGTACTCGTCGCCGTCCTTCACACCTTTGGACGAGATCGCGGAGACGTCGGAACCCAGCGCGGGCTCGGACATCGAGAACGCGCCCCGCACCTCTCCCAGTGCCATCCGCGGGAGGAAGGTGTCCTTCTGCTCCTGCGTGCCGTGCTGCTTGAGCATGTAGGCCACGATGAAATGCGTGTTGATGATGCCCGACACACTCATCCAGCCCCGGGCGATCTCCTCGACGCACAGCGCATATGTGAGGAGCGACTCGCCCAGACCGCCGTACTCCTCCGGGATCATCAGCCCGAACAGGCCGAGTTCCTTGAGTCCTTCGACGATGTCCGTCGGGTATTCGTCCCGGTGCTCCAACTGGGTCGCGACAGGAATGATCTCCTTGTCGACGAAATCCCGGACGGTGGAGAGAATCTCCTGCTGGACATCCGTCAGACCGGCGGTCTGTGCGAGTCGGCTCATGGCTACTTCTCCACGTTCTTGCTCGTCGGCTGATCGGTCTCGGGGCGGCCCGGCTGCTCTCCGCCGCGCGCCTTGATGTACGTCTCGGTGGGGACCATCACCTTGCGGCGGAACACGCAGACCAGCGTGCCGTCCTGCTTGTGGCCCCTTGTCTCCACGTGGACGATGCCGCGGTCGCTCCTGGACCGCGACGGCGTCTTGTCGAGCACGGTCGTCTCGCCGTAGATCGTGTCGCCGTGGAAGGTCGGCGCGACATGCTTCAGCGACTCCACCTCCAGATTGGCGATGGCCTTTCCGGAGACGTCCGGCACGGACATACCGAGCAGCAGCGAATAGATGTAGTTGCCGACGACGACGTTCTTCCCGAAGTCGGTCGTCTTCTCGGCGTAGTTGCTGTCCATGTGCAGTGGATGGTGATTCATGGTCAGCAGGCAGAAGAGGTGGTCGTCGTATTCCGTGACCGTCTTTCCGGGCCAGTGCTTGTAGACAGCACCGACCTCGAACTCCTCATATGTGCGTCCGAACTGCATGATCAGGCCTCCGGCGCTTCGAACTTGGAGGTGCGCTGCATGCCGGCGGCACGGCCCTTGCCCGCGATGACCAGAGCCATCTTGCGGCTGGCCTCGTCGATCATCTCGTCGCCGAGCATCGCCGAGCCCTTCTTGCCGCCCTCCTCCGAGGTGCACCAGTCGTAGGCGTCGAGGATGAGCTCGGCGTGGTCGTAGTCCTCCTGCGAGGGCGAGAACACCTCGTTCGCCGCGTCCACCTGACCGGGGTGCAGCACCCACTTGCCGTCGAAGCCCAGCGCTGCCGCACGGCCCGCGACCTCGCGGTAGGCGTCGACGTCACGGATCTGGAGGAACGGGCCGTCGATCGCCTGGAGGTCGTGCGTGCGCGCCGCCATCAGGATGCGCATCAGGATGTAGTGGTAGGCGTCCGCCGGGTAGCCGGGCGGCTGCTGGCCGACGACCAGGGTCTTCATGTTGATCGAGGCCATGAAGTCGGCCGGGCCGAAGATCAGGGTCTCCAGCCGGGGCGAGGCGGCGGCGATGTCGTCGATGTTGACCAGGCCCTTGGCGTTCTCGATCTGCGCCTCGATGCCGATCCGGCCGACCTCGAAGCCCATCGTCTTCTCGATCTGGGTCAGCAGCAGATCCAGCGCGACGACCTGCTGGGCGTCCTGGACCTTCGGCAGCATGATGCAGTCGAGGTTCGGGCCGGCGCCCTCGACGACCGTGATGACGTCGCGGTAGGTCCAGTGGGTCGTCCAGTCGTTCACCCGGACCACCCGGGTCTTGCCGGTCCAGTCGCCGTTGTTGAGCGCGTCGACGATGTGGTGCCGGGCGCCCTCCTTGGCGAGCGGCGCGCAGGCGTCCTCCAGGTCCAGGAAGACCTGGTCGGCCGGCAACCCCTGGGCCTTCTCCAGGAACCGCGGGTTCGAGCCCGGCACGGCCAGACAGGAACGGCGCGGGCGCAGACGGTTCACAGAGGCCGAGTGGGGCGCGGCGGAGCCGCCCGGAATCGGGGTGGTGGCGGGCGACGGGCTGGGCGTGGTCATGCGGGGACCTCCAGAGGGTCGAGCTTGTTCGCTTTCCGGATCTCGTCGACGATACGGCCGATGATCTCGGTGATGCCGAAGTCCTTCGGGGTGAAGACGGCGGCGACGCCGGCCTCGATGAGGGTGCGCGCGTCGGCCTGCGGGATGATGCCGCCCGCGATCACCGGGATGTCCGGCGCACCGGCCTCACGCAGCCGGTGCAGCACATCCGGCACCAGCTCGGCGTGCGAGCCGGACAGGATGGACAGGCCGACGCAGTGCACGTCCTCGGCCAGCGCGGCGTCGGTGATCTGCTCGGGCGTCAGTCTGATGCCCTGGTAGACCACCTCGAACCCCGCGTCCCTCGCGCGTACGGCGATCTGTTCGGCGCCGTTGGAGTGCCCGTCGAGGCCGGGTTTGCCGACCAGCAGCCGCAGTCGTCCGACGCCCAGGTCCCCGGCGGTGCGGGTGACCTTCTCGCGGACCAGCGCGAGCGGTGTCCCCGCCTCCGCGGCGACGGCCACCGGCGCGGACGAGACACCGGTCGGTGCCCGGAACTCGCCGAACACGTCGCGCAGGGCCCAGGCCCACTCACCCGTGGTGACGCCGGCCCGTGCGCACTCGACGGTCGCCTCCATCATGTTCGTGGTGCCCGCCGCTGCCTTCTTCAACGCCGTCAGCGCCTCGGTCGCGCGGGCCTCGTCGCGGTTGTCGCGCCACTCGTGCAGGGCCGCGACGACCCTGGCCTCGTTCTCGGGATCCACCGTCATGATCGCGGTGTCGAGGTCCGCGGTGAGCGGGTTGGGCTCGGTCGTCTCGTAGATGTTGACGCCGACGATCTTCTCGTCGCCGCCCTCGATCCGGGCACGCCGCGCGGCGTGCGAGGAGACGAGCTCCGACTTGAGATAACCGGACTCCACGGCGGCCATCGCGCCGCCCATCTGCTGGATCCGGTCGATCTCGGCCAGCGACTCGGTGACCAGCTCGTCGACCTTGGCCTCGATCACATGGGAACCGGCGAAGATGTCCTCGTACTCCAGCAGGTCGCTCTCGTGCGCGAGCACCTGCTGGATGCGGAGCGACCACTGCTGGTCCCAGGGGCGCGGCAGCCCGAGCGCCTCGTTCCAGGCCGGCAGCTGCACCGCGCGGGCGCGGGCGTCCTTGGAGAGCGTGACGGCCAGCATCTCCAGCACGATGCGCTGGACGTTGTTCTCCGGCTGCGCCTCGGTGAGCCCCAGGGAGTTGACCTGCACGCCGTAGCGGAACCGGCGCTGCTTGGGGTTGGCGATGCCGTACCGCTCGCGCGTCACCCGGTCCCAGATGCGGCCGAAGGCGCGCATCTTGCACATCTCCTCGATGAAGCGGACCCCCGCGTTCACGAAGAAGGAGATGCGGGCGACGACGTCGCCGAACTTCTCCTCCGGCACCTGGCCGGAGTCGCGTACGGCGTCGAGCACCGCTATGGCCGTCGACATGGCGTACGCGATCTCCTGGACCGGAGTGGCCCCCGCCTCCTGCAGGTGGTAGCTGCAGATGTTGATCGGGTTCCACTTCGGGATGCGGTTGACCGTGTACGTGATCATGTCGGTCGTCAGCCGCAGCGACGGGACCGGCGGGAAGACGTGCGTCCCCCGCGACAGGTACTCCTTCACGATGTCGTTCTGCGTGGTGCCCTGGAGCTTGTCCGGGTCCGCGCCCTGCTCCTCCGCGACCACCTGGTAGAGCGCCAGCAGCCACATCGCGGTGGCGTTGATCGTCATCGAGGTGTTCATCTGCTCCAGGGGGATGTCCTGGAACAGCCGTCGCATGTCACCGAGGTGCGAGACAGGCACGCCGACCCGGCCCACCTCGCCGCGGGCGAGGACGTGGTCGGGGTCGTAGCCGGTCTGCGTGGGCAGATCGAAGGCGACCGAGAGACCCGTCTGGCCCTTGGCGAGGTTACGCCGGTAGAGCTCGTTGGACGCCTCGGCGGTCGAGTGACCGGCGTACGTCCGCATGAGCCACGGGCGGTCCTTCTGACGTTCGGTCATCGTGGACCTCAGACGTTGCGGAAGCGGTTGATGGCGTCGATGTGCTGCTCGCGGAGCTCCGTGTCGCGCACGCCCAGGCCCTCACGGGGTGCCAGCGCGAGCACGCCGACCTTGCCCTGGTGCAGGTTGCGGTGCACGTCGTACGCGGCCTGGCCCGTGTCCTCCAGGGAGTAGACCTTGGAGAGCGTCGGGTGGATCTTGCCCTTGGCGATCAGCCGGTTCGCCTCCCACGCCTCGCGGTAGTTGGCGAAGTGCGATCCGATGATCCGCTTCAGCGACATCCACAGATAGCGGTTGTCGTACTCGTGGTTGTAGCCCGACGTCGAGGCGCAGGTGACGATCGTGCCGCCCTTGCGGGTGACGTACACGCTGGCGCCGAAGGTCTCCCGGCCCGGGTGCTCGAAGACGATGTCGACGTCCTCGCCACCGGTCAGCTCACGGATGCGCTTGCCGAACCGCTTCCACTCACGCGGGTCCTGGTTGTGCTCGTCCTTCCAGAACTTGAAGCCCTCGGCGTTGCGGTCGATGATCGCGGTGGCGCCCATCTTCCGGCAGATCTCGGCCTTCTGGTCGCTGGAGACGACGCAGATCGGGTTGGCGCCGCCGGCCAGCGCGAACTGCGTGGCGTAGGAGCCGAGTCCGCCACTGGCGCCCCAGATCAGCACGTTGTCGCCCTGCTTCATGCCCGCGCCGTTGCGCGAGACGAGCTGGCGGTACGCGGTGGAGTTGACCAGGCCGGGAGAGGCGGCCTCCTCCCAGCTGAGGTGCTTCGGCTTCGGCATCAGCTGGTTCGACTTGACCAGTGCGATCTCGGCCAGGCCGCCGAAGTTGGTCTCGAAGCCCCAGATGCGCTGCTCCGGGTCGAGCATCGTGTCGTTGTGGCCGTCGGAGGACTCCAGCTCCACCGAGAGGCAGTGCGCGACGACTTCGTCGCCCGGGGTCCACGCGTTGACGCCGGGACCGGTGCGCAGGACGACGCCCGCCAGGTCGGAGCCGATGACGTGGTACGGGAGGTCGTGGCGCTTGCTGAGGTCGCTGAGCTTGCCGTACCGCTCCAGGAAGCCGAAGGTCGAGACGGGCTCGAAGATCGACGTCCACACGGAGTTGTAGTTGACCGAGCTGGCCATGACCGCCACCAGGGCCTCGCCCGGGCCGAGCTCGGGCACCGGCACGTCCTCGACGTGGAGGGACTTGCGGGGGTCCTTGTCGCGGCTGGCGACGCCGGCGAACATCTCGGCCTCGTCCTTGTGCACGGTCACCGCGCGGTACGACTCGGGGATGGGCATGGCCGCGAAGTCCGCGGCCGTGCTGTCCTGCGATTGGATCGCGTCCAGGATTTCCTTCACGGTGATGCCTCCGGCAGATCGGGTCTCCGGCGTCGAGGGAAACGCTCGGAGGCCCCTGTGGTCAGGGGAGCGGTGCGGTGTGGAGGTGTGCCGTCGGTTCGGCGGGGTGGTGCTCTGTGCCTGCTCGGTGGAGCAGAAGGGGTTGCCTGTGACGCAGGCGCCCGGGCGCGCGGACACGTGGTCTGCGGGGACAGCCGGCGTACGAGAGATCTCTGCACGCCGGCCGCCCGGACACCTTCAACGTATGGCACTGCGTGACAGGTGGCAAGGCACCCAGTGCCAACAATTTCTCTCAGTTGTCATCTCGTAGGCACGCATGAGCAACATCATGGTTGTTATGTCGCATTGCTCCGCCTTTTGCGAGGGCTACGGCGCGGTGCGGTACACGTACGGCGTCGTCGTGCTCAGGGCCGTGAAGCCGAGCCGCCGCAGGATCGGGGCGGACCGGTCCGTCGCGTCCACCTGGAGGAAGCGGTGGCCGAGCCCGGCGGCGATACGGGCCCGATGGGCGATCAGGGCCCGGTAGATCCCCCTGCCCCGCCACTCGGTCGCCGTACCGCCGCCCCAGAGCCCGGCGAAGCCGGTGCCGGGGTGCATCTCCATCCGGGCCGAGCTCACGGGCTCGTCGCCCGCCATGGCGACCACCGCGACGAACGTGTCCGGAGGGGCTTCTGCGAGACGGGCCAGGGTCCGATGGCGCAGCCGCGAACCGTCGGTGCCGAACGCCAGCTCGTGCGCCCGGACCATCAGCTCCACCCCCGCGGCGTCGGTCACGTTCAGCAGCCGCACCCCCTCGGGGAGTTCCACCGCCCCGGCCTGGTCGGCGACCGGCGCCACCAGCAGCGTCTCCGGCGGCTCCGGCTCGAAGCCGGCCGCGGCGAGGAGGGCGCCCAGGCCGGCCGGGCCGTCGTGTGCGTAGAGCTTCCACTCGAACTCCCCGACGCCCCGGGCGGTGTAGTGCGCCACCTGCGCCGTGATCTCCGACTCCGCACGGGCGGGGGAGAGGCCCGGAGCCGTCCACACGACGCCGTTCCAGTCGTCGGGGCCACCGGTCTGCCGTACGACCTCACCGACCCGCTCGACGTGCGTGCCGGGGCCGTCAGGGCGGGCGTGCAGGCGCATCTCGTGGTCGAAGAGGGCCAGTGTCTCGTCAGGTTCCATGTGCGCATCCGAGCACTCCCTCCCTGGTCCGGCCACCGCATTGTTGTCCGACGGTGCGTCAACCCCCGGCCGTGGGGCACATGTAAGTGATCTTGATGGGCCGCTACGGACAAGGGGTGGGGAACGCCATGGGTATACGGACGCGCAGAACGGCCCGGAAGGGGCGCAGGCCCGAATTCGACGTCAGGCGGACGGCGTTCGGCTTCGCGTTCCTCGCACTCCTGATCTGCGGCGCCGGACTCGCGGTGCGTACGGCCCTCAGGAGCGCCGAACGGCACCCGGTGGTCGCCGTGGCCTCGACCGTCGCGCTGGTGGCCGCGGTCGTGGTGTTCCTGCGCCTGCGCCGCAGCCGAAGGGCCGCCGCAAGGGCCGCCGCGGCAGCCGTCGAGACGGCGTACGAGGTCGTGGACGCGGCCCTGGAGGAGCTGTCGGAGGAGGACGCCGTGCCGCCGCGCCCCGAGCCGGTGCCGACGGTCCGATACGAGACCATGGACCCGTACGACTTCGAGGAGGCCGTGGCCGCGCTCTGCAGGCGTGACGGCTGCCTGGACGCCGAAGTCGTCGGAGGCGCCGGCGACCTGGGCGCCGACGTGGTGGGCACCACGCCGGACGGCCGCCGGCTGGTCGTGCAGTGCAAGAGGTACACGAGCGACAACAAGGTCGGCTCGCAGGAACTCCAGCGCTTCGGCGGCACCTGCTACGCGGTGCACGGAGCCGAGGCGGCCGTCGTCGTCACCACCGGCGAATTCACCGCACCGGCTCTCGAGTACGCCGAACAGTGCGGCATCGTCTGCGTCGGCTTCGACGGGCTCACCGCGTGGAGCGAGGGCGCCGCGCCGCCCTGGTACGCGAGCGCGTCCGTGCAGCCCGCCGAGGGGTGAACCCCGCCGGGGCCGGGCTCAGTGCTCCTTCAGCGCCTTCTGGATCGTCCGCATGATCTCGTCGAGCGGAGCGTCGGTACGGGCCACGGTGACCAGCACCTCGCCCTCCCTGGACACCGAGGCCGCAGGGGCCTTCCCGGTATCGCCCCCCACGGTCCGCCCGGCCCCGATCCCCGTGCCGAAGGTCTCCCGCACGATCGCGAACGCGTGGTCGAGCTGGGACTCCACGTCGCCCTGGCCGTCGGCCCGCAGCCAGCGCCGCAGCACGTGGTTGTGCGCGGTCACCACGGCGGACGCGGCGACCTCGGCGAGCAGCGGGTCGTCATTGCCCACCTGGTGGTCACGCTCGTCGAAATGGCCCAGCAGGTAGCGCGTGAACAGCCGCTCGTAGCGGGCCACCGAGGCGATCTCGGCCTCGCGGAGCGTGGGCACCTCACGGGTCAGCTTGTAGCGCGCCACGGAGACCGCCGGCTTCGCCGCGTACATCTTCATGACTTCCTTGATGCCGCGGCACACGGTGTCGAGCGGGTGCTCGTGCGCGGGTGCGGCGTTGAGGACCGCCTCGGCCCTGACGAGGGTGTCGTCGTGGTCCGGGAAGATGGCCTCTTCCTTGGAGCGGAAGTGGCGGAAGAACGTACGCCGGGCGACCCCGGCAGCCCCCGCGATCTCGTCGACCGTCGTCGCCTCGTACCCCTTCGTGGCGAACAGTTCCATGGCTGCCGCAGCCAGTTCACGGCGCATTTTGAGTCGCTGGGCGGCGGCGCGGGTGCTCGCGGCACTCTCAGGGGCGTCCGCCGACGCGGAGGAACGAGGGGACTTGGCGGGTTGGGACATGAGGTGAACGTAACCCATCGGCGCGGGGGAGTGCGCCTGTGGGGGCGGGTCGCCCGAGGGTCCCAGCAACCCGCCCCACCTCGCCCCGATGTCAGCGGCGGGCATATTCGCGGAAGCCGCGCCCCGTCTTGCGGCCGAGGCAGCCCGCGGCCACCAGGTGTTCGAGCAGCGGTGCCGGGGCGAGGCCCGGGTCGCGGAACTCGCTGTGCAGAACCTTCTCGATGGCGAGCGACACGTCCAGGCCGACGACGTCCAGGAGCTCGAAGGGGCCCATGGGGTAGCCGCCGCCCAGCTTCATCGCCGTGTCGATGTCGTCGAGCGACGCGTAGTGCTCCTCGACCATCTTGATCGCGTTGTTGAGGTAGGGGAAGAGCAGCGCGTTCACGATGAAGCCCGCCCGGTCACCGCAGTCGACCGGGTGCTTGCGCACCTTGACGCAGACCTCGCGGACCGTGGCGTGCACGTCGTCGGCGGTCAGCACCGTGCGGACCACCTCGACCAGCTTCATCGCGGGCGCCGGGTTGAAGAAGTGCATCCCGATGACGTCCTCGGGACGCGAGGTCACCCGGGCGACCGCCACGACCGGCAGCGAAGAGGTGGTCGTCGCGAGCACCGCACCCGGCTTGCAGACCTTGTCCAGGGTCTGGAAGAGGTCCCGCTTGATCTCCAGGTCCTCGACGACCGCCTCGACCGCGAGATCGACCTCGGCGAAGGAGTCCAGGGTGCCGGCCGGAGTGATCCGGGCGAGGGCCTCGTCCCGCGCCTCCTCCGTCAGCCTTCCCTTGGAGACGGAGCGGCCCAGGGACTTGGCGATCCGCGCCTTGGCCGCGTCCGCCTTCTCCTGGCTGCGCGCGGCGAGGACCACGGTGTACCCGGCCTTCGCGAAGACCTCCGCGATGCCCGAGGCCATCGTTCCCGACCCTGCCACCCCCACCGAGGAGACCTCGCGCCCGGGGACCGGGCCCGCGCTCTCCACCGGCGTCAGGGCGTCCGGCACCACGGTCTGGCCGCCCGGGGCGTCGTACGTGTAGAAGCCGCGGCCCGCCTTGCGGCCGGTCAGGCCGGCCGCGCTGAGCTGGCCGAGCACCGGCGTCGGCGCGTGCAGCCTGTCGTGGGAGGCGGAGTACATGGCCTCCAGCACCGTGCGGGCCGTGTCGACGCCGATCAGGTCGAGCAGCGCCAGGGGGCCCATCGGCAGCCCGCAGCCCAGCTTCATGGCGGCGTCGATGTCCTCACGGGAGGCGTAGTTGGCCTCGTACATCGCCGCGGCCTGGTTGAGATAGCCGAACAGCAGGCCGTCCGCGACGAAGCCGGGGCGGTCGCCGACCGCGACCGGCTCCTTGCCCAGCTCACGGGCGAGCCGGGTGACGCTCTCCACGGCGGGCGGGGCGGTCAGCACGGAGGAGACCACCTCGACGAGCCTCATCGCGGGCGCCGGGTTGAAGAAGTGCAGGCCCAGGACACGCTCGGGGTGCTGCGACTCGGCGGCCAGCCGGGTCACGGACAGGGCGTTCGTGCCCGTCGCGAGGATCGTGGTGGGGGAGACCACCGCGTCCAGCTCCCGGAAGACCTGCTGCTTGATCTCGTACGTCTCCGGCACGACCTCTATGACCAGCTCCGCCTCCGCGGCGGCCTGCAGATCGGAGAACGTACGGAAGCGGGCGAGGATGTCGCGCCGCTCCTGCTCCGTGATCCGCTCGCGGCGTACGGCGCGCTCGGTGGAGGCCTCCAGGGTGGCGACGGCCTGCCGGGCGGCGGCTTCGTCGATGTCGATGCCTATGACCTCGCGGCCCGCACGGGCCAGGGCCTCGGCGATGCCGGTGCCCATGGTGCCGAGGCCGACGACGGCGATGGTGGTGAGCGGGGTGTCCATCACGGGACTCCAGGGTGAGTGACGACTGTGAGGAGCACGGCGGCGCGCAGGGTCTGGTTCAACCGGCGCTCGGTGCGCGGGAATTGCGTGTCGTGGTGCACGGTACCGGGCGCTCTGGGCGCGCCGGGGGGAAGGGTGACGGGCTCTGTCCCGGAGCCACGTCTCACGAACTGCCGAACCGACAAGCACTCCGGGTGGCTGCGTCACCAGGCCACGGGAGCCGGCGGGTGTGTATCCCGCTCACCTGAGCTTAACCGGCGGGTAACGAGCGCGCCAGCCCTGGCGGCCTGTGCGCTGGCACACAGTTCGTCGAACACGGCGCGTGCACCGCTCTAAACTCAGCGTCATGGATGAGGAGTTCCGCTCGCTTACGGACAGGCTCGAGGGCGAGGCCCGTGAACCGGAGGCCTTCCGCCGTCTGATCGCCACCGAGGACGAGGAGGAGCTGGCCAGGGTCCTCGTGGAACGCGAACGCCCCCTCTGGGCCCGCGAGATCGCGGCGTTCCGGCTCGGCTGCCGGGGCGACCGCCGGGCCTTCGAGGCGCTGGTCCTCCTCCTCAACCACCGAGATCCCGAGCGCTGTGTGTCCGCCGCGCACGCCCTCCGGCTCCTCGGTGACCCGCGGACCCCGAGAGCGGCGGCCGCGCTCGCCACCAACAGCCTCCGGACGGGCTACGCCCTGCATCCGGTGCGACTGCTGGCCGATCTGCGCGCACCCGAGTCGGTGCCCGCCCTGGTCAGCACCCTGCACCGGCTGCTGACCCCCGACGAGCCGCACTGGCGCGTCGCGTTGGCCTGCGTCGAGGGCCTGGGGAGCCTGGGGGACGGAAGGGCCCGCCCGGTCCTGGAGGCCGCCCTGCCGCATCCCCGGCTCGGCGCGGCGGCGGCGGAGGCGCTCAGCCGGCTCCCGGCGGGCTGAGCGTGCGGACGTACCTGACCTCGGGCACCATGGCACCCCCGGTGTCGAAGGCCTCCTCCGCGCCGTCCGGGCGGAAGCCCGCGCGCTCGTAGAAGCGCCGCGCACGTGCGTTCTCCTTGAGCACCCAGAGGGACATCCCGGTGTATCCGTCCGCACGGGCCCGCGTGGTGACCTCGGCCAGCAGCGCGCGCCCGGTGCCCGTGCCGATGTGGTCCGGGTGGACGTAGAGGGCGTACAGCTCCGCGCTGGCGGCCCGGGCGCTCTCGTCGCGGCACGGTCCGTAGCAGGCCCAGCCGGTCACCGTGGTGTCCGGAGCGTGCGCCACCAGGTTCACCGGTCCGTCGTCCGCCGTGAGGTACGCGCGCCGGCGCTCGGCGTCCCGGGCGACGTCCATCGCGTCCAGGTACGCCTGCGGGACCAACCCGGCGTACGCCCACCGCCAGCCGCGCACCCGGATGTCCGCCACGGCGGCGCAGTCGCCGAGGGTCATGGCACGTATACGCACGCCGGGGGCGTACGCGGGCTCGGGGTGCGTGGTCACGCGGTCCATCCTGGCGTACGCCCCCGGCGTCGGGCCCGGTGTTTCCTCAGCCGCGGAAGCCGAGCAGGCCGTGCAGCGTCCTGCCCTTCATGTTCGCGCCTGCCTTCGTGGCCGGGGCGGGCTTCGGCTCCGGCAGGGCGTCGCACACCGCGTCCGCGCCGCTGCCGCCGTCGGCCGGGAGGGTGCCGTCGGTGAGGTAGTCCACCAGATGCGCGTCCAGGCAGTTGTTGCCGCTCAGGGTGATGCCGTGATTGCCGCCGCCCTGCTCGACGACGAGGCTCGACCCCTTGAGCCTGCGGCTCATCGTGACGCCGCCCTCGTAGGGCGTGGCCGCGTCTTCGGTGGCCTGGAGGATCAGCGCGGGCGGGATGTCGTCGTTGGTGACCCGCACGGGCTCCAGCGGCTCCACCGGCCAGGTGGCGCACGGGGCGTTGTACCAGGTGTTGTTCCACGACATGAAGGGCGCCTTGCGGTGCGCCTGCCAGGTGTCGTTGCGCCAGGTGCTCCAGGTCCGGGGCCAGCCGGCGTCGCGGCACTGTACGGCGGCGTAGACGGAGTAGCCGTTGTCGCCGCTCCTGTCCACGGCCGCGAAGTCCTCGTACGCGGTGGCGAGCGCGTCCTGGTCCTTGTCGTTGACGTACGCCGCGAACGTCTCGGCGAGGCGCGGCCAGTAGCCGTCGTAGTAGCCGCCCGGCATGAAGGTGTCCTCGAGCTCGCCCGGCCCGACCTTGCCCCCCGCCGGGTGCTTCTTCACCGCGTCGCGCATCCGGTACCAGGCGGCTTCGACCGCGGCCGGATCCTTGCCGAGCTCGTACGTGGCGTCGTTCCTCGCGATCCACGCCATCAGGGCCTTGTGGCGGGCGTCGAAGGCGTGGTCCTGGCCGAGGTTGTCCTCGTACCAGACGCCGTCCGGGTCGACGACCGAGTCCAGCACCAGGCGGCGCACGCGCTCGGGGAACAGCTTGGCGTAGACCGCGCCCAGGTAGGTGCCGTAGGAGTAACCGAAGTAGTTGATCCGCTCTGCGCCGAGGGCCCCGCGGATGACGTCGAGGTCCTTCGCGGCGCTGACGGTGTCCATGTACGGCAGCAGGTCGCCGTGCTTCTCACCGCACGCGGCGGCGAAGGACGCGGCACGGTTGCGCGCCGTCCTCTCCGCCTCGTAGGAGTCCGGCACGGAGTCGGGGCGCACGGGCTCGAAGTACTTCGGCACGCAGTCCAGGGCGGGAGTGCTCTTCCCGACCCCGCGTGGGTCGAACCCGATCACGTCGTACTGCGCGGCGAGCTTCGCGGGCAGCGAGGACGCCACGAACCCCGCCATGGAGAGCCCGCTGCCGCCCGGCCCGCCCGGGTTCACCAGCAGCGGACCCTGTGACTTCTTGGCCGTGTGCGGGATCCGGGAGAGGGCGAGGGTGACCTTCCTGCCCGACGGGTTGTCATGGTCGAGGGGCGCGCGGACGGTTGCGCATTGCAGCGCCGGATACGTCTTCGTCCCGCAGCCCTTCCATGGGAGCGGTGCTGCGGCGGGTGTCGCGGCGGGCGCGGTGGACGCGGTGGACGGCGCGGCGGTCACCAGACCCGCGACCGTGGCGCCGACGGCGACCAGAATTCCTGCACGTTTCGTCATAGGGCCTCCCGTGGTCGGGGAACACGGCTGTGGGTGGCACAGCCCCCGCCGCATGCTTCCCGGATACGGGCCGGGCAGGACACATGTCGTCGAGAGTTGACCCGTTCGGGCAGGGAGATCCGTGCGGTCAGAGCAGGGTCAGCTGGGTGGGGCCCGGCGCGTGACCGTCCGCGAGGGCCGGCGGTGTCTCGCGGGGGACGCGGCGGGCGCCGCCCCGGTCGGCCGGGCCGATGCCGAACTCGGCCGCCAGCTCGTGGACCCGGCGGGTGATGGACCGCTGGTACCAGGTCGGCGCGTACGCCCCGTCCGCGTACATCCGTTCGTACCGTCGCACCAGGTGCGGATGGTGCCGCGCGAGCCACCGCATGAACCACTCGCGGGCGCCGGGCCGCAGATGCAGGACGAGCGGCGTGACGGAGGTGGCCCCGGCGGCCGCGATGGCGCGGACCGTGGCGCGCAGCTGGTCCGGGTGGTCGCCGAGGAAGGGGATGACCGGGGCCATCAGCACTCCGCAGCCGATCCCGTTGTCCGTCATGGCGCGGACGACGTCGAGGCGGCGCTCGGGGGAGGGGGTGCCCGGCTCGACGGTGCGCCACAGCTCGGGGTCGGTGAATCCGACGGAGACGGAGACGCCGACCTCGGTGACCTCGGCGGCCTGTCGCAGGAGATCGAGGTCGCGCAGGATCAGAGTGCCCTTCGTGAGGATCGAGAAGGGGTTCGCGTGATCGCGCAGCGCCTCGATGATGCCGGGCATCAGCCGGTAGCGGCCCTCGGCCCGCTGGTAGCAGTCGACGTTCGTGCCCATCGCGATGTGCTGGCCGTGCCACTGGCGGGATGCCAGATGACGGCTCAGCAGTTCGGCGGCGTTGACCTTGACGACGATCTGGGAGTCGAAGCCGAGACCGGTGTCCAGGTCCAGATAGCTGTGGGTCTTGCGGGCGAAGCAGTACACGCACGCGTGCGTGCAGCCCCGGTACGGGTTCACGGTCCATTCGAACGGCATGCGGGAGGCCCCGGGCACCCGGTTCACGATCGAGCGGGCCCGGATCTCATGGAAAGTGATGCCCCTGAATTCCGGGGTGTCGAAGGTGCGCGTCGTCACCGCGTCCGCGGCGAAGAGCGCACCGTTACCCGCTTTTGTGGTGTTCTCTGCCAGATTTTCCCAGCGCATGAACGCCTCCTTGGTAGCACTCCGCAGAGAATAGAACATGTGTTCCCTTGATCGTGCACGGCGGAGCACGCGGCCCGATTTTGAGGGGCCGTACCCGAGGTGGTTGGCTCAGCAGCACCCCGAACAACCGAGTGCTGGAGGAGCAGGCATGGCGCAGGTCGAGGCCACGACAGAGCGGATCATCGCGGCGGACGCAGAGACGGTGTTCGATGCGCTGGCCGACTACAAGGAGGTCCGGGGCAAGGTGCTGACCGGGCACTTCAGCGAGTACGAGGTGCGCGAGGGCGGGGACGGAGAAGGCACCCTCGTCCACTGGAAGCTCCAGGCCACGAGCAAGCGGGTCCGCGACTGCCTGCTCGAGGTCACCGAGCCCACCGACGGGCAGCTGATCGAGAAGGACCGGAACTCCTCGATGGTCACCACCTGGACCGTCACCCCGGCCGGTGAGGGCAAGTCCAAGGCCGTCGTCTCGACGGTGTGGAACGGCGCGGGCGGCATCGGCGGGTTCTTCGAGAAGACCTTCGCACCCAAGGGCCTCGGCCGCATCTACGACGAACTGCTGCAGAACCTCGCCACCGAGGTCGAGAAGTAGCGCTGCTCTCCCTGCTGTTGGCGTCGGCCGGCCTCACCGGAACGGGTGGTTTTCCGGGGTGGCCGGTTGTGCGTCGCAGTGCCTCCCACCGGCGCATAAGCCCTCTGTACGCGCCCTGCGCGCGCCCGGTCGTGTTTGCCCCGCCTTGCCGCCTGATGCGAGAAATGGGCGGCGCAGCTGCGACGAGGGGAGCGTTACGTGGTGGGTGGGATCACTCTGCTGAAGGACGAGCCGGGAGGCACGGAGTGCGGGGCACCCGGTTCCCGGGCGGCGCCCGGCACCGAGGCGGAGTACGAGCCGCCCCCGCCGCCGTCCGCCGTCGGGCAGTCCGCGCCGCCGGACGGGATCAGCCCTCGCAGGATCCGGCTGGTCTTCCTCGGGCTGATGCTCACGCTGCTGCTCGCGGCGCTCGACCAGATGATCGTCGCCACCGCCCTGCCGAAGATCGTCGGTGAGCTGCACGGCCTGGACAAGATGTCCTGGGCGGTCACCGCCTATCTGCTCGCCTCCACGATCGGCCTCCCGCTCTACGGGAAGCTGGGTGACCTCTTCGGCCGCAAGGGCGTCTTCCAGTTCGCGATCATCGTCTTCATCATCGGCTCCGCCCTCGCCGGCTGGTCGCGCACGATGGACGAACTCATCGCCTTCCGGGCCGTCCAGGGCATCGGTGGCGGCGGACTCATGATCGGCGTCCAGGCGATCATCGCCGACATCGTCCCGGCCAGGGAACGGGGCCGTTACATGGGCCTCATCGGCGCCGTCTTCGGCCTCGCCTCGGTGGCCGGACCGCTCCTCGGCGGCTTCTTCACCGACCACGCCTCCTGGCGCTGGTGCTTCTACATCAACGTGCCGTTCGGCCTCGTCACCCTCGCCGTCATCGCGCTCGTACTGAAGCTGCCCAAACCCGCCGTACGCCCTCGTCTCGACGTGCTGGGGGCGCTGCTGCTGGCCGTCGCGTCGACCTGCCTCGTACTGCTCACCAGCTGGGGTGGGACGGAGTACGCCTGGGGCTCCCGGACCATCCTGGGGCTCGCCGCCGGGGCTGCCGGAACGACTCTGCTCTTCCTCGTCGTCGAACACCGGGCCGCCGAACCCATCATCCCGCTGCGCCTGTTCCGGGACTCCGTCTTCAACGTCACCTCGCTGGTCGGCGCGGTCGTCGGGGTCGCCCTCTTCGGGGCGGCCAGCTATCTGCCGACCTATCTCCAGATGGTCGAGGGCGTGTCCGCCACCGAGTCGGGGCTGCTGATGCTGCCCATGATGGGCGGCATCGTCATCTCCTCCGTCGTCTCCGGACAGCTGGTCTCGCGTACCGGCCGCTACCGCGTCTACCCGCTGGTGGGCGGAGCCGTGTCGGCCGTCGGCATGTGGCTGCTCTCCCTGCTCGACACCGGCACCTCGGCGCTGGAGTACGGCATCTGGCAGGCCGTCCTGGGCATCGGTATCGGCCTCGTCATGTCCATCCTGGTGCTGGCCGTGCAGAACTCCGTACGGCCTTCCGACCTCGGCACCGCCACCAGTGCGCACAACTACTTCCGACAGATCGGCGGCAGCGTCGGAGCCGCGATCTTCGGCACCCTGTTCGCCGGGCGGCTCACCGACGCCCTCGGGGTGCGACTCCCCTCCGATGCCGATCTGCCGGACGCGGAGTCGATCACCCCCCAGCTGGTCCACTCCATGGAGCCCGCACTCCGCGACGCCTACATCCAGGCCTACGCCGACGCGATGCCGCGGATCTTCCTCTACCTGGTGCCGGTGCTCCTGCTCGGCCTGTTCCTCGCCTTCTTCCTCAAGGAGAAACCGCTGGTGTCCCACCACACCCCCCAGACGGCGCCCGACCCGACCGAGGTTCACTCCACGATCCCCCTGGCCCGCACCGACCCCGGCCCGCCGCAGGCCGGTCCGCTCTCAGGGGTGCCGGTGTGCGGATGTGTCCAGCACCCCGACGGCACGGAGGTGGGGCGGGCCGCACTCACCCTCATCGACGTCCAGGGGCGGCAGGTCGGACGCGGAGCGAGCGCCGACGACGGGCGGTACGCGCTGAGCGCGCCAGGAGCCGGTTCCTATGTGCTGATCGCCGCTGCCGGCGGACACCAGCCGCAGGCGGTCAGTGTCACCGTCAGCGACCGGCCGGTGGAGCTCGACGTGGTCCTGGGCGGGGCGGGACGGCTCGCCGGCGCGGTCCTCACACCCGACGGAGCCCCCGTCCGCGACGCGGCGGTCACGCTCACCGACGTACGGGGCGAAGTCGTCGCGACGACCCGCACCGGACGCGAGGGCGCCTACGTCATCAGCGAGCTGGTGGCCGGTGAGTACACCCTGGCGGCCAGCGCCCCGGCCTTCCGGCCCGCGGCGCTCCCGGTCAGCGTGCAGGCCGCCCGGGAGACCAGGCAGGACATCGAGCTGGCGGGCGGCGCCGTGCTCCGCGGGATCGTGCGCGCTCCCGGCGGGCGGGCCGTCGAGGACGCCAGGGTCACGCTGCTGGACGCGGCGGGCAACGTGGTCGACACCCTGACCACCGGTTCCGACGGGGCGTTCCGGTTCGTCGACCTGTCGACCGGCGAGTACACCGTGATCGCCGCCGGCTACCCGCCGGTCGCCACCGTGCTCCAGCTCCCCGGAGGGGGACGGACCGAACGCGACCTCCAGCTGGGCCACGAGGACTGACCGTCCGTCCGGCCAGGGGCGGGTGCGCGAGCAGCACACCCGCCCCGCTCACGGCAGCAGCCGGGGCTTCCGCCTCGCCGCGACGTCCTCGACCCAGCCGAAGCACACCACGGCGGCGGCGATCAGCACCCAGGCGACGCCGAACTGCCACCAGGGGCTGTCCAGCGGCAGGTGCCGCTCCAGTGCCGGTACCTCCCACATGAGGTCGATCAGCGGTACCGAGGCCATCAGTGCCACCTCGTGCCAGAGATAGACCGTCACCGCGCGGGCGTTGAACACCGTGACGACCCGGTCCGCCACCCGGTGACGCACGAGTCCGTCGAAGCGGGGTCTGAAGCGCAGCAGGAGCAGCACGAACCCCGCCGACCAGAGCGCCTGGGCGAGCGGGAGGTCGTCCAGGTCGAACGACCCCTGCGACGGGTGTCCGGCCGCCCACCACGCACCCGTGGCCATCAGCGGCACCGCGACGGTCACCGCTCGTGTGCCGCGCAGCCGGTCGATCACACCGTCGCGATGCGCGAACCCCAGAAGCCAGCAGAACAGGAACACCGAGGCATCACCGATCACGCTCCCCAGCCGGCCGTCCGGCACCCCGGACACCGTCTCCAGCACCACGACGGGCACCAGGGAAAGGGCGAGCACGGGGAGCGGGGCGAGCCGGAAGAGGCGCAGCAGGAGAGGCGAGAGGAGTACGAACCAGAGGTAGGCGCGCAGGTACCAGAGCACCGCCCAGGCCTGCTCACCCCACTCGTCGCCGGGCGGGTCACCGACCGGCAGCACCCAGAGCAGCACGTCGGGCCCCGGCACCCAGCCGTGCAGCAGCATCGCCACCCCGAGCACCAGCCCGAACAGCCACACCGGGATCAGCAGCCGCCGCAGCCTGCTGCGGAGCACCCCGGGGGCCGGCCGCTCCAGCGAGCGGGCCATGAGTGACCCGGCGAGCGCGAACATCACGCCCATGGACGGGAAGACGTACCCCAGCCAGGGCCACTCGAAGGTGTGGTAGGTCACCACCCGGACGAGCGCCACGGCCCGCAGCACATCGAAGGAGCGGTCGCGGCCGGTGGCCGCGGAGGGCGGCGCGAGCGCCGCCCTGCGGTGCGTCCCCGCCACTACGAGGCCCCCACGTGGGGCGTGCCCACCTCACCCGTGCGTTTCAGCTTCTGCCAGCGCAGCCGGCCCCCGGTCGCCGCAGTGACACAGGAGTGGATCAGCACGAGATACATCAACTGCCGGTAGGCGAGCTGCTGGAGGGGCATCATCAGGAGGTACCGGTACTTCTCCCGGTCGAGGCGGAAGGCGTACGCCGCACAGAACAGCTGCACGGCCAGGACCGCCAGCCAGGCGAGCAGCGAGGCCCGGAAGTCCACGAAGACCATGGCGTAGACGGTGAAGACGTCGATGAGCGGCGCGAAGACCGGTGTGACGATCTGGAAGAGTACGACGAGCGGCATGCCGACGCGGCCGAAACGCCCGGAGGGCCCCCGGTCGGTGACGGACCGGCGGTGCTTCCACAGCGCCTGCATGGTGCCGTAGCTCCAGCGGTAGCGCTGACGCCACAACTGCCCCAGGGAAGAAGGTGCTTCGGTCCACGCCCGGGCGTGCTCGGCGTAGACGACGCGCCAGCCCGCGCGGTGGAGCGCGATGGTGATGTCGGTGTCCTCCGCCAGCGTGTCCTCGCTCATCCCGCCGGCCTCCAGCACCGCCTGGCGGCGGAAGGCGCCGATGGCACCGGGGATGGTGGGCATGCAGCGCAGCAGGTCGTACATCCTGCGGTCCAGGTTGAAGCCCATCACGTACTCGATGTGCTGCCAGGCGCCGATCATCGTGGACCGGTTGCCGACCTTCGCGTTGCCCGCGACGGCGCCGACGCCGGGGTCGGCGAACGGCTGGACGAGCTGGTGCACGGCGTCCGGTTCGAAGACGGTGTCCCCGTCCATCATCACGACGATGTCGTAACGGGCCTGGCGGACACCGTTGTTGAGGGCTGCCGGCTTTCCGGCGTTCTCCTGCCGTATCACCCGGACATTGGGCAGGCCGAGTGATTCGGCGATCTCCGCCGTGCCATCGGTCGAACCGTCGTCGACGACCACGATCTCGATCGGATGGGTGCTCGCGGCCAGGGAGTTGAGCGTGGCGGCGATGCACTCCTTCTCGTTGTACGCCGGGACGATCACACTCACCGGGCCGGTCACCTCTGGTCCCCAGCTGAACCGGCGTCTGTTGCGCTGCCGGTGGTGGCGCCGGGCGAGCAGGAGCATCAGGCCGAAGCGGCCCAGGACCGCCACCCCGACGACCCCCAGCATCGTGGCCAGCCCCGGCACGGTCCATTCAGCGACCCTGACCGCGGCGAGCAGGGCGCGGCCCTCCCAGAGGCTCGCGGTGTCCGCCTCGCGGTGGGCGGCCTGCGCCGGGTCGCCCTGTGTGCCGCCGGTCTGTCCGGGGCCGGTGGGTGCGGCGGCGGCCGTGTCGTCATCGTCGCCGCCGGCCTGCTGCTGGGCGCCGCTGACGGTGGTGAAGGTGTAGCCCTTCGCCTTCATCTTCTCGATGTACTCCGGCAGCGCGGCCAGCGTCTCCGAGCGGTCGCCGCCCGCGTCGTGGAAGAGCACCGAGGCACCCTCGCCGTCCTCCGGCGTCGCCCATTTCACGATCTTGGAGACGCCCGGCCGCTGCCAGTCCTCGCTGTCGGTGTCGATGAACACGCTGGTGTAGCCCATCGCGCCGAGGCGCTCGTAGACCGGCCAGCTGTAGTCGTCGATCGCGTCGGTCTTCGAGGAGTACGGGGCGCGGAACAAGGTCGTCGTGATGCCGGCGGCGCCCGCCAGGGCGAGCTGCGTCTGGGCGATCTCCCGCTTGACGCGGGCCTCGCTCTGGTAGGAGAGATCGACATGGGTGAAGGTGTGGACCCCCACCTCGTTGCCCTCGTCGACCATCCTGCGGACGACGTCCGGATAGCGCGCGACCATCGAGCCGACGAGGAAGAAGGTGCCCGGCACGTCGTTCTCGTCCAGGATGTCCATCACCTTCCCGCTCCACTCGGGATCGGGGCCGTCGTCGAAGGTGAGCACGATGGTCTTGTCCGGCACGGACTGCGTACGGGCGGTGCCGCCGGGGAAGCTCAGAATGGGCCCGCCCTCCAGCACGTCGGCGGGCACCGAGTCCGCGGAGGCTCCGGTCCGTACCCGCTGGTCGTCACCGATCTCGGCGCGCAGATAGCCGTCCAGCAGCATCATGCAGACGAGCCCCAGCAGGAGCAGCACGGCCATGACCACGCGGGGCCGGGGGACGGCCTGGCGTCCCACCCGGCTGATCCTGCCGGGCGTGGCGTGCCGACGGCGGGAAGCGGCCATCAGTTCGCCCCGCCCGAGGCGGATGCCTGGCCGGTCGGCGTCGCCCCGCCGGACGCCGGCGGCGTCGGCGCGCCACTGGGGGGCGCGGTCCCGCCCGGAGGCATGCCGTGACCGGGCAGGGTCCCGCCTCCCGGGCCGGCTTCGGCGGCCGGGCCGCCGTCGAAGGGGAGCAGCTGCGAAGGGGTCATGGATATGCCGCCCATGAAGGCGAGCCCGAGCACGGCGGCGTAGCCGACGCAGACGGCGCCCAGGAGCATGCCGGCGCGGCGCAGCAGCTTGGCCCGGCGCCCGGAGCCGTCCACGAAGACGGGCCCCTCCTGCGGCTGTCCGGCCGCGCGACGGCGCTCGGCCGGACGGGCCGGGCCGGCGTGTGCCCGGCGTCGGCCGCGTGGCACCGGGTCTTTCTCGATGACGGGATCGGATTGCATGTGCGCATGGTGGCGAAGCTTGATGTGCGAAGTCTGGCGCCTTCCTGGCCGCGCGCTGTGAAGAGAGCCCGAACCTGTAGGACCGCTGAGAGTGCGCCGGCCGCGACACGTCGACTCCGTGTCGCTGGAACCCTCCCCAGCAGGGAAATCGGCCGTTCCGGGCGGCCACTTCCGGTCCCTTTCCATGGGTTTCCTGTGTCTTCGCGCAGGCCTCGGGTGTGAGAGGTTCAGGGCGTCCCGGCAGCACCGGCTGCCGTTCCGGACGACATTCCGAAAGCAGGTGCACACACCTCATGCGAAGGCGCACACGGGTTTCCTCGGCCGTCGCCGGGCTGATCGCGCTCGGCCTCGCGGGCTCGGCCTGTTCGCCGGGCGGCGTCGCCGATCAGTCGAAGGGCTCTCCGCAGCCCCCACCGGCGGCCGCGCGGACCGCCTACACCCCGTACGTGAGCGCCACGACCGCTGCCGAGACCGACAGTGCGGGGTCCCCCGACACGTACAACCTGGCCTTCGTCACGTCCGAGGCTTCCAGCTGCACCCCTCTCTGGGGCGGCACCGCGGCGGCCACCAGCGAGGCGGTCGTCGCCCGCGTCGAGGCACTCACCGGGGACGGCGCGGACATCCGGGTCTCCTTCGGTGGCGCCGCGGGCACCGAGGCGGCCCTCGCCTGTGACAGCGCCGAGGAACTGGCCGACGCCTATGCCGAGGTGCTCGACGCGGTCGGCGCCACGAAGGCCGACTTCGACATCGAGGGCGACGCACTCACCGACACCGCCTCCGTCACCCGCCGCAACGAGGCACTGGCCCTGCTCCAGGAAGAACGCGACCTCGACGTCACCTACACCCTGCCCACGATGCCCGAGGGGTTGGAGGACACGGGGCTCGCGGTCCTTCAGGACGCGGTGGACCAAGGCGTCGACCTCTCGGCGGTCAACATCATGGCGATGAACTACAGCACCTCGCACAGCGGCGACATGGGCGACTACGCCGAGCAGGCGGCCGCCGCCGCCCAGGCCCAGCTCGTCGACGTCCTCGGGCTGTCGCAGGACGAGGCGTGGAAGGCGCTGCACATCACCGTGATGATCGGCGTCAACGACGTGGAGGGGGAGACGTTCACCCTGGACGACGCGGCGTCCCTGCGTTCGTTCGCCACCCGCCGAGGGGTCGGCGCGCTCTCCCTCTGGGCGGCCTTCCGTGACCAGGAGTGCGCCTCGGACGAAGCGACGGAGACCGCCTCGGACACCTGCAGCGGAGTCGATCAGGAAGCGGGAGCGTTCGCCGATGCGCTGAGCGGCTGACAGGCGGCCGGAGTCAGCGCAGCGGGGCCTCCCGGACCAGCGTCATCAGCGCCTTCGCCCCCGGACTCATGGCCCGGGCAGGCGGGAGCACCACGACACTCTCGTAGGCCGGCCGGTGCTCTCCGTCGAGTTCCACCGCGACCAGGTCCCGTGCCTCCGGCTTACGGGAGAAGTGGTGCGGCACCACCGCGATCCCGAGACCCTCGTGCACCAGCTCCAGCAGGCTGTGCACGTCACTGACCTCCAGCGCCACCGTGCGGCGGACCCCCGCCGCGGCGAACGCCTCGTCCGCCGCGCGCCTGGGGCCCCAGTCCGGGTGGAAGTCGATGAACGACTCGCCGCGCAGCTCGCCCCACGCGACCCGCACGCCCTCCTGGGCGAGCCGGTGACCAGGGGCGCACAGGACGACCATGGGCTCCCGGGCCAGCGGCACGAGATCACCCCGCCACTCCGGCGGGCTGACGGTCGCGGCGAATGCGAGGTCCAGCCGTCCGCCGGCCACCCCTTCCAGCAGACTGGACGTGCCCTCCTGCCGGAGCCTGATCTCCATGTGCGGATGCTCCCGGTGGAACGCCGCGAGCAGCCGTGCCGTGCTGACCCCCGCCACGCACTGCTCCACCCCCAGCGTCAGAGTCCCGCGCAGCAGCCCCCGTACGGCGTCGACGGCGTCCCGCGCCGCCCTGGCACCCGCCAGCGTGCGCTCAGCCTCCACGAGCAGGGCCGCCCCCGCCTCGGTGAGCCGAACCGTGCGTGTCGTACGGCTGAACAGCGGCGTCCTCAGCTCGTGCTCCAGCGCCCGTACGGACGCGGACAGCCCCGACTGGGACACGGCCAGACGCTCGGCCGCCCGGGTGAAGTGCTGCTCCTCGGCGACCGCGACGAAGTGCTCCAGCTGACGCAGTTCCATGATTGAGCAATCTAACCGATGAATCCCAGCGGAATCTCCTGTTGGACCGCTGGATCGTTCTCCGCCAGTCTTGGGTACGCGCACCGGTTCCGGCGCGCCAGGCCGAGCCCCGTGGAGTGCCCGTATGTACGTTCCGTCCGCCGACCGCTACGCCGCCATGCCCTACCGGCGCACCGGGCGCAGCGGCCTGCTGCTCCCCGCGCTGTCGCTCGGGCTCTGGCACAACTTCGGAGGCGACCGGACCCCCGAGAGCCAGGGCGAGATCCTGCGGAGGGCCTTCGACCTCGGCATCACCCACTTCGACCTCGCCAACAACTACGGCCCGCCGCCCGGCTCCGCCGAGACCGCCATGGGCCGCGCGCTGAGGACGGACTTCGCCGGACTCCGGGACGAGATCGTCATCTCGACCAAGGCGGGCTACCACATGTGGGAGGGCCCGTACGGGGAATGGGGGTCCCGCAAGAGCCTGCGCTCCTCGCTGGACCAGAGCCTGACCCGGCTCGGCCTCGACTACGTCGACATCTTCTACTCGCACCGCTTCGACCCCGACACCCCGCTCGAGGAGACGATGGGCGCGCTCGACACCGCGGTGCGACAGGGCAAGGCGCTCTACGCCGGCGTCTCCAACTACTCCGCCGAGCAGACCCGCGAGGCCGCCCGCATCCTGCGTGAGCTGGGCACGCCCCTCGTCATCCACCAGCCGCGCTACTCCATGCTCGACCGCTGGGTCGAGGACGGGCTGCTGGACGCCCTGGACGAGCTCGGCACCGGCTCCATCGCGTACTCCCCGCTGGAGCAGGGCATCCTCTCCGACCGCTATCTGCACGGGATCCCGGAGGGATCGCGCGCGGCGGGGAGCAGCCCCTTCCTGTCGGCCGAGGCCGTCACCCCGGACCTCGTGAGCCGGCTGGGGGCGCT
The DNA here is from genome assembly GCF_002941025.1 of Streptomyces sp. QL37. Taxonomy (NCBI): domain Bacteria; kingdom Bacillati; phylum Actinomycetota; class Actinomycetes; order Kitasatosporales; family Streptomycetaceae; genus Streptomyces; species Streptomyces sp. QL37. The sequence continues at coordinate 1,255,938 of NZ_PTJS01000001.1, read as the reverse complement.
GAACGAGCTGGCCCGCGAGCGCGGACAGTCCCTCGCCCAGATGGCGCTCGCCTGGGTGCTGCGCGGCGGCCGGGTCACCTCCGCGGTCGTCGGAGCGAGCAGCGTCGCCCAGCTGGAGAACAGCGTGGCGACGGTCGGCAACCTGGAGTTCGGCGAGGACGAACTCGCCCGGATCGAGCAGCTCGTCAAGGGCACCGCCCGCGCCTGACCTCCGGGCCGTCCGCCGCCCGTGCGGCGGACGGCTTCACCGGACTGGACCAGTGGCAGATCACCTACGCCCTGGTCCGGCGCTGTCCCGGCGCGTACCGTGATGCGGCACGAAGATCCTCTTCCCGGGAACGGGCGGGGGAGCGACCGACCAGCGACAGGACCGCGCACGTGAAGATCCTCGTCAGCGCCGACATGGAGGGCGCCACCGGAGTGACATGGCCGGCCGACGTGCTGCCCGGCACCCCGCAGTGGGAACGGTGCCGTTCGTTCTTCACCTCCGATGTGAACGCCGCCGCACTGGGCTTCTTCGACGGGGGCGCCGACGAGGTCCTCGTCAACGAGGCCCACTGGACCATGCGCAACCTGCTCCTGGAGCGGCTCGACGACCGCGTCCAGATGCTCACCGGCAAGCACAAGTCCCTCTCCATGGTCGAGGGCATCCAGCACGGCGACGTCGACGCCGTGGCGTTCGTCGGTTACCACACGGGCGCCGGCACGGAGGGCGTGCTCGCCCACACCTACCTCGCCAACTCCATCACCGGGGTCTGGCTGAACGGGGTCCGCGCGAGTGAGGGCCTGCTCAACGCCCATGTCGCGGCGGAGTACGGCGTCCCCGTCATCCTGGTCACCGGCGACGACCTGACGTGCGAGGACGCCGGTGGCTACGCCCCCGAGGCGCGCACGGTCGCGGTGAAGGACCACGTCTCCCGGTACGCCGCCGTGTGCCGCACCCCGGCTCGTACGGCCGCCGACATCAGGGCGGCCGCCGCCGGGGCGACCGCGCTCGCCGGGCGCCGCACACCCGTGACGAGCGGCTCGTACACGGTGGAGCTGGAGTTCGACGCCGAGCATCTGGGGGCCGCCGCGACCGTGGTCCCCGGCGTGGCGCCGAGCGGCGAGCGGCGCGTCGTCTATACCAGCGGGACGATGTACGAAGGTATTCGCACATTCAAGGCGGTGACGACGATCGTGTCGGCCGCCGTGGAGGAGCAGTATGGCTGAGGCGGGCAACCCCACCGGAGCGGTCGACGAGCGGGCGCTCGAGGAAGCGGTGACGTTCACCTCCGAGCTGATCCGGATCGACACCACCAACCGCGGCGACGGCACCTGCCGGGAACGCCCGGCCGCCGAGTACGTCGCCGAGCGGCTGGCGGACACCGGGCTGGAGCCGGCACTCCTGGAGCGCACGCCGGGACGGACCAACGTCGTCGCCCGGATCGAGGGCACCGACCCGTCCGCCGACGCCCTCCTCGTCCACGGTCACCTCGACGTGGTGCCCGCGGTGGCGGACGACTGGACCGTGCACCCCTTCTCCGGGGAGGTGCGCGACGGCGTCGTGTGGGGGCGCGGGGCCATCGACATGAAGAACATGGACGCGATGGTCCTCGCCGTCGTCCGGGCCTGGGCACGTGCGGGCGTACGCCCGCGCCGCGACATCGTCATCGCCTACACGGCCGACGAGGAGGCCAGCGCGCACGACGGCGCCGGCTTCCTCGCCGACCGGCACCCCGAGCTCTTCGAAGGCTGCACGGAGGGCATCAGCGAGTCCGGGGCCTTCACCTTCCACGCAGGGCCCGGCATGTCGCTCTACCCCGTCGCGGCGGGGGAACGCGGCACGGGGTGGCTGAAGCTGACCGCCGAGGGCAAGGCCGGTCACGGCTCCAAGGTCAACAGGGCCAACGCCGTCAGCAGGATCGCCGCAGCCGTCGCCCGGATCGGCGCGCACGAGTGGCCGGTGCGGCTGACCCCGACCGTACGGGCCGCGCTCACCGAGATCGCCGCGCTGCACCACATCCGTGTCGACCCCGACGCCCCCGGATTCGACGTGGACGAGCTGCTCGGCAAGCTCGGCCCGGCCGCCGCACTGATCGAGCCGACCGTGCGCAACAGCACCAACCCGACGATGCTGGACGCCGGTTACAAGGTCAACGTGATCCCGGGGCACGCCACCGCCCAGATCGACGGACGCATGGTCCCCGGGGGCGAGGACGAGTTCCGCGAGACGCTGGACCGGCTGACCGGCCCCGGCGTCGACTGGGAGTTCCAGCACCGCGAGGTCGCCCTCGAAGCCCCGGTCGACTCGCCGACGTACGCGAAGATGCGCGCGGCCATCGAGCTGTTCGACCCGGACGCCCATGTCGTGCCGTACTGCATGTCGGGTGGCACGGACGCCAAGCAGTTCTCCCGTCTGGGCATCACCGGCTACGGCTACTCCCCGCTGAAGCTGCCCGTCGGCTTCGACTACCAGGCGCTGTTCCACGGCGTCGACGAGCGGGTCCCCGTCGACGCCCTGCACTTCGGCGTCCGGGTCCTGGACCACTTCCTGCGCACCGCCTGACGACCCGCACCGTCCGACCGAAGAGGGGGAAACCGACCATGGCGTCCACAGCGGCGTACGGCACATGGCCGTCACCGATCGACGCGGCGCTGACCGCATCGCACGACGGCAGGCCGGAGTTCGTCGGCACCGTCGGCGACGAGGTGTGGTGGACGGAGCCGCGCCCCGCCGAGGGCGGCCGCCGCGCCCTCGTGCGCCGGAGGGCCGACGGCACTACCACGTCCGTCCTGCCCGAGCCGTGGAACCCCCGCAGCCGCGTCATCGAGTACGGCGGAGTGCCGTGGGCCGGTGCGCCGCGCGAGGAGGGCGGACCCCTGGTCGTGTTCGTCCACTTCCCCGACCAGCGGCTGTACGCCTACGCGCCGGACGGCCCCGACGAGCCGTGGCCGCTCACCCCCGTGTCGGGCCTCGGCTGCGGACTGCGCTGGGTGGACCCGCAGTTGCACCTCGGACGCGGTGAGGTGTGGTGCGTGCTGGAGGAGTTCACCGGCGCATCGCCCACCGACGTCCGGCGCGTGATCGCCGCAGTGCCGCTGGACGGGTCGGCGGCCGGGGACCGTGGCGCCGTACGCGAACTCACCGACGACCGGAACCGGTTCGTCACCGGCCCCAGGCTGTCGCACGACGGCCGCCGCGCGGCCTGGATCGCGTGGGACCATCCGCAGATGCCGTGGGACGGCACCGTCGTGAAGATGGCCGACGTCACGGCCGACGGCGACTTCACCGGGGTCCGGCCCCTGGTCGGCGACTTCGACGAGTCGGTCGTCCAGGTCGAGTGGGACCGGGACGGATCGCTGCTCTTCGTCTCGGACGTCGGGGGCTGGTGGGAGCTCCAGCGGATCAGGCCCGACACCGTCGCCGGGGCCGTCGTGCCCACCAGCCGGCTCTGCGGCGGCCGGAGCGAGGAGTTCGGCGGGCCGCTGTGGAAGGTCGGACTGCGCTGGTTCCAGCTCCTCGACAACGGGCTGGTCGCCGTGATCCACGGCCGGGGCACCACCGCGCTCGGTGTGCTCGACCCGGAGACCGGTGAACTCGTCGACGCCGTGGGCCCCTGGACGGCGTGGGCGGAGACGCTCGCCGTGCAGGACACCAGGGTCATCGGTATCGCCGCGAGCCCCCACAGCTCGTACGAGGTGGTGGAGCTGGACACGGCGACGGGGCACACCCGGGCCATCGGCGCCCCCCACCAGGACGCCGTCGACCCCGCCTACCACCCCGAACCGCGGATCCGCACCTTCACCGGACCGGCGGGCCGCGAGATCCACGCCCATGTGTACCCGCCGCGCCATCCCGACCGCACCGGCCCCGACGGTGAGCTCCCGCCCTACGTCATCTGGGCGCACGGCGGCCCCACCGGCCGCGCCCCGCTCGTACTCGACCTGGAGATCGCCTACTTCACCTCCCGGGGCATCGGCGTCGCGGAGGTGAACTACGGAGGGTCGACCGGCTACGGCCGCGCCTACCGCGAACGGCTCCGCGGACAGTGGGGCGTCGTCGACGTGGAGGACTGCGCCGCCGTCGCCCTGGGGCTGGCCGAGGAGGGCTCCGCCGACCGCGACCGGCTGGCGATCCGGGGCGGAAGCGCCGGGGGATGGACCACCGCCGCCTCCCTCACCCGGACCGATGTCTACGCCTGCGGAGCGATCAGCTACCCGATCCTCGACCTGGAGGGCTGGGCGACCGGTGAGACGCACGACTTCGAATCGCGGTACCTGGAGTCGCTGGTAGGCCCCTACGCCGAGGTGCCCGAGCGCTACCGGGAGCGCTCGCCGGTCAACCACACGGACGGGATCACCGCCCCGTTCCTGCTGCTCCAGGGGCTCGACGACCCGATCTGCCCGCCCGTCCAGTGCGAGCGCTTCCTCGCCGCGACCGAGGGGCGCGGGATCCCGCACGCCTACCTCACCTTCGAGGGGGAGGGCCACGGCTTCCGCCGCGCCGACACCGTACGGCGCGCACTGGAGGCCGAACTCTCCCTCTACGCGCAGACGTTCGGAATCGACCGACCCGACGTGCCACGGCTGGAGCTGAAGAAGTGACCCTGGAGCCCCTCGCCCGTCCGGCCCGGCTGCGGCCCGGTGCCAGGGTCGCGGTCGTCGCCCCCAGCGGACCCGTGCCGCCCGAACGGCTGGAGCGGGGACTCGACCTGCTGCGCGGCTGGGACCTCGACCCCGTCGTGGCCCCCCATGTGCTCGACACGCATCCGGAGCTGGACCACCTCGCCGGCACGGACGAGAACCGCGCCCGGGACCTCCAGGAAGCCTGGTGCGACCCGTCGGTGGACGCCGTTCTGTGCGCCAGGGGAGGATTTGGCGCCCACCGCATGGTCGATCTCCTGGACTGGCCCGCGTTGCGGGCCGCCGGGCCCAAGGTGTTCGTCGGCTACAGCGACGTCACCGTGCTGCACGAGGCCTTCGCCCTGCGGGCCGGTTTCTCGACCCTGCACGGCCCGATGGTCGCCACCGAGGTCTTCCTCAAGGACGCGGACACCCAACAGGCCCTGTGCTCAACCCTGTTCGAGCCCGAGTCGGTGCAGACCCTCGGGCTGGACACGGCGGCCGCGCTGGTGCCGGGCACGGCCTCGGGGGTCACCTACGGTGGCTGTGCGACCCTTCTCGCCGCCGACGCCGGCACCCCGCGCGCCCGGACATCGGTCCGCGGTGGGCTGCTGCTGCTCGAGGACATCGGTGAGGAGCCGTACCGGCTCGACGGGGTCCTCACCCGGCTGCTGCGCATCGGGGCCCTCGACGGGATATCCGGTGTGGTGTGCGGCTCCTGGGAGGGCTGCGGGCCCTACGAGGGGGTGCGGGCCCTCCTCGCCGACCGGCTCGGCGGCCTCGGTGTCCCGGTGATCGAGGAGCTGGGGTTCGGCCACGGCCCCACGGCGCTGACGGTCCCGCTCGGTGTGCCGGCGGTACTGGACGCACCGGCCGACGGCGGCCGCTGCACGCTCACCTCCCGTGTCCCGGCGCTGCTCTGACGGGCCGACAGGGCGGCGCGGGAGACGGTTCCGTCCCGGAAAACTCCGCCCACGTGCGTTGACAGCGGTATGAGCTGTGTCACAACATGGGCCTGGCCCGGTACTTACCGGTCGGTAATGTGTCCTCGGTGTGGAGGTCCATGTGTCGCGAGCTGTGCCCAGTTTCCGTCGTCCACGTCCACTCGCCCTGCTCGCCGGGGCGGCGCTGCTCGCCCCGCTCGCCCTGACCGCCGCGCCACCCGCGTCCGCGGCCGACAACTACACCGTCACCCCACTGGAGTTCACCGTGCGGGCCGGCGACCGGTCCTGCACGGTCGACGCCGACCTCTACCGGCCGGCGGGCGTCGACGCGCAGCACCCGGCCCCGGCCGTCCTCGCCACCAACGGCTTCGGCGGCAGCAAGAACGACGGCTCCACCGACGTCATCGGCAAGGCCTTCGCCGAACGCGGATACGTCGGACTCGTCTACTCGGGGCTGGGCTTCGGAGAGTCCGGCTGCCTCATCACGCTCGACGACCCCGTGATCGACGGCAAGGCGGCCTCCGGGCTCGTCGACTTCCTCGCCGGTACCCGCGCCGCCGACGACGGCACCAAGGCCGACTACGTCACCACGGACGCACCGGGCGACCCGGTGGTCGGCATGATCGGCGGTTCGTACGGCGGAGCCATCCAGATGGCGACCGCCTCCGCCGACCACCGCGTGGACGCACTAGTCCCGCTGATCACCTGGAACGACCTGGCGTACTCGCTCGCCCCCAACGCCGCCGGAGCGTCCCGGGGCGTCTCCTCCGACACGCCCGGTGTCTTCAAGTGGCAGTGGACCAACGGCTTCTACCTGATGGGTGAGGGCCAGCCGCTGCTGGTCCCGAGTCTCGACCCCTCGCGCTTCGGCAGCCTCGGCTGCCTCCACTTCGCCCGGCAGGCGTGCGACATAATCCGGCTCCTGAACTCGGGCCGCTACCCGGCCGACGCGACCGAGGAGATACTGACGTACGCGCGGAGTGTCTCGCCGGCGTCCTATCTGTCCGGTGTCACCGCGCCCACGCTCCTCGTCCAGGGCCAGGCCGACAGCCTGTTCAACCTGAACGAGGCCACGGCCACCTACCGGGCACTCGAGGCCCAGGGCACCACGACGAAGATGATCTGGCAGGCCTGGGGTCACAGCGGCGGTTCCGTACCCGGCGAACTCGACCTGTCGACGGGCAATCTGGAGACCAGCTACGTCGGGCAGCGCATCCTCGCCTGGTTCGACCGCTACCTCCACCACGACGAGTCCACCTCCACCGGCCCCGAGTTCGCCTACTACCGTGACTGGGAGAGCGGCTACGGCACCGCGGCCGCCGTCCCCGGCCTGTCCCGCACCCTGTACCTCTCCGGCGACGGAGCCCTGGTGGACAGCCGCTCGAAGGTCACGCGGGGCAGCCGGCAGTACACCAACTGGCTCCTGCCGACCAGCCACTCGGAGAGCTCCCTCGCCGGGCTCATCGGACTGTCCGACCCGGCGCCGTACGACACCAAGGGCACCTACCTCGGCTGGACCAGTGCGCCGCTGACCGCACCGGTGGACGTCGTCGGCGCGCCGAAGGCCACCCTTAAGGTCGTCTCCCCGAAGACGGAACGGGTCCAGAACAGCGGCGACGCCGCGGACAAGCTGACGCTGTTCGCGAAGGTGTACGACGTGGCACCCGACGGGACCCAGAAGCTGGTGAACCGCCTGGTCGCCCCCGTCCGCGTCCCCGACGTCACCCGCGCCTTCACCGTCGAGCTCCCCGGCATCGTGCACCGGTACGAGACCGGGCACCGGCTGCGGTTCGTGATCGCCGCGAGCGACACGGCGTACTTCGGCAACCGGGGCATCAAGCCGGTGACCGTGGTCAGCGCCCCGCAGGACACCGGCGTCCTGGAACTGCCCGTGATCGGCTGACCGTCACCCGTACGGCTCTGCTCCACCACTCCCCGGACCCGGGACGGCGCCATCCTGGGTCCGGGGACCGCCGTTCCCGGCCCGGTACCAGGACGAGCGAAAGGGCAGTTCATGAGCCCCAAGGACGTATCGAGCGACACGACGAGCGCCTTCGCGCCGGCCCGGATCGCCGTCATCGTGCTGGCGGTGCTGGCGATCGTCTTCATCTGCGTGAACACCGCCGAGGTCACCATCCGCGTCATCATCCCCAAGGTCACGATGCCGCTCTGGGCGGCACTGCTGGGCGTCTTCCTGGCCGGAGGGCTCTGCGGGGCCTATCTGTTCCGCCGGCGGGCGGCGCGGTAGGGGAGCGGCCCGGACCACGGGCAACCTCCGGGCCTTCGCGTCACCGGGCCGGGGTGCGGCAGCCTGAAAGGTGTCGCCGGGGGTACGCGCGCCTCATCACCCGCTCCGCGTACCGGACGGCAGCGGGCGGCTGAGGAGGATGCGAACGTGCGGACTGTCGGTGTCGAGGAAGAACTGCTGCTCGTCGACGCGGAGAGCGGTGACGCCCGCGCACTGTCGACGGCGGTGCTGGCCCTGGCGGAGCGCCGGGCCGAGGGGGACTCCGTCTTCGAGTCGGAACTGCACGACCAGCAAGTGGAGTTCGCCACCGAGCCACGGGCGGTGATGGACGATCTGGCGGAGGAGATCCGCCGCTGGCGGACGGAGGCGGCACACAGCGCGGCCGAGGCCGGCGCCGCCGTGGCTGCCCTGGCGACCTCACCGCTGCCGGTCAGCCCCTCCATAGGCGAGGGCGAGCGGTACCGGTGGCTGGCGGACCGGTTCGGTCTGACCGCACAGGAGCAGCTGACCTGTGGGTGCCATGTGCATGTATCGGTGGAGTCGGACGAGGAGGGGGTCGCCGTGCTGGACCGGATGCGGCCCTGGCTTCCCGTCCTGCTGGCGCTGAGCGCGAACTCCCCCTTCTGGCAGGGACAGGACACCTCGTACGACAGCTACCGGAGCAGGGTGTGGGGCCGCTGGCCGTCGGCCGGACCGGTGGAGGTGTTCGGCTCCGCGGACCGCTACCACGAGCAGGTCCGGCAGCTGGTCGGCACCGGTGTCCTGCGCGACGAGGGAATGATCTACTTCGACGCGCGGCTCTCGTACCGCTATCCCACGGTGGAGGTCAGGGTCGCGGACGTGTGTCTGGACCCGGCGGACACCGTGCTGCTCGCCACGCTCGTGCGCGGCCTGGTCGAGACGGCGGCGCGCGCCTGGCGGGCCGGTGGTCCGCCGGACCCGGCCCCGGTGAGCGCGCTGCGCATGGCCGCCTGGCAGGCCGCCCGCTCTGGCATGGAGGGGCGGCTGATCCATCCCCTCACCATGCGTCCCGAGCCGGCCGCCGATGTCGCGGGCGCCCTGCTCGCCCACGTGGGTCCGGCGCTGGAGGACAGCGGTGACCTCGCGTCGGCGGACAAGGCGCTGCGGACGCTGCTGACGCGGGGGACCGGGTCGCGGGCCCAGCGTGAACTGCTGGCGGGCTCGGACAGTCTCCGGACCGTCGTGACCGAGTGCGCGGCCAGGACCCGCGGCTGAGGCCGCGCGTGGGCACGGGGCGGTCAGCCGGCGGGCTGACCGCCCTCCACATCGGCGTCGACCGCCTCGGCCAGTCGTTTCAGCATGGTCCGGTGCCTGATCTGGAGGACCGCGTCGAGGGCGACGTTGTGCAGGGTGCCGCCGATCCCTTGCAGCGGGTGCTCGTCGAGCAGCACCAGGGTCTTGTCGCCCCAGGGGCGGATGTCGAACGCGATGCGCGCCGTGCCCAGGAACCCGCTGTACACCTCCAGTTCCAGCACCTCGGGCCGCACCAGGCGGCGCACGGTGGTACGGCCCTGGAAGTCCTTGGGACCGAGCCGCAGGGTGTACTCGATGGAGGAGCCCACCTCGGGCCACCGGCCTTCCAGGAGGCGGGAGTCGTGCGTGCCCACCACCCATTTCCCGTACTGCTCCGGTTGCTCCAGTACCGCCCACAGGGCCGAGGGCGGGTGATGGATCAGCTGGTGGCGAATGGCCATGTGACGCCTCCACACACAGACATCGGACGGGTGGGAACGGCGGCGGGTTCACCAGAAATGCTACGTGGCCGGGCCGCAGCCGCATGTCGGAGGCGGCCCAGCCGCGAGCCGCCCTGGACTCACCCGAACGGCCTAACGGGGCTCCGGCCGCTCCATCGGCGGGGCCTCGCGCCCATGTGCTCCCGGCCACCGGTGATCCGCCCGGAGTCCTGTTCACCGTACGAGCGGGAGGGCAGTAGAACGGAAGTGCACCATGCCCGGCGAACCCACCCGGAAGAACTGAGGAGGGCGCATGCGCGCACTCACCTGGCAAGGACGGCGGGACGTCCGCGTGGAGACGGTCCCCGACCCCGTGATCAAGGATCCGACGGACATCATCGTCCGGATCACGTCGAGCGGTATCTGCGGATCGGATCTCCACCTGTACGAGGTGCTCGGCCCCTATCTCACACCCGGCGACATCCTCGGGCACGAACCGATGGGCGTGGTGGAGGAGACCGGCCGCGAGGTCACCGCCGTCAAGCGCGGGGACCGCGTCGTGGTCCCGTTCAACGTCTCCTGCGGCGACTGTTTCATGTGCGGCCAGGGACTCCAGTCGCAGTGCGAGACCACCCAGGTCCGTGAGTACGGGAGCGGCGCCGCCCTGTTCGGATACACCAAGCTCTACGGGCAGGTGCCCGGCGGACAGGCGGAGCTGCTCCGTGTCCCCTTCGGCAACACCCTGCCGGTCAAGGTCCCCGACGGCCCGCCCGACGACCGGTTCGTCTATCTGTCGGACGTCCTTCCGACCGCCTGGCAGGCCGTGGAGTACGCGGCCGTGCCGCCCGGCGGCAGCGTGACCGTCCTGGGGCTCGGGCCGATCGGGGACATGGCGGCACGCATCGCCCTGCACCGTGGTGCCGGGCTGGTCATCGGCGTGGACCTGGTCTCCGACCGGCTCCAGCGGAGCGCTGCCAGAGGCGTCCGGACCCTGGACCTGCGGGAGCACGGCAAGAACCTCGGAGACGCCGTGCGCGATCTCACGGACGGACGCGGCACCGACGCCGTCATCGACGCGGTCGGCATGGAGGCCCACGGAGCACCCGTGGCCAAGGCGGGGCAGTGGGCCGTCGGAATGCTGCCCGACCCGGCGGCGCGCGCGCTCATGGAACGTGCCGGCATCGACCGGCTCAGCGCCCTGCTGGCCGCGATCGATCTGGTGCGCCGGGGCGGCACCGTGTCCGTCTCCGGTGTCTACGGGGGCGCCGTGGACCCGCTGCCCCTGCTCAAGATGTTCGACAAGCAGATACAGCTGCGGATGGGGCAGGCCAACGTCAGGAACTGGGTGCCCGACCTCCTGCCGCTGCTCGTCGACGACGACCCGCTCGGGGTGGACGGCTTCGCCACCCACCACCTGCCGCTGGCCGACGGGCCGAAGGCGTACGAGACCTTCCAGCAGAAGGCGGACGGCATGGTGAAGACCCTGCTCAGGCCGTGACCGCCGCCGACTCGGGGCAGGAGGAACGATGACGAACGCACCCCGGGGCCGGCGTGTCGTGGTCACCGGCGCCACCGGGAACGTGGGGACCAGTGTCGTCCGGGCCCTGGCGGAGGACCCCTCCGTGGCCTCGGTCCTCGGCCTGGCGCGACGTCGGCCGGAACTCACCGTGCCCGGCGTGGAGTGGGGCACGGTGGATCTCGAACACGGCGACAGCCCAAGGAGGCTGGCGGAACACCTGGCCGGCGCCGATGCCGTCGTCCACCTGGCCTGGCGCTTCCAGCCCACGCACGACCCCGTCGTCACCTGGCGGAGCAATGTGGAGGGCTCACTGCGGGTCTTCGGCGCGGTCCGGGACGCGGGCGTGCCGGTCCTGGTCCACGCCTCGTCGGTGGGCGCCTACTCGCCGGGGCCGAAGCAGGAGCCGGGTGTGGACGAGCAGTGGCCCACACACGGGTGGCCCGATGCGGCGTACTGCCGGGAGAAGGCCTACCTGGAACGCGTGCTGGACACCTACGAGCTACGGAACCCGGGTATCAGAGTGGTGCGTATGCGCCCGGGGTTCTTGTTCAAGCGGACGGCGGCGAGCGAACAGCGCAGGATCTTCGGCGGCCGCTACCTGCCGGGCGGACTCCTCCGCCCCGACCTGCTGCCGTTCGTCCCCGACCTGAAAGGGCTGCGCTTCCAGGTGCTGCACACGGACGACGCCGCCGAGGCCTACCGGCTCGCCGTCACGAACGACGTCCGGGGCGCCTTCAATCTCGCCGCGGACTCCGTGACCGACGCACGGCAGCTCGGCGAACTGCTCGATGCCCGTGTCGTGCGCACCCCGACGGCGCTGGTGCGCAGCGCCCTGTCCGCCGCGTGGCGGACGCACGCGGTGCCCGCCTCCCCGCACCTGTTCGACGCCGTGCTGCGTCTCCCGGTCATGAACAGCGCCCGGGCCCGGGAAGAACTGGGCTGGCGGCCCGCGTACACGGCCACCGACGCGCTGACCGCCTTCCTGCAAGGGGTCACCCGTGGTGAGGGGGAGGACACCGCCCCGCTGGCGGGCAGGCGGTGGGGATGAGCCCACCGGTCTCCGCCGGGAACTCCTCCGGGGTGACGGAGTGCCGGTGTCCGAACTCCCGCCGGCCGCCCGGGTCCCGGCTTGGCCGCGCCTTCACCTATAGGGGAGACACCGGTGGGCCGGAGCGGTAAGGATGGGCCGCATGCGCACACTTGTGGTCCTCGACGCCCCCTCGAACCTCGGGCTGCGGCCGCCCGCGCCCGGCACCGTGCCCGGCTGCTACAAACTGGCCGGGGCGCTCCGCGAGCAGCGGATCGTGCAGCGGCTCGGAGCGTTCGAGGGCGGTGTCGTCGTGCCGCCCCGCTACGACCGCGGCGACTGGCAGGAAGGGGACGGCGTCTTCAACGCCGCCGCCATCGCCCGCTACACCCGGACGCTCGCCGACCGGATCGAGGGGCACGTCAGGGCCGGTGAGTTCCCGGTCGTCCTCGGCGGCGACTGCTCCATCCAGCTCGGCGCCGCCCTCGCCCTGCGCCGCATCGGACGGTACGGGCTCGCCGCGATCGACGGTTCGGCGGACTTCCGGCACCCGGGCAACAGCGACCGGATCGGCGCGGCGGGCGGCGAGGAACTGGCCCTCTCCACCGGACGCGGTCAGGCCGATCTCACCGACCTGGAAGGGCTGGGGCCCTATCTCAAGGACGAGGACATCCGGCTCTTCGGCATGCGTGACGACGACGAGGACCGCGCCGAGTTGACCGCGCTGAAGATCTCCAACGCGACCGTGGGGGAGATCAGGGAATGGGGGCCCGCCGAGATCGCCCGTGCCGTGGTGCAGAGCCTGGAGGTCCCCGTCCTCGACGGTTTCTGGGTCCACCTCGACGCCGATGTGCTCGACCCCGGTGTCATGCCCGCCGTCGACAGCCCCGACGCCGGCGGGCTGTTCCCCGACGAACTCGCCACGCTGCTGCGGACCCTGGTCCGGTCACCGCGCTGCGCCGGACTCAACGTCACGATCTACGACCCGGATCTGGACCCGGACGGCTCGGCCGGCGCGCTCCTCACCGATCTGGTCGTCGGCGCCTTCGCCGAGGAGCCCGCCGGCTGAGCACGTCAGACGGACACGTTCCGGTCGACGTACTCGAAGACCGAGCCGTCCGGGTGCAGGGCGATCAGATTGCGGCCCGCCGGGGTGGGCACCGGCCCCGCGACGACCTTCGCGCCCACCCGGGTCAGCGCCGCGTGTGCCTCGTCGACATCCTTGACCGCGATGGTCGCCGACACCTTGCGCAACACCTCCAGCTGCGACTCGGGGCCGCTCATCAGCAGAAAGCAGCCGATCGCGGCCACCGAGACCCCGCCGCGCTCGAAGCGCTGTGCCGGAGTGCTGGTCAGGCCCTCGTAGAAGGCCACCGCGGCCTCCAGGTCGTCGACACAGATACGCAGCGTGGTTCCCAGGATCTCCATGCCCACGAGGGTAGTTGCCGACCCCGCCGGATGTGATCGATTCCCCGCCCCGCTGCGTGGATCACGCCCGGCAGAGCACCTCGCCGTGGGGCACCATGAACCACGCGTCGGGCTCCTGGCCCCATGCCCGCCAGGCTTCCGAGATCGCCGTCAGCTCTCCGGCGCTCGCGTGCCCGCCTTCCACCGCCAGCTTCGCGTACACCGACGCGGTCGTCCGGTCCGCCCACAGGCCGCTCCACCAGGCGCGGTTCTCCGGGGTGGCGAAGCACCAGGCCGCCGCTGTGGGAGTGATGTCGGTGAACCCCGCCTGCCGTGCCCAGGACAGCAGCCGGCGTCCGGCGTCCGGCTCGCCGCCGTTCGCGCGGGCCACCCGGCCGTACAGCTCCTGCCACTCCCGCATTCCGGGCATCTCCGGATACCAGGTCATGGCCGCGTAGTCGCTGTCGCGGGCCGCGACGACGCCACCTGGCCGGCAGACCCGCCGCATCTCGCTCAGCGCCCGCACCGGATCGGTGACGTGCTGGAGCACCTGATGGGCGTGGACCACGTCGAAGGAGTCGTCGGGGAAGTCCAGGGCGTGGACATCCGCCGTGGTGAACTCGATGTTCTCCACGCCGCGTTCGGCGGCGTTCCGTGCCGCGCGCTCCAGCACGTCGCCGCTGGTGTCGACCGCCGTCACCCGGCCGGGCGCCACCAGAGACGCGATGTCCGCGGTGATGGTGCCCGGCCCGCAGCCCACGTCCAGGACCGCCTGACCCGGGCGGAGTTCGCCGATCAGGTAGGCCGCCGAATTGGCGGCGGTGCGCCATTGGTGCGAGCGCAGCACCGACTCGTGGTGGCCGTGTGTGTAGACGGCGGTTTCCTTCGGCATGGCCGTACGTCCTCTCTCGGACCTCAGTCGCAGGCGATGGGGTCGACGGTACGCCGCGATGTCGCATCCTGAGATAGGTGTCTCATGATGTGGTCTGACTACACCGGCATCGGGCAGTACACCGTCAGCGCCTCGGGCAGCTTGTCGATCAGCAACTCCGTGCCGGAGTGGGCCACTTCGCCGTCGTACGCGTAGGGAGTCCCCGGCGTGAGACCGGCGAGCCGCACCTTGCGGCGCCGTACCGCCGCGTGGACGGGTGACCGGCTGAGCGGTCCGGCGATCGCTGCGGCGAGCAGTCGGAGTCCGGGGGTGCGGCCGCCGTGCACCACGCGTACGTCCAGCAGTCCGTCCGCCAGATTGTGGCGGCGGCCCGGTGCCGGGCCCACCCGCTGGAACAGCCCGTTGCCCACGAAGAGCAGCCACAACGGCCGCCGCTTCCCCTGGAGTTCCGCCGTCAGCGGGCGCGATCCGCGCAGCGCCTCGAAGGCCGCGAGCACCCCGGCGGGCCAGCCGCCGATCCGGGGGGCCCAGTGTTCCCGGGTCCGTACGAGCTCCGGGTACACGCCCAGGCTGAAGGCGTTGAGGAAGTAGCCGTGCGCCCCGCCCGGCCCCTGAGGCCCGGGCCTGAAGCGGCCCAGGTCGACCCGGACCGCGTCGCCCCCGGTGAGCGCCGTCACCGTGTCCTGCACGGTCTCGATGCCGAGGTCGTACGCGAAGTGGTTGAGAGTCCCGCCGGGGAACACGGCGAGCGGCAGGCCGTGGGTCGCCGCGACGGCGGCCGCCATGTTGACCGTACCGTCGCCTCCGCAGACACCCAGGGCCTTGCCCTGCCCCGCCGCCTTCTCCAGGCACCCCGGCAGATCGGCGGGCGCGCACTCCACCGTCTCCGCGAGCGGCAGCGCGTCGCGGATCATCGTCGCGGCGGCGGTCGCGGAGCCGGACTCCCGGTTGACGACCACCACGAGGCCCTGGCCCGACGGCAGCGCGGGGGCCTCGGCCGGCGGGCGGCCCGGGGCCGGGAGCTGTCCACGGGTCGGTACGACGCCCCGCAGTGCGAACGCGGCCCCTATGCCGAGCGCCGCACCGGCCAGCACATCACTCGGATAGTGGACCCCGGTGTAGACGCGGGAGGCCGCCACGGCCGCCGCCACCGGGGCGACGACCGCGCCCCAGCCCTTCGACTCCATGGCGACGCCGGTCGCGAAAGCCGCCGCGGACGCGGCGTGCCCCGACGGGAAGGACGTGGTGAACGGCTGCCGCTTCAGCTGCCTCATCACCGGAACCAGATCCACTATCGGGCGCTCCCTGCGCACCGCTCCCTTGCCCACGGTGTTGATGGCGGCCGAGGCGACGGCCAGCGAGGCGACCCCGCGCAGCGCCGCCCTGCGGGACCGCGCGCTGGAGCCCAGCGCCGCCATGCCCGCGGCGGCCCCGAACCACAGCAGCCCGTGGTTGGCGCTGCGGCTCAGCCGTGGCAGGACCGGCTCGGCGCCGGGCCAGTGTCTTTCGGCCACGCGCTGGAACGCGGTGAGATCTCGCTGATGGAACCAGGCCCGCCAGCGACCGGGGGAGGAGAAGCTGCTCGTTGTCGACATGGGACAGCGAATACCCTGCGACCGGGCGGTGAACCAGGAGGCGCGCACAGCGGGCTCCCTCCGATCTCGACGGAATCGGGCGAGATGCGTGGAATCGCCCCCGTCCCGCCCGCTCCGTCGAGCCCCGGACATTGCCCGGAGAAGTTCACTGCCGCTAGCCTGCGTTCGTGATTCCGGTCATTGACCGGAGTGTCGAACGAGATTGGCGGGCGATCATGGGGCGACTCGTCCCTGCGGTGACCAGGGCGCTGGATGTTCTCGAGCTCTTCCTCCAGGGCGAGGGGACCCTCTCGGCCCCCGAGGTCACCCGCAAGCTCCAACTGCCACGGACCACCGTGCACGAACTCCTCACCACGCTCGCCGCGCGCTCCTACCTGGTCACCGTCCCGGAGCAGCCGGGCCGCTACCGGCTGGGCGTGCGTACGTACCAGCTGGGCAGCCGCTACGCCGAGCAGCTCGACCTCGCGGCCGAGGGCCAGCAGGTGGCCCGCGAGGTCGCCGAGACCTGTGGCGAGACGGTACACGTGGCGATCCTGGAGGACACCGAGGTCATCTACATCGCCAAGGTGGACTCCACCCACGCCGTCCGGATGGTCTCGGCCGCGGGCCGGAAGCTGCCCGCACACTGCACCTCCGTCGGCAAGCTGCTGCTCGCGGCGCTCCCGGAGGCGGAGCTCGACGCCCGGCTCGACGGACGCGAGCTCATCGCCATGACCGACAACAGCCTCACCGACGCCACGGAGCTGCGGGAGGCCCTCGCCGTCGTCCGCAAGCGGGGCATAGCGGTGGAGCACCGGGAGTCGAACCCGGATGTGAGCTGTGTGGCAGCGCCCGTCCGGGACCGCTCCGGGCGTGTCGTGGCCGCGCTCTCCATCTCGGTGCCGATGATCCGCTGGAGCGAGGAGCGCGAGGCGGAACTCGCGCAGCTCGCGGCGGGGGGTGCCGACGCGCTGTCCGGCCGGCTCGGACACCACCGGCCGCAGATATGAGGCCGGTCCTGGAGGTGGCCGTGCGTGAGCAGGCCGAGCTGGGTGAAGGCCCGACCTGGGACCCGGCCACCGGGCGGCTGATCTGGGTCGACATCCTCTCGGCCCGCGTCCACACCTACGACCCGTCGACCGGCCGCCGTACGGTCATGGCCACCGGCCAGCACGTCGGGGCGGCGAAACCCCGGGCGGACGGCGGCCTCGTGGTCGTCCTGCGGGACGGAGCGGGACTCTACGACGCGGCGGGTGCCTTCTCCTGGCTGGTTCACGACCCCGTCCCCGGACGGCGGGGCAACGACGCGGCCGTGGCACCGGACGGCGCGCTCTGGGCGGGCACCATGCGCTACGACGAGGCGGAGGGGGGCGGCACCCTGTCCCGGATCGCCCCGGACGGCACGGTGAGCCGCGTCCTGGACTCGGTGACCGTCAGCAACGGCACCGGATGGAGCCCCGACGGCCGGCTCATGTACTACATCGACACCACCACCCGGCGCATCGACGTCTTCGACGTGGACGGGGAGCGCGTCCTAAACCGTCGTCCCTTCGCCGAGGCCGAGCCGGGCGCCGGATGGCCCGACGGGCTGACGGTGGACGCCGACGGCTGTGTGTGGACCGCCTTCTGGGACGGCGCGGCGATCCGGCGCCACACCCCCGACGGCCGGGTGGACCGGGTCGTGGACCTGCCGGTCCGCCGGCCCACGGCCTGCGCGTTCGGCGGGCCCGGCCTCCGCGACCTGTACGTGTCCACCGCCCGGACGGGCCTGGACTCCCCGCACCCGCTGTCGGGCTCCCTGCTCGTGCTGCCGGACATCGGGCAGGGGATGCCGGGGACGCCGTTCGGCGGATGAGCGGGGCGGGTGGACGGCGTGCGTATTTCTGCCGCCTCCGGGGCCGGTGCGCGGGCGGACCCGGCGGAACCTCCGTATAAAGGGGCCAGAGGGACGCAGGCGGAGGGAGGCCCCGGGATGCACAGCGAGCGGCAGCAGCACCGCCCGCCCGGGGAGGACCACGGCCCGGTCCGGTACGGGCCGCCCGCCCCCGACCCCGGCCTCCCCGTCCTGCCCGAGCTCGCCGGCGTGCTGGCCGCGTCGGCCGCGCGGACCCGGCCCGAGCCGCCCGGTGGCGGAACGATCCTGCGCGAGGCGGCCTGCGCCTACTGGGGGCGTCGCGGCCTGCACGGCGGGCCCGAGGACATCGCGGCGGCCCCGGGTGTCCAGCCGCTCCTCCTCGCACTGATCGCGGCGTACGGCGGCGACGTGCTCATGCCCCGGCCCTGCCCCGCCACCTGGATGCCCCAGGCACGGCTGCTGGGCCGGCCCGCCTACCACGTGCCGACGCCCGCCGAGTGCGGCGGCATCCCCGACCCGTACGCCCTGCTGGAGACCGTACGCAGGGTGCGCGCGGAGGGCGGCAGACCCCGGCTGCTCCTGATCTCCGTGGCCGACGACCCGACCGCTACCCTCGCTCCGCCGGAACTGGTCCGCGAGGCGTGCGAGGCCGCCGTCTCCGAAGGGCTGCACATCGTCAGCGACGAGACCTGGCGCGACACCCTGCACCGGCCCCACGACACCGTCCTCCTCAGCCCCGCCGAGATGTGCCCCGACGACGTCACCGTCCTCTCCGACCTGGCCGGAGCGCTCACCCCCTCCGCCTGGCCGGTGGCCGTCGCACGCTTCCCGCCCACCGCGCGCGCCGCCGCACGCCGCGCCCGGGTCCTCGACATCCTCACCGCGCTCGGCGCCCTGGTCGCGGAGCCGGTCGCCCGGGCCGCCGCCCACGCGCTGGGCGAACCCGCGGCCGTCACGGCCAGGATCCGGCAGGCGGCGCACCTCCAGTCCCACGTGGCCTCCGCCGCACACCGCGCCGTGCTCACCGTCGGCGCCCTCGCCAGGCCGCCGCAGGCCGGTCGCCACCTCTACGCCGATCTCGGACCGCTGCGCACCCGGCTGGCCGCCCGGGGCGTCACGGACTCCATGGAGCTGGAGGAATACCTGACGGCACGGCTCGGAGCCCCGGCTCCCGGCGGGCACCGGTTCGGGGACGAACTGGGAGCGCTGCGGGTACGGCTGAGCACCGGTCCGCTCCTCGGCTCAACCCCGGAGCAGCAGACGGAGTCCCTCACTGCGGTGGAGCCCTTGAAATTGCCCCATGTCGCCCGAGCACTGAGCATTTTCGCAGCAGCCCTCGATGAACTCCGATGACAGGAGCCTCTCGATGACGGAACAGACCGAGCGTCCGTTCGCCGGAGCCGGCCGAGCGCCCAGCCGTCCCGTCGACGCTCCACGCCGCCTCGGTGAGCTGCGGACCTGGCCCCGCAGCTTCGCCGACCGCCTCACCGCGCCGCTCCCGGGTGTCAGGGGCATGACCCGTCTGGCCAGGGAGCGTGCCCTGCGGCCCAACGCCGAAGGGCTCCGGGGCGTCCACCGGCTGCCGTACGCCCCCAAGCCGCTGCCCGTCGCGGACGTGGACACCACCGCCGTGACCTGGGCCGGACACGCCAGCTGGATCGTCCGCATCGGGGGACTCACCGTCCTCACCGACCCCGTCTGGTCGCGGCGCATCCTGGGGACACCCGCCAGGATCACTCCCGTCGGAGTCCCCTGGGACGCACTGCCGCCCGTCGACGCGGTCCTCATCAGCCACAACCACTACGACCACCTGGACGCCCCCACGCTCCGCAGACTCCCGAGGGACACCCCACTCCTCGTCCCCGCCGGACTCGGCCGCTGGTGCCGGCGCCGCCGCTTCACCTGCGTCACCGAGCTCGACTGGTGGGAATCGGTGGAACTGGGCGGGGTCCGGTTCGACTTCGTGCCCTCCCACCACTGGTCGAAGCGCACCCTCCTGGACACCTGCCGGTCCCTGTGGGGCGGCTGGGTGCTCGGCGACGCGCAGGGACGGCGGCTGTACTTCGCGGGGGACACCGGCTACGGCCACTGGTTCAAGGAGATCGGCCTCCGCTATCCGGGCCTGGACCTCGCGATGCTGCCGATCGGGGCGTACGAACCGCGCTGGTGGCTCTCGGACGTCCACACCGACCCGGAGGAGGCGGTGCAGGCGTACGAGGACCTCGGGGCCCGCGCGATGGCCCCCATGCACTGGGCGACGTTCCTGCTCTCCGCCGAACCGGTCCTCGAACCGCTGACCCGGCTCCGCACCGCCTGGCAGCGGGCCGGGCACCCGCGAGCCGACCTCTGGGACCTGCCGGTCGGCGCCTCACGCGTCCTGGGAGCCTGACCGATGGGGCCGATGCCCCGCCGGCGCACCGGAGACTCAGTCGGCCATCCGTGCCCGCAGCCGCTTCCAGAGCGCCGGTGTCCCACTGATCAACAGCGTCAGCACGATCGCCGCGAGCACACCCTCCCAGGGTTCGGCGAACAGCGAACCGCCGAGGATCCCGATCAGCTGGTACGTCGCCGCCCAGGCCAGACACGCGGGTACGTCGCCACGGGCGAACTGCCGCAGCGGCATCTCGCCGAGCAGACAGGCCAGCATCACCGGTATGCGCCCGGCCGGCACCAGCCGGGACAGGACGAGCACCATCGTGTCGTGCTCGTCCAGCTTCCGCTGTGCCTGCGCGAGCCGCTCCGGAGCGGCCCTGCTGGTGATCGCCTCCAGCCACTTCGAGCCGTTCTTGGACCTCACCCCGCGCTGCCCCAGCCAGTACAGGCAGATGTCCCCGAGGAACGCCGCGCCCGACGCCACGGCGAACACCACGAGCAGCGCGAAGGGTGACGTCTGGTGGAGTGTCACCACGGCCGCCGTACTCACCAGCGCCCCCGTGGGCACCACCGGCACCAGAGACCCCAGCGCCACGAGCAGGAACAGCGACGGATAGCCGAAGGCCTGCTGCGTCGATTCCGTCGGCAGCCGCCCCAGCACTTCCTCTATCACCTACGGGCCTCCGGCCTCACATGCTCGCCGTGCCCCAGCCGGTGCACCGCCACTTCCGGTGCCACCCGCGCCGCCTGCCGCACGAACTCGTCGCCCGGCGCATGGAACTCGTGCGGCTTGACCCCGTCCATCCCGATCGGCCAGTACGTGCCGTAGTGCACCGGCACCGCGGACCGCGGCTCCAGCATCGTGAGCACCTGCGCGGCACGGGCCGCGTCCAGATGGTGGTGGCCCAGGTTGGGGCCCCAGCCACCCACCGGGAGCAGCGCCACGTCCACCGGCCCCACGGCGTCGGCCATGCCCTCGAAGAGCCCGGTGTCCCCCGCGAAATAGGTGCGGGCCTCGCCCTCGACGACGTAGCCGAGAGCGGGCACCCGGCGCGGGCCGACGGGCAGCCGGCGCCCGTCGTGCAGGGCCGGAACCGCCCGGACCCGGACCTCTCCGACCCGCACCACGTCCCCCGGCGCGACCTCGGAGATCCGCAGCCCGCGCGCCCGGCGCAGCAGCCGGAGGCCCGGGACGGCCCCTACGGCGCCGCGGGGCACGATCAGCAGGCTGCCGGGGGCGAGACGGGCCAGGGAGGGGAGATGCAGATGGTCGGAGTGCAGGTGGGAGATCAGGACCGCGTCGGCGACGGCGGCCTCCGGCGGCGGGACCTCGCCCCGGCGCCGGCGCAGGTGCGCGAAGCGCCGTGCGAACAGCGGGTCGGTCAGCACCCTGACTCCGGTGTCCTCGATCGTGCAGGTGGCATGACCCCACCAGGTGACCTCCACCGCCCTGCCTCCTCGTTCCCGGCCCCGCAGTCCCCGTACCCGTACTCGTACGAGAGTAGGCGCTCCGCGCTCCTCCCACGCCGGAGTGCTCCTTCGCGCCCGGCCCGGGACACCCGCGGCCGATTACGGAGGGCTACCTCAGGGGTAGGGTCAGGGCCGGCATCCGGGACCAGGAGAGGGCCCGGGGCCTGCGAAGATCCCGAAAGGGCTATGACAGGCTTGATGCGGGCCCGTGCCGAACACGGGGCCCGGACGTGAGGTGGAACGGCGTGAGTGACGGGCGATGGCGCAGGGCCGGTGGAACCCTCATACGCGTCACCTCGGTGTGGGCCGTCTCCACGCTCACCATGCTGGCACTGGCGGGGATCCTGCCCGACTTCCAGCTCCAGGCGGACGACGGAGACACCGTCACGAGGACCGCCTTCACCGCGGCCTGGGGCGCGGGCGCGTTCGGTCTGCTGTCCGCCCTGGTGTGGCCCGTGCTCGTCAGGTCGCTGCTCATCGTGCCCGCCCTGGTGCTGGGCGCCCTGGTCTTCTTCCTCAACGGCTCGCTGCTGCTGATCGCCCTGCGGCTCATCCCCGACGGGCGCGGGGACGCCAACCCGGAGACCGCCGTCGTCGTGGCCGCCGTCATGTCGGCGGTCGCCTCCGCGACCTCCACCGCCCTCGCGGTCCGTGACGACGACGCCTACCGGCGCAGGCTCTCCCGCCTCGCCGACCGGCGCCGCAGACGCAGCGGCATGCCGCAGACCGCGGACGGCGGACGTGGCGGTCCGCCCGGGATCGTGTTCGTCCAGCTCGACGGTGTCGGCCACGACGTACTCGAACGGGCAGCGGCCGACGGACTCATGCCGACCGTGGCCGGTCTGCTCGCCGACGAGGCGGGCCACCGGCTCACGCCGTGGACCACGGACTGGTCCAGCCAGACCGGCGCCAGCCAGCTCGGCATCCTGCACGGCACCAACTTCGACGTGCCGGCCTTCCGCTGGTTCGAGAAGGAGACCGGGACCGTCATGGTCTCCAGCAGACCGGCGAGCGCACTCGAACTGCAGCGCAGGGCCATCGCCCGCACCCACGACGGCGGCCTGCTGACCGTCGACGGCGCGAGCCGGGGCAACCTCTTCAGCGGCGGCGCGGACCAGCTCGCCCTGGTCCTGTCGATGGCCGCCAGGCTCGGCAAGGGGCGCCGCTCGCGCGCCGGGTACTTCGCCTACTTCTCCGACCCGGCCAACGCGGTCCGTACGGCCCTGTCCTTCGTCGCAGAGGTGGCCCGCGAGATCGGCCAGTCCGTCAGGGCACGGGTGCGGAAGGAGAACCCCCGGGTCAAGCGCGGCGGTCTGTACCCGTTCATCAGGGCCTTCGCGACCGTCGTCGAGCGCGACGTCGTGGTCGCCGCGGTGATCGGCGACATGTTCGCGGGGCGCACCGCGGTCTACGCCGACCTGGTCGCGTACGACGAGGTCGCCCACCACTCCGGGCCGTTCAGCAGGGACGCGGAGAAGGTCCTGACCCGGCTCGACCGGTCGCTGGGCCTCATCCTGAAGATCGCGGACCACACCCCGCGCGCCTACCGGGTCGTGCTGCTGTCCGACCACGGCCAGAGCCCGGGGGAGACCTTCGCGGGACGGTACGGCCTCACGCTCAAGGACCTCGTACGGGCCGGCTGCGGGCTGCCCGTTCCCCGCAGTGCTCAGCGCACCCGCAGCGCCTCCGAGGCCCGCGACGCGGTGCGCATCGCGCTGCACAGGCCGGTCGCCGGGGAGCAGGAGGCGGAGCACCCGGCGAAGCTCTCCGACCCGGTGGTGCTCGCCTCCGGAAATCTCGGTCTGCTGTCGTTCCCGGACATAGAGGGGCGGGCCACGCGGGAGCAGCTGGACCGGCGCTACCCCGCACTGCTCGGCACGCTCGCCGCCCATCCGGGGATCGGCTTCCTGCTCGTGCGGAGCCAGCGGCACGGGTCGGTGGTGCTCGGGCCGGGCGGGGCGGAGGTCCCGGTATCGGAGCTGACGGACGGGGAAGGACCGATGGCCGTCTTCGGGCCCGGCGCGGCCGACGCGGTGCGGCGGACCGACGGCTTCCCGCATGTCGCGGACGTCATGATCAACTCCATGTACGACCCGGAGACCGGCCGCGTGCACGCCTTCGAGGAGCAGGTCGGCTCACACGGCGGACTGGGCGGCGAACAGTCGCGGCCCTTCCTGCTGTGGCCGCGGACGCTGACGGACCCCCTCGACGCCGTGGCGGCGGATGCTCCTCGCGGGGCGTCTCCGGCCGGTCCTGGCGGCGTCGCTCCGGCCGGCCCGGTGGGGGCGGAGGCGGTGCACCGGGTGCTGGCACGCTGGCTGAGGGAGCTGTCCGGGCCCCAGGTGCCGCTGAGGCAGGAGGGCTTCACCGGGGCGGTGCGGGTGGACGAACCGTTCCCGGGCGGACAGTCGTCTCCGGCCGGTCGACCGCTTCCGGGCGGACAGTCGTCCCCGGCCGGTCAACCGCTTCCGGACGGACAGTCGTCCCCGGCCGGTCAACCGCTTCCGGACGGACAGTCGTTCCCCGCCCGTCAACCGCTTCCGGACGGATCGGCCGGCGCGGACGGTCCTGTCCGCGCCGACGTCCCGGACCCCGGCGACGCCGTCCCGGGCCCACGCGGGTGAGAGATCCCGGGCGTCAGGCGGACTCGCGCCGTACCAGCGTCGGGTGGAAGACCACGGAGGGGGCGGGGCCGTCGCCCGGTTTGCCGATCTGCTTCAGGAGGAGCCGGGCCATCTCGGAGGCCATCTCCTCCACCGGCTGACGTACGGTCGTCAGCGGCGGATCGCACGCCACCGCGGCGTTGCTGTCGTCGAAACCCACCACCGCCACGTCCCCCGGCACATCCTTGCCCGCCCGCAGCAGCACGGGCAGGGCACCCAGCGCCATCAGGTCCGAGGCGATGAACACGGCGTCCAGATCCGGCCGTTCAGTCAGCAGCCGGCGCATCGCCGAAGCCCCGCCCGACTGGGTGAAGTCCCCTTCGGCGGTCACCACGTCCCCGATGCCGTGCTGCTCCAGAGCGTCCAGGAAGCCGGTCAGACGCACCTGCCCCGCGGGCATGTCCTGCGGGCCCGCCACCGTCCCGATGCGCCGCCGGCCCAGGGCCGCGAGGTGGTCGGCCGCCATCTGGGCCCCCGCCCGCTGGTCCGCCTCGACGTACGTGAGCGGCGAGGGCCGTCGGGGCCGCCCGGCCAGCACGGCGGGCAGCCGGGTGTCGTGGAGCAGGCCGGGCAGCGGGTCGTCGGCGTGCGAGGAGATCAGCACCACCCCGTCGACGTGCCCCTGGCGGAGATACGACAGGAGCTGATTGCGGGAGGCCTCGTCGTCGGAGAGCATCAGCACCATCTGGATCCCGGCAGGACGCAGTACGTCCATCAGCCCGCCGACCACGCGTCCGAAGTGCGGGTCGGAGAACATCCGGCCTATGAACGGCTCGGATACCGGGCGCCGTTCACGCTCGGACACCACGAGGGCGATCGAATCGGTGCGCCGGGTCACCAGCGAACGTGCCGCACGATTGGGGACGTAGCCCGTGGCGGCCACCGCCTCCTCCACGACCCGCCGCAACGCCGGGTCCACCGTGGTCGCGCCGTTGATCACACGGGACACGGTCGCCCGGGAGACGCCCGCCACCGCGGCCACGTCCTCCAAGGTGGCGGGGCGTACGGGCGGTGACACGTCGGCAGTCATGCAGTCTTTATACAAGGTGATCCGACAGGCAGGCGCAGGCTTCCGGCACGTCAGCGGGTGTGCTTGTCCGCGTGCAGCGCCGTCAGGCATGCCAGTTGCGCCGCACGCGCGGTGACGAGCGCCCTGGCCCGCGCCCTGGCCTCCGGCCGGCTGCCCGCCGACACCTCCGAGCGCGAGACCTGTTCCGACTGGCGCAGATGGTCGCGGATCTGCTCCACCAGCAGGCGGTCGAAGGCCGCCCCCTCGGCCGTGCGTGCCTCCTCGAGGTCCTCGGCCGTCACCATCCCAGGCATGTCGTGCCCCTTGTGCAGGTCGGTGTCCGGGAGCCCCATCCGGTCCCGCAGCCCCCGCAGCGCCGCCAGTTCGGTGTCCTGGTCGGTCCGCAGGCGGGAGGCCCAGTCCCGCAGCCGGGGTCCGGTGGCCTTCTCCGCCGCGAGGTCCAGCAGGATCACGGCCTGCCGGCCCATCGGGATCATCAACTGGACCCAGGCGGAGTCCGTCGGGTCCGCGGAGGGGGAGGGACCCGCCGTCGTACGAGAAGGCACGGACCTGGATTCCGGGGGCCGTTCTCCGTCCCCGGTGCACGAGGTCAGGACGGCGAGCAGGAGAAGCAGTGCTGCGGTGCGACGAGGCGGCATCGGCGGGTGTTCCTTGCGCGAGGGTGCCTGTCCGGGCCGGGCGGACCGGACAGGCACCGGTGGACAGTGGATCCACGGCGGCTCAGGGGGTGCCGTCGGCACCGCACTTGATGATGGCGTTGATGCAGTCGCGCACCCGCTGTGCCATTTCGGCCTCGGGCCACACGTTGAAGAAGTCCCCGTGCATCGTGTAGCCGCGCCCCGAAGCCAGCCTCAGCCGCGCCGGGTCACCGTTGACCGGATAGCGCAGGACCTGGCGCAGCTTGGGCACCGCGACCGGATGGGTAGACGGGCAGGCGCCGCCCACCGGGTAGGCCATGTGGCTCTTGTGGTCGGCCGAGTCGAGGTCGGTGCCGTTCCAGCACTGCGGGAAGTCGAGGTAGCTCTCCAGCATCGAGCCCGCCGGGCAGTTGACGAAGTCGTGGGACGGGTTGACCTCCCCGTGGTGCAGACACGACCAGCGGGAGATGGTGTTGTCGTCGGGGCCGGTCGCCTTGGCGTTGCCCGCGACGATCCGCAGCCCGCGGGGGAGCGGTTCGATCGTACGGATGATGTCGTCCCGCACGCCCTCGCCGAGGTAGTAGAAGGTCGTGCCGGTCGGCTCGACCTCCCTGTCGCCGTCGTACAGCGTGGGGACCCAGTACGAGGACAGGTCGGTCGTGGGCGAGCAGCTGGTGCGGCCCTTCTCCAGCGAGGCCAGGTCGGAATGGGCATTGGTGGAGTCGTTGCCGAAGAAGCTGTGCATGTGCGAGGCACCGGGCAGGTTGGGCAGCACGATCGGGTCGTCGGGAGCGCGGTGCGTGTAGGGGCATTCCGCGAGGAACTCCGCGACCCGGACGACGTCGGCCGCGGCCTTCGGTGCGGTCTGTGCGTCCCGGTCACCGGCCGCGTTGCCCGCGTTGGCCTGGACGAGGGACAGGGCCAGGGCGGCTGCGGCCAGCCCCGCGATCCGGTAGCGCCACGGCGGGAGGGTTCCAAGTCCGCGGTGTCCGGGCTTGCGTCTGCTGAGGAAGAGCACGGCACTCCTGTTCCGAGAAGTGGGGGGCCTCCGACCGGTTGTCCGGCCGGGGAGAGAGAGCGCTCTCTCGTGGAACGTAGAAGCGTGATGCAGGCATGTCAAGACTCTGCGTAGGCGCCTCAATTACCTGCCACTTGAACGCAGTTGCTGGCGTCGATCGTGGGAGAGCGCTCTCTCGCCAAGGGGTCCTGAGGGCGGTCGGCGGGCATTGTCAGTGGTGGGCGGCAGGATGGTGGTCATGACGACGAACTCAGTCGGTGCGCTCGCCGACACCGCCGCCTACGCTGCCGCTGTGGAAGAGGCCGAGCGTGCCGCCGCCGCGTATTACGCCACGGGTGAGAGCACGCTCGACGACGATGCGTACGACCGCCTGGTGCGCGCGATCGCGGCCTACGAGGAGGAGCACCCGCAGGAGGTGCTGGACGCCTCGCCGACCGGCAAGGTCGCGGGTGGGGCGGCCTCGGGGGACGTGCCGCACACCGCCCCGATGCTCTCGCTGGACAATGTCTTCTCCGCCGAGCAGTTCGTCACCTGGACGGCCTCCGTGGAGCGGCGTATAGGCAGGTGTATCGCCGCCTGGAGCGTGGAGCCGAAGCTCGACGGACTCGCCGTCGCCGCACGCTACCGGCAGGGCCGCCTCGACCGGCTGATCACCCGCGGCGACGGGACGGCCGGGGAGGACGTCTCGCACGCGATCGGTACGGTGCTCGGCCTGCCGGAGCGGCTCGGCGCCCCCGTCACCATCGAGGTGCGCGGCGAGATCCTCATGACCAACGAGCAGTTCGAGCAGGCCAACACCGTGCGCACGGAGCACGGAGCCGCCCCCTTCGCCAATCCGCGCAACGGGGCGGCGGGCACCCTGCGGGCCAAGGACCGCCCGTACCGCGTGGAGATGACCTTCTTCGCGTACGGCGCGCTCGCGCTGCCCGAATCCGGGGAGCTGGCCGCCACCCTGGCCGAACTCCCGCACAGCGAGGTCCTGGAGTACGTCGCGGGGCTCGGCGTGCACACGGCCGCGGACACGGCCGTCGCCCCGCGCACCGTCACCACGACCGAGGAGGTGCAGGCGGGGGTCGAGGACATCGCGGCCCTGCGCGCGTCCCTGCCGTTCGGGATCGACGGCATCGTGATCAAGGCGGACCTGGCGGCCGACCAGCGCGACGCGGGATCGGGGACGCGTGCGCCACGCTGGGCCATCGCCTACAAGCTCCCCGCGGTGGAGAAGGTCACCAGGCTGCTGGGCGTCGAATGGAACGTCGGCAGGACCGGCATCATCGCGCCCCGCGCGGTGCTGGAGCCCGTCGAGATCGACGGATCCACCGTCAGCTACGCCACGCTGCACAACCCGGCCGACATCACGCGCCGCGATCTGCGCCTGGGCGACCATGTGATGGTCTACAAGGCGGGCGACATCATCCCCCGCATCGAGGCCCCGGTCGCGCATCTGCGGACGGGCGAGGAGAAGCCGGTCGACTTCCCCGAGGTCTGCCCCCAGTGCGGGTCGGAGATCGACATGAGCGAGCAGCGCTGGCGCTGCGTCCGGGGCCGCGACTGCCGCCTGGTCGCCTCCATCTCCTATGCGGCCGGCCGTGACCAGCTCGACATCGAGGGGCTCGGCGCGACCCGGGTGGTCCAGCTCGTCGACGCGGGTCTCGTCCAGGACTTCGCCGATCTCTTCACGCTGGAGCGGGAGCAGCTGCTCTCCCTGGAGCGGATGGGGGAGACCTCCACCGACAATCTGCTGGCGGCCATCGAGACGGCCAGGAGCCGTCCGCTGTCCCGCGTCTTCTGCGCCCTCGGTGTGCGGGGCACGGGCCGCTCCATGTCCCGCCGGATCGCCCGCTACTTCGCCTCGATGGACCGGATCGTCGCGGCGGACGCGGAGGCGTTGCAGCAGGTCGACGGAATCGGCAAGGAGAAGGCGGCGGCGGTCGTCACGGAGCTCGCCGAGCTGGCGCCGCTGATCGGGAAGCTGGTGGCCGCGGGAGTCAACATGACGGAGCCCGGCGCGACTCCTCCGCCGGAGCCCGGTGCCGAGCCGGAGGGCGGAGCCGAGGACGGGACGGCGGCCGGCCTGCCGCTTGCCGGGATGACGGTCGTGGTCACCGGAGCCATGACCGGGGCTCTCGAGAAGCTCTCGCGCAACCAGATGAACGAGCTGATAGAGCGGGCCGGCGGGAAGTCCTCCTCCAGTGTCTCCAAGCGCACGAGCCTGCTGGTGGCCGGCGAGAAGGCCGGGTCCAAGCGGACCAAGGCCGAGGACCTGGGAGTCCGGATCGCCGCGCCCGAGGAGTTCGCCGAGCTGGTCGAGAGCTACCTCGCCTCGGAGGTGTGAAAGGTACACGCGGACCCAAGCCTTGGAATTATCAAGAGAGTGGCGTTTCCATGCCTTGTATTGCATAGTGAGGGCTCGATCATGCCTCGCTATCAGCGGTCGTGTGAGTACGGGCGGCGGCTGGGGCGGCAGACCTGAGGGTGAGGGCCCGATGCGTTCTTCGCGTGACGGACGGCGGCGGGGCCGGCCGGTCCTCAGGCAGCCGGCCGCCCACTCGGGTGCGGGGCACCGTCCCGGCGCCGTCAGGGGACTGGCCATCGACCTGGGCAGCTCCGGGGCCCGTGCCTGGGTCCCGGGGCGGGGCCTTGTCGCCTGTGGACCGCCCGGCTGGGAGGACCATGCCGGCCGGCCGGTTCGGCGGGGGCGCATCGTCGACGCGGTGTCCTGCGCCGGACTGCTGGGCCGCCTCGCCGACACCGCGCTCGGTGACCACCGGCAGGACAGCGTGATCGTGCTGAGCCACCCGGTTCTGGCCGGACGGGAACACCGCACCCTGGCGGGGGAACTCCTCGCCGCTCTGGGCGCGTCAGGTGCCCTGGTCCTGAACAGCGCCAGCGCCGTGGCCGCGTCCGCCGGAGTGCTGGGCAGCGGTCCTGCGCTGGTCGTCGACATGGGTGCCGAGCTGACCGAAGTCGCCCTGCTCGTGGACGGAAGGGTCGTCGACGCCCGTCAGGCCGACGCGGGCCTCAGTGATCTCGAACCACGGTCGCTGTCGGCGCAACTCGTCCGGAGCGTCCTCGATATGATCACGTCCATGTGGCGTGAGGACCAGCACGGCGCGGTGCGCGGAGCGTTGCGCCGTGGGCCCGTGCTCGCCGGTGGCGGAGCGCTCCGCCACGACGTCACCGACCTGATCACGGGCCGCCTCGGTGTGCCGGTGCGCATCGCCCCCGACCCTTCGACCGCTGTCGTACGGGGTGCCGCGCTGATCCTGGGCTCGGTGCCGGGACCCGCCGGTGCGGACGCGGCGTTCATCCGCCCGGTCCGGCTGACGTGAGCCCCCTCCCGGGGGCACCCCGGGGGAACGCGCCCCCGAGGGCGCCGCACGGCACACCGCGGCACGAGGTGCGGCACCTTCTTGCCGCGCTGCTCCTCACCGTCCTGACTCTTCTCGGCGGCGCGCCCGCCGCCGGGACCGCACCCCTCGCGCACGGCCCCGGCGCAGCGCACGCCGTCACCGGCGCAGCGCACGCCGCCGCCCCCGCCGAGCGCATCGCCGACCCCGCCGTCGGCCTGGTGCCGCGTGCGGGCGCCGACCGCCCCCACGCCCCGCACCACGTCCCCCCGCCCGGTCACGGAGCCCTGCCGCCGCGCCCGCAGGGCCTCCCTCTGCCTCGGGGCATCGGGCCGGGAGCGGTGGACGCGGGTCCCTTCGTCGTCGTACGGGCAGGGGCGGCGCTTCCCGGGGTGCGGGGACCTCCCGGGGTGACGGCCGGTCAGCCGGCCGTTCGCCGGTCCTGTTCCACAGACCCGTCGCCCCGCCCTCCCCGCTGAGGCCAGGGCGGACGACGCCCACTCAAGGGACTTCCCATGACTCGCGCCACCACGGTGCGAGCGGTTCTGGCTGCCGCCGTTCTGCTCGTCTCCGTGCTCATCACACTGACCATGTCACCCAGACTCGGCCTCGACCTCCAGGGCGGCACCCGGATGGTGCTGCAGGCCAAGGACTCCGGCACCGCGAAGGCGGACCGGGAGAGCACCGATCGCACCCTGGAGGTACTGCGGCAGCGCATCGACTCCCTCGGCGTCGCGGAACCGGTCCTGACCCGCTCGGGCGAGGACCGGATCATCGTCGAACTGCCCGACGTACAGGACCCGCGCCAGGCCGCCGAGGTCATCGGCAGGACCGCCCAGCTCAGCTTCCACGCGGTCCAGGGCCCCGGGACCCAGGAGCGGAAGGACGCGGAGACCGACGCCTCCGGGGGCGGGCCGACGCTCCCCGACGAACAGGGCGGGCTCCTCGAGCTCGGCCCCACACGGCTCTCCGGCGCGGGAGTCGAGGACGCCACCGCGGCCTTCGACGCCCAGCAGGGCACGGGCTGGAGCGTCTCGCTCGACTTCCACAAGGACGCGGGCAGGAAGTGGACCGACCTCACCGGGGAAGCCGCGTGCAACCCCGCGCAGGACGAACGGCGCCGCGTCGCGATCGTCCTCGACGGGAAGGTCATCTCCTCGCCGCAGGTCGACCCGTCGGTCGGCTGCAAGGCGGGGCTGCCCTCCGGGTCCACCCAGATCACCGGCTCCTTCAGCGCCGACGAGGCACGCGACCTCGCCCTGCTCATCAAGGGCGGCGCACTCCCGGTCCCCGTGGAGATCGTCGAGCAGCGGACCGTCGGACCGACCCTCGGGGCCGCAGCCATCGACGCCAGCGCCCAGGCCGCCCTCATCGGCGCCGCGGCCACGGCGCTCTTCATCACCTTCGTGTACCGGCTGTTCGGTGCATTGGCGGCGCTCGCCCTCGCCGCCTACGGAGTGATCTCCTACGCCGCCCTCGTCGCCCTCGGCGTCACCCTGACGTTGCCGGGACTCGCCGGTTTCGTCCTCGCCGTCGGAATGGCGGTCGATGCCAACGTCCTTGTCTTCGAACGCGCCCGCGAGGAGTACGCCGAGCGCCGGAACGGTTCACTGCGCTCCGCGCTGAGCGCCGGATTCCGTAACGCCTGGAGCGCGGTCGCCGACTCCAACGTCACCACACTGATCGCCGCCGGTCTCCTTTTCCTCCTGGGCTCGGGGCCGGTCAAGGGCTTCGGAGTCACCCTCGCCATCGGGGTCCTGGTCTCGATGTTCTCCGCTCTGGTCATCGCCCGGGCGCTCACCGAGACCGCGGCGGGGTCCCGGTTCGTCGGTGACTACGCGGGGGTCAACGGGATCGCACGGCCCGGTCGCGTACGCACCTGGCTGAACGCCCGCGGCCCCCAGCTGTTCAGGGCTCCGCGCCGCTGGCTGATGATGTCCACCGCGCTCGTCCTCGTCGCCGTCACCGGCATCCTCGTGCGCGGAGTCGACCTGGGGGTCGAATTCACCGGCGGACGGCTGGTGGAGTACTCCACCAGCCGTCCCGTCGACGTCGAGACCGCCCGCGACACGATCGCCGCCGCGGGATTCGCCGACGCCGAGGTCACCACGACGGGCGAGCACGACCTCTCCGTACGCACCGGGAAGCTGGACAACGACGGGGAACACGCCCTGCGGGCCGCGCTCGCCGAGGAGGGCGGCGAGGCCACGAAGGTGCGCGACGAGCTGATCGGCCCCAGCCTCGGGGACGAACTGCGGCGCAACGCCCTGATCGCCCTGGGCGTGGCCGTGCTCGTGCAACTCGCCTATCTCGCGGCCCGTTTCCGCTGGACGTTCGCCGTGGCGTCCGTAGGGGCCCTGGTCCACGACGTCGTCGTCCTGGTCGGCGCCTTCGCCTGGCTCGGACGCCCCGTCGACGGGATCTTCCTGGCCGCACTGCTCACCGTCATCGGTTACTCCGTCAACGACTCCGTAGTGGTGTTCGACCGGGTACGGGAGCTGTGGGCCAGGAACCGGCGCAGCCCGGTCGCCGACGTGGCCAACCGCGCCGTTCTGCAGACCGTCCCGCGCACCGTCAACACGGGGATGGGCGCCCTGTTCATCCTGGTCGCCCTCGCGGTGCTGGGCGGCGACTCGCTGGCTGACTTCGCGCTCGCCCTCCTCATCGGCATCTGCGTGGGGACGTACTCGTCGGTGATGACGGCCGTACCGGGAGCGCTCCTCCTGGAGAGGAGCAGCAAGGCCCCACCGCCCGCCCGCAAGCGGGCGCCGGGGCGCAGGAAGACGGTCGGCAAGCAGCGACGGGACCCGGCCGACAACGGGGCGCGCGTCTAGGACCACCACGCGCCGGGCGGGGCGGATGCCGCCCCGCCCGGCGCGTACGAAGAGCACGATCGTCGGGCCGGGGCAC
Source organism: Streptomyces sp. QL37 (assembly GCF_002941025.1). NCBI lineage: Bacteria > Bacillati > Actinomycetota > Actinomycetes > Kitasatosporales > Streptomycetaceae > Streptomyces > Streptomyces sp. QL37. The sequence goes on along the minus strand of NZ_PTJS01000001.1, from coordinate 1,222,721 downwards.
AATCCTGACCACGTCGAGTGATCGGAGTGCCCCTCATGCCCCTCGTGCTGCGTGAGGCCCGGGACACGCTGGTACCGGACATGGGAGGCCCGCACGGTCCGCTGCCACCGGTGATGCTCGTCCTGACCGTGCTCACCGGGCTGGTCGACGCGTTCAGCTATCTGCTCCTTGGGCATGTCTTCGTCGCCAACATGACGGGCAACGTCGTCTTCATGGGCTTCGCCCTCACAGGCGCGGCGGGCTTCTCGACGCTCGCGGCGACGGTGGCTCTCGCGTCGTTCGGGGCCGGGGCGCTGGCCGGCGGCATCACCGCCCACCGGGCAAGAGCGCACCGGGGCCGGCAGCTGCACCACACGCTCCTCGTCGAGACCGCCTTCGTCACCGCAGCCATGATCGTCGCGCTCGTCTCGGGCGGACCGTACGCCGGGGGAGCCCGCTTCACCCTCATCGTGCTGCTCGGACTCGGGCTGGGTGTGCAGAACGCCGCGGTCAGGGTCTTCGGCGTACCCGACCTCACCACGACCGTACTGACACGCACCCTCACCGCGACCGTGGCCGACAGCCGGCTCGCGCAGGGCCCCGGCAGCCGGGCGGGGCGACGGCTCCTCTCCGCCGGGGCCCTGCTGGCCGGCGCCTTCATCGGTGCCCTGCTCCTGCTGAACGGGCACCCGGCGCTGCCGCTGGTCCTCGCCGTGGCCCTCCTGGCCGTACTGTGCACGGCGGCGACCCTGCTGGCCCGGAGCGACGCGCCCTGGACGAGGCCGCGCGACGAGGCATGAGGCGGGCCCGGGCCGACAGCCGCGGCCCGTGTCAGGCGCGACAGCCGGCGCACCAGGACCGTAACGTCACAGGTGCCGTCGACCGCACCCATACGCCCCAGGAGTCGCCGAATGCCCGCTCAACCGCTGTCCGCAGACGAGATCGAGGCCGGTCTGCGAGAGTTGCCCGGCTGGCAGCTGGAGGGGGACCGGATCACCCGTACCTACCGGCTGCCCTCCCACTTCGCCGCCGCCGGGCTGACCGTCCACGTCGCCCAGATCCAGGATGAGCTGAACCACCACTCGGACCTGACGCTCGGTTACAACACGGTGGCGCTCGCCGTGCACACGCACGACGCGGGTGGCGCCGTCACACGCAAGGACCTCGCGCTGGCCGCCCGGGTGGAGGCGGTCGCCGCCGGGCACGGCGCGGAGTAGGCAGGACTCCTCACGGAGCAGGGCCGAAGCGGGGGTGTGCGGCCAGCCAGTGCGCGTAACTGTCGCTGCGCCGCACCGCCTCCGCGTACGCCGCGCGGGTGTGCCCGCCCACCGCGGCGGCCGCGGCGCTCGCCGCCGGGGACCGCGGGTGCCGGCCCAGCAGATGACGCCAGCTCAGCGGAGAGCCCACGAGGGGCCGGGTCACCAGGCCAGGGGTCGGCGGGAACGTGGCGCGGCACAGCCCGATCGCCCGGCCCACCTGGACCAGATGCACCACGGACGCCGTGTCCGTCTCGTAGACCGACGCCGGGGTGAAGCCGGCCCGCGCGCACGCGGCGGTGAAGCAGTCGGCGAAGCATCCGTCGCCGGGCACGTCGGCCCAGCATTCGTCCGCCAGCGCCGAGAGTTCGAGCTCCTGCCGGTCCGCCAGCGGGTGGCTCTCCGGGAGCATGACGAACACCGGGTCGACACCGATGACCTGCCAGACCAGCCGGTCCGCCATCGGCGGCGGGCTCTCCCCGCACGCGCCGATCAGAGCGAAGTCCAGTCTGCCGTCGATCAGCAGCGAGGCGATCTCCGCCACCGACCACGAGGTGTACGTGGACACCGGCGCCGCCGGATGCGCGGCCGCGAGCCGGTCGACCAGGCCGCCGAGCAACGGGCCGTGCGTGCCGCCGAGCCGGAAGCGTTCCACGGTGGCCCGGGCGTTGGCGAAGCGCACGGCCTCCTCCTGGAGTCCGCTCACCGCGGGCAGGACCACCCGGGCCCGGTCCAGCACCAGTTCGCCGAGCAGGGTGGGCCGCGCGCCCGTATGGTCCCGGTCGAAGAGCGGTCCGCCGAGCGCCTTCTCGATCCGGCGCAACTGGGCGCTGAGCGCGGGCTGCGCGAGCCCGAGGGCCGCCGCGGCCTTGGTGAGGCTGCCGGTGTCGGCTATCGCCCGTACGGTGCGCAGATGACGTAACTCCAGCTCCATGCGCGCACGTTATGGCCGCCGGCACCCACCGGCAAGACGTGGAGCGTGCTCCCAGGCCGGTATTCATGAGGCGACGGCCGAGGGCGACGGGCGCCCCGTAGGGTGGCGCCGTGCTGGATTACGACACGGAAGCCGCCCGCTACGACAGGACCCGCGGTGGGGAGCCCCGGGCCGAGGCCGCCGCGGGCGCCGTCCTCGGACTGCTGCCACAGTCCGCCCGTACGCTGCTGGACATCGGCTGCGGTACGGGGCTGGTCACCCGGCGGATCGCCCACGGCCGCCCGGCGCTCCGGGTGTTCGGCGCGGACGCCTCGTACGGCATGGCACGGCTGGCCCGGCAGCGGATCGGGGCGGTCGCACTCGCCGACGTACGACAACTGCCCCTGCGCACCGCCTCGGTCGACGCGGTCAGCGCCGTATGGCTGCTGCACCTGCTGCGCGGTGGCGGCCTCGTCCGCGAGGTGGTGGCCGAGGCGGCCCGGGTGCTGCGGCCCGGCGGGGTGTTCGTCGCCACGGTCGACAAGGACGCCGGGCACGACGTGGGCAGCGACATCGATGCGGTGCTCACCCCCTACCGCAGCTCGCAACCGGCCGACGCGGCGGACCTGGTCACCGGATACGCGCGGGCCCGCGGCCTGGAGCCGGCGGGGGAGGCCCGCTTCACAGGACACGGGCAGGGGCGCTCGCCCTCGCGTACGGCGCGGGCGGTGCTGCGGGGCGACTACGCGTCGCGACTCGCGCTGCCCGGAGAGGCGGCCACCCGGCTCGCGTCCGAGCTCACCACGCTGCCCGACCCGGACCGTCCACGGGCCGACCCCGCGTACCGGCTGCTGGCATTCCGGGCGTGCGGCTGAGCGGCCCGGAACCGGACAACGCGGCCGGAGACGGCACTTCGGCGGGCCGGTTTCACAGGCAGCCGCAGTCTGAGGCGTAGAGCAGCAGGAAGGCCGCCGTCGCCGCGACCAGGGTGAAGCAGACTGCGGCCACCGCGGTCCAGCCCCGTCGACGGCGGCCCTCCACGGGATCGCGGAACGTCCCCCAGGCGCCGTGAGCGAGGAACAGGCTGAGCAGTCCGGTACCCGCGACGGTCAGGAGCGGGCTGAAGGACCAGCTCAGGTAGGCGATCAGAGCCAGGCCGGCGAGCAGGGCGCAGGCGAGCACACCGAGGACCACCTCGGCGACGGCTTCCCCGATCGACTCCACCACGAAGTCGCCGACGCCCTTGGCCGCTCTGCGTACCCTCACGGCGCTCCTCCGGCCTCACAGGTGAGCAGGCCTCGCACGGGGCCCGGGGGAGAGGACCCGTGAACGGCCGGAACGGTTGCCCGGCGCCCTGCTGGGAACCGGCCGGGACCGTGGAGTCGCACGGTGCCCCCCGGTGCCCTGCCGGGCACCGGCCGGGACCGTGGAGTCGCCCGGCGCCCCACGGTGTCCTGATGGTCACCCGGCCGGGACCGTTCCGGCCCCGCCGCCCCGCGCCGCCGCCGTGCTGCCACGCTCGATCAGCCGGGGAAGCGGAACCTGTACGGTGCGGGCCGGGCCGCCGTCGAGCAGTACGGTCAACTCCCGTGCCGCGAGCCGGCCGAACGCCACCGGGTCCCGTGAGAGCGCCGTCAGCCACGGTGCGGTCAGCCGGCAGAGCGCCGAATCCTCCCACGACACGACCGACACGTCGTCGGGGACCGCGAGGCCGAGGCCCGTGGCGACCGCGGACCCGGCCGCGGCCATCACATCGTTGTCGTAGATCAGGGCCGTCGGCGGCATCGGCTGCTCCAGCACCTTCCTGGTGACCGCCGCCCCCTCGATGTCGGAGTAGTCCGTGGTCACCGAGTGCGCCTCGGCCAGGCCGCGCCGGTCGGCCTCGATCCGCAGGGACTCGATGCGCCGGTCCGTGTGGGCGAGGGTGGACAGGCCGGCGATGTGCACGATGCGCCGGTGCCCCAGCCCGTGCAGACGGCCGACGATCGCCGCCATCGCCCCCGCGTCGTCCGCGCGGATCTGCGAGAGTCCCGGGTGCGGGCCCGTGTCACCTCCGGGCAGTGTTCCGATGACGACGGCGCGCAGGCCCAGCTCGTCCAGCAGGTCCGCGCGCGGATCATCCGTACGCGGGTCGACCATCAGCACGCCGTCGACCCGGTGCTCGGCCCACCAGCGCCTGTAGACGGCGCACTCGGCAGCCATGTCCTCCACCACCTGGAAGAGCAGGCCGAGTTGACGCTCGGCGAGCACCTCCTGGATTCCGGAGATCAGCTGCAGGAAGAACGAGTCCACGCCCAGATTCGCCGCCGGACGTGCCACGACCAGCCCCACGGTGGCCGACCCCTCGCCGGACAGCGCCCGCGCGGCCGTACTCGGCCGCCAGCCCAGTTGTTCGGCGACGCGCCTGATCCGGTCGCGGGTGATCTCGGAGACGCCCGGACGGCCGTTGAGCGCGAACGAGACGGCGCTCTCCGAGACACCGGCGCGCTGCGCGATGTCCTTCATGGTCGGCCGGCGTGCCGGTGTGCGTCTGGCCGGTGAGATGTCCTCGGCCGACGGCCCCTTCGGTATCACCCGGTGCCTCTTTCCCGCGATCCCCGTGGTCCCCAAGCGAGGCCGGCGTCCTTGCCCGGCCCCGGGGCAGTGTAAGCCTTGCCGAGGGCTGGGTCGAGAGAAGCCAACGGACGACTAATGCGCTTGAGTTGAAGCAGTCTAATGCGCTTTAGTCCGTAACGGGGACTGGGGTGTCATGGGCGCCTGACCTGCATCTATGCCGAAAAGTTCACTCAATCTTCGATGAATGTATTGACTTTCCCTCAGGTGCCTTGCAGTCTCAGCCGAGCGAAGGCGGCCGACGGGTTCACCACTCCGCTTCCCTTCGCATGCCTGGTCCGAGCAAAGGAGCCGTTCACCGTGCGCATCTCCCGCAGAGCAGCCGCCGCTGCCGTCGTACTCGCCACAGTCCTGCCGTTGAGCGCCTGCGGGGGCGGCTCCGGAGCGGACTCCACCGACGCTTCGGGCAAGGTCGAAGGGAAGATCACCTTCCAGACCTGGAACCTGCAGGCGAACTTCAAGGACTACTTCAACGGCGTGATCGCCGACTTCGAGAAGAAGTACCCCGGCACCGAGGTCAAGTGGGTCGACCGTCCGGGCGAGGGGTACGCCGACAAGATCAGCGCCGACGCGGCCGGCGGTACCCTCCCGGACGTCGTGAACGTCTCGCCCGACCTGGTGGCGCCGTTGGCCGAGGCGGGAATCGCCCTGGACCTCGACAAGGCGGCGTCCAAGTACCGCGACGAGTACCTGCCGGAGGCGTGGGCCAGCCATCAGGTCCCGGGCGCGGAAGGCACCTTCGCCTTCCCCTGGTATCTCAACACCGGGCCGATGTTCTACAACAAGCGGCTGCTGGAGAAGGCCGGTCTCGACGCGGCGAAGCCGCCGTCCACCTATGACGAGGTCTTCTCCGCCGGTCTGAAGCTGGCCGAGGCGAGCGACGGGAAGGTCGCGGCCCTCGCGAACGTGCCCACCATCGAGGACTTCGGCCGCTACGGCGGCGGGCTGATGAACGACGAAGGCACCGGCTTCACCTTCAACGATGCCAAGGGCGTCGAACTCCTCACGAAGTACAAGCAGTTGTACGACGCGAAGGCGCTCGACCCGCAGGCCCTGACCGCGACCCCCGAGTCCTCGGGACACAAGTTCCTCACCGAGTCCGTGGCGATGAACCCCGGCAGTGCGCTGGACCTGGCCAACTTCAAGAAGCAGGCCCCGGGGCTCTACGAGAACATCGGCATCACCGACCAGGTCAGCAACACCGGCAAGGCCAACATGTACGTCATGGGGCTCATGGTGAACGCGCAGACCGAGCAGAAGCCCGCCTCCGTCGCCTTCGCCCACTACGTCACCGACGCGACCCGGCAGATGCAGTTCGCGAAGAAGGTCGCCATCTTCCCGAGCACCGCGGGCTCCCTCGACGACCCCTACTTCACCGAGGAGGACGGCACGGACGAGACCCGCGTCCGGATAGCCGCCGCCAAGTCGCTCAAGACGGCCGTGAATTACACCCCGGTTCTGTTCAGCGAGCAGATGAAGACCGAGCTCCGCAACCAGATCGCGAAGGCGCTCCAGGGGAAGCAGAGCCCCGAGGAAGCTCTTGACAACGCTGTCAAGGCCTGTGACCGGCTCCTGCAGCAGAGCTGAGACCTGATGAAGACCCCTGTCACCCCCTCCGCAGCCACGCGTGCGACGGCCGACGGCGTCCCCGGGCCCCGTACCGCCCCGGCGGGCGGAGCCGCGGCACCCGGCGGCACCCGGCCGGCCCGCCGGATCAGCCGCCATCTCCCGCTGAGCCCATGGTTGTTCGCGGCGCCCGGACTACTGGTCGTCGGCGCCTTCAGCCTGTACCCGTTCTTCAGCACCCTGGTCAACGCCTTCACCGACCGCCGGACGCTGGTGCCCGGCACCTTCGTCGGCCTGGACAACTTCCAGGAACTGCTGCACGACGAGATGTTCTGGATCGGCCTCCGCAACAGCACGCTCTACGTCCTCGGCGTCGTACCGGCGCTCGTGATCCTCCCGCTGCTGCTCGCGATGCTGGTCCAACGGCACATCCCCGGCATCACGTTCTTCCGCTCCGCCTTCTACACCCCCGTCGTGGCCTCCATCGTGGTCGTCGGTCTGATCTGGGTGTGGATGCTCGACGACCGCGGGCTGATCAACTCCGTGCTGGAGGCGGTCGGCATCGGCAAGGTCGGCTTCCTCAGCGACCAGTGGCTGCTGCTGCTGAGCGCGATGACGGTCACGGTCTGGAAGGGCCTCGGCTACTACATGATCATCTACTTGGCGGCCCTGGCGAACGTGCCACGGGAGCTGCACGAGGCCGCGTCCGTGGACGGCGCCGGAGCGGTACGCCGCTTCTTCACCGTCACCGTTCCAGCCGTCCGCTCGACCATGGTGCTGGTCGCGGCGCTCGCCTCGGTCTCGGCCTTCAAGGTCTTCTCCGAGGTCTACCTGATGGCCGGCCCCTCCGGCGGTCCGGCCGGCGAGGACACCACCCTGGTGATGCTGGTCCAGCGGGTCGGCACCGGACTGACCGGACGCGTCGGTTACGCCTCCGCCATCTCGGTCGTCATCTTCGTCGTCACCGTCGGGCTGATGCTTCTGGTGCTCCGCGCCGACCGCAAGGAGGACGCGTGAGCATCCTGAGGTCCACCGACGCCGAGGGCCGCCGCATCCCGGCCTGGCAGCTCGTCCTGCGCTACGTGCTGCTGCTCCTCGTGCTGGCCCTGACCGTCGGGCCGTTCCTGTGGCAGCTCTCGACGTCGCTCAAGGGCCCGGGCGAGGACATCTTCAGCTCCCCGCCGAAGTTCTTCCCCAGCGACCCGACCCTGGACAACTACACCCGGGTCGCCGACACCATCCCGGTCTGGGAGTACGCGCTGAACTCCCTGAAGGTCGCCTCCGCCAACGTGGTGACCAACTGCGTGGGCGCCGCCCTGGCCGGCTACGCACTGGCCAGGCTGCGCTACCGGGGGCGCCGGGCCGCGACCCTGGCGTTCATCCTCGCCATGCTGGTCCCCGTGGAGGGCATCATCATCGCCCAGTTCACCACCATGCGTGATCTCGGCCTGAACAACACCCTGCTCGGGGTGCTCCTGCCGGGCTCCATCGGCGCGATGAACGTCCTCCTGATGCGCAACGCCTTCCTGAACCTCCCGCAGGAGGTGGAGGAGGCCGCGTACGTCGACGGAGCCAACGTCTGGCAGCGCTTCCTGCGGATCGCCCTGCCCTCGGTCAAGGGCACCCTCGCCGTCGTCGCGATCTTCGCCTTCATGGGCGCCTGGGACGACTTCCTGTGGCCGCTGATCGTGCTCAGCGACCCGGAGAACTTCACCCTGACCATCGGGCTGAACTACCTGCACGGCACCTTCGCCAACGACGAACGGCTCGTCGCGGCGGGCACGATCATCGCCGTGGCCCCGCTCATCGCGCTCTTCGCCTGTCTGCAGCGCTTCTTCTTCCGGGGAGTCGGCGAAGGCGCCGTCAAGGGCTGACCGTCCACCGCCCCCCCACCACAGAACCAGGATCACCCCTTCCCATGAGCTCCACCGTGCCGCGTTTCGGCGCCAACTACACGCCCAGCCAGGGCTGGTTCCATCACTGGCTGGACTTCGACCTCGACGCAGTGCGGGCCGACCTGGACTCGATCGCCGGTCTCGGCCTCGACCACATCCGGGTCTTCCCGCTCTGGCCGCTCTTCCAGCCCAACCGCACGCTGATCCGCCCGCGCGCCGTGGAGCAGCTGGTCGAGCTGGCCGACGCCGCGGCCGAACGCGGCCTCGACGTCAACGTGGACGGGTTGCAGGGGCACCTGTCGAGCTTCGACTTCCTGCCCGCCTGGACGCAGACCTGGCACCGCCGCAACCTGTTCACCGACCCGGACGTCGTGGCCGGCCAGGCCGCATACCTGCGGACCCTGGCCGCGGCCCTCGCCGACCGGCCCAACTTCATCGGCATGACCCTGGGCAACGAGATCAACCAGTTCTCCGGCAGCCCGCACCCCGACCCCGACCCCATCACGCCCGGCCAGGCCGCCGACTGGCTGCGTACCCTGCTCGACGCGTGCGAGGAGGGCGCCCCCGGGAAACTCCATCTGCACGCGGAGTACGACGCCTCCTGGTACCAGGACGACCACGCCTTCACCCCGGCCCACGCGGCCCGTATCGGCGGGGTCACCGCCGTCCACTCCTGGGTCTTCAACGGCACCGCCCAGCGCCACGGTCGTGACGGCACGGCGACCGAGCACCACGCGGCGTACCTGATCGAGCTCTCCAAGGCGTGGGCGCACGACCCCCACCGGCCGGTGTGGCTCCAGGAGGTGGGCGCCCCCGCGCCACTGATCCCCGCCGGCCACGCCGCCTCGTTCACGGAGGCGACCGTCTCCAACGCCCTGGACTGCGAGGACGTCTGGGGCGTCACCTGGTGGTGCTCCCACGACGTCTCGCGCTCCCTGGCCGACTTCCCGGAACTGGAATACGGCCTCGGGCTGCTGACCAACGACCGGCAGGTCAAGCCCGCCGGGCAGGCCATCGCCAGGATCGTCGAGGAGCAGCGCGCGGCGGCCCATCGCCCGGCGCCCCGGACCACCGCGCTCGTCGTCGACGCCGGGGACGACGACACGGCGCCCCGCCGCTCGGTGTGCGCGCCCGGCGGTGCGGTCTTCGAGGCGTTCGCGCGGCTCACCGCGGACGGCGCCCGCCCCACCACGGTCCTCGCGAGCCGGGCCCAGGACCCGCACCACCTCGCCGGCCGCGGTATCACCGAGGTCGTCACGCCCGGCCAGGTCCTGTGACCCGCTGATCCAGGAGACACCACCCGGCACCGGAATCGCACCTCGCACGATACGGAGCAGAACATGACCCAGCCCCAGCAGCGCCCCGCCGCCCCCACCCGGCGCGCCGTCGTCCTCGCGGGCGCCGGTACCGCGGCGGCCCTCCTCGCCCCCGCCTTTCCCGGAACGGCGGCGGCCGCCACCGCCGGAGAGCTCCAGCCCTACGCCTCGTACTGGTTCCCGGACTCGCTGCCCACCGGCCCCCCCGGGGACGGTGTCACCTGGCGGAGCCTGAAGAGCTGGCGCGCCGAGGACGACCGGGACCTCGCGTTCAACACCGCGACCGTTCCGCTCGCCGGCCGCTTCACCCCCGTCCCGGTCAACACCACCGCCCGGACCGGCCAGGCACGCAACACCTCGCTGGTCGCCTTCGGGCACACAGCGGGCAACCCGTCCCAGGGTTCGGCCACCGCCGACCACTACGCGCTGAGCCAGTGGGCCTACCTGGACGAACTCGTCTTCTGGGGCGGTTCGGCCGGCGAGGGACTGATCCTCGCGCCCAACGCCCCGGTCGTGGACGCGGCGCACCGCAACGGCGTGCCCGTCCTCGGGACCGTCTTCCTCCCTCCGGTCCACCACGGAGGTGACCTCCGCTGGACCCGCGACCTCGTGCAGCGGGACGCCGCGGGACGCTTCCCCCTGGCCGCGAAGCTGGTCGAGGTCGCCACCGTGTACGGCTTCGACGGCTGGTTCCTCAACGCCGAGACCGAGGGCGGGGACGCCGCACTCGGGGCCGACATGCTGGCGTTCGTCACCGACCTGCGGGAACGCGGGGAGGCCGCCGGGCTCCGCACCACCTGGTACGACGCCATGACGGTGAGCGGCCAGGTCGGCTGGCAGGGCGCCCTCAACGAGGAGAACACCGCGCTGTTCCAGCAGGCGGACTCGATGTTCGTCGACTTCCGCTGGACCCCGGACACCCTCACCTCGTCCGGTGAGCGGGCCGACGCCATCGGGCGCAGCCGCTACGACCTGTGGGCCGGGGTCGACGTCGAGTCCACCGGGTGGAACAGGGCGGTCGACTGGGACGCCATCGTGCCCACCGACCGCCCGCACACGGTGTCCTACGGCTTCTACCGCCCCGAATGGACGCTGAACCACCTCCCCGAGGACCGCACGCCCGGCCAGTTCCACGCAGCCGACCAGCGGTTCTGGACCGGCAGCTCGCTCGACCCCGCGAGGCCCGCCGCCCAGGACGGCTGGCGCGCCCCGGCGGCGGTGCTCGCCGACCGCTCGACGGTCGACCGGCTTCCGTTCGCCACCACCTTCAACACCGGGCACGGCCTGCGGTGGTACGAGAACGGGCGGCTGGTCTCGGACACCGCGTGGAACCACCTGGGGCTCCAGGACCGGCTCCCGGGACGCCGCTGGGTCGTACGCACCGAGGGAAGCAGGCCTTCCGTCGACTTCGACTTCACCGACGCCTGGCGCGGTGGAAGCAGTCTCCTGGTCGACGGCGACCTGAAGGCCCCGGCCACCGTCGAGCTCTTCGGGGCCCGGCTGCCTGTCTCCCGGCGTACCGTCGTCGAACTCACCCACCGCATCGACCCGGATTCCGGGCCGGTCACCGTTGAACTGGCCGTCGCGCCGCACGAACCGGACCGGGCGGGCGACCCGTTGGCCTACACCTATGTGCCGGCCGGAGAGCTGCGGCCCGGCGCGGCCGGCTGGACCACCGCGACGCTGCGGCTGGGCTCCCTGGGCGGCACCGTCCACGCACTGGGCATCCGGCTCACCGGCGCGGGCGCGGTGCGCTGGCGACTCGGCGCGCTGGCCGTACGCGATACCGTCGGGAAGCCGCACGCGCCGACCGCGCTGCGCATCACCGACGCCGCAGCCGACGGCTCGGAGCTGCGCCTGCGCTGGCACCGGGCACCCGGCCCGGTACGCCACTACGAAGTGCACCGGATCCTCCCCGACGGCACCCTGCGCTTCCTCGGAGGCACCTGCCAGACCGCCTTCTTCCTGACCGGCATCCACAGGGAGGCGGACGAGAGGTCCGCGCGCTTCCAGGTCCGGGCCGTCGACGAGCTCTACGGCCTGTCCGGCGCCGCCGTCACCGCACACCGCTGGTAATCCGCCCCACCCACACCCACATCACAACGGAGTCACCCTCATGCACGACGACCGCAGCCTGGTGGAAGCCCGTCTGAAGCGTGTCCTGGACGAACGCATCCGCCCCGCCGTGTACCCGGAGTCCGTACCACTGGACGTCGCCGTCTGGAACGCCCCGGGCGAGCCCGTCCCGGTCGCCGAGGGCCTGGCCGGCCCTGTCGAGCCCATCGCGGTCGGCGACCGGTGGGGTGCCCCGTGGAGCACCTGCTGGTTCCGCGTCTCCGGTACGGTCCCCGCGCACTGGGCGGGCCGCACCGTCGAGGCGCTCCTCGACCTGGGCTTCGACGAGAACATGCCGGGCTTCCAGTGCGAGGGCCTGGTGTACCGGCCCGACGGCACCCCGGTGAAGGGCCTCAACCCGCGTAACCAGTGGGTGCGCGTGGGGGCTCCCGTCGAGGGCGGCGAAGAGGTCCTGCTGCACGTCGAGGCCGCCTCCAACCCCGTCATCCTTGACTACCACCCCTTCCTCCCGACCCGGCTCGGCGACAAGGAGACCGCAGGCAGCGAGCTCCAGTACACCCTCGCCCGGATGGACCTCGCCGTCTTCGACGAGCACGTGTGGAACCTCGTCCAGGACCTGGAGGTGCTCGGGGAGCTGATGGCGGAGCTGCCCGTCGAAGGAGCCCGCCGCTGGGACATCCTGCGCGCCGTCGGCCGGGCTCTCGACGCGGTGGACCTCCAGGACGTCAACGGAACCGCGGCGGCCGCCCGCGCGGAGCTGGCAGAGGTGCTCGCCACCCCCGCGCAGCCGTCCGCACACCGCATCAGTGCCGTCGGGCACGCCCACATCGACTCCGCCTGGCTGTGGCCGCTGCGCGAGACGGTCCGCAAGGTGGCGCGGACGACGTCCAACATGACGGCCCTGCTGGAGGACGAACCGGACTTCGTCTTCGCGATGTCCCAGGCACAGCAGTTCGCCTGGATCAAGGAACACCGGCCCGAGGTCTACGCCAAGGTCAAGAAGGCCGTCGCGGACGGCAGGTTCGTGCCCTCCGGCGGCATGTGGGTCGAGTCCGACACCAACATGCCGGGCTCCGAGGCGATGGCCCGTCAGTTCGTGCACGGGAAGCGCTTCTTCCTCGACGAGTTCGGCATCGAGAACGACGAGGCCTGGCTGCCCGACACGTTCGGCTTCGCCGCCGGGCTGCCGCAGATCATCAAGGCCGCCGGTTCCAAGTGGCTGCTCACCCAGAAGATCTCGTGGAGCCAGACCAACAAGTTCCCGCACCACACCTTCCGTTGGGAGGGCATCGACGGCACGCGGATCTTCACCCACTTCCCGCCGGTCGACACGTACAACTGCTCGATGAAGGGCAGCGAGATCGCCCACGCGGCGGACAACTTCAAGGACAAGGGGGTCGCCCGTCACTCGCTCGCGCCGACCGGCTGGGGCGACGGCGGCGGGGGTACGACCCGCGAGATGATCGCCAAGGCCGGCCGGATGCGGAGCCTGGAGGGCTCGGCCACCGTCGAGTGGGAGAAGCCCGCCGACTTCTTCACCAAGGCCGAGGCCGAATACCCGGACGCGCCGGTGTGGGTCGGCGAGCTGTATCTGGAGCTCCACCGCGCCACGCTCACCAGCCAGGCGAAGACCAAGCAGGGCAACCGCCGGAGCGAACACCTGCTGCGGGAGGCCGAGCTGTGGGCCGCGACCGCCGCCGTGCAGTCCGGATACGCCTACCCGTACGAGCAGTTGGACCGGATCTGGAAGACGGTACTGCTCCACCAGTTCCACGACATCCTCCCGGGCTCGTCGATCGCCTGGGTGCACCGCGAGGCCGAGAAGACCTACGCGGCCGTCGCGGGCGAGCTGAACGGCATCGTGGACGCCGCGCAGCGCGCACTGGCGGGCGATCCCTCCGCAGGGCGCGAGCTCGTCTTCAACTCCGCCCCGCACACCCGTGCCGGGGTGGAGGCGGGCGCGGCCGCCGCCGCACATCCCGGCAGCGAGGGACAGCTGGCCCCGCGTGAGGGCGGCGGCTTCGTGCTCGACAACGGACTCCTCCAGGTGGAGATCGACGCGAGGGGCCTGGTCGTCTCGGCCTACGACATCGGTGCCGAGCGCGAGACCGTCGCACCTGGGCAGGCCGCCAACCTCCTCCAGATCCACCCCGACTTCCCGAACATGTGGGACGCCTGGGACGTCGACGCGTTCTACCGGAACACCGTCACCGACCTCACGGACCTCGACGAGCTCACCCCGGTCGAGGGCGAAGGCACGGTCGGTGTCCGGATCGTACGGAGCTTCGGCACCTCGAAGGTCACCCAGCTGCTGACCCTCACCTCCGGTGCCAAGCGCCTCGACATCGACACCGAGGTCGACTGGCACGAGACTGAGAAGTTCCTCAAGGCCTCGTTCCCGCTGGACGTGCACGCCGAGCGTTACGCCTCCGAGACCCAGTTCGGGCACTTCTACCGGGCCACCCACACCAACACCAGCTGGGAGGCGGCCAAGTTCGAGGCGTGCAACCACCGGTTCGTCCACGTGGAGGAGCCGGGCTGGGGCGTGGCACTCGTCAACGACTCGACGTACGGGCACGACGTGACCCGCACGGTGCGCGCGTCCGACGCGGGCACCACCACCACGGTGCGCGTCTCGCTCCTGCGCGCCCCCCGGTTCCCCGACCCGGAGACCGACCAGGGCGTGCACCGCTTCCGGCACGCCCTCGCGCCGGGCGCGGCGATCGGCGACGCCGTGCGTGAAGGCTTCCGCATCAACCTGCCCGAGCGCCGCGTCACCGGAGAGCGCGAGGTCGCACCGCTGGTGACCGTCGACAACGACGCCGTCGTCGTCAGCGCGGTCAAGCTGGCCGACGACGCGAGCGGTGACCTCGTCGTCCGTCTCTACGAGTCCACCGGGGGCCGGGCCCGGGCCCGCCTCGCCACCGGGTTCGACGCGGCAGGGGTCGCGGTCACCGACCTGCTGGAGCGACCGCTGGACGGCGTGACGGCGCCCGTGCTCGCCGAGGAAGGGCTGAGCCTGTCACTGCGCCCGTTCGAGCTGGTCACGCTGCGGTTCGCCCGCCGCTGAACCGGGGCGTGGGGGCCGGCGTCCGGCCCCCACGCCGCTCCGGGGCTGAGGCGGGGGGGGCAGGCGTCCTTCCCGGCCGCGGCGCGGCGCTGCCGCTTGCCGAGGGGCGCCTGGGAGAGGTCCTCGGCGCTGCTCCTGAGGTTCTTGTAGCCGTAGCCTCGCTCCGACAGCCACGTCCGCGCCGCGTTCTCGGCGCGCTCGGTCGCCTCCAGGATGTCCTCTTCCGCATCGCCCGAGTCCTGGAATCGGAAGGTGAAGGCCGAGCGCGCGGCCTTCACCCCCGAGGGACACCTGAGCTACGACCTGGCCGCCCGCTCGGCCTTCACCTTCCGATTCCAGGACTCGGGCGATGCGGAAGAGGACATCCTGGAGGCGACCGAGCGCGCCGAGAACGCGGCGCGGACGTGGCTGTCGGAGCGAGGCTACGGCTACAAGAACCTCAGGAGCAGCGCCGAGGACCTCTCCCAGGCGCCCCTCGGCAAGCGGCAGCGCCGCGCCGCGGCCGGGAAGGACGCCTGCCCCCCCCGCCTCAGCCCCGGAGCGGCGTGGGGGCCGGACGCCGGCCCCCACGCCCCGGTTCAGCGGCGGGCGAACCGCAGCGTGACCAGCTCGAACGGGCGCAGTGACAGGCTCAGCCCTTCCTCGGCGAGCACGGGCGCCGTCACGCCGTCCAGCGGTCGCTCCAGCAGGTCGGTGACCGCGACCCCTGCCGCGTCGAACCCGGTGGCGAGGCGGGCCCGGGCCCGGCCCCCGGTGACCTCGTCGTCCGTCTCTACGAGTCCACCGGGGGCCGGGCCCGGGCCCGCCTCGCCACCGGGTTCGACGCGGCAGGGGTCGCGGTCACCGACCTGCTGGAGCGACCGCTGGACGGCGTGACGGCGCCCGTGCTCGCCGAGGAAGGGCTGAGCCTGTCACTGCGCCCGTTCGAGCTGGTCACGCTGCGGTTCGCCCGCCGCTGAACCGGGGCGTGGGGGCCGGCGTCCGGCCCCCACGCCGCTCCGGGGCTGAGGCGGGAGGGTCAGGCGTCCTTCCCGGCCGCGGCGCGGCGCTGCCGCTTGCCGAGGGGCGCCTGGGAGAGGTCCTCGGCGCTGCTCCTGAGGTTCTTGTAGCCGTAGCCTCGCTCCGACAGCCACGTCCGCGCCGCGTTCTCGGCGCGCTCGGTCGCCTCCAGGATGTCCTCTTCCGCATCGCCCGAGTCCTGGAATCGGAAGGTGAAGGCCGAGCGGGCGGCCAGGTCGTAGCTCAGGTGTCCCTCGGGGGTGAAGGCCGCGCGCAGGACGTCGTGCTCCGCGGCACGGGACAGGAGCTCGGCCCGCTGGTCGGGGCCGAGCCCGTCGAAGACGCCGCGGACCGTGATGCGGAAGGTTCGGGTACTCATCCGGCGACCATAACCAGCCCGACCGGCGCGGTTCCACCGTGTTTCCCGCGGATCGCTCTCCTGGCCGCGGGGGCACACCGGCGCCCCCGCCGCGCGTACAGCGCGGTGGGGGCGCCGGGGACGAGCGGCGGTCAGGCGCCGGCGTTCATCTCGGCCGGGTGGGATCCGATGCGCTTGCCCTCGTCGAGCGCGGCGAACGCGGCCAGGTCGTCGGCGTCCAGCTCGAAGTCGAAGACGTCGATGTTCTCCGCGATCCGCGACGGCGTCACGGACTTGGGGATCACCACGTGGCCGGTCTGCAGGTGCCAGCGGAGCACCGCCTGCGCGGGGCTCCGGCCGTGCTTGTGCGCGACGGCGACCACCGTCGGGACCTCCAGGAGGCCCTTGCCCGAGCCCAGCGGCGACCAGGCCTCGGTGACGATGCCGTGCTCGGCGTGGACGGCACGGGACTCGGCCTGCTGGAGCTGCGGGTGCAGCTCGATCTGGTTGACCGCGGGGACGACCGAGGTCTCGCCCATCAGGCGCTCCAGGTGCTCCGGCAGGAAGTTCGACACGCCGATGGCCTTCGCGCGGCCGTCGGCGAGGATCCGCTCGAAGGCCTTGTACGTGTCGACGTACGCGTCCTTGGCCGGCGTCGGCCAGTGGATGAGGTAGAGGTCGACGTAGTCGAGGCCCAGCTTGTCCAGCGACGCGTCGAAGGCGCGCAGCGTCGAGTCGTGGCCCTGCTCGCTGTTCCACAGCTTGGTCGTGACGAACAGCTCCTCGCGGGGCACACCCGAGGCGGCGAGGCCCTTGCCCGTGCCCGCCTCGTTCCCGTAGACCGCGGCGGTGTCGATGCTCCGGTACCCGGCCTCCAGGGCCGTGGCCACGGCCGTCGTGGCCTCGTCGTCAGGCACCTGCCAGACACCGAAGCCGAGCTGCGGCATCTCGAGGCCGTTGTTGAGGGTGATGGTGGGGACCTGGCTCACGAGCGGTCGATCCTTACGTTGTGGGTGGGTACTCCCAGAGGGAACGATCGGAAAAGCCTAACCATTCCCACCTGCCCCGATCCGGTGAACGGGAGAAGGAGCGCACCCCTGACCGGCCGTCAGACGCGCCCCGGGCTCATCGGTACAGAGCGTCGACCTCGGCCGCGTACGCCGTCTCGATCGCCTTGCGCTTCAGCTTGAGCGACGGGGTCAGCAGGCCGTGCTCCTCGGTGAACTGGTGCGCCAGGATGCGGAAGGTGCGGATGGACTCCGCCTGGGACACCGCCGTGTTCGCGGCCACCACCGCCCTGCGCACCTCCATCTCCAGGTCGGGGTCGCGCACCAGATCGGCGGGACGCATCGGCGTACGGCCCTGCATGGCGAGCCAGTGCTCCACCGACTCGTGGTCCACGGTGACCAGAGCCGCGATGTAGGGCCTGTCGTTGCCGACGACGATGCACTGCGCCACCAGCGGGTGTGCGCGCACCCGCTCCTCCAGGCCGGACGGGGCCACGCTCTTGCCACCGGAGGTCACCAGGATCTCCTTCTTGCGCCCGGTGATGGTCAGATAACCGTCCTCGTCGAGCGCGCCCAGGTCACCGGTGGCCAGCCACCCGTCGTGCAGGACCGCATCCGTGGCCTTGGGGTCGCCCAGGTACCCGGAGAAGACGTTGGCCCCGTGCACCCACACCTCACCGTCCCGTGCGATGTGCACCGTGGAACCGGGGATCGGCTGGCCGACCGTGCCGTAGCGGGTGCGTTCGGGCGGATTGGCCGTGGCCGCGGCCGTCGTCTCGGTCAGTCCGTAACCCTCGTAGACCGTGACACCCGCGCCCGCGAAGAACAGCCCGAGCCGGCGGTCCATCCCGGAGCCGCCCGACATGGCGTGCCGCACCCGGCCGCCCATCGCGTCGCGGACCTTGCGGTAGACCACCTTGTCGAAGAACTGGTGCTGCATCCGCAGCCCGGCGGACGGTCCGGGTCCCGTGCCGAAGGCCCGCTCCTCCATCGCCTCGGCGTACTTCACCGCGATGTCCACGGCCTTGTCGAACGCCCCCGCGCGGCCCTCCGCCTCCGCCTTGCGCCGGGCGCCGTTGAAGACCTTCTCGAAGATGTACGGCACCGCCAGGATGAAGGTGGGCCGGAAGGCCACCAGGTCCGGCATCAGCGCCTTCGCGGACAGCTCCGGCTGGTGCGCCAGCTTCACCCGGCCGCGCAGCGCCGCGATCTCCACCATGCGGCCGAAGACATGGGCGAGCGGCAGGAAGAGCAGCGTCGCCGCCTCCTCGCCGGGCTTGGAGAGGAACACCGGATGCCAGCGGCCGACCATGGTGTCGGCCTCGAACATGAAGTGGGAGTGCGTGATCACACAGCCCTTGGGGCGCCCCGTCGTGCCGGAGGTGTAGATCACGGTCGCCACGGAGTCGGGGGTCACCGCCCGGCGGTGCCGGTGGACGACCTCGTCGTCGACCAGCGCACCGGCCTCGTTGAGCTCGGTCACCACGTCGGCGTCCAGCTGCCAGAGTCTGCGCAGATTCGGCAGCCGGTCTATCACCGAGCCGATCGTCATCGCGTGGTCCTCGTGCTCCACCATGACCGCCGCGACCTCGGCGTCGTGCAGCATCCACAGGACCTGCTCGGCCGACGACGTCGGGTAGATCGGCACCGACTGGGCGCCCACCGCCCAGAGGGCGAAGTCGAAGAGGGTCCACTCGTAGCGCGTGCGGGACATCAGGGCGACCCGGTCGCCGAACCGGACACCGTGCGCGATCAGGCCCTTGGCGAGAGCGAGCACCTCGTCTCGGAAGGTGGCCGCCGACACGTCGTGCCATCGGCCCTGCGCGTCCTTGCGGCCGAGGGCCGTCCGGTGGGGGTCCTCGTCCGCATAGTCGAAGACGGTATCGGCAAGACCGCCGACTTGAGGGGCAGCGGCCATGGGTGGGACAGTGAACTCGCGCAATGACCTGCTCCTTGTGGCGCTCCGCACGGCGCCGCGACGCTACCTCACCGCGTGAGGCCGCGGGAGGGTCCGAAGTCTCCGGAAAACGTGGCATCTGGCCATGCCAACCGTAGAAATCGGGCCAGATGGGCAAGGCTCGGGCAGAGTTCTGACCACGGAGTAAGTAGCTCGGGCGGGAATCTCCACCGAATCTGTACGCTGCACTTACGCCGATTCCGGGTGCGCAGGCATGACCGGACCCCGGTGGAGACGGTCGCCGCCCGCCAGGATCGCGGCCGCGAGGGCGTCCGCCGCCTCCTGGGCGGTGTCCCTGCGGCGCCCGTGCAGCAACACGAAGTCCACATCTCCGAGCTCCGGCAGACCTGCCCGGGGCGGGACGGGCGCGAGCCCCGGCGGGATGAGCCCCCGGGTGTGCGCCATCACCCCGAGACCGGCACGGGCCGCCGCCACGAGAGCGCTCAGGCTCGCACTCGTACACGCGAAGCGCCAGGACCTGCCGTGCTCCTCCAGCACCTCCAGGGCGCGCGCCCTGGTGATGCCGGGAGGCGGGAAGGCGATCAGCGGAAGGGGACGCTCGGGGTCGATCCGGAGCTGCGGGGCGCCGATCCAGGCCAGGGTGTCCTGCCAGACCAGCTCTCCGTGGGTGTCCCCGACGCGGCGCTTGGCCAGCACCAGGTCGAGCCGGCCCGCCGCGAGCTGCCGGTGCAGCGCGCCGGACAGCTCCACCGTGAGCTCCAGCTCGACCTCGGGGTGCTCCCGCCGGAATGACTCCAGGATCTCCGGGAGGCGGGTCAGCACGAAGTCCTCGGAGGCCCCGAAACGCAGCCGTCCGCGCAGTCTGGTGCCGGTGAAGAACGCCGCCGCCCGCTCGTTGGCCTGCAGAATCGTCCGTGCGAAGCCCAGCATGGCCTCGCCGTCCTCCGTGAGATCGACCCGGTGCGTGTCCCGGTCGAAGAGCTGGCGGCCGGCCTCGGACTCCAGCCGGCGGACGTGCTGACTGACCGTGGACTGACGGACGCCGAGCCTGCGTGCCGCCTGTGTGAAGCTCAGGGTCTGGGCGACGGCCAGGAAGGTGCGGAGCTGGACGGGGTCGTACATGGGGCCGAGGCTATCGCGAATCATGATGACAGTCAGTGCGGTGTACGGGATTCCCGATCGCGGCGTTCGGGAGCACGATGGGGAGGGCACGATTCCACCGAGAGAGCACGGAGCACATGAGCCGCCGCACCAGCCGCCGTATCCCCGCGCTGCCGTCCTGGCTGCCGGTCGACCTCTACATCCTGGCGCTGATCGGCACGGTGGTACTCGCGGCGCTGCTGCCCGTCTCCGGCACCGGGGCGGACGTGGCGGGCGGCGCGTCGACCGGAGCGGTGGCCCTGCTCTTCTTCCTCTACGGAGCCCGCCTCTCGACCGCCGAGGCGCTCGACGGCCTGAAGCACTGGCGACTCCACCTCACCGTCCTGGTCTGCACCTTCCTCGTCTTCCCGCTGCTCGGACTCGCCAGCCACGGCCTGGTGCCGTACGTGCTGACCCCACAGCTCCAGGACGGCTTCCTCTTCCTGTGCCTGGTCCCCTCGACGATCCAGTCCTCGATCGCCTTCACCTCGATCGCCCGCGGCAACGTGCCGGCGGCCATCTGCGCCGGCTCCTTCTCCAGCATCGCCGGGATCGTGCTCACGCCGCTGCTGGCAGCGGTGCTGCTCGGCGGGAGCGGGGGAGGGTTCTCCGCGGACAGCCTGGTGAAGATCGTCCTCCAGCTGCTGGTGCCCTTCCTCGCCGGCCAGCTGCTGCGCCGCTGGGTCGGAGGATTCATCGGCCGTCACCGCAAGGTGCTGGGATACGTCGACCGCGGCTCGATCCTGCTCGTCGTCTACACGGCCTTCAGCGAGGGCATGGTGGCCGGAATCTGGCACCAGGTCACCCCCCTCCGGCTCGGCGCGCTGCTCGGCGCCGAGGCCGTGCTGCTGGCCCTGATGCTCGCGCTGAGCTGGTACGGCGCCAAGCGGCTGGGCTTCGGACGGGAGGACCGGATCGCCATCCAGTTCGCCGGGTCGAAGAAGAGCCTGGCGGCCGGCCTGCCGATGGCCAGCGTCCTGTTCGGCGCGCACGCGAGTCTCGCGGTGCTGCCCCTGATGCTGTTCCACCAGATGCAGCTGATGGTCTGCGCGGTGATCGCCAAACGCCGCTCACGCGACCCGCTGCCGGACGATGCCCAGATCAGCCCTGCTCCGGCCGAGGCGCTGAACTGACGTAGCGGTGAGGCGCGGTCACCGGACGGCCTCAGCGGGTCAGCGTCTCGAAGCCGGCATCGTCGCAGTACTTCACGACACGGCCTTCCGCCTCGGAGTCGCCCTTGGTCATCGCCGCCACCGTCGCCTCCCCCAAGGTACGGCCTCCGTCGACGCCCTCATCCTTCAGCGGTCGCATCGCGAGAAAGGCGTCCTGAGCCAGGGCCCCGACCTCGTCGTAGCCGGATGGGTCCGGCGTGTCCGGATCCGCCGCGTTCCGGGCCTTCTGCCACGTCCCCAACTGCGTGCAGTAGGTCTCCCGCTTCCCGGTCAGCCGCTGCTCGTCCACATCGTCGGACGAGGAACATCCCGCTGCCGCCGCCACCAGAGCGAGGACCGGGAGTGCCGTCTTCCACATGCGCACCGTGTTGCCCCCGGCTGTCGACTTCGCCGCACGATGCTGTCACCCGCGACTCCTCGCAGCAGGATACCGATGGGGCTGCCGACCGCCGCGGCGATCACTGGCCACCGGACGTCGGACACCTGCGAGAGGGGCCGGCCGGCGCAGGGGGCGCTCCCCGTCGGCCGGACCCCTGCCCCGTGCAGCGGGCGGGCCTCCTCAGCCCTGGCCCACCGTCGCCTCGAGGGCGATGCGGTGGTCACCCGCGTACACGTTCATGGACTGCCCCCGCAGGAAGCCGACGAGAGTCAGTCCGCTCTCGGCCGCGAGGTCCACGGCCAGCGACGACGGCGCCGAGACCGCCGCCAGCATCGGGATCCCCGCCATCACCGCCTTCTGCGCCAATTCGAAGGAAGCCCGCCCCGAGACCAGCAGGATCGCCTGCGAGAGCGGCAGGCGGTCGTCGGTGAGGGCGCGCCCCACGAGCTTGTCGACCGCGTTGTGGCGGCCCACGTCCTCCCGGATGTCGAGGAGCTCGCCCTCCGGGGAGAACAGCGCCGCGGCGTGCAGACCCCCGGTCCGGTCGAACACCCGCTGCGCCTCGCGCAGCCGGTCGGGGAGCGCGGCGAGCAGCGCGGGCGTCACCCGGACCGGGGGAGTGTCGGAGACGGGGTGGCGGGTTGTGGTCCGGACCGCGTCGAGGCTCGCCTTGCCGCAGAGTCCGCAGGACGAGGTGGTGTAGACGTTGCGTTCCAGCGTGATGTCGGGGACCACGACGCCGGGCGCGAGCTTCACGTCCACCACGTTGTAGGTGTTCACCCCGTCGGCCGTCGCTCCCGCGCAGTACACGATCGACTGCACCTCGGAGCCCTCACCGATCACGCCCTCGCTCACCAGGAAGCCCGCCGCGAGCGCGAAGTCGTCGCCCGGGGTGCGCATCGTGATGGCGAGCGGCTTGCCGTTGAGCCGAATCTCCAGCGGCTCCTCCGCCACGAGGGTGTCGGGACGGGTCGTGACCGCTCCGTCCCGGATGCGGATGGTGCGGCGACGCTCGGTGACCCGTCCCATAACCGTCAATCCCGATTCTGTACGTGTTGGTAGCC